>WGMM01000021.1 GCA_016125085.1 bacterium
CCCGATACCCCGGGTTCCGCTTCGCTTCACCCGGGGCTGGATTCCGAATGCCCCTTCAGGGCAGAAGAAAAGCATGTGCCGCAAGCTCGGCATTCTCTGCAAGCTGCCTGTCTCCGCCAAATCTCCCGGAAAATTGTGGCACCCCCCGAAGCTGCTGGCCAGTCGAACCTGCTGTGAAACTCTCCGGCAAAACAATCCGTGAAACCGCAGCGGCAAACTCACGAGATTCCGATTTTCTCCGATCCGGGGGGACCGCTTTGACAATGTCACCAGCGGAAGATGACGTCGAGTGTCGCGGTAAAAAGCGTCGGGGAACCTTCGAAAGGCGCTGATCGATTGTAATCGAGGCGAATTTCGGGCCGGATCCAGAGCCACTTGCGAGCCTCGTAGCGAGCACCGGCCGTAATCGCCGTGTACAGGCCTGAATGCCCGGTGCGCTGTCCCTGAAGGTCGTCGAAGAATTCCGCTCGCCCGATCGTCGCGAACGAATCCGACCAGTCGACCGTCAGGTAGTTGACGATACCGAACCAGTTGGCGAACCCTGTGCTGGGCACGTCGTTCTGAAAGCCGTAAAGCAGGTCGGCGTTCCAGGTGATCGAATCCGACAATCGATGCGTAAAAACAAGGTCGAAGATCTGCGGGTTGTTGAATTGCAATGTCTGGTTATAGTCTCCGCTGCCGAAAACGATCGTGAATTCAGCCGTCGAGCGTCCCTCGTTCGGATCGTACCGAAAGCCGCCGACATAATAAGGAGATGCAGCGGCATTCACGAATACGTCATTCCCCATAATGATACCGCTTTTGACGGACCAGCCGTTTTCGAGCTGAAGATTGCCCAGGAGGCCAGTCTGAGTGAAGGGATCGTAAATGAAAGTGTATGACCGGGAAGGCAGCGGCGAATCTGCGGCGGCGATGCTCTCGACCCCGAAGGGAGCGAAAAACCGCCCGAGCTTGAGGCTCAGCCCCTGGCCAATTTCCGGGAAATAGCCCTCGGCCCAGAATTGAACCGGATCGATACCGTACCGGGCGGGTATGCCCTTGCCATCGACGAAAATCTCATCCGCCAGGCCTCGAATGCGGGTGTAAAGATAGTCGCTGCCGGGGAGAATCGTATCGCTTCGAAATCCGAATGAGGGCAGCCCGGAGTCCGTTTCGACAGGTCGGTCGATCCGCAGCCAGTTCTGTTGCAGCAGAAATTGATTGGCCAGGTAATTCATACCCATCGGATTTTGTTCACGGCGAGCCGTCGAGGCCGTGAAAGAGCCGTCCGTCCAGCCAGATACGGAGATTCGGCGGCGAGCCAGCCAGGAGCCGGATTCCGAAATCGCGTCGACTTCCGGCACAACCGGAACGCCCGGCTCAAAGGGTGTCAGGAGCGAATCGAGGCCATCCGCGAAAGACTCGATTCCGCTGGCATTTCTTTCGACGACGTCCCCTGATCCATCGTCCGGTCGCTGTTCGAAAACCTGTGAAATACTGGACGACTCGATCGATTCGATCTGCCGGGTTTCAGGCGTAGGGGGTTCCAGTGATGCGGAATCGAATCGAATCTGCTGGACCAGCGTCAATGAGATCCAGAGAGTCGTCGCGATCATGCTCGCTCCGTGATCGCCGTCGCGGTGCGCTCGATAGCGTTCGCACAGGCTGATGCCGGTCAAGGCCGTTGACCTGTGACGCATGCGATGATTTCGTTTTTTGGGCGGCCGCTCTGAGGATATTATCGGCAAAATCGGACAGCATCGATCAGTCTGACGTTGGTTTGCCCGAAACCTGTTCCCATACGGACCGCTGGCGATTCGCAGCTCAGCCCGGGCTTGTCCGTCAATGGCCCGAATCGATCGCCGGAAGTCTGATCTCGCGACGATGGTGGATTCGAGAGTATGATCGACGTAGCGGCTTTTTACCGCCGTAAGCGAATCGCTCTCAGGGGAAACGCAATGATGCGACTGCATCTGCTTGGTGCCACGGGTGAAGTCACCGGATCTTCGAGCCTGCTGGAAGTCGGCAAGAAGAAGGTGCTCGTCGATTTCGGCCTGTTCCAGGGGGCGAAGTTCGCACTTGAGAAGAACCGCCGATTGCCGCCAGTGGACGTTCGCAAGATCGACGCCGTCGTCCTCACGCACGCCCACCTCGACCATTCCGGCCGGCTGCCGATGCTGGCCAGGCTGGGTTACAAGGGGCCGATTTACGCTTCGCCGGCCACGATCGACCTGACCCGACTGCTTCTGGGCGACTCGGCCAGGATCCAGCAATCCGACGCCGAACGGGCGGCCAAGCGGCTCGTGCGCCAGGGCAGGATTCCGCCGGAGCCGCTTTACGACGAAGAAGACGTCGCCACGATCATGAGTCAATTCGTGCCGATGCCGATGAACAAGACAACGCAGGTGACCCAGGGCGTAAGCGTGCTGCCGCATGATGCCGGGCACATTCTGGGGTCGACGAGCCTGAAATTCCACCTGGAAGAAGCAGGGCAAACGCGGATCGTCGTCTTTTCGGGCGATATCGGAGTGCGTGACACGCCCCTGCTCTGTGATCCGGAGCCATTCCATGAAGCCCACTGGGTCGTCATGGAATCGACCTACGGCGACCGCGACCACCGGTCCATTGCCGCGACGATCGAGGAATTCCTGCAAATTCTGGTGACGGCCGAAGCCGAAAAACGGCGGGTGCTGATCCCGGCCTTCGCGGTCGGGCGGACCCAGCAATTGTTGTATTACATCGGCGTGCTCACAGAGCAGGGTCGCCTGCCGGAAAGCCTGCCGGTGTACCTGGACAGCCCGATGGCCCGCGCCGCGACGCAATTGCATCTGGACCACCCGGAACTGCTCGACGACGAAACGAAACGCAAAGACTTCTGCGCGCGGCTTGACCGGCTGAAAAAGCGTGTCCGCATCGTCGAATCTCGGGCCGATTCGATGTCGCTCAACGACGACTGGTCGCCGTGCGTGATCATCGCCGGCTCAGGTATGTGCAACGGCGGGCGCATCGTTCACCACCTGAAACACAGCGTCTGGCGGCACAATACCGACGTGCTGATGGTCGGCTATCAGTCCAATGGCACTCTGGGCAGCCAGCTCGTGAAAGGGCTGAAAAAGGTACGGATTCTCGGCCAGATGATCGAAGTGCGGGCGAAGATTCACACCCTCGGCGGCTTTTCGGCCCACGCCGGGCAGACGGAGCTGCTCGACTGGCTCAAACCACTGGCCGCCCGCAAGCCCATGGTGCTGCTGAATCACGGCGAGGACCGTTCGCGCGAGGCACTGGCCGAAAAGATCCGCAACGACTTCGGCCTGAACGTGACGCTGCCGGAGCCTGAAACCTCGTTCGATCTTTGAAATTCCGAGGATCGACGGCCCAAAATTGAGCGATCGCGTTTAGAGGCCACCAGGCTGCAGCCTGGTGGCCTTTTGCGGCTGATCGCGCGGAAAACGGTGAGATTCCGTTTTAACTGCGCGCTCGGCACCAGAGTCTCTTCGCTAACGCGAATGTAAAGCTGTGATCGTTATTTCGATAAGTGTCGTTATCCCGCGAACGCGATTTGCGGCTGTTTGACGCTGCTACTTTTGGGCTTCGGCCTCGATCGCATCGACGACTTCGATCAGGGCTTTCAGGCGTTCGTCGGCGTTCCAGGCACCCATGTCGTGGCCGCCGCCGGGGATTCGGATCAGCTTTTCCGGCACTTGCATTTCGCGGAGTTTCGCATGCAGGGCTTCGGACTGCGAGATCGGCACGATGTCGTCTTGGTCTCCATGCAGCGTAAGCACTCGCGGGCCGCCGGGCCGAAGATGCTCGACGGGCGAAGCGATGCGGTAAATATCTGCGGTTCGATCGGCCGTGCCCAGCAGGTCGGCGAGCAATTCCGACGAGTCGCGGGTGACGTATTTCTTGAGATTGGCATCGCCCGAAGGCAGTGACTTGAACGTCCGAAGGTCGGCTGGCCCAGCGACATTCACGATCAGGCGCGTTTCGAAATCGTCTCGCTTTTCGAAGCCCGCGAGCAGGGCCAGATGACCGCCGGCCGAACCGCCCAGCCACATCACGCGCTTCGGGTCGACAGGAAAGCGTTTTCGATCGGTCAGAACGAATTGCAGCGCATTTCGGATATCTTCGAGTTGTACGGGGAATTTGGCGTCCGGGGCAAGCCGGTACTGGACCGAAACCGTGGCGACACCTTTACCGGCCATGGTCGATTGAAATTCGGCGTATTCCGAGCGATCCCCCTTGCGCCAGCCGCCGCCATGAATGCACACGACCAGCGGAAACGGGCCATTGCCCTGAGGGCGTACGAAATCGAATTTCAGCGGTTCGCCGGCGGGGCGGGAATATTCGACGCCGAGGATCCGGACGTGATCATCGTGTGGCCCGCAGCCACAGAACAGCAGCGGGAAAAGGACAAATAGAAACGCGGGTCGAAAGAAAGCCATAGAAATGCGATTCGTGAGCGGAATGATCATGCAATTCCCTGACGATCGCGGAATCGAAAATGTCAGGGGGAGCCTTGCTTCGGGTCGGAAGCGGCTCCCCCTGACTGGAATTTCAGTCGCCGACGCCGATCTCGACGATCTTGAGACGCAGGAGACCCTTGGGAATATTGATTTCGGCGACTTCGCCGACGGTCTTGCCGACGAGGCCCTTGCCGATCGGGCTGGTGGCCAGAATCTTGTTGGAGTCGTAATCTTCTTCGCCGGGCGAGACCAGCGTGTAGTCCGTCTTCGACTTCTTGTCCAGGTCTTGAACGACGACCTTGCAGCCGAACACGACGCGATCGGTCTTGATGGCCGATTTGTCGACGATCTGGGCCGATGCCAGCTTGCTTTCGAGGTCACGGATCCGGGCTTCCAGGAGGCCCTGGGCCTCGATGGCGGCGTCGAATTCGGCGTTTTCGGACAAATCCCCTTCGGCACGTGCTTCCGCGATCTGGTTGGCGATGCGCGGGGCGTCCACGTTCTTCATGTGGTCCAATTGGGCCTTGAGCTTGTCGTAACCCTCTTTGGACATGGGGATGCGGTCTATCGCCATTCCCTGAGACTCCCAAGTTGATCTGGCAGGATTTCGCCCGACCCATCGTAAGGAACCGAACACGAAGGCCACATCGGCCGAAAGGGACGCGTCGAGTTCCGGGCCAGGCACCCCAACGAAAGGACAGAAGGAGGTGAAGGCGAAAACAGAACCGGATGTGGTCGTTCCACACCCGGTCGTATTCTCGATGACATTATGGCAAGGTTAGTCAAGCCCCGGCCGATTCGCAAGTCTTTTTTGGCTGTGGCGAAGGCTTCGACCGCGGAAATTCGTGGCAATCGGCCCAGGTTACCGGCTTTTGCCCCTTTATTACGGCGGATTCGACGCCGGGAGATCCCTTTTCCAAGGCTCGATTCGCCCGCTATGAAAGAAAACGCAAACACCGTTCATAGCACAAGATACGTGCCATGAACGGTGCAATCGATTTTCGGCCGTATCAAAGACTGGTCACTCGTGTCGCAGGGCTTCGATCGGGTCCATTTTAGCCGCCCGGCTGGCCGGGTAGAGGCCGGCGATGACACCCACGAAGACGGACACGCAGAAGGCGATGATGATCGAGATCGGCGTGACGATGGCCTTCACTTCTGAACTTGAAGTGTAGGTGATCGCGAACGGGATAATCACGCCGATGACGACGCCCAGGATGCCGCCCACGCCCGAGAGCACGATCGTTTCGATGAGGAACTGCTGAACGATGTCCTTACGCTTCGCGCCCAGGGCCCGGCGGATGCCGATTTCCCGGGTCCGTTCGGTGACGGTCGCCAGCATGATGTTCATGATGCCGATGCCCCCGACGATCAGCGAAATGCCTGCGATGGCACCCAGAACCATGCTCCAGATGCGGGCCGAACGCTGGGCTTCCAGCAGAAGGTCGTAGGGCACGGTGATGGCCACGTCCTTCTTGCGTTCGTGCATGTTGTAGGGCTCGATGGCGGCCTTGATGATCGGCACCGTCGGCTCGACCAGGGCCGTATCCTCGACCTGCACGGTAATCTGCGAAAGCTGCGTTTCTTCCATTTCCATCGAGCCAGCGCGGCTGTTCATGATGCGCTCGCCGAAGCGGAGCCGGCAGGTGTTGATGGGGATGTAGACGTCCTTGTCGTAATCCTGGGCCGCGAACGAGCCGCCGATGCCGGCCGTGGCCTGGCGGGCGGCCGTCACGCCGATGACGGTGTAGTAGTCGGAACCGATCTTGATCGACTGGCCGACCGGATCTTCGAACGGAAACAGAGTGGCAGCAGTGCCCGCGGCCAGGACGACATAGTTCTGATAGTCGCGGTTGTCGGTTTCGGACAGGAACCGGCCCCGGGCCATGTCGAGGTGGTTGAAGTCCATGTAATCGGCCGTGGTGCCGACCACGCGGCCATCGACGGCTTTGTTCAGCCTGCGGATTTCTTTTTTGATCTCGCGGATCGGCAGGGCCTTCTTGATCGTCGGAACGGTGTTGATGACCCGTTCGAAATCGTCGTATTTAAGGCCGTAGTTGAGGATCCGGCTCGGGCGGCCGCCAGCGGCCTGGGCTTCGTCGGAAGGCTTCACCGAGCGGTAGATGATGTTGGTGACGCCGAGCATTTCGAAACGGGCCTGGGCGTCGCGGCTGGAGCCTTCGCCGATGGCCAGCATGGCGATCACGCTGGCCACGCCGAAAACGATGCCCAGCACCGTGAGCCCGGACCGCAACTTGTGAAGCAACAGGCTTTTCAGGCCCATTTTGAGGCTTCGCCAGACACGGTTCATGGATCGATGGCTCCTGATTCGAAAGCGGTACGGTTCGGGCGGGTTCGGAGGCGGACGGAAGAAGGCCGAAAATGACGAGCCTTACGGCACCGACGACATGACCGTCTGGCCACTCAGGCCAGCGGCCGCGGCAACCATGCGCTGGGATGGGCCGTCCTCGACGATATTGCCGTCCCGCATGCGGATGATCCGCTTGGCGTGCTCGGCGATGTCGTCTTCGTGGGTCACCATGATGATCGTCTTGCCGGCTTCGTTGAGCGAGCCGAGCATGGACATGATCTCATGGCTCGTCTTGGTGTCGAGGTTACCCGTGGCTTCGTCGGCCAGGATGATGTAGGGGTCGTTGATCAGCGAACGGGCGATCGCAACACGCTGCTGCTGGCCCCCGGAGAGCTGCATGGGGCGGTGGTCCAGACGTTCGCCCAGGCCCACCATCGCCGCCAGCTCTTCGGTACGCTGCTGCTGTTCAGCCGAAATTTCGCCAGACCCCTGATACGTCAGCGGGAGCTGGATATTCTCCAGCACCGTGTACTGCTGAATCAGGTTGTATGACTGGAAGATGAAGCCGATGAAGCGGCTGCGTACTTCGGAGAGTTCGTCGTCGGACATGTTCGCGACGTCGTTCTCGCCCATGTAATACAGGCCGCTCGTGGGTCGGTCCAGGCAACCGAGCAGGTTGAGCATCGTCGACTTGCCCGAGCCGGACGCACCCATGATGGCCACGTATTCGCCTTCGTAGAAGTCGACCGTCACGCCCCGAAGGGCGTGCACGATGACCGCGCCGGTATCGCCTTTTTTGCCCATGACGTACGTCTTGCGCACATCCTTCAGGCTGACGATCGGGCGTTTGCCCTCGATGATCGCCCGGCTGCGGTAAAGCTCGACGGGCACTTCGATCTGGGGCACATCGACGCCGGTTTCTTCCGGCGTCGTCGGCTGAATGTCACTCATTGGGGCGGGCCTCCGCCAGGACGTCCCCCGCCGAAGCCACCACCGCCACCACCCGGAGGACCGCCACCGAAGCCGCCACCGCCGCCGCCACCGAAGTTCTTGGCGGCATCGTTGAGCTGCTGAATCTCGGCGTCGGTGAAGCCGGCCTTCTTCATCAGCGATTTCTTGGTCGCATCATCGGCGGTCTTCATCTGGGCACGTTCTTCGGTCGACAGATTCTGGAACTTCTGGAACATGGCGGGGTTGAATGCGCCACCTGCGCCGCCCCGCTTGCCCTTGGCTTTTTCCTTGCCTTCACCCTTGGCCGCGGCACCGCCGCCACCCTTGGCCGCATCGCCGCCAGACTTGCCGGCTTCGCCCCAGTCACGCTTGCGGGTCGCTTTGCCGGGGCCGACCATCGAACGTTTTTCTTCGTCGGTCAGCAGGTTCACAGGGGCCAGGGCGACTTCATCGCCGTCCTTGAGGCCCTTGGTCACTTCGATGAGCTGGTCGTTGGTGTCACCCAGGGTGACTTCGGAACGCTTCCAGTCTGTGCCGTCCTTGACGAACACGGTGTCCTTGCCGCCCACCTGGAGAATCGCCTGAACCGGCACGGCCAGAACGTCGTCGATTTCCTTGATCAGGATTTCGACCTGGGCCGTCATGCCGGGCCGCAAGGCGGCGTTGGCTTTGTCGATGGAGACCTGGGTGGTGTAGACCTTCACGTCGGAGGCGAAGAAGTTGGCCGAGTCGGGCAGCGGGGCGACCGTGTCGACCGTGCCGTCGAAGACTTCGCCGGGGAAGGCGTCGACGCGGATCCGCGACTTCAGCCCTTTCTCGATCCGGTCGATCTGCGACTCGTGGACTTTCGTGTTGACCCGCATGTTGTTGATGTCGGGCAGGCGGAAGATCGGCTGGCGCTCACGCACCTGGGCCCCTTCCTCGATCTGCGGCTGATTCGAACCGCCGAACCGGCCAGGGTCGTTGGCGTAAACCACCAGGCCGTCATTGGGGGCCAGCAGTTTGCACTTCTCGATCTGCGCGGTGAGCTTGGCCTCTTTTTCCTTTTCGAGGTTGAGGGTCGCTTCCTTGGCGAGTTCGTCGGACCGGGCCTTCTCGATGTTCGAGTTCAGGTCGGTCGTCATCTTCTTCTTCGTGTATTCCTTCAGCACCGTGATCTTCGTCTCGGCCTGTTCCTTATTGAACGTGGCCCGCTGAAGGTTGGCTTCCTCGGCCACCTTGGCGGTGTTCGAAAGGTAGCCCTTGTCGAACATCTGGTTGGCCCACTTGAGACGGTCCTTGGCACGGAGCATTTCGGTCTCGGCCAGGGCCTTTTCGCCCTCGGCCTGCCGGATGTCCTGCATGTAGGTGCCTTCAAGGTATTCGTTCAGGGCGATTTCGGCGACTTCACGCGTCAGCTTGCTGTTCTGGTAGGCTGCTTCGGCCTGCTGAACCGTGATCCGCTGGTTGGTGAGCTGATCCTTCAGCGATGCCGAATCCAGCTCGCAGACCAGTTCGCCTTTCCGGACGCGGGTGCCTTCCGGCAGGATCTTGATGATCGTCGTGGAACCTTCCACTTCGCTCATCACGTCTTCGTTCTTGGAGCTTTCGAGATTGCCCCGTTCCTTCACCGTAATGGCGAGGGCGCCCTTGTTCACCTTGTAGGAGACGACCTTGACCTGCTCCTTGCCCAGAAGGCCGGCCAGGTCGGGCTTCACGCCCATCGACTCCAGGGCCCCGGAATAGACGAGTCCGGCGGTGCCTGCACCGCCGAACGCGACGAGGGACAGAAGCTTGGGCAGGAAGCCCATCTTCTTTTTTTTGAGCTTCTTACTGGAGGGGCTCTCCAGCGGCGGCAGGTTCAAAGGGGGTTTCGCCGGATCCGTCAACCCTGATGGAGTAGATGGATTTGGGAGCGAAAAGTTCATAGTAGGCCTCCCATTCGTCGTAAGGCATGATTCCGAGATCGCGGAACAGTTGGAGTCGAGTTCCGATGAAACTCACGTATTGGGTGACGAGGCTGTTCGCGGCGTTGTTGAGACCGGTCGTCGAACTGTTCAGGTTAAGTACGTTCACGGCCACGTCGGTTGCCTGCCCACCGGATCCGGGCGGGGCGAAGAGCTGTTCCTGGGCATTGTCCCGCTGACGTATCTGCAACGTCAGCTGGTTCTTGCCGATCTCGAACTGCTGATAGACCAATTGTAGCTGACGAACGTTGGCCCGGATAGATTGTTTCAGCTGATCTTCGGATTGCATCAGGGCCCGACGTTGCCGCTGGTAGTTGATGAGGGTCGTGCGGAAGGTGTTCCGCTCGGCCAGCCGGATCAGCGGCAGTTCGGCGTTGAACTGCAGGGCGAACTGCTTGGCGCTGCTGAGGAATCCGAACGGGTTCGTATCCAGCGGCGACGTATAGACCTGGTTGGTCACGTTCACGTTGAACACACCCTTGAGGGCGTTGGCCGAGACCCGGATCTGACGCCAGGCGTCGTAAAGCTGGGCCCGGGCGTTCATCAGGTCGACACGGTTCTCCAGCGCCACACGGGCGGCGGCCTGAAGCAGCTCTTCCTCTTCGTCGAACTTCTCGCCGGTGATGACGTCCAGCACCGAGCGGTCGTCGATCCTGACGTCCAGCTCGTCGAGATCCGGCAGGCGGCCGACGATGACGTCCAGCTCCGCAAGTTCCCGGTCGCCCCGGATCGACCATGCCCGCAGATCCCGCAGGAACTGCCGATAGGGCCGGATCATCTCCAGGTCGGGCACGATCGGGGTGTCGGGCGGCAGGCCCATCTGCATCTTGAACTGGTCAAGCTGGTTACGGTAGTTCACCTGCGAAAGCAGCAGCTGAACACGGGCGTTCTGAAGCTGGCTGTTGGTCTGGTCGACCTGGAGCTGCGTCAGACCCGAACCTTCGCCACCCACCTGCTCTTCCTGCAGGGTCAGGATCGTCTCGAAGTTCGAAACCTGGTTCCGGTTGTTTTCGATCTGCATGAGCGACTGGAGCAGCGGCAGATAGCCGATGGTCGGGTCGCCTCCACCGACAGCCGTCGTGCCGAACCCGCCAAGGTTCGCCGCACCGCCCGCCGAGTTGCCCAGGAGCAGACGGGTGACGAAATCCTGCCGGTAGCGGGCGTAGGCTCGCACTTCGTAAAGCAGGTTACGCTCTGCCTGGGTGAGGCCTTCGAGCGTCACGGCCCGGCCGCCGCCCTTCAGGAAGGGCTGGACGATCGTGATCGGAATGATCGACTGCACTTGAGGTTGCAGCGGCGTGGCACCGGTCAGGTTGATGACCGTCTGGCTGGCGAACGCCGTGACGACGTTCATACCGGACATGAACACCTTGCCGACACCGGCCACCTGGCCCTGACTGATCACGCTCGACTGCCCGCCAGGAGCTTCCAGCGTTCTGTAGAGGAAGCTGTTGGGGAAGTTCGCCGGCGAACCGCCCGCCCGGGGCAGAGTCGTCGGGCTCAAGCCGGCGAAGCCCTGAGGTTCGAAGTTGAACCGCTGCAGGGTGACCGGAAGTGCCGTCAGGTAAATGTTTTCCAGCCGGTTCTGATAGTCGCGGCTGTTGATCAGGGCGAGCGTCAGGGCCTCGTTCGGCGTGACGACGTAGGCCGCACTGCCGCTCGGAAGGCCAGCCGCCAGTTCCGCGTCCAGATCCTTCACCTGGGGGTTGAGGATCTCGAGCAGCTGCGTCGACGTATCCGTACCGCCGAGACGGTTGTCCGAATCGTCAGCGCCGGGCGCGGCTTCGAGAGGCTCGGGCAGCCGGTCCGCCGCTTCAGGTTTCGTCGAGTTGCCGGTCGCCGGAGCTGGCTGGGCCGGCTCCTGATAATTCGTTCGCGTCAGGCCCGCATCGGCCTTGGGTCGAAGCGGCACTGGCGTGTCCGCCGGAAGCGGGATGCCGGTCTTGACGGAGGCCATGTATTGGCTGACCACAGCACGCCTTTCCGGACTGACCGTATCCAGATTCACCGGTTTGCCGGGTTTGAGCTGCCCGGAATGCGGGGCCCGTTTTGGGTCGAACCCGGCGGGATTGCCACGATTGGCCAAGCGGGAAGAAAATGAATCCTCACCCGTACCGGCGACTTCAGACACTCGTTGACCGGATTGAGTGTCTTCCGCGGTACCGGAGGCCGAATGAGGATTCAACAATTTAGGCGTCGAATCCCCGCCAGTTGGCCCACGATTTTCCGAAGTTTTCCGTAAGTCGTTGGCTGCCATGGTAAACCGTGGCGTCTTCGGCGTATTGCTACCCGGGTAGGCTCGCGTCTGGTCCGGCGCTGGAGCCGGTGGTGGAGTCACAGTCCCACGATCCGGCATCGGGGCCGAATCGTCGGGCGTATTGCGCTGGATACCCTGGAAGGCTTTCCGTTCTTCTTCGAACTCTTCCGGAGAACCGGGATCGTTCGGAACGGCGGGCGTGGGACGCCGGATCGATTCTTCGGGCGAACGAAGCGGGCGAGGGCCGGTCAACGGGCCACCGGCGACGGCCTGGTCGCGGGTCCAGTTGTCGAGCATATCCAGATAGCCGGTGCCTTCGACCGGGCTCAGCAGGCGCGTCCGGGGCACCTGCGGGACCGGCGAGAGCGCTTCGGCTGCGACGTCATCGGGCGGCGCGGCCGGATGGTCCGGGTCGAACGGGTCGGCGAAGCGCGACATCGCCGGCGGTTCGATCGAAAACATGTCCAGCCGGTATCGCGGGTCGCGGCTCTTTTCGAACACCGCTTCCGTAACGTCCTGGTTGGCCCACTGACGGAAAAACTCTCGCGTACACCCTGACGAGCCTAGAGAGGCGAACGTCAATGCGGTCAGCGGGACGGCTCGGGCGACTTTCCGTCGGAACGAACTTTGGCTCATGACCCTGGACCTCGTTCCGCCTGCCGTGGCCGGTTCCCCACGCAGGCGGCTTGATATGAGGAGTGACTGCTCGATTGCGATGAGCGACTCGCTCGCACGTACTCAAGCCAATGTTTCCGTATGACTCGCGGGCATTTCTGCCCACCGGAAACGACGGCTCTGGCCGAGCGTGACGGTTCGCTTATAGTGGATGTATCGGACAGTCCGGTCGTGACGGTTGAATCAATTCCGCCAGGCGGTTCACTTCTCAGGATTTTCGAAAGCCTTACAGTTCGGCCGGATTTCCGGTCGATCCAGAAACTAAATCGTTTCGGCGAGAGCTCTGCGAATGTTGCGCCAGGCTGGCGAACTTCGCTACGGCGGCCGAAGCCAAAACCGAAGTTATCAGGACTGCCCGGTGGATGCCGGCCGACTGTGGCCCATCGATCGAGCGGTCAGGAGAAGGGAGTCTCCCGATGCTCAGGAATCGTGGCGAACGGACCGTCCGCAAATCACAGGGGCGTGCCTGGAGACCGGCCGCCGAATCACTGGAAACCCGCGAGCTGATGGCCATCGACCTGTCGCTGACGGCCGGGCCCGCTCCAGGACCTTACGGCGTCGCCATCAATGGCAGCGGCCTCATCGGATCCGACTACGGCGAAACCGTTTCGGTCGTCGGCGACGTCAACAATGACGGCTTTCAGGATTTCGCGATCGCCAATCCGTTCCAGGGCCGCGTGCAGCTCGTCTTCGGCTCGCAACCTTCCGATTACCTCACCCTCACGAATGCCGACCGGGCAATCAATTCCAACGCGTTGCTGATCGACACAGGTCCCATTCGTGGCATCACGTTCTTCAACCCGACCCAGGTGAACCCGAGCACCGGCGCTTCGGCATTCGGAACCTCGGTGGCTCCGGCTGGCGACGTCAACGGCGACGGAATCGGCGACTTCATGATCGGCGATCCCGGCGCGCTCGACGCTTCCAATACGGTCGGCTCGAACGGCGCGGGCCGTGCTTATCTTGTCTATGGCCGTTCCGACTTCCTCACCCTGGGGTCATCGACGGTCGACATCGAAAACGCGTTTTCGA
This sequence comes from bacterium, assembly GCA_016125085.1. Taxonomy (GTDB): domain Bacteria; phylum Planctomycetota; class Planctomycetia; order Isosphaerales; family Isosphaeraceae; genus QWQI01. The sequence goes on from WGMM01000021.1 coordinate 13,618, forward strand.
CACTCGGAATTCGCACCCTGACTTTGACCACGTCGTCAGGGACGGGAAATCTGGGCACGTCGGTCAGTTCCGCCGGGAACGTGTTCCAGGAAAACCGCCCGGCGCTTTCCGTCGGTGCAGACCGGGTCACACTTGGTGGCCTGGCCAATAACGGGGCCCTCTACGTCATTCCGAACCGGGTGATCCCGAACCCGGCCGTGACCGGTGCTGCCACGGTCAATGTCTCGTTCATCGGACAGTCCGGCGCCACGGGCCTGCAGGGCATCGTGCTGGTCGGCACCGAATCCAATGGTGAGACGGGCTTCTCGGCCGGGTACACGGACATCGACAACGACGGCATCACGGACGTGATGGTCGGCTCGCCCGGCGTCTCCGGCATGGCGCATGTCGTTTACGGCACGAGTGCCCTTCTCAACAAGAACCAGACGCTTTCCGGCGGCACGACGCGTGGCATCAGCCTGGCCCGGGTCGGCACGTCTGACGTTCCCGGCGTGGTGGTGGTCGGCGGCTCGGACCGCACCGGCAATTCGGTCGGCTTCGGCGGCGACTTCAACGGCGACGGCCGTTTCGACATGCTCGTCGGCTCGCCCAATTATGGCGGTGCCAACAGCGTGCCCGTCGACGCCGGCCGGGCCACCATCTTTTACGGCCAGCCTTCGAACGCCCGCTACGTCGGTACGATCTCGCTGGATAGCCCGACAGGCCTGCAATACGCCCAGTTCATCGGCGAAGTGGCCAACGCCTTCACCGGCGACTCGGTTTCGGCCACCGGCTACGTAAACACCGACAACTACAGCGAAATCCTGCTGGGTGCCCCGGGCTTCGGCAGCGGCGTGGGCCGGGCTTACCTGCTGCCGGGCAATCCCGGCCTGTACGGCGTCGTCAGCCTGGTCGGTTCCGAGTCGAACACCTACCTGAAATCGCAAGTCTTCACGACCAGCGCCGGAAATGTGCGGCGTGTCGGCTCGGGCGTCAGCGGCCTCTGGCGAGCCCGCACTCCTTCCCGTGCGACAGTCGACAACGACAATCTGGCCGACGTGCTCATCGGAGCCGCGGGCGGAACCCAGGGCGGTGCCGCCTATCTGATCGAAGGCGCGTTCATTCCGCTGCAGACGCCCGACAGCAACGTGATCGTCACCCAGATCGGCGTGGACACCCTGCCCACCAACCCGCAGCCTTATGACGTCGACGGCACGTCGACTTCGCCGCTGGACATCTATGTCCTCTCCGTGGCGACGCTGCCCGGTGGCGGGAGCTTCGCTCCGCTCACTCAGATCGTCGCGGGTACGATCGTCGTCAACGGCGTGGCTTTCCCCTCCGCCACGGTTCAGCCAACCGTCCCGGCCGATATCAATAATGACGGCATCCCGGATGCCCTGGTGCAGGTATCGCCACGTTCGAGCATCTTCAGCACGAATGGCATCCAGACTCTGACGATTACCGGATCGACGACGACGAACCGGATCTGGCAGGGCTCGGCATCCGTCAACGTCTTCGGGTTCGCTCCGCCCAACCCGGTGAATCCGACCGCTCCGGCCTCGCCGCTGTCGGTTCGGTACAAGGACAAGTTCAACCCGCCGCTGCTGGGCGAACGGACCATCCCGACGGCTCAGACGCTTTCCAACTACTTCTGGAAGCCGATTCGGTATCGCGAGGCCTATCAGCAGTTCGTCCCGGGCAAGTACTGGCAGCTCCGCGCCGGCATGTACAACGGCACCGCGTCTCCTTCGAACGTGCAGGCCGTTCTGAACCATCGCCGCAACCTGAGCAACCACAACAACCCGATCAACGGCCACCGGTCGGTCTTCATGCGGGATTACACCTATCCCGGCATCAAGGTGAACCACAAGGTTCAGACGATCCCGGCCCGTACCTGGTGGTGATCCTGAAACGAACGAATCCCTGAACGGGAATCGTACGAAATTCGAATCGCGAACGACCCCGGGGCAGATTGCCCCGGGGTTTACGTTCGAATCGAATGAACATGCAGGGATCGGCCTTCGAAACGAAGCCCGGACTGAGCGAAACGCCGATGCCACTACCCCGACAAGCGGCAGCGGCGTCTCGCCGCTTCGCGCATCACCGGAATGTCATCAAATGAACCAATCCGAAACGAACGTTCGATTCGAAGAAATCGCTCCAATGCCGGCGACTCACCCTGAACGCGAACATCGGCGGGACGCCGATGCCACTTTCGAACACGGGCTTTCGACTCTTCGACCATGCTTGACCCACGCGGCCGGAATCGATAATTTCCTGTGAGCGACAGAAACTCCTCCGCTTCAGCCCTGCCATCGAGAATCGCCGACATGAGCCACATCCTGAGCTGCTTTTCCAACTCTTTCGGTCCTTTAGGCGTGTGGGTCGCGGCAGAGAATCTCATAAAAACCGGGCTGACGCATCTGGAACTCGCCCTGCGCGGGCACAATCTGGGCGGGCTCGTCATTCCTGAAGAAGTCGTCGTGACCGAAAAGGCCGACGATGCCACCGCGAAGAAGTTCGTCGAGCACCTGTCGAAACACGAGGCCGGCGTCTCCGGCTGCAATGTCGGCGGGGCGAACATCCTGACCGACGAAGGCGTCACGATCACGTGCAACCGTTTGCGATTCGCGGCCAAATGGTTCGGCGTGTCGATCTGCGTCACCGGTGCCGGCCAGCCGAAAACCGACGAAGAATGGTCCGTAATCGCCGCCAACCTGCACAAAATCGGCCAGGTCGCCGCCGATTGCGGCATCACGCTCGCCCTGGAAACCCACAAGGGCCCGACCCAGAACGCAGCCGCGATGCTCAAGACGCTCAACGACGTGAACCACCCGGCCGTGAAGCTGAACTTCGACACCGGCAACATCGCTTATTACAACGAAGACATGACCCCGATGGGCGAATTGAAGAAAGTCGCCCCGCTGGTCGTGAACGTGCACGTGAAAGACAACCGCGGGCGGCTGGAAGACTGGTATTTCCCTGCCCTGGGCGAAGGAGGGGCCGTCGATTTCACCGATATCCGCGAAACGCTCGACAGCGTCGGCTATTCGGGTGCCTACACCGTCGAGCTGGAAGGCATCGGCGGCGAACCCGAGCCGGGCCTGGAAGAACGAATCCACCGCCTGCGCAAGAGCTACGACCATCTGAAAAAATGCGGTTATTGAAATGAATTGCGGCAAGCTCGCGGTTTCGAATCACCGAAAGCCGTGGGCTTGACCCCGCGATCCGCCATTCGTATCGACCTCGTTCCGCTTCATCCACCCTGCCCCTTTCGATGTTGTGCGGAAGGGTGATAGGGCGAGGTCTGCGAAAATCCGGTGAGATGACCGAAGGACATCGCGACCACGAAAATCGTGGCCACGCCGGTCAATTGAGGAGCGTATTGCAGCGCCAGGGCATAGCCGAAAATCGGCAGAGTCAGCGCGAGAAACAGAAAGACCAGGTAAAACGGCATTCCGTAAATGAATCCCGCGAACCACGCCAGCCCCCAGAGAAGCGAACATCGCGGATATTTTTCCGTGAGCGATTCCTGCACACGCTGCAGCGCCGCGACGTACCAGAAACACCCGAAAACGAGGCTGATCGAGGTCAGGGCCAGCAGCGCCGCACCTGAAATCATCAAGCCGACCTGGGCGGCGAATCGAAAATCGGCTGGCACGAGCGGAATCGCCGCGGGAGAATTCCATGGGATCGCGTCGTTCGAGAGCGCGAGAGCCAGAGCCGGTGCCGCGAAAACGAGAGTCGCGACCGAACCGGCGAGAATCGAATGTAACGGCGCGGCCAGCGGCTCCTCCGGCGGCACGATCCTCGATGGCCCGAAAACCCGCTCGACCGGAAATGCAAGTGGCTGAATTTCGCGCGGTAAAAGCCGGGTTCGATATTCCCGCTCGAATTCGGCCAGAAATCCGGCGAAGCAGGACCCGGCCGGCAATTCGGCCGAGGCGACTTCATAAACCGGCCCTCCGGCGAAAACGCCATTGAGTTGAAAGTCCTCGATTCGCACCATGACGCCAAGATCCCCCGGCGCGAGAGAATCGGCCATTTTCAGGTCATAAACCGCGGCGCTGGGGTGTTCGATCGCGGCCATGGCCTCAGCACGCACGACTCTCGCATGCTTGTCGAGCGGATCCGCGAGCACGCACAGTGAAGCCTCGATCCGTTCCGGGTCCGCAAAAGCCGGATCCTTCACCAGTTTCTCGAAAAGTTCGGAACGGGGGATTTCGCCCCCGAAATACCCAGCCAGCACATAGCAGAGCATGGCGCTGAGCCGGTCTCCGATCTCACGAAACGTCATCGCCAGAACGACATGCACTCGTGGATTCGTCGGAGTAAGATCACGGGCCTCCACTTGATCCGCGAGTGCGTTCTTCCAATCGCCCGTCTTGAACCTGCAACCGCCCCGGAAGCCCAGCCATTCGCTTTTCAGATCGTCCCCCGCGTCCGACTCGATTGCCCGAGTGAACCAGCCGATCGCCTGAACGAATTCCCCTCTGGCCAGGAGAGTCCAGCCACGTGCCGCCAGTGCCACGCCATGATTGGGGAACAGCACGAGCGCATTCTCGATCTGCCGGTTCACATCCTCCGGGCCGCCTTCCAGCCCATAGCGTTCCTGAACCTGGCCCAGATCGGCGATCTCGGCCAGAATCTTCGGCAGACTCGCGAATCGCTCGCTCATGCTTGCACCTGTTTCGAACCCTGGTCCGACAGGCCGGAAGAGGCCCAACGATCATGCCCGCGGCTATTGGCGAGCGTGAAAAAAGAGCCAGAGCGGAACGACCGATATCGCCCAGTTCAAGAACATCGACCCGAGCATCAGGAACGATGCAAAAAATATGAAGCCATAGACCAGGAACGGGCGGAAATACCACCGTTTCGTCATGAGCACGAAACTCATTTCGGAGATCCGGCATCGGCAGACGGTCTGCAGCGTTCCCATCGTCGCCAGAATCGAGCCCGCGACGTTCGCGACGGCCCAGCCCCCCGCCAGAATGCCGATGGCGGTGGAAGTCCAGATGTCGCCAGGCTTTGGCCGCTCACCGAAAGCACGCAGCAGGCGGCCTTCGAACATGTCGACTGCCACAAGCCCCACCACCGCCACAAGATTCGCACACATGCCTATCGCCATCCCCGCCAGGAGCAGATTCCGGCTTGTCCGCATCAGGTCGAATGGTGCATCCGCCGAAGCCCTGCCGAAGAATTTCTCGACCCATCCGAGCTGCACGCCCCTTTGGGGCGGTATGGGGATCGTATCGAGAAACGTGGCGAAATCGCGCAAGACACGGTCGTAAGCCGGCAGAATCGGCGTCACGGGAACGGCGACATCGTAGAGCGGCGGGTCGGCCATGATGCCCCGCACCCGGATATCCTCCATCCGGGCCATCAGGCCGAGATTTCGCGGCTGGAGCACATCGGCCAGATGCAGGTCGTAAAAAGCGGCCTGGGGCGAGCCCATCGCCATGAACATCTCACCGCGATGGATCCTGGCCGTGGCGTCAAGCGGGTCGCTGAGCACGAACAGCGAAGCCTTGAGCCGGTCCAGGGTCGAGAAAGGCACATTCTGGCGGAAGAATTCGAAAAGCTGGGATGTCTGCAAATGGCCGACCATGTGCATGGCGAACATCTCGTCGAGTTCGCCGCTGACGTGATCACCCATCGAACGCATTTCGAACGACCGGGCGATCCGGGGCACGGGATTGGCAGGGTCCGCCTCGATCAGTTCGCGAAACTCCCGAAACCCGCCCTGCCAGTCGCCCGCCCGAAACCGGAAGCCGGCTCGCTGCGCCCCCCACATCGCACGAAACTCGTCGGGACCTTTGTCGATGGCCTTCGTCTGCCATGCGATCGCTCCGACGTAATCTTCGTTCCTGGCCAGAAACCATGCCCAGGCGGCAAGCGGAACTCCATGATCAGGATGCAGTTCGATAGCGGTTTTGAGGCGCGCTTCGACCTTGTCCGATCCTCCTGGTTCACGGATTTCCTGATCCAGCCTGGAAAGGTCCAAAAGCGGCTTCAACTCCTCAGGCACTTCGGAATGGAATTCGAGCATCTTGGTCGCCAGCTTCGAACTTTCGTCGGAAACGCTTTTATCCAGTTTTCGCCAATCACGCCCGCCGATCAAGGGGAGAATCCGGAAAGTTGCACCATGTCGACGTTTCGGATGCCCATTTTCGCTCCGAACGATCAGTATTTGTCCGAGCCGGTCAACTGACCGTCCGCTCGATGCCCCAGCCGTTGGAAAATCACCGGACTCACTGTCGATGTGATGAATTTCACCGAGCCATCACCCATGCACGCATTGATCCCGCCGGAGTGGCTGGACGAATAGCCGCCGCAGTAGGTCGAAAGCTGCTTCTGGCCCGCTGCCGACCCCGGGTTGGCCGTCGATTCATTGACCGCCGGTTGCGTGGCGGCCCCGACAGGTTCGAACGCCGGCGCGACGAAAGCCGACAGACCCGATACGTTCGATATTCCGGAATCGGTGTTCGAACCCGAATCGCCCGGTTCGAACGTCCCGGACGATTTCACGAACACCGGCGTCGGCGGCGCTCCGTTCGGCGGATAGCCCGTATTGCGGAGCGTGGCCGATGTGCCACTGGCCCAACCGAGATCCGCAGTTCCCAGACGTTCGGAAACGAATAGCGTTGCGCTGGTTCCATCTTGAATCGCCTCCAGCCGGGTCGACGAATTCAGGTGAAATACGCCATCGTTGTCGACGTCGATCGGGGCTTCCCTCTCATGATAATTCGCCGCGTAGTTGCTGACACCCTTCTCAAGATTCGGATCCGCCGGGCAAATCAGTACCGAAATCGAATGGGCCCGCACGGTGTCGTTGACGCCAGAATAAAGGCCATGCCGGAAATTGAAATGTGCATACGCCGCGGATTGATCCATATAAGGCAAAATTTGCGTGATCCAGCCATAGTGCGTACCCTCGGGCCGGTTCACGATGGGCCGTGACGAATCGATCACACCGGGCGGGAATACAAGATGCGACGATTCGTAACTGTTCAGGGCCAGGCCGATCTGCATCATGTTGTTGATGCAATGCGCCCGCCGGGCCGCGCTGCGGGCCGCCGCGACCGCCGGAAGCAGGAGCGAAATCAGCACGGCGATGATGGCGATGACGACCAGCAGTTCGATCAACGTGAACGCGCGACGATTTTTCATGACGGTTTCGAAATCCCCATTTCGAAAGTTCGGAATCCTGCGATCTTCAGGTCAGTAGCGATCTTGCCCGATCAGTTCGCCGTCCGCCCGATGCCCGAGCCGGGCGAAAATCTCACTTGAAATCGTGCGTTTCAGGAACCGGACAGAACCGTCGCCCATGCAGGCATTGATACCGCCCGGATGACGCGACGAATAGCCGCCGCAGAAAGTCGACAGCCGCTCCTGCCCCTCGGCGGTCATCGGATCCGGAAGTGTGCTACCCGGCGGCATAACGAATTCGATGTCGTGTAATGATCGAGAGTATTCGAAAAACCCTGTAGCGACATCATAAACCGGCCCCGGCGGCGAATTGTTCGGAGGATACCCCGTGTTCCGCAATGTCGAGGACGTACCGCTCGCCCAGCCGAAATCCGCCGTGATCTTCTTCTCAGCGACGAGCAGAGTCGTGCTCAGGCCGTCCGGGATATCGTCGATGCTCGTGGCTGTGTTCGCCCGAAATACGCCATGGCTGCCGGTGTCGATCGGGGCCTCCGCGTCATGATAATTCGCGGCGTAATTGGTCGAAGAACCGCCTGTGCCCATGTCGGACGAGCAATAGAAAGTTCCGATGGCATGACCTCTCACGGTGTCATTGATACGGTCATATACGCCATGTCGAAAATTGAAATGAGAGTACGCGTTCGCCTGGTCCAGATACGGCAGTATTTGCGTGACCCAGCTGAAATGCCGACCCACAGGCTTGTTCACGATCGGCACGGTGTCATTGACCACTCCTGGCGGAAATGCAAAATGAGTCGATTCGTAATTGTTCAAAGCCAGGCCGATCTGCAGCAGGTTGTTGACGCACGAAGTCCGCCTGGCTGACTCACGCGCCGACTGAACCGCCGGCAAAAGTAGCGATGCCAGCACGGCGATGAGGGCGATGACGACAAGCAGCTCGATCAGGGTGAATGCGCGGCGGATTCGCATGAGTGTGCCTGATGCCTTTCGCAAGATTTCGAAATCCGAACGAAAGAGTTCGCCGCGACGGTTCGACGGGAAATCCAGTCCGCCGCGGCGATCCGGATCGACTCAATATTGATCCGCCCCGATCAACTGACCGTCGGCCCGGTGGCCCAGCCGGGCGAAAACCGATGGGCTGAGCGTATTCTTGATGAATCGGACCGATCCGTCGCCGACACAGGCATTGATGCCGCCGGGATGATACGACGAATAGCCGCCGCAGAGCATGGAAAGCCGCTTCTGCCCCTCTTCGGTCACAGGATCGGGTGCCGCCTCGCTGCCTTCGGGATCGGTGCTGAAATTGATCACCTGATCCGGCCCCCCGGCTTCGAAAATACCGGAATCGATCCGGAACACAGGTGCCGACAAACCGGAGTTAGGTGCGGAAGCCGTGTTGCGCAGCGTCGCCGAAGTGCCGCTGGCCCAGCCCAGGTCGGCTGTCATCTTTCGTTCGGCCACGAAAAGCGTATAACTCGCACCATCACGGATCGCTTCCAGCCGCGTCGACGAATTCAAATAAAACACACCATTGTTGGTGACGTCGATCGGCTCCTCCTTCTCGTGATAATTCGCTGCGTAGTTCGTGTTCTGCGAACCACGCAATCCGGTGAATCGCCGAGGATCGGAAGGACATGAGAACGTGCTCACGGAATGAGACCGCACCGTGTCATTGACACCTTCGTACAGCCCCCTGCGGAAATTGAAATGGGCATAGGCATTCGCCTGGTCCAGATACGGCAGCACCTGCGTGATCCAGCCGTAATGAATTCCTTCGGGCTTGTTCACGATCGGCCCGGTAGGATTGATCACCCCCGGCGGAAAGGAATAATGGGCCGATTCGTAATTGTTCAAGGCCAGGCCGATCTGCATGAGATTATTGACGCACTGGGCGCGCCGGGCGGCTTCGCGAGCCGACTGAACCGCAGGCAGGAGCAGCGAAACCAGCACCGCGATGATGGCGATGACGACCAGCAGTTCGATCAGTGTGAACGCGCGGCGGTGCATGAGGTGCCTCTTCCGGAATTTCGATTGAGCGATTCGTTGCAATTTCATGGTATTTCGAGCGACTCCCTTACGACGGACGGTCCCGCATCGGCCGGGATGCGTACTTCCACGCGATATTTCGAAACGGAGTCATCGAGTCGAGTCACGGCGATCGCGACCGGATCGGAGAGCCCGGGAACCTCAACAGAAGTGATCGTGCGACTCGAAGCTTGCACGGGCACATCCGAAGCGATCGACCGCAAAATCCGCTGAGCCTCGCCCGAAGCGATCTGCCGCGCCAGGGCCTGGCGTGCCGAGGTCTGAAACGCCCGGTGACCACGCACATGCCGTTGCGCCAACATACTGGTCAGAAGCGCCAGCAGAACCAGCAGACCCAGCATCGGCATGAGGGCGATACCCGGCCGCCCATGACTGCATTTCCATTTCGGACGAAGCGACCCAGGCGGGTGAATCATGACTTCGGTTCCCCGGGTTTCGCTTTCGGCTCGTCTTTCTTTGACTGATATTTCGTCGTTCCGACGGCGAATTCGAAATGGATCGGGCGGACTTCGACGGGTCCAGCATTCGATCGCCGCCGCGGGCGTTCCGGCGTGAGTGTCAATCTCAACATTTCGGGGCGGCCCGGCCCGGTTTCGAATCGTTCGAATCGGCCTGAATCGAACCCCGTCAGACCGAAAATACCGGGCATTTTGTCGCCCGGAGCGGATCTCTCCAGCCGAAACGGCATTTCGCCCAGACGCCAGGTCGCGGAATTCGATCCTTCGAATTCAATTTGGACGGAAGTTCCAGAGGCGTCGACTTGCATCGCCCCGGATCGCCGCAATTCATCTCGCAGAATTTCCGTGGCCTGAGTCGCAGTGAGAAATTGAGAAGCGACAATATCCGGCTCGGTCGTCCGGCGCAACACGCCGACGAGCGCCGAATACATCAGCGAGAGCAGAAACACCGAAACGCTGATGACGACGAGCATTTCGATGAGCGAATAGCCGGGCCTGAATTTCGAACCAGTCGCGCCGTCGTTTACGCGGATCATGGCCGGCCCCCTGCACCGGGAGGGCCCGGGTAAAAGTCACGCATGAGGAACACCGTGCCGACACGGGAGGCATCGCCGGTCGTACGCAGAACGACTCGCTTTCCCGCCGGGGAGCCGGTCAGGCCGGTCACGATCACTTCCGCAGGCATGACTTCCGCCCCTTCGAGCCGGGTAAGTTCGCTGAGCATGCCACGAATGGCCGATTCATCGAGGGCACCGGCTTCGAGTGTTTCGGCCCGGGCCATGCAATTTTCGAAACGGATCAGGCAGCGATAGCGGGCTTCACTCGCGCGCCGCACCTGAATGTCCGACTTGATCACCATGGCCACCAGGGCAAGCGCGAGCCCCGCGAGCGCCACGCCGGCAAGCAGGTCGACGATGAGGAAGCCTCTGCGACAACGCGAATGGCCATCCTTCGCGGATCGATTTCGAATCCAATGCAATCCACGAGCGTGCGACATCATGCGAGCCTCCGGATGAGCGAAACGAACGGCTCGAAGATCGCGTAGCACAGGAGCAGCACGAGAACAGCGAAGGCGAATGTCAAAACCGGCTGAGCCATATCGGCGAAGATTCGCCAGCGATACCACTGGCGTGACTGAATCGCATCGGCCAGGCTTTCGAGCGTATCGGCCGGCTGCCCCGCGGCGGAAGCGGCTTTCAGGAGCGGCACTTCGCAGCGGCGGACAAGCCCTTCGCCGGCAAGTGCGTCGACCCAGTCCACCCCGCTCACGACGGCCTGCCGGGCCAGCCGGCAGCGCCGCCGCACGATGCTACGCAGCGACCAGTCGCCGAAAATGCGCAGCGAATCGTCGATGGGCTTCTGGTGGCGGATCGTTTCCGCCAGGCCTCGCAACACCGTCGCCCGTTCGCCTGCGGTCAAGCCCGGCACGAACCAGCCGAAAATCCCCAGCCCGGAACCACCGCGCGAAAGGACGAGCAGATAAACGATCAGCACGGGGATGCCGAGGATGAGCGAGATCCACAGGAGACTGCCGAACCGGAACCAGTCCGTGAGCACACCCAGCACGAACCCTGTCACTGGCGGCGACGATGTCCCGAAGTCGGCCATAATCGCCTGAAACCTGGGCCAGATGAATTCGACCAGATAAGTCGCGATCAGCAGGAATTGAAACGAAAGCGCCAGGAAATAGACAGCCATGCCCATGAGCGGATTGAAGGCCTCGATCCGGCGGTTCCGCAGATCCGACAGCCGAAGCATGGCGTCGGATGCACCACCGGTCGATTCGACCACACGAAACGATGCGTCAAGCTCGCGAGGCAGGACACCTCGCGTCTCCCGAACGGCATCGGGCAGGTTCACGCCTTTTTCGAGCGAATAGGCAAGCCGGACCATCCTGCGCCGGAATCCGCGATGCCCGCACTGGCGGGCGAATGCGATCAAGCCGCCCGTGATGGGCAAATGCCCGCTACGCGACGCCGCCACCAGCGACAGGAAGGCCTCCTGAAGCGCGGCCTTGCGGCGCGCGGCCACGAAGCCCATGCCCACGAGAGACGAGAAAAGAAAGCCGATGACGATGGCCAGAAGCACGTCGAGATGATCGCGAAACAGCCGCATCAAAGCGAAAGCGACGGCGAACAGGACCATCATCGCCAGCATGGAATTGATCGAAAACCCGCGGCCCCGCTTTTTCCCGGGCCGGGCCTGCGCTCGCAGCGATTCGAAATCGGACTTGTACTGCCTGACGGATTCCGGACCGGCCGGGCTCTGGCGCATCGTCATTCCCCTTCGCCGGTCATAGGAACATCCTCTGGAACATGAATACCGGCAGATAGATGCCGACCAGCAGCAGGAGGATGACCCACGTGACCAGAATTCCGGCGAACACCGTGAACACGCTGGCAAGAACGCCCGCCGTGCCCCGGCCCCGGGCTTCGAACAGGGCCGCGGCGGCTTCCAGGCCTTCGGCGCTCGACCCGCCGGACGACTCGGACCAGCGCACCATCGAGCCCAGGCCGTCGGGCAAGGCACGCTGCGAGTCGATCGCGTCGGCCAGATTCGCGCCACCCCGCACCTGCCCGGCCATGTCTTCCAGCGCCGTACCGATTCGGCCCCGGAACATGACGCCGCACATCGTCAGCGATTCGGGCAAAGGGCTTTCCGCCCGCTGAAGATCGGCCAGCGTAAGGCAAAGCTGTGCGAGGTCATGCCATTTGTGGAGGATCCCGTTGATGCCGCCCATGGCGACGTAAAGCAGGAGCATCGCGAAAAGGCCGGGCAGGAAAATGCCAGGCCAGCCCAGAGATTCCAGGCCGTCGGCCACTTCGAAGATTACCTCCGTGAGCGCCGGTGGACGAATCCCCCAGCTGCGCATCATCGGGGCGATCGAGCCGGAGACGATCCGCAACACGATCCCCGTGAGAAACGCCGTCAGGAGCAGAAGGAGCACCGGGTAAAGCAGCTTCAGCCAGAACTGGCGGGCGATCGACACCCGCTCACGCCGATAGTCGATCAGCCGGAACAGGGTTTTGAGCGGCTCGCTGGTGCGCAGAACGGCCTTCGAAAGGCCCGTGACGGCAGGATCAGCCTGATCCAGGAGAATGTCGATCGCATCATGCGCGTTCTCGCCTGCTTCGACCCGGTTCGCGAACTGGTTCAACAATTCGCGGAACTGGCGGTCCGGGAGATCGGCCGCCAGGCCGCGTACTGTCTCATGCAGCGGCAGGCCCGATTCGGCGAGTTCGCCCAGGGCCGTGATCAGGCGTAATTTCTCTTCCTTCGAAAGCCCCAGGCCGACCAGTGATGAGGCGTTGCCGGAAGCCTCTCCGGAAGCGCTCACGTGGCCAGCGGGCGATCCGCCTGGCGGCTGGTTCATGGCAAGCCCCCCAGGCCTTCGTAAAGTCGAGCCAATGGTGCGAACATCACCAGCCCGTAAATCAGCGTGAACGTGCCGCCGACGAGCACCAGAAGGAACAGCGGAAACAACCGCGAAGCCAGAAGCATGCGGGCCGAAGAACTGCGCTGGTGATTCGCCGCAACGAGCCGCAGCGCCGCCGTGCGTGCCTGGAGATTGCCCGAACCGCTCACGGCCCAGGCCGCCAGGGCACCCACCCCGGTCGCCTGCCAGTCGGCCCGCGAAGGCCGGTTGCCAGCCCGGATCGTATCGGCCACGGCCCGAAACCGTTCGGACCGATGCCTGAAACCGCTGGCACGAGCGGCCAGTTCGACAGCCTGGTCTTCCGGCGTGCCGTGTTCCAGGAGCACGGCCATCAGCCGAGCCCAGTGGGCCACGCTGGCCTCTTTCCACGCCTTTCCCAGCCAGGGCAGCCGTTCCATGTGGCGCTCGGCCCAGGGCCCGAGCCTGGAGATCGCCAAGAGAAAAGCCGCCATCATCGCCAGCATGACAGCCGCGAGAACGGGAAGGGAAATACGTGCGCCTGCGATTGAGCCCCAGTGGGCGAGATTCCCGAGGAAAGGTGGCACTTGCGCCTGGGCATCGACCATGTCGGCCACGAACGCCGGCAGCATCCTGGTCCAGAGAAAAAACCCCAGAAGCATCGCGGCCAGGGCGACGAATGACGGATAAATCACAGCCAGAAGGACCGTCCGGCGCGATTGCAGCCGCAAGTCGGCAAGCTTCGTAAGTTCGTCGAGCACTTTGGGCAGGTCGCCGGAACGCTTGCCCGCTTCGATGAGCGCCGCATATTCCACCGGAACATCGCCGGCGGCGGTCAGGGCCTGCTCCAGCGATTCGCCCCGTTCCAGCCGCTCCGTCAAGTCCCTCAACACGCTGCCGGCACGCCCTGGCCAGTCCGCCGCGGCGGCACGAAGGCCTGGTTCAAGGGGCAGTCCGGCACGAAGTTGGGCGGCAAGGAGATCGTTGACTGTGGCGAGATCCTGGGCGGATAGTTCTCGCATGAACCAGCTCCCGGGACTCGGAACAGGTCAGATAGATAGATATTGATTCCAACAGCGCGAAAGGCGGGTGTCAATCACGGGGCACAAAAAAGTCAAAGGCGGAATCGCGATCTCGCGATTCCGCCTTAGTGTACGAAACAGGCTGGCAACGTAAGTGCGAACCCGAGCTATCAGCTGCCCAGGGCTTTTTCGATAGCGGCCGTGATCTTCTCGCTGTCGGGCTTTTCCCTGGGCTCGAACCGGGCGATGATTTCGCCGTCGCGGCCGATCAGGAACTTGGCGAAGTTCCAGCCGATTTCGCCTTCGTAACCCTTGGCCGAAGTCAGTTGCTTGTAAAGCGGGTGAATGCCTTCGCCCTTGACGACGATCTTGGAGAACAGCGGGAAGCTGACACTGTAGTTATCCTTGCAGAATTCCTTGATTTCGGAATTCGTGCCGGGCTCCTGCTTGCCGAACTCGTTGGCCGGGAAGGCCAGAATGACGAAGCCCTTGTCCTTGTACTTCTTGTAGACAGCTTCCAGGCCTTCGTATTGTGGCGTCAGGCCGCACTTGCTGGCCGTGTTGACGATCAGAACGACCTTACCCTTGTAATCGGCCAGGCTGACGTCCTTGCCGTCAATGTCCTTGACGGTGTGGCCCAGCACGTTGGTGCCGAAAGCGAGAGCCTTGCGGCCAGCCAGGGCGACTGCGCCCAGAGCCACGAAAACGCGACGCGACAGACTCATTCGGTTGTCTCCTCGAAGGGAAATCAGCTTCGTTGCGGAATTCCGGGCCCGATTTCCGACCAGCCTGACGACCGGTTGGGCGAATCGGTCCGAAACGGTACCATACTATAGATGGACACCCCGACGGCGAAATCAAGCCCCGACTCGCCGGGCAACCCGGGAAGAACCTGACAAGTCCCAACCAGCACGAAGTTTATGAACGAACATTCTTTCACCGAAGGCGCCCTTCGGGCTCTCCACTCCGCTGCCCGGCACGCTTCGGCCGCCAATCGGCGATTCGCGGACCCGATGGACCTGCTTCGTTCACTGCTGGCCGACGACGAGAGCCAGGCCACCGTATTGCTCACCCGCTGGGGCCTGGCCGAAGACGCACGCCTGAGCTGGCTGGAACGAACCGCCGAAGAAGTCGATGCAGGTTCGGCTGGAGACACGCCTCCACGGCATGATTCGCATCATTCGCATTCCGCCGGACACTCTCCGGCACTGAAAATGGCCATCGCCGACGCCGAGCTTTTCACCCGGTCGATCGACCGGACGAAGCTCGTCGGCACAGAGGAACTCCTTTACGGCCTGCTCAACAGCCACAAGGAAGCTGCCCGCCAGGTGCAGGCCATGGGCACTGACATGGAGGCCCTGCGCAACTACTTCCGCAGCCAGACGGCCGACGAATCCGAGCCCCTGCCCCTGCCGGAAGGCTGCGAACCGATCGTCCTGGCCGATGCCGTGGAAAGCGCCGATATCGCCAGGATCATTGACGCCGCATCGAACCGCGTGCGCGAAGGCCTGAGAGTCGTCGAGGACTACGCCCGGTTCGCGCTCGACGATCCCTCGCTCACCCGCGGCCTCAAGGACGTGCGCCACCGCCTGGCCGAGGCCATGTCCGGCTTCCCGGCCGAGACGATCACGCCCCAGCGCGACACGGCAGGCGATGTCGGCACGCACATCATGGCCGTCGACGAAGGCCTGCGCACCAGCCCCCGCGACGTTCTCGTGGCAAATTTCAAACGGGTGACGGAAGCCCTGCGATCTCTGGAGGAATTCGCCAAGCTTTACGACGTCTGGGTCTCAGGCCGGTTCGAGGTTCTGCGTTACGACCTTTACACGCTCGAAAAACGCATGCTCCTGGCCGTTTCGGCCGTGCGGCGTCTGGCCGATACGCGGCTTTGCCTGCTCGTGGGCAACATGCCGACGCTGGGCGACCTGACCTGGGTGGTGGGCGAGGCGATCGAAGGGGGCGTCGACTTCATCCAGCTTCGAGAAAAGAACCTGCCCGACCGCATTCTGCTGGAACACGCCCGCGAGATTCGCATCCTGACAGCCCGGGCCGGTGTTCTCTTCGCCGTGAACGACCGTGTGGACATCGCCCGTCTGGCCGGCGCCGACGCCGTGCACCTGGGCCAGGACGACCTGACCGTGCGCGACGCTCGCCGACTCGTCGGCCCTCGGATGATCGTAGGCGTTTCCACCCACGAACCGGCTCAGCTGAAGCAGGCGATCGTAGACGGCGGCCAGTATTTCGGCGTGGGCCCTGTATTCCCGAGCCGGACGAAGACCTTCACTCATGAGCAGATCGCCGGCACGGGTTACGTGCGGCACGTGGCCGAACAGACGACGCTGCCCTGGTTCGCGATCGGCGGGATCGACGCCGATACGATCGACGAAGCGATCGAAGCCGGCGCGACCCGCGTGGCCGTCAGCTCGGCGATCCTCAAAGCCGACCGCCCGCGCGAAGCGGCGAAGTCGTTGCGGAAGAAGCTGGATCAGGTGGGCTCGGCATCACGCTGGAGCGAAGCCAGCCGCGAATCGTGAAATGAAATCGAAGCGATTGACCAGCGTACGCCAATTTCGATCGCGGCAGATGAAACGGTCACGCGAAAGCCGAACCCTGTAGCCTTCGATTCAATTCGAGACCATTGAGACGAACCGCAGTCGATTCGATCGCGTCCGGCGGTCGATTGACGCCCCCGTCCGGACCGTTTTATGATGATCCATGATTTTGGATCATACGTTCATTCGATCGTCTCGATCCGAAATTTTGAGGTTGCGGCCTTTCTGGTCCTCATTTCGCTTCGTATCAGGAGAGTTCGACCATGGCGGATATTCAGTTCCTCAAGGCGCGGCTTTTTCTTGAGCAGGGCAAGAGAAAACGTGTGGTCGCCTTGTTCAAGATCAAGGGCTGGTACCTCAATTCGACGACGTCAGCGGTTCAGAATCCTGTGCCAGACGGTGGCTTCCAAAATTATGTTTCGGCCAACAAAGCCATGAAACGAGTCATCGAAAACGGCGAAAGGGTGACTTACCTGAAAGCCCTTTACCTTGGGCCTGTATTGAAGGCCAAAGTCAGGGATCTCACGTTCGTGAACGATTTCACTTTCACGATCACACTGACTGGGGAAAGCTCGTCGACCGTCACGGGTCCGGACGTTCCGGCCGATGACTTCGATCCCTGCGATTACAGTTGACCATTTTTCGCCGCAAGCCTGCGCCGAATCCGAACGATCGGGGCGGGTTCTGACTGCTCTGTGGTCGCCTTTTTTCCTCTGCCGATTCGTGAAGGCAACCCTCCACCTGAGCCAGTAGAGTTCATGAAACCACTCATGCATGTTGCCGTTACAGCTTGACTGACGGGCATTCATGATGCAGATTACGTAAGCGATACTGCGCAGTGGTGGAGCGGTCGTTTTCCGGAAGGCGTCCGATGGTCGATCAAGTCACCGAATCCGAACCGAGTGCAGGGCCTGTCCCTGCCTCTCGAATGGATACGTTGGCTCAGGCGACATCGCCTCCGCCCGTGACCGCCCCGCGGCCGCCGGATGACCTCGGCCAGTTCGACAGCTTCGAAGTGCGTGCCGCCCTGCACCGGCTGCATGAAAATCTGGCCTTTCGCGTCGGGTTCGTCGGCGAAGATCTCGAAGCCGAAGACCGGCTCCTGGAAGAAATCCGGAGCTGGACGAAGAAGCTCGACGAATCGGTCGAACGGACGAACTCCCAGGTTCAGATGGCAATGGACACTCTGACAGGGCTCGTCGCCGAAACCGACGAACGCCTTTCAGGCGTGTTTCAGGACTTGAAAACAGGCCTGGCCACGACACGCTCTCTGCTCGACTCCAAAACCGACGACCTGGCGGACGTGCTCGATTCGGTCGGCCAGATCGGCAAGACGATCCGCATGTTGTCGATCAACGCCCAGATCGCCTCGGCAAAGGCCGGCGAGCACGGCAAGACGTTTTCCGTCGTCGCTCAGGAAATCAAGGGCCTGGCCAACGAGGCGACCCAGTCCAGCAACGAAGCCTTCAAGATCATGGACCTGACCGACGTCGTCAAGGTCCTCGGCGGCTTCGAAACACTGGCTGAAGAGACGCTCAAGCGCACCAGCCACTCGCTGCAGGAAACCGAAGCCCGCATGCGTGAGATGGTCGCCAGCACGCAGCAGGAGCTGGCCGTGATCTCGGCCAACAGCCGCACCGTGGGCGAAACGATGTCGGTCGTGAAGCTCATTTCCGAACGCCTTCTGGAAAAGCACCACATCGCCGAACGGCTGGCCGCCGGTATGGACGGCATCTGGTTCACCGAAGCCCCCGACCAGGAACTGGCGGCCCTGGCGATCACAGAGTCGGTACCCGTCGACCCCTGTTTCGACCGGCTCGACTCGATCCGCCGCAGGGGCCGGATCCGCATCGCCATCGAGCCTGATTTCAAAGGGCTTTCGTTCCGGCGCGACGGTTCGGAGCTGCGCGGGCTGGATGTCGACTACGCCCGGGCTTTCGCCAAATGGCTCGGCGTGGCGTGCGAATTCCTCGAACATCCGTGGGATCAGTGCACGAATTTGCTCTGGGTCAGTCCCGATGAGGGCACGTCCACGGCCGATCTCGTCTGGAGCGCCCTGCCACCCAGCCCCCGTTATCGTAAAGTGGCCTATTCGGAAACGTACACTTGGCTGGAATTCGTGCTGGCCCGGCGCAAGGGCGACACCCGCATCCAGGGCATCGGCGACCTGCACGGCCGCACCCTGGGCTGCATCAATGATCCCGCCGCCCTGAAGACGCTGGAAGACGCCGGCATCCGCTGGTCGGCCAACGCGCAGGTGCCGGGCGGAAAGGTTCGGCTCGGCAATCTGATCACCTATTCGGATCAGAGCCGCATTCACGACTGCCTCGCCGATGGCATCGTGGACGCCTTCGCCGTCGACAAGCCCATCTACTGGTGGGCCTGCAACGGCCACGACAGCCCCTGGCATGGGCGGATCGAAATCGTCACCGGAAACCTGGCCAATCAGCCCTGGTATTACGCCGTGGGCGTGGCCGATACGCCTTCTTCGTACCGGCTTCTGCGCGAGGTGAACGCGTTCCTCCACTGGTTCGCCACCCAGCCGGCCCGGCGACAATCGGAAGAGTACTGGCAGGGATCGATCGTGGACGGCCGGATCGGCTATCGCGACGAACGTGCCGGCCTGCGCGGCGAGCCGGAAATGCTGCCCGATTATCTGAAATGGGTCAGCACGGTGAAATCGGCCACGGGCGTGAATATGCAGGGCGATTGACAGGCTGGACTCATAAGAAGTACGCATGGACGATATCGAAGATTCGAATGCGATCGAGCTTGACGATCGCAATTTCCGCATCGACTACGAAGTGAAGCATCACGGCTGGGCCGAGGTTTCGATTTCGTTCGAGGGGAAATCGGTCGTCAGAGAAGTTTCGTACCTTCACGACAGTTTGCTCGACCTGGCACGCATGGCCCGGAACCTGCGAGAAGGTCTTTCGAATGCGACAGCCGTATTCATGGACGAACCTGGCGAGTTGCAACTTCATATCGATTGCAAGTCGGAAGTCGCAAATTTCGTCGTTCGCGGCTATCCTGACTGGGCAAGCTGGGGCATGTGGAATGCCGACGATTTCGAAATCCTGCTCGAAGGTTCATGCTCAAGGTTGCGCATCGTGCGGCAGATCACGAATTCACTCTGGAGGATTTACGAAGTGATCGGCCCCGAAGAATATCGCCAGAGCTGGGGCCACGAATTTCCGACGGACGACTTCGATAGCTTGACGGAATGACGTCGCTTCGTTCGTAACCCGAGAGCAGAAAAGGGGTCAGGAACAGAAAATGCTCCTGACTCCTTTTCTGCCCATTTCAGGAAATGTAGAATGCCCCATTCTTCCCGAGTACTGAGGCCAGAACATGCATCAATCAGACAATCATCTCTATAGCAACGAGTCTCAATATTATTCTACGATGTTGTCTTCATATGTAAGAAGCATTATCATCGGAACTATAAGCTTGGCTTTGTGCTTGTTGCCTTCAGCATTTCCTGGATTTGAAGATTATACAGTCAGCTGGGTCTACATTTCATTGTGCATGATTATCTTCATTATACAGTATACCACAAGTGTCACATGTTACTTCAAGCTGCACTTCTATTTATGTCCTCGTTGCGGAAAGAGATTCAATGTGACTGCGTTCAATAGCTTTCCAAGAATTGCATGTAAGCATTGTGGACTGAACTTGCGACAAGGAGGAGAAAAGGGACAAGTAGAAAAGGAAGTAGAAAAGGGGTCAGGAGCCTTTTAGGCAGTCAGCAATAGAAAAGGCTCCTGACCCCTTTTTGCCTCCAACATCACTGCAAGTGAATTTCAATTCGACGAAACACCCAAAACCCGGGCCACTTCCAGCGGCGATGTCACGCCTTCGGCGATGAGACGGAGAGCGTCGTCGGCCAGGACCTGTGCCCCGGATTCGGCCCTCAGCCGGCGCAATTTGCGGGCATCGATGCGGGACGTCAGCGAGCGGCTCAGGGCGTCGTCGCCGGTCTCCAGCCATTCGGCGATTACGGCCCGGCCGGAATAGCCCGTGCCCCGGCATGCCTCGCATCCCACCGGATTCGCTTCGAACCCGTTTCGAAGTTCGGTGTCAATTGCATTTATCCCGGTATCATCCGATCGCATTTCCACCCGGCAGGCCGTGCACAGTCTCCGCACGAGCCGCTGTGCCAGCACGGCTCGCAGGCCGCTGCGCAGGATGTAGGGCGGAATGCGCATGTCCGACAGCCGCGTGAGCACTTCCACGGTGTCGCCAGCGTGGGTGGTCGTCAGGACGAGATGGCCCGTCAGCGCCGCCTGCATCGCGGCCCGGGCGGTGGCCCGGTCGCGGATCTCGCCGATGGCGATCACGTCCGGGTCCTGCCGCAGAACGGCTTTCACGAGCGCGGCCAGGCTGCCGCCATCGCGCCGATCGAGCGATGTCTGCGAAACTCCCTCCAGAGCACGCTCCACGGGATCTTCCAGCGTAATCACGGCCCGCTTCGTGTGCGGATCGGCCACGATCGCACGCAGGCAGGAATAGAGCGTCGTCGTCTTCCCCGCCCCCGCCGGGCCGGTGATGATGACCAGGCCGGAAGTCGCTGATATCGCACGACGGAGCGAGCCGACGACCGCGTCCGGCAAAGCGAGCCGATCGAGGTCGTGCAGCACTTCCGTTCCGGTGACGAACCGCAGCGCCGCCCGTTCGCCATGCAGAGTCGGAAACGTGCTCAGGCGGATTTCGCCCTTCTGGGGTCGATTCAGCGGCTCGATGCGCCCTTCCTGCGGCACGTCGGTGCGATAGGTCAAAAGGCCGGCGAGCACCTTCAGTCGGGCGATCACGGAAGCCGAGACCGAAGGCGGCAACAGGGCGACATCGGCCAGGACGCCGTCGAGCCGATAGCGGACTTCGATGCCTTCGGGGGTCGGCGTCAGGTGCACATCTCCGGCGCGGCGGTCGGCAGCGTCGTCCAGCAGGGCGTCGACCAGCGCGGGGATATCGCCGGTAAGTTGCGCGGCCCGCTCATGGAACGGCCCTGCCGGGGCGTTCGCAGTTTCGGCCGTTGTCGATGCGCCTCGGCGGAACATAGCCGGTTCAGGCAGTCGCGGCGACGGTCTGCCGCATGGGCAGCCCACGCCGGGCTAGTTCGGCCTTCAAGTCCGGGATCGTCAGTTGCCGCTGGTGGAACAGGCTGGCGGCCAGGGCGGCGTCGGCATGGCCTTCGGTCAGAATGGTTTCGAAGTGGTCGATCGAACCGGCCCCGCCTGAGGCGACGACAGGAATGGTAACGGCGTCCGAGACGGCCCGGGTGATTTCGAGGTCGTAGCCGGCCTGGGTGCCGTCGGCGTCCATGGAGGTCAGAACGATCTCGCCGGCGCCCAGTTTTTCGACCTCGCGCGCCCAGGCGACGGCCTCCAGCCCCGTGGGCAGACGGCCGCCATTGATGTGCACTTCGAAGCGGCACTGCCGCTGGCCTTCGTGTTCCGTCCAGATTCGCTTCGGGTCGATATTCACGACGATGCACTGGCTGCCGAACCGTTCGGCGGCCTTGCGTACGAGGTCCGGGTCACGCACCGCGGCGGAATTGATCGAAACCTTGTCGGCCCCGGCGTTGAGGAGCCTGCGGATGTCTTCCAGGTTTCGGATGCCGCCGCCGACTGTCAGCGGCATGAAGCAGACTTCGGCCGTGCGGGAGACGACATCAAGGATGATGTCGCGGCCTTCGTGGCTGGCCGTGATGTCAAGAAAAACGAGTTCGTCGGCCCCTTCCTGGTCGTACCTGGAGGCCAGCTCGACCGGATCGCCCGAATCGCGGAGGTTGACGAAGTTCGTGCCCTTGACGACACGCCCGGCATGCACGTCGAGGCAGGGAATGATGCGCTTGGTGAACATGAGAATCCGGGAATCCCTGTCTTCGAGTTCTCCGTGAAAAAGGGGTCAGGTCTCTTTTTCACGGAGCGAGTCAGATCAGAACAGTTCGATTTCCAGAAAAAGGGTCCTGACCCCTTTTTCGCAGATCATTTGCCGTCGGACGATTTCAGGGTCGACAGGAATTCGACCACATCGCGGATCTCGCGGGGGCTCAGCTTGGTGGCCAGGTCCGAAGGCATCGCCGAAATTCCGGCGGCACGTTCTTCGATCTCGGCCACGGGCACGGCGATCGGAACGGCATCGGCCGTGACGACGACGACCTCCTTGGCGTTCTCGGACTTCAGCACGCCGGCGACGACGGTGCCGTCCTTCAACGCCAGGACGATCGATTTGAAGCCTTCGGCGATGCGGGCATCGGGGGCGACGATCGATTCGAGCAGCGTGCGGCGGTCGTAGCGAACTCCGATACCATTGAGCACAGGGCCGACGTTACCGCCCTTGTCCTGCACGATGTGGCAGCGCAGGCAGGCCGCGGCGGTGCTGTTCAGGACGACTCGCCGGCCCGCGGCGGCGTCGCCGCCTTCCATGCACTCGCGGAATTTCGCCACGGCGTCTCCGGCCGGTTTCTTGTCGGAATGAGTCTTGATCTGTTCGGCGAGCTTCGAATCCGACGTGCTCTGGGCCTTCACCTGCGCAGCGAGCAGCAGATCGAGTTGAAGAGGCGTCGGGAAAGAGCCGCTGAGCAGACGGTCCATCCAGCTTTCGAGGAGTACGACCGCCCCCGCTTCGTTCAGCTGGCCGACGGTTTCGATGATCGCCTGTTTCTCCCGCAGCGATCCCGAGGCCAGAACCTCTTCCGCCAGCTTCAGGGTCCGGGCGGGGTTGAGCCTGGCCAGGATGCGCCGAGCTTCGGCCCTCAGGCGATCGTCGCGGTCGTTCAAGGCCGAATCGACGATCGTGCCCAACTCCGAAGCGTCCATCGACTCAAGTGCCAGAATCGCTTCGACTCTCGCTCGGCCGTCGGCTTTCGTGTCCGAAGCGATTCGCTTCAGCGCATTCATCGCCATCTTCGTTCGGGTGGCCCGGGCCGTAGCGATCGCGGCCAGGACGACCTCGTCGTCCTTGTCCTCGAGCAATCTTTCGGCATAAGGCTGAAAGGCATTCGCGGCATGATTGACCGTATGTGCCTCGATCGGCCGCCATACGCCCACGATCGGGTCGCGGGGCCTGCCTTCGCCCCATTGTGCAAGGCCCCGGATCGCTTCGGCCCTCAATGGAGCGGCCACCTGTGAAGAATTTGCGATTTCAGCGAGTTTGTGGGCATTTTCGAGCTCGCCCAGACGGACGTTCGACGCGATCACCCGACGCAGCAGCGCGGGATCACGCCTGGCCTGATTCAGGTCAAGCGAAGCCAGTGCCGGCATCGCTTCGGCGACGGGTTCGTCGTGAATGGCTCGGGCGGCTTCCAGGGCGATTGCCAGATCCTTGTCATTGAGCAGTCTGGCCAGCGATTTTTCCTGATTCCGCCGCATGACGACAGCAGCTGCCTTGCGAACGGCCGGGCGTTCGTCCGTGATCATGGCATCGATCGTGGCCCGGTCGTTGATCCGGCTCAGGGCAAGCACATAAGCGTAGCGCAGCCAGGGATCCTTGTCCTCAGCCGCCGCGACAGCGTCGCGCACAAGCAGTGCCGCCTTCAGATCGCCGATTCGCCCCAGGGCCTTGGCGGCGAAGAAACGCACCCGGTGCGATTCGTCCTTGAGCAGCACGGCAAGACGGGCGCTAGCGGCCGGGTCCGAGTCAGGGATCTCGCCCATGAGCTTCGCGACCTGAGCCCGGATTTCAGTATCCGGGTCGTTCAGAAGATCGCGAACCGAAGCGATCAGACTTCTGTCCTTGCGGGCCAGCATGCCCAGACCCCAGATGCCATGGAGGCGACCGTAGATGGTCTTGACCGTTTTGCCGGCCGCGGCGGATTCGAACGCGGCCTGCCCTTCGCTGCCCTTGGTGACGAGAGCGAACTGAGCTTCCTGCCGAACCCGCATGTCGGCATGATCCAGCAGGTTCACAAGATCGCCGACACTTCGTTTCGTAAGGTCTTCGGCGATCAGCTTTTTCGTTTCGACCAGGTCGGGCCTGCCGGCCATGTCAGGCCAGGTCAGTTCGTAAAGGCGGCCCTTGCCGGGCTGGGCCCAGCCGTCGACCCAGTCGCTCATGACCAGGCCACCATCGGGGGCGAAATCGACATCCGTCACGCACATGCCCCAGACGAAGTCGGTTGTGGACGACATCCGGAAGCCGGCGCCCTTCGGATCGAGCGTGAAAGTACGCACGCCGGAGAGGGCATTGGAGCCTTTGAAGTCGGCAACGAAGAAGGTCTTCGGGAACCGGCCACCAGGGCCGAGGCCCGGGTTGTAAGTGATGCCCGAGGGCCCATTGCCGAGGTTGTCGATCGGCGGCACGATGTAGGCCGCCTGGCCTTCGAAGGGCGGATACCAGAGCTTTTCGGAATTCCAGGCGCCACGGTCCTCGAAGAACTGGTAACCGATGCGCCAGCCGTGATCCCCACCTTCGACCAGATAGGTCAAGCGGGCCTTGTCGCCGGAATCGCTGTTGTTGTCGTGCGTGAACAGGTTGCCGAATTCGTCGAAAACCAGTTCCTGCGGGTTTCGCAGGCCCCAGGCGTAAAGTTCGAGGTTCGAACCGTCCAGCTCGCACCTGAGCACACTCCCGGTGTCGGGCATGTTCAGCCGGCGGCCTTCCTTGCTCACGACATTGATGCCCCGGTCGCCGATGCTGAAATAAAGACGGCCGTCGGGGCCGATCCTGAGCCCGTGCAGGTCGTGACCGAGGAAGCCGACGTGAATCCCGAAGCCGTCGTGCAGGGCCTTGCGGATGTCCGACTTGCCGTCGCCGTCATTGTCCTTCAAAAGCCATAGCTTGGGCAGGCATGTGAAATAGACGTCGCCCCTGCGAGCCAGAACGCCAGCCCCGAGACCGTCCTCAGGCTCGCGGAAGCCTTCGGCAAAGACTGTGTCCTTGTCGTAAACGCCATCGCCGTTCGTGTCTTCGAGCAGCTTGACTCGTTCCTGCTCGACATTATAAGTCGGGAACTCTTCCTTCAGGTGCTTTTTGTACATGGCCACACGGTCGGCCACGGTGCGGCTCGCCAGGTCGTCTTCCAGCCAGTCCATGTGACTGCGGATGTCGGTGACGCCCTTGTGATGGCGGAAGGTCTCGACGACATAGACCCTGCCATTTTCGTCGAAAGCGAAGGCCACAGGGTTGGCCAGCATCGGTTCGGCGGCCAGAAGGCGCATTTTCGAACCTTCCGGCAGGCGGAAGCGCGCGATGGCCTGTTTTCCTTCGTCGGAGGCCTCGGCGACGGCAGGCCGGTATCGGGTCGTCTGCGGCACGTCAGCGGCATGCATGCAAGAGGCCGCTGCAAGAAGCATGCCCAGAGATTGGGTAACGGACTTTGGATGAATCATGGTGAGGTTCTCGCAGTGAGCCGGAAAGACTCGACGAGCCTTCGTGATGAGTGCGGTGGAATGATGGATTCAGGTCACGGAATCGGGCCGAACGGTACGCCCGTGACTTATGCGATCATCATAGCAGGTCAGGCTCGAAGCGTCTAATCCGTGCGGCCGCGGAATGACGGCCAGACATGGTCGGGACCGGAATTCGGGAATTCAGGAGCGGGAATCGGTTGCCGCACGAAGCGATTAGGTGTAATTTAATAATTGGTGGCTCAAGCGGATCGGCCTGCCCGGTCGATGAATCGAGTTGAGCCCCCCTGCCTCAAGCCCCCGGTCACGGTTTCACGATCTCGCCACCCGCCCGCTCCGGACGCCCTCCGATGCCCAGCCGGATTCGCCTTGCTCACGCGTGTTTCGTTTTCGCCACGGTCGCGATGGTCGTCCCCGGACTGTTCGCTTTCGAAGGCCCCGCTTCGACCGAATCGGTCCCGCTGACCCTGAACGGCCCGACGGATCGCATACAGCTTCTGATCTCCGCCCGTTCCGCAGAAGCCGAATCGGGCCGATCTTTCGATGTCGACTCCACACGCACCGCGAAAATCACGTTCGCCGA
Source organism: bacterium (assembly GCA_016125085.1). Lineage (GTDB taxonomy): Bacteria > Planctomycetota > Planctomycetia > Isosphaerales > Isosphaeraceae > QWQI01. Next base: position 40,172 of record WGMM01000021.1, read on the forward strand.
TCCTTCGATCGCCCGGGCCGATTCCACCGGCGGTCTCACCGGTCTGGCCGACGGCAAAACGGCCGTGACCGTCGAAGCCGGTACGATCCGCAAAACTTACGAACTGACCGTGAACGGCGTGAACTCCCCGCGTGAGCCGAACTTCGAAGTGGACGTTCAGCCGATCCTCACCCGTCTCGGCTGCAACAGCGGCCCGTGCCACGGCAAACAGCGCGGCCAGAACGGGTTCCAGCTTTCGCTGTTCGGCTTCGACCCCGACTTCGACTATCACTCCGTTTCGACCGAAGACCGCGGCAGGCGAGTGTTTCCGACTTCGCCCGAAAACAGCCTGCTCCTGCTCAAAGGCTCGGCCCGCACGCCCCACGGCGGCGGCAAGCGGCTCGATCCGGAAAGCCCCTACTACAAGACGATTTACGACTGGATCGCCGCCGGGTTGCCCCATGCCCCGAAAGATGCCGCCAGGCCGGTTTCGGTGACGACCGAGCCCCGTCAGATCACGCTCAAGCCGAAGGCTAACCACCAGATACGTGTGCTGGCGAAATACTCCGACGACTCCGTGCGGGACGTCACCCATCTGGCGGCGTTTTCGTCGAGCGATTCGGTGACCGTCGCGGTCGATTCCGACGGCCAGGTCGCCGCGGGCCCTCTGCCTGGCGAAGTGGCCGTTTCGGCCCGGTTCGAGAATCTGTTCGCCTCGACCGAAGTGACGATCCCTCAGCCCGGCTCGCTGCCGAAGGACTACTTCGAAAAGCTGCCGCGCTACAACAAGGTGGACGAACTGGTCTACGGCCGTCTGCAGAAGCTGGGGATCGCCGTCTCCGCACCGGCTGACGACGCCACCTTCCTCCGCCGCGTTTCGCTGGACATCATCGGCCGCCTGCCCACGCCTGAGGAAACCGAAGCCTTCCTGGCCGACCACTGCACCGAGAAGCGTGAAAAGCTGGTCGATTCACTGCTGGAACGCCCGGAATTCGCTGACCATCAGGCGATGAAGTGGATCGACCTGCTGCGGCCTAACCCCTATCGTGTGGGAATCAAGGCCGTCATCAATCTGGATGCCTGGATCCGCGACCAGTTCCGCCGCGAAGTCCCTTACGACAAGTTCGTTTACGACATCCTGACCGCTTCGGGTTCGACGTTCGACGTTTCGCCGGCCACGATCTTCCGTGACCGCCGCGAGCCGGAAGAGATCACGACCGTCGTCAGCCAGCTCTTCCTGGGCATCCGCCTGGAATGTGCCAAGTGCCACCACCACCCGTTCGAAGTGTGGTCGCAGGAAGACTTTTACGGCCTGGCCGCCCACTTCGCCCGCATCGGCCGCAAAGGCACGGGCCTCTCGCCCCCGATCTCGGGCAGTGAGGAAGTGATGTTCCCCGGCAAGTCGGGCCGAGTCGAACACCCGCGAACCGGCGTAACCGTCGAAGCCAAGCCCCTTTTCGCCTGGGCCACTGGAACCGATCCGAAAACCGGATCGGCCGAAGCCACCCCCGAACCGAAAAAAGCGGACGCCGACAGCGACCTCAGGCGCAATCTGGCCGACTGGATCACGGCCCCGGAAAACCCCTACTTCGGAAAGGTTATCGCGAACCGCGTCTGGGCCGATCTGATGGGCCGGGGCATCGTGGAGCCCGTCGACGATATCCGGGCGACCAATCCGGCGTCGAATCCCGAACTGCTCGAATGGCTGGCGCAGGATTTTCGGGCCACCGGGCATGATCTCAAGCACCTCATCCGCACGATCACCACCAGCTACGTCTACGGCCTTTCGAGCGTGCCCGTCGAGCGCAACGTGGGCGACACACGCTTTTTCTCACGCCACTATCGCAAACGGCTGCGAGCCGAGACACTGCTGGACGCCGTCTGCGACGTCACCGGCGTTCCCGAAAGCTTCACCGGCGCCCCGCCCGGCACGCGTGCGGCCGCACTCTGGACATTCCGCACCCCCAACGTGTTTCTGGACACGTTCGGCCGTCCCGACCCGAATCAGGACCCGCCCTGCGAACGGCTGGCCGAAGGTTCCGTGACCCAGGCACTGCACCTGATGAACGCCCCGGCTCTGCAGGAAAAAATTCGCGGCGATTCCGGGCTGGCGGCTCAACTGGCCAAATCCGAAGCCGCGCCGGAAGCGATCATCGACAGGCTCTATCTCACCTGTTTCTCCCGCAAGCCGTCGGACCGCGAGCGGGAAATCGCCATGCGGGCGTTCGGTGACCCCGAATCCCGCAAGCCTGGCACCCAGGCCCGTCGAGTCGCCGTGGAGGACCTGCTCTGGGCCCTCCTGAACACGGCGGAATTCGTCATCGTCAATTGACCGGAACACAAGCTCTTTTCACGTCACGCTTTCCGGAGACCTGAACCATGACCCTGCATTACAATTGCGAACGTGTCGGACGGCGTGACTGCCTGAAACTCGGCCTTTCCGCCGCGACCGGCCTGGGATTTACCGACCTCCTGCGCCTGCGTTCGTTCGCCGTCGAAGCCGCCGCCGCGAACGTTACCGGCAGGAAAATGCCATCCGCCATTGCACGACCGAAGGCCATGGCCGCTCAGCCGACTTCGTGCGTGCTCGTGTGGCTGGACGGCGGCCCGACCCACTACGAAACCTTCGACCCCAAACCGACGGCCCCCAAAGAGATCCGTGGCGAATTCGACCCGATCGCGACGAAAACGCCCGGCATCTTCTACAGCCAGGAAATGAAAAAGCTGGCGTCGATCTCGGACAAGATCGCCATCGTCCGTTCCATCTGCCACAATCAGGGCAACCACGGCGCGGGTAATCACTACATGATGACCGGCGCTCCGACGCGTATCCCGGTCGGCTGCGGGGCGTTCGTCAGCTTCCACCCGAGCCTTGGCTCGACCGTGGCCTACATGCGGCGCGAGGAACTCGGTGCCCTGCCCGGCTACTTCTCCATGCCCTCGATGAGCCGCTCCGGCGGGCCGAATTTTCTGGGTGCCAAGTACGCTCCGTTCGTCGTCGGCGACGATCCGAATCGTGAAAAATTCCGTGTGCGAGACGTGGCCCTGCCCAGCGGCCTGACCGAAGGCCGGTTCGAAAGCCGCCGGTCGCTACGTTCCGACCTGGACACCCTTGCCCGCTTCGCAGACCCGTCCGCTGGCGACCCGGTCGTCGCTCAGGATTCGTATGTACAGCAGGGTTATGACCTTGTGACGAGCCCGCAAGCCCAGCGGGCGTTCGATATCAGCCTGGAGAGCGACCGCGTGCGTGACCGCTACGGCCGTAACGCCTTCGGTCAGCGTGCTTTGCTGGCGCGACGGCTGGTCGAGGCCGGCGTGCCGTTCATCACTCTCTACGAAGGTGGCTGGGATCACCACACGAACCTGTTCCCGAGCCTGAAAAAGCGTCTGCCCGGCTTCGACCAGACGGTGGCGACCCTGATTCAGGACCTGGACGAACGGGGCCTGCTCGACACGACGCTCGTGATCGTTCTGGGCGAATTCGGCCGCACGCCGCAGATCAACAAGGACGGCGGCCGCGACCACTGGTCCAACGCCATGTCGGTGCTGTTCGCAGGCTGCGGCACGCCTGGCGGCCAGGTCGTCGGTGCGACCGACCCACGCGGCTATTCGGCCGTCGACCGGGTTCTGGCACCTGAGAATTTCGCATCGACAGTCTACCGCAAGCTCGGCATCGACCCCGACCATATCCTCTACACACCCCAGGGCCGCCCTGCGCACCTGGTCAGCGACCCGACTCCGATTCAGGAACTCATGGGCTGAGGCACTACGCACATATCATGTCCAGCCTGTTCGCCGCCACGCTCATCGCCCTGAACCTGCTCGCCGCCGAGCCCAAAGCCACGCACCTGTACCCCTCGGCCATTACGAGAGGCGTATTCCCGGTGCTCGTCGTGACTGAGGGCGACACGGGCACGGACCCGAAAATCTGGACCGACGACGAAGCCCTGAAGCTCATTCCTGGCCCCAAAGCCGGGCAATTTCTGGCCTCGGCCGCCCCCGGCTGCCGCGTCGGCTGGCATGTCGTACGGCTCCACAATAAAGAGGGCGTTTCGCGACCGATACTCCTGTGGGTGGATGACTTGCGCAATCTGGCCGAAGCCGAGCCGAACGACCATCACGAGAAAGCGGCGGTGGTCCTGGCGTCACCAGGTTCAGTCCGCGTGCATGGCCGGCTGGAGCGTAATGGCGACGTTGACGGCTTTCGCGTGCATGTGCCGAAAGGCGTGACGCTGACGGCCAGGGTCACGGCCAATCGCTTCCTCGCTTCGCCGATGGACGCCACGCTTCAGATCGTCGACACCAAAGGCTTCGTGCTGGCTCATAATGACGACACTCGCGGCACTGACCCGGAACTCGTCTGGACGTCCCCTGAAACTGGCGATGTGATCGTCCGTCTGTTCGCGTTCCCGTCCGACCCGAACTCGACGATCGGTTTCGCGGGCGGTTCCGCTTATATTTACTCTCTTTTGCTTGCGACCGGTCCGACGATCGACCGTGTCGCACCGATCGCGATCGACGCAAAACCCGGCGACGTTCCGCTCTTCGGCTGGAACCTGCCTGCGGACGCACATGCACCATTCGTTGTGCCAGCACCTGATTCCGATTTCGCCCTGATCGCGCTTGAAGGTTCGGAACCACATCCGGCTCTTCGAAGCGCTTTTCCGGTCACGATGGCCGATGCCAAAGGCGAAACCCGACTGACCCCGCCGGTGCTGGCTTACGGCTACTGGCCGGAACCTGCTGGTCGTACGAGGTTTCGGATCACGGCGAAAAAAGGCGAGAACTGGAACTTCCGGATTTTCGCCAAGCGCTGGGAAACGCCTGCCGACCCGGTGCTGATTCTCAAAAAAGCGGACGGAACGGTCGTGGCCGAGCAGGACGATAGCGGCAACAACAACCGCGATGTCGATTTCGCCTGGACCGTGCCGGATGATGGCGAATATCTGGCCGAGGTAACGGACCTGCATCGTCGGGGCGGCCCTCGATTCGCGTTCGGGCTCGAAGTGACGAAGGACGGATTGCCGCCGGAACTTCTGATCGAGCTGAAAAACGTCGAGATCAAGGCCGGCGACCGCAAGGAAATCACCTTGACTTTCGACAAGCGGGCGGCGATCGACGAGCCGGTCAAACTGACGTTCGAAGGCTTGCCGAAAGGCTTTCCGGAACCGAAGACGGCGGATCCGGCCACACCCGCACCGGCTGAACCGGCCAAAAAGAAATCGGGGCGGCGGCGGGGCGGCAATGCGCCCGCCCAGACGACGATCAAGTACGTCGCCACGATCACGGCCGACGAAGCGAAAGCCATTGGAGCCTGGTCAGGCCCGGTCCGAGCCTATGCGACGGACGATACAGGCAAGAAGTATCCTGTCCGTTTCGCGGCCGCAGGCGATCCGTGGCCCCGGATCGGCTCGGATCATCTCTGGCTGACGGTCATCCCGCCCGAGCCGCCGAAAGACGCGAAAAAAGATGAGAAGAAAGACGAACCGAAAAAGGCCGGCTGATTCGCTTCGCCTGGGATTGCAGGAACTCAGGGATTGACCTCCCGAACCTGCCATCCGGCAATGTCCTCCTGCTCGTAAATCCAGCGATTCTGGGGCGTTCCGTCGAGCATAAGGCGATCCGCACGAAGCACGCGCAGGATCATCATCGCAAAATTTTCCGGCGGTTCGACGGCTCCGGCAGGCTCGAGCGAGATCTGGAAGTTCACGTCTTCCTCGGGCCGACGCGGATAGCCGGGTTCGGGCCAGAAAAACTGGACTTTCGCAGCTGGCGAAAGCCTGGCGTAAGCGAGTTTTCGAAGTGCGGAATTTTCCGCGGTATTGAGCGAAATCTCTCCGGAGAACCGGAACTGTTCACGAGGCTCCCGAAAATACCAGGCGATTTCGGCCTTGGGCCGAGCGGTCAGGTCGTCGAACTTGGCGCTCCGGCGGTCGGTGATCATCCAGAAATCCCAGGCCGAAAACGGAACGGGAATATCGCCGAGATCACCGATGCATCCACGCATGACGACATGTCGAACCTGAGGAAAACCCGTTGAGTCGACATTCGCAAGGGCCGCGTACCGGCTCGTCGGATCCTGTGCGGAGAGGTTCAGGCATCGCCGCAGTGCTTCAGCCCAGGGTGGCGAGAACGGATCCGTCAAGGTAGAGAATGCATCTCGTGGCGTCTGTTTGTCGTAAGGCCCCATCCGCAATCGCTCCAGATCCGCATCAAAGTGAATCGATCGCGGAATTCACCAGGCCGAATTCCTACGATCGTCCGCCTCCGAATTATAGGGATTCCGGCGTGGTTCGTGACATTCCACGACGACACAAGTCGAAAATTGGCACGACACACCAACCTGGGCCCCCCGAGCTCCAGCTCTGGGGGGGTAACCAATTCTCTCGAACTCCCAGGTATTTTGGAGGAATCTGAGATGCGCTTACGAGTCAGGGTTCTCCATTCGCCTTTCATCCCGTACCGCGAGATCACCGAGCTGGAGCCCGGTGATCCCGGGCGGACGAATGTCGGCGATCAATCGACGAACGCCAGGTGGCCCATCCTCGTCGCCAGGTTCTCCGTGTTGAGATAGACCCTGTGCCAAGTTCGGCCAAGGTGGATCGTGGCGTGTTCGGCATGCCGGACGGTGCCCCGTACGTGTACGATCGGGTTGCGCGTTTGCGCACGCCAGCCCCAGTGCTGAGCTTTGTCGTCTTCAGCGAAGAGCCGCTGCCGCTCCTGCTCGGTCAATCCGGCAGGGTAAAGCCGGTTGACGTAAACCATTTCGCCTTCTTCCCGGTAGAGTTCCTTCGCGATGTGCGGATTGCGGCCCCGGAACAATCTGTTGATGATCGATGTCCTGGTCATCATTTCGTCGTGCTGAATTCCCAACGGCTGGGCGGGCACGAAATCGGGTGCGGGGACGAACATGAATTCGCCCTGACGATAGATCTTCATCCCGTTTCCCAGACGCCTGCGGCGGGAATGGATGTTGCGGGACTTGATGCCAACGCGCGCTTCAAGGCGAAGGATTTCCCTGGGCTTGAGGGCCTGCTTGGCAGTTTCGACAGTGGTCGCCCCCGCCACTTCCGGGATGATGGCGACGAAATAATGCCGCTCGTCGTGCCCGCAGAGATACTTGGAATTCGGGAGATTCGGCTCGTTCGGATTTTTGATCATCAGCAGCAGGTGGCGATCGCGTGGCTGAACGTCGACTACGGCGACGTCAACATCGTCGTCCGCTTCGATGACGTACCGCTCCAGACGGCCAACCCGTTCGATATCGAGAGAGAATCGATTCCACCGGCTGGGCCGAATCCTGGCGACGGTCCCGATCCGGGCAAAATTGCGCAGAAGATGAGCCCTGGTTACCGCATTCATGATGCTTTCGAAGTCCTTGTAGCGAACAGAATCAATGCTTGCACGCAATCAGGCCGCGGTCGGACGACACGTCCGATTCCAAACACGGCGCAAGGCGTGCGACGAAAAGAAGTGAATGGAATGGATTGAAGTCAACCTGCCGGAACGTTGCCCCGATCCGGTATGCACTTTCGATCAGCCACGAGAATCGGGCCGGTCAGAAAGCGAAAGCGAATACGAAGCCGATACCGGGCGCGATTCGGACAACAGGTCCGAAACTGTCCGAAATCTCACGAACGCAAACCCTGTCTGGACTTAAAGTGAAACGACGATATACGAGCCATCGCACGAATCACGAAATCGCAGAACAGCGGCAGGTGTCAGTCACGATCGATGCGACATAACGGCCACGGCCTGACGGATGGGCTTCGTCTCAGGTCCGAAGACATGCGGACGGGAATTGCCCCGGCACGTCGACGTTTCGAGTCGACCGGTATCAGCAAAACCCGTTCACCGGAAAAATAACGGCAAGCCATCGCTGCCAGTGAACACCCGAGGTGAATCGCAACGTCAGCCGTCATCGTCATCCGGTTCTTGATTTGACGCGTCAGCTGAGTCATCGCCAACCTCCTGAGGGTCTGATCATGAATAAGATCAGCCATGGGCGTACGAATCCGATCGGTTCGAGCGGGCTTCGTCACTGTCCATATTTCGGCATGGGAGAGGGTTTGTCAAGCATTAAGCTTGCGGAAATCAGAAGAATTTCCGCGGCTCAGACCGTCATGCCCCAGCTACGGCCCAGCAGCATCGCCGTCAGCTCGCCGAAAAGCAGCAGTGCCAGGGCGATGTAAAGAATGCCCGTGGCCGACTGTGTCGACCGGATCGCGGCCGTGCGCCAGGCCAGATATGTCGCCAGAAACGTGCCCGCATAGCCCATGACGACGCGCATGCCCAGCCAGAGGGCCGAAAAAGCGTCCAGATTCATGCCGCCCGAAGTCTGCCCGAGCACGAACGGAGCGAGCGTGGTGACGGCCCGCAGACCGAGGCCGAGAAACATGCCCCGGATGAGGATGGAAAGCGGCGCGATCGACATCGCTGGAGCGGTCAGATAATAATGGCCCAGCAGCATGGCCGTGAGGGTCGCCCCCAGCCAGGCGGCCCCGGCCATGCGTGCGGCGGCTTCGATCGGCCCCAGGGCTTCGTAACCGCCCCATCCGAGCATGCCCAGCGAAACCAGAGCCATGAGTGCACACAACCCCCGGCCGAATTTCGGCAGACCGATGCCCCAGCAGATCGAGGCGAAATAGCTGGCCAGGGCGAGGCCGATCCAGATGCCCCGGACCGGCATGGGCATGTCGGACCAGCCTGCAAGCAGGCCAAGAACGAAAAGACCCAGCGCGATCATGCACTGGGTGCGGAAAAAGGCGACGGGAATGGGCCGCCATTCGATCACGGCGGACCAGAGGACGAGCCCGCAGGCCAGGCGGCAGGCTATATCGGTCAGAAACGGCCAGTTCAAGGCGAGGATCCCCGGCGATCGGAAAGCCGAAAGGGGCTTCGAACGCGAATCGGCAAGGGCCCGGCTTAAGAAACCCGTTCGACGCGAAACTGTTGCCGCTTAAAGCTTACGGCTCAGAGCGACTCGCCGTTCTTGCCCTGAATCAGGGCGAGCACTTCGGACCGAGTGGCGAGGCGTTCCTTGAACAGGCCCCGCATGGCGCTCGTTACGAAGGTGGCCCCGGGCTTGTGCACGCCGCGGATCGTCATGCAGCTATGGGAGCCGTGCATGATCACGGCCACGCCCTTGGCGTCCAGCTCGCTCATCAGCAGTTCGGCGAGTTCTTCGGTCAATCGTTCCTGAAGCTGGGGGCGGCGTGCCAGTGCATCCACCACGCGGGGAATCTTCGAAAGGCCCACCACCTTGCCGTTCGGAATATACGCCACGTGGGCGACGCCCGTAAAGGGCAGCAGGTGATGCTCGCAGAACGATTCGTAACGAATGTCCTTCACCAGGACCATTTCGTCGTATTTCTGCGTGAATGTCTTTTTCAGGTACTGCCGGGGCTCGGTGTGCAGGCCCGAGAAAACCTCGGCATACATCCGGGCCACGCGGTCGGGCGTTTCCAGAAGACCTTCACGGTCGGGATCTTCGCCCACGGCCGCCAGGATTTCACGCACGGCGCGGCGGATCCGGTCCAGATCGACCGGGGTGCCTGAGGGTGCGGAGAATTCGGCATGATCGTCCACGGAATCCATCAGTCCCGTCTCTTCGGTCAGGTACGGGGAACGCTTTTCGCTCATCGTCTTCGGCTCTCGCCCGGTTGTCGCTGCAATCAGCCGTTTCGACCGGGGTCGCCGGAGCTTTCATACCGCCGCGTCCCGGTCACTTCTCATTAAACCATAGACGCCCGCTGCCGGGCGACAACCCGCAGGGCCAATTTTGGTTCGAACCGGGAATAACGATTCGTGCGGCCGGCCGGAATTCGGCTCGATCAAGTCACCACGACCGGCTCTTCGCCATCGTAGGGGCAATAGGGCGACATCGAAAACCCCTGTGCCGAAGCGACTTGCGGAGCAGGCTCAGCAACGCTTACGGCTCCGAGAGCCGCGGCGGGCAAGTTCGGTACGGGCACGCGGCGGGCGCGCTGGCGTTCGAGGAACCGGCCCCAGATCACAAGAAAACTCGGCACGAGAATGGGCCGGACGAGGAATGTGTCCAGCAGCACGCCCAGAGCCATCGCGAAGCCAAGCTGCTTGAGGCTGTTCAGTTCGCCCAGAAGCATCGATCCGAGCGTGCCGGCCATGATCAGGCCGCAGCTGGAAATAATGCCGCCAGTGTGAGTTACGGCCCGACGGGTGCCTTCGACCACGCCATGCTCGCGGCTTTCCTCGACGACTCGCGACATGAGGAAAATGTTGTAGTCCTCACCCACGGCCACCAGGATCACGAACAGGAAGAAGCTGACCTTCCAGTCCAGCCCGCCCCAGGGCGTCGGGCCGGTGTGCATCAGGCGGAAGACGAGCTCCGTCGCACCCAGGCTCGCCAGATATCCGACGACGACCGTGGCGACCAGATAGAGACTGACGACCGGCTGCCTCAGCAGAAGGACAAGAATGAGGTAAACGCCCAGGCTCACGAGAACGTACATCAGCCGTTCGTCGGAAAGCGTAACGTCCTTCAGGTCAGCGATTTCGGCAGTCGCCCCAGCCAGGCCGACCTTGTCGACCCCATCCAGAAAGCCACCGGGCCGGGCCGCTTCGCGAACCATCCGGAAGATATCCTGCAAGTTCAGCACCGTCGAAGTGGCGAACGGGTCGGTATCGAAGACCAGGTCGATCCGGGCGATCCGGTTCCGGTCGGTTTCGTCGCCTGCCCGCGAGCTGACGTGGCGGCTTTCGGCCAGGGCATTGACGACCCTGTCATTCGTACGGTTGAAGTTGGCCACCAGGCCGCCCAGCAGGCCGCCGCCTTTCGGCTTCGCGTCTTTCTCGGGCTCATCGGTCTCCGCCGGTTTGCCCAGAGGCTGAGTCGACGAACGCACTTCGGCGATGCCAGGATGGCTGGCGATCAGTAGCGTCAGCTGACGGATCATCGTCCGGCCGGCTTCGGAACGGAAGTCGAGATCCGGGTGGCGGATCAGGATGCTCGAAGGGCTCAGCTCGCCAATCGGGAAGTAATCGCGAATCAGCCGGGTGCCCTGCACCGACTTCTGACCGGCCGAAAGGTCATCGAGCTGGCTGTAATTGGGCATGGCCACCATGCCGACGAGAGCCAGCGGCAGCATGCCGGCCATGCACATCGCCTGAACCCGCCAGGGCCGGGCCACGACATAATCCGAAATGCGGCCCCAGTAATGCAGGGCCTTTTCCGCGGTGCCATCGGCCTTGCGGGCGGGTCTGACGGCAATGTCTTCGGCCATTTGCGGGCCCGGTTCGGCGAACGGCCAGAACAGCCATCGTCCCAGGCGGCTCATGAGCACCGGGGCGATCGTCACGCTGGCAAGCAGGGCCGAGACCAGGCTCAGGCCGATCGATGGGCCGATATAGCTGATCTTGGCGAACTTGCAGAACCAGAGTAGCCCCAGGCCGAAGATGACGGTGCCGGCGCTGGCTACCAGGGCGGCTCCGACGGCTTCCAGCGAGCGGCTCAGGGCGATTTTGCGCTCATGCCCGGCGATGAGTTCCTCACGATACCGAGCGATCAGGAACAGGCAGTAATCCGTGCCCGCGCCGAACAGAACGACGACGACGAACACGCTGGTGATGTTGATCACCTGAAATTTCAGGCCTGGCACGTACGTCAGCAGCGGCAGGGCCTTGATCGCCAGAAAGACCGAGAACCCGATCGTCAATAGCGGCACAAGAGCCAGCAGCGGCGAGCGATAGACGATCAGGAGAATGGCCAGAACCAGCACGATGGTGGCGACGGTGGTGGCGTCCAGGCTCGAATTCGCCGCCTGGTTCAGGTCGTGCCCGACCATGGCCGAACCGGTCATACCCACGCGAATGCCGGAAGGTGCCGCGACGCTTTCCTTCTCGACGAGTTCGATCAGCAAGTCCAGCGCCTGCCGAGTCTTGCGTGCGATGAAGGTCGATTCCAGCGGCTGGATGATCAGAACGGTCTGCCCCTCCGGCTTGCCGGCCTCGCCAGCTGTGCCGATGAGTCGGGGGCCGATGATCGGCGTCTTGTACGTCACCAGCGGCTTGAGGCCCCACTGGGGGTTTTCGTCGCGAAATTTGCCGAGGGCGGTCGAAAGTTTGTCGGCGAAGGCGAAATCTTCGCGGCTGAGCACGCCGCCGGAGCGTTCCACGGCCACGACCATCTGCGAACTGGCCCGGTCCGAGCCGAAGCCGCGCTGGAGGAGGTCGTCGCCGATGACGGTCGGGTAATGTTTCGGGAAGAAGCCGACATTATCGTCGCGCTGGATCGATTCCAGCGATGGTGCGAAAGAGAACACCAGGGCCGACACGGCGATCCAGGCCATGATCAGGCCCAGGCCTTTGCGGCTGACGACGATCTTTCCGAGGGGCTCGAACATGCGTTTCGCTCTGGGCCTCGTGACCGGAGGAGTCCGTTCCGCCGAGGCTTCGGTCGGATTCGGCCGTTATCCTCAGCCTTCGACCATTGAGCCAGGCGTTCTACAGCGCCATGCCGTGCAGCCATGCACACATCGGCGTCAGAACCGGCACGATCGATATCACGTGAGTCTCATCGCCGAAGACGGAATTGTCAAGATCGTCGGCAAGTCCAACGCCCAGGCCGAATATCTTGTATCGCCGGAATCTCAAGCACGACGCGTCGTCCCGGAATCCGGAATTCCGGAAAATCGCTATTGCCCAGTTCCCTAGAATCCGATAGAGGAAGTTCGTTCGAGGACACTTGCACCGCTACCGGCATGCCACTTCCCGCCACGCTACCCGCTCACGGGTCATGCCACGACCTCAGGACCCCATGTCGTGATGGACTCCGGATGCGAATTCCTGAACCGAGGCTGGTGTGACCGCCTCAACAGCTACATGGCCCATCGGAACGACGAGCATCTCGAAGCTCTCGTGCATGAGGCCCGCGACTTTTTCTGCGACCGGATCGACCGCATCCTGCCCCAGGATTCGGTCTGGCACTCCTGCGACGACACCCTTCGCACCGGCGCGCTGCTTTATCTGCTCGACAGATCGATCGTCGAACGCTGCCTGTGCGACCAGGCCAAAGTCAGCTACAAACCGGCCGAGATGGCCGAATTCATGATCCTCTCCCGCCCCGAATTGTTGCCCGTCGCCGTGCCGCTGCTGGAACTTGTCGCCTGCCTCCGCCGCCATCGCTCCCGCAACGCGGAAACCGGCCAGACCGAAGAGTGCTGACCCGGCGGCCCGACCGGTTTTTCCGAAGAATCCGTATTCGACCGCAGCCTTGCTGATTACGCCATTCGCAGTAACGATATCGCTTTAAGCAACTCTCACCAGATTTTCGCCGCCCGAAGGGCGATTCCGCCCCGCCGCTCTGATAAGATCGTCGGCATGGTTCCACCTGCGCAGGCCCGCAATGCCGGGCCCGCCCGAACCATCCCGCCGGACGCACACCCAGATCAGCCCCAACCAGGAGAACGCAAGCATCATGCGGATCGCAAGTTGCATACGATCAGCCGCACTGGCTTCGTTGACGCTCGGCCTCGCCTTCGTAGCCACGCCAGCTCAGGCCCAGGAAGCGAAAGACACGCCCCTTTTCAATGGCAAAGACCTCACCGGCTGGACGATCTTCATCCGCCACCCGGAAAAAGGCGCTGACCCGACCAGGGACCCGAACGGGATCTTCAAGGTCAAGGACGGCGTCATCCACATCAGCGGCCAGCACTTCGGCGGCATCACGACCGAAAAGGAATACGAAGACTATCACCTGAAGCTCGAATTCAAGTGGGGCGACAAGAAATGGCCGCCCCGCGAGAAAGCCGTCCGCGACAGCGGCATCCTGTATCACTGCGTCGGCCCCGAAAAGGTCTGGACGAAGTCGGTGGAATGCCAGATTCAGGAACACGACTGCGGCGATTTTTACATGGTCGACGGCACTTCGGCCGTGATCGCCGGCAAGCGTGAGCCCCGCTACTCGAAGAAGCTCAAGGACGCCGAAAAGCCGAACGGCGAGTGGAACAGCGTCGAGGTCATCTGCAAGGGCGACACCGTCAAGCACATCGTCAACGGCGTGCTCGTCGCCGAAGCCACGGGCCTTTCGCTCGACAAGGACGGCAAAGTCCCCCTGACCAAAGGCAAAATCCTGCTGCAAAGCGAAGGCGCGGAAGTGTTCTATCGCAACATCACGATCAAGTCGCTGAAGTGATTCGACTTGCGGCCCGGGCGGATCGTTCGGTCCGCCCGCGCCCGCCTTGCCGATTCGGCGGTTTGGCCCATGCTGATTGAGGTGGGCGTGCTTGGTTCCAGGACTTCGGCACGTTCGATTCCGCTTCTTCGCATGGAATTCCGCGATGCGGAGTTTCGGCCATTCGGCTCAGGACTGTCATGAATACCAGGCGTCGGTTGATCGTCGGCATCAGCGGGGCCTCAGGCATCGATCTGGGCGTTCGTGTGCTCGAACTGCTCAAACCGACGGACGTAGAAACGCACCTGATTCTCTCGAAGGCCGCGGACCTGACGCGGTCGCTCGAATCGAAATACGACACCGAGACGATCCGGGCCCTGGCCGATGTCGTGCACGCCCCCGGCGACGTAGCCGCCTCCATCTCAAGCGGCTCGTTCCGCACGATGGGCATGATCATCGCCCCCTGCTCCGTGAAAACGCTCGCCGAGATCGCACACGGCATTTCGTCGGGCCTAATGAGCCGGGCGGCCGACGTCGTCCTCAAGGAACGCCGCAGGCTCGTGCTGATGGTCCGCGAAACGCCGCTGAATCTCATTCACTTGCGGAACATGGTCGCCGTGACCGAAGCCGGCGCGATCGTCATGCCCCCCGTGCCCGCCTGGTACGTCGGCCCGACCAGCATGGACGAATACCTGACCCAGACCGCAGCCCGGGCGATCGATCTTTTCGATATCGAAACGCCCGACCTGAAACGATGGCGGGAATCGGAGTGAAACCGATTTCGGCGAAATCTCTCAGGGTTTTGTAATGCTCGCCGGCACAGGCACTTCCGCCCCCTGGCGGATGATCGTCATGTCCACCGGCTGATCGGTCGCCAGGACGGTGCGGCCTTTGAGGGCGGGCAAAATTTTGTCGATCGTATTGAGCCAAAGCTCGCGCACCGTCGGGCCATAACCCGTGCGCCGGGCTTGCCGCAAAAGCACGCCGAAGCCCTGGGCCTCCGCCTTCGCGGCGGCGCGCGCGGATTGTGCCGAAGTCTCAGCCTCCGCAACGATTGCAGCCGTTTCGCCCGTCACGGCAAGCGATTCGGCCGCGGCGGCCCGGTCCGCTTCAGCGACGGTGCGTGCCCCCTGGCTCACGGCCGCCTGGGCTTCTTCGAAATCGCGCCGAACTTCTTTCGGCGGAGTGAGTTCCACCCAGACCACGCCGACGATCCGGATCCCCAGCGCCTGCCGGTCGACCTGCTTCTGAACGTTTTCCTGCAGGGTCCGGGCCAGCGTTTCACGCCCCGGTCCCAGCGCCTCGGCGATCGAAACGCCGGAGAGCGTCGAAACCAGCGAAGCTTCCGCCAGTGGCACCAGGCGGCTTTCGACCCGGTCCAGCCCCGTGCGGGCGATTTCCAGCGGGTCGATCACCCGATAGTCAAGCCTGACCGCGGCTTCCAGCAAATTGGCGTCGCCGGTGAGGAATTCGCTCGCCCGTTCGGCGATTCCGCCCTCGGCGAACGGCTCAAGCCGGATCTGCAGGATCGATTCGGTGGGAATGGCCCGCACTTCCGCAACCGGCCATGGCGGCACCCAGTGCATGCCAGGAGCCAGCAATTCCGGCCGCAGCGTGCCCAGACGGACGACCGCCCCCCGATGCCCCTGCGGTACCACGCGCAGCCCTGCCGCGACCACAGCCGCAAGTGACAGAAAACCTGCCGCGAACGTCAAAGTTCGCCACCCGGGCCGATGCATCGAAATCATTTCGGAGGCTCCGGCACTTCCCGGCGCGGCGCTGGCACCAGCCCCGATGGACCGATCGGCTCAGGCGCGGGCCCCAGGTTCGGCGGCGGGGGCGAATCGCCTGCGAAATCAACCGAAGGCCCCTGCCAGAGAAGCTTCCAGAGCGGGCTGCCTGACGACAGAATCACAGTCGTCTTATCGTCGGCCAAAGTCTTGTAAGTTTCGAGGGTTCGGACGAGTTCGTAAAGCTTCGGATCCTGCGCGTGGGCTTCGTTCAGGATGCCCAGAGCCTCGGCTTCGGCCGTGGACCGGATCGCTTCAGCCTCGGCCCGGGCTTTGGTCAGGGCCGTTTCCCGGTCTCGCTTCGATTTCGCCGTCACGGTGGCGGCTTTGGCCTGAGCCTCGGCCCGGATGCGGCTGGAGGTCTGGGCACGCTCGGCCCGGATTTGTTCGAAAACCGCTGGCCGGATTTCGGTCGGATAAGAGATACGGCGGATCATGACGGCCGCGATCTCGACGCCGAACGACTCGGCCGCGCTGGCGTTGAGCGAGCCCATGACCTGATCGGCCAGGGCGTCGGGCCCCGGGCGGTCTGCGGCTGTTGAGACGATCGCGGCCATCGGCTGCCGCGCGACGGCCTCGACGATCGCCGAAGTCGCCCGCTCCGCCAGCCGGCTTTCGACTTCGACCGGCCCGGCGGCCGATTCGACGAACCGGCGCGCGTCCTTCACTCGCCACACCAGCGAAAGGCCGACTTCCAGATTTTTCTTGTCCGCCGTAAGTGCTTCCGAAGGCGGCAGCTCCGCCAGCCGGCCCCGCCGATCGACCCGCACCAGCCCCTGCCAGGGCGCTTTGAACTTCAGCCCCGCCGGGCTCGCCGAGCCGCCCACGACGCGAACGACCCGCCCGAACTGCGTCACCAGCACCTCTTCCGTCTCGCCGCACACGAAAACGCTGGTCACGGCAACAGCGACAGCGGCGCCGAGAATCAACAGCCTGCGGACAATTCGGGGCAGTTTCATGGTCGTTCTCCACGCGGTTCAGCCGTGGGCTTCGCGGGTTCGTTCGGGGCTTCCGGCAATCGTCCGGGCAAAGCGCCGGGCACGGATTCAGGCAAAATCAGGTGTCGCCTGGGTGTTTCGGAGCCGTAAAGGTCGCCCCTGGGCGTGTCCAGCATCATCTTCGGCCGGTTTTTGAGGAAATCCGCCAGGGCGACCCAGAACATCCGGAAGTCGGACAGATTCGGGTGCCCCCTGCGGGCCGAGACCAGCGTGCGGAAGGCATCGGCGCGGGCCCGGGCCGAAGTCAGCAGGTCGGCCGCTCGCGAACGGGCGTCTTCGACGATCCGTCCCGCCTCCGCCTCGGCCTCGATACGATCTTTTACCGAATTGGCCTGAGTCACGATCGCCAGCGTTTCGGCTTCGTGCATGGCTCGGGCACTATCCCGGAATGCGTCCAGCACAGGCCAGGGCGGGCCGACTTTTTCGACCACAAGCTTCAGGTCCGCCAGCTTCAGACCGGGCACAGTCGAACACGTTTGCCGCACCCGCGTGGCGACACGGTCCGTCATCGCGTGCAGATCGGCCGAGAGCAGCGAATCGAGCGTGGCGGCCGAGATTTCCTGCCGCAGGGACCGGGCCGCTTCCGCCGTCACGCGGGCTGCCGGATCGGCATGGTCGCGAATCGAAGCCGCCAGGTTTTCCGGCGCCGGATCGGGCCGAGCCTGCACCGAGACGACCAGCTCGACGATCTGGCCGTCGCCCGTCAGCCAGAAGTCGTTGGGGGTCGCTTCCGGATCAGCCGACGCCCAGCCGCCTTTTTCCTTCGGCTTCGAGACACTCGTGCCCTCGCCACCGATGCGGCCTGCCCACCAGCGATGCGGCCGAACGACGTGCACGCTTTCCAGCGGCCAAGGCATGCCCAAATGAAGCCCCGGGCCAGCCAGCCCGACGAATGAACCACGCCGGAACCGGACGAGCGATTCGTCGGGCCCGACCATGCGAACGTTATTGCCCAAAAAACCAAGTGTCAAGAGCGAGAAAGCCGTGATAACGAGAGTCCGCAGCGATGGTATGGCATGCACGCCAGTCGAAACCGCTCGGCCGATGCCACGATCGAACGCCGCCAGTGCCGCTTCGGCCCGATGCTGCACGGCATCGGCCTTCAGATGATCGAACGCGAGCAACCTCAGGGCGTTACACAGAACCGCCAGCGAGCCGATCTGGTGAAACACCGCCGCACCCAGCGGCGAAAGCACGCCCAGGCCCGCCAGAACGACCGCCAGGCCATTGAGCCCGAACGCGAACCACAGGATATTCTGCCGCAGGATCTTCACCGCCGCCTGCGATACTTCACGTGCCCGCACAAGCGAACGCAGCGGGTCGTGCATCAGGATGATGTCGCCGGCCTCGGTGGCCAAGTTCGCCCCAACTTTCGAAACGGCAAGGCCGACACGAGCCACGGCCAGCGCAGGGGCGTCGTTGATGCCGTCGCCCACCATCGCCACCGTCCGGCCCGCGACGAGCCTGTCCTGAATCCAGCCGGCTTTGGCGGTCGGAGTCAGTTCGCTCAACACATTGCCGACATGCACCTTGCGTCCGATCCGCCGGGCGGCTCCGGGCCTGTCGCCGGTCAGGATCACCACCTCGCTGAAGCCCAGGTGCTTGAGATCATGCACCATGTCGTGGGCTTCGGGGCGCACCGGGTCCGCCAGCGCCATCGTCGCGACAACCCGGCCATCGACGGCGACCAGCAGCGGCGTTTCGCCCTGCTGGTCCGCAGCTTCCAGCCGCTGGCCGACCGTTTCGCCCAAGGCAATGCCGTGTTCGGCCATCAGCCGGGCATTGCCGATGAGCACCGTGCGAGGATGCGTGTCGGCCTCGAGCGTCACCTCACCAACCACGCCAGCGCCGGGCTTCGTCACGGAACTGACGAGCACCGCCCCGGGCTTTTCGCGACCTGCCAGCCCGGCCACGATCGACTGGGCCAGCGGGTGCGGATTGGTCCGTTCGACGGCCGAAACCAGCGCCGCAATGGCGCCATCGTCCAGCTTGTCGGATGCCCCAGGTTGCTCCGCGGCAACATCTTCCACCACTTCGAAGCGGACGAGATCGGGCCGGCCGATCGTCAGGGTGCCGGTCTTGTCGAGTGCCAGGGTATCGCACAGGGCCAGTTGTTCAAGCGCCGCCCCGCTTTTGACGAGCACGCCCCGGCGGGCGAGCGTGGCCCATGCGGCCAGGATCGTGGCCGGAGTGGCAAGCACCAGCGGGCACGGGCAGGCGACGACGAGCACGGCCACCGCGCGCAGCCAGCGGTCGGGCCAGTCCATGACGAAACCGGCCAGAAGTGTCGCCAGGGCCGCGGTTTCCACCACGGGAAGGAAGTAGCGGGCGTAGCGGTCAGCCGTGCGCTGGAGCTTCGCCTTTTTGCCCTGGGCCTTGGTCATCAGCTTGACGACCTGGCCAAGAGTAGAGTCCATGCCGACACGTTTGGCCCGGATTTCGATCCGCCCGAACTGGTTGATCTGGCCGCTGGCGACCCGGTCGCCGGGGCCAACATCCACAGGCAGGCTCTCGCCCGTCAGCGACGACGTGTCGAGACTCGACCGGCCCGATTCGACGATGCCGTCCACCGGGATCGTCGCACCCGCGTCGACAGCCACCGATTCGCCCACAACCACTGATCCGGCAGGCACTTCGACCCATTCGCCGGCACGCTTGACCCAGGCCGTGCGGGGGGCCTGATCGACGAGCGAGCCGATCGCCTTCTGGGCACGCCGATAGGCGACATCTTCAAGCCATTCGCCCACCAGAGAGATGAAGACGACCTCGGCCGCGACGAAATCCTCGCCGAGAAAGAGTGCCGCCAGCGCGGCCTGAGCCAGCGCAAGGTCGGCCCCGATGCGGCCTTCGACCAGATTTTCGAGCACGCCGTGGCAGATCCAGACCGTGCCGAGAATCGCGGCCCAGCGGGCGGGCGAAAACCAGGCGGACCACGTCGGAGACCACGCTCCGGTCAGCCAGATGAGAACTTCGGCCAGACACAGAAACCCAATCGTAAATGCCAGCCGGTTCTGAAGTTTACGGCGAGCTTCCCGCTCTTGCGCGGCGACGACAGGATCATGATCGTGATCATGACCATGTGCATGACTGTGTGCATGCGAATGGCCGCCTTGAGTATGTACATGCGCATGTTCGGCTGCGGGACGAGCAACCTGCTCCGGCGCGAAAGCGGGTTCGGCGACCGGAAAGATCCGGGACGTCAGGTCAGTCCATTCGTGCGGATCGTGCTCGCGGTGCATGCTTCAAGTGTCGCGTGGGCCGGGGGTTAGATCAGCAGGCCCGGAGTCAGGTGCGTTCGCCGAAAGATCGTCGCAAAAGCCAAAAAGCCCGGCCTTCGCAAGTTCACCAATATACCGCATCGCAGAGCCGATGCCAAATTCGCGGAATGGTGGCGTGAACACGGTCATGGCGATCGAGCCGGGTTCTTTCTCATCGTTGATTGGCCCAAAGTGCGGAATGCGGAATCTGTTTCCGGGCGTACCGGGGTCCAGAACCAGGTGGCAGAGAAATTTCTTGGCGGGGAAACGGCCCTTCGTCTTTCCAGAGGCGTCGATCGGACCAGTCGCCAGAGAACCCCCGATCGATCGTCCTAAATTCCGCCTCTTGTGCGGATTCCGTCCAGCGAGGATAATCGTCGACAGAGCTCGGACCGATTTCCTCCTCATTCGCGAATTCAGGCTGAGCGGATCCGGAACATACCGATGTTTTCGACCTCGCCGGGCTACCTTCGAAGATATCCGATCCTTCATACGACGGATCTCGACCTGTCCCGCAGCGTTATGGGCGGACATTATTGCAGGCACGAAGTTCAGCCGAAAGGCAGGACGCAGTTCGAGTCGCACGTCAACGCCGTGCATGTCGGCAACGCCCGCATCACGTATGTGGATTGCGCCTCGCCACTCTCGATTCGGACGCTTTCTTCGCCTCATTGGAACACGATCTTCATGCCTGAGGAGGGCGGTTGCGGCTTCGATGCCCGTGGCCTGATTTCGACTGCCCATGGCGGTCAGGGCGTTTATGTGGGTGCCGCCACCGAACTGAAAATGGACGCGAGGCCGATTCGCCTGCTTTCGATCGAATTTCCCAGGTCGCTCGTTTCCGAATCCGTCGCGTGTCGCGGGATCGATCGATTCATAACCGATATCGACCTGAATTCCGGGCCTGGCGCAGCACTACGTTCCCTCTGCCGCTGGACAGCGGGCGAACTTGACCGGCCGGAATCGAGTCATGGCATCTTCGGGGCGGATCGACATCTGGCGATGACGCTCTTTTCGTTGTACATGAAATGCCTCGCTCCCGAGCACCCTCACAAGGCCGAGAAGTCGTTAGGCCGCATGGCTTTCGATGAGCTGGAAGCGTATATCGACAGCCAGCTGACGGAGCCGCTCACGACCGAATCGCTGGCCCGAATGACGGGTGTATCATCGCGAACGATCCAACTCGCATTTCGTGAATTCCGCAATTGCACGCCAAGCGAATTCATTCGCCAGCGGCGGCTGGACAAGATCCATGAAATCCTGACCTCCGGCGATCTCCCTTCCACGATCACGGCCCTCGTCATGACGTATGGCTTCTTCCATCCGGGAAGGTTCTCACGGTCCTATTTTGAGAGATTCGGCGAAAGGCCGAGCGATACGATGCGCGGCTCGAAACGTTTTGATTTGCTTCGTCCACCCTCGAATGACTGACGAGCGCCATCGCGATCGCCGCGAAAAACTGGACGGACCGGCCCGGATTTTGCCGCATTGGAGTTTCGAAACGAACGAAAGACACGACGAAAAGCCGGCATCGATCGAATGCGACGGCATCCGTTCCGGTGGATTCAACGAACTGCACCCGGAACGTGCGTGCGCAAACCAGCCCATACACCACAAGCAGCTTAATCTGGCCAGATCACGCCGAACCGCATTTCGTTTTTTGGATACGAATATTGCGCAAACCGCATATCCTCCTGAAAAATCCAATCTTATGATTTCGACGGTATTCCTCGCACTCGACTGAATCACGAGACGAAGCCGAACGGATTCAGCGATCCTCGAGGAACCAGCGCTTCAGGATTTCGTTTTCGGGCAAAATTCCGAGATCACGATCCGGAAATCCTGAAACGAACGGAAAAATCCCATCGCAACACGTTTGCGCAACACGAATATCGACCAGGAGTTTTGGCAATGTCTCGTATGATCAAGAAGCGCCGTTCGTTCTTCGCCGCCATCGAAACCATGGAACGGCGTCAGGTTCTCTCGAGCGTCCCCGTGTTGATGACCGACGGCAGCCTGGCCAGCCAGCCCACCTGGGGCCAGACCCCCTCGGTGCCGATCGATCAGACCGCGAACTCGTTCTTCTCAGCCGAGAGCGTGATCACCACGGACATTTACGGCAATCCGATCGACTTCGACAGGGACGGCTTCGCTGACCTGCTCGAAACCGGAAACGCTGATTCCTACGTCGGTTACGGCACCCACACCTCGATGGACAGCGCAGCCAGTCGCGGCACGTTCGGCAAGGTCGCATTCGGCGGGCCCAACGGGCCCGTCTTCTCCGACAAAGGCACGCAGGCGGTCGGCAGCGTGACGGTGCAAACGACCGGCAGCCTGCAGGCCGTCGCGGACCTGAACGGCGACGGTTATCAGGACATTCTCACCACGGTTTCGAACAGTGCGACCGCCGGTTCGGGCTTTCATATGGAACAGTGGATTTTCGATCCGCAACAGCGCACGTTCGCCAAAACCGCTTTGCCGACCACCATTCAGGGCTGGGCCAATAAAACGGGCCAGATGACGCTGGGTGACGTCACCGGCGACGGTGTTCCCGACCTGGTCACCCAGAACTTTTCCACCACCCCGGTGGCATATCCCCAGAACTCGTCCTCATTGGTGTTTCCGATGACCGGATTTCAGGTTTTCGCCGGGGTCACTTCGGGCGGTGCCTGGAGGGGTGATTTCGCCGCTACGCCGACATCGACGCTGACGCTCAGGCAGCCCAGCGCGGACTGGGGCGTCGTTGAGTCCGGCTCGAACTCTGGCCAGGTAGCTGCCCCCTACGGCTCCGTTTCGGTCATCAATTCGGTTCTGGCAGACTTCAACGGCGACGGCAACCTCGATCTCGCCATCCCTGAAGCCGATGGCGTGACCGTCTTCCCCAACCCCGGCAATGGCGTGTTCGTACAGGCCAGCGGCGTGTTCGCCCCGAGTGCCGGCGCGGCCAACGGCCTGAACCTGGTCGCCGGCGATGTCAATAACGACGGCAAGATCGACCTGGCTTCGAGCCCGAATTATGTCTCGCAGTGGCTGAAGCGATCACCTTCGGATTCATTCACCGTCTGGGCGGCCTCTTCGGCTCCGATCAGCGTGTACATGAACACGACACCCGCCGGCGGGCCGATCGGCTTCACGACGAACGCCGTGAACGCTTTCGAAACGCAGTCGGGCTGGAACGGCACGATCGCTCTGGCGGATTTCAACGGCGACGGCAACCTGGATATCGCCGTGGCCAGTGGCAGCAACCAGGCAAGACTTTACGGCATCGTCGCAGGTGACGGCACGGGCCATTTCGGCGCGCTTCGCCAGTATCTCGGCTACAGCGACTCGGCGGATGGATATGACAACTCTTATCAACGGGCCATCGATTTCCTGGCCGTCTCCGACTTCAATCACGACGGCCAGGTGGACATCGTCGTAACGGCCGTGAACATCGGACCGGCTGGAACCGAGCCGGCCCCGCCCAATTATCCGAACAACCCGGCGGTCGGCATTACCGGCATCTCGTATAACCGCACCTTCGCGGCACCGGGGGTCGATCCGCAGTCACTCACGGCCTATGTCGGTCAGTCATTCGCCGGGCAATTGACGGCGACGGGCGGCGACGCTTCGAAGCCTTACGTTTTCAGCCTGAACCCGCGCAGCGTGCCGCTGCCGCCAGGCATGTCGCTGAGCCCCTCCGGCCAGTTGACCGGAACTCCGGGCGTAAGCGGCCCGTTTCAGCTTACGATCGACATCGTGCAGCCCAATGGCCCGCGCGGCACTTCCTATCTCTATCTGAACGTCGTGACTCCTCAGCAATCGGCGATCCTTCCGGGAATCATGCCGAACGCCGTGGCGGGCCTGGAATTCCGCCAGCAGTTGACGGCCACGCTCGGCCCCGCGACATGGGCACTCACGGGCGGCGCATTGCCGACAGGCCTGACGCTCACCGCGGACGGCCTGATCTCCGGCACGCCTTTAGCCACAGGCTCTTACGCTTTTACGGTTCTGGGCACCGGGGCTGGATTTCAGTCCGTCATGAACTACGAGCTGCAGGTGCAAGCCGCGGCCGCTCCGGTGGTGACGGGCCTTGCTCGCTACGGCTATCACCAGCAACCGTCGATTCTCGTCGTCTCGTTCAGCCAGGACATGGACTCGCAATCGGCCAGCCGGTTGTCGAACTATCTGCTGGTCAGCGCGGGCAGGGACGGGCGGTTCGGTACGCGTGACGACCGTGGCGTGCCACTCGCCTCGGCCATTTACGACACATCGACGCGAACCGTGACGCTCAGCCCGGCCTCGAGAACCTTGCCGCTGCACCAGCTTTACCGGCTGACGATCACCGGGAACCCGGCCGCCGGGGTCAAAAACACTTCGGACGTGTTTCTGGGCGGGCAAGGCGTGGGCCTTCCCGGCACGAACTACGTGCGTGATTTCACGGGGGCGGGAATTCTCGCCGGCCCGAACGCCCTGATCCGATCGGTACGGCCGAAGACGATCAAGAAGCGTTGATCGGCTTGAGTGAACCGGCCCCTATCGTCCACCGGAAGCAAGGAGGATCGGGGCCGTATTGCCGCGAATTTCGTTCGAAATTACGACGCTTCGCAACCGCGCAAGCGACTGCGTTCGAATTCGTAGATGCCGGCGCAGGATTCGTAAACCATCCCGCTGCTCCCAGCCGCAACGAGTCGCAAGATTCGGGCGATTTTTCAGATCCGCCGTTCCAGCAGGTAAACGCTTTCATGAGCGTCACGGGCTGTTCTCAAGTCGACGATCGGAGAGCGTTCCAATAGCGCAATCACATGCGATTTGTCATACAGGGCATGCACTTGCGCGGCATCGACGGAAAACGGAGGGCCGGTCATCGAGGCCGGGTCGTAGTCGAAGCTCACGATCAGCTGCGGTGCGGCTCGCGTGATCTCCACCAAGTGGGCCGCATACTTTTCACGCATGGTTTCCGGCAGTGCGACCAGCGCCGCACGGTCGTAGACGGCGTCGACTTCGCCGAGGATTTCGGCCGAAAGGTCGAACACATCGCCCTGATAGATCACCAGCCCCGGCACGGCATGACGCACGAGCTGACCGACCTGGCTGACTTCGGGCGTCATCTCCAGGCCTTCGAAAAATTGTGTCACGGCGATGGGAGAAAGTTCGTTACCTGAAACCCGGAAGCCCTGATCCACCAGCCAGATGAGGTCGGCCGTCTTGCCGCAGAGGGGGACGAAAACGCGTGCCCCGGGGTTGAGCTTCAGCCTGCTGGCGTAGCACGTAAGTCTTTCGTTCGGCTTGCCTTCATGGAATGCGGTTTCGTCGCGCTGCCATTTGCCATGCCAGAAATCAGGTTCCATCGTCGGTCTCTTGCTCCACGGGTTCGCTGATTCAGGCGACAGGCGCCGGTCGTGCATGCATCATGCGGAACCGGCAGGGAAAAGTCGAGCGATCGAGGGCCGATTCGTGGCGCATTCACCGGATCGATACCGCCGAACGGATTTCGGAATCGACTTGACTCCGCCATGCGGTTCATGATTAATTGAGTGACGACTCGCGTTGTCCGCAAGGAAACGCCCGAAACTGGATCAAACCGCCGCGCAGAGATTCTTCTCTTCGCGCAAGGCCTGAACCTGGGGGCGTTTCCGTGACTGATCGCCGTCTTTCGCCGCACAACCTTCCGCTGACCGGACTCCGACGGGCAGGTATCAAGGCCCTGCCCTTTGGCGTTCTTCGTACGTTTTCCCCCAAGGCCAGCCCGGATGCTTCTCAAGAAACTTCTGTTTCTGTCGCTCCCGCTGGTGATCGTCTACATGCGAAGCGCGACGGCTCAGCAGGCCATGCGCTGGCTGTTTCGAGGCGTCGTTCCCAAAGACGGCACGCTGGGCAAGGTTCTCAGCGAGTTGCGCGAACCGCCGGATCATCCGGGCGGTGCGGCTCAAGCCAGCCCGGTACGACGCAAGTCGACGGCCGCGCGCATCGCCGACAACTGGCCAGTGCTGCTGGCGTTCATCGCCGGGGTGGCCGTGACGGCCATTCTCATGGCACGCCTTGCACGACCCGAATGACATCGACCGATTTCCCGGCCTGGTTCGGATCCGAATCACGATCCGAAGCGGTCCGTTCCGTGTTTCCGCCGCGTATCTGACCGCTGCGTGGCCAACCCCCTGGAGCTGCTGAACATGCTCGCGTTTCTTCCCAACCTTGGTGCACCCGAACTGCTCATCATCGGCGCGATCGCCCTGCTGATCTTCGGCAACCGTCTGCCCAGCGTGGCCCGGTCGGTCGGCAAGAGCCTTGTCGAATTCAAGAAGGGCATGAACGAGATCGAAGAGGAAGTGAAGCAGGCCGGATCGGTCGAGAACAAGAAGACCGAAAAAAGCGAGACGAACGTTTGACGATATTCGTCGTTCCGGAACCGCAAGCATGGCGTCACCAGGGATCAGTTTCATGTCGATCGCTCTGATTCCGCTGCTGATTCTGGGCGTCGTCCTGATATCGGTCCTGCCGTGGGCGATTCGCACAATCGGCGATACTTTCGACGAAATCCGCAGCGAGAAGTCGAAAGACCGGCCCGAAGACTGACTCGCGAACTTCCTTCAGGCTTCACCTTCGCGCGTTCGTTCGTCGATGCCCTGGCATATTGACGGAGTCATTCCAGAATGTTTCCCAATCTCAGCCCTGCGGAAATGTTGGTGATCGGCGGCCTGGCCGTGCTGCTTTTCGGCAAGAGATTGCCGGAAGTCGGCCGTTCGCTGGGCCGAAGCGTAGTGGAATTCAAGAAGGGCCTGCGCGGGGTCGAAGACGAACTCGCCCAGATCCGCAACGAATTCCGCGACGTATCGCCGCCCTCCTACAACGATTCGATCTCGTCCTACAACAATGCGTCGTATGGTCAGTCGAGCCATTCGTACGACTCTTACTCCGGCGACGTTTACGACCGTTCGGACGTATCCGTGCCCAAGTTCGTGCCCCCCAGCGCGAAGGCGGCCGACGTCGCCACGACTGCGGATGGCGAATCGGGAGAACCGGCGAACGTCTGACGTTCGCTTGCCAGATCGCGGTTCATCATGTATAAATAGTTCTGTCGGGCGGCTAACTCAGTGGTTAGAGTGCCATCCTCACACGGTGGAAGTCGAAGGTTCGAATCCTTCGCCGCCCATACCTGACCAAACACGAAAGCCCGATCTTCGGATCGGGCTTTTCGCATTGATCTCCAATCGCGTCGGAACCGGTCACTTCACCGTGATCCGGATCCTGTCGGACATCGTCTGACCATCCGGCCGCTTGATCGATACGCTGGCCGTGTAAGTCCCCGGCTTCGTAGCCTTCACCTTGCCGTCCGGGCCACGGACGAGACCATCGGGCAGAGTCCACGTGGCCTTGTCCGTCAGTTTTACTGCGTCGTATGGGTCGTTCAGGAAGACGCCCATGGCGTCCAGCTCGAACGCTTCTCCCGGCTTCACGGTCAATTCGCCCCAGGGCCAGAGGCCGAAGGCCGCCAGTTCGCCCTTGATCGGCTGCGAGGGAGTCGGAGCAGGCGATTCGGGCTCGATCGGTGCCTGATCGAGAATATTCAGAAACCAGTTCGAATACTCAGCCCAAAATTGACTGAGGCTCTTCAGGTCGTCGCGGGTGTCGGTGCGGTCCGGATAAACGAAGACCCAATCGACGCGTGTCATCGCGAGCTTCGCATAACCGCCAGGCCCGGGCATCGTGTCGTACCGACCTTTAGACGGGCCGTTGGCAGCGACTCCACCGAAGCCTCGGTCCGCGAAGATCCATTTCCCTGTCGCGTCAGCCTGATATTTCGGCAATCCCGAAGCTTCGAACGCTCCCGGCGGGGGCGGGCCGAATTTCTTCGCGTAGTAGTCCAAACTGCGTTTGAGTTCGGTGCCGAACGTCGGATGCTGAAACTGCCAGCCGGAGAATTCGTAGGAGTAATCGATCGTCCATGTCGATTTTTCGATCCCTTTGCCGTCCGAACTCGGTTGTGACGTCACCAGCAGCCGCTTGCCCTGCTCAAGCTTCCAGTCGATCTTGCCCGTCGTCCAGTCGGCCTTGCCGCTGAGATTCCCCTTCACGCTGCTGACGACGCTCGCCCCTGGCCTGAGCATCGAAAGATCTTTTTCACTCTCCGGAAGAGTCCAGTCGAGCGTGCCGGTGAAGGTGCCGTCCGCCTGAAACGTCAATTTCACGGGCAATGGCGGCACCGTGCCCGGTTTGGCCAGCTTGCGATTGTGAACCGACCATGCCAGCCCAGGCCAGAGATGTGCCTGGTAGGTTCCGGCAGGCAACACCCAGGGTTTGTAAGGTGGAGCGGCCGGCGGTTTCACGGGATCCTGCGGCCTGGTCGTTCCTGGCGGTTTGGTAGGAGGCTGAGGCTTTTCGGGTTCGGCGGGCTTGTCGTCCGTCACACGGAACTGAAGATTCAGGATCGCCTCATTGACCGGATTCGTTTCGTCCTTGACCGAAATCGCAACCGTATAAGTGCCTTCCTTCGGAAAAGAAACCGGGAAGCTTTTTTGACCCGGCTCGATCAGGGTCATCTCTGCGATCGTCGCTTCCTGAGACCTCACCCAGAGCGTATATGACGGCTTGCCGCCCGCGACTTTCACTTCGACATCAGCCACCTCACCCACTTTCAGGTCGAACTCCGACTTCGCCGCACTGACGACGAGCGTTCCCTGCCGGGCTTCGTTCGGCTTCTCGGGTGCTGGCGGCTCGACATGGCTGCGGCGATCGATCTCGGCCTGAATCGTCCGCTGGACGACGAGCGTGCGCTCGTACCGGCTCAAAACTTCGCGCTGCAGCTGGTCCAGATACTTTTCGCCGGGGTCGGTCTGGTTGCGGTATTCAGTCGAAATCTCCTGCAGACGCTGGCTGAACCGCTCCTTGACCTCATCGCGACGTTTTTCGTAAGGATCGCCAAGCCCCTGGGATTTCCATTCTCGAACCATCTCTTCCTCACGCGGCGTCAGTGCCAAAAAGCCGCTTCTCATCGTGAAGCCCCGGCCGAACCTGGCTTTGAACGCTTCATTCTCTTCGTTGTCGATTCTGGCGATGTCGCGCTGCTTGCGATTGGCTTCCTCATAGAGCCGGGCGACGTAAATCGGCTGATCGAGCGGCAGGCGGAATTTGGAATTCTGCCGGGCTCGCTGAATTTCCTGCCAGTTGCGGCCATCGATCCTGCGCATCTTGCCCAGATCGTTCGCTGCCGTGTTCAGTTCGTCGTCCGACCGCTCCTGCAAATTCCCCATGTCGGCCAGATAACGGTCCGGGTCAGGAATCGATCGATACCGCTGGCTCAGTGTCGCGTCGGAGAGCATTGCCTCCACAAAACTCTGCGGCTTAATTCGATTCTGCCGGGGCGTCGTCTGTGCCGATGCAGCGGAAATGATCGACAGCACCAGAAACGCGATAGCGCCGGATCGTTTCGAACAGCACATCGTGAAACCGCTCCAAACCAGATTTATCGATCGAAAACACCGATTCCATTCTCACGATCTTCGGACCGAAATCCAGTCACTGCCGGACAATTCGTTCTTGTCCGGAGCGAGTGGCTTGCTTTTTGGCCGAAGATCGAGTAGATTTCTCCTGTCGCGGGCGATTAGCTCAGTTGGCTAGAGCACCAGCTCGACACGCTGGGGGTCAAAGGTTCGAGTCCTTTATCGCCCATTCTCACGACAAATGAAACGAACCCTGGCCACTCGGTCAGGGTTTTTTCGTGTCTACCATATTCACGGGCTTTCCGGCCATTCGTACCGAAATCCAGGCGAGGCAAAACCATGAGCTATTTCGCCATCGCGACCCGCCGGTTCGACCTCATGCTCGATTTCTACTCCGGCCGACTTCGCCTGCCGGTCATCGAACGCTTCGAACGCCCCGGCGCACGGGGTGCTTACATCGATCTGGGCGGCGGTTCGCGCATGGAACTGATCGATGCTGAGGTGCAGAAACGCCCCCTGAACGTGCCTGAAAATGCCGACGACCGGCTTTCTCTCGTCATCGAAACCGATGGAATCGAACGTCTTGCAGTCGAACTGAATCTCCCTGAGCCGGAGCCCGTCAGCTGGGGAGCGAGGGTGATCCGCCTGCGCGACCCGGACGGAATCGGCGTCTGGTTCATCGAATGGAACGGCCACGGCGAACCTGACAGTCCGGCTGTGAAGTCACGACGGGAAACTCGTGGCTGAGGCCCGCTTTTCCGCCTCCGAACTCCAGATCCGGGCAAGATCGAACTGCCTCCCGACTTGCCCTCGCACTGGGCCGACGTCAAAATAAGTGTGTGATCTCCACAAACCCGCCAGACGCCGAACGCCCCACCGGTTCGAACCTATGCACAGATTCGCAATTCTGATTCGCTGCCTTCCGGCTGTCTGCCTCGGGCTCTCGTTCCTGAATGGATCGATCGCCGCTGCCGCCGATGCCGGAAGCGAAGACCAGATCCGCAACTTCCGCTCGAATGTCCTGCCGATCCTCAAGGCCAAGTGCCTGAAATGCCATGGTCTGGGCGAAAAACACAAGGGTGGGCTGAAACTGACCACCCGCGCGGCGATCCTCGAAGGCGGCGACAGCGGCCCGGCGATCGACACCGAAGACCTTGCGGGATCAGTACTTCTGCAGGCCGTGCATTACGATGGCCTGGAAATGCCGCCTTCCGGCAAGCTGCCGGACAAGGAAATCCGGATTCTCGAAAGCTGGGTCAAGGCCGGAGCACCCTGGCCAGAAGGCCTCGACCTGGCCAACGTGACCGTCGGCAAGATCACCGAAGAAGACCGTGCCTATTGGGCCTATGTGCCACGGGCGCAAGTGGTTCCGCCACACGTCAAAAAACCGGAATGGGTCGCGAACCCGATTGACGCGTTCATTCTGGCCGGCCTCGAAGAGAAAGGGCTGACACCCGCGATTCAGGCCGACAAACGGACGCTGATCCGCCGCCTGGCTTATGACCTGACCGGCCTGCCGCCGACTCCGGAGGATGTCGATTCGTTCGTAAACTCCGACGACCCTGCCGCCTACGAAAAGCTCATCGACAAATACCTGGCCAGCCCGCACTATGGCGAACGGTGGGCCCGGCACTGGCTGGACGTCGTGCGTTACGCCGAAACCAACGGATACGAACGGGACGGGCCGAAGCCTTACGCCTGGCGGTATCGCGATTACGTCATCCGCAGCTTCAACGACGACAAGCCCTTCGACTCGTTCGTGCGTGAGCAGATCGCGGGCGATGAACTTGCCGAAAAGGCCTGGAACTCGGAAGCCGTCATCGCCGCAGGTTATTACCGCCTGGGCCTTTGGGACGACGAACCGGCCGACCCGCTGCAGGCCCGCTACGACGAGCTGGACGATGTCGTGGCCACGACGGCCCAGACCTTCCTGGGCATGACCATGAACTGCGCCCGTTGCCACGACCACAAGATCGATCCGGTGCCACAACGCGATTACTATCGTTTTCTCGCGTTTTTCGCCGATGTGCCGCGTCTCTCGAACGACCGTAACGTCCGGTCTTCGAACAGCCTGGCCGACATTTCGACACCCGAGGAAAAAGCCCGCTACGAAGCCGAATACGCGGCCCGGCAAGCACAGATCGCCGAGCTGAAGGCGAAGATGGAAAAGATCGAGGACGAAGCGATCCGCAAGATGCCGGCCGAAGATCAGCGGGCGTCCGAAGGCCTCGACCGGCCGCAGGTCGTGGCGAAGATCAAGGGCTTCTTGCCGGCCGAAACCTGGGCCGGTTACGAAAAATTGCGTGACGAACGGACGAAGCTGGAAAAACGCCCCGACCCGCGACGCGACCTCGCACTTTCCGTCAATAACGTGTTCGTACGCCCCGAGCCGACGCGAGTCCTGGCCCGGGGCAACCCCCATTCACCCACGGATGAGGTGCGGCCCGGTTTCCCCGGCGTTCTGGAAACGTCTGAGCCAGCCATCCCCGAACCTTCCGATGGCGCCAAAAAAGCAGGCCGGCGCTCGGTTCTGGCGGATTGGATCGCCCGGCCCGACAATCCCCTCACGGCCCGCGTGTTCGTGAACCGCATCTGGCAGCACCACTTCGGCCGCGGCATCGTCAGCACCCCCAACGATTTCGGTCAATACGGCGAACGCCCGACCCATCCCGAGCTGCTCGACTGGCTGGCCAACGACTTCGTCGCCGGCGGCTGGAAAATGAAACGGCTGCACAAGCTGATCTGCCTGTCGTCGACCTATCGCATGTCAGGCACGGCCGATGCGAAGGCGATGGAAATCGATCCGGCGAACCAGCTTCTCTGGCGTTTCCCGCTGCGGCGGCTCTCGGCTGAAGAGGTCCGCGACAGCATGCTCGATGTCGCCGGGCTACTCGACCGTCGCCTGTACGGCGAAAGCATCTATCCGAAGATCCCCGCGGAAGTCCTTGCCGGGCAATCGGTTCCAGGCCAGGGCTGGCCGACTTCGAAGCCCGAGGATTCGAACCGGCGATCGATCTATGTGCATGTCAAACGGTCGCTTCGTCTACCGATCCTGAACATGTACGACCAGGCCGACACCGATACGAGCTGCCCTGCCCGCTACGTGACCACCGTGCCGACCCAGGCCCTGGGCCATTTCAACGGCCAGTTCACGCAGGAGGTCGCCCAGGCCTTCGCCCGCAGGCTGACGAAGGAAGAACCGGCCGACGAATCCGCCCGCGTGCGCCGGGGCATCCGCCTGAGTACGGGCCGCGAGCCTTCGAAAGACGAGATCGAGGAAGACGTGGCGTTCGTCCATAAGCTCATCGAAAAAGACGGGCTGTCGCCGGAGAAGGCGTGGACGCAATACGCCGTGCTGCTTCTGAACACGAACGAATTCATGCATATTGACTGATGCCGGAAGGAGTTGAGACCGTGAGCACCCCCGCGCGAGACAGTTCGGCCCAATTTTGCCGCCGTACCCGCCGCGAATGGCTGTGGGAAACCGGCGGCGGATTCGGATCGGTGGCCCTGACAGGGCTGCTCTCGTCGTCCGGCTTTTTCGACGGAAACGCTGAGGCCGCTGACCTTTCGGGCGGATCGACCGCCGCGAATCCGCTGGCGCCCAAACCGCCCCACCACGCGCCGAAGGCGAAAGCCGTCATCTTCCTGTTCATGTACGGCGGGCCGAGCCACGTCGACACGTTCGACTACAAGCCCGACCTCTACCCGCTCGACGGCAAGACGATCAAGGTCAAGACGTTCGGTCGAGGCGGCCACAAGGATCTCGGCCGGGTCGTCGGCCCCAAATGGCAATTCAAGCCCTATGGTCAGTCGGGCAAGATGATCTCCGACCTGTTTCCGAACCTGGCCACCTGCGCCGACGACATGGCTTTCGTCCATTCGATGTATGCAGAGAGCCCGATTCACGGCTCAGCCATGCTCATGATGAACTCGGGCAAGCTCCTTTCGGGCGCCCCTGCCCTGGGCTCGTGGGTCAATTATGGCCTGGGTTCGGTGAACGAGAATCTGCCTGGCTTCGTGGTCATGCTCGACAACAAGGGCGGCCCGATCTCAGGCCCGAAGAACTGGTCCAGCGGATATATGCCGGCCTCGTTTCAGGGCACGGTGATCAAGGCCGACGCCAACCCGATTCTTGACCTCAAACCGCCGGCCGAGATCACCGATCCGGTGCAGCGTGCCGTGCTCGACCACCTGCGCCACAAGAACTCGCGCCACATGGCCGAACGAGCCGGCGACTCGGAACTGGCCGCCCGGATCGCAAGTTACGAACTGGCCTACAAGATGCAGAGCACCGCGCCCGAGGCTGTCGACTTCGGCCAGGAATCGTCCGAGACGCTGTCGCTATACGGCATCGACAACGAACGCACCTCTGACTTCGGCCGCAAGTGCCTTCTGGCCAGAAGGTTAGTGGAACGTGGCGTACGCTTCGTGCAGATTTACTCGGGCGGCGCCCACAACGACGACAACTGGGATGCCCACACCGATATCGTGAAGAACCACACCAAGCACGCGGGCGACACGGACAAACCGATCGCCGGACTGCTCAAGGACTTGAAGCGTCGCGGCCTGCTCGACTCGACGATCGTCGTCTGGGGCGGCGAATTCGGCCGCCAGCCGACCGCCGAATACGCCCAGGGCTCGGGCCGCGACCACAACAGCTACGGCTTTACGATGTGGATGGCGGGCGGCGGCATCAAGGGCGGCGTTTCAGTGGGCACGACCGACGAACTCGGCTCGGCCGCTGTCGACGACCGCTTCCATGTCAAGAATCTTCATGCGACGATTCTCGACCGGCTCGGCCTCGACCCGAACCGGCTGTCGTATTTCTACGGCGGCCTGGACCAGAAGCTCGTCGGCGTCGAGCATGTCGATCCGATCCGCAAAATCATGGCATAAGTCCACTTGGCCCGACACCATCACCACCGTCCGCCACAGCGGTTCTACGAGCATCGGTCCGATCCGATCCTGCCCCCGCGCGAATTCACGATTCGCATGATCACCCATGCCGGGATGGCCCTGACGCTCGTAAGCGTGTCGTTGGCCATCGGCGTGGGCGGTTATCATTACCTGGGCGGGCTCGGTTGGGTCGATTCGCTGCTCAACGCATCGATGATCCTGGGCGGGATGGGTCCTGTCGATATACTTCAATCACGTCAGGCGAAGCTGTTCGCTGCGTTTTACGCCCTTTTTTCCGGAATCGTGTTCCTGGGCGTCGCCGGGATCATGCTGGCGCCAGTGGCCCATCGCGTACTTCACTACCTGCACCTGGAAGACACGGACCGGTCCGGGCAGCAGCGGGACTGGGACAACCTCACATCGAAAAAGTGACGGCCCTGAGCCCGTCGAATCCCCTTATCGTGTTTTTTTTCACGAAACCGGTTTTTCCGCCGGGTTGGTCTCTGGACAGTGCACTCGGCAACCGATACGATACGAAGCTCAAGACGACCGAAGCCGCTGATTCGCGGATTCCGGGACTTCGGAATACGATATTGCGGAATTCCGTCCGCCCGGAATGACCGAACCTGGCCGAAACTCGCGAAGTATCGCCGGGTGACCAGCTTGCGATCCGAGTTGTTTCCGGGACGCGTGCCCGGCACCGGATTTGCTGAATTTCGGTCATCGCGGAACATCGAGGTTTCGAAGGTCAGGCGATCCGAGTCCGGGTCCGAACTGGAACCATTTCTCCATGGCTGATCGACCAAACGTAAAAGACATTCTGGCCAAGGCACGGGCAGGTCAGGCAGCATCGGCACCCGCTGGCGAACAGGCACCGGCCCAGGCATCCGCCCCGGCTCCTGCGGCTCCCGCTCAGCCCGCCGCACCGGTCCCGACCGGTCGCCCCCTGACGCTCAAGGAAAAGCTGGCCGCCGCCAAGGCGACGACCGCTGCCGCTCCGGCACCACCTGCCGCACCTGCTGCGACCGCTGCCGCCCCGGCCCCAGCGGCCAAGGCCGCACCCGCGGTGAAGGTGCCCACGCCTGCGGAACTGGGACGTCCGCTCACCCTCAAGGAAAAGCTGGCCGCCGCCAAGGCGACCGCTGGAGCCGCCCCCGCCGCTGCCGCACCGGCAGCCGGTGCCGCGCCAGCCGCCGCGAAGCCTGCCGCAGCTGCTCGCGAATTGCCGCCCCTGGCGGAAATGAAGGATCCGAAGGATCTGGCCGAAGCCCTGCGGCAGACGGCGGCCAAGCCGGCCGCGAAGCCCGCCGCGTCGAAGTCGGCTGCTCCGGCCGCGAAGAAAGAGGCCCTGACCCTGCCGCCCCGGCCGAACAAGAACGCCGCCATGGCCGCTCTTCAAGGCACGCGCCGGCGGTTCATGATCGGCACGATTCCCACGGTCGCGTGGGTGATTCTGGCCTGGACGACCTTCACGGCGGCTCTCGTGGCGTTTTCCGCGATGCTCGGCCGGTTCTTCTTCCCGAACGTACTGGCTGAACCTCCCAGCACGATCAAGGTCGGGCCTGTCAGCCAGTTCGAACCCGGCGAAGTGAACGAACGCTGGAAGGCCGAATGGGGCTTCTGGATCGTCCGCTCCGTCTATAACGGCCAGGACATGCTTTATGCCCTGTCGACCGTCTGCACCCACCTGGGTTGCCCGCCGAACTGGCTCGCCGGCGAGCAGAAGTTCAAATGCCCTTGCCACGGTTCGGGTTTCTACGTCTCCGGCGTGAACTTCGAAGGTCCGGCCCCCCGGCCGCTCGAACGCTACAAGCTTTCAGTCGGCGACGACGGCCAGATCGTCGTGGACAAGGCCCAGAAGTATCAGGAAGAGCTGGGCCAGTGGACCGATCCGGACAGCTTCATCCCCGTCTGATTCTCGATCCGTCACGCCGGGCCTCCGCCGTTCGGGGGCCGATTTCGCCCCGGCCCGAACGCAAGTCATTCACGAATCCGTATCCGCCGCCGTAAAGGACTCTCCGAAACACAGCCATGTCCATCGCCGAAAAGATCACGGACAACCAGATCTGGAAAAGCGTCTTCCGCCACCCGATGCCGACCGACCGCCGGAACCGGGTCGTGGTCATGCTGACCAACTTCTTCCTGCACCTGCACCCGGTGAGCGTACGTCGCCAGGGCATCGCCCTGAGCTACACCTGGTGCATGGGCGGCACGACATTCTTCCTCTTCCTGGTGGAAGTCGTGACGGGCGTTCTGCTGATGTTCTACTACCGGCCCACGCTCGAACACGCCTACAACGACATTCTCAACCTGCGTGACGTGACCACCCTGGGCATCCTTCGGGAACTGCACCGCTGGGGCGCGCACGCGATGGTGATCGCCGTCTGGCTGCACATGTACCGTGTCTTCCTGACGGGCAGTTACAAGCCGCCCCGTGAGTTCAACTGGGTCGTGGGCACGCTTCTGCTGGTTCTGACGCTCCTGCTGTCGTTCACGGGTTACCTTCTGCCGTGGGATCAGCTTGCGATCTGGGCCATCACCGTGGGTTCGAACATGGCCCGGGCGACTCCCGGCGTCGGTGTCGAAGGTCCGGGCGCCAGTCTTCTCGTTCTCAACGGCGTGCCGCTGGTGACGAGTTTCTCGGACGCCAAGTTCGCCCTGCTTTCCGGACGATCGGTCGGCGAAATGACGCTGAACCGGTTCTACGTGCTGCACTGCGTGGCGATCCCGCTGGCCGTGAGCCTGCTGATCATGATCCACTTCTGGCGCGTCCGCAAGGATGGCGGCATCAGCGGCCCGATGTGAGGCCGCCCGGCAGTCTTCGGATCCGGCCGGGGGTTCCTTCTCCCGGTCCGGTCCTGGTCGTGACACAAGGATTCCGCCGTTGAAGTCTCAAGCGTATCGATTGGGTTCGTTGCGATGAATCACCACCCCGACCTGACTCCCGGCGTGATGGCCGGACTTTCCTGGTTCTACCTGCTGGCCGCGATCATCAACGCGGCGGCGGCCGGCTACATCAGTTATTCCGAACTGGTCTCGGAAGGTGCGAGCCGTGAAGGCCTCGCCCCCAAGACCCGGAAAATGCCCGGCTGGCTCAAGAATTCGACCTGGGCGTTCTACCTGTTCGGCGGCCTGGCGATGCTCGTGAACATGAAGCTGGCCTTCTGGCTGCTGACGGCCGGTTCGGTCGTTCTGTCGATCTTCTCCGCCGCCGACGCCGCCTTCTTCGCCGAACACTCGGCCGAGCATGGCGACGGCAAGCCGAGCCTGGACGATCACCAGCCGGCCGTGGGACTTGGCGGTCCGATCAACCGGGCCATCATCTCTTCCGTCTGGGCCATGTGTGCCATGGTCTTCGGTATCATGGGCGCCACCTATGCCCTGGGCGCTGAATATGCCA
Source organism: bacterium (assembly GCA_016125085.1). Lineage (GTDB taxonomy): Bacteria > Planctomycetota > Planctomycetia > Isosphaerales > Isosphaeraceae > QWQI01. The sequence continues at coordinate 78,063 of WGMM01000021.1, forward strand.
TGCCTCAGGTGTTCCGGGACGCGATCGATTCGGCCTCGGGCCCGACCAGCTTCTTCACGCTGTCGACCCTGGCATTCATCGCCCTGATCGTCTACCGCCGGTTCCTTTCCAGCGGCGTGGTCGCCTGGGCGGGCCTGAATCTGTCGTTGCTGTTTTTCGGCCTCTCGATGACGGACTATGACTTCCGCGACATCGTGACCAAGCCTGACAACGTGCCGATCATCGGCCTGATCTACCTGGTCGCCTATTTCACCTGGCTCGGCCTGCGTCGTGCCGTCATCAATGACGCCCGCATGGCCCGCGGCCTGCCGAATCTCGAAGAACTCGGCGCCGAGAAGACCCTCACCTGGCCCGACCTGGTCTACACGGAACTGATCGCTCTGGTGATCGGCACGGTGGCCCTGATTCTCTGGGCGATCGCTCTCCAGGCACCGCTCGAGCAACCCGCCAGTTCGACGCAGGCTCCCAACCCTTCGAAGGCCCCCTGGTACTTCCTGGGTCTTCAGGAGATGCTGGTCTACTTCGACCCGTGGATGGCCGGCGTGGTTCTGCCGACGTTCATCATCATCGGCTTCATGGCGATGCCCTATATCGACACGAACAAGGCCGGCAACGGGTATTACACGATCCGCCAGCGTCTGTTCGCCTACACGACGTTCCAGTACGGCTTCCTGGTACTCTGGGTCGTTCTGATCCTTCTCGGCACGTTCCTGCGGGGCCCGAACTGGAACTTCTTCGGTCCCTACGAATATTGGGACCTGCACAAGCTCGAGCCTCTCAACAACGTGAACCTGTCGGACATCTTCTGGATCCAGTGGCTGCGTCAGAGCCGCCCCTCGGCGATTCTGCTGCGTGAAGCACCGGGGATCCTGCTCACAGTCGGCTATTTCACGCTCCTTCCGGCGCTGATGTATCTGGCGTTCTTCCGCAAGTACGTCGCCGAAGCCGGAATCATCCGTTATTCCGTACTGGCCATGCTGCTCCTGTTCATGGCCAGCCTGCCGATCAAGATGGTCCTTCGCTGGACCATCAACCTGAAGTACATCGTGGCGATTCCGGAGTACTTCTTCAACATCTGACGGTGCGGGCCCGCCGGCTGCGGAGCGACGCTCCGGAGCCGGTTCCCGCGAACGCGATTCATCGGAAGTCGAAGTTCCGGACGGGTCCGGGACATCCGCCCAGAAGCCGGAGTAGAGGTCTCTTGAGACTGGCACCGTCAGGAAGTGCGACCAAGGCAATCTGACGGCACCCGCCCAACGGACGAGGATTCTTAACGACAATGCCCGCGACAGAAGAAACGTTCCGTAAGACATCGACCCTGCACGTGGTCTTCGCCGTGTCGAGCATCGCCTTCCTGGGCTCGACGGTCTGGATGATCGCGGCCGATCACTTCCGTCCCTGGAAAGCGATCCAGCGCGAGTTTCAGGCGATCGAGACCACGAAACTCGAAGAAACCGAGAAGAAGAAGCAGGAAGAGCTTCTGGCCAAACATTCCAGGGAGCTGGACGCGATCAACTCGAAGATCGCCCAGGCCGACGCCACGGCCAACACCAACGGCCCGGCGATCCGCACCAAGCAGAGCGAGATCAACGCGCTCACCGGTGAGTTCACCGATCTGGACACCAAACGGAAGTTCCAGAAGGCCGAACTCGACAGTCTTCGTTCGCTGTACGACGGCATGATCGGCCGGGGCGAGGAAGTCGCCGCGCGCCGGTACATCACGTCGACGATCGTTCCCGCGGAAAAGAAGCTCAACGAATTCACGGTCGCCTATCAGGCCAAGCAGGCGGAACTGGATAAAGCCCAGGCAGACCTGAAAGCCCTCAAGGGTAACGTCGAAGAGCTGGTCAAGGAGCGTGATCGCCTTGAGCTTGAAGTGAACCGCGTGAAGCGCACTCTGGCCGAAAAGAACAAGGTTTACGGCGAAGGTTCGCTGATCAACAAGGTCGCGGCCATGATCCGGGGCCTGCCTGGTCTCGACCTGGCCGCACCGCCCCAGCGGATCCAGCAGATCAGCCTGCCGGAACTGACGATCAACTACAACTTCAAGGAAGTGCCCCGCTACGACCGCTGCACCACCTGCCACCAGGCAATGGACAAGCTGGGGTATGCCGCGACCGATCCGGGCAACGAGAATCTCAAGCCTGAATTTCACTCGCACCCGTTCCTGACCCACGGCGCTTCGACGGTCGATCCCAAGGGCAAAGTCGTTCCCGCCGGACTTTATCTGGACGCCAACGGCCCGCACCCGATCAACAAGTTCGGCTGTACGATCTGCCACGGTGGACAGGGCTCAGGCACGGACTTCACGTTCAGCTCGCACGAACCTTCCGACCTGCACGAAAAGCACGAGTGGGAAGAGAAGCACAACTGGCATGAAATGCACCACTGGGATTTCCCGATGCTGCCGACCCGGTTCATGCAGAGTTCGTGCCTGAAGTGTCACACCCAGGTCACCGATATTCCGCAGGCGGACAAGCTTCAGGCCGGCTACCAGCGGATCACCAAGTTCGGCTGCACCGGTTGCCACACGATCGGCGGCGATGGTGCCTCAGGTGGTCCCGACCTGACCGACAACCGGCCCGTCGGCCCCAGCCTGGCACACATCGGTTCGAAAACGCCGGCCGAGTGGACGGCCAAGTGGATTCAGAAGCCCCACACCTTCCGGCCTGACACGCGGATGCCGGCCTTCTACGGCCTGACCAACAACACGGCCAAGTCGGACATTCCGAAGACTCAGGCCGAAGTGCACGCCATCACGGCTTACCTCTACGCCAAGAGTTTGAAGCCGGAAGGTTTCGTGGAAGTGACGAAAGCCGGCGACCCCGAACAGGGCAAGAACCTGTTCATGCAGAAGGGCTGCATGGCCTGTCACTCGCACAAGGATTTCCCGGCCTCGGCCTTCCCGGAAAACGTGAAGGAATACGTCGCCGCGGATTACGGCCCGAATCTGTCCGAAGTCGCGGCCAAGTTCCCCGACAAGAAAGCCGGAGAAGCCTGGCTGGCGAACTGGATCCACGCTCCCGAGAAGTATCACCCGAAGACCCTGATGCCGAATCTCCAGATTTCTCTGGACGACTCTACCCACATCGCATCGTGGCTGCTTTCGATCGAGGCTTCCGTTCCCAAGGAATTCGACGAACTGCCGCCAGTGAGCGATCCAGAAGTTTCGAAGGCTCTCGACGATCTGGTTTCGCTGTTCAAGAAGAAGAGCGGCACGCCTCTGGTCGACCTGGGTGCTACCGTCGGCAAGATGTCGACCGACGAGAAGCTTCTCTATCTCGGCGAGAAGACGATCAGCCGTATGGGCTGCTTCGGCTGTCACACGATCAGCGGATTCGAGAACGCCAAGCCGATCGGAACTCCGCTCAACGGCTGGGGTTCGAAGAGCCCGACCAAGCTCGATTTCGCCCTGATCAACGAGTATCTGTCGGATCAGCCTGAGCACGACGGCAAGCGTGACGGTACCGACGAATACTACGGCGAGAAGCTTACCGAGCACACCCGCATGGGCTTCCTGTATCAGAAGCTGCACCGTCCTCGCAGCTACGATTACAAGAAGACCAACGAAAACCTCAAGGACTGGGACGACCGTCTGCGTATGCCCCAGTTCACCTGGGCTAACGACGACAAGGCGATCGAAGAGGTCATGACCTTCGTCCTGGGCCTGGTCGAAGACAAGATCGACTCCAAGTACCTGCCGAACTACTCGCCGCAGAAGATCGCTCTGGCGGAAGGCCGCAAGCTGCTTGACCGTTACAACTGCAAGGGTTGCCACGTCGTCGAGATGCCGAAGTTCACGATCGCCGCGGGTACCAAGCTGGGCGACGCCTTGCCTGAACTTGAGACGAACGTTCAGGTAAGCTACGGAGCCCGTGCCACCGATTACAAGCATCTGGTGACCGACCCTGCCCTGGCTTTCGATCCTGAGAAGGAACCGACGGTCAACACCGAAGCCGTGGCCGATGCCGATGTGACGATCGAGGGCATGCTGCTCTTCGACAGTGCCATGCCGATGGAAGAGCCGCAGACGATCCAGCTCTGGCAGCCTGTAACGATCGGGGGCCACAAGTTCCAGATCGGTGACAACGTCACGCTGAACATGGCCAAGGTCAAGCAGACCAAGGCCGACGGCGGCGATTTCTCCTGGATCTTCACGGCCTGGAATCACGCCACGAACGGAGTGGAATATCTCAGCCAGTGGAACCGCATGCCGCCGCCCCTGCTGCGTGAGGGCATGAAGGTGCAGACGCCATGGCTCACGGCCTTCCTGAAGGATCCTTACCCGATCCGTCCGGCGGCCAACCTCCGGATGCCCAGGTTCCACTACGATCCGAAGCTCGCTGAGCCGGCTGGTCTGGCCAATTACTTCGCGGCGAAGGACAACGCGGAATTCCCCTACCAGGAAATTCCCCAGCGTGATCAGGCCTACCTCGCCTCGAAGGAAAAAGAGCATGCCAACTATCTGGCGAGTGGCTGGAGCATGATGACCAAGGGCGCGTGCATTCAGTGTCACACGGTCGGCCGTAATATACCGGCCGGTGGTGCGAACAACGTGAACGGCCCGAATCTGCGTCAGGTCAATGCCCGCTTCCGGCCGGAGTATCTGGAGCAGTGGATCGCCAAGCCGACTCGCATCCTGCCGTTCACGGCGATGCCGCAGAACATTCCGCCTGCCGGACCGGACGGCCCTGGTTCATCGGCATCCCTTGCCGGCAAGACCGGAGAACAGATCACGGCACTGCGTGACGCCCTGCTGAACTATTCGACTGCGATCGAACAGTCGATGATCGTCGAGAGCGGTCCGGCGACGGCACCGGCACCGAACGCTGCTCCCGCCGGCGCCGAGAAACCGGCCGCTGGCGGCGAGGAGTGATCCTTACGGGCCTCCGCTCGAAATCCATTTGTGCGGGGCCGTTTCACCTGAAGCGGCCCCGGCGACTTCCGAAGTCCTCAATCGTCTCCGCGGCTGTGAAGATACCCGCAACCGTCTTTTGAGAGTTCCTATTCCGATGAAGCCTACTCCCCGTCTCGCTTGCCTGTTCGTCGGTTCCCTGATGTTGAGCGGTTGCGGCGGCACCTCCTCGCTGGACAACGCCGTCGTCGTACCCGACCCCACCGTGAACATTTCCGCGAATCCCGCCGCTGCCGCTCTGGGCACGTCGACGGCCGCCGCTCCTGCCGAAGCCGCCGCGCCCGCTGCCGGCGGAACAGCCCCTGCAGCCGCACCTGCTGCGGCTGCACCGACCACGTCCGATGGCTTCGGCACGCTCAAGGGCAAGGTCGTTCTGGAAGGTGCCAAGCCGACGCTCAAGTTCCTCGTGAACAAAGGCGACGCTGGAGTGAAGGACGCCGCAGTCTGTGCAACCTCCGACGTTCCGAACGAAGCCCTTCTCACCGGTGCCGACGGCAAGGGCGTCAAGTACGCTCTCGTCTACATCCCCAAGCCCACGGCGGTCAATCCCGCGGCCATCGAAGCCACCAAGACGGCCAAGGTCGTTTTCGACCAGAAGAATTGCGTGTTCGTCCCTCACGTGATCGGCTTCATGAAGGGTCAGACGATCGACATCGTCTCCAGTGACCCGGTCGGCCACAACGTGAACGCCAAGATGCGGGCCAACGGCGCCTCCAACAACCTGCTCGGCCCTGGCCAGAAAACGACCTTCACCCCCAAGGCCGGCGAAGGCCGCCCTTCCGAAGTGACCTGCGACATCCACCCCTGGATGAAGGCCTACTGGCTGATCCTGGACAACCCGTACTTCGCCGTGACCGACGAGAACGGCAATTTCGAAATCAAGAACGCCCCCGCCGGTACGCAGAAGGTCGTCGTCTGGCAGGAAGCGGTCCAGTTCGTCACGCCCCCCTCCGGCTCGGACGTGACGATCCCCAAGGACGGAGTGACCGAGAATCTCGAATTCAAGGTCGATGCCGCCAAAGTCAAAGTGAACTGATCGGGATCGATTGCATTTCGACCGGTCGCTGGAATTTCCATCGGTCACGGCGTCCTGCCCAAGGACTCCGTGACCGATTTCATTTTCGGACGCTTCCCGCCTGTTCGTTTTCCTGAATCGCCGGGCGTTCTTATCCGGAAATCGATAGAGGATCGATCACGCATCGAATCGCTGATTTTTGGGCTCGACAAAACCGGACAGATCCGCCGATTTTTCGTTCCGGCCCTTGTTTCCGGCTTCTCCGTTGACTTACAATGAATTGACCTGAAGCGAATTGTGGCTGGCGGATTCGCTATCGAGTGTTCGTACCTTTTCGCCCCTGTGAGGGCGAACGCCGCCGCCATTTCCTATCGGACAAACGGAAGATACCATGACCATTTCGATGCGTACCCGCCTGGCTCTGAGCACGCTGGGACTGGCGGTCCTGACCTCGTCCGCCATGGCCCAGACAGGCAGCATCAAGGGCAAGATCGTGCTCGGCGGAGCGGCCCCGACGATCGCTCCCGTCGTGAAAAAGGGCGATTCGGCCGTCAAGGACGCCGCTGTCTGCGCCGTCGAGGAAATTCCCAACGAAGGCCTGGTCTCGAAGGACGGCGCCGTCGCCAATGTCGTCGTCTACCTGAACAGCCCCTCGGCCAAGAACGCCGACATGGAAAAGGCCATCATCGCCAAGGCCGCCCAGGTCGAGATCGATCAGAAGAATTGCAAATTCATCCCGCACGTCTCCGCGATCCATTCCAAGCAGCAGCTCATCTTCAGATCGAGCGATTCGGTCAATCACAACGTCCGCTATTCCGCGTTCTCCAACCCTCCCTTCAACCAGATCCTGGCCCCCAACGCCAAGACGATGCCGCTCAAGCTCGTTCCTGAGCGTCGCCCGCTGCCGCTGGCCTGCGACATCCATCCCTGGATGAAGGGCTACCTGATGGTCTTCAACCACCCCTTCTTCGTCGTCACGGGTGCCGATGGCACTTTCGAAATCAAGGGGATTCCGGCCGGTAAGCATAAGGTCGTCGCCTGGCAGGAATCTGCCGGCTATGTGACCACCGGTGCCGCCGCTGGCCAGGAAATCGAAGTGAAGGCCGACGGCGTTACCGACCTCGGCGAAATCAAGGTCGACGTGGCCAAGCTCAAGATCCAGAAGTGATCTTACGCTGATTCATGTATGCGTACCTCCGGCGAGCCTCGATCCTTAACGGTTCGAGGCTCGTGTCATTCCTCACCACATTCAGGCGAAAGCCGAATCTCCCCATGCGATCACTCGGGCGTATACTTCAGACGATCGGGTTACTGATTTTGCCCTTCGCCATCGTTTCCGAGCTGATCGGCCGCGTCGGACTGGGCCAGAGCATGCTCATTGCCCTGGCGGGCATGATCATGTTTCAGATGGGCGTCGCGATGCAGAAAACGTCGGAAGGGTGACGAACAAACGCATCGTTTATCGGGTACGTCTCTACCTAATTGCAATTCGAGCCGCCATTCCGGTATCGCACCAGACAAGCATATAAGAAAAGTCCAGCGGCGGCCGCGATACCGCCAAGGCCAATCCGCCACCAATCGCCATGCCGCAAATAGCGCAAATGAAATACGACCATGAAAGCGAAAATTGCGGTCGCTGATTCGATCGAAACGAAAGCCCCGGACCGGAGCTTCTGAGGCTGAATTCAAGCGCCAGGATCGCCGCCCAGCTTGCGGAGAAGGTCTGTGACCCGTTTTTCGGCTTCGGCATCGAGTTCGCCGTTTCGATAAAGCGTGAGCCAGTCGATTCCGAGATCGGTCGCCAACGTGCCGAATTCCTCGAACCACTGGTCTCTGCGGGCAGCAATTTCTTTCGATTCCCTGGCGGCTGTTTCATCCCCATTCCATTGTCGAATCGCCAGGCCGATGTCGGAAGCGCTGAAACCCATGCGATCGTTTTGCTGGCATTCCAGCAGAAATTGCAGGATGGCATTGATCTGGGCCGGTGCCAAAAATCCACGCAACTGTTCGATGCTCGATGGATCGCAAAGCCGGAAAACGGCGGAATCGGTGCTTCGAGAATCCGAATCTTCATACCGAAGGAGAGCGAAACGCATGTAGGCCGGCAAATGAAACCGCAGGCCGGCATCATCCATAAAACAGAGAACATCCGGAAATTTCTCGATGAATTCGTCCGGGATGTTCCGCCAGTCGTGAATTTCGTCCTGAGCGCGAGCAGCCGCCCGTTCGGATTCCGACCCATAATCATCGATTACGTCCGCCTCGCGAAGCGAAATGCCATCGCCAAGGCTCACCCCGGCAAAAGCTTCCTCGATCGCACGCATGGTATTTACGATCGAGGAATCGCTCATGTCGTAACCTGCTTGAAAATTCGTGGAGTCGGCTGCCTGTCAGCCCTTCCTGAAGTCCAGGCCAGGTTCGCCCTGCCCTGAACCGACCCAGAGGAACTCGAATTCGGTATCTGACATTTTCTCGACACGGCCGACCATCACCTGACCGTTCTGATTCGAAACGAGCGTCAGAACGCCATCGGCATAGGTGTAGGTGCCCTTGAACACCGTCGGCTTGCCGCCTGGCGGTGTGAACGACCATGAGAATTTCGAATCAGGTTCGAAATTCAAGGCAATCGACCGGCCATCGCCCGGAGCAGCCGACCAGGCCCCCGCCAGCATTTCCGCCGGAGCAGGATTTTTGGCCGCGACCGGCGGCTGTGCCGGCGGCTGGGCGGCCACGTCCGCCCCTTCGGCTGGTTTCGAGGGATCCGCCGCAGAGGCGTCCGCCCCCTTGATCGCCTTCAGAAGCCCGGCCGACAATGTGTCTTTCGGCTGCAGGGCCACGATCTTTTCGTACTGAGTCGCCGCCTGATCCTTGAAACCCATGCTCGAATAAAAATAACCGAGCAGGAAGCGGATCGCCGGGTCGTCCGGCTTCGCATCGCGCTGGGCTTCGAGAGCTCTCAACTGCGTCGTGAAAACGTTGACGTCCGGATAAAGGCTGGAGAGGGACGTCCAGTCCATCCCCGGCTGAATCGACAGAACGGGATAGAGAGTCGAAGCGGCGTCGGCGTAACGGCCCAGGGCGAACAGCGTGATCGCCCGGAATTCGTGGAGAACGGCGTCGTTGGGCAATTTCGCCAGCGCCTGCTCCACACCCGAAAGGGCGTCGGAATATTGACCGTTCATGAACGCCTGCCGGGCCGTATCGAAAGTGTTCAGAGCAGCGTCGGAAACGGTCTGATCCGGGCTGGGGGCCTCGGTGTCGATCGGCTGGGCGTAATTGTAATTCACTTCCGAGTAGGTCGGCTGAGCGGCGCCATCCACGTAAACCGGCTGCTGCACGACGACGGTATTTGTCGGCACGTAATAGGGATTCGAATAGGGCATGTAGCCCCAGTTATTGAGGCTTGACCCCAGCGCCCAGCCGCTCAAGCCGCCAAGCAGCAGGCCGGTGCCCATGCCCCATCCGAAGCCGCCCATGCCCCAACCACCGTAGTAATTGTTGATTATCGGCCTGTGCCAGCCCCAGCTGCCGTTATACCAGGCGCCATGATTACCCCAGTAACCAGGGCGGTAGCCGTAGCCGGGGTGATATCCCCAGCCGCCAGGACGGCCGCCCCAGCCGTTGAGATTGCCACGGCCGATATTGCCGGTATTGATATTGATGCGGTCGTTATTGAAATTCCCTCGGTTGCCGATGTTGTTGATATTGCGATTGCCGATGTTATTGATATTTCGGTCGCCGATTCCGCCGACGTTCGTACGGTTGCCGATGTTGCCGTTGACATTCCGGCCGGCACCACCCGCTTCCCAGGGTGGCTTTTGACCGAAGTTGGGGTGCGAACCCGCGCCGCCCCAGTTTTCCATGCCGCCCGCACGACCGCCACCGAGTTCGCCCCGGCCTGCGCCGCCGAATTCTCCGCCGCCACCAAGCTGACCGCCACCTGCCGGTGGTCGATAACCGGTCGATGGACGGAACGAATTCCCACCACCGTAGCTCGGACGAGAAACGCCTCCACCACCGTAGCTCGGACGAGAGAAGCCTCCGCCACCACCGTAACTGGGTCGCGAAAACCCGCCACCACCACCGCCGAAGCTGGGCCGGGACATCGACATTCCGCCACCGCCGCGAAAACCGCCACCACCTCCGCCACGAAATCCGCCACCGCCACGATAGGCGAATGCCTGCGGCGTGATCAGGCCGAAGCACGTGAACATGAGTATCAGGAATTTTGACTGCCGGCTACCGGTCATTCTTCGGAAGGTCATGGCAATGGTCCAACGTGTTTCTGGCGTTTCGTCGCTCGGACTGCGTCAACGGCTGCGATCGAAGCACCGTCAGTTTGCGGTCGAAGGTTTGCTGCCGGGCGGTTTGCGAACGAGGTGTCGAGGTGGTGCGTCCGGCTGAGCGACGCCGTCGATACTGCGGTCGTAGCCCGAAATCCTGATCCGGTCTTTGGCTGTGCGTTCCACCTTGAGCGTCGAAGCGATCGAGCGACCGTCAGCCAGGACGCCATCGACGCGAACGGTCCAGGAATCACCTTCGGGTGAGGACGTCCAGGTGCTGGTCGCATGGCCACCGTCTTCTTCGAACAGCCACGATTTGATCGATTTGGCACGGGGATCCCACCCGACGCGCTGCTCCGCGACGCGGATCGGCTTGCCGTCAAGCGATTCGGAGTGGTAATTCAGGATCAGATAGCGGTGATTCGGACTCCATCGGCAGACATGCTCGATGGTTGCCGTTTCCGACTCCTCGATCCATTCGCCCGCCAGAAAATCAAGTGGCGCAAGCTTTTCGGCATGCAGTTCGACCGGTGTATCCTGAGCCGGCGACGTTTCGAAAACGTCGAACATGCGCCAGCGGCCGTCGCGCTTGACGTGCACCACTTCGTAGGCGACGACATTGTCTTTCGGGTCGGCATCAGTTCGCGTGGCCAGGAAGCCGGTTTCGATCGCAACCGAATCGCCGATGAGCCGGACGGAACGGATATCGCTGGTCATCGCCAGGCCAGGGTTGCCTTCGAAGCCTTCCCGGAAAAGCTCGAGTATCGCCGGTCGGCCCTCGAGAATTTCGCCATCGACGGTGACGAGCCGCGAGTCTTCCGCGAAGAAATCTTCCAGGGCCTTGAGCTCATGCTTATTGAACGCCGCCACATAGCGTTCGACGGTCTCGACGATCGTCTTCTGAGCCTCGCTCCAGGCAGGTCCGGCAACGGGCTCCTGCGCAAGAGCGCAGGACATTGAGAACCAGAAAAATCCGGTGATCGTAATCGCCCGGGTTCGCCATACCTTCATCGAAACGGCCCTTTCACGAAACGTTGCCCTGCCGGATCGATCACCGGCCGCAGATCCGAAAGTCATCCAGAGACGCCCAGGGTATCCGAATCCGCTTTCATTCGATGATCGACAGGATGCATGACGTGGATATCCGATCGGTCATGCTTCCGGAATTCAGGGACGAAAAGGCCGAAATTCCGAATGGTACGGAATTTCGGCCCGAAAAGCGTCAGCGGGTGAAGATCAGGCCCGGATCCGATTCCGGAGCGTCCACCACCTGGAACCGGAACGAATTGTCAGCCAACAGGGTGAGCCTGCCGACGAGCCGCTGACCGTTTTGCTCGGAGAGCAGGGCCAGAACGCCGTCTTCGTACTCGAATTTGCCCGAGAAACCTCGGGGAGCCTGACTGCCGGACTTCACGCTCCACTTGAATTTGCCGTCGGCGGTAAGTTCCAGGCTGATGGAGTCTTTGTCCGAAGGCTTTGCCGTGAAAGTGCCAGCCAGCATCGTCGCGGGTGGGAACTTGGACGGATCGGTTTTCGGCGCTTCCGCCGGTGCGGCTTCAGGCTGCTGCTGGGCCTCGGGAGGCGGCAGCGGATTGCCCGATTCGTCCGTCGAGGTCAGCAGCGTGAGCAGGCCGGAAGCGACCTGATCGTTCGGTTGAAGCTTGACCAGACGGGCTAGTTCCGTCTTGGCCTGATCCCGATATCCCATCGAGAGATATAGATAGGACAACAGAAACCGGGCGGACGGATTGTCGCGATTCTGGTCTCGATACGTTTCGAGCTTGCGGAGCTGATCCGTGAAAACGTTCACGTCGCGATAGAGGCTCGAAAGACTGGCCCAGTCCATGCCGGGCTGAACGGCGAGCACAGGATAGATCGTCGCCGCGGCTTCGCCGTAACGGCCCAGTGCGAACAGCGTCAAGCCCCGGAATTCATGCATGACGGCATCGTTCGGCAGAGCTTCCAGGGCCTTGTTCACTCCGTTCAAAGCGGCAGTGTAGTCGCCTGCGATGTAGCTTTGCCGCGCCTGTTCGAAGGTCGAAAGTGCCGGCTCGGCGACTTCCTGAGTCGGCTGAGGAGCCTCCGTATTCAACGGCTGGCTGTAATCGTACTGAACTGGCTGCTGGGCTGGCACCTGAACCGCCACGGGCTGATCGACGACGACAGCCGTCGGCTGCTGCACGACGATCGTGTTGGTCGGCACGTAATAGGGATTATTGAAGCTCGAATAACCCCAGTTATAGAGCGAAGAGCCCATCCCCCATCCGAGAAGACTCGAGGTCAGATAACCTGCCCCGAAGCCGCCGAGCCCCCAGGCCCACCAATTGTTGTTGTTCCATCCGCCGCCCCAGCCGCCACCGCCACCCCAATAGTTGGAATTGTTATTGTAGATGTTGTTGACGACATTGTTGGACCAGCCCCAACCACCGTTGTGCCAGTTGTTGTGGTTGTTCCAGTACGGCGGGCGATATCCTCCGAAATTCTGATCATACCCCCAGCCGCCAGGACGGTTCGTCCACCAGCCGTTGCCGGGCCGGTTCAAGTTGTTGTTGATGTTGATGTTGTTATTGTTGTTGTTCCAGGCGTTGCCACCGTTCCACCAGCCCGGTCCATCGTAGCCAGGGCGGTTCCAGCCGGGGCGATTCCAGTCAGGCCGGTTGCCGGGACGGTTGCCGGGACGATTGCCCCAACCACCAGGCGGACGATCGATTCCGGAGCCGATGCCCCAATCGCCGCCATCACCCGGGCGGTTGCCGCCACCGATCCCGCCGCCAGGTCGGTTACCGCCGATACCACCGCCAGGACGATTGCCGCCGCCGATCTGGCCAGGAAGGGTCGTCGCACCACCGCCGCCGGGGCGATTGCCCCCACCGATACCAGGACGATTGCCGCCGATCTGGCCAGGAAGGGTCGTCGCACCACCTCCGCCAGGGCGATTGCCCCCACCGATACCAGGACGGTTACCGCCGCCGATCTGGCCGGGAGGGGTCGTCGTTCCTCCGCCACCAGGACGGTTACCGCCGATGCCGCCGCCAGGTCGATTCCCGCCAATCTGCCCAGGGAGTGTCGTAGCACCACCGCCAGGACGATTGCCGACAATGCCGGAGCCGAGATCAGGCCGGAATCCGGGACTCGGACGGGTTGAGCCACCGATACCGGGACGCATTCCCGGCGAGATGGAAGGCCGATTGCCGCCGGTATTTCCAGGCAGAGTTCCAGGCCGGGTCGTTCCGATCCCCCCTGCCCCAGGAAGCGTTCCAGGACGAGCCCCCCCCGGTCGAGTTCCGGGATTGTTCGCCCAACCGGGCCGTGAGCCGATCGAAGGACGATTGCCGCCCCCGGGATTGGAAGGAACGACGCCTCCGCCAGGACGTGTCGCACCCGGCATCGAAGGCCGGGTCGCCATTCCCCCGCCGTTGGGCATGCTCGGACGGGTCATATTGCCCATTCCACCTGGACGGGCACCCGTTGAGGGCATACTCGGCCGGGCCATGTTATTCATGCCGCCAGGGCGAGCGCCACCGGATGGCATGCTCGGGCGCGCCATGTTGCCCATTCCGCCAGGACGAGCACCACCGGATGGCATGCTCGGGCGTGACATGTTGCCCATTCCGCCAGGACGAGCGCCACCGGATGGCATGCTCGGGCGTGACATGTTGCCCATTCCGCCAGGACGAGCGCCACCGGATGGCATGCTCGGGCGACTCATCGAGGGACCGGAAGGACGAGAGGCACCGCGGAACCCGCCACCGGAGAAACCGCCGCCACCTGGCCGACCTCCACCTCCGCCACCGCCACCTCGACCACCGCGCTGAAAAGCCCAGGCGGGAGGGCTGAGAAGGCCACCGACGATGAGCAATGCGACGAATTCGCGAATTCGTCGGGACCGATACGGCAAGAAAGACATTGTGGGGTGTCGCTCCCGGGTGCGGAAAGGCGGTTCAGGCATTCAGTTCGAGCAAAATGGACATCGACGCGATTCAGGCGTCCGTTCGATCGTTCGGGCTCAATGAATCACCTCTCCCGGATCATCTCGGGAGGGTTGAATTGCGGCTCGTCTTGCCTCTTTCACTTCACGAAGACCAGGCGGAATCTTGAAAAAAGTGTCCGCGTCAAGCTTCGATTCGGAATTTCGACGCCGTTCGAGCAATCGCCGGGCCCCCACACTCTCCTGCATAGCGCCTGTCATTTTTGGCTTCAGCGGTACGAGCAGAGAGGGATCGATGTTCTTGGAAGTCGACTTTGTGGCATCGTTCCTCGAACGTGAGAAAAGACCAAGTTCAGGCGTTGGCCCGGTTCGGCCTTGATTCAGCGAATTCGTGACGCTTGGGGTGAAATTTCCACCTCTTCCTATACCTCTGCCGCCAAAACCTCCGCCGCCAAAACCTCCGCCGCCAAAACCTCCGCCGAATTGGCCATAGCTCGTATCCGCGGAGGCGAGCAGCAAAGTCAGTGACGCACAACCTAGCACCAATGGCTTCGGGAACACGTTCATCAGCATTCTCCACTCAGTTCGATCAGCCCATTCCGTGCAAAGCGTTCGGATGGTTGCCGTTCCGTATCCTTCGACGATTCCCGAACATTCCTGACAGTTCTCACTGCGGCGCTTTCGCCGGTTCGGTTTGAGATGGCGTCTCTTTCGTTTCGCTGGGTGCCGGTGCCTTGCGAGTCATGACGACCTCATCGCGGTTCGGCGAAATGACGCCGTCGATCGATTTGTCGAACGTCGTCCAGTAGATCTTGTCGCCGGTTTCGTCCAGTTCGAACAGTTGACTCGCCATCACCGTCTTGCCGTCCGGCATCACAGCTTCGTTCTTGAGCAGCCAGCGATCGGCATCGCCCACTCGGGCCCATGTGCTTACGCCATGTCCGCCGGCGGAATCGAATGTCCAGGATTTGATCTGCTTCATTCGCGGGTCATAGCCGATCCGGACCGTCGCGACGGTTTTCGGCTCGCCATCCTGCTCGGCCGTGAATTTCACTTCGATCGCGTTGCCGTCGTCGATGTACGAAGCATGCCCCGTAATCACGCCCGACGCACCTTCGAACAGCCAGTCGCCGATGACCCATTCGAGGGTCGCAAGATATTCCGAGTGCATGCCGGCGTCAGTCACCGGAGGCTGGGAATAATCACGCAACTGGCTGAGCTTCCACTGGCCGTCCTTGCGGGCATACACGGCCTGGTAGGTCGTCTGGACCGGATCGCCGGCCGTCGGCGTGAAAACGCTCGTGCCGTCCTCGACTGCGACATCGGGCGTCACCAGATGTATCGATTCCACGACGGTCCGGAGCGTCGCTCCCGGCGCTTTCTCGAATCCTTCGGCATAAAGGCTGCGGGCTTCTTCGAGGCCGACGTAAACACCGCCGTTTTCGTCTACGATCCGGATATCGGGCGAGAAAAGCTGCACCAGGGCTTCGATGTCGCCCTTGCCGAAAGCTTCGTCGAATTTGCGTGATGCCTCCACGATCTGAAGCTGTTCCGGGCTCCACTGCGGAGCCGCAGCCTCAGGTGCCGCCGAAGCCGGTTGTGCCTGAGCCGCCGGCGGTTGAACCGGAGGCGCGGTATCCTGTGCCGAAAGAGAGACAGGACCGATCCATGTCAACAGGGCGCCGAAAGTCAATCCGGCGATCGTTCGGGCAGTCTCAGGAACAGGCATTTGGGCAGAACTCGCTTCGGGATGCATCGAAGGACGTTAAAGTCAAGGCATCCATGTCTCCGCACGCGGTCCGTCGCATCCTAATTTTCACGATCCCCAGTCTCAGGATCAAGTGGCTCGACGGAATTTCGGAGGAATCTGTACTCAAACTGACGATTCGCACACCTGCCGGAACGCCCACGCCGTGAAATCACCGGTCTTTTCCACCCGGATCCGGACATCTCACGTACACGATTTTGACTGATCGAAATCTTATCGAAGTCCATCCGGCGAATGATCGGCGGCACTTCGAAATTCCAATTTCGGCAGGCCGGGAATCAGCGTGTTGGACCAGCCTCGAACGTTCTGTTACGCTCATCCGGTCATCTCCCTTGAAGAAGCCCATGACCGACGGCGAACGACGATCACGCCCCGCTGCCCGAACGACCGCGGTAGCCGTTCCGGAAAGACGACACCGAAATGACCGAACCGAAACATGTTGCGACTTTCGTCCTGAACCTCTCCAGGTTCGCACTGGTGAGCCTCATTCTCGGAATCGCCCCCACGGAAGCCCAGTCGGTGCTGATCCGCGGCGGCACGGTCCATGACGGATCGACAGCCCCGGGTATGCCGCTCGACCTCATCACGAAAGACGGACGGATCGTCCAAATCGGCAAGAACCTCGAACCGCCGGGGCGCGACACGGTCATCGTCGAAGCGGCTGGCCTCGTCGTCGCCCCAGGCTTCATTGACTTGCACAATCATTCGGACACCTCGATCGTCGCCCCCGCCACGCGCGACAATCGCAACTTTCTCCATCAGGGCGTCACCACAATCGTCACCGGCAACTGCGGCGGTGGCGCGACGGACGTCGCAACGCTCTACGCAGCCATCGATTCCGAAGGCGCAGGCACGAACGTCGTCCATCTGATTCCCCATGGCTCGATCCGGTCCATCGTCATGAACAATGACGAACGCACGCCCACGGCTGAAGAACTGGCCCGAATGAACGCCCTGATTGACCGCGAAATGCAAGCCGGCGCATGGGGCATGTCCACCGGCCTGATTTACGTGCCCGGCAAATTCGCCGAAACCGATGAACTCATCGCCCTTTCGAAAACCGTCGCAAATCACGGCGGAATCTATGCTTCGCACATCCGCAACGAAGGTTCGGCGGTCGTCCAATCGGTCGAGGAAGCGATCCGCATCGGCCGCGAAGCCCGCCTGCCGGTGCACGTTTCCCACCTGAAGGCCAGCGGCAAGGCCAACTGGGGCCTCATCGCCGCGGCCTGCGAGGCGATCGAAAAAGCCAGGGCCGAAGGGCTCGCCGTCACGGCCGACCAATACCCTTATGTCGCCTCCAGCACACGACTTTCGGCCATGGTCGCACCCGACTGGGCACGGGTGATCACCGCGACGGAACTTGCCGAAAAACTCAAGGACACGGCATCGAAAGAGAAGCTGGCCAAAGACATCCGGGGCAATCTTTCCGGCCGCGATGGCGGCCATTCGATCGTCGTCTCCCGCTTCACGCCCAAGCCTGCCTGGGTCGGCAAGCCGCTCGACGAGATCGCCCAGGCCGAAAACAAACCGGCCGAAGAGATCGTCATCGAAATCCTCCTGGCCGGCGACGCCGGGGCGATCTCCTTCGGCATGAGCGAAGACGACGTCCGCTACGGTATGAAAAAGCCTTACGTGGCCACGGCTTCCGATGGCGGCGCGCACAAGCCCGGCGGTGCCGACAAGCCCCACCCTCGCGTTTACGGCACATTCCCGCGCAAAATTCGCTATGCCCTCGATGACAAAACCATCACGCTCGAACAGGCCATCCACGCCGCCACCGGCCTGCCCGCGGCGATCCTTGGCATGACCGACCGAGGCCGCATCGCTCCCGGGCTCGTCGCCGATCTCGTCGTCTTCGACCCCAAAACGTTTCGCGACAAATCCACTTTCGCTGATTCCACACAATACGCCGATGGGGTAAAGCACCTGCTCGTCAACGGCGAGTTCGCCATCCGCGACGGCCAGTTCACCGGCACTCTCGCGGGCAAGGGCCTGAAACATCCGCAAAGCAAGCCCGCGACTGCCCTGATCCGGGCCAGCAAAATCTGGACCGGCGACCCGGCGAACCCGACCGTCGAAGCGATTGCAATTCGCGACGGCCGCATTCTGGCAGCAAGCAAAGCGGCGGATCTGGAAAAATTCACTTCGGCCGAAACGAAGCGGATCACCTATCCGGCCGGCAGCATGATCGTGCCCGGGCTCATCGATTCGCACGCCCACCTGTCGATGCTCGGCTCGAATCTGGACGAACTCGACCTGCGTGATTGCAAATCACAAGAGGAAGTCGCCGCCAGGGTGAAAAAACGGGCCGAGGAAAGGCCCGGCGATGGCTGGATCCTGGGCCGGAACTGGGATCAATCGCTCTGGCCCGGGCAGGTTTTCCCCACGCGTGAATCGCTCGACAAGGCCCTGCCCGATCGCCCCGTCTGGCTGGTGCGTGTGGACGGCCACGCCGGCTGGGCCAACGGCGAAGCCCTGAAAAGGGCCAAAATTACATCCGCTTCGAAATCGCAGGTACCCTCCGACGGTCAGATGATGACCGACGCCTCGGGTGAACCGACGGGCCTGTTCGTTGACGGTGCCATGGGCATGGTCTGGCGCGCGGTGCCGCCAACCGACGATGCCACTCTCGAACGCCGAATGCTGTTCGGCCAGGCCGAGTGCCTTTCCGTCGGCCTGACCGGCATTCACGACGCTGGACTGGATGCCCAGGAGAGGCGCGTGCTCGAAAAGCTCGACCGTGCCGGGCAATTGAAACTTCGCATTTACGGCATGGCTTCGGCCCCGGCCGATCCGGCGGCCTTTTTCCACAAGAATCGCCCCGGAGTTCCGGTCGCGGGCTCAGGGCGATACGAAGTCCGGGCCATGAAGTTCTTCATCGACGGTGCCATGGGTTCGCGTGGGGCCCTGCTCTTCGACGATTATGCCGACGACCCAGGGCATAAGGGATTGCAACTCATAGACCTGAAGACTTTCGAAAAGGCCCTGGCGGCCGCCCTGCCCACAGGCTGGCAGGTGTGCACACACGCCATCGGCGACAAAGGCAACGCCCTGGTGCTGGACGCTTTCGAAAAGGCTTTCGAAACCGTGGACAAATCGACCTGGGCCGTGACCGACCCGCGCTGGCGTATCGAGCACGCCCAGGTCGTCCGCCGGCAGGATGTCAAGCGTTTCGCAGCCTCGGGCATCATCGCCAGCATGCAGCCTTCACATGCCTCCAGCGACCAGCGCTGGGCCGACGCCCGCCTGGGCGACGCCCGGGCCCGGGGTGCCTATGCCTGGGGCTGGTTTTTCGAAGACGGCGTGCGCCTGGCCTTCGGCAGCGATTTCCCGGTCGAAATCGCCGACCCGCTCTGGGGCCTGTTCGGAGCTGTCACACGCCAGGCCGCCGACGGTTCGCCCCCCGGCGGCTGGCGGCCCGAACACAAAATGACGATGGACAAGGCCCTGACAGGCTTCACGGCCGGCTCCGCCTATGCCCAATTCGCCGAATCCCGGCTCGGCAAAATCGCCCCCGGCTACGCGGCCGACCTGACCGTCTTCGACCACGACCTCTTCGAAACCCGCGACACCGACATCCTGAAAGCCAAAACCCTCGCGACATGGGTCGAAGGCGAGATTGCATTTCAGAGATGATATGCAGCAAAAACGAGCCGGAAGCGTCAGCGACGGAATTCCGAAGACGAGCCGGAAGCGTCAGCGACGAAGTTTCGAATCACGATCTCCGATTCGTTCGACCGTATTTCAAGACCGGACAACACAACACAACACAACAAAGCACAGCACGTCCGAAAGAGGCATGAATGATGCTCCACACCCTGCTCATTTCCATCTCCCTTGGACTCATCGCATTTCAAGCCGATGGCTCCGAACCGGCTTCCAGCAACGTGCCAAAAGCGGCTTATCCGAGAATCCTGAACGACGGCAGCGTGACGTTTCGCCTGAAAGCACCCGAGGCGAAGCAGGTGACGCTTCAGCCCGGCGGCGGCGACAACGGACTCGGCAAAAAAGCGATTCCGATGGAGCGTGGGCCGGACGGGAACTGGTCCGCGACGGTTCCGAAGCCTGTGCCCGGGTTTCATTATTACTGGTTTGTCGTCGATGGCGCCATCGTGAACGACCCGGGCAGTGAGGCATTTTTCGGCTGGGGCCGTGCTTGCAGCGGCGTGGAGATCCCTGAGCCAGGTGTCGATTTTCATGCATTTCGCGACGTGCCGCATGGCGAGGTTCGCGCAGCCTGGTTCCGTTCGAAAGTCACCAGTCAGCCGCGGCGCGTGATGATCTACACCCCGCCCGGTTACGACCAGAGCACCGAAAAATATCCTGTATTGTATCTTCAACATGGCGCCGGTGAGGACGAGCGGGGCTGGACGGCTCAGGGCCGGGCGAATTTCATTCTGGACAACCTGATCGCCGCCGGAAAATCCCGGCCGATGATCGTCGTCATGTCCAACGGCTACGCCACCCGGGCTGGCCAGGCCGAGAAGCCATTCGATTTCGCCGGATTCGAAGCCGTGCTGATCGAAGAACTCGTCCCGTGGATCGATGGCCATTATCGAACCGTTGCCGATCGTGACCACCGGGCTCTGGCCGGGCTTTCGATGGGCGGGATGCAGGCGATCAAAATTGGCCTGGCGCATCTGGACACATTCGCTTCGATCGGTGCCTTCAGCGCCCCTGTGCCCGGCAAGTTCGAAACGAAAACCGCCAACGGCGGCGTCTTCGCCGACCCGGCAAAATTCAACGGCCGAGTAAGGCTTTTCTGGGTTGGTGCTGGCACCGGAGAAGGCTTCATCGACGGAATGAAGACAATGCACGAAGCCCTCGAAAAGGCTAGAATCAAGCACGTCTATTTCGAATCGCCAGGCACTTCGCACGAATGGCTGACCTGGCGCAGATCACTGCACGATTTCGTTCCGAAGCTGTTTCGGCAGTGACATCAACCGGATTCGATCTCAGGCATTCCCGACTTCCTCACCTCTTACGATTTTCTTGCCAGCGTGCGGAGACGATCGATAATGCCGGTTGAATCGCTGATCGATCAATTACGCCGATCGAAATCATGCAAAGTGCTTCCAACTCAAGGCATTCCTGACGTCGACATGCCAATCCCGGCTGATGTCGAAGGGTTTTACCGTCTTTGCGGAGGTGCAATTCTCTACGAAGGTGCGGACTATTCGATCGAGATCGTTCCACCTTGCGACTTTCTTCGCGCGAACCCGATCATCGTCGGCGAGGATTGCAGCAATGACAGGAGTTATGACTGGTTCACGATCGCGAGGACAGAAAGCGATTACCTTACGATCGATCTGAATCCGGCCCGCTTCGGACGATGTTACGACAGTTTTCGCGATTGTCATGGCATAGCCGGAAACTGTCAGGTCGTTGCAACTGGTTTCGAAAGTCTTCTGAAACAGCTTATCGATTCACACGGTGAATATTGGTACTGGCTGAAACCGGGTTTCCGAAATCTCGGAGACGCCTACGAGTCATGACAAGATCGATCGCCAACGAGAACCGGGCCCATTTACATAACGTGGCAATTTCTGAATGTTCACGGCAAGTGATCGCATGCCCAGAAAATCCAATAATGATCGATCGGTCGTATCAGGGCCTATTCACTTCTTCCGCGCGAGCGATCCGATGAATCGATTCGATGATGTGCTGGCGAAGTTCGCGAAAAATCGAAATTCCAAGGGATGCACCGAAAGCGAGATCGTATCTCTCACACCTGACGATCCTGAGATTCTGCCTGAGTCCTACCGTAAATTTCTGCAGGTGGCAGGAAATGGGATCGATGATTTTCTGACAGGAAGTGATTTCCGAGTTCCAGACCTTGAAGGCACTCGTGAGGCAGCGAACGAATTGCTCGAAAATTCGGGACTTCCTCCGCTTCCGCGACATGCGTTCGTGTTCGTCATGCACCAGGGCTATCAGTTTTACTATTTCGACAATGAATCCGTGTATTACTTTCAGGAAGGCTGGGGGGCCGTGGAAAAACGCTTTGACTCTTTCGAACACTTCTTCTATTCGGTCGTCTCGAGGATCGAGGATATAAATCGCGGGTAGGATTCGGAAATTCGCCGTCGATCTCTGACGATCCGAACCGGATATGCCGGTTGGCGCGGCCGGGGTTTCCGGCAATTCCGCTGGCCCCTTGCCTGGCACTGGCGGGTCGGGTAAAAGGGGTTCTCACGAGATTCATCCCGCTTCGGACATAGCCGGGGTGGCCCGATCCTGCCGGTCATCCCCTGCACCCGCCACGCTCGCCGAAGTTCACCGCCTCAAGCCGGACTTTTCATCCATGATCCACGATCGCGTCTCTCAGCCTTCGCGCATGACCCGGCGTCATTCGATGCGCCTTGCCGGCGGCATTTTCGCGGCCCCCGCGT
The DNA here is from genome assembly GCA_016125085.1 of bacterium. Lineage (GTDB taxonomy): Bacteria > Planctomycetota > Planctomycetia > Isosphaerales > Isosphaeraceae > QWQI01. The sequence continues at coordinate 100,367 of WGMM01000021.1, forward strand.
TCATCCCCCGGCTCATTTCGGCGGCCCCTTCCGATAAGGTTCGCCACGCAAGCTTCGGCGCGGGTGGCATGGCCAATGCCGACCTTTCGGTCATCGCCGAGCATAAGGACGTCAAGCTGGTCGCCGTGGCCGATGTCGACCTTAAGAGGGCCGAGGCTCTGAAGCAGCGGTTCCCGGAGATCAAGATTTATAAAGACTATCGCGTCCTTCTGGCGGAGCTGGGCGAAAAAGAGCTGGACAGCGTGAACGTGAGCACGCCGGACCACATGCACGCTCCGATCGCGGCCGCCGCGATGGCCCACGGGCTGGCCGTGTATGGCCAGAAGCCGCTGACTCACGACATTTTCGAGTCGCGCCGACTGCGGGAGATCGCCGAGCAGAAGAAGCTCGTCACGCAGATGGGCATTCAGGTGCACTCGGCCGAAGCCTACAAGACCGCCGTCGCCTGGGTGCAGGACGGCGTGGTGGGCAAGATCAAGGAAGTGCACACGTGGTCGAGCAAGAAGTGGGGCGACCCGGCCCCGATTCCGCAGCGGACCGACGTGCCGCCCGAATCGCTCGACTGGGGCCTGTGGCTGGGCGTGTGCGAAGATCGCCCGTTCATCGGCGAAGGCTATTATCACCCCGGCAACTGGCGCAAGCGGCTCGACTTCGGCACCGGCACCTTCGGTGACATGGGCTGCCACATTTACGACCCGGTCTTCAAGGCCCTGGACCTGACGGCCCCGCTTTCCGTGACGTCCAGCGGCAACGTGCCCAACGAGACCAACTGGGCCAACGACGCCCAGGTGCTGTATGTGTTCCCCGGCACGAAGTTCACAGACGGCAAAACCGTGAACGTGACGTGGTACGACGGAGACCGCCGGCCGCCGGAAGAGGTTCTGAAGGCGATCGCGCCGAACGCTCTGCCGGATCAGGGCTCGGTGTTCTTCGGCACGACGGGCATTATGATTTTGCCCCACGTGGGCCTGCCGATCATCGTTGGCGAAGACCCTGAGAAGACGAAAGCCCGCCCCCGCGCCGCCGGCGCGAACCACTGGCATCAGTTCGTGGAAGCCGTGAAGGGCAACGGCACGACGGCCACCCATTTCGGCTATTCCGGGCCTCTGACCGAAGCGATTTTGCTGGGCGGAGTCGCTTGCCGGTTCCCGGGCAAGAAGCTGGACTGGTATGCTGAGGCGATGCGATTCCCCGAAGTGCCCCAGGCCGACCGGTATGTCCGCAAGACTTATCGCCGCGGCTGGGAAATTCCGGGTCTGGGCTGATCGCCCTGGCCCTGTCGCCCCGCTGATTTCCGTGATCATCCCTGGTTCGAACGACATCATTCAGAAAGGTTCGAAGTTCCCATGAACCGCCGCAAGTTCGTCATCGACGCTTCCGTTCTCTCGGCCCTGGCCGTCGCCGCGCCGGCCCGGCTGCTGCCGAGTGCCGCCGCCGCTCAACTGCCCGAAGGCTTCAAGCCACTGTTCAACGGCAAGGACCTCGCCGGCTGGGTGCCCGTCGGCCACATGGATCCGCGCAAGCTTTCGGCCATGAGCGAAGCCGAGAAGAAGGAATTTTACGCCAAGGGCCAGCCTGAATTCGAAAAGCACTGGCGGATCGAAAACGGCGAGCTGATCAACGACGGCGACGGCCCCTACGCCACCACGGCGAACAGCTATCGCGACTTCGAACTGGCAATCGACTACAAAACCTACGCCAAGGTCGACCGCGGCATCTACCTGAAATGCAATCCGCAGGTTCAGATCTGGGACTTCACCGAGAAGGACGAGCAGAGCCTGAAGCTGGGCAAGCAGTACGGATCGGGCGGCCTGTGGAACAACGCCGCCGGAACCCCGGGCCGTGATCCGGCCGTCGTGGCCGATAATCCGCTGGGCGAATGGAACCGGTTCCTGATCCGCCAGATTGGCGCCCGCACGTGGGTGTGGCTCAACGGCAAGCTGGTCGTCGACAACGTGATCATGGAGAACTTCTTCGATCGCAAGGCCCCGCTGTTCGTCGACGGGCCGATCCAGCTGCAGACGCACTCACCGAAGGGCGACATTCATTATCGCAACATCGGCATCCGCGAAATCGGCCCCGACGAAGCGATCGCCCTGCTGCGTGGCGCGAAGGACCCTGAAGGCTTCAAGAGTCTGTTCTCAGGCACTTCGCTCGATGCCTGGACGGGTGCCCTGGAAAATTACGAAGTGCGTGACGGCGCCATCACCTGCAAGCCCGGCAAGGGCGGCGTGCTTCATACGAAGGACAAATACGGCAACTTCGTCGCCCGCGTCGAATTCAAGCTGCCACCCGGCGGCAACAATGGTCTGGCCATTCGCTACCCTGGCAAGGGCGACCCGGCCTATGCGGGTGCCTGCGAATTGCAAGTGCTGGACGACGGCCACGAGAAATACGCCAAGCTCGACCCGCGCCAGGCCCACGGTTCGGCTTACGGCATGGTGCCGGCCTATCGCGGCTACCTGCGGCCCGCCGGCGAATGGAATTATCAGGAAGTGACCGTGAACGGCCCGAAGATCAAGGTCGAACTCAACGGCTCGGTGATCCTGAACGCCGACCTTTCGACCGTGAAGGAATTCATGGCCAATTCGCCCCACCCCGGTAAAGACCTTGCCGAAGGCTTCTTCGGGTTCGCGGGCCATGGCGACGCGGTCATGTTCCGCAATGTGGCGATCAAACCGCTTTGATCCCGGCCGCCTGACTTCCCCGAATGCAAGAGAAGGCGGCCAATGTGCCGCCTTCTTGCATTTCCTGACCGCCTGACCGCATTTCCGCCGCCGCCAAACGAAATCGAGGGCCCCGTATGCGAATCGCTATCGCCGCCGCTATCCTCTGCCTGATTCCGGTCGATCTCATCTTCGCCCAGGTGCCGGCGCTGCCGGGTTATCCCGATCATGCGAAGTTGCTCGTCGTGCGGGACGCGGCCGGCAACGAATCGCCGGTGAAATCGCCCGCTGACTGGGCCGTGCGGCGTGCTCACATCGTGTCGAATTTCGAAAAAGTCGCCGGCAAGCTGCCAGGGGGCGAACGCCGCGTGACGCTGGACGTGAAAGTCGACGCGACGACGGACGAAGGTTCGTACTTGCGCCACCACATCAATTATGCCGTGGAACCTGGCGACCGGGCCACGGCATGGCTGCTGGTTCCAAAAGACATCAAGCCCGGCGAAAAACGGGCCGGGATCGTGGCGATCCACCAGACGACGAAAATCGGCAAGGACGAACCGGCCAATGTCGGCGGGCTTTCGAATTTGCATTATGGTGCCGAACTCGCCCGGCGCGGGCATGTGGTCATCTGCCCGGATTATCACCGTTTTGGTGAGCGAATGGTCGATCCCTACAAAACAGGCTGGGAATCGGCGACGATGAAAGGTATCTGGGACCACATGCGGGCCGTGGACGTATTGCAATCACGGCCCGAGGTGGACGGTTCGAAAATCGCCGCGATCGGGCATTCCCTCGGCGGACATAACAGCATTTTCCTGGCTGTGTTCGACCCACGGGTCAAGTCCGTCGTCAGCTCGTGCGGTTACAACGCCTTTCCGCATTACATGAAGGGCAACATTGCCGGCTGGTCGCACGAGGGCTACATGCCGAAATTGAAGTCAGAATTCGGCCTCGACCTGAAAAAGGTGCCTTTCGACTGGCCTGAGCTGGTCGCGGCCCTCGCCCCTCGCGGGCTTTACACCTGTGCCCCCACGGGCGACGACAATTTCGACGTTGCCGGCGTGAAAGCCTGCGAAACCGCGGCGCGGCCCGTCTACGAAATCTTCGGCGCGTCCGGGAATCTCGTTTTCTCGCACCCCGACGCCAAACACGACTTTCCGCAAGAGCAGCGTGAAGAAGCCTACCGGTTCATCGAATCGCAATTGAAATGAGTCGACGCCGCGATCGAGATCGACCTCCGATCGCATCGAAATCGATATCCACGGCAGCATTCGAATTGCGTTCGCGAGTCAGGCCGCGTATCGCATCACGGCGACATAATGGCAAGCCGTACCGGCCATCACGAACAGGTGCCAGACCAGGTGCCCGAAGCGGAGCCGCGATGATGTCACGTAGAACAGGACGCCCACGGTGTAGAACACGCCCCCGGCCAGGATCCAGGCGATTCCCTCCCTCGGCACGTTCGAAATGAGCGGTTCGAGCGCGAACAGGATCAGCCAGCCCATCGCGAGATACAATGACGTACTGAGAAAAGGATGCGGCTTCCGGCCGTCGGACATCAGGTAAACGCCCAGAAATGCCAGCGCCCAGATGACTCCGAGGATGGACCAGCCCAAGCTATCCCGCATGACCCCGAGCGAGAACGGCGTGTAGGTACCGGCGATCAGCAGATAGATCGCGGCATGATCCAGCAGCAGAAATCGCGACTTCGCCTTGCCCGCGGGCAGTGCGTGGTAGACGGACGACGAAAAGTACATCAGCACGACGCTGGCCGAAAAAATGCAAACCCCGGCGATGAACAGAGGGTCGCCATCGCGTGAAGCCGATTTGAGCAGCGAAGGCACCGCCGCGATCGCCGCGACGAACCCCAGCCCATGGCTCGCGGCATTCGCGATTTCTTCTTCGATCGTTTTCGGCCGTTTCGGGAACGTTTTCGCCAGTTTCATCCATGTGCCTCATGCGGACGCGAAGGGAAATCCCCCTCAGTCCATACTCCAGCATATCGTTTCGATTCGTAAAACGACATGTCCGTTTCGATTGCGAAATTCGGCAATCGGCGTTCGGCACTGCCGAGCAATCTCTGTTATCCTGAGAATGGGAGGCGGCGGCTCGCGGAATATGTGCTGTGCGAGATCATCGAAAAATCGTAAGCGAACATGAAAAGGAGCGGCATGCACGAACGTTCCATGAACGCATCGCAACCCGACACCGTCTCATCAGCGACGCCTCGTACCGACCGGGCGATCCGCATCTGGATCGTCATTCATGGGCTGATCGTGCTGGGGTGGAGCTTCGCTTCAGCAAGTGAAGGGGCAGGCCAAACCATAGGCGAACCCTTCATTTCAGTTTTGATGTACTTCTTGATGGGAACTTTCGTCGCAATTCCGTTGATGGCTGCTTTCAATCTGATTTTGATGGGAATCGCATTCAAGAGGAGCGATCGCATGCTTGGGATGCTCTGGGTTCTGGATGCCTTATTGATCGCGGCTCAAATCAAATTCCTGATGCCAGCGATTCAGTAGATGCCTCAAAGCCGCATTCCGTCCTACGGTCCTCCGATTCCTGAAATCCGAAACGTGCATATTTATCCCCTGCATAACGCGAATCGCCGCAGCGAAACCGCCCCAACCGCAATCGTCATCGAAATCCAGGCCGCCGGTTCCGGCACGGCATAAGGGTTCAGGTTCGGATTCAGCCCGCCGCTGAGCTGGGCGTTCACCAGGATGTCCAGAGCGCTGGCTCTCTTGCGGATCCCGGGCGATTCGAGAACCGTCATCAGGGCGTTCGGATAAACGCCATCGAAGAGATGGTCCGTGATCGCCAGTTCCACGTAAAAACCGCCATACGGCAGAGGCGGCTTGATCGTCAGGAAGAAGCTGTCCCGCTGGTCCTTGTAGCCTTGATAATCGCTGTTCAGGCCGAGGCCGTGGCCCATCTCGTGCAGCACGATCGTGAGCAGGTCGACCCGGCCGACGGCATCGCCGCTGGGGTCCGTGAACTCCCGGCCGATGTTCACCAGCCCCGTGCCGAAGTCTCGCTCATATTCAGCGTAAACGCCATATTCCGTGTCGTTCCACGGTGTCGGGTCGGCGAAGAAGACGACATTGCCCGAATTGTTGAGCCGAATCCGGCCCGATTCGATGCGGTTCGGATTACCGCCCTGCGTCGACTGGTCGAACTGGCCATTGCCGGAACCGAGGTCGTCCCACTGCAGCGTCATGTTCACTTCCCAGAGCCCCGGCGCGCTCGCGAACGCCCGCTCCCAGACGCTGGCCGCCTCGGCCGCGATCGTCATGAGATTGCCGCCCCCGGCCATGTTCGCCGGAGCCGTGCCGCCGCCGTCGATCAGGTGGATCACCAGCCCAGCGTTCGCCGCTTGGGCCCAGCCAGCCACGACAGGCAACAGGCCCAAAACCAATCGTCGTACGATCTGGCATCGGGCGAACGGAAATGACATCGAATCACTCCTGACCATCGCATCGAACGAGCAGCGACACACTCATGAACAATCATGTTCGCATCGGCATGCGTTCATTGCAAGCTGCGATCGGATCGTTTCTCTCCGAAAGTTCACGAAAGGCAACGTGGTGCCCCGCCGTAATCAAGGTTATCGAGCCTGTCGAATCACCTGGCGTCAGGCCCGGAAAGATGATTGCGATTGTTCCGCAGAACAGGCGGCTCGGGAGCCTCCCAACCTCGCGGGGAATTGACGACGACGACCGGCTTGCCCGTCACGTCGAAAACACGAAGATTGTCGGCGATCACGCCATTCTTCGAATGCCGCCAGCAGTGGATCGCCTGACCTTCGCTCTCGATCACGTTACCGATGACTTCGTAGCCTTCAAGATGAAAATTCGGCTCGATCGCCGTCAGGCCTGTCTTCATGTCATTATGATTGCATTTGACGTTGCGTATCCGCCCCCTGTGCGACGGATGACCGAACAGATAACCCGCCCCGCGAGGGTTGATCGTGCGTGTCCGCTCGACGAAAACATTCTCGACGTCGAACGATTCGCCCGGGCCAAGTTTTCCGCCCGGCAGCATCTCGCCCGTATGCTCACCGTAGGCCATCACGGACCTCATCGTGTCGGTCATCGTGATCCGCTCGACTCGCACGTTCCGCACTCGGCCATGAATGAGCACGCACGCATTGATATTCTTGACGAGCCCGCTCGGCTGAGCGTTCCCGGAAGCGTTCATGTCGATCGTGCCAGCGCCGAAAATGCGGACATTTTCGACATAGTCCTTTTGCGTTCCATGACCGATACGAATGCCGTAAGCCTCAGGGCCGTCATACGACACGAACCAGAGGCTGCGGACGCTATGCCCGGTCCGGTTTCGAAATCGCACTTTGACACCCCGGCTCAGTTCCTGCCATTCGCCCGTGATCGGCACGTTCTTGTGCGGCGTTTCGAAAATTCGGCCATCGCCCCAGGCGAACGTATCCGGCTTGTCGCCTGATCCCTCGCCGTCGATGACGATCGTGTAGATCGTCGCCCCGTAGGCTTCCGGGCCGTCCACGGCGGTTCCGGCGATTTCGAAATGGCCGCCGATTTCGAGGTCGTCGAGTTTCTTGCCTGAATCCTGATCGGTCGTAATTTCGCCGATCGGCTCGATCTTCGTCTCTCCGTCAGCCAGCTTCAGAATCGCTCCCGCTTTCAATTCGATCTCGACCGGCTTGTCGACGAAAACCATCGACCTGTGCTTACCGAGCCCGTGGCGATGCAGCCCCGGCAGAAACACCAAGCGATCGCCGGGAGCGGCCTGGTCGAGGATCGGCTGAGGCGCGTCGCCAGGGCGGATGACGTGTTCCGCTCCAGTCGCGAACGGAAGTGCACACAAACAAGCCAGCAAGCCGTTTCGAATCAGGAAGATCAAGCCCGAAATCGAGGCGGGCGGAGCTAGCGATCGCATTATCACTTGTCCTTCATGACCCAGTTTTCGCCCAATTTGATGAATTTCATCGGCCGGGGGAATTCTTCGCCTTCGAAGACGACGGTTTTGCCGTCGTCAGCAACTTTCGGAGTCATTCGAACCGCCCGACCCAGAAAATCCTTCATCTGGTCCAGCTTTTCCTTTTCGATCCGCTCGGCGAGTTTCACGCGATAATCGGCAGGCACATCGGTGTATTTTTCGAGCAGTTCGAGCGTTTTTCCTTCGTCGATCAGGACGATCATTTTCTTGATGATCGCTTTGACTTCTTCGGCCGGGTTCCCGGCCGTCGTGACAAGAGCGATCTCGCTCGCAATCGCCACATGGGCATGCACAGCCATACCGGTCGAAGCGATCAGGCACACGGACAGGATCGAAGCGAGTTTCATCCGAAGCGGCCCTTTCGAAATGGAGAGGTTTCGATGCGTTCGATGCCGGGATTCCGCAAGCTCGAACCTGAATCGGCTGAATTCGCTGCGCGGATTTTTCGCGGAGGGCATCGGCATTCGAATCGATCATCCCGCCGAACCGGTCCGGAGTCAATGGCCGCGATCGATCATCGCCGCAGGGCCGTCGATAAAATCGCCAGGGTTACGCACCCGATGAGCGTGCCGACCGGCAGATACCATAGGCTGGCGATCGAACAGACCAAAAGTGCCGACCGCCCCCAGTCGGCCCGAACCGCGAACCCGGCCAGCGAAACGAGCCATGCGAGCCCCAGAAACACATGCACGCATTTGACGGCCGTCGATTTCGGATCGATGCCAATCGCCCGGACAATCCCGGCCCACGGCCCGAGCTGCCCGGCATGGGCCCCGGTTTTCGGCGTGACATAATCGCCCGTGACCAGCGCCCGCACGCCATCGAACGTGAGCCAGAGGCCGAGAATGCCGCCGATGATGAGGGTAACCGCTCTTCGCCAGTTCATCGTTTCAGGCTCCAGTCTGACCACTCCTAGCCGTTTTGAACGCCTAGTTGTGTATTCCGATTCTTTTGACCATTCTCATCCCACTGGCTTCGATGTTCAACACTACACAAGGTCCTATATAATTCGCACGTATACTCTAAAGATGCACATGCAAACGGACAAGAGTTCGGTGGGCCATCTCGGCGCAGACTGCTTATATTTCTATTCGGAACGGGTGCGATCCATTCCTCAATGGCAAACTTGTGTGTGAGTGGGGGGGGGGGGGGGTCCTATCCTTTCCTCGGGGTTCCGGGCCCCAAGATAAAACAAACTTTTTTTTATTTTTTAAATTGTTTGATTGGTAGTGCATTTTGTAGAG
>WGMM01000055.1 GCA_016125085.1 bacterium
ATGAGGGCTCAGGAGGTCATGTCGACCGACCGAAACCTGTCGAGCCGGGAGTATCGATGGGTGTCGTGACGCCTGCAGAGCCGACCTATGGCGGAAAATTGGGACCAGATTACGCTGGGACGGTTTTTCAGGGACGACTAAACTACCGGGTCGATCCGGCTATGCTGGCGGCGACACTCCCGCCCCCGTTCCGGCCCAAGCTCTACGGTGGGCAAGGCATGGTGGGTATCTGCCTGATCCGGCTGCGCGCGGTCCGGCCGGGGTTCATGCCGTCCTGGGTGGGCATCTCCTCGGAGAACGCCGCCCACCGCGCCGCTTTCGAGTGGGACGAGGGCGATCAAGTGCATGCGGGCGTCTACGTCCGCCGGCGAGACACCAGTTCGAGGCTCAACGCGCTTGCCGGCGGCAGGTTGTTCCTGGGTATTAAATCCCATGCACGTTTCACGGTGTCTGAAGCGGCTCACATTTCGAGGTGGCCCTTCGGAGTGACTAGCCTTTCCGTGGTCGGCGATGTCACCGACGGGTTGCCGGCCAGCTCGGTCTTCGGTTCGCTGGAGAAGGCTTCGTCTTTCTTCCAGGCGGGTTCGATGGGCTACTCGGCAACGCCCGACCCGCGTCGGTTTCAGGGGATGGAGTTGCGGTGCCTCCGGTGGGAAGTTGAGCCTCTGGCTGTATCGTCGGTGCAGTCGAGCTATTTCGAAGACCGCTCGGTGTTCCAGGCCGGGGCGATCGTCTTCGACTGCGCTCTACTGATGCGAGGTATCGAGCACGAATGGCACGGCAAGGCTGATCTCTGCTGTGCCGCCCCAGCAATGCCGAACCAGCCGCTTCTGCAGAAACCGGCAGCATGCCAGGTTAATGGAATTGCTCAGGTGACTGGTGAAGCCAGTGCTGTTACTGCTGCTGAGTGAGGGCGTCAGGCCCCGCGATCGGTGTCGAAAAAATCGATTCGGCATGAATCGAAGCGATTCGAAAGGAAATCGGAGCCGAGCTCTTGCTCCAGCCGGGCCTGCCAGTCATATTGAATGAAACTCGTATTTCGTTTGCTGAAAATGCCTGCCCCGGGACTTCCGCGGGTTTGGCTTCGCCAGCGACTTCTGAAGTGTTCCGCCGGGCTCTCCGATCAGCCAAGATCGATAAGTTGGCGTCTCATGAAATTGGGCCGAAAGAGCATCGAAACGGAGAATGCGAATGCAACGACTCGGAACCGGATTGTCGATTGCAGGGATGGTTGCCTTCGCCATCGGCCTGATTGGGCTTATGTCGCGGATAGTGCAGTGGCTCGGTGTCGCATTCGTCTTCGCCGTTTCGCCCTGGTATGGTCCGTTTCTCGGCGGACTTTTGCTGGCAGCGATCGGATGGTTTCTGCGTCGGAGTTCAAGGATACCGGCCGAAGCCAACGTCTGACTTCGCGATTCAGCACGCCAGTACTGCCCCAGTGGCCTGAACGGGAAGTTCGGAAGCTTCCTGCCTGGCAGGTCGTTCCGTTGAGCCTCTCCTTAAGGCGGCGGATCCTATCCCTGATCAGAATGCACAAAGGGCTTGAGACGATGGCAACCGGCGCTCGCGATGATGGCCCTCGCGTAATGCTCGGTCTCAGCATGGCCACCGGGGGCATTGGCGCGATTCCTCACCGTACTGGGGGCTGCTCCCTCTCGAGCGTGCCTCAGGGGGTCTCGGAATGCTGGCGTTCATCGGCCTCGGCTGTCTTCATCGGATCGTAAGGCGACTCGAGGACGATGTTGCGGAGATGCGTCACAAAGCGGAAGGCGGGCGGCATGACACCTCATCATCTCGCGTATTCGCGATCCCGCAGCGACGCGGCTCATGCGTGCCATGAGCGCTGATCGCGGCGGTCCTGTTTTTCTGGCCTGAGTACACTCATGGCAAAGGAATCTGTGATGACAGCCCGTAAGACAGACAAGACGTCTTCGATCGCAGGCAGGGAACCGGTCGAGATCTCGGCGTCAAAAGACACGACAGCCGCGGCTCTGCCGGAATCCATGATCACCGGCAAGGCAAGCCCCGCGAAGGCAGCGGTCGGTGACGGACCGGTCTTCGCATACATCGCCGGCCTGCCGCAGCCGCAGCGAGGAATCGCGGAACGCGTCGATGCCATTGCGGCCAGAACGCTTTCCGGCCTGCAGCGATCCGTGAAATGGGGGATGTCGTACTACGGTGTCGGTGACGGCTGGTGTTTCTGCTGCGGTGGTTTCGCCGATCACGTCAAGCTGATGTTCATCGATGGTGCGGCGCTCGACCCAGTACCGCCGGTAACCCCGATAGCGATGGGCAAATCGACACGAGGCGTCGAGCTTGCAAAAATGAGCGACCTCGACGAAGCGCAAGTTTCAGTGTGGATGAAACAGGTCGCGGCGAGGCCTGGTGCCGGTGGAAAGAAACGCCGGACCTGAAGTTGCATTTCGATGGCGTCGGTGTTCGAAAGCAGCCTGACGATCACATGCCCTGGACGACAATTCGATTCTGGAAATGAGAATTATCGCCCGACTCTACTGGAGAACGAAAAAGCACAGCCTTGATCTGCCATCATGGACTCTTGCACCCTTCGATAGTCGTCAAACACACTGAAGCGAAGCGTGGTTTTGTGCTGATACCAAGACGCCAGGTCGTCGAACTGACACTCGCCTGGGTCGGCCGATTCCGCCGTCTTGCAACGGAATACGAACGGCTTCCGCAAACGCTGGAAGGCTGGCACCGGCTCGCGGCGATCGTGCGACTGCTCGCGAAAGCGATCGACAAAAGCGCATAGCAGGCCCTATAACGCAAATCGACCGCATGACAGTACGGAGAAAGACGAGCGAGTCTTTCGTCATCACGTTTGCGATCGACCGCTCGGCACGGATGCGGTGGTATGTTCCAGGCTCGAACTTGCATCGAGCGAAGATGCGAGACCTTCAGTTCGGCCTGGCACAGCCTGATACTCTCCCCGATTCTCGTTTCCAGTTTCGGGTCAGAGATATGGTTCGCCAATCCTGATCATTCGGCATGTGTTAAAATGGATTGAATGGCGGGTTTGGTCGCGTCCGATTCATGTGATGCCGCTGACCGAGCCCAGCAGACTTTGACTCTGGAGCCCCATGAGCACCGACGTCGATATCCCGAATACTTCCCGGTTCTGGTCACACCGCCGGCTCTACCGGATCGTGTTCGTCCTGGTCCTCGTCATGCTCCTTCCGGCCATTCTGTTCGAAGATCAGGTCGACGCCTACTTCGGCGGCGAAGCCGGGCTCAACCGGTTGCGCCAGTTCGGTGGCTGGGCCTGGCTGGCCGGCATTGGGCTGATCGTGTCCGACCTGGTCGCACCGGTTCCGGCGACGGCCGTAATCGCAGGCCTGGGAATGATTTATGGGCCAGTTTTGGGCGGCCTGATCGGCGGGGTGGGGTCGACACTGGCCGGGCTGGTGGCGTTCGGCGGGTGCCGGGCACTTGGTCCGAAAGTGGCCAGTCGACTGGTTGGTGAGGCCGACCTGTCGATGCTCCGACGGTTCTTCGAACGGTACGGGCTCTGGGCGGTGGCATTTTCACGCTGGATGCCGCTTTTGCCCGAAGCCCTTTGCTGCCTTGCCGGGCTGGCCAGGATGCGGCCCGGGCCGTTCGTCGCTTCGCTGGCATGCGGCAGCTTCGCCATGGGCTTCGCGTTCGGGGCACTCGGCCAGGCCTATCTGGACCGCCCGGTCGCCGGGTTGTTGGTGAGCGCCGCGGTGCCGCTCGCAGTGTGGCCGCCGGTGCATTATCTGATGCGGCGGAATTCGCCCGGGCATTGAAGCGAATGTGCTGAGAATGCATCAATGATTTTGATCCAGGACATGATCTCCACGAATCCGATGTTTCGATTCGTCGACCTGCGGTTGACGATCCGACCGGAACGTGAATCGCGAAGGTTCGTGTCCGTCGAATCGTGCACCGATTCAGCCCCTTGATTCATTCGACCCGTTCGATCAGCATCAAGTGCCTCCGAATGAATGGTGATATGATTTCGGATGCGTTCGATATCGCCAAGCGGACATTACCCCGGCAATCTCTCATTCGACAGGCAAAAGGCGTAGCCCCGAAGTGCTGCCGATCTTCGAAAGCCCCTCCCATGGCGAGCAAAATCACTCCATTCCTCATGTTCCAGGGTTCCGCCGAAGAGGCGATCCGGTTCTACGTCGGGGTGTTCGCTGGTTCCGAAGTCCGGAATATCGAACGCTATGGGCCAGGGCAGCCCGGGGCTGAGGGCACTGTGAAGCGTGCTGATTTTACGCTGGGCGGGCAGGATGTCATTTGCATCGACAGCCCCGTCAAGCATGCTTTCAAGTTCACCCCGTCAATATCGATGTTCGTCGAATGCGAAACCGAAGTCGAGTTGCAACATGCCTTCGAAGCCCTTGCCGAGGGTGGCGCGGTTTTGATGCCGCTCAACGATTATGGTTTCAGCCGAAAATTCGGTTGGGTCAACGACCGCTTCGGTGTATCGTGGCAGCTCAATCTGGCATGATGATCGTATTTCTGTACGAACTTGACCACGGGGTGTGATCTTCCGTAAGGGATTCGGGACCAAACGGGAAGGACGTATTGCAAGTCTGTATCTTCGAATTTAGAGACCGAGGCTTCTTGCGAAGTCTTCGAACTGCGTTTCGTGAGTCAGCGACCGCGGAATCAAGTCAAATCAGGCCGGGCGTTGCGGAAATCAGAATTCGGAGTGGCCATGACAGACGACTTTCCGGATCCCGAGGATGACTACGACAGAAGCCGTCTGGCCGAGATTCGAAGCCGCGGCTGGGCCGTCATCGCCATCGACGAGAGCGACCATTCACCGGCCTACGTCTTTTCGGCGGGTTTCCATCACTCCTTCGATCATGTTCTTCTGATCTGCAAGGGCGTACCGTTTTGTGTCGAAGACGAATATGGGCTACCATCGCCATTCGATTCGCGAATCCCTGAGATCCACCGGTTTCCGAAGCAAATATCGAAAATCCCGAACTGATGAATCGATCGATCGTATTATCGCCTGTCGCGTCCCTTGCGTCATTCATCGGCGATGGCGAACTTGTCGCTTTCGATGTCGGACCGGATGATGTCGTTTACTTCGTCGTCGCCCTCGGACCTTTGGATTATCGGTCCGAAGGGCCTGGCGGGGCGAGCTTCGTGAAAACGGTCCCCAACCAGCCGCAAAACTATCGCGTCGTCGGACTATTTGGCTCGGAGGTTGTCCTCGATATCCGTATCGAAGGCGAAAAATACAACATTCATGAAATTCAGCCGCTGCCGGATGCGCTGATGCTCGTCTGTGCCCGCTCCTTTCGAAGGGGGGCTGACGACTTCGACAGGAACGGCCGAATCTATTCGCTGGATGGCAGATTCTTGCGTGAAATCCTGATCGGCGACGGCATTCAGTCGGTGCAGACGACTCCGCAAGGCGTCATCTGGACGAGCTACTTCGACGAAGGCATTTTCGGCAATTACGGATGGGGAAACCCCGTCGGGGCCGCTGGCCTGATCGCGTGGGATGAGTTTGGGGAGAAACTCTATGAATTCGCGCCACGCGATGGCCTGGAAGCGATCTGCAATTGCTACGCTCTGAATGTCGAATCCGAAATCGACACCTGGTTTTATTATGATACCGACGACTTTCCGCTCGTTCATCTCCGCCGGCGTGAGATCGTGTCTTACTGGAATATGCGGCTGGGAGGATGCGACGCGTTTGCCGTTTTCGCGGGGCATGCGCTCTTCCGAGGTGAATATGGCGACCGTGACACTTATCACGTTTTTCGCCTTGGTCGTCACGTGAATCTGCAGTCGATCGTTCAATTCGAACTGCGCAGCCACGGAGGCGACCGAATCGAGGCGGATAGAGCTGTCGGCCGAGCCGGATCGATTCACTTGATCAGCGGGAATTCGCTCTACAGGCTGGAACTTCGTGAAGTGCTCGCCGCTTTGGGGTTGTCTTGATCGAGCTTCGGTGATCTTGGCCAAGGTGAAAAATCGAAAATATCCGAAGAATTCGTGGCATATGTCGATGCGTTTTCGGAAAATCCCGGGGTCGGCGAAGGCGATTCCGCCGAATGGGTTCGGCCGGCTTCGCGTCGTTTCGTCCGGCGATCGTTACCAGTTTCCCGAGATGCCAGATTCGGAAAGGGTGGTGGATGTATGTCCGGGAGCGAGGATTTGACGGCGATCTATCGGCAATTGACGAGTGCCCTGATCGAGGCGACTCCGGAATGGTGGTCGCATGCGAATCTGGAGCTGGTCGCTCCGCAGGAAGGGCTTGGCAACGGCCTGTCGCACGCGATCAGTAACGCCGATTATCCGCAGGATGTCGTGGTCGCGACCGACGAAATCCTGGAAGCGACGCGCATGCTGGAACTGAATTCGCTCAAGCGTGCGGACACTTGGAACCGCTGCGTTTTCCGGATTCGTCAGGAAGGCGAGAACTGGAAGTTCACGGCCGATTACGAACGTTAAAGTTCGTTCGAGGACGCTCGCCCGTCCATCGGATCGGTGTTACGTTCCGAGGGTTTTGGGTTTCCCTTGTGGGGCGAGTCCGTGCGAAGTAAAGTCGACTCGATCGGGGATGATGTTCGGAAGTCGCAATGAGGGCGATCGAATCCGATTTCGTACACTCATCAAAATGCAATTCGGAACGGGGTTAGAACGGATGTTCCGTAGAATCCGTAGCGAAGACGCCGATCTGGACGACATTACGATCATGGGTGAGGTGGTCGCCGCTCCCGGGGCTGTCGTTCGACGGTTCGGCAAGCCTTCCCCAGGTGAAGGTTACAAGATCAGCGGTGAGATCACCTTCACGAACGACGCTGGCGAAGCTTTTGTCCTGCACGACTGGCTCGCTACGAATTTATATCATCCTGAAGGACCGACGCCCGAGTCATTCTGGGCGAGCGAAGAGCCAGCCGGGCTTTCCGTCAGCAGCCTCGACCTCGACATATCCATCTTTTCGGAGTGGCTTGCGGAACAGCTCGATTCGAATGAAGCCGTGAACACGGAGAAGGTTTCAGCACGCATTGGGGATGAGCGAATGAAGACGATCGAGATCACGCCTTACATCCACTGCCGGGTTCCCGAAGCCTGGAGATCAGAAAAAAGTGCGAAGGGAATTCTGCTTCGCACGCCGGATGGCGGCAGCGTCTCCATTACCGCTCAGGAATTCCGTAAGCCGGCTATTCCTGAAATGGGGCCTGGAATCACTTCGGCACAATTGGTTTCAGCGCAAGTTGCCGAATTCGGCCAGGTGCCACGGAACCTCACGCCCCATCGGGCCACCGCGAGTCATGCGGTTCACAACGGTACGCAAGGAAATCTTGTGGAATGCAGGGGCTGGCATCTTGTGAATCAGGTTGGGCCATGGCATCACGAAACGGTCATGTTCACTTATGAACCGCCACCAGGTCGAATGATGGAAGGTTCGATCGTTTCGGCACTCGATGCGGAAGTCCCGCGATGTACTTTCGCACGAGAGTATTCGGAAACTGGCGAATCAACCATTTCGAAAATCGAACCGCCCAGGCCCTGGTGGCGGTTCTGGTGATTGAGGCTTACTTTGATCCGTCGCTGGAATGTGCTGAAGAGAGCCGTTAAAGTATAAGGGGATCGGTCAGTCAGACACGCCGGCTTTCGAAGAGCGTCAAGTCCTTTGGCTGTCGCGAAGCCGGTTCGATACGGTCGGGTTCAAGATCAGGTCACGCATCATGGCAACCCGGATTCCCGATAAAAGCGTTGCGATTTCGAAAGCCCGATTCGAGCGGCATATGCAACGACATGAAGGTATCGCATGGTCGACCGTTCTTGCCAGGCTCGAAGCCAGCCCCGCAGCTTTCGCGTCGCTCGTAAAAATGGAAGAGACTGGCGGTGAGCCGGACGTGATCGGCCAGGATCCGGTCACCGGCGAAATCCTCTTCGGCGACTGTTCGGCCGAGAGCCCGGCGGGCCGTCGCAGCCTGTGCTATGACCCGGAAGCACTCGACGCCCGCAAGGAAAACAAGCCGAACGGCAGCGCCATCGGAATGGCCGCCGAATTGGGAATCGAACTCATGACGGAAGACCAATACAGGCATTTGCAGACGCTTGGTGCGTTCGATCTCAAAACGTCGAGCTGGATTTTCACTCCTTCCGACGTGCGATCGCTGGGCGGGGCATTGTTCTGCGATCGCCGCTACGGCAAGGTGTTCGTTTATCACAACGGTGCACAGTCTTATTATGCGGCCAGGGGGTTCAGGGGCGTCCTGCGGGTTTGATTCGCCTTTGTCCGAAAGCGAACCGAGGACAGCCGCCAAACCCTTTGTCTCGTCGGATTGTGATGCCGAATATGTATCGAGTTCATGAATCATGATGCGAGTGATTCAGATCCTGCTGTTCGCCGGGATCGGTTATGCCCTCTGTGCCGTCGCGGGATATTTTCTGGTCCTGGCGATTTCGACCAACAGGCATGACAATTCGGTCGAAGCGGTGATGACGGCCGCGTTCGTCATCGGACCGCTCGGAGCGATCGTCGCGGGGTTTCTTGCGGCATTCCGCGTCGGTCAATGAATCGGCGGTCGATCCGGGGGCCGAAAAGTCAGGCAAATCGAAGGTCGTTCTTCGATCCCTGTCGCATCGGCTTGCCGGCTGTATACAAATCCTTGATACGACACACTGGCGCACCGAACGGTAGCTCGCGAAGGATCCTGGCGATGCAGCTCCTGACGATTTTGACTTCCGAAGAGACCGGCAGACCGATGACGTCGCACGAGTCTGTCGAATTGATTGCCGGGCAGGGGATCGCGGGCGATCGATACGCGACCGGCCGGGGCTATTATTCGGGCGTCACCGAATGGGACGCCCAGATCACGCTGATCGAGCAGGAACCGTTCGACTCTCAGGATTTGACGAAGGGTCAGAAGGTCGACCCGGAAGACTTGCGGCGGAATCTGGTCACGACGGGCGTCGATCTGACAAGGCTCATCGGCGTGCGATTCCGGATCGGCGATACGGCCGTTCTGCGCGGGACGAAGCTCTGGCCGCCCTGTTCCTACATCGTTCGTAGTACGGGCAAGCCCGAAATTTTCACCAAAATCGGCCGGAAGTCCGGTATCGGGGCCGAAGTTCTCGTAAGCGGGCCGATCCGGGCAGGAGACCCGATCGTGATCCTCACAGACGGCGAACCGGTCGGTTGATGCGCTTCTGAATTTCATTTCGCAAACGGATCGGATCAGGCACGATGCGAACGGCAGTCAAGATTCTCGGGCTTTTCGGTTGGATGGTCCTGGCGTTCGCCACGGCAGGTGTCGGTGCAGCCGCTTCGGTAACCGCAGGGACGTTCTATGCCGAACTTGCCCGACCCTCCTGGGCACCGCCGGCATGGCTGTTCGGCCCGGTTTGGACGCTTCTGTACGCCATGATGGGCATCGCAGTATGGCTGGTCTGGCTACGCTGCGGTCTTTCGGCTGGAAAGTCGGCCATTGCGTTATTCATCATTCAGCTGATCGCGAATGCGCTCTGGAGCTGGCTTTTCTTCAAGTGGAGACTCGGTGGCGTGGCGTTTCTGGAGATTCTCGTTCTCTGGTGCCTGATCGCCGCCACGATCGCGGCCTTCTGGCGAATCCGCAAGCCGGCGGCAGCGCTGATGTTGCCGTATCTTGCCTGGGTGACTTTCGCTTCGGCGCTGAATTTTGCGATCTGGCGGTTGAATCCGAACCTGCTTTGATTCGCATGCCGATCAGCGAACCGAATCTGTCCTGGCTCAGACTGGTCTTCGCAATCCCCAGAGAACGACATCGACACCCGGGGTGTAGAGCAAGTGTGGCGGGCCGTTGACGGTCAGCCTGTGTGATTTGAGCAGCGGGGCCGCGTCGATCTCGGCCTCAGCCCGGTACACGGTCCAGGGGGCATGGTGTACTTCGCCACGCAGGAGCCGGCCGCGCCGGTCGGTGGTGTACAGACAGTAGCGTTCGACCAGAAAGTTCTCGAGAGTACCGGTTTCCGGTACGAACGGTTCGCCCGCCGGGCGATATTTCGCATGGAATTCGGCTCTGTTCGATCCCAGATGCCGACGGGATGAATATGAGAATCCAGCCTCGGGGTTTCCGGTCATCCGCATTCGGGACCAGAAATATGGCAAATGGAAGAACGTGCGGGCCGCCCACACGGCCACCGGGTTTCCGGCGTCGAGGCTGAGGAAGAACACGCCGGGGCGGTCTTCGTAACGCACATAGAGCCGGACATTCAGTTCCGGGAAGGCGGAAAGCCAGGGCATTGCGGGAAAAGGCCGGCGCGTGACGCCGGCCATCCGGAAGGGAACGACACCGACATAAGTGCGGCCTTCGAAAGTGTCGATTTCCAGCGAAGTCGGCACCAGCGAGCGGACAGTCTGGACCGGTAGTTCCCAGTGTGCGAAGAGCAGGTCAATCCAGCTTTGCCGCCATGTCCAGGGCGTGGCCGGAATCGGCCATGGGCGATGAGCCAGTTGATTGAGTGCAGGGTGCATCGGCCGGTCTCCGGATATCCGTACGAGTGTCGAGCCAGATTCACAATCTTCAGGATTTTATGTCTGCGGAAACGGCGTCATCGGGATTCGCCTGATTTTCGACCGGTTTCGCGAAATGGATGCAAAGTCGGGCGAAACCTTCGCGGTCGTAAAACCGGTGAGCGTCCAGGCGCTGTACACCGGAATCGAGATGCAATCGGGCACATCCGTTTTCTGCAGCGTACGATTCGAGCCATTGCAGCAGGGCTGAGCCATGGCCGTTCGATCGGGCATTCGCGGATGTCACGAGATCGTCCACGTACAGCAATCGCCCCCAGGCCAGATTGTCGAGAATCCGGAAGCCGGCGACCGCGACGACTTGCCCGTCGATCGACCGGGAAACGATGCGAAATCCGCCGGAGCGTTCCTGGGATCGGACACGGTCGACAAACGTATCGCAGACCAGATGCGGGCGCAGTTCGTGCATGACCGGAAAGCAGGCCGCGATTTCGGCATCGGTCCCGGCCAGTCGGATTTCGCAATTCATGAGGCGGCACTCTCCATTTTCGACAATCGGATTCGCTTGACAGATTGCCTGATTCGTTCCCGGGAGGTCAACGAGATGCGGAGAAAGTTCTACGGATCGGAATCGGGACATCTCGAGTATCTCAGGCAACGAACGAAAGTGCGCTGCATCGCTCCGCATTCGGCCTACTGCCGTTTTCGCGGATAATTCGCTAGAATTTGTTCGATTCGAGTTGCCGGGTGATCGGCCCGTCAGCAGCTCGCCACAGGCTCCGCCCGGAATTCGTCACGATCGACCAACATCGAAACGGCCGCACATGCTCAAGCTGGAAACCTTCCCCAACCAATTCCCGAACCGAGACTACGAAGTCGAACACACCTGCCCGGAGTTCACGGCCGTGTGCCCGAAGACCGGTCAGCCCGATTTCGCCACGATCGTCATTTCGTATGTGCCGGATCAGAAGGTGCTGGAGCTGAAGAGCCTGAAATATTACCTGTTCAGCTTTCGCGACAGGGGCATCTTTTACGAGCATTCGATCAACACGATTCTTGATGATCTGGTGGCCGCCTGCGAACCGCGACGGATGATCGTGACGGGGCATTTCAACGCCCGTGGCGGAATCACCTCGAAGATCGTCGCCACCCATACGGCCAAAAAGTGAGCGAATCGGGAAGATTCGGAAGAGCCCGCGAATGAGCAGGAAGCAGCCTCCGAAGGAACGAAGCTGGAATCATTCGCGGCTCATCAAGGCGGATAAGGCGCACTGCTGGCATCCCTTCACGCCGGTGGCCGATTGGGAAGCCTCCGAGCCTCTCGTGATCCGCTCCGGCAAAGGCGTTCGCCTGACGGACATGGAGGGAAAGACGTACTTTGACGGTACGTCGAGCCTCTGGTGCGCGGCCCTCGGGCATCGTCACCCGCGACTTGATCAGGCACTGATCGAGCAGGCGGAGACGATCGCCCACACGACCTTCCTGGGAATGTCGCATCCGCAGGCGATTCTTCTGGCCGACAAGCTGGCGAGCATCGCTCCGCCCGGGCTTTCTCGTGTGTTTTATTCCGACAGCGGGGCCACGGCTGTCGAAATCGCGCTGAAGATGGCGTTTCAATATCACTTGCAGAAGGCCGCCCCGGAGCCGAAGCGGACACGCTTCATGGCCCTGACGAACGCTTATCACGGCGACACGCTCGGCGACGTTTCCGTGGGCGGTGTCGATCGGTTCCATGCCATGTTTAGGCCGCTCCTGTTCGAAACGGTGCGGGCGGCTTCACCCCATTGTTACCGTTGCCCGCTGCGGCTGGAACGGGCCACCTGCGGCATCGCGTGCCTGGACGAAGCCCGCAGGACGATCGACGAAAATGCCGAAACCCTTGCGGCGGTCGTCATCGAACCGCTGATGCAGGGCGCGGCAGGAATGATCGCGCATCCGCCAGGATATCTGGCCGGAATCGCCGAACACTGCCGCAGCAGGGGCGTGCTCCTGATCGCTGACGAAGTCGCCGTCGGTATCGGTCGCACCGGCACGATGTTCGCCTGCGAGCACGAAGAAGTCTCGCCCGACTTTCTCTGCCTTGCCAAGGGGCTGACGGGCGGTTATCTCCCCCTGGCTGCGACGCTCACGACCGAAACCGTCTACGACGCCTTCCGCGGTGACTCGACCGACCCGAAGACCTTCTACCATGGCCATACGTTCACAGGGAATCCGCTGGGCTCGGCCGTCGCACTGGCAGTGCTGGAAGTGTTCGAGGAAGAGAGCATACTCGAAAACGTTCGTACACAGGCGAAGCAGGTCACCGAAGTTCTGCACAAGAGTCTGAGCGTGAGCGGTTGCCGTATCGTCGGCGAGATTCGCCAGCGTGGCCTGATGGTCGGGATCGAACTGGTGGCTGACCGGGCCACGAAAAAGCCCTTCGACGCTTCGATCCGTGCAGGCGCGAAAGTCTGTGCCTTCGCGCGCGAGTCTGGTCTGCTCATTCGGCCGCTGGGCGATGTCGTCACGTTTCTGCCGCCGCTCATATCGACTTCCGGCGAGATCGACGCAATGCTCAAGATTCTCGTCGAGTCCATCGAACGTTTCGAAAAAGAGTCTCCGAAATGACGAGCGTTCGCCGTGGCTGATTCGAACTCATTGCCCGGATTATTCGTGACCGGTACCGATACTGACGTCGGCAAGACTTGGGTCACGGCCGGGATCGCCTCATGGCTCAGGAAGAAAGGTCGTCGGCCAGGCATCATCAAACCGGTCGCGACCGGTTTGGCCGACCCCTGCGCACCCGATTCCGATGCCGCCATCGTGCTGCGGGCGGGCGGATGGCCAGTCACTCCGGATTCGATCGCCATGGCCAATCCGATCCATTTTCGCGAACCGGCTGCGCCGACGGTCGCCGCGCGGGCGGAAGGCAAATCTTGCGAATGGACGCAGGTCGTCGACGCCGTGCGCCGATCCATGATCGGCTGGGCGAATGCGGGTGCCGACGTCCTTCTGGTCGAAGGGGCAGGGGGAGTCTGCTGCCCGCTTGCCGAAGGCGGCAAGACGATGCTCGAACTGATTCAGGCACTCGACTTCCCGGCTCTGGTCGTCGCGCGAAAATCACTGGGAACGCTCAGCCATACGATTTCGGCCGTCCGTCTTCTCTCGACAGGACCGACCCGCGTCGCCGGCGTCGTGTTGAACTGTCTGCCGGATGAAGATCCGCACGGACTCGCGGAACGCACGGCCGCCGAAGAGCTTGCGATGCATATCGCCCCCGTGCCGGTGCTTTACGACGGCCCTGGCGATTTCGACCGCGTGCCCTGGCTGGATCTTCCGGCGGTCGCCCGCTGGTGATGGATCATTCGATCAGGCCCGGCAGGTTTCGCTTCGACTTTAGCGAAGCGTCTCTTCCACGTGTACGTGCAGATGCGCCGTGGCAGATTCACCCCGGGCATTGGTTCGGACGACGGTCACGAGATAGTCACCCGGCTTCGTGAACCGGTGCACGGTCGCGGCGAAGCCGTCCGGGGCATGTGTTTCGGCGTTGCCGTCCGATCGCACCAGCACTTCGGGTGAGCCGTCGCCGAAGTTCCATTTTTCTTCGCCGTCGGTCGTCCGAAACGTACGCACGAGGAAAGTCACGGGTGTCGAGGGCTTGATGCCCAGGCTTGGCCAATAAGCCGCCTGAATCGATGGCGGCAATTCGCCTGGTCGTTCCGGGTTCACGACCTGCACGACGCAAAAGTCATAAGCTTCCCTGCCCTTGGCATCAGTCACTTTGAGAATGGCGCTGAAGTGCCCGGGCCTGTCGAATTTCGACGTGATCGTCGACTGGCTCGCCGAGTCGCCGTTGGGCAAAGTCCATTCGTAAGAGAGTGGTCCGTCCAGGCCGTGGCTTCTGCCGGCATCCAGAGTAAAGGGCTCCCCCACGCGCACGAATTTGTGCGGTCTTGCGACAGCCACGAGGGGTTGGTTCGCGGCTCCGGCTTCCCAAAGAAATGCGTAACCTTCTTCGGTGCCGTATTTTCCTGACGGCTGTCGGGCCTTGATTTCGAAATGGAGGTGGGCCCAGCCGCCAGAGCCGCCTTCTTTTCCGAGAACGCCCAGGGATTGTCCTTTGCGAACCTGGTCTCCCGTTTTCAGCCCCGGGGCGAATCGCTGCAGGTGGCTGTAACGGTAGTACCAGCCGCGGCTGTCCCTCAGATAAATGACGTCGTAGCGGGGCGCGACGGGGGTGTCGGTTTCGAGCCCGTCGATCTTCTTGTTTCCAAGGCTTACGATCAAACCGTCCGTCGCCGCGACGACCTCTGCGAGTCCTTCCGGGCCGCCGATATCCAGGCCGCTGTGATAATAGACCTTTTTGCTGGCCGGGTCTTCGCCGCCGTCGACGAAAGTCGGTTCGTTGGCCATCTGGGTTCCGCTGGCGAACCAGCCCTGCCTGACGGGGTAAGCGAATCGCTCAGGCGAAAGCGGACCATCGGCCGGCCAGATTCGCAGCCGTACCGAAGCCCCTTCGGCAAGTTTCCAGTGGTCGATGGTCGTATCGGTCAGATATCCGGAAGTGACAGGGACGTCGATCCGAACCTTGCCGACACGGACCGGCAGCGAATAAGGAGCGGCAGTGATGACGGCTTCCTCCGTTTCGATTTTCACCTTCACCAGGGCGGACCTCATCGCATTCCGGACGGAATCGCGTGTCTCTTCGAGTCCGATCAGACCCACGTGAATTTTCGAGCCGTCGGTCAGAGTTACCATCCGCGCGTCGCCCGGTTTCAAGTCCACCGTGACATGCTTCGGGGGAAATACGTCAGCCGAGAGCGCTGTCATCGGAATGAGGAACCCGCAGGCCAACACGAAAGCGAACTTACGGAACCACTGATGAACTCGGGGCATGGAGAAATCTCCTGAGCGGCGCTGAGGCGGGCGACAGTCGGATTCGGATTCAAGGTCGGCTTGCGTCCCGTTCGGTTATACGTGGGATGGACTCATGACGCAAAACCGAAGTCGATTTTCGTGACGGTTCGGAGATCGCGAAAGGACTCTCCGGATGAAGGGCCCGGGGCGGGATGTTTTCGTGACGGATTCGTAAAGTTTCGGTGATTTTTGTGGTGTTTCGTATCGATTCGCGACGGGTGCTCAGGCCGAATTCGCCTGGAATGATCTTGTGAAGGGGATGACTTGATCCGGGACAAATCCCGTGCGTATGCGTTGTCGTGTCTGGTCGAAGCGGCACGGGTCAGGATCGAAATCGGACATTCGCGATCGTTCCGATCATTCCGGGGCGGAACGTATTTCGACGATCCGGTCGAGGTGATTCGCTCTTGCCGAGTCGAACGTCAATTTACCATGATAGTATCAAGTATCGGCATACGAATGGAGAACGGACATCGCTCGTGACTCGCATCCCGGGCCTGGTGTCACTCTCTCGAAGCAGCGGGCATTGCTCAATCGTCATCATCCGTATCCTTGCGACTTCCGCAAGATCCGCTGTAACGCTTTGTGCCGGTAACGTATCACGGGGCGAATCGACCCAAACCTACCGCTCGAACTCTGGCGACGCTGACGTGAACCGAAAGGTCGCGTCATTCCGCCAGCATCGAGCCGGGTTGCAGAGCGATTCGCCGTTCCCAACGATTTCGGAACTAAGGGACCGTCCTCGATGAGTCAACGCGATATCATCATCGAAACCAAGAACTTGACGAAAGTCTACCGTGACTTCTGGGGCCGGCCCAAAGTCCAGGCGCTCAAGGCGCTCGATCTGCAGGTGCACCGGGGCGAAATTTTCGGCCTTCTCGGCCCGAACGGCTCCGGCAAGACGACGACGATCAAGCTTCTGCTCGGCCTGCTGTTTCCGACCGAAGGTGAAGCCCTCATCTTCAATGAGCCGACGACGAACGTCAAAAAGAACGAACGGATCGGCTACTTACCTGAAGAGTCCTATCTCTACAAGTTCCTCAACGCGGAAGAAACCCTCGACTTCTACGGACGCCTGTTCAAGATCAAGGCCTCCGAACGCCGTTCGCGTATCAACAAGCTGATCGACATGGTCGGCCTGAACCACGCACGGCACCGGCAGTTGCGCGAATATTCCAAGGGTATGCAGCGGCGGATCGGCCTGGCACAGGCGATCATCAACGATCCGGAGCTGGTTCTCCTCGACGAACCGACCTCGGGTCTCGACCCGATCGGTACCGCCGAAATCAAGGACCTGATTCTGGAGCTGCGTAACCAGGGCAAGACGATCGTTCTTTCCGGTCACCTTCTGGCTGACATGCAGGACATCTGCGACCGGATCGCGATTCTTCACCGGGGTGAGCTGCGCGAACTCGGGCGGGTTCAGGAACTGCTTACCGTTCAGGATATTACGCAGATCAAAGTGCGTGATCTGCCGGAATCTGCCGTCGCAGAAATCCGGTCGGTCATCGAACGTCACCAGGGCAATCTGGTCGCTGTCGATCACCCCACGACGACTCTCGAAGAACTCTTCCTCCGGATCGTGCGCGAAAGCGACCAGTTCCCGGGCCGCCGCAAAGTCGTGGATCGTCAGACTCCTTCCGAGCCTGTCGCCTCGTCGCCGAACTGAATTTCCGCGTCACTGGCCGAGTGCCCGAATCGCGGGCAGTCATATCCAGACGTGATACAGGCCACAGAGCCTTCGGGCGATGCCGGCCGTGACACGATGCGATTCGGCTGATTCGCATCAACCTCCGTTCGCGAACGCACATCCGGTTCGACTGGAATCATTGATACAGGTGGGATATTCGACGTGCTGGACACCTTCCTTCTCCTGGCTCAGGCCGACGCTCCGCAGCAAGCCCAGCAAGCGCAGCAGATCGGCCTGGACATGCCAGCCTGGCTTCTCAACTTCATCGGCTGGGTCTATCTTTTCGGTGACCCGGCTTATACGACCAAGGGCATCTTCGGGTCGCTCCTGACCTGGCTGAAGATCATCGGTCTTTTCAGCCTGGTCGCATGGATCGGTGCCCGGATCCTCGGCGCCATCAAGGACCGCATCAATCTGCCTGCGCTTTCGGGGATCGCCGCCGCGGGCCTGCTGGGCGGAATCGTCAGCGTGCTGTTTCAGGTGCTGCAGTCCACGGGCCGGATCGCACTCCCCTCCGTGGCAGGGGTTTCCGCCGGGGCAGTTCTGGGGCTCGTATCGATGCTGGCCGTGCTTGTGTGGCTTGAGGCCACGCTCTGGGTCTCCATGTCCCGGCGTAAGGCGCAGGGCGATAAGTTCCTCTTCGTCGTCATGCACTTCGCATTGGCGCTGGGGCTGTTTTTCGGGTTCCTGGTCTACAGCTACGCGGTGGTCCCTGAAGGGATCAAGCTGACATTCATGGATGCCATCTCTCAGGGTGTCCGGATCGGCCTGACTTTCATGGGGTACACGTCTCTGTTGATGCTGGCGTTCCGGCTGGTGATGGAATTCAGCGGCGTGAACCCGATCCGCACGCTCGCCATCGGCTGGCTGGCCCGTAAGGAAGCCATGCGGCGGATGTGGGCTCCGTATGTCGTTCTGGCCGTTTTCCTCGTCGTTCTGGCGTTCACCCACTGGTTCCTTCAGCCGCCTCGCCCGGCCGAAATGAGCCGGCTGTTCGTCGGTACCCTCACGCTGCTCTGCTCGCTGCTGATCACTCTGATGATCATCTTCCTGTCGCCGCTTTCGCTGCCGACGGATATTCAGCAGCAGACGATCTACACGATCGTTTCCAAGCCGGTCAGCCGGCTGGAACTGATCTGGGGCCGGATTGTCGGATATATGGGGCTCGTCACCGTGATCGTCGCCCTGTTCGGCGGAATCAGCTACATCTATCTGATCCGCCAGGTCAACAGCACGATCCGTGCGACCGTAAGCGAGGCCGATTCCGTGCGGGCAGACAACCCGCTGCGTGCGGCGCAGCTTGACGATCAGGCCGAACAGTTGACGGCCCGGATGTCCGCCCGCGTGCCGGTGAAGGGTTCTCTGGTGTTTCGTGATTCCCGCGGCGTACCGCAGATCAAGGGGATCGACGTCGGCCAGGAACTCGAATACCGGACACACGTGGAAGGTGCCACGCCTTCGAAGGGCATCTGGCGTTTCGGCGTGGTTTCCCACCCGTTCGACGAAGTCCGCAACATGGCCGCCCGCGATGCCGGCCGAACGCCGACTCCACCGGCCTATCCCATTCAGGACCGTCGTGTTCCGGTCGACAACTTTCTCCGGCCCGGAACGATCGAATACGTGGATAACCAGCTGTTTCTGCTGAAGGGCCGCCAGGCCCAGGGCACGACAGGCCTGGAATCGCGCATCGAGGCCCTCAACACCGAGAAGCGGACGCTTTCCGCCAAAGACGCCGAACTGCAGCTTGCCTTGAAGAACGCTCAGGCATCGGGCGATTCGGCCGCCGTCGACAAGGCTGAGGCCGCCCTGGCCGAAGTGCACAGCGACCCGTTCCGCGTTGAGATGTCGTTCACGATTTACCGGACCACCAAGGGCCGGATCGGCGAACCGGTCTTCGCCGCGATCAAGGTCATCAATCCCGTCACCGGCGAACAGTACGAAAACACTTTCCCCGTCCGGGAATATTACACGGACTATCAGCTCGTCCCGCCTTCGGTTCTCGTCGGATCGGACGGGTTTCTGAATATCGAGGTCCAGTGCGTCAGTTCGACCCAGTACCTGGGGATGGCTGAGAGCGACCTGTTCATTCTGGCTTCGAACGGCAGTTTCTTCTGGAACTTCGTTCGCGGCCTCGTTGGCGTATGGCTTCAGGCCCTGGTGCTCACCTCCATCGGCGTTTTCGCCGGTACGTTCCTGAGCTGGCCTGTCGCCCTGCTCACCACGATCGCCTTCTTCATCGGCGGTCAGGTCGCATACGGGTATCTTCAGGAACTCGCCTTCCAGGCCCAGTTCGGCGGTGGACCGTTCGAGTCCCTGTACCGGCTGATTTCCCACGACAACCAGATGTCGGACCTGACTCCGACGGTGGCCGTCGTGACGGCCAAGACGTTCGACTCGCTCGTCATGCCCGTCATGTCGCGCCTGGTCTACGTCGTGCCGAACTTCGCATCGCTGGACGTTTCGAACACGGTCGCGGACGGTTTTGCCGTCACCGGCTCGCAGGTCATCGGCAACGTGCTCATGGCTCTGGCCTATGCCTTGCCGTTCTCCATCGCCGGGTTCTTCGTGCTCAAGAATCGTGAGGTGGCCGCATGAACAATTTGCTGAACGATCGCAAGATCCGTTACTGGATCGCCATCATCGTCCTCTTCGCGCTCATGTTCCCTTATCGGGAATGGCTGACACGAAAGAAGGACAAGCTCGAACTCGGCGAAGCCACGCTGGGCGAAGTCGACACCGGCAGCTTCATGCTCAAGCTCGCCCTGCTGGGCGGTGCCCGGGGTGTCGCGGCCAACGTGCTCTGGACTCGGGCCATCGAACTGCAGCGGATCCAGGAATGGGACCGCATGAAGACGACGGTGAACCTCATCACCAAGCTTCAGCCCCACTTCCTGGCCGTGTGGACATACCAGTCCTGGAACCTGGCCTACAACGTTTCCGTCGAATGGGACGCCCCCGAAGACAAGTACGACTGGATCAAGCAGGGCATCAACTTCGTTCGCGACGGCGTGCTCAAGAACCAGAAGTCGCCCGACCTTCAGTGGGACACGGCCTGGTATTACTACCACAAGCTCGGCTTCGCGGATGAGGCGATCATCCTGCGCAAGCTGTTCCGCGACGACAAGGACGAAGCCTTCAAGGAAAACCCTGTCGACAAGCGGATCCAGAACGATAACTTCCAGGTCGGTGCAGGCTGGTTCGAATCGGCCGTGAACCTGGTCGACAATGGTCAGGACCGCCTCAGCACCGCAATGGAGCGGGGTGTCGAATATGTCGACGCACCGATCCAGCGCAAGGGCCGTGCCGGTGACCTCGCATTCCGGTCCATGCCCGCGCATGCTTCGACGCGCTATGCCGCCAGCCTGGAAAAGGAATCGATCAAGGATGTCCCCGCCACCTTCGGCGAACTGGCTCGCCAGGAATGGGGCAATGCCCTGAAAGCCTGGGAGCGTTTCGGCGACTACTCTTATGAGACGCCCAACGATATCCAGGTGGCCGACGGTTCGATGATCCGCACGAAAGTCCGGATCGCCGATGGCGAAAACTACTCGACCTTCGAGAAAATGCAATCGCCCGAGTTCTGGAAAAACGAACAAGGGATCGATGTGAATCCCGAAGACGCGAAACGTCTTGCCGACAACCGGAAATACTGGACCGACCGGTGGGGCACCCAGATGAATTACCCTTACTGGACCGACCGCTGCAAGGCGGAAGGTACGGCCCAGGGCGTTCTGGCCCGCCAGAAGTTCTACGAAGGAACGAAGGCCTATCGCCGTACGGATTTCGAATCCGCGGTCGCCCTCTATCGTGACGGCCTGAATATCTGGAAAGACCTTCTGGCACGTCACACCAATTTCAGCGACGACGATTTGAACAAGAAGGACACCGGCCTGATCGTCAAACGCTTCAAGCGGGCGTTCATCCAGGCCGGCATGGGTGACGACATTCCCAAAGACACCCCGTTCCTCGACTATCTGAAGCTCGCCGAAATGGATACTTCCGTCGACCCGTTCGACGCTCAGGAAATGATCCCGGCCGCACCTGGCGGACCTGGCGAACGTGAACCCGCCCCGAAGCCGGACACGCGTTCTCCACAGCCTGCCGCGCCTGATGCCAGCCCGGTGAAGTGACCTGATCCTGTTCGATATCGTTCCAACAGACAAAACCCGGATCGTTCGATCCGGGTTTTGTCATGCGCGTCCCTGCCTGCTTCGGTGCCGTCGAAATTCCGGTCGAAGGACATCCCCAATGGGAACGCTCCCGCTTTCGTGGTTCACGAATTTCGTTTATGATCGATAGACCTGCCTTTTGCGTCATCCCCGGAACGCCATCCGATGCACTCGATCGCACGACAATCTCGCAAAATCTGGATATGGATTCTGGCCGTCGCCGGTATGGGGCATCTGCGAGCGGACGATGAACTTTTCGAAAAATCGATTCGCCCCCTGCTCGAGACGCGCTGCGTCAAATGCCACGGGGCCGAAACCAGCAAAGGCGGCCTGAGACTCGACTCGAAAGCTGGCTGGCAAGTCGGCGGCGATGGCGGCCCGGCGATCGAACCGGGCAAGCCTGCGGAAAGCCGTCTGCTACTGGCCTTGAAAGGCGAAGACGGCATGACCCGCATGCCGCCCAAAGAGCCGCTGAGCACAGCCGAAATCGAAGCGATTTCGAAATGGATTGCCGCCGGGGCCCACGACCCGCGCGTCGGTGGACCAGTCAAGCTGGGCGGAACGACGGTTGACGAAGCCCGGCGCTGGTGGGCCTTTCAACCCCTCCGCCAGCCGCAAGTTCCGGGGAACGGTCAACGGAATCCGATAGACGCCTTTCTGGCGGTGAAACTCGCCGAAAAAGGGCTGGAATTCGCCCCAAAAGCCGACAGACGCACTCTGATCCGCCGAGCCACTTACGACCTCACCGGACTGCCGCCGAAGCCGGAAGAGGTCGACGCATTCCTGGCTGACACATCGCCCGACGCTTTCGCCAAGGTCGTCGATCGGCTGTTGTCGTCGCCCCACTATGGCGAGCGCTGGGGCCGCCACTGGCTCGACCTGGTGCGATATGCCGACACTGCTGGAGAAAACGCCGATTTCCCCCTGCCGCATGCCTGGCGTTATCGAAATTGGGTGATCGAAGCCTTCAATCGGGACATGCCATACGACACCTTCCTGAAGGAGCAGTTAGCCGGCGACATCCTCGCGGCCGAAGGCCCGGCGGACCGTTACGCCGAAAAGGTCGTGGCGACGGGCTATCTCGCCATTTCGCGTCGATTCGAACACGACAGCGACCAGAACATGCACCTGACGTACGAAGATACGATCGATACTCTCGGTAAGTCGTTGATGGGCCTGACGATCGGCTGTGCCCGCTGCCACGACCATAAATACGACGCCATCACCTCCCGCGATTATTATTCGCTTTACGGCATCTTCGCCAGCACGAAATACGCCTTCCCGGGCTGTGAGGCCAAGCCGCGGCCACGCGACATGGTGCCCCTGGCGGCCCCCGCCGAATGGCAATCGACCATCAAGCCCCACCTGGACGAACTCGCGGCCATCGACGCCAGAATGAAGTCCACCGCTGAGAAGCGAAAAGCCCATGTTCAGGAAGCGCAGGCGCGTTTCGAAAAAGCCCGGCATGTCATGTCGACCGGCGAAATTTCCATCGACGGCGAAAAGTCGATCACTGACGGCCAGGCCACAGTCGATGTGAAAGCTGGCGAAATGATCCTGCTTTCGATCACCCCTCTCAAAAATCACGGGGCCGATTCGACTGCCCTGGATTTCGAAATCGCCGAGATCGGTGGCTCCGGTCGCACCTGGAACGCCACGAAAGACTTGCTCAACGCCTTCCCCAACGGCAATCCCGCAGCCGATTCCCACGGCAACGCCGACACGTGGTGGTTATTGGATACCCGTGGCGGGCCGGGCTTGATGTCCGAATTCGTCAAGGATCTTTCCGGTAAGGCGGGATTGAACGTGTGGCGAAGCGGCGAGACGCCATCCGTCTTCGTGAACTCATCCGCCGCGCCGGTCGAAGTCTGGACGAGGCTCCCGGCCCGTACCTTGTTCGTGCACCCGGCACCCGACGGCAATGTGGCGATCGGCTGGCTGAGCCCCATCACCGGAAAAGTGAACGTAAGCGGCAAGATTCGCGATGCCCACGCCGGCGGCCCTGACGGTGTCGGCTGGGTGCTCGAACATTTCGCGAGCGATGTTCGAGAGCCCATGATCGCCCAGAAAAGCGTTTCGGCCGAAGCCCGCGACCTGATCGCCCGCAAGACAGAACTGGAAAAGAACGCTCCGAACCCGGATTATGCCTATGCGGTGATCGAAGGCCAGCCGGCGGATGCCCGAATGCACTTGCGGGGCGACCCGAAAAAGCAGGGCGACCCCGTGCCCCGGCGGTGGCTCGAAGTCTTCGGCGGCACGACCGTCGCGAACACGAAAGGCAGCGGCCGGAAGGAACTGGCGGACTGGATCGCATCTGCTGACAACCCGCTGACGGCGAGGGTCATGGGCAACCGCATCTGGCTGCACCATTTCGGCAAAGGGATTGTGCCGACACCCAACGACTTCGGTACCCGGGGCACACCGCCGACGCACCCGGACCTGCTGGACTGGCTGGCATCGGAGTTCCTCCGCAACGGCTGGAAGATCAAACCGCTGCACCGGTTGATCATGCTCTCCGATGCCTACCGGCAGAGTGCCGATCCTCCAGCCGAATCCAGCGTTACAGACCCTTCGAATTCGCTTTACTCGCATTTCGAACGCCGCAGGCTCAGCGCCGAGGAAATTCGTGACACGATCCTGGCCGTCAGCGACAAGCTCGACGAAGAGCCGGCCGGGCCGCATCCGTTCCCGCCTTCGGACCAGTGGCGGTTCACCCAGCACACGCCCTTCGCCACGTTTTACGAAACTTCGAAACGAAGCATATATCTCGTCCAGATCCGCAACCGGCGGCATCCGTTTCTGGGCCTTTTCGACGGTGCTGACCCCAATGCCACGACGCCCCAGCGCCAAACCACGGCCGTGCCCACGCAGGCCCTGTTCTTCCTGAACGATCCGTTCTTCCATGAACAAGCAGCCATCGTGGCGGATCGTGTACTCGCCGAACCGCCTGAAACCAGGGCGAACGCACTTTTCCGAATCGTCCTTCAGCGCCAGCCTTCGGGCAAGGACCGGAAATTCGCGGCCGGATTTCTGGATCGATACGCACCTTCCTCAGCCAAAGATCCGAATCCGACGACAGCCGATCGCCAGGCCTGGGCGACGCTCGCCCGGATTCTCATGGCAAGCAACGAATTCCTGTTCGTGGAGTGATCGACGATGAAAGCCTTTTCGAGACGCCGGTTCGTCGGTTCATCCCTGGCAGGTTCGATGCTCATGCCCGGGCTCCTGAGCGAAATGCTGGCAGCGGATTCCACCGATCCGCTTGCCCCTAAGGCTCCTCATTTTCCGGCCAGGGCCAAATCCGTCATTTTCCTGTTCATGAGTGGCGGCGTGTCGCACGTGGACAGCTTCGACCCGAAGCCCCGGCTGATCGCCGATCACGGCAAACAGGTCACGCTCGATCACCCTGAGACCCGCAACCGCCCGGGCTACGAAAAGCTGTTCCTGAAGCGCCCGGACTGGAAGTTCCGGCACCGGGGCGAAAGCGGTATCGAAGTCAGTGACCTGTTCCCGCACATCGGTTCGCAGATCGACGACATCACGCTCATCCGGTCCATGCACACCAGCCACTCGAACCACTACAACGCCACTCTGGGCATGCACACCGGTTCCTTCGCGTTCGCCCGGCCCAGCATCGGCGCCTGGACGAGCTACGGCCTGGGCACCGAAAACCGCAACCTGCCGTCTTTTCTCGTTCTCGCTCCGCAGATGCCTTATGCCGGCACACAGGTCTGGTCGGCCGACTTCCTGCCCGGTTCGCACCAGGGGACTCGTGTCGTCCCTGGGGCCGAACCGATCGCCAACCTTAAGCCCCGCGTGGCCGATTCCGGCCGGCAGAGACTGGAACTCGACGCTCTCAAGGCCTTCGACGAAGAACATCTCTCAGCGCGGCATCACGACCCGGCCCTCGAATCTCGCATCCGGTCCTTCGAAACGGCCTTCGGTATGCAGACCGAAATGCCCGAAGCACTCGACCTGGCCAGCGAGACGGACGACACGCTGAAACTCTATGGTCTTCAGCGCGGACAGTCCGAAGGCTTCGGCTGGCAGTGCCTGGTCGCCCGGCGGCTTGTCGAGCGGGGCGTCCGCTTCGTCGAACTGATCCACACAGGCTCATCCAACAATTGGGACAGCCACGGCAACATGGCCGATCACGGCCGCCTGGCTCCCCAGGTCGACCAGCCGATCGCCGGCCTGATTCAGGACTTGAAGCGCAAGGGGCTGTTCGACGACGTACTGGTCGTCTGGACGACCGAATTCGGCCGGACTCCGTTCAACAACACCGCGGAAAATCCCGGGCGGGAACACCACGACTGGGCCTTTTCGTCGTTTCTGGCGGGTGCGGGCGTGAAGCGCGGGCATGTTCACGGCGCGACCGACGATCACGGCATGCGAGCGGCCGTCGATCCTGTGCATGTGCACGATTTTCACGCGACGATCCTGCACCTGATGGGCCTGGATCACACTCGGCTGACCTATCGCCACGCAGGCCGAGACTATCGGCTGACCGATGTGCACGGCGAAGTCGTACGCGATATCCTGGCCTGATTCCCGTTCAGCGGGAAGATATCGATTCCGGCCGGTCGGTTCCGACAGCCAGATCGTCGATCAGCAGCGTCTGCTCATGCGGAACGCCGTGATGAAAATAGGGTGCCATCAGAAACTGGTCGAATTTCATTTTCGGAAAGTCGGTCGATCGAAAAATGACATCCGTTCGATCCACGACCAGCTTGCCGTCGACCCATCCGCGTGCGATACCGTCCCGGTTCGGCTTGTCCGCGGTTTCGTCCAGAGTGTTCAGCCGGAACACGGCTTCGACGAAATGCCACTTGCCGTCGTCGAAGAGAATTTCCTCGCTGTCGTAGAATTTGCCGTTGTAGCCGCCCTTCAGGGGGCCCTGCGTCAGCCCGTTCGGGGCGTCCTTGTTCTGAATGTCCTGCGCCGCCAGTCGCAACCGGCCGTTGACGGGTTCCACGTAGACCGTCAATCGGCTTGCCGCCGGACCATGAAATCGGCCGTTTTCGTTGGTCATGAAGTAAATGAAATGGGGGCCGTAGGGTCGGCCCGTCCACTTCCAGTTCGATGACAATTTCATGCGGAAGCTTACATAGACCGATTCAACCGGCTCGAACTTCCGGCGCACGCCTTCCGAATCGGCCGGCAAAATCTGCCCGGCTTCGAAACGGTAACGTAGCGATTTCTTTCCTTCGGCCGCATCGTCGTCCAGTGTAAACCGTCCTTTGCCATCGTAAAAGCCACGATCGAGCAGATCCGTGTTTTCGAAACTCTCGCGGAAATGCAAGTTGCGATTCGCTGGCTCAGCCGGGGCTTGAGCCAGCGTGATCGTGATGCAACTCAATAGAAAATTTGCGAGGGCAGGCATGCGGTCAGCTCTCGGCCGGGAAAAAATGGCGGAATGTCTCGTATCCGCCGTCGATGTTCGCAGCTTCGAAACCGCGCTGCAACAGAATTCTCGTCGCCAGATATCCACGCTGGCCAATTTGACAATAACAGGCGATCGACCTCTCCTTCGGCAATTCGCCGAGACGTTCACGAAGTTCGTCGACAGGAATGTGGATCGCCCCGGGAATTGCGCCATGCGCGACCTCGCCCGCCGTGCGGACGTCCAGTATCAATGGCCGTTCCGATTCCGGCAGGCTCATGACGGTATCGATCTCGATTTGCGGCTGATCACCCCGCAGCTTGCCCGCGGCCACGAAGCCCGCCATGTTCACGGCGTCCTTGGCGGAACCGAACTGCGGCGCGTAACAAAGTTCCGATTCTTCCAGATCGAAGACCGTCATACCGGCCTGAATGGCCATGGCGATGACGTCGATCCGTTTGTCCACGCCCGCTTTGCCGACGCCCTGCGCCCCCAGGATTCGGCCTGTTCCTGGCTCGAACAGAAGTTTCATGTGGATGCGTTCCGCGCCGGGATAATAACCGGCATGGTTCGTCGGATGCACATAAACGCGTTCGAAAGGCTTGCCGATCCGTCTGAGCGATTTTTCCGACGCGCCGGTCATGGCTGCGGTCAAATCGAATAAGCCCAGAACGGCCGTCGCCTGAGTGCCGCGATAGACCGAATCGCGGCCCATGGCGTTGTCTGCCGCGATTCGCCCCTGCCGGTTCGCAGGCCCGCCCAGCGGGACTTGCGTGGGGGTATCCAGCACGAAGTCCGTCGTTTCGACGGCATCGCCCACGGCGAAAATGTCCGGATCGCTCGTCCGCATTCGGTCATCCACCCGAATGCCGCCCCGAGGGCCGACTTCCAGTCCGGCGGCCACTGCCAGGGCATTCTCGGGACGAACTCCGACGCCGAGAATCACCAGGTCGGTTTCGATCGAGCTTTCGTCGTCGAGGCGTACCGAAATCGCATTTCCGGTCGCTTCGAAAGCCTTTGCCGAACGGTTCAGCAGCACCTGCACGCCTCGGGCTTTCGCTTCGGCCACGATGGGCGTGGTCATCTCTTTGTCGAACGGCGGCATCACCTGGTCCTGCAGTTCGACGACCGTCGTTTCCATCCCCCGGCGCACGAAGTTCTCGGCCAGCTCAAGCCCGATGAAGCCCGCACCGACGATGACGGCCCGCCGTACACCGCCCCCCATCCGCATGTGGATCCGGTCCACGTCGCCCAGGTCGCGCAGCGTGAAGATGCCAGGCAGGTCGATGCCCGGGATCGGGGGGCGAAGCGGTGAAGCGCCCGGCGACAGAATCAGCTTGTCGTATGTCTCGTCGTATTCCTTGCCCGTGGCGTGTTCGCGGACGCGCACCCGATGAGCGGACCGGTCGATGGCGATCACTTCGCTGCGCATGCGGACATCCAGCGCGAACCGCTCGCGGAAGTGCCCGGGCGTCATCAGCACGAGCGATTCCCTGTGCTCGATCTTCCCGCCCAGGTAGTAGGGCAGGCCACAATTGGCGAATGAAATATCCGGCCCACGTTCGAAAACGACGATCTCAGCCGTTTCGGACAGCCTGCGAGCCCTGGCCGCGGCCGAAGCTCCACCCGCGACACCGCCGACGATCAACAGTTTCATCCGTCGCGTATCCTCTGGAACTTTCGAATTCCTCACGGGGCGAGCGATTCGCCCGGAAGTCGACCTCGTATCCCGTCGCTACAAGATCGAACACCAGAATAACCGGATAAGAATATCTTAAAAAGCGGAATATCCGGAGTGGTGTCGAAACGAACGTTTCAGAAGTGACATGCGAAACGAAAATTCAGGGGCCGGAAGAGGTTCCGGCCCCTGACACGTCATGTTTTCGGTTCGAAAGAATCGACACGTGCTCGAACGAAAAAGAGCGACTGTTTCGATCAGGGCTTCGGCGCCGATGGTGTCGGTGGGCTGGGGATTTCGATCGATTCGACGCCGCCTGGAGGTGCCGGGGCTTCGGCATTGTCGTCGGCTTTTGACTTCGCACGGGTGCCAGGCTCTTCGGGAGTTTCCTGAACTTCCGTGACGCCCGGGGGCAGGGGGGCTCCGCCTGGAATGACCGGGGCCGCCGGTGTGAAGACCGGTTCGCCGATGTAGCCGCCCGTATGGCCATATTTCGGAT
Organism: bacterium; assembly: GCA_016125085.1. GTDB lineage: Bacteria > Planctomycetota > Planctomycetia > Isosphaerales > Isosphaeraceae > QWQI01. Next base: position 28,793 of record WGMM01000055.1, read on the forward strand.
GACCATATTGAGCCAGGCCGCCACCCATGCAGTCAGGGCCATAGCAGGGCTGGGGGAAGTCGTCCGCGGCGTCGAACATCACGCAGCCGACCTGTGCCAGCGAAACCGTCAGGAATAAAGCCATCTGGAGGCAACGCGTTTTCATGGCAGTCGAGATTCCCTTCTCCATGAGTGATCGTTCGTCAAAACCGATCTGCCGGAACATCCTGCCGGCCTCGTTCTGTTCTCTGTTTCGACCAGAACGGCACCCGCCTTCCATAGCCGTCACAGGCCACTCCGAAATTCCGACCCTCAGGATTCCCATTACATGCATAATCGATTCGACCGCTACAAGTTGACGGCTCTCAAGGAATTTCGCCCGACACGTTCTCAAGTTCCTGTTTCTTGTCATACGTTCCGATCGCGGACATCGCCAAGCAAACTGGAGCAAGAGTGATATGCGAATATCGACCGAAGACTTGAGTTCGACATCCTTCGCCGGACCGTCCTTGGTGAACCTTTACCTGCGTGAAATTCGCGATGCGCCGCTATTGAGTTCATCCGACGAACGCCGTCTCGCTCGCCTGGTCGCCGATGGCGACCCGGAAGCCCGAGACCTGATGATCCGTTCGAATCTCAGGCTGGTCGTGAATGTCTCGCGCCACTACCTCGGCAGGGGGCTCGGTATCGAGGACCTCATCGAAGAAGGCAATCTCGGCCTGATGCGGGCTGTGGAGAGTTACGATCCGGATGCCGCGACCCGGTTCAGCACCTACGCCGTCTACTGGATCAAACAATCCATGCGGCGGGCGATCATGAATCAGGCCCGGGCCGTGCGGTTGCCGGCCTACCTGGTGAATCTTCTGGCCAAGTGGCACAGGGCCTCAGCCTGTTTGACTGAGCGGCTTGAGCGAGTTCCGACCGACGATGAAGTCGCAGCGGCCCTGAAGCTGACCAAACGCAAGCACAAACTGGCCTTGTGGGCGCTGGAAGTGGCCCGGGCGATGCCCGGCGGTCAGGAAAGTTCGACCGCTTCGGAATTCGCACTTGAGGAGATGGTCTCCGACAGCCGCAGCCGTTCGGTCGAAGATCAGGTGCATCACTCCGATTGTCTGCAGCGGATTTTCCGGGGCATCGATCTGCTCGATCCGCTTGAGGCCCGCGTCGTCCGGCTCAGGTTCGGTCTGACAGGGGCACCGGCGATGAGCCTTCAGGAAGTTGCGGAAGTCATGGGCATCACTCGCGAACGGGTACGCCATGTCGAACGACGCGCACTGGCCCGGCTGACTTCGCTGAGCCGACACCTGTGAACGGCTCAGCGCATGGTGCGATTCATTCCGAAGCAAGCGGTTCGCTCGAAGAGTCGATGTTCAAGGCAAAGTCACATCCCAGACTTTTGACTTTCTTGCCTTTCCCTTCGGTCCTTCGACATCCAGAATCACGACGAATTCCCCCGGCTTTTCATATTTGTGAATCGGATGCCTTTCGCTCGAAGTCGTTCCGTCGCCGAAATCCCACTTCCACGAATTGATTTCGCCGTAAGACAAGTCGCGGAAGGCGACGACCCGCTCTTCCGGCCGCAGTACGACGAAGGACCATTCCGCTTCGACCGGCTTTCGTAAATTGGCTTCCAGCGGCATCAGTCGAAATGCCACAAGGTCGGAAGCATCTCCGTACATCGTCGTCTTGTGCGAGAGATTCCAGAATCCGGCAAATCGTTCCGCCTTCTCGTCGTCATAATCCAGCACGCACCACGACATGCCGATCACCTTGTTCTCGGTCAATTTCGATGGCACGGCACGTTCCGGCTCGGGCGGCGCGTAATCGAAAGGCGTGACGAAAAACTCCAGCGTCAGCTTGCCGCTGCCTTTGTGCTGGAAATCGTAAGAGTAAGCCGCGTTCGCCCAGGGCAGTTCACGGATCCAGGGCTGGCAGCCCCAGACCATCGTCCAGTCCTTGCCGACCGCGGGCGTGAAAATGTGATAGTTCTGGGCATGAATGCCATGGAACATGCCGTGGGCTTCCAGCTTGTCCTTAAGTTTGGCGTTCGGATGAAACTGGCGAATCAGCGGCCCGCCCGAAAGGTCACCGTCCACGACCAGTTCGAATATGTCGTTATGCAGGTCAGGGGCGGCGAAATCCCAGTAATCGTCATAGGCTTCGTACAGAAAATAAAGCTGATTGAGCCCTTTGACCCAGCCGACTTTCACCGTCACATCCAGGTTTTTCGGGTCGTGCTTGTCGCCGATTCCGGCGACCGTTTCTCTCAGTTCCTTCGACCCGATCGCGTAGCTCTCCGGCACGATCGACCAGTCCGAGGCGTCACCGTCAATTCGGGGGATCTTGTTCGCCGGAAACTGGAAGATCTTGTATTCGACGTCGGGCCGTTCGAGGCCCGCTCCGAATGTGAGGGCCGTCAGCCAAATCAGTGCAGCCTGCATCGTGTCGTCTCCCAGCGATGTTCGAAGTGGGGCATTTCGGATGATCCGTCATGGATGACCCGCACATTTTACGTGTGCCGACCACATGGATCGACAGAATTGGCGAAACTGACAGCGGTAATCGATGTGCCGGTCGCTTAGTACTACAGTTGCGCTTGAATCAAGGGGATTGTCCCCGGTTCTTGTAGTGGCACATCCGCGCCACGGCCTGATGTCTGCGACGCCATGTCGACCAGGCCAGCCAGTGTGTCGGCGTCGTGGCCAGCGGCCAGACGAGCC
>WGMM01000025.1 GCA_016125085.1 bacterium
AGGTTGAGGATCTGGCTGAGCCGTTATCGGAACAAAGCTGCATGAGAAACTGGCGGTTTCGGCTTCATGATTCCCTGAGATTCCGGGCCCGTCGGGCGGTTTATCTCAGGGATCGTAACACAAAGAATCGGGCTGATCTAGCTTCGAATCAAGTGCGGGAGGGGTTTTTCAGGGACGACTAGTTTACGAGGATGCGGCGGTCGATCACGCCACGAATCACTGGCAGACTCATCGCAACATCTACGAATTCCGCGGCCTGAACACAGCCAGGCACGTCTCGTACTCCAGGCAACTGAACCGGAATGGACCAAGCCCTGGCTCCCACCGAATGTACGACCCAACCTCGCCCCTTTGGGTGACGTCGAAACCCAGCCGATTCCAGAGAATTGTCTCCGGCTCGCCGACCACCTCGGCCATCAATACCGAGGATGTGAAGTCCAGATCGTCCGGGCAGATCGATAGGGGGCGTAACGACAGCACCCGACTGCTGGCAGAATGCGTTGCCAAGGGACAGCACAATCGGTCGCGTCGTGAAATCAGCCGAGCAGGCTCGACACCATCCCTGCGATCTGCAAGTCCGGCCGGATCGCGTCCAACAACTCGTCCAGCGGCACGCCGTCCACCGCGATGTGAAGGCGAGGCTCGCGGACGTAGCGGCTTGCCCTTCGGATCGCCTCGATTAAGTTCATGCCCGGACTCCCTCGGCTGCCCAACGGCCCAGCTCAGCGGCGGAGGGTCGAATGGGTTATGAATCGCAGAAAAACGATTGAGATTGGTCTCAATCCGCTTGAGCGATCCATGTCACACGAATGCGAATGTCCCCAAGAATCGCTTCGTCCACAAGCGAGTCGACAGGTCGCGTTTTGCTGTATTGAGCCGTCTTCATTTTGGCGCCGGAATTCTCGATCCTGACGAAGGTCCCGTTCAGGCTTCCTCCATCGACAAGAAACACGGACTGATCCTTGAATTCGAGTTTTGCGTGGGAGCGGCTGATTTGGTCGTAAGGAAGAATGATTCCATCCTTACGGCCAAGGTTCACACAGTTGGTTTCGTTCTTCATGAGAGGAAAAGTCAATTTCGGAGTGTCATCAGACCCGATCAGGTGTAGGTAACCGAGCGGTGTGGGAACCACATTGATCGCGGTCTCGTCCTTCCCGTAATCGCTTCCACCTAAATGCTTACCCGTACTCGTGGGCAGTGCGCGATATTCCAGTACGACCCTCCACAGGCGAAATCGATCTCCGTCCTTTAGTTCTCGACGCTGTCCCTTCGGAATCTTCAAATAAACGCCATTGCGGGACTTGACCGGAACGATAACGATTTCGTCGTTCTCGACACGAATTTTCGCATGATTTTCAGAGATCGTTCGTTTGCAACTTTCAGAGATCAGTATCTGGAAGTTGGATCTTCCCAAGAACAGCTCACCCTCCTCGTGACGCGCAAGAAAAACCCATTCGGAACAATCTTCATTGAAGAATTCGACTCTGTACGAACGAGTTAAACTGGAACCGATCGAACGGCTGCCCTGCTGAGAGCCGACGCGCCCAGGTGGAATGGTCCGGCCTGCGTCACCGAAATCCGAGTCCTCATCCCGCCGTTTCCGGCGTTCATCGAGGTGTGAAGGATGATCCAGGTCGGAAGTATGCGAAAACTGTCGGAAAGATTTTTCGATCGTGTTGCTGTTACCCGATTTCGGAGTCAACGATGAGTCGTCACGAGCCGAAATCCCGGCTCCGTCATGAATCTCGTCATCGATCACGGAATCCCAAACCGAACCGGTGTCTTTGTAATTTCCGGAATCGTCCTGCTTCGGATTCGACGGTTGATCAAGATTGCGATCCCATTCACCCGAGGGGAATCCTGAGTCCGAGTCTTCGAATACGTTCGTCGGTCTGGACGGTCTTTCGGCTTTCGGTCCGCTCTCCGCTTTTCGTTTGACACTTTCGGGAATGATCTTGTCTCTTGTCTTCGCCCCTGGCACGATCGTGCCGTAAACATTGCCGTTATCCGCCATCCCTGCATCTTCATATGGTGGCGATACAGTGTGAAACGCCGATTGCGTCTGCACATCTTTCCCGAAAATGCTTCGGATAACGCCATGAATCTTCGAAGCGACGGACTCCTGACTTGGGTGAGAAGTGTCGCGACCAGGTCGAAAGCCCCCGGGACGATTAACTTCTCGACGGGAAACATCGTCAGTATCAGAATGATTTCTGACTGGGCGGCGAGCAGGCGTTTTCCCGAACTGAGATCGCATCATCTCGTCCTCGGAAAAATCATCGAAAGAATCGCCCTGATCGGTCATTCTCGTCCCCCGACAGGCTCAAAGCCTTCAACGCGGCAAAGCGACCATTCCAAAAACGCCAGCCAATCCAGCCCCGGAAATCGGCTCGAACCGTTTCTCACTCGATTTTGCTGGACCATCTTCCGGAGATCTGCAAGAAACCAAGCGCGAGCGCAATCCTCCAATCTATATCTTAGACCACATAAGCTCGAGGAACAACTCCTTAGAGGAAAAATTGGGCCGGCATCGCGACCGGACTTCTCAGGAACGGACAAAATCTCGATCAAATTTCGTTATCTTCGACGACAAAGCCACTTGTACTGACGAAGGTCCGCTGGTAGGATCGAACTGTCCATTGAAGATAGCTTCGCCTCATTCAAGATTTCGTTCGGTCCGCAGAAGACGAGGAGTTACCTCCCATGCGATTTTGGAATTCCCTTTCTCCCGTGCAAAAAGTCCGCTGGATGCTGCGGGCCACCACCGATCTCTGTGCGTTCTCCATGTTCGTCTGGCTTTTCTGGTTCGTGTACCAATACGCAGAGCCGCAACCGATCTGGGCGATTGGCGTAAGTAGCGAAGCTGATGGTACGAATACGCTGGAAATGGATATCCGGTATCTTTCGTTTCATGGTGGAAAGGGGGCGGATGGGACATTCATAACATTCGGGCAGCCGGAGTCGATCGTTCTTCCGGATACTCCCGTTAAACATTCCCTGAAAGTCTATTATGTCTCTATGCCCGCGGTGGCTTTTCAGCGAAACGCGGACTTGCATGAGCAAATCGAGCCTCTTACGAAAGAAATTGTGAAGCATTGGGAAAAACAGGAATCCGATATCCTTGTGGCATTGGACATGACTCGAATCGATTCGGATCATAACTGGTCCATTTACGGCCACAGGCCTTACGAGGCTTTCGAAAAACATCTTCACGATGAAATGGTTAAAATCGATCCCGAATCCAAGAAGACTTACCACGTTTACGTTCTTACGTCTTCGGCGGATGGTCAGAAATCCTGGTATTCCGAAACGAAGGGGGTTTCGGCTTTCGCATATTATTTGCGTCTGGGCCTTACCAAGCCGAAAACGAACGGCCCGAAAATCGAAAATCTAAAGCAACTTCGGAACTTCGTTCAGACGAATGTCCGAAACTGGGCTCGAACGAATCGGAAATCGAATCAAGAACCTCAATTGATCGCTATGAAAAGAGCTGAAAGCGATCTTGAAAATGTCCGCGTACGACCGATGCGATTCGATGAAGATTCCGAAGAGGACGCAGGAAAAACCTCTCTTCCGGCCCAGCGGGGTGATACGGAAGACCCTGAAAAGCCTATCTCCGATCCGAAAACGAAAACAAAAGAACTTAACTCCGATCCGAAAACGAAAACCGAGGAGATTAATCCTCCGCAGAACGAAACACCTTCCTCACCTGAGCCCACGTCCGATCTCGATTCGATCGTCAAAGCATGGGAAGATCATGAGAAACTCATGAAGCTCAAACCTTGGCGTTTCGCCCCGAATTCGTGGCGACAATATGAGCAGGAATTGATCCAGCTCGAAAACAAATGGCGCCTGCATCAATTCAGGCCGGCCGGTTTTCAGCAGTCCTCTCCCCCTGATTTGAAAGCAGAATTCGAACGCGTCAATAGGGAAAAGGACAAACTGAAACGAGCACTTGATTCCGACAGCTTGAGATTCACATTCGCTACACTCGGCATTGATAAGAAAGAGGTTTCCGAAGACTCCTGGAAAGCTCTGGAAAAAGAGGTCGAATACTTTTTGACCTCGCCCGAACCTGCTCCGCCAGAGGAAAATAAAGCGAATGACAAACCGGATGTGGTCAAAACCGATAAGCAGACGCCTGCAAAGCTTTTGAAGCCCGAAGAATATTCCCAGAATGTGGATCTGTCCGCACAACTTTACGTCTGGGCTTACCGATTCGTGGAGCGATTCGATAAGCGTAACTATTTCGTGGAGGATCCACGAAAGGGTGCTCTCATCGAACTCGTCGGGTTTCGGCGTGAATCCATTGAGCCGCATCTTGGTATCGGACGTGATCCTCGAGGAATCGAATTCTGGAAAGACGAGTTTTCCAAAGCCGATGCCATCCGTCGACTTGAGCAGGACAAGCTGTTCCTTGAGGAACCTCCGACTCCCCTCAATCCGGAATCCCTGGCGTCCGCGTATAAGTCAGCATTCTCGATGATCAAGGAATACGATGAATTTCGCGATGCTTATGAGGAAGCCGCGTGGAAATTCCCTTATCTGATCGATTCCGTTTGTCGGCAATATTTTCTCGATAGTTCGTTGGGTTCAGCAGAAGAGATCAAAAACGCTCGGGAGGTCCTTCGGAGCGTACGTGACGCACACGGAGCATTTCTAGCCGCGCGAAATGCCTTAGAACTGCCCGAAGGCTTTCCTTTGCCACGAAATCACCGTGACCTGTGCCGAAAGCTGAAAGAACACATCGATGCCTTTAGCAATTCAAGCAAATTCGATGACTGGAGCTCGATCGACGCAAGATTGGTATTGCCCTGGATCAGCCCGGCAGAACGACGTGTGCTGCTGGAAAGAATTGAGAAAAGACTCGTCAAAGATGACTGGACCCCTCGTGCTCCAAAGGATGAAATTGCACCTAGTGAGGATCTTGGTCGGTTGATCCATGGCCTGGTCCTTGCCGAATTCGATCGGGCGATGATTCCGATCGAGACGACCGAAAAGAACGAAAAGACCGACGCCAAAAACAAATCGACGAACACAGTCACCGGAATCCTCGACTCGATTTTGGAGGATCAGAAAAGCCGGGAATCCGCATTGAAAGCTTGGAATCAGCATCGGAATTCATGGAATGAAGCACGAGAAGGAATCGCATCGGAAGTCTACGAATTCGTGAATGGTCAGAACACTGAGAACTTCGAAACAATAACGGAACCGAAATCTCTCACGAAGTTCGACAACCTGGCCCGAACTCGTTCGATCGTACATCGGATCGATTCCGCCGAAACAGCAAAATCACTCGATGCTGGCCCGGATCGCTGGTATGAATTGGCTCGGAAACGCCGGTTCGATTTTCAAATTCGGCGATTGATCGATGATTTCGTCGAAAAGTCGGAAATCGCTGAACTTTTGGACAAACATGACCAAATTCGGGATGAGCTCAAAGACCTTCCGAAACCCGAAGTCCGAAAACTTGCATTGAAGTTCGAAAACAACGAGAACCCGTATGTCGTCGATAATATCGGCATTCCATATCCTTTTACAGTGACCGCGAATTCCGGATCAGCGCCTTCGATGCCTGGTTCCGAACCAATCGGCTATTTACGGCTGGAAAAGGGCAAAATCAAGGATGACGAAAAAGACCTTCAACTCAAAGGCTCCCGCGCATTCGAGTTCGTCCCGCCATCGATTGCCGTGAAAGTCGATGATCAGGATGGTAGGACGGAATTCAAGATCGAGCAACGAAGTCCACTTCCAAATGGGTACCCTGATGCAAGCATTCCCGTTCTGGCATTCTTTCGCGGACGAAGCCGAACGATCCAGGCGGAGGCGAAAGTCAAAGGGAACGATCAACTCCCCTGCGAAGTGGAACTCAGGCAAAGCGAAGAACAGGTCGCAGAGTATAATCGCTTGATCTCCGAAGCCGGAATGAAAAATCCAGCCTTGAAAGTTGAGAACCAGAACAAGTCGAAAGCGAATCGATTCGCTTTTCTCACAGGTGGTAAAGTCGATATCGAACTAATACTTACGCACACGGGGAAGATTGATGCCTCTTACAAAGTCCGTTTGATTCAGACTCAATATCTGAAAGACGGAGTGAAGGATTTCGCTGGCTTGAAAGCTGATAAACCTGAAGTATTCGAAGGGAGGCTGAAAATAGGACAGCCAGAAAGGGTGTTCAAGCGAGCATTTTCTGAAGAAGACAAAATTCCGAAAAAATCGGATGGCGGATATCGTGAACTGAAATTCGATGTCTCAGTCGATGGAGGCGACTTTATTACGGCGACCACCGCCAGGATCTACTACGAGTCGGAATTTAATGACGTATTCACTGTCAAGCGTGAAAGAGTCGATGGTTTCGTCGATGTCGTGTACAGCGGGATTTCGAACGAACCCATACTTCTCGACCAGATCAGCGGTACGGTTGGCAATTTGAACTTCCAAGGCCAAGGCAACAAGATGGGTTATCCCAAAACGAATCAATTCGAAGATACCAATCAATTCCTCAAAGGTCGAAAGAAATCGTTTAAGGACGAGAATTTCGATACCCAAGGTGGTCGACAGCCATTCAGTTTCTTCATCAAACCTAAACCGAGCGGTAAAGGCCAAATCCCGAAAGAAACCCCGCCCATCTACAAAGCCACATTCCCATGAGCGAACGAAACGAAGATCATCTTTGGGACGACGACTTTCCGGATTCTACCGAGGAAAAACCGAATGCCGGCAAACCGGCGTCGGCAGATCCTCTCGGAGACGGCCGCAGTTCGCCCCATGACGATATCGCTACCGTAGCACATACCGGGCCTCTTTCCCAATCGATTCCATTAGATGGCGATATCGGGGATGTCTCGGACGATTTCCTGTTCTCCGACTCCAAACCCGACAGCCCGTTCGATTCCTCCTCTTTCGAATCCTCGCCCCCTTTCGAAACGAATGCGCCGAAGACGGAAGCTGGCAACGATTTCTCCGGTTCCCTCGAAAGTTCGATGGCTTGGGTGGATTCGGACGATTTCGTAGCTTCGGATTCGCTGCCTGCATCATCAGTTTCGGAATCGGATCGCGAACCTCATTCGCGAGACGAGGATCCGTTCGCAGAAACGATGTTCAAGCCCCCGCAGTCCGCGAGTGACTCGGGCAATTCCGGGAGTGATGCCGGCAAATACCCGAACTTCGACGATGAATTCTTGACTATCGGCACGTCGCCTTCCCCATCGACCGCTTCGTCAGATGAACCAGCCGACGGAATAGGATCATCTTCAATACCGGATCATCCGGAAGAAGATCAGAAGGTCACGTTGTTTACCTCAGATGGGCAAACGGGACCGGATTTCCCGCAACCTGAGAAGCAGATTCCTGAGAATCAACACTCTGTCTCCGATCCGAAAGGGGCCGCCAGGACGGGCACCTGGGAGGAAGAGGACGTTGACGATTTCGAAAGTCAGGAGACGAAGCAGACCGTCGCTTCACGGTTCCTCGAGGCTTCCGACGCCGCTCAAGTCGAGACTGAGAAGACATCGAGAATTGTCGATTCTCCGGCAGGCCTGGATGAATCGTTCGATGGATTTCCCACCGAAGACGATGTCAGCACCGACCCGAATACTCGCCCGGCTGACGTTTTCGATGCGAAATCCGAAAATCACGACCGCTCGATCGATTTTTCCCTGGATCGCACGGATATCGATCATTTCGGCGAAGGTGATCATTCGACATCCGAAGACGCTACCGGTGCTGCGACGCTTCCAGCCGGGACACCTAATCCGAGAGGATCCTCGAAAGTCAATTTCGAGTCCAGGGATAATTCGAATACGTTCACCGATGCGCCCACGGACCGAATCTCGCCTGGGCAAGTCGATAACGAGAATGCTATCTACTTTCCGGAAGACGGAATCTCAGGTGAGATACGGACAATTCCGAAAGGGGAAACGATTCGATCAAGGATCGAATTCGTTTCCGGCGATACGTTTCTCAACAAATATCGAATGATTCGGCAGCTTGGATCGGTCAATTCGAGAGGCCAATCCACCAACGGAATGGGCGTCGTTTGGGTTGCAGAACACATAGGTCTTCATTCGAAGCGAGTGCTCAAGTTTCTCAGGCCGGACCTGTGCAACTCTTCGATGATCAAACGGTTTCTTCGAGAGGCCATGATCCTGGCCAGGATCAAGCACAACAGTGTCGTCGCCATAAACGATTTCGCATTCCAGGACGGATACGTTTTCATCGACATGGAATATGTCGAGGGCGATACCCTGACGAAGTTTCTCGAATCGCAGCCCTATCGGCGCATGAACAGGGTAGACCTGATCTGGTTTCTGTCGCAGATATCCGAAGTCCTGGAGCTGTTTCGGAAAAACGAGCCGTATATCGTCCATCGCGACCTGAAGCCCGATAATCTGATGATCGTCACGTCGCCGGACGGTTCGAAACGGCTCAAGGTTCTCGACTTCGGTGTCGCCAAGGTGTTCGACCCCGAAATCGCCGTCGAACGTACCGATCCGGTTCATCAGATATTCCTTGGCACTCCGCTTTATATGAGCCCGGAGCAATGTGCTGGAGAAAATGCGGCACTCGATTGCCGTAGTGACATCTATTCGCTCGGTATCATTCTCTATCAGGCGATCACGGGCTCAAGGCCATTCCGCGGCAAGACGAACGATGTTCTCTTCAAAGCTCATCTGAAACAGCCACCGCCGTTCTTCAGCGAAACGGTCTCGAATCAGCGTGCGAAGGACCCTCTTGTTCCGGACCTCGAACTTCCGAATCTGGACCGTGTGCAGGACATCATCTTCCGCATGCTCGAAAAGAACCGGGACTTGCGTCCGGCATGCGCGGCAGAGGCCGCTGAGGATTTGATCAGAGCATTAAAGGACGAGTCGGAAGATGCACTTCGGCCTGTTATCGAGTTCGATCCCGACGAAGTCTTTCTCGACCGCTATCGGATGATTCGTCCCCTCGGAGAGCGGACCCCGAGTGGCGAGCTCAAGAACGCCATGTCGGTGGTCTGGCTGGCGGAGCATATCCGGCTGAAGCAGATGCGGGTGCTGAAATTCCTCAGGCCCGAACTCGGCAATACGCTGAATGTCTCCAAGTTCCGACAGGAAGGCGAGATCCTTTCCCGCCTGAATCATCCGAACATCGTTACCGTTCACGACGCCGACCACACCGACGGTTACGCCTTTATCGACATGGAATATGTCGATGGCACCACATTCACGGATTATCTCAGGAAACAACCTTCAGGGCGTCTGGGGCCTGGCGATCTCCTGTGGTTCGTGGGCGAAATGACGGACGTACTGGAACGGCTTCGAAAGAACGTTCCTGCGATCGTGCATCAGGATCTGAAGCCTGACAACATTATGATCGTCATCGATTCGGATGGCGAAAAGCATTTGAAAGTCATTGACTTCGGAATCGCATCGTTCGACCGCCCCAACGAAAGATCCGGCGACTCAGAAGGGCTCCCAGTCGGGACGGCCTATTACATGAGCCCCGAACAATGTGCCGGCGAAATCGATTCGCTGGATGTCCGAAGCGACATCTATTCTCTTGGCGTCATACTTTACGAAGCGGTGACCGGGCGTCGGCCATTCGAAGCTGCACAGAGGACGGCGCTGTTTTACCTCCATCAAAACGAATCACCGCCGAGCTTCGAAAGTCTTTCAAGGACCATCGAGAAGAAGGATGGAAAGGCAACGAAGCCGATCCAGCTACCGAATCTGCCCGAGATCGAACGCATCATTCTGAAAAAGGCGATGGCCAAGGATCGGCGCGACCGACCGGCGACGGCGGCCGAACTGCGACTTTTGTTCGAAAATGCGCTGGTGTCGCCGAAGCTTGGTGAAAATCCGGTTCCTACCTCTTGGAATTCGCTCGTCCCGGCCGTTGCCGCACTCATTCTCGCGGCCGTCGTTTTTGCGGTTCAGATGGGCCGTGGCTGGTTGTCCACAAGTCCTCGGAGTGTCGATCCTGCTTTCATTCAAGCGACGAAACCCGTACTCGGATATCTGTCAAAGAAGGGATTCGAGCCGTTCGATACCAAGGAAAACGCAGTCCAAATCGGATCGAATCTCTGGCCTATCGAAATCGTAGAAAATGCGACAAAATCGAGCGATAAACCGCTCCGTTTGAAACTCCATCAGGAATGGAAAATTTACCTGCCAGCCGGATGGTCGCCCAGGTCGAAACGCTTCGATCTGGACGAACAAGCGAAGGCGAATGATTCGCCAGTGAAGGATTATGCTGCCGAATACCTGAAATGGGAGGAGGACGAACTGAAACGATTGAATGAACTTCGTCCTGATCTTCCGCCCTTGATCTTTCACAAAGATTCTGGAATCGTATGCCGGCTCATCCTGGGAACGGAATCGACCGGATTCCTTTACGGAAAAACGGAAGATAAACAGATTAGGTTGCTGTCCGATTACTACCTTCAGGAGACCGAATTCACGAATCGTCAATTCAGCATAATTGATTCAGGTGGATTCGAAGTATTGACGAATCGAATATCCGGTGAAATATTGCCTGATAAGACCCTAGAAAAGATTGCGTCTCAGCCTGTCGTCGGAATTTCGTACAGGGAAGCGGTTGAACTCGCTGGCAAAATCGGTGCCTTGTTACCTACGACTACTCAATGGGAATATGCTGCAAGATCACTCGGTGATGACAGAAAGTTCGTCTGGTCCGGACGTGGGCTTCAAAATGAGACCAATCCGATTCACAAATCTCACTTGTTGAAAGAAAGATTATCCAACGTCATGGTGTATCGGGAAGATCGAACCGATCAACTGATTTTCGATATGACCGGGAATGTCAGCGAATGGGTACGTGACTACGTACCCGAAATTAATGCGGCCATTCAGCCTCCTATGGCGAAGGACGATTTCAGCGACAAAAATGATACGAACAGTCGCGTGACCTTTCGGGGCGGGAGTTTCCTGTCAGACATTTCGAATGCCGAGACAACCTTTGTCGGACCTCCGAAGACCGATGATTTCGACAATGCCGATCAAGGTATCGGTTTCCGCATCGTTCTGGATGTCAGGCGATACGTACCTGTCGATAAAGCCCTTCCACCCGAAAATCCCGGCAATTGACATCTCTGGAGTTACAGTCATGATCGCCTTTTCGTTCGCCATGTCATTCCTGACGGTTCTGTCGGCGGCTCCGTTGGCTCAAAATGTGCCCGTCGGCGGTGGCGAACGATGGGCCGTCGTGATCGGTGTAGAGAACTACTACGACGTTGCTTTACCATCGGCACAAGGTTCGGACATCGATGCGAGGGCAATTCGGAATTGGTTGGTGAACACAGCCAGATGGAAAGATGAGAACGTTCGGCTGCTCAACGTAAATACACGTAACTCGCCGGCTGCCGCACCTGGTGCCCCACTTGTACCCAATGCTCAGAATATTCGTTCGACTTTCGAGGAAATTCGCGGAAAGATGAACCCTGGCGACATGCTTTTCATTTATTTCGCCGGGCATGCGGCCAGCCTGCCTACGCCAAAGGACAGACCTGTCGGCCTGGTCGAGGAACCTGATTACATCATTCCCATCGACATTCCTTTATCCAGGCTTCGTGAAGGAGGCATAAATCTTTCGCGCGAGATCGATCGATTCTCCGCTGCCGGTGTTTTCCAGGTCGTCTGCTGGCTCGATACGACGCCCCGCGGCCGAGTCACTCGGAAAGAGCGGTTTCTCGAGGGAACGGAAGCCGGCGACAGAATGTTGCGTGGTCTTTCACGCGGGAACGGTGTGACGGCCTGGATCGCTGGTTCCGGGGAAGAACCGATGCGCATCGACCAGAATGCCGTTACAGCATTTGGTCAGTCGGTCATGACCCAGAGAATATTGAAATACCTTGGTGCGAAACCAGAACAGGCGAACGATCTGGCATTCGTCCTCACCGCACTTCGTGGGGATGCTTATCTGAGGAAGCAGGGATTCGGTCACAAAGGCAACATGGGGCCAGGGCTCACTCTTTGGCCGTATCAGGGGCAAGCCACCATTCCCTTCGACGAACCCCTGATACAGCGAGGACATTCGAAGGAAGTACTCGATATAGAATTCTCCTCGGACGGCAGCAGGATCTATTCCGCGAGTCAGGACTCGACGGTTCGAGTCTGGAGGGTCGAAGACGGAACACTTCAAGGGGTGATCAATCATCCTAATGCCCTGAACGGATTCCATAAAGTCGTCATCGGCCCGGCCGGACAGATCGGGCTGCTTGATGGGAAAGGAAGAGTGGACTTTTATGACGAAACCAAGAAATCATTCGCGGATCAAGCCGGTTTCGACCAGGCCAGCATATTTTCCGGCTTGAGGGCAGACGAACTTGGGTTTCTTCCCATGCCTGACGTCGGTGAGAATCCAGAATTACGTGCTTTGAGTGTCAATAACGGATCGCTTCGAAGATGGAGAGTACTGCCGAAAATCAGCGAACAGAAAACGGAATTTTTACCGATTTCGGATGTGCGTATTGTCGCGATAGCTCCCAGTGATGGGATGTTCGGATTCGCAGTCGTCAAATCAACCGATTTCAGTCGTGTCGAATTTTTCGATCGTGAAAAGTCCGATCCGGTAGACACCGCCAGCTTCGAGAAATCACGCATCCATGCAATTTCGATGTCCGCAGGGAGTGACGATCGCCAATTGGTCGATCTCGTGATGGCCAATGCAGAAGGCTCCACGAAACTGGTTCGATACAGGCCAACCGACAAGTCCATCATCTGGGAGCTACCGCTCGGACAGCATGAAATCAAGGACGCGAGAATCTCGCGAGGTGGAGGTAAAGTTCTTCTCGGTATCAGATCCATCAGGAAGTTCGGTCAAATTAGCAGCGACTCGATCTTCATCCTTCCTGATACCGATGATAAGAAACTTGTCGTAAAAGCCGAAAAGATTGCATTGAATGAAAAGAAGAGCCTCGCTGAACTTGAGGTTGCGATTTCTTCTAGAGGAGATCGATTGGCTGCGATAATCAGTCCCGGGCGTGAATTGAAGCTATGGGATGTCGAAGAAGACGATGGTTTCATTCGTGCCAAAGAGCGATCTCATACTCAGGCTGGAGCCTGGGTTGATGTCACCAGCATGAAATTCGCTCCCGACGACTCTTCGCTCATCCTCGGTTTTGGTAATGGCGCGATGAAAATCACTCGGCCGAATGCCAGGGCTGAAGATATCGATGTCCCAGCCGCAATTGGCCGTCCCAGATTCGTGAAAATGGCTCCCGGTCGAGACGCTCTGCTCCAGGTGAATGAGGATGGGAGGGCTGTCATCTGGAAGATGAAACCTCCGTACGGCATACAACGCATTTTGGGCCGCTACGAACCTTTGGCGGCCCATCTACCATCCGGCGACCTGATCATGGTACAGAACAGAGTCGTCACCACCGACAGGAATGAAGACGTTCGTCTTCTCGACGATGACGAATCGAGCCTCGTCATGATCGACGGCAAACGACACAATTTCGTGAAGAGATTACCGAACCCACCGAATTTACAAGGTGGATTGCCGCATGTCATAAATAACATCCGGCAATTGAGCGTTTCGAAAGATGGCAAGATCCTGGCTGTTGCCGGGAACAATTCGACCGTCTACTTCTGGAGCGTTCCAGATGCTGTTTACTTGGGAACGATGAGTTTCGAAGGGGATGTCAACGCGTTGGAATTCGCTCATCAGGGGAATCGCCTGATCGTCTGCGAATCGAGCGAAATCACAAATGAAAATCAAGTGGATCGTATCGAGACGATTCGATTGTTCGAGGTCAAGAATGCCGAGAACGCAGCCAGGTTCCGCTTCGAAAAACTTGGCGAATGGAAAGTGAAAGAAGACGGCAACAACCGATACGACATTATTCGCGCGCGATTTTCTCCTGTCGACCCTGACCTGGTGCTTCTCGTACGAGACGATGGAGGATTCGGGAAATTACGATTGTCGATGAATAATCCGGAGAATGCCGTCGAATGGCCTGATACCTGGTGGATCTCTGATGCAGACAGAGGCTTGGACGCATACGACGGTCTCGTCAGTACCGATGGAAACTGGTACATTGGCGGTGGTGATCATAAACGGCTCTGGATCGTTCCGAATGACGGCAATGACGAAAGGTTCCGAGCGAATCGTCGAAAAGCTCCACGAAAGCTGGATCATGATGAGCGAATTCGGAGTATCGACTCATGGAAGATCGTAAATGATGACGGGGAGATCGAATCAGACGTTTGTATGCTGGCCTCGGCGAGTGATGACGGAACTGTCAAATTATGGAAGTTGTCGAAAGAAGACGCGAGCCTCGAACTGGTTTGCAGCCTTCATGCGGATCGCGACCAGACGGAATGGATCGCGTTTTCTCCGAACGCTCGATTCGATGCATCAACAACGATGGCCGATCGCGTCACCTGGTCGCCAAAGTCATCTGCGATCGACTCCTTACCGGCAGGCACCGCGAACAGTTATCGTCGGTTATTGGTGTCTCAATTCGAATCGAGTCTGATCGATCCTGAGATCATGAAAAAGGTGGTCGCCGGTCGCATTCCGGATAACCCTCGACCAATGGGCAAAACTCCACCACTCGTGCATCTTAAAACTCTCGATTATGACCTCGATCATGAGAAAAGGATCGTCAAATTTCGGGTAGGAGTCTCTCCTCCCTTGAAACAAGGCAAAGACAAACTGATACAAGACAAACTGATACAAGTCTACCATAACGATTCACTTTTGCCTCTTCACAAGCTCAGCCCAGTGGGCAATGCCAATCAGAATCTTATGTCTGAGTTCGAACTTGAGGCGAGGTTGGTCCATGGTGTCAATCGATTCTTTGCGGTTGTGGACGGCGAGGCGTATATAGATAACGATGCAGCTGGCGACTTGGAGGGATTCCCTCGCGCCGATGGCCGATCCGACAACTTCGTTCTCAATTTCGATGGTCCGACAAAAGGAAAAGTTCATTTACTGGCGATCGGAATCGGTGATTATGCACAAGACTCGAAATTGAGCTTTGCTGTCGAGGACGCCAAAGCGTTCCTGAATTACCTCGATCGCAAGGCCCCTGCTCAGGACACAGTCGTACGTAAGCTCTTGCTGGACCAGCAGGTTGATGAGAACTCGATCGAAACGAGCCTCGAACAGCTTCGGAATGGAAACATCAATCCTGAAGACACGGTCATAGTCTTCTATTCCGGGCACGCACGAGTTCAAGACGACAAGTTCCAATTCTTGCTCCCTGGTGCTGCCCCGGATGATCCCGGTATTCAACCCTCTTATCCACTCTCGATGATTTACAGATTGCTTTCAGCCGTTGGGAGTTTGAATCGACTCGTCATCATCGATTCCTGCCAGACTGAGCGCATAGGTAATGATCCGTCGTTGATCAGAGCAAGAAAACTCATTCGGGATCCTGAAGAAAGATCGCGAATTCATTTTATTCTCGCCTCAAGAGACGCTTCCATAACCGGCGAGTCCAATTCTCTCAGGCACGGTCTTTTGACATATTCCCTGCTTCATGGCCTGGAAGA
Source organism: bacterium (assembly GCA_016125085.1). Classification (GTDB taxonomy): domain Bacteria; phylum Planctomycetota; class Planctomycetia; order Isosphaerales; family Isosphaeraceae; genus QWQI01. Next base: position 15,507 of record WGMM01000025.1, read on the forward strand.
TCAGGGAATTGCGATTCCTCCGGAGGTCTCCGCTCTCACTAGATCTCAAAAGAATCGACAATCCGAAAAGATGACATTTTTACGTGCCGATCTTGACCGAAACAACGATATCACTTCCGACGAACTCGATGCGTATGCCTGGAGCATTATTCCGGAACTTCTCAGCAAAAGTCCTCATATCGTTCAGCGAGGACCAAAACTGCTCGATAACCCCGGTGATCAAGTCGTTGAATCATACCCGGACATATTCCAAGACCCTGGCAAGATTCTGATTCTTGAAGGTCCTTGACGATCAGTAACCGTCCTCTCAAACGCACATTGAAGCTGAGCGGTTCCAGCAGAATGAGAACTTGCCGCAACGAGTTATCGGCTCAGGTGGTGGAGGTGGTCGATTTGCCAGACTTTCTCCGGATGCGACTGCAGCCAGCGATACGGGAGCAGGTCTTCGATCTGTTCGGCGGCCGCTGAACTCGAAAGCTATCGGATCCTCGCTCGTGTTCTGTCCGAGCAATCCTGTACTGGTTCACCGTGAAATGGACAAATCGGCCGGTCGGTCATCGTTTCGCGGATATCCCAGTGCACGATCAGCCGCGAACAGCCGTCGAGAAAGCTGCACAGGCCGTAGAAGACGCCTCCGATTCGGATGAACGAGATTTCGGTATGCCAGTGCTCGTGCGGCCGCAGCGGCTGCTCGAACCCTTTGCCCTTGCGAGAGTTGATCGCTTCGCGGCTTCTCAGTCGACCAGCGTCTTTGAGCACTCACCGGACGCTGGAAGGACTTGCGGCGACGATGCCCTGATCGTTCATCATCCAGGCCAGCCGCCGATAGCCCTCGGTCAGGTTATTGTCATGAAACGCAATGATCGCGGCCTTTTCCTCGGGCAGCAGCCAGCCATCCTTGGGCACGCGGGCGTTGTGGCGGTTGTCGAGGCCGAGCCGGGCGACCCAGGCGTAGTATTTGCTGGCCTGGAGCCCGATTGCGGCGAGAATCTTGCGGACCGGGGTTTCGGTCCGATCCGCCCAATATGCGACGAATCGGACGACTTCGTCGCGAATGGCAAGGGGAACCCAGGAGCCGGTCAGGGTTCCCCAAGTTCTTTTTTTAGCGAGAGATGCTGTTCGAGGAGTTCGGCGACGACCTCGTTTTTGCGGCGGAGCTTTTCTTCGAGCCGGCCGATGGTCTTCTTGAGCGGAGCCTGGGGATCGGCGTTTTTCCGCTGCATGGCGGCGGCGCCGTTCTCGAAGAACTGGGCCTGCCACTTGTAGAACAGCGTGGGCTGGATCTGATGCTCGTCGCACAAGTCGGCGACGCTGACGCGATCGATCAGGTGCCGACGAAGTATGGCGACCTTTTCGTCAGCCGAGTAGTTTTTGCGGGCCTTTCGCATGGAACGGACTCC
>WGMM01000013.1 GCA_016125085.1 bacterium
CGCCGACAACATGCCCATCTACACCCTGCCGGACGACAAGGCGAAGAGCGGGATCAAGACGCACAGCACCACCGAGGGCACCACCGAGACGTACAACGAGCTGCGGTTCGAGGACACGAAAGGGGCGGAGCTGGTCCACATCCAGGCCGAACGGAACATGTCCGTGGTGGTCGAGGTGGACCGCACCACCACCGTCGGGAACAACAGCACTGTCACCATCGGCACCGACAAAAATGCCGACCCGCACGCCAACGGCAAGAGCACCGCCACCGTCTTCGGCGACACCAAACTGGTGGTCACCAAGGGGGACTTCCAGCAGGACGTGCAGACCGGCAAGGCGGTGTATCACGTGAAGGGGACCGTCGCCGAGACGTTCGACGACACCCTCACCACCACCACCAAGAACGACGTGGCGCTGGTGTCGCAGGACGGCACCATCTCCATCCAGGCGTCGTCCGGCAAGCTGATCGGCTCGGCCAAGCAGGCGGTGGAGTTGAAGTCGAGCACGGACGCGGTGAACGTCACCGCCACGACGCAAGTGAAGCTGGCGGTCGGGGCGGCGTCCATCACCATGAAGTCGGACGGCACGATCCAGATTCAAGGGGTGAACATCACCATCAGCGGGACGAAAATCGACGTCGCCGGTGCGGCGATGACGAGCATCAAAGGCGCGATGGTGAAGATCAACTGCTGAGGACATGGTCATGATGCCCGCCGCCCGCGTCGGCGACATGCACGCCTGCCCGATGGTGACCCCCGGCACCCCGCCGATACCACACGTCGGCGGCCCGGTGCTCCCCCCCGGTGGGGTGACGGTGATGATCGGCGGGCCGCCGGCCGCCCGCATGGGGGACATGGCGACGTGCGTCGGCCCGCCCGACAGCATCGTCATGGGGTCGGTGAACGTGCACACCGCCGGCATGATGCAGGCCCGGCAGACCGACACCACCGCCCACGGCGGGCTGATCAGCATCGGCATGCCGACGGTGCTCGTCGGCGGGCCGACGGTCGTGATGGCCGGCACCGCCGACGCCAACGACGCCCGGCTGGTGGCCTACGAGTTTTGCCGGTTCCCGCTCCACATGCAACAGGTGCTCGCCGCCGGCGGCGGGCGGATCGTCGTCTGCCGCGGGTCGATCACCGAGTACCGCACCGACCTGCGGGGCGTCCACCCCCGCGGGTGGCCGGCCGGCAGCACCTGGGACAGCGTACCCGGGGTGTTCACCGGCGACCGGAACGAGCTGGTGATCGCCACCACCGGGCACGGCACCCCGGCCGGGGCCCACGTGCCGGCTACCGGCGAAGGGCACGGGTCGAGCAACCTGGTGTTGCACGAGGGGGCGCACGGCATCGACCACAACAGTTCGTCCAGCCTGGACTCGGGGAGTTCGGGGTTCAACACCGCCCGCACGAGCGACGCCGCCACCCTCGACGCCTACGAAGGGCAGGCCGGTTCGGCCGGTCAGGAAGAAACGTTCGCGGAGAGCGCCGCCCGGTACTACGGCGGCGACCCGAACGACGCCGCCGCCCACCCGAACCTGCACAACTATTGGGACGGCGACCCGTACGCCCCGCCACCGCCGCCGCCACCCCCTCCGCCATGTCAGGGTGGTTCAGGCGAATCCGATCCAGGCGGCGGTGGTGGCGGTTGTGGCCCCGGTGGCGGTTCCGGAACATCCGGTGCCATCGACCCCAACGAAAAAACCGGCCCCGCCGGTTATGGCCCCCAGAGGTTCGTGCAATCCGCTTCGACGCTCAACTACAAGATCGAGTTCGAGAATCTCGAATCGGCCACGGCACCGGCCCAGATGGTCGAAGTCTCGGATAAACTCAGCCCAGACTTCGACTGGAACACGATCGAAATCACCTCGGTCGGCTGGGGCGATGTCCTCATCCCGATCCCCACGGGCCGGAACTTCTACCGCACGATTGTGGACACGGAGTATCTGGGCATCGCCTTCGCGGTCGAGGTGACGATCGGCATTCGCATGACCACGGGCGAGCTTTACGCCCAGTTCCTGGCCTTCGATCCCGAAACGGAGTTGCCCCCGCCGCCCGGCATCGGTTTCCTCCCGCCCGAGGACGGCACCGGCCGTGGCCAGGGCTTCTTCACCTACACGATCAAGACCGACGCCGGCCTGCCGAGCGGCCGGAAGATCAAGAACATCGCCCTGATCACGTTCGACCGAGGCCTGACGATCGCCACCAACCAGGTGGACCCGCTGGATCCCTCGAAGGGAACGAATCCTGAGCTGGAAGCCTATGTCACGATCGACGGCGTGGCACCGACTTCGACCGTGACCGCGCTGCCATCGGCCGTTCCGACCCGACGATTCCCTGTGAGCTGGAGCGGCTCCGACGATGCGGCGGGCTCGGGCGTGGCGTCTTATGACATTTTCGTCTCGGTCAATGGCGGCGAATTTACCCTGTGGCAGGAGGAAACGACCGCCACGACTGCTCTGTTCGAAGGCGAGTTCGGCAAGACCTATGCCTTCTATGCGGTGGCCGTGGACAATGTCGGCAACCGTCAGGCGACACCGACCGGGGCCCAGGCAAGCACGACCACGCCGGTCCCACCGGCGAACATCGAGATCGTTTCCGGTTCAGGCCAGTCGGCGGCGGCCGGCACGGAATTCGCTGCCCCGCTTGCGGTGAAAGTGACGAACGCAGCCGGTCAGCCGGTCGAAGGCGTCGTCATTCAGTTCGCGATGCCGGTCAGCGGTGCTTCCGCGACATTCGCCGATGATCTCATCACGGCGATCACGGGCCCAGACGGCATCGCCACTTCAGCGAAGCTCAAGGCCAGTCAGATCTCGGGCAATTACGAAATCGTGGCGTCTTCCGAAGACCTGGACGCGGAGGTCATGTTCGCACTGACGAACACTCCCGCTGCTGCTGCTGCGATGACGATCGTTTCCGGCGCTCGGCAAAGCACTCGCCCCGGTACCGCTTTCGCTTCGCCCTTGAAGGTCTTGATCACCGACACGTTCGGCAACCCGATTGCGGGGCAAACCGTCACGTTCGAGTCTCCTAGCATCGGGGCATCGGTAACCTTCGCGGGCGGGGTGATGACGGCGGTGACCGGTGCGGACGGTATCGCCACTTCGGCTGCGATGACGGCGAACGCGGCGGGCGGCAGTTTCAACGTGGTTGCGAAGTCGGGGACGCTGGCCGACGCGACTTTCCAATTGACGAACGCTGTGCCGCATGTAACGGCAATCACGGTTCAAGACCGGTCGTCGGTGCTGGTCCGCTTCAGCGAAGCGATCGCGACGACATTACTGCACGCCAGCGACACTTACGCAGGCGGGGCTCTCAGCACAATGGCGGATCTGCGAATCGTGGATAGCACAGGTGCTCAAGTGCGTGGATCGATGATCGTCAGCACTGATGCGATGTCGGTTCTGTTCGTGAAGACGGGTGCGGATTTCGCGAGCGGCACTTACCAGGTCACCTTGAGGTCAGCGGCGGACGGCTTCCGGGCCGTGGACGGCATGCTGCTCGACGGCAACGGCGACGGCACGCCAGGCGGCGATCACGTCAGGACGTTCGAAATTGCGTCTGCTCAAGGGGCCGTGCTAATTTCGATGCCTGACCTAGTTCGCGGACCCGGCCAGGATTTGCGTGTGAGCGGTGGTATCGCAGGTCTGCCGATCGTGCTGAGCGATTCGGCGGACTTGGCCCGTTTCGAACTGACGCTGAACTATGACCCGGCGTCGCTGGACATCAGTGGTGTGACGGTGCCTGCAGAACTGGCGTCGAATGTGACGATCACGACCACGGTACTCAGCCCCGGCGTGCTCAAAATCGTCGGAGTGGCCAATACCACGCTGCCTTCCGGGCGACGGACCGTGGCACTGGTTCAGGGCACGGTTCTAGCGGGTGCAAAGTACAGATCCAAGTCGCTTCTGGACATCAGTGACGCTAGCCTTGCCAAATCCGTTGGTACGGCCGCAGCGAGCATCGTGGACGACGCCATCGCCCTAGTCAATTACCCGGGTGACACCACCGGCGATGGCCGATACAACTCGCTGGACGTCGTCAGGCTCCAGCGCTATCTGGTGAATCTGGACAGCTGGTTCCCGCAGTATCCGCTCGTCGATCCCATTCTTGCCGCTGACGTCAACGGCGACGGCCGCGTCAACGGTCTCGACCCGCTTCTGATGCAGCGGTATCTCGTCAACCTGCCCGGCAACTTCCTCACACCACCTCCTGTAGCCAACGTCGTTCAGGCCGGCCTGGACCCCGTCATTTTCATTCCGAGGGATCTCGTGGCCAGGCCGGGCCAGGTTCTGGCCGTGCCCGTGATGCTGAAGAATACCGACACGCAGCCGATCACGGTCGGAAGTTTCGAAATCGTCGTTTCGATGGACCCTCGCACATTCGCTTTCAATCGACGGGCTTTCGAAAGCCGGAACTTGACCACCCGATATGACGCTCGCCAGGGGGTGGCCGTGATCGCCGGAATCGTGCCCGAGCAGACCCTGGCTCCCGGCGAAACGATGACACTGTCAACGCTCCATCTTCGATTGTCGCCCCGGGCCGCAGCCGTCGATCATGCCCTGAACCTCATGGACCAGGCCCGCTTCGGCCACGAACACTTCCGAACATCCGCGAATGGTGGAACGCTCGTTCTTATCCCGGCTCCGTCCGACAGATCGGACGACGCCGTCGACGGACGCGTGCGGATCGTTCCGACCGGCTTGACACGCAATGCACCGGTCGCGCCCCAACCTGAAACCCTTTCGAGAAAGCGAGTCGCCACTGTCGCAAGTCTACGAAACGTCGCCAGGGCATCAGCTCGAAGACTGCCCCGAATGACGCCGAAGACCGTCTGACGGTTTCGGAACCGTCGAGCGGGTATCACTTATGGAAATCGACGGCGAATCCTCCAGAGCACATACGCTCTGAAGGATATCGCTTCGATTTTGCGCATGTGCGGATTATATTGTAAGTGGTTTTAAGAATTGAATTTACGGCGATTTTCCTGCATTCCATTGGGCGTTTTGACGATATCTCTTCCAGAGAGAGAGTTGTTTCCGGGGGCTCCCCGTTTCCCTTTGCGAGAGGTGTGCCATGGGTTTTCGGACCGTCCTTGCCTCGTTCGTGTGTGCGATGTTCCCTTCGCTGATCAACGCGGCTGAGATCGGGGTGACAATGTCGATGCCGCAGAATCTCACTGCCGCCGCAGGGCAAACCGTCACCGTTCCGGTCAACCTCGGCGAGATCGCGTCTGGCTTCAGCCTCGACTCCTTCCAGTTGATCGTCGAATACGATGGTAACTTCTTCGACACTCCACTGGCTTCCGGTATCAAGCTCGGGTCGCTGACGACGGGCAAGAGTTATACAGGCCTGGACAACATTGACCCGGTTTCGAAATCGTTCACGATCCTCAGAAGCAATTTCTCCGATCCTGTCTATCTGACGACAGATTCCTCCGGCTCGCTGATGACTTTCGATATCTCGGTCAAACCGGGGGTTGCGCTGGGCAGTTCGGGATATCTGCGATTTCTGGCTTCGCAGGGTGCGGCCACGACGGAGATTCTGACCCTTTCCGGCGACAACATCTTCTTCTCGCCGGCCATCACCGCCCCATCGGTTCAAGGGCTCGTCACAGTGCCCGTGCCTGAGCCTTCGACCTACGTTCTGGCCGTAATTTCAACGATCGCCGTGGCAGCACTCGCCAGAAGACGTTCGAGTGCCAGGAAATCGTATGATTCGAAATTCATCTCGTGAAGGCAATTTCGGTCGTGAAACCCACAGGTCGCCGCCCTGGGGTGCAATCCGTAACAATCATCGCTGGGTAGGATTACTTGAGAAGATCGCGGAATGAGAGTCTGCAGTACGCGGAATTGCAGTCGCATTCCGCGATTTTCATGAGTCTTATGCTGTGGTCCTTCTGAATCCTGGCATTTTCATCGATTCGGTTCTGAATCGATCCCATTTGCGTCACCTAATAGCTAAAGAAAACCCTCGTACCCGGACCGCCCCGCAGGGCGGCCCGGAACGTGGATCTTGATGAGAGAAGTTGTGCAGAGTCTCTTATGACAGTCACGCCCGCATCGCGGGTAGGTTTCGCTTGAGTTCGTCGATCAGGGCGCTCGCTTCGCGGATCGAGAGTTCTTCGATCCGGTCCACGCCGAAGCGTTCCCCGGCCAGTCGTAGCGGATCGATCCGCTGGCGGCGGGCCAGCGAAAAGATCGCACGCAGCTGGTTTTGCGTCGCGGTTCCGGCATGGCGGCGTTGCGAGTCCGGGCGGTCGTTCGTGGAGCCGCCGTGGTCAGGCGGTTCGTTCCGTGCCGGGTTGGCGAAGCGTGCAGGCTGTGGGTCTTCACCGTGCTTCTCACGTGCCAGGCGTTCCTGCACGGCCTGGTGGCAGGCGTCGTAGGCCTGGTGGACCTTGCGGCGGAAGCGGTCGGGGTCGGCGTCGATCCAGGCGGGGTCGACCTCGAATTCGACGTGACAGCTGGCGCCGAGCGAGCCGTAGTTGGGCAGTCCGACTTTCTTCTGCAGTCCGACCGAGAGTTTCGCGGCCATGTGATGGGTCTCCGTGTTGTGGGTTAGGATGTGATCGGGCACGAAGGATTCGGAACGGGTCGCGACTCTTTCGTAAGTCGCAGGATTGTTAAGGTTTTCGGTAACGCTTCACGCCACGCGACGGGAACGATGACGGCGTGTGCGTCTCGGTGCGATGCCGACGTAGCGATCGGCCTGGATGGCGTCCCAGTCGACGAAGCGTTCGTCGTCGTCGGCTTCGTACTCGATGTCGATGGCGTTCCGGATCGCTTCCGGGTCATGGTGCACGGTCCATGGGTCGGCCAGGCTGAAGCCGAGTCGGCGGATTTCGGACAGGCTCTCGCCGGTCGCGGCGGCTACCATGCGGTCAATGCGGTTCTGAGTCATGGTCAGGGTCTCCTCGGGAAGGATGATGTCGTGAAAGGTCCTCGCCGGCAGAGAGTTCCGGCGAGCGAAGGAAGTGAGTCGCATGCGTTTGCGGGTTGGGGCACATGCAAAGAGATGTGGTCGGTGCCCTACCGGCCCAGTTTCAGCCGGTGCTCTTCCAGCCAGGTCCGTTCGGCATGCAGAGCTGCGGTGCGGGTGCGGAACGGTCCCAGCACGGGACCGTTCACGGGCGACATATCGGCCGTCCACTGGCCGGATCCGGTTGGTTCGACATGACTGGCCCGGGCGATCGTCAGTCGTCCGAGGCCGGTCAGATCAAGAGCGTCGTCGTAGAGGCACGTCACCGTGCCATCAGGTTGCACGATCAGGTTCATGCCGTGGCTCCGTCGGTGCGGGCCCGGCGCTGGATGTTGCGGCGAGGGCGATCGACCATCATCTGGTCGAGCCCCGCCTGTACGGCCGCCATCCGGTTGGCCACGTCGGACCGCAGCCAGCGGCTGTCCCGCAAATCCTGCGGCTCGACGTTCCGCACGATCCGCTGGGCCGTGCGGACCAGCTCGTCGAGCTGGTCATTGCTGCGGACCGACAGGCTGCGGAACCGCTCGAAGAACTCGCTCAGGTTCGTCACGGCCGTGTCGCGGAAGACTTTGGGCCGACCGTCTTCCTGCCCAGTGAGTCGTTCAGCCAGGTGGTCGACCAGCCGGGCCAGTTCTTCCACGAAGGCCTGCTCGGCCAGCCGCACCGCTTCGTCGAATCGGGCCGTAACCCGTCGGCATTCCTGGCGATACAGATCCGGGCTGAGCTGCTCCAGGTACGGCGGCGGCTCGACCGACGGGAAGTCATGTTCGATGCCGAAGAGACCGACGAGCGTTTCCGGGTAGTCGCTCGGGTCGAACAGTTCGCCCAGCCGCACCCGGGCGGCCAGACGCAGGTCTTCGTAATGCCGGTCCAGCTCCAAGACGGCGGTGTCGAGTTCGCGGCGGAACTCGCCCATCTGGAGGTCGAACTCACGCACGGCGTCCTGCCGGATCAGGCGGATGCCGGGCTCCGGGAACGGCAGCGAGCGTTCTTTCCAGTAGGTGACGGCCCGGCTGCGGATGCCGGTCACCGCCCGGAACGCCGGATGGGCCGTGTCGAGCAGCTTCTTGCCAGCCGACAGGAACTTGCCTTCGGCGCCGAAGGGCACGGCGGCCTGGTCTTTCTGGATGGCGGACAGGGATTTGCGTACGCCCAGCCACGTGAAGCTGACGCGGGCGGCGGCCATGGTCGTACGCAGACGTTCGGCGGGCGATTCGGTCGTCACGGTCGGAATCGGTTGAGTCATGGTGCTCATGTCGAAGAGGCTCCAATGCGAAAAGCCGGAACGCCGCCCGCAGTGAGGCAACATTCCGGCTGAGGGTTGGGTTCGAGGTTAAGAAGCGGAGTCGTTACGGATCGTTCTCAGTTCGCCGACGGTTCGTGGCTGACCCGGCGGCGTGGTTTGTCGGAGGTGCGGCCATGGCGGTACAGACCCGGCACATGGGCGGACAGACATCGTCCATCGGCCCAGCCACGCAGCCGTGCAATTGACTCTGCCGCTGTCACGGCGACCGGCACGACGTACGTGGCGGCGTCGGTCAGGGTCGTTTCCAGCAGAGCCGCCAGGCGGCAGCAAGCCCGGATCTCGGCACCGGTCCAGTCGGAGTCGTCGGGGCGGTGTTCGGCACTGGGGATGCCGAACTGATTTCGGTAGATGGCCCAGATCGCGTCCTTCTCGGCACGATCGGGCAGGTCGAGGAAGAACACGGCGTCGAACCGTTCGCTGCGTGCGAACTCGGGCGGCAGCTTCGACACGTCGTTGGCGGTGCAGACGACGAAGGCGTCCGACTCGTGGTCATTGAGCCACGTCAGGAACGTGCCGAACATCCGGGCCGCCACCCCCGAATCGCCCTGGCTGCCCAGCCCGGAGAAGGCTTTTTCCACTTCGTCGATCATGACCACGCACGGGGCCATGGCGTCGATCGAATGCAGGGCCTGCCGCGTACGCTGTTCCGACTGCCCGACGAGCGAACCCATCAGGCTGCCGACGTCGAGCACGAGCACAGGCCGGCCGACTTCCCGGCCCAGCGCTTTGCAGAACTGTGACTTGCCGCAGCCCGGAGGCGACAGGAGCATCACGCCCCGTGGCCGTTTTTGCTTGTCGGTTCGGCTCATACCAGCCAGAGCCCGGCGGCAGAAGGTTTTCAGCGACTCCAGCCCGCCCAGGCGACTGAAGTCATCGGTCGAGCGGTGCAGCGTCAGCAGGCCACTTTTTCTTAGGCCCTGGGTCTTGGCGTCCCAGACAGTGTCGGCCTCGATTCGCCCATGCCGTACCAGCGACAGGCTGAAGGCGTTCTCGGCCTCCAGCCTAGTCAAACCCGCTGCGGCATCCAGGACACGTTCCAGGTCGTCGCCTTCAGGCAACTCACCGGTTTCCGTCGCGACGCCTCGTGCGATCGCTTCGAGTTGCCCCCGGTCAGGTAACTCGTGCGTCAGCACGACGAAGAGTTTTTCGAGTTCCACCGGGATCGAGACGACCGGTGCCAGCACGACCAGAATCGCCCGGCTCTGCTTGCCGACAACGATCTGCCTGGCCAGGGCCTGCACCACCTCTGCCGATTGCAGAAACCGGTGAAAATTGGCCAGCACCAGCACGGCCGTGCCGCCCGGTGCCGCCATGCCGCTCAGGGCCCGTACCGCCGCGACCGGATCGGGGCCCACCGACTCGGCCGACGGCATGCCGGGGCACTCCAGGCCCGAGGCGACATCCCACGTGGCCAGCGTCCAGCCTTCGGATCGGCAGACGGTGGTCAGTTCGTCGAGAGCATCGGCGTGCTCGTGCGACTCGATCCAGATCCCGGCGAAGCAGGCCCGGACATGTTCGGCGAAGAGAGGACCCAGATTCATCCGGCACCTCCTTCGACGTGGCGGACCTGTTTATGCTCGGCTTGCTGGTGATAGGCCGCCGTGAGCTTCACGCCGGTCGTCACGCCCAGTGCCTCCTGCAGGAATCGGCTGGCATCGCGGCACTCAGGGCCGACGAAGCCACGGGTTTCGACCGTGGTGCGGCCATCGGGCTGCACAGTGATTTCGATCGTTTTGGTCATACGGCACCTCCGACCAAAACCGTGAGCCGGATCGAGCCGTCGGCCAGCGCACGTTCGCTGACGGCGTGGCCCTTGCGGCGGGCTTCGAGCGTGGCCTTCTCGACGGCATAGGCCTGCAGGAACCGGTCGAGCTGGAGCGGGTCGCCCCAGTTGCCGTTGAAGTTGTCGAACTGCACGCGGCCAACGCCCGTGTCGAACACGGCCGGGAACTGCCAGCCGGGCAGCCGCACGGCCAGGCCGCTGGCCTTGCTGCGGAAGAGTTTGTGGGAACCGCGCACCGGCGGTTCGAGTGACAGACGGCGGCACGCGGCATGCACGGCCGTTTCGTCGCGGACTTCGGTCGCGATTGTGACGATGTGACTCATCGTGAGTAGATCTCCTTGTCTGAGAGGTAGGAGCACGGAAGAAATTGTCGAAATGATGGTTGCGGTGGACGAAGCGGTGACGATGCCCGATCACTCGCGGCGAAACCGATCCGGATACGCTCCCGGGCCGATCTCTTCGTCAGGAAAGCCGTCGTCCTCCGGGAAGTCGAGCCGTCCCATCCATGCGTCGGGATCGTCGTCCGGATCGTTCGCCGGAGAGCGATGTCCGGACTCAGCCGCACCGGCCTGATCCGGTGCGATATGTCCAGAACGATGCCCGCCGTATCCCGATGGCGATCGTTTGCCGCTGCCATCTTCGATCGCTGCCACAGGCATCTGCGACGAAAGTGCCAGCAGCTTGGGTTCGGTCCGGGCCAGCTCGACCGTGAGCAGCTCGGCCACGACCGCGTCGTCGATATGCCCTGCCGTCATCTGCCGGACGACGAACAGACTCACGACGACAGGCACCAGGCACAGCAGCGACCGACCGACCGACTCGACGGCCCGGGCGATGACCGGGTCACGACTGCGCCGTTCAGCGATCTCGCGACGTTCCTCCTCCAGCCGATCGCGAGCTTCGTCGACCGCCTCTCGCTGCCTGTCGAGCCTGCCGACCAGATCCGCATGAACCAGGACCATCTCACGCCGGGCCTCGGCATCCTGCCGGACCAGGTCCCGGGCGGCCTCGGTCACATGCTGGCTTTGCTTAACGACCGCCTGCGACTGCGCCGCGATCCGGTCGTTCTGCTGCTTCTGAGTCTTCATGACGTCCTGAGCGAACTGAGCCAGCCGTTGATCCCGCAGATCGGGCCGCTCATCGCATCCGGCGATGACCGCGATCACGACGGCCGACGCCGTAACCATCGTGCTGGGAGACATCTTCGGTAGAATGGTCCGTACCGGAGCGGCGGACGAACCCAGCCGCACTCGCACGGCCTGGCTGAACCGGTCGCGAACGAACCTGGGCGGGCGGAACATCATGTTGTGGATTTCTTTCGTGAAAGAATCGTGCGAGCAGAACCTGAAGCCCGCGCCGGAGCCGGAACTCCCGGACCCAGGCGGCGGACAACACGACAGCCAACGAACCGCTGGCCGCTAGAAGGGCGTGGAGCATGAAGTGGGGCCTTTCGTCAGGAAAGGGTGGTGAAACGACGAGCGAACGGTGCCGACCGAAAAGCCGGCAATCCGATGTAAGTGTTGCGAAGTTCTTGTGTGAACGACCGCTTCGGCATGTCCAGGGATGCGCCGAAGTCGTCTAAAAACCAGTTTTTAGAATGGTTGTTCGGGATTTTCGACGACCGGACGGATAACCGTTCCCGATCAAGTTAGAGTGACACAAAATCGGCGGAAATTTAGGACGATCGGTCTATCCGACACAAACGAAGTCTCTGAGTCAGTCTATGACCGAGCAGATTTGGGAAAAGGCAACGACTCTTCTCAGGGGCGACGAGGAAGTCATCGGGATCGTGAGAAATGTTTGAGCTCATCGACGGAGAGTTTGCTGTTCGGGCGACCTTTTCGATCCTGTCTTGGCTCGCTGTTCCCCGAGGTAGCGGTATCGGAGTTCATCCCGTAAAAGGGCGATAATGCGATCCTGGGTAGCACGTTCCGGCTTGTCGATATTGCTCATGTCACGCCTTCACCAACTTGAAGTTGATCTGATAACGGTAAAACTCGATGTTGGAGACCATCTTGAGTGCACGGCGGATCCGCTGGTCATCCTCAAGGGCGATGATGACCCCCATGACCGTCTGGCCCACTTCGGCAAGTTCTTCCTGGACGTAGCCCATGTATCGGAGCGTCTGCCCGACGACCACGTCACTGGCCTTCCCCTTTTTCAGCTCGACGACCAGCAGTTGCTTCCGGTCCTTGCTGATCGCCAGCACGTCCAGCGGGCCGGTGTCGGTAAGGTATTGCTGACCGACCAGCTCCCCGTCTTCTTCGTAAATGTCGTACTTCTTGCCGAGTTCGGTCTGCGTCCAGTTCTGGACGAGGAAGTCTTCGAGATGCTTCTCCATCACGAACGCCGCTGGGTCTTCCACGTTCGGGTTGGTGGCGATGATGGCTGGGGCGGTGACACCGCCGATCAGTCTCTCCACTTCCTCGGCGAACCCGGCCCGGCTGATGTTGCAAACCGTTCCGACGGAGCCGGTGGTGTTGCGAAGCCCTTCGCTAGTGGCGGACCGGTCGATCTGGACCGGTAACCACTTCACCGGGCGGCGGTGCGGAACCAGTTCGCCCGCGACATAGTAGTAGGGGCCGGTCACCTCGCCCACATGATACTTCCCGAATCCGTCCGGGCTGAGAATTACGTCACCCTGCTGAATGCCTTTGCCGATTGTCCAAAGGGACCCGCAGGCGAGACCAGCGGCGATTTTGGACTTATCCGGGCGGTTCTGCAAAAAGACAGGAATGTATGCGGCGTTGAATTCCCTCCACTCGTCAGGAAATTTGCCCGTCAGATTTTCGGCGATCTCGTAATCCGCACCGATGAAGGCTCCTGCGAAACACTCGGCGGCATATGCGCTCTTCCTGCCAAGCATCACACGGTAGAATGATCTCATCATGATGCTTCCTTTCCGGCAGCTCTATCGTCTCTTGCGGCATAACTCATTCCGATACCTCCCAATAACCGCCCTTCGTCGGGCCGACATGTTTCAATTTGCCCGACCGGGTAAGCTTCGATACCGCCCGCTCGACGGCACTGAGCGATTTGCCGATGCGTTCGGCGACTTCCGCCAGGCTCAAATCGGGCTGTGCCGAAAGGATGGCAAGGATTCGCTCGGGTGTCCCCGCCCGCCGAATTCCCGGCGTTTCTACCCGCGTTTCTACCGTCGTTTCTACCGGCGTTTTCTCCCCAGTTCCAGCCGATATGCTCGTTCTCGCAATGACTTCGTGAGAAAACGGAAACCGCATCCAAAGCCCTGTCGCCTCGTATTCGATCTCCGGCTCCGGGAACTTCGCTTCACGGCATGCCGCCAGGATCCGCTCGATTCCCCTGCCCCAGGCTTCGATCTCACCCGCCCGGAAAAACACACCTGCGATGGCCGGGTTGGCAGGCTGCGACGAATGCTTCTCTTTGAGCTTCGCCACCGTCCATGATTCCGGCAAATGGCCCGGGTTCCAGATCATGAGCTTGTCGGCATACACGCTGATCTGAATCGGGATACCCGTGGCATAATCCTTGTGAATCAGGGCATTGAGCACCGCCTCGCGTAATGCGGGCTCCGGCACCGGGTAGGTTTCGATCCGCTGAATGCCCCGGTAGGTGATGGCGGCTTTGAGATACTTGGTCCGCAGCAGGTCGATCGTCTTCTCGGCCTGGGTAAACAGATCGCCGTGAATTTCGTCGTGATACAAAAGGTCGTCGTTGGTGCGGAAGAACCCGATCTTCACGAAAGCCCCGGTGACGAACTTCTCCGGGTCGGCATGAAACAGCAGCACGGCCGCACGCTTGAGGTACTTGCCGTCGAACAGGTGGAGCTTCTCGATCAGACCCGTGGCCGACTCTTTCAGGTCCGCCGCGTTCATCCGCTCGCTTGCCCTGGCCAGCCTGCGGAAGGTGTCGATGGCGGTTTTCGAGAGGGACCGGACGGTCACGTCCGGCACGGGCACGCCGTCCCACGTTCGGCCCTGTTTTCTCAGGAGGAACCGGTCGAGTGCCGCACCTTTCAGCTCCTGCTTCGTGCTGCCGCTGCGGTAGTGGTATTCGCCCTTGTAGCTGACAGGGTACGGATAGGGATCGATCCGGATCTCGACCAGGTTCTTGCCGGCCTCACGCACCAGGCGGACGTCGGCCATGATGCCGAGGATGTCGCGGATTTTGTTGGGCAAGTCTTCGAGCAACTTCTTCGCGTCGACGACTCCGACGGGCACACCCTTGTCATTCTTGCCGATGACCAGCACACCGCCCTCGGCGTTGGCGAAGCCGCAGACCCAGCGGAGATATTCGTCCCGCCACGACTCCTTCCATTCAGTGTGCTGGCTCTCGCTCATGCGAGTCGCGTCCTCCCGGTGAGAAGTTCCTGCATCATTGCGTACTTTTCTTGGCTCGCAGTTCCCCGAGAATCGAATTGGCCGATTCCGTGTGAGAGTCTGGCGGTTCAGGATGGGTTCATCGGTACACTCCGAGAATACCCGGAACAAAGAAAAGAGTGTAGAGGGTTCCATGGAAGAGTCTGCGTCTCCACTGTGCCGGCGGCATTAGGCGACGAAATCCGGCCAGGAATGTCTGCTAAGCGGTAATCGCCTACGGCTGCCAACGCGGAATGTGGATCTCACGGGCTTCGGCGTAGACCTCCGCCGGAACCAGCGGATCGCCGCCACTGTCGGGAATCAGGGCCCAATGCGGCCCATGGATGCGTTCGGCTGCTTCGCGACCCAGTTTCAGGTCGTGCGACACCTCGGCGGCACTGTAGCTGTGCGTGAGGTGACAGACCAGCAGGTTGCGGGAAAAGTAGTCGACCACCGTCACCGCGTACCACCAGCCGTGGCCGGGAAATCGTCGCGCCAGCGGTAAAGCGTCTGATCGGAATTCTCGAACGCACGGGCGATCCTTGCATCGGGTTCTTCGCGACGAAGCAAAGCCAGCACAGCCTCGGTGGTTTGCCTGGAAGAAAGTTCGGACGGCTTGGCCATGAGTGAAAGTCCCATCAAGGGGGGCATTCCAATCTACTCCCGAACAAAGCGAGCCTCACACTGAGCGATTCCGATAACCGGGGGCAAGACAAGGTGATCTCGATCCATACTAGCCGAAGAAAGACATAGCCACAGATCTGATCGACAACCCCGATCGATTGATCGATTCTCAACGCATAGAGCAGGGCAAAAAGTACTGATTTTCCGAATACATAATTTTCCCCCGATTTTTCCCCCGTTTGGGGTCAGAATTCCAATCTTGTTTAACAACGGATAAGCGTGAATGATCGTCATTGACATCGTGTGAAAAGGCTGTAGAATCATGAGTCGCGTGAGATTTTGAAGTCTTGGATCGAGGTTTGTGAGACAGGTAAAAAGCTGCCTCCGGAGCAAAAGGTCAGAGGTTCGAATCCTCTCGGGTGTATTCGGCAGAAGCCATTTATTAATCTTGAGTTATCAAGAATTTGGGTTGCTCTTCGACACGTTCGTTCGACATCGAATCTGCGGGCTCAACTGGATCCGAAGTGTAGAATGAATTCGAAATGACAGTTCACGGAAGTGATCCGCTTGTGAGGATTCTCGATCTGGGAATCGATAATCCGTTATCGCAATTGGCTTGATTTCGTAGTCTTCCGAGATTTGCCGGTTCGAAAATCTCAAGGTTCTACGGTGATCGCTATTCAAGATGATACTCACATCTCGACCAGGTCTGGTTCATTCCGGCGAAGCTCGGTGTTCTCTATCCGAATAATTTGACGACTTCGATCGGTTGGACTCTATGGAAATTCGGCAGTGGCTTCGATCTGCCAGTTTTCTCGATTCGATCATTTTGCATGATTTTCCAAGTGTCCAGCTGATCGGATACAGAGGATCGTTTGCGGAAAAAAGAAAAGCGGCCATTTCGAAACACGACTTTGAGGTCGATTACGAAATGGCCGCTGAAGGAGTCGGAAGGTCGTCCGGTTATTTCTTCTCCTCAGCAGGCTTGGGAGCTTTTTCGCCGGTCTTCGGAGCCTTCTCTTCTGGCTTGTTGCTGAACGGACCAGGTTCGCCAGCAGGTGGAGGCGTGGGTGGCATCGCGGGCATCGCTGCTGCCGGGAATTCCACCGGATAGCCGTCAGGCAGAATTCGAGTAGGCTGGAGTGATTGCTCAATTTCTTCTGGAGCGGTGGCTTCGAAGTCAGGAGCCCTGTAGGGATCCGGTGGGTTGAGATAATCCGGATAGGGGATGATCCCGTCCAGCGAATTCCTGAGAGCCTTGTAGAACCGGCCCTTGCCGTAATGGAACTTCGAGAGCTTCCAGAAGTCTTCGTCGTTGAGCTGGTCGTGGGTGATCGGGATCGGGATGAGCGTGTTCTCGCGATCCTCGATCGACCAGACCGTACCACCGCCGAGCGCCTGGTAGGCATTCACGATGGCGGTCAGCTGTTTTTCCTTGGCATCGATGAGCGCCGTTCGCGAATCTCTCAAGTCGCGCTGGGCGGTCAACACGTCGAGGTATTCGGTTCGGGCGAATTGGAAGAGCTGGTTCGCGACGTCGACGGCCCCTTCAAGTTTGGCCATCTGCTGCTTCTTGAGCGCGACGCTCTTGCTGTAGTTCTGCACCTCAGTCAGGCGGTTGACGACGTCGGTGAATGCTTCCAGTATCGTACGCTGATAATCGTAGATCGCCTGCATCTGTTTGGCGTCGCTGGCCAGGAATTCGGCCCGGATCGCACGCCGGTTGACGAGAGGCCCGATGAAACCGGCGGCAACATTGCCGAGCACGGCCTGGGGCATGAACAGATAGGACATCGCGAAAGCGTTCAGACCGACGCCGGCATCGATGATCAGCTGCGGATAGTAATTGGCCCGGGCGACTTCCACGCTCAGACCGGCTGCCACGAGATCACGCTCCGCCCGGCGAATGTCAGGTCGGTTCTGGAGAAGTTCCGCAGGCACGCCGACTTCGAGTGCGTTGATGTAAAGATCGTAGAAGGCCGCGGAATTACGCTCGACCGGTCTCGGGTATCGGTAAGTGAGGACGTTGATCCGGTTCTCCGTCTCGACGATGTCCTGATACACGATCAGCTTTTCGCTCTGGTTTCTGCGGACTTCCGCCTCGAACCGGAGGACTGCCAGTTCGGTGTCTCTCGCGGCTTCCTTCCTGGCTCTTGCGACTTTCAGGCTTTGCTCCATGAAAGTGATGATCTGATCCAGGTTTTCGATCCGTTTGTCGAGTGCCATCAGTCGGAAGTAGTTCGACGAGATATCCGCAACCATCTTGGTCACGAAAAAGTTCCGGCGTTCGATAGCGGCGACATAGCGCTGGGCCGCAGCGTCTCTGGCGTTTCGCAACTGGCGGTAGATGTCCAGCTTCCAGACGAGGTTGGTACCGATCAGGTAGTTGCCGTACGGGTTCGAGAAATATTTGCCCGGGAGGAATTCGTCGTCCCGAATCGCGGCCCCCTCGATCGACCGGTTACTGACCCTGAACAGCCCGGCATATGGCCCGGCGGTCATGAACGGCAGATAAGCCCCGGATCGCGACAGGATGTCGTTACTCGCGATCTGCACCTCTTCGTTGAGGATCTTCAGTTCCCGGTTGTTTTCCAATCCGAACTGGATCAGATTCAGAAGTTGCGGGTCCTGATAGAACTCGACGATCCCAAGCTGGGACGAATTCTCAGTGCTCGTCACACCGTTGAAAGTTTCCGGGATGGGGGGCCCCGGCTCCGCCATTCGGCGCTGAGGGATGCCGCAAGCCGGCAGTGAGATCACGAGAAGTCCGCAAGCGATCGCCCGCGCGAGCACATGCTTCGTTCGCTTCGTGATTTGGGATCCTCGAGAGAGAGCCATGATTTCGTTCCTGGCGGAAAGTTCGGTCGATATTGCCCTTCGCCATACGACCGATCGGCGACTTCCTTTCTCCGCTCACTACCTGCTGGAATGGTCAGGCATCGAAGAAAGGTCGTCCCGAACGTGAACGTTCAGAACATCTCTTTCATCGACTTTTGGTAAATTGTGACTTTAGTGAGGGTTGTCATGATCGTACCGATTCGAGCGGTTTTATCGTCCAGCTCTGGATGTAAGTACTTGTCTGCAGAGAATCATCTCTATTGAAATATCATTGCGGAAATTTCAGGATCGTCTCCCGCCTGGCTGATCCATTTCAGCATTTCCGCATCGTGAATCGATTGCGAAGCGAGCGGAAATCAGGTTCGAGCCCGGAGAGAACTGTCGGCGATGACGCCAGATTCTTCACAATTGAATCAGCTGCTTCCCGGGTGTGGCTTGAAGGTTTCCGGAGGTTCCTGAAGCGGCTCAGACGCCGAAGTTCTGGCGGCTTCCGGATCCATGCGATTCATCAGGCAGTGATTCGAAATACGTTTCCGGCAGGTCGCCGTTAATTATTGCAATTCGAAAGATAAAATGGCACAAGTGCCGGTCACGCACATCCCCACCCGCGTGCCGACACCTGTGCCATTGCGTTCTGCCCTTAGTGCGCTGGATGGCCGTGCACTTCCAGCGAGTGTTCGAAAACCTCGCTGACGGGCTTGTTCGTTTCGTTCTGCAGAAGGCTACGGCCGTCCGCCATCTTGCCGAAGATGTAATACAGTCCAGGAATCACGAGGACACCGATCAACGTGCCCGCGACCATCCCGCCGGCGCTTGTCGTACCGATCGTCCGGTTCCCGATCGCTCCCGCGCCTTTCGCGACCACAAGTGGCAGCAAACCGGCGATGAAGGCGAAAGACGTCATGAGAATCGGCCTGAAACGCGATTTACCGGCTTCAGCGGCAGCCGCCATCAGCGATTGCCCTTCCTGGCGTTTCTGAACGGCGAATTCGACGATCAGAATCGCATTTTTCCCGAGCAGACCGACCAGCATGATCAAGCCGAGCTGTGCATAGACGTCGTTGGCAAGCCCCATGTATTTCAGGGAGACGAACGTGCCGAAGACCCCGATGGGCAGCGACAGGATGACGGCCAGCGGCAACAGGAAGCTTTCGTACTGACCGACCAGTACGAGATAGACGAACGCGACGACGATCAGGAAAATGAAAACCGCTTCACTCCCCTTTCGAGATTCGTCGTAAGACAGACCTGCCCAGTCGATGCCGTAGCCTTTGGGCAGAGTGGATTTTGCCACTTCGTCGATCACCTGGATCGCCTGGCCGCTGCTGAACCCCTTCGCTGGAGCGCACATGATCGGGGCAGAAGCGTAGAGGTTGTAACGCGTGATCTCGTTCAACCCCATCTTCTTCTCGATTTTCATGAATGCGGAATACGGCACCATTTCGCCTTTGTCGTTCTTGACGAACAGGTTATCGAGATCTTCGGGAAACCGGCGGAATTCCGGCTTCGCCTGCACGAAGACCTTGTAGAACTGGTTGAAACGGATGAAGCCCTGTTCCCAGGTACTTCCGATGAGAATGTTGAGATTGTCCATCGCCGTTTTGATGGACACGCCCTTCTGCATGGCGACATCGTTGTCGATGATCAATTCGTACATCGGGTAGTTCGCGGCGTAGAACGTGAACAGGTTCGAAAGTTCCTTTCGCTTCCTGAGTTCGGCCATGAACTTGTCGGTCGTTTCTCCGAGTTTCTGATAGTCGTTGGAGTTGGTCTTGTCCAGAAGCATCAGCGTGATGCCCCCGGAAGTGCCGAAGCCGGGCACCGTAGGCGGTTCGAAGAATTCGGTCCGCACGTCGCTCATCGCCGTGCATTTTTCCTCGAGGAGCTTGATGATGTCGCGCGCTGTCCGTTCGCGTTCATCCCAGTTCTTCAGGTTGATGATCAACGTTCCAGCGTTGGAAACACGGCCTTCGGTGATCACTTCGTAACCGGAAAGGCATGTCACCGACGTGACTTCCTCAATGTCGTTGGCGATTTTGACCAGCTCGTGCGCCTTCGAGTTGGTGTACTCGAGAGTCGAGCCTGGGGGCGTTTGCAGAACGGCATAGAGAATGCCCTGATCTTCGGGTGGAATGAACCCGCTGGGAAGACTCGTGCTCACACCGACGATTCCAGCCGCGAAAGCTACGACGACGCCGATCGTGACCATTCGCAACGTGACGATCCGCCGCAGGATCCCTCCATAGCCGTCCGTGATCCTTTCGATAAGCCTGTCGAACGGCTTGCGGATGACCGGAAGAAGGAGCAGGGCGAAGCCGAACGGGCCCCACAGTTCGTAAGCCAGGTACGTCACGCCGCCCAGAATCGCCAGGCCCACGATCGCCATGAAGATCAGCTTGAAGATATTCCGCTTTTTCTTCGGTGCGGCCACGGCGGATGCATGCGCATGTTCGTCATGCGTGTGGCCGTGCTCGTCATGCGTGTGGCCATGCTCGTGGGGTTTGAGGATCATGGCGCAAAGTACCGGCGTCAGCGTCAGTGCCACGACACCCGAAAGTACGATGGAAATGGCCATCGTTAGACCGAATTGCCTGTAGAACTGGCCGACTGGGCCAGGAATGAAAGTGACGGGCACGAACACGGAGGTCATCACCAGAGTGATCGCGATGATGGCTCCGCTGATTTCGTGCAGAACTTCCATTGTCGCAAGGTATGGCGACAGATGTTTTTCGGCCATCTTGGCGTGCACGGCTTCGACGACGACGATCGCGTCGTCCACCACGACCCCGATCGCGAGCACCATCGCGAAGAGCGTGATGAGATTGATCGAAAGACCGAGCATCTGCAGAACGAAGAACGTACCGATCAGTGAGACCGGCACGGCGAGTGTCGGAATCAGGGTCGACCGCAAATCGCCCAGGAACAGATAAACCACCAGCGAGACCAGGATGAAAGCCTCGATCAGTGTGTGGAGCACTTTTTCGATCGATGCGTCCAGGAATTTCGAAACGTCGTACGCGAGTTCGTAATCCATACCGGGCGGGAACGATTCCGCCTTGATCGTCTCGAGTTCCTTCTTGACCGCCTCGATCACGTCCGCGGCGTTCGAACCAGGGGCCTGTTTCAGAATGATCGAGGATGCGGGATACCCGTTGACGTCGGAATAGATGTCAAAGAACTGCGGGCCAAGTTCCACTTCGGCAAGATCCTTCAGTCGCAGGATCTCGCCGTTTTCGTTGGATCGCAGGATGATATTCCTGTACTGCTCGGCATCGTTGTAGCGCCCGATGTAGGTCAGGATGTACTCTTTCGATTGTGACGTTTTCCCGGTCGCCTGACCGAGTCGCCCGGGCGAGCCGATGATGCTTTGCTCCGAGAGCGATTTCATGATGTCGTCGCTGGAGATACTGTATGCCCGCATGCGATCCGGATCGAGCCAGACGCGCATCGAGAAAACCCGGTTTCCAAGGTACTTGGGAATACCCATACCCGGAATCCGCTTGAGCCGCGGCATCACGTAGACGTTCGCGAAATTGAAGATGTCCTTCTGGTCAGCGTTCGGATCCTTGCTGTAGAGATTCACGTAAGTCAGCATGCTGGGCACGACCTGACTGACGAGAATCCCTTCGCGTACCACAAGGGGCGGAAGCTGGAACAACACGATATTGACCCGGTTCTGCACGTTCACGACATTGATGTTCGGATCCGTGCCCGGTTCGAAATAAATGATGATCGCCGCTTCACCTGCGTTCGTCGCGGATGAAGTCATGTATCGCATGTTCTGGACACCGTTGATCGACTGTTCCAGAGGAATCAGTACGGAGTCGACCAGAACCGCGGCACTGGCGCCTGGATAGGAGATGGTGACGATGACCGTCGGCGGCGAGATCGAAGGGAATTGCTCGATCGGCAGCGTGACGATCCCCAGCACCCCGAGGAACAGCAGGATGATGGAGATGACGATCGCCATCGCGGGACGATATAAAATCTTCGTGAACATGCGTTCGAACCTCGAATGACCGGTGGGGATAGATCTCGTGTTCGGAACACTTATTCCGCGTGGAATTTCTGATGCGCGAGGACCTGTTCAGGCTTCGCGACTTCGAATTCGATCTTCTTTCCTTCGTTCATGTCGCGAACTCCATCCAGGACGATCTTGTCCATCGATGTAATTCCGCTGGCGACGATGAAAATGTCATCCTTTTCGTGTTCGACCTTGATCAGACGCTGATGCACGACATTCTCTTCGTCGACGACGAATACGTACCGTTTGTCGAGAATTTCGAACGTCGCCCTTTGCGGAATGACGATGGCGTCCTTGTGTACTTTACTGATCATGATCGTGCCGGTCTGACCGTGGCGAAGTATTCCATCCGGGTTCGGGAAATCCGCCCGAAACGGGATATTCCCTGTCTGATTGTTGAATTTCGCTTCGATGGCTCCGATCTTGCCGGGTTGCTGGAATTTCTTGCCGTTGGCCAGAACCAGCTCGATCCGTTCCTCCTCGTTCTTCTTGTCGATCGTTTCCATGTAATCCAGATATGCAGCCTCGGGCACGTTGAAATACACCCACATGACACTGTTGTCGGAGAGGGTCGTGAGCATGTCACCTTCGGAAATCAGGCTGCCGAGCTGTTCGTGCAACCGATCGACGATTCCGTCGAACGGGGCGACGATGTTTGTGAAATCCAGTTCCGCTTTCGCCATTTGGGCGTTCGCCCTGGCCTTGGCCAATTTGGCTTCCAGCAGCATTACTTCGTTCTGCGAGACGACATTCTTGTCCGCCAGGGTTTTCGTGTAGTTGAATTCCAGTTCGGCGAGCTTCGCCTCGGCCATTTCCGCATCCAGCCTCGCCTGGTACAGGGTCGGAAGGATTTTGAAAAGGAGGTCTCCCTTTTTGACCCTCTGACCTTCCTTCACCAGAATTTCCTGAAGATATCCCTTCTCCAGAGCACAAACTTCGATGTGCCTCCGCGAATGGATCTGGCAGACATACGGCTGCTCAAGCGTGATATCGATCACCTGCGGATGGGTCACGACGATTTTGTGCTCCGCGTGATGACCTTCCGAGTGTTCCGAATCCTCTTTGTGGTCGGCTTCATGATGATCTTTTTCTTCGGAGTTTCGCTCATGGGAATCCGATTCATGCGCCGAACCGCTGAGTTTCGAGAGCTCCGTCATGATCTTGGCGGAATCGAGATCCGAAGGGACCTCGACACCCAGCGATGCGAGCACGACGCTGCTTGATTTGAGAACGGAATCGATTTCCGTTCTGCTGACGATATCGAATCCGGCCATTTGCAATGCGGCGGCCGAACCCGAAGCGAGGCCCATGATAAGAGCCAGAGACGTGAACGGGCGGCGTCTGACGAACGTGAACGCTTTCATATACCTGCGATCCTCCGACGTGGATAGTCGTTTTTGAGGCCAGTCACTCAGCGAGCGCGGAGTCGCACCTGGCCAGTCAACGATGTGCGGTCATTCCCCTTGTCCGAAGGCGGACATGCGAAGCTCTTGACGACCCTTATCCGGTCGAACGATCGAACATGAGAGATCAGAACGATCTTCAGGTCAGCTCGAATCGATCATGGCCATGCCGCAGAGAAGCGGACAGTGGCTCAGAGCGATCAAGAGTCCGAATCGTCACCCGTTACGATGTGAAGCATCGCTGGTGGGCGCAAGACGTACCAATATGAGAAGGAATGATCAACAACGTAGAGGGAGGGAAACTTCCGAAAGTCTCACGTATGCCGAAACGACCCTGATTTGAGTCTTGGAATGGGTGTTCCATTCGGAGAGAAAAGCAGAAACAGGAAAGGCGATCGAATCGAAGAATTTTTCTTCGGTCTCTTCGATCAGCTCGGAATGGTGAGATTCCAGAACCGCAGAGGAGTTCGTGTCATTCGTGAACGCCAGCTCAGCAACATCGACATGGATCGCTGCATGACCTGAACGGACGACCGACACGGTTTGATGACGAGCCTCATTACCCGAATCCTGAGGCACCAAAATCGAAGAAAGAAAGATCGCCAAACCGATCAGGCCGGTGAACCAGCATCGAATTGGGATCGTCGGACAAACCACTTGCACTTCTCCGATTCGTGTTGTGGATTGAGTGCATTGGTAAGTCTATGCCGGGATCGACGGGGAGTCAAGCCCGATCGCAAAGATATGAAGGTTTTCCGAAATGTTGAGATGAATCAGTTGCGAAACGGTTTTTGAGTGCCCCAAAAACGAATCAGCAGGATTCGAAAGATACGGTTATTCCTGAAAGCTCCGGTGCCTGAAGTCTTCGTTGTGACTTCAGGGCATCTCCGTCGCAGATCAGAATCAGTTCAAGCATTACTGAGACGCATTCACTCGAATGTCCAGTAGACGAAAAGATAGGGGTCGAAGGCGATCGTGCCGGTCGGATAGAGGTAATATTCCGGATTCCATGGATCCTGGTAGAGCGGTTCGGTCGCAGAATTCGACATCTGGGGGCCAATGGGGTCGGTGACCGAACTGCCTGACAATCGGAAGTCGACTGGTACGGATCCTCCGAGGACCGACAATTCGGCCCTGTACTCGCCAGGTGCGATAAAGCCGGTGACGCTGCTGAGCGTGTCGCCGGTCAAACCATCCATCGAGAAAACCATGTTGCCCGAGACGTCGTAAATCGAGAACCGCACTCGAACACCGACGGGGCCTGACGCTGTGAGAGCGAATCCGAAGACCTGCGTTTCGGCGATGTAAAGTGTCGTGCTCAGGTCGGTATCGGTGGGAATCACTCCTTCCGCGAACGTGGTGAGTTGCGTGGCACGCTGGCTGAAGGCGAGGTCGAGCAGGTAATTGCCGACTTCGCCATCTCCGACTCGCACATAATAATCGTTGTTTGCAGGCAATCCGACGGCTTGAATCGTGAACGTGCCGTTGCCGTTGGCCAGAATCGTGGCCGGAATCAGGGTCTGGTGAGAATCGTAGACCGAGATGCGCTGCACGGCACCGTTCGGATCGACGGCGCGAACCGTGGCGTTCAGAACGACGGGTTCGCCGTTGGTCGTGCTCGGAGATTTGAATTTGTAGTAGTCGACGTCGGAACTGTCGCTCTTGCTGGCCGTGATGCGGTAATGGGAATTCTGCGAGAACCCGGCGGTTGGAGAAAGTGTCGCGGCGGTTCCGAAAGTATCGTTCGATTTGACGTCGTCATTGAATCTCGCGGAATTCGGTTTGAGCAGGAGATCCGCGATATCTCGGGGGCTCACTCCGTCATAAGGGCCCGTCATGACTTGTTCGAGCCGGGACTCATCTACGATATTTCGATCATCGAAGCTCACAGCCAGTCCGTAGCGCCCGACCGCGAAGGCCGTCCCGGCGACCGCCTCGACCTTCACATAATATTTATCGCTCGGCTGGACGTTCGGCAGTGTCAACTCCACTGTATCGCCATGAGTGCCGGATGCGGAAACGCTCCCGATTTGCGTTCCTTTGACGTCGAAAACGCTCAATCTTGGTGATAAAAGGCTGATTCCGCGTGTCTGGAGTCGGATAGTCATCGGGCCGGAATAAGTATCGAGCACGGGAACGTAGAAGAAGTCCGCGTCCGGTCGGGTCGTGATGTCGCCAAAAATCACGAGAGGAGCCGAACCGTCGAAATCACTGTTGAATTTGATGCGCGTGGCGTTCTTGATGTTCTCGTTGCCGGTTTTGCCTTCGTTGGCGTCCGGCGATCTTGTGCCGTAGAGTTTTCGGATTTCCGCGATATCCGAGACGCTCAAAGATGTATGGATATCGTAGGGTTCGTGCATGACGGAGGCAGGATCCTGGCTGGATTCGAGCCCCAGTGCGTGTCCGATCTCATGAAGCGCGACAGAGTAAAGCGATACGGGATCGAAACCTGAATGCGAATTCAGAAAGATGTCGCCGGCGAGCGAATCGACGATCGTCGGGTCGGGCGGAACCGCTTCCGCCAGGACATCGCTCATGGGCAGGGAGCCGATCCGAATGTCTCCGAACCTCTGGTCGCCTTGCGGAAGGCCTGAGGAGCCGAAGCCGGCTCCAGCGTCATCGATGAGTCCGAAATTGACGTTTGCGACTTCCGACCAGGTTTCGAATGCATGCAGCAGAACGCTCTGCCATTCGGCTCGAGGCATTTGGGAATCGAGTGATGCGAAAAGCGTGCTGGGGTCGTTCAGAGCTGAGGTTCCGTCGGGCGCGAAGCTGACGGTCAGGTGGGCAGGATCGATCCAGGGAACGCCGAACTGGGCCGGGGTCGCGCGATCTTCGAGGCATTCGGTCGCCAGGCGGAATTTGCGGGTTTTTCTCTTCATCGTCGTTCTCTCGGGTTCGGGGCGGTTCGCCCGGCGGCTTCTTCGATTCAATATTCCGCGATCGGCTCGGTCCGGCTTGATCGCGGAGCCGAACATCCGCTTCGAATTCAATCCGTTCGCGACAGCGATATCGCTGCCTGGATCAATTCCAGAAATCTGTTGTCGCCGTGAACGGCCTTCAAGTCGTTGTCCTTACGCATCGTCCTGGCCCATGATGGGTCCTGACGCAGCGCGAGTCTCAACAGTTTCAGCCCCTGGGTGATTTCCACGGGCCCGGGTTCGCCGATCAAATAGGCGCAGGCGGCCTGATAGAGGATCAATCCGTTCGTGCTTCGCGTGCAAGCGGCCGCATCGGCGTGGGCTTCGGTTTTGTGCCCGAGTCGAGCATGCAACACCGCACGGCCGGCACGGTCCGCGATCGAGTCGGGGGTCATCTCCAGAACGCGGTCGAGAGCAGCAAGGGCCTCCGCGGGCCTGCCGAGATTTTCGGACAGAACGGACGCCTTGTCACGCCAGGCAGGCAGGAATTCCACATCTTTCGCCAGGGCTCGATCGAAATCCGCCAGGGCCTCGACAGCTGAGTCCGGACGATTCCTCAGTCGCTCCTCGCCTCGAATGGCGAGGCCACGGGCGTCCGTAGGATTCGCGTCGAACACGCGGGCCAGGTCGGCATCTGCCCCTGGCTTGTCGCCTTGCCGCCGCTTTGTCTGGCCGCGGACGGCGTAGAGCCTGACGTGGCGGAATCCGAGGCGTTCGGATTCGTCGAAATCGGCGATCGCACCCGACGGATCCCCCGATGCCTGGCGGGCGATACCCCGATCGAAATACCCTTCCGCACTGCCAGGCCGTAAAGCCAGGAATCGGTCGAAATCCGCGATCGACTGTTTGTGTTCACCGATCTCGATACGTGCGACGCCTCGATGAAACCAGGGCCAGGGTGCGGCTGGATCCAGGCCGATGGCGGCAGAGTACGCTTCGACAGCTTCGCGATGCCGGCCGAGACGGGCCTGGACCGAGCCGAGCGTCATCCATGTGGCGATTCTTGACGTCCCGTTTCGAGTCGACTCGATCAGCGATTCGGCCTTCTCCGGCAGTCTTTTGCCGGAGATCGCATTCGCCACGGAATCGCCACCGAATCCGGCTGTCACGTATCTTGCTTCCTCGCTTCGCCTTCGTGATTCGCCGTCGGGGGCCAGTCCGGCCGCGATGGTCAAAGTTTCGGCCAGATCCTTCATGATCGCTTGACGATCTTCGGACGAGACAAGGCGCATCATGGGCCCCTGCTCCCACGATTTCTCCTTGATGCCGTATCGACTCGTGATGTCGTCGATTCGGTTCAGGAGATCCGTGGATTCTTCGGAATTCGGATCCGCGTGATAGACGGACGACGCGACCTCATGCAGCGAATCGCGCAGCCGCAGTGCTTCGAGCTTCGTCGCGTGACGTTTCGTCGAGTACCAGCCGGCAAGCACGACAAGCAGCAGCAGCGCTGCGATCGAACCGATCGAGCTTCCCGAAACCAGTTTCGGGTGGCGCCGAATCCATTTCCCGAGCCGTTCGCGGGGAGAAGGATCGGGGGCGAAGCGAAGCGTTCGATCCTCAAGTTGCCTGCGTAAATCTTCCTGCAAATGCCTGGCGGATTCATAGCGTTTCGCCGGTTCCGGGGCAAGGCATTTGGCGACGATCGAGGCAAACGCCGGCGAAGGAGCATCAGGCCACCAGTTCCTGTCGAAAACTCTGGTGCGATCCGCGATGGTTTCGGCGATCGGCAGATTTTTCGAAATGTCGCGGTCAGGCCAGGGCAACCGGCCTGTCATCGTTTCGAAAAGCAGCAGCCCGAGAGCATAAATGTCGGACTGCACCGATGCGGCATCTTTGCGGTTTTCGATCTGCGAAATGCACTCGGGCGCCATGTATCGAAAAGTGCCGCCGATGCCGGCGATTTCAGCGTGAGCCGAGTCGGACGCCAGGTTGAAATCGAGAAGCATCGGCGTGCCGTCGTCGGAAATCAGCACATTCGCCGGTTTCAGATCCCGGTGCAGCACGCCGGTTTCATGGGCATGCGCAAGGCCTTCGGCGATTTCAGCGCCGAGCGTCATTACGGTCGATGCATAAGGCATCCGGGCGAATCTTGCTGAGCCTTTCAGAGCGGACCTGGAAGGGGCATGAGCACCGGAGGATTTCGAATCGACGGGTAGCAGGTCCGAGACGATTTGGCCGGTAATGGGGCTGCCATGAACTTTTCTCACGGCGGTGATCAGGTTTTCGAACGTATTTCGCCCGAGAAACGGCATTACGATCGCCTGAAACGGGCCGACCTGGTGCAGCGAGTAGATCGGAACGATGTTCGTATGCTGAAGCCGTGCGAGAGTCTGGGCTTCACCGATGAATCGCGACGACAGTTTGACGGCGACGCGGCGGTGAGCCAGGTCGCTCTGCCGGGCCAGGAAGACCCGTCCGAACGCGCCGGAGCCGAGTTCGGATTCGAGCACGAATCCGGGAGGAATCGTGGTGCCTGCTGGCGGAAAATCATGCGATTCGATCGCGCTCGATGCGAGTTGGGGCGTACCCGAGGCCTGGCGTAGCCGCGATTCCTCGACGACCAGCGCATGCACCGCGGTCTGGTCGACGAACAGTTCCGGATATCGCGTGCGATAGTGGTCAAGCCCGCGTCGCTCGCCCCGCTCCCAGGACAGTTCCATGTCGACACGCAGCAGTTCGACGAGAACGTCCTGCCGTCTCGGGTGTTCTTGCGGGGGTAGGAAGTCGGAAGGATCGGCGAAGCCTCGAACTGCGGCCCGCTCGAACGACTCGATGTATGAGTCGAGCTCCGGTTCGAAACCGGATTCGACGGCGATCGCCAGTGATGAGATCCTGTCAGGGCTAAGCCTCATGAATCAGCCCGTGCAGCTTGTTCTGGATTTCGTGGAGAATCCGTTCGACCGAACGTTTCGATCGCCCGGTTTTCTCGGCGATTTCAGCGACTTCGTGGCGTTCGATCCGAAGCATGAGGATCTCGCGATAACTCGGCGGCATTGGCGTAACGAGTTCGTCGATCGTCAAGCGGAGGGCTGTCAGTGCAATATCTTCCTGGCCGCCTGAGGTGCGTTCCACGATTTCGCCGCCATCCGTCACGCGCAAGTCACGCTTGCCGGCGTAGTGATGGTTCGCGACTTCACGGATCTTGTTCAGACCGATCACCAGGAACAACTTCCACAACTCCTCGCCATCAGGCGCTTCGTACTGCCCCAGTGCCGCTCGACGGAAAAAGGTTCGAAAGACCGACTGGACAAT
Source organism: bacterium (assembly GCA_016125085.1). Classification (GTDB taxonomy): domain Bacteria; phylum Planctomycetota; class Planctomycetia; order Isosphaerales; family Isosphaeraceae; genus QWQI01. The sequence goes on from WGMM01000013.1 coordinate 29,473, forward strand.
ATCTTCCGGATCGACCCGCTGCTTGAGATCCGGCGCCACTCGCGTGGAAGCCAGATTGAACAGACGATGCGCGTAGCGTTTGTACAACTCCGTCGCGGCATCGTTCTCTCCTTCCCGAAATCGACGCAGGAGCGTCTGATCGGTCAAGTCGTTCTCGACATTCTCGTCTTCTGTCATCACGGCTCGCCTGAGAGCTTCGATTTCGGCAGATCCATCCGCCAGAATTTTTTCGGAGTTACGCAAGTCACTCCTGGTCAGTGATTTGCGGTTTGGCTCTGCCAGGTCTTCGTCGTCGGGCAGACCAGTTCGGGATGAATGAATCTCGAGAGAGAGGGAATCGGACGATCGTGTCATACTATCCGCGATATTTCTCGAAAGCAATTCTTGCCGATCGATGAAACTTCATGTGATGGTACTTCGAATGGCTGGCCGATCATTCTGAAGTCCGTTCGATTTCGTCGAAGATTCAGTCGGTCATGTCACGCTTGGTGCCAGTTCGAAACGACGATTCCGAATCCTGAGTTGAGTCTGACATGCGTAAAGGAACCGGACTCCGGTTTTGAAGTAAGTTGCCCGCGCGTGAATCGCAAGCATGCGAAACGAGCGAATCCGAATTTCGAAGAATTTTGGCGGATACCGGTGATCGAATCGAATTCTCCAGGAGTCATGATCACTCGATTCATCAGGAGAGTTCCGAATGTCCGCACAATGGTTCCGCAATCGATTCCGCAACACGACTCGCCGCCGCAACCTCAGGGCCTTCGGGCCTTCGCTGGAATGCGAAAAACTCGATTTCCGCATCGTTCCGACTTACCTGCCCCCGGTCAGTTTCCCGGTCGGTGCGAATCCCGCGGGAATCGCCGTAGGCGATTTCAATAACGACGGAAAGGATGATCTTGGGGTCGTAAATCAGGCCGTGAGCGGCTCCGTAAGCGTGCTCCTGAGCACCGGCGGTGGTGCGTTTCTGCCGAAAGTCGACTATGGCACAGGAGCGTCTTCGTTCGATGGAACCACTGGCGACCTGAACGGCGACGGCAATCTCGATCTCGTTGTCGTCGGTTCCGGGGTAAGCGTGCTTCTGGGCAACGGAGACGGTACTTTCAATGCACAGGTATCGTACGCACCCGGCTTGAACGCCCATTCGGTGAAGCTTGGGGATTTCGACAACGACGGGTTTCTCGATGTCGCCACGATGAATGCCGGAACGACGAGCGTGCTCCGCGGCAATGGCGACGGAACGCTGCAGGCACCCGTCTTTTCGCCGGTCAGCGGCAATTCGATCAACCTGGTCACGGGCGACTTCGACCATGACGGCAATCTCGACGTGGCCACGTCCGACACGACCAGCATCGGTACCGTCAACGTACTGAAAGGCCGGGGCGACGGCAGCTTTTCGCCCATGGTAAGCTACTACGCCTTTTCGGCACCCGTGTATCTGGCCACTGGCGATTTCAATAACGACGGCTACGACGATTTCGCCTGCCCGAACTCATACGCGGCCAGCGCGATGACGATTCTTCTGAACAATGGCGACGGCACTTACGGCGCTCCGCACACGTATTCGATCGGTCAGACCGGTTACGAAATCGAAGTCGAGGATTTCGACGGCGACGGCAACGACGATTACGCCGTCCGTGGCGGCAGCTCCTACATGGTGCATTACGGTAAAGGCGACGGCACATTCTATCCGGAAGTGGTTTATTCCACTCCCGCCGGTCGCTTCGAAGCTGGCACCCATGGCGACTTCGACAATGACGGGGCCGTCGACTTCGCCTATCCGAGCACGAATGGTGTCACGGTCGTCATGAACGCTCACGACGATGTCTCGAACCTGGCGGGGGCTGTCTCTTTCCGGATCACGGCACCGGCATCGACGACTTCCGGCTCATCCGTGCCGCTGACGATTTCGGCCGTCGACGCTGATGGCAACGTCGTTCCGGGCTTTCTGGGTACCGTCTATCTGACGAGCGGCGACCCAGCCACGACCTCCGCGACATCCTACCGCTTCACTGCCGCGGACGCCGGCACGCATGTCTTCTCCAGTTCCGTGAAACTTGTGACTTTGGGCACGCAGACGATCACGGCCACGGCGCCGATGATGGGATCCGTATCGACCACGATCGAAGTGACGCCCGCGATCAGCAAGCTTAATGTTTCGGCACCCGCCACAACTGCCGCCGGAGATCAGTTCACTGTTACTGTGTCGGCGATCGACGCGCTCGGCAATGTGGCTACTGGCTACGGTAGCTCGATTCAGTTCACCAGTTCCGATGTCCAGGCGGGGTTGCCCGGGAACTACACGTTCACGCCGGAAGACGCCGGGACGCATACGTTCGTAGTCACGCTCAAGTCTGCCGGACCTCGATTCATCAGCTTGCTTGAACTTGGCGGGACAGCCAGCGGCGGAGCGACGGTGAACGTCACTCCCGGGGCCGTCGCATCACTCACATTGGCCGGCGGCAGCGGAGCCATCGGCGTGGCCCGACCGATCACGATCGTGGCCCGTGACAATTTCGGCAACAATGTCAGTGCCTACACCGGGACGGTGCATGTGACCAGCTCTGACACAGCCGCCGTTGTTCCGGCTGATGTCGCCTTGGTCAACGGCATCGCGACTGTGAACGTAACGCTGATGACCGTCGGAACGCAGACGATCACGGCGACCGACGTCGCTGATGCGACCATCACCGGGACGATATCGAGCGACGCGACGCCACCAGTACCAGCCCGATTCGTCGTCGAAGGATTCCCGGCCACGACCGCTGGCGTGGCTCAGACCTTCACCGTGACAGTTCAAGATACCATCGGCCAGTTGGCGACGGGCTTTGTCGGCACGGTCTACTTCTCAAGTTCCGACATCCAGGCCGGTTTGCCCGCCAGCTACACCTTCTCGACCGCGGATGCCGGCCGCCATACCTTCACGGCGACATTGAAAACGGCCGGTGCCCAGACGCTGTCTGTGCTTGATTCCAGCGGATCCCTGACCGGTTCGCAGGCAGGAATTCAAGTGACGGCCGCCGCGTTCGCCAGTTATCGACTTTCGGTTCCGAATCTGCCTGACAGCAAGGGGCATATTCTTGTCACGGCAGGTGAGGATATCGCACTCACGGTACGTGCGACCGACGCTTACGGCAATACGGTCACGAACTACCGAGGCAAGGCGAAGTTCACCAGCACCGATACGAAGGCCACCGTTCCGACGGATTACTCCTTCACGACTGCAGACGCTGGAGTGCACACCTTCAATGTCTCACTGAAGACGGCCACCGCAAATGGAATCTTCTGGTCCTACAACGTCGTAGACGCATCGCTCTCGACTGCAACAGCGACGATCACCAATTTCGAAGTGACGAACGCCGCAGCCTCGAAGTTCGTGATTTCGGTGCCTTCGAACATCACCGCCGGAACCCCATTCGACCTGAAAGTCACGGTTCAGGACGCATTCGGGAACAGGGTGAAGAACTACTTCGGAACGATCCATTTCTCGAACACTGCGGGATCGATCGGTTTGCCTGAGGATTACACCTTCACGATCGACGATGACGGCGCTCATATCTTCTCCGTCACGCTGAATACCACAAGCACCCAGACGATTACGATTTTCGACGTGCTGACGCCGACGCTCTCATCAAGTGTCCAGGTCACTCCGAAAGTCGCGAAGTCCAGCGGCGGCGGCGGTGGCGGCGGCGGTGGCGGTGGTGGTAAAGGCAAATAATACTCGCCCGGCGGCTTCGCCGTGCGACCGGTCCCAGGCGATCCGTCCGGATCGCCTGGGATTTCGGCATTATGGCGAGAATGGCGTATCGACTCGTTCTTTCCGATTTCGAATACGGAATGAAGATCGAAATTCACAAGTTCGTTTCGATTCCGTTCGATGATCGATCGTTCCGGAGAATCGCAGTGGGTCGAGAACTCCCCGAACGGGGTTCGATCCTTCTCCGATCAGCCGAAATTCAGACAGAATGCGGCCGGGTCGGAGACAGCCTGTCCTATATCCCGCAGGAATGCGGCTGCCGGTGCACCATCGACAGCCGCGTGGTCGAAAGTCAGGCTCAGGGTCATCCTGAGCCGGGCGACGACGCGGTCGTCCTTCATGAATACAGGCTCGCGGCGGATCGCGCCCAGTCCGAGGATCGCGATCTCGGGATAATTGATCACAGGTGTGAAGCCATCGATACCGAACGATCCGAGATTCGTGATCGTGAACGTCCCGGACCGCATCGCATCGCCTGGGAGTTTGCCAGTGCGTGCCATTTCGATCAGGTGACGCGACTCCGCCGTAATTTCCGGCAAAGTTTTGCTGGAAATCGATTTGATGACCGGTACGAGCAAGCCTTCGGGCGTGTCCACGGCGATGCCGATGTGAATCTCATCCGGCGTTACTTGATTCAGACCCTGGTGCGTATCGTCCCAAATCCACGCCATGGCCGGATGGGCCTTGAAGACACGAGGCAGCAAGGCGCCGATGATGTCCGTATACGCCGGGGGCAATTGAGGGGTTGCAGCTTTCAGGCGTTCACGCAGTGCGACAAATTCCGTGACGTCGACCGTCGTGTGCAGAGTGACCGGGACGGTCATTTCCTGGCTGCGGCGCAGACGATCGGCAATGGCGCGGCGGCGTGGCGAGAGTTTCTGGCCCAACGGTTTCGCTGCCGCCTGATGGCTTGTTCCGTGGGCCTGACTGGCCGCCAGAATGTCCGCCTCACGAATTCTTCCATTTCGCCCTGAGCCTTTCAGGGATCTCCAATCGACACCAAGATCACTGGCAGCGCGCCTGGCCCTGGGGGTGGCGACGATTTTGCCAATGCTGGACGTTGCGATCGCATTTTCCCCGATACGGTTCTCAGCAGCAGCGGAAACGTCGTCCTTGGTGATCAAGCCAGAACGGCCCGAACCCGTGATCGAGCCCAGTTCGATCCCGAGTTCCGCCGCCATGCGCCGGGCCGCGGGCCCGGCGGCGATGTAAGGAGGCTCCTCGGCCTTTGACTGTTCTTTTGCGGAAGAGCTTTCAGGCGGGTGTTCGCCAGCGGCGAGCAAATATCCCAGAAGCGTACCCACTTCCACCCGGGTTCCGGCTGCCGGTGCGTTCGGCGGAATATGCAGCGAACCGGCTTCGACGGCTTCGATTTCCTGCACATTCTTGTCGCCTTCGAGTTCGAAGATCGCATCGCCGCGAGCGACGATATCGCCCTCATTTTTCAGCCAGCGGACGAATGTCCCCTCTTCCATCGACCAGCCCAGTCGCGGGATCCGTATCTCATGCATGATTTGACTTGGTCGCCTCCGGAGGGAGTTCTGTCGGTCGGGCTTCGCCGCTCATTCTTTCATCATCTCACGAATCGCCGACGCGATCTGCGAGTCGCTCGGTACGACTACGGCTTCGAGCGAAGGACTGTACGGAGTCGGGCAGAAAGCGCCAGTCAGCCGGCGTATCGGTGCGTCGAGATCGTCGAAGCCCGCATCAGCCACGGCCGCGGCGATTTCGGCCGAAAAGCCGTATTGCCCGGGCGGTTCGTCCACGATCAAAAGCCGCCCCGTTTTGGCCACTGACTTCAGAATGATGCCGGTATCCAGCGGCGAAACGGTGCGTGGATCGATGATTTCGACAGAGATACCTTCTCTTTCGAGTTCGTCGCACACGGACGCGACCAGGTGCACCATGCGGGCCAGGGCCACGACCGTGACATGACGTCCCTCACGCGCGACACGCCCGACGCCGAAGGGAATTTCGAAATCGCCTTCGGGAACCGGGCCTTTGACTTGCAGGATTTCCCGGTGTTCGAGAAATACGACCGGATCATCGCACCTCAAGGCGTGTTTCAGGAGGCCCTTGGCATCGGCCGGCGAAGAAGGCACGACGACTCTCAGCCCCGGTACTTGCCCGAACAGGGCGTAATAGCTGCCGGAGTGGTGTGTCGCTGCGCTGTGACCGATGCCGATGCAGCCGCGCAGCAGGACTGGCATTTTCAACCGGCCGCTCGACATATATTGCATTTTGGCAATCTGGTTCACGATTTCGCCGATGCCGTCGAGGACGAAGTCGGCGAACATGAAGTCGATCACGGGGCGAGTGCCGGTCATGCCGGCGCCGCAAGCCAGGCCGACGAAACCGCGTTCGCAGATCGGCGTATCGCACAGGCGTTCTGGGCCGTAGAGGTCATACAGGCCTTTCGTCGTCGTGAAGTTCCCGCCGCGTTTGCCGATGCCTTCGCCCATGACCCAGATTTTCGGATTCACGGCCATCTCTTCGGACAGGGCTTCGAGAGTCGCCTGGCTGAAACTCATTGTACGATTCGAACTTGCCGAAGCTGGCACTTGCACCACCCGTGGCGGCTCGGTGTAGACATGGCGTGTCGCTGTCTCGGGGGCGGGTTCGGGGCTCGTTTCCGCGAAAACCCGGGCCTCACGAACGATGGCAGCGACTTCGGCTTCGATCGCGTCGAAGTCTCTGTCCAGACCCGCCGTCATTCGCAGCCTCAGTATCGGGCTCTTCTTTTTCCAGTCCTCGACGTCATCCTTCGTCCGATAAGTGAAGTCGCCCATGCCCTCGGCATGTGCCCGGGTGCGATAGGTTTTGCATTCCAGGAGCGTCGGCCCTCCCCCGGAACGGGCCCGTGAGACCGCTTCGCCAGCCACTCGCCAGATTTCGAGGACGTCGTTGCCGTCAAGCTCATGCCCCGGCATGCCGTATGCGGCTCCCCGGCTGCCGACGGAAGGATTGCCGCTGGAGTAGGAAAACGGCACCTCGGTGGCGAACTGGTTGTTTTCGCAAACGAACAGAACCGGCAGTTTCCAGATCGAGGCCATGTTCAGCCCCTCGTGAAAAGCGCCGTTATTCACGGCCCCGTCGCCGAAAAATGCTACAGCGACTGTGCCGTTCCCCAAAATCTTCGAACTGTAACCGCCGCCGCAGGCCTGCAGGATGCACGGGGCGACGATGCCGGAAGTGCCCATCATGCCGATCTCGGGCGAGAAAAGGTGCATGCTCCCGCCCCTGCCCTGCGAGCAGCCGGTGGAACGGCCGAACAGCTCGGCCATCAGCTCTGCCGGCGGCATGCCCTTGGCCAGAGCGTGGCCGTGGCCCCGGTGGGTGCTGAAGACGACGTCTTTGGGCGAAAGGTGTGCGCAGACGCCCGTGGCGATCGCCTCCTGCCCGACGTACGTATGGCATGCCCCGTGAACGAGACCCGCCTGATGGCACCTTGCCAGCTCTTCTTCGGTCTGGCGGATGATCTGCATCGTTCGATACAGGCGTTTCGAAAGCTCGATGTCCGGTTTCGCCGGTTTCCCTGCCATGATTCAATTTCCCTTCGATTCGGACCGGAACGATTGCACGGCGTGCCCTTCGTGACCGGGAGTGCCGCCGGCATTCATGGCCATATTTCCGCCGTCGAGCGGAATGATGGCACCAGTGATCCAGGCGGAAGCGTCCGAAGCCAGCAAAAGTGCCAGGCCGCCGATATCCGCGGGCTGACCCAGCCGGCCTGCGGGAATGCCACGCAGAAAGCGGCCTTCGAGCGTCGGATCCTGATCCATCCGCGCTGCCAGGCTCGGGTTGACGACCTGTGCCGGCGTTACGCAGTTCACTCGCACGCCCCGGTATGCCCATTCGGTCGAAAGTTCACGCGTCATCTGAATCACGGCCCCCATGGCCATGCTGTAGGCGATGTGCCCGCGGCCGAGAGCCGTCGAGCTGGCCAGGGAGCCGATGTTCATGATCGATCCCGAGCCTCGCGCGAGCATACGCCGGCCCGCTTCCTGGCACATGGCGAACCGGCCGACGACGAGGTTCTGCAGCACCTTGTGCAAGTCGGCGATCGTCAGGTCTTCAGGCTTCGCCAATATGCCATCTCCGGCGATATTGCCGAGGAAGTCGACACGCCCGAACGTTTCGTCCACCGTTCGAAACAGTTCGGAGATAGCGGCGGGGTCGGAGACGTCGGTGTCATGCACGGCCGTGCGACGGCCGAAGCCGCGGATCGTTGCGGCCGTCGCTTCGGCGCCTTCGCGATTGCGGTCCACCAGAACGACGTCCGAACCGGCTTCGGCAAGTGCCAGAGCTGTCGCCCGGCCCAGCCCCTGGGCCGCTCCGGAGACGACGGCTACACGTCCAGTCATGTCGAACGATTGCATCAGGACCTCAGCGATGAAACAGGTCGGATTCGTGCGATCCGCGATGGATGCGTCATGATATCGAATTTTCGAAGGATTGGCTTCTTCCTCACAAGTTCTGCACCAGCATCGGCCATAGCTTATAGACGAATACCAGTGTGGTCAGTCCGAGATAGAAAAACCCACAGGCGAAGACGCCGGCGACCTGATACCATCGTGGTCGAATCGGTGCCGGCAAAAGTCGCAGGTTGATCCAGAGCAACTGGAACGAAGTCACCCCCAGCGCGAGATTATTGAAATTCGCGATGAAGTCGGTCATCAGTTTCGGCGCGTTGCTGAAACACCAGGCGAAAATGAATGACCATGTGACATAGACAGAGAGAATTCCGTAGTAGATGTATTTCACCTGATTCGGCTTCATGCCTGACCTCACCCTGCGTGAGGCCGTCCAGATGCTGTCCGTCCAGCGGCGGCTGAAATCGTCGACGATCGACATCTGGCTCGGCAGCATAACCATCAGCCCCGTGAAAAGGGCCACGATCCAGAGGATCTGGGCAATCATCGACGCAAAACCGGCATTCCGAAGCCCGTCGGCCGTGATGATCGCCTGGGCCACGGCGGTCTGTTCTGGCGTGATGGTCGAATATTGCACGAACTGCATGGATAGAAGTGCCGGCAGGGCCATGCCCATGAAGCAACCGGGCATCCAGACGATGATCTGATCCGTCAGAATGTACCGCCACCAGCCCTTCCAGCGGCGCAGGTTGTCGGCCGTCAGTTCGAACACCTTGCCGACGTGGCTGAGGGTGATGTCGTGGCCGCCGATCGCGCTGGGAATCGCCCCGACCTGGCTGCCCATTCCCCAGCCCTTGTCACGAACGAAATTCGAATACGTCGAATTGGCCAGCCCGCCGCCGCCGGCATAGCCAGCGAATGCCCCGAGCATGACGATCGACGCGGTCGAAATGACCGGCCATTGGCCGGTCTGCCATTTCTGGGCGAAAGCGTTCGCGACGACTTCTCCGCCATGACCATCGCTTACCGGAACGTTGCCGAACTTCACGAATCCGCTGAAGACGTTCCACCAGTTTTCGGGGCTCACGCAAGTCAGCCCGAGAATCAGGCAGAAGCCGAGCACGACGAAAACCTTGGCCGTCATCACCGCCTGAAGCACGTTGTAGACCTTGCGCCCGACGAGCACGGGAACCACCACGCCGAAGAGACACGCATACGCCAGCGGTGTGATCAGCCAGCGATCGTCCAGAGTCGGCGGCCTGCCCAGATAGAGCGACGCGATCATGGCCGCCCCGTGCGTGGAAAGCCCGGGTACCAGGGCCGACGAATTCAGCAGGATCATCAGGCCCACCCAGAACATCGGCCCCGGGCGGCACCTCATGAAGCCTGTGAAGACCGGCTCGCCGCAATAGAGCGCATAACGGCCGCACTCGACGTTGTAGAACACCTGCAGAATGATCGCCACCGTCGCCAGCCACATCAGGCCGCCGCCGTATTTCGCAGTGACGGATGGCCCCAGAAGCCACTCACCGCCGCCGATCTGAATGCCCATCATGACGATGCCGGGGCCGATGAAGCTCGTCCAGCGCCGCCAGCGGATCGGCTCCGGCTCAGGCAGTTCGGCCGTCGTCCAGGGCGGGATGCGATTGGCGGGTTCGGGGTGGTTTACGGTGGTCGACATGCGATCGGTCCTCGATCTCGTCTTCGAAATTCAATCGAGCACCAGTGCGATCGCCCGGCCTGGTCCGCCATGACAATCCCGCACTTTCAGGGCCGCGAACAGGAAATGCACGGACTTGCCGGAAGGGACACTGCCCAGGTTATGGAGAAATTCCACGCCAGCCATTTCCGCCGTTCCGAGCGCCCAATATGTCATTGCCGCCCGTTTCGGTTCGACCCCGCCCAGGTCGGGGGCGTCGGTCGCCACGCAGCGCACGCCTTTGGATTTCAGATATCGGATCGCTTCAGGCCCCGGCGCGGGCCAGCCTTCTGCCTTCCCGGCCAGGGGATCGGCCCAGACGCCTTTTTCATCGGGTGCGGGCTTCAGGTGCGTGTCCAGATGCCCCGTGCGGAAAGCGATCACCTGCCCGGGCTCGATCTGGCCGTTGGCCGATTCGTACGATTTGATCTCTTCGACCGTAATTTCCGGTGACGCTGGCCAGGATGCCCGGGGTGTCGATCCGGTCAGCTTGCGGACGTCGATCACCCGCAGCTTGCCCGAAGTCCATTCCAGCGGTACCTGTTCGGCCGTCATCGAAGATGTCCCGCGAGGGCCATATTTCGATTCGTATTCCTTGAGCCAGCTCTCGGTTTCTTCTGAGCAGGTCACCGCTTCACCCGGCTTCGGAAGAGCATAAGCCGGTGGAACGAGGTGCGTGCCGGCAGTGCTGTCCATCAGGTGGGCGTGGTGCCACATGTCGAGATAGTCGTTATAGAGAAAGTCGATCTTCGAATAGGGCTGGCGATGCTGGCCCGTCGATGAACCTGGCGTCGTCAGCGGCATTTTCGGCGAATTCACGGGCGAAAGATCGACCACTTTCTTGGCCTTGCAAGCCTGAATCAGCTTCGCCGGCAAGTCGCCGCCGACGATCGAAAAGGCCCGGCCTTCGCCATAAGGCCCGCCTTCGAACTTCGGGCCCAAAATGCAATAAAATGCCCCGGTCGGCGGTAATGCGCCTAGATTCGTAGCCGATTCGGTCCAGATCATACCGTATTTGAGGCCGGCGAAGTGCGTGTCTTCGGCCATGTCGGGCATCGGGCCCATACTGGCGCTGTCCGTGCCCAGAGCCATGACGCCACGCTTGCCGAGAAAATCCATGCAGGCCGGGTCCGGATCAGGGTAGCCCGGTGCACGTTTGTCGACGACATCGGCGATGAACCGGTTGCCCTCCGGGAGCGGGCGGTAATAGCGGTCGGAGTAATCGCTGCGGAAAAGCACGACATCACCGAAACCGACCTTCCTATGCTGCTTTTCGAACCGTTCGACATGAGCTGCTTTTACCAGGGGGCTTACGCCAGGCGGTGCCTGATCGAGCAGGTCGCGAACGTCGACCACGCAGGCCTCGCCGCCGAATTGCCAGGGCTCGATCCTGTCGGTATACGCCAGCCCAAGCGGACTGCTCTTCGGGCGATTCAATTCAGGCCGGGCGACCGAGTGGGGCGGCACATCGAGCTGCGTGCCGGTGTTGCCGTCGATCAGGAGCACGTCGACGTTGTACGTCGATGTCGCCCCGATTTTTCGTTCATGCATGATCTTGAACTTCGGAAAGGGAGCGCTCGGCCAGGTGCAGGGATACTCAGGTGCGATCAGCAGCGAATGGTCCACGAACCGGGAAGCCGATTCCTGCTGGCACCAGGCCGATAAGCTCGAAAGCGAAAGCAAAGCACAGCCGACAATTCGCTGAATCATTCGCATCGTGACTCTCTCTCCCTTCGAAACTGCATCGCCGGGTCAGCAACTGATTTCGCGTGCTTTGCGGACAGTCAGGTCAGACCTGCTCATCGACCACCGGGTTCGTCAGCTTGCCGATCCGGTCGATTTCGATCGTCACAGTGTCGCCATTTTTGAGAAATACCGGCGGTTTGCGAGCACCGCCCACACCGTGCGGCGTTCCCGTCAGGATCACCGTGCCAGGGGCAAGCACGGTGCTCCCGCTGAGAAATTCGATCAGAGTGGGCACGTCGAAGATCATGTCGTCGGTATTCCAGTCCTGCATCGTTTCGCCGTTGAGGATCGTGCGAATCCCCAGCGTATTCGGGTCTGCGATCTCGTCGGCCGTAACCAGCGCCGGGCCGAGCGGGCAGAATGTGGCGAATGTCTTCCCCCGGCACCACTGCGAGCCGCCGTATTTCATCTGCCAGTCCCGGGCCGAGACATCGTTGGCGCAGGTGTAGCCAAGGACGTACTTCAAGGCATCCGACCTGGAAACGTTGTGGCACTTTTTGCCGATCACCACGGCCAGTTCGCATTCGTAGTCGACCGCATCGCTTTTCAGCTTTCGTGGCAGAACGATCGGATCGCCCGGGTTCTGCAGCGTGCCGCTGTTCTTCATGAATACGACCGGGAATTCCGGGATCGGCTGGCCACCTTCGGCCGCGTGTTTCCTGTAATTCAGGCCGATGCAGATGATGTCCCGCGGCTCGATGGGGGCCAGCGTTTTTCCAGTCGTCAGCTTTTCGCCGGTGTCACTGAAATCGCCGAAAAGCGAGCCTTCGACGCGTGTCACGCTGCCGTCCGCGTGCTCCACGCCCTGGTGAATGTTGCCGGCAATGTCCTGAATTCGCACGATTCGCATGTTCGGTTCCAGATTCGAAGTCGGAGGGCAGTCAGGCTCTGATGGTGTCAGGAGGCTTTGATCTTTCCGGATGGTCGTCAAGGCAAGGGAACGCCGGTCAGTTTCGCCGCTTCCTCAAGCTTGGCGATCACGTCGGGTGGTAGGGCAATGCCATCTTGGGCCGATGTCCGATAATTCGCCCATTCCCGTTCGCCGGGCAGAAGGACTTTTTCGACGCCTTCGGCGGCCGGAGCGAGATGGATTTCTTCGATCAGCCGATTGATCCGGGCGTCGAACTCATCTCTTGGTGCGATCATCCCGACGTCGTAAAGCGTGATCGATGCGTTGTGCCAAGATGGCCGTTCCGGCGGGTCGAAAATCCAGCTGCCGACCTGCCAGGTCGAACGGCCGCCGGGCAGAATCGCCGAAAGAACCTCGCACCAAAGACCGAAGCCATAGCCCTTGTGACCTGCCATGGGGGCAAGGGCGACGTGGTCCGGATAGAGGGTCCCATCGGTCGTCGGGTGGCCGTCCGGGCCGATCAGCCAGGTCGGCGGAATCGGCTCCCCTCGCTGGATCGCGGCATACACCTTTCCGCCTGCCACGGCCGCTGTCGCGATGTCGAGCAGGATCGGATCCCGGCCCGTTACGGGAACGGCCAGGGCGATCGGGTTGCTTCCCAGCACGGCCTTGCGCGAACCAGGGGCCGCAACGCTGGGAATGTCGTTGCCCGTGATCATGGCGACGAAACCCTGGCGGGCCGCCGCCGCTGCGAAATATCCTGCCGCACCGATGTGGCCGGCACCGATCAGCCCGACATACGAGACACCCGTCAGGCGGGCTTTGTCGATCGCCAGCTTCGTGGCGAAATCACAACCCACCTGCCCCAGGCATTTGTGCCCTTCGACCACGGCCCAGGCCGGGCCATGCCGAAGAATCTCCGGCTTCGCAGTCGCGGAATATCCGCCACCTTTGAGTTTCTTCAGGTAGCCGGCCAGCAGCTTTGTGCCATGAGTGAATACCCCCATGGCGTCAGTCGTAGCAAGAGCGTTGGCCGTGGCCGCGGCGTCTTCTCCTGAAACCCCTATAATGGAAAGGGTTGCGGCGACGAATTCGCGCAGCGTCGAAAGCGGTATCCGGTCACTCATGCTCATTCGACACCGTTGACGACGTTCGGCAGTTTTTCGCCACGCAGGGCCGCCGCGGCGATCGATGCCGCCGTTTCTCGGAGTGTCCGGACCGCCTTCGGGCTCGCGGACGCAATATGCGACGCGCATACGACTTGCGGCATCTTTCGCAAGGGGCTGTCGGCCGGAATCGGTTCCGGGTCGCAAACATCCAGTGCGGCTGCGGAAATGTGCCCGGATTCCAACGCGGAGACCAGTGCCGGAGTATCGATAAGATCTCCGCGTGCGAGATTGATGACGATCGCCCCAGGCTTCAACCGTGCGATTGTCTGCGGGGACAACAACTTGCGAGTCTGTGCGGTCGAAGGACAATGCAGGGTGACGATATCGGCGGAGGCCAGCAACTCGTCGAGAGACACAGCCTCGCACCCGGCGGCTCGAATCGCTTCGCTTGCGACCATCGGATCGAATACGAGGCAGCGGGACTTGAACGCTTTCAGCCTCGCGGCGACTTCGCGGCCGATGCGCCCGAAGCCGACGATGCCGACCGTCTGGTCTCGAAGAGTGCGAAGCTGATCCAGCGGTGTCGCAAGCCCCCATTTGCCGTCCCGAATGTGCAGGGCATTCGGAACCACTTGCCGTGTGACCGACAGAATGAATGCCAGCGTGTGATCGGCGACTTCGTCGATGCAGTAATCGGGCACGTTGCAGACGGGTATGCCGGCGGAACGTGCGGCGGCCAGGTCCACATTGTCGACACCGATGCCGTATCGAACGATCACCCTGGCCTGCTTCATCGCAGCGATGACTTCGGCCGTGATCGGCGCGAACTGCGTGATCACGGCATCGGCATCGGCCACGGCTGCGATCAGCGTTTCGGCAGACCTGGCCTGAAATCCGGCCAGCTCATGGCCAGGGGTTTTGAGGATTCCTTCCTCAATTTCGAGTGACGGAAACGTATAGTCCGTGACGACGACTCTGGCCACGAGAGACCTCTTCGGATCGAATTTTGACGTGCGGTGGAACAGCGATTGAGGCAGGATGTTCGGAAGCACATTATCAGAACGGAGATGGCGGCGACATGATTCAGGCAAGAAAATTTCGACGATTCGCGATCTGGAGCGATAATCGGTGACTCTCAGATCGGCATGCCAGGCCCGATTTCACGAACGACCAGCAGCTCCCGTTCGTCGACGCCAACTCGAAGCAAGGTAATTTTTTGCGAAGATATGACGGCCCGGATTCCGACGGTCTTGGTCAGGCGAGATCGATGTCGTCGAAAGACTCAAGCGATTTCCTGTCAACTCCTGCGCCAGGAGCGAACGAAACGCCCGGCCGGCGCTTGACGTCGACCTGCCGCAATCGTCCGAAATCGATGCCCGTCAGTTTTTCGATTTCCGCCACCGTCGTCTGATAAGTCTCAGCGACCGCAGCCGCTTTCGTTCCTTCCTCTCGAACGACAGCTTCGATGAGATTGGCCTGGCTCACAAGAAAAGCTGCGGAAATCAGGCCTGACTCAGCTTTTACGTAGGCGGCGACCTTCCAGTATTCGCGCGGGATGCGAACGTTCCGGTAAAGTGGGTCGTCCTCTCGGAATACCGGGCCCGTGAAAACCGTCATCCGGTTTTTCAGCGAGCCGGCCTTGTCCAGCAGGTGATCCTCAAGTCCTGCCCAGAGATTCTTGCCCCGGTTGAACAGCTCGTGCTGGGGGGCACAATTCGTGAAATGAAATGTGTCGTCGTTCGCCAGCCGGGCTTCTTTTTCGGTTTTCCCCCAGGCAGGATCGAGTCTGCGAACCAGGTGGCCCAGATCGAATTCGTTGGTTGCGTAAAGTTCCTGCCCAGCCTGATCATCCCTCGGCAGGCGAGGATCGAAGATCCATCTGTCGTTATCTCGCTTCAGATCCAATCGCGATTGGCCGTCGATATTCACGGCGGTGCAAATCGCCAGTTTGCGGCGTCTGTCGAAAATGATGCTGAAATGGTGGTAATTGAAGACGGACGGTTCATCGGTTCTGACGTCTTTTGCGTTGCTGGATTTGCGTTTGCGTAGAGTTTTGGAGACCTTCGGAAGAGGGACGGAATTCTTGTCAGTGCCGAGAAATTTCGAATCATAACCTTTCCGGCTGTCGTAATTCGGGTCGATGCTGATCGCTTCGTGAAGATCGAAATTCATCCGGTCTTCTTCTGGCGCATCGGACGAAACGAGACTTCTGATCTCACCAAGTTTCAAGGTGATTCGGACCGGTATTTCGAAAGTGACTTGACCATCGTTCGATCGCTCGGGTTTGACGATCAGGTCTCGCTGATCGATTTTCGAAATCAGGCTGACCGGCGGCGATTCGATGATCGCATTCGCGGGTGGTCCGATCGAATTCCATGATCCTGCATGCTCAATTCTCCTGGGTTCCGGACGCTTCGAATGCAACTCGTCACGGAATCTGCGGAAATCGTCGGGCAATTTTGCGTCATTCAGATAGGCCAGAATTCTTTCGATACGAATACCTTCGTTCGCGATCCAGTCGATCGCGGCATCGCCCATCCGCTTTTCCCACAACGCACCGTCTCTCGTCAGAATTTTTCCGTTCGAATCGGTGCGAGGAATGCCTGAATGATGCAGCGCGACCAGTTCCCATTGATCGGTGAATACGGGCGCACCTGAGGAGCCGGGTTGAGTGTCAGCCCGGTAATGAAGGAAGTCGGGCAGAATGTCGGTCACCTGATTGTCGCGGATCGCGATCTGTTTGGGCTGGCCGTTAGGGTGCTGCACGATGTTCACGAACTCGTCGATGAGTACGGAACCGTCCTGAAAATCCACCATCGGCAGCCAGCCGTATTTGGCCAGGGCCCCGTCACCGGTGTCGACGGCGACCAGCGAGAAATCGAGTGAAATGTCGGTCAGGAAAAACCGTTCCGGCGCGAAACGGAAAGATCGTCCCTGTCGCAGCGTTCCGTCGGTTGCCGATTCGTAACCGAATTCGACCGAGCTGTTCGCAGCGAATTCAGGCGATACGATCACATGGTTGTTCGTCAGGAATAAGCTCGGTGAGACCATCGAGCCGGTACCGAAGCCGACCACCCGTCCCGCACGATTCCTGACGGAAACACGACCGATCGATCGAGCCGCTACGGACGCGGATTCGAGAAAGTCGATACCGATCAGATCATTTCGGCCGAGGATTCGTTCGAGTGCAATCGACGGAGTGTCACGCTCATCTTCTGCCGATGGAATCGGCGCGAAAGAAATCGGATGGTCACGAAAAGCGTTCGGAATTTGAGCGGATGAAACTCCGAGCCTGCCAAGACGTGACCGAATGGCGGCCGGGGAGTTCTTCCGCTTTAAGGATTCCGCTTTCTTTACCTTGTCGATCGACTTGCCATGAATCGAAAAACTTGACGGATGCACATCAGCATTGCCTGATCCTGCAGGATTACGTTCTCCGTAACGCCGGACGGATTCCACGACTCGGGCGAGAAACGGATCGGCCTGCGATAAGCCATCGAAGGAAACGGAATTATTGATACTGAACTCATCTTGCGAAGGATCGAAGGGCATGGGAAAGCTCTCTCTCACGTCTGGCCGATTCACGAAGATGCAGGCAAGGAACGTATGGTAAAAGTCGTCAGCCATTGAGCCATTGCTTTGACTCGTACTGTCCTTCATCATCTTGTGAGATCGAACCGGGGCGATACTGAACACAGAGATTACTGGACCGGACTTCGAAGATCGAGCGAAGAAAGCCAGAGAGGATCGAAAAGTCAAACGAACCGGGACTTATCGGATAGTTACGAATGGGTATAGGCCACCCTTGAAAGCCCAGGTGGCCCGAGATGTCGTAGATTGAGAAATGATGTCAGAGAACGCGAGCGGCGAGCGTCAGGGATACGGACGCCCGGGAGTACGAGAGGTGCCCGCGGCGCCGGGTCGAATTTTCTCGCTGAATCGACGCCCGCGTTCGGTAAGCGAGCTTTCCTTGTCGCTCGAGTTCGACCGATTGTCCGAGTCCGCTCCAGGTTCGTCACGCGAGCCGAGCAGCCCACGTGAACTGGACCGATTTTTGGTGGAGGAAGTGCCCTGGGCACGATTCCCGAGAACGCCGGATTTACGAGGCTCCTCAGTGGCGTTCGCATTCGGGCCGAGAATTCCGTTACGATCCGTGCCGCGAGTGGTCTTGCGCGATTCGGCTGCCTTGGCTTCGTCGGGTTTCGAATCGTCCCGAATGGCGGCCATATCTTCGCCGCGTTCGAAGGCTTTCATCAGATCTGCACGCTTGCGGGGATCTTTTTCCCGAAACGCTTTGAAATACACGGATTCCCGCGTCGAACGTCTCTCGTTATAGGCCTGGTCGACGTTCACATTGGGACGATAGAGGCGATCGAATTCCTCGTCGTACTTCCGGAAGGCGTTGTAATATCGCTGCTTGTCGCGGGAAAGTCCGCTGGAAGTCTCCCGGCCTCCGAAGAGCTTGTCCATCTCCTGCTGAAACGTACTGCTCTGCGAACGGTTGCCAGACATCGATTCGAACGGGTTCGACCCGCCTGGTCTCGCAAAATTGCGAAACTGGCTCGAATTCTGTTCGTATGGGTTGTACGACGACTGACCGAAGGCCATGCCGGAACACAGGCAGGCTGAAATTCCGGAAACGTACAGGAATCGTGCGAGAACTCTGCGGAATTCTGGATGTTTCGAAGGTCGCATCGATTCGACTCCCCGTCGATCAAACCGTGATTTGCGGAACTGATCCCCTCCGTCACATCTGTCCGATGAGACTTGCACTGATTATAGGATCGGCCAGGAACGAAGTCTACTGAATGGGATTCTTTGAGTTGAGTCCTGATTTCTTGATGGAGCCAATCCCATCGAAGCGTACTTCAGCATACGGCAAGTCGATAACGGCAATGCGATTTTCGCGGATTTTCTCTGTTCTCGCACCTATCTGACTCCGGTTCGATGAACTGGCCGAATGTCTCGTACCTACGAAGATTCGGTGGGCGTTGACCAGCTTCCACGTTCGACCCCGTTCCGGGAGCGTTTCACGCGAGTTCTCATCGAACGGTTGAATCGTATGGACATCGCGGGTATCGTGAACGAAGCTCACCCTGTCTCATTCGCTCGCGGTGCTCCGAATTCCGCGAAAGCCAACACCCCGCATCCCTGAAAATTCGATCCATGGAGTCTCCGGCATGATCTCCCGCAGGATATCGTTCGTTCTCGCTTGCCTGACAGCCTGGAGTGCGGCTGCGATCGCAGTCGAAACCACATCCCCGGTCCGCATGGGCTGCGGCCACATGACTTTCGACACGGTTCCCGGCTGGGGGCTGGACGGTACGGGGAAGTCGATTCTCGGTCCGACGCACGGCGGCGTGGCGATCGACAAGTCCGGCAACATCTATACGAGCGCTCATGCCGGAGTTTTCGTTTTCGCGCCTGACGGCAAACTCGTTCGCAGTTTTCCAGGCGATCAATATGCCGACATGCACGACATCGAGTATCGGGACGAACCCGACGGTGAGTTCATCTACGCGGCCCGTAATACGAAGGCCGAGGGGTTGAAATTCAATGCCGTGACGGGTGAGATCGTCCTGCGGTTGCCGTTTCCGAAAGAATCGGGCCTGGACCTGAAGAAGTTCAACCCGACCGCGATTACCGTGGCCCCGAACGGCGACATCTTTCTGGCTGACGGATATGCCAGCGACCACATCTTCAAATTCGACAAGACCGGCAAATACCTCAAACACTTCGGCAAGAAAGGCAACGGGCTCAAAGAGTTCAACACCGCTCACGGCATGACGCTCGATACCCGTTACGATCCGCCGCGGCTGTTGATCTGCGACCGAAACCACGAGCCGAAAGGCCGGCTACTGCATTATGACCTGGACGGGAACTTCATCGACGAGGTGGTGACGGGGCTCGGAATGCCGACCTCAGCCAACGTTCAGGGGGATTACGTATCCGTGCCGGATCTGCATGGCAGGCTCGTGATTCTGGACAAATCGAATACCATCATCGCCGTTCTCGGACATAACGACGATCCGAAAACTCGGGCGAATTTCAACGTGCCGCAAGCCCAATGGATCGAAGGCATTTTCTCCGGTACGCACGGTTCTTCATGGGACAAGGCCGGCAATCTTTACATTCAGGACTGGAACGTTTCGGGGCGACTGATGAAGCTGGTCCGTGCCAAATCCGTCAAGTGAGCCGGGACTTTCGATGACGTTCCGGGCGGCTTCCGGTCAAAGTCGCCCGAACGTATCCGAAAGACGGGAGTATCATCACAGGTTCATTCCCGAACCGATCGATCGAAACACGTGCGACACTCTCCGAAATTGAGACGCAACGACTTCGGCACTGAAGCCTGCGCATGCACGTGATCGTCGCGACGCGATGTTCATAAACCAAAACAGGTATTGCAGTTTGAGTTGTTCTTCGAATTCCTTCGATACCGATTGCGCCTGATTTGACCGATTTGCGATGGGTTGGCTTACGTATCGAAACCGAAGGTGGCCCAAGGGGTTGCCAAACGACTTGGCATCGGTGAGAATATTGCGACTTCGACCTGGCTTCGAGACTGTCCAGGCTGCGGTAACCGACTGACCGGATACGCATTGCCTGTTCATTCCGAAGGGTCAGTTTCCTGGTTGAACGACGCGCCATTCGGCACCATCCGCCGATTCCTTTCGAACGTCCGCCTCAGCTCTGCGAACGAATCGATTCGCTGGTGATACCATCGATTCGATTCGAACGTCCGATTCGTATCGGACCGGATTCGTAGTCGACATTCATCCAT
Organism: bacterium; assembly: GCA_016125085.1. Classification (GTDB taxonomy): domain Bacteria; phylum Planctomycetota; class Planctomycetia; order Isosphaerales; family Isosphaeraceae; genus QWQI01. Next base: position 49,788 of record WGMM01000013.1, read on the forward strand.
CAAGTCATTCGGATCGTTCGACGGACCAAAGTTGGGAAGATGCATCTCGGATTCACAACAGGAGTGGCTTCCATGAGTCGTAATGACAACGATCGGTCGATCCCGGGCACGGGCCGTCGCGTAACACGAGTACTCTCGAAGCCAATGGGGCGACGTTGCGTTCGCAGTGTCATTCAGCCTGAATCGCTTGAACGCCGCCTCGTAATGTCGATGCCGGGGGCGGATCTGGGGATGTATCCGAATAGCGAGCTGACTAAGGATCCGGTCAACGTCGCCGTGGCTCCGATCGCTGTCGAACCGCCCATCGAACCTCCTGCGCCTCCCCAGGGGCCTGTCGGCGGCGAACCCTTGCCGCCGAAAATCGGGAACGACCCTTCGAAACCTGTACCGAGCAGAACCGAAGTGGTTGTCGCCGTACCTATAAATCAGGGGTATGGCGAACTCGTCGAATGGGCGACGACGACACAGCAGGGGATGAAATACGTTGACTGGGCCGGCTCCTTCACTCTGTTCGACCAGGGGCAGGACCGTCTCGTCGTGATGAAGCTCAAATTCGAGCAGGATCCGCAGCCAGTTCTGGATATGCTCTCGAGCAAAACTTTCGTTTCCTGGTCCGCTCCGAATCTTGTCTATACGGCCGATTCCGGTTTCGACCCCAGGGATTTCGTGCCTAACGACCCGCTTTACGGCATTCAGTGGCATCACCCTTTGATGGCGAACACCCAGGCGTGGGACTTGGCGACCACGATGGGCAGTGGCGTGACGATCGCGATCGTCGATGATGGCGTACGTCTGAACCACGAGGACCTTGCTTCGAACATCTGGCGTAATCCGGGCGAGGTGGCGGGCAACGGAATCGATGACGACGGTAATGGTTATGTCGACGACTTGAACGGCTGGAATTTCGTCGCGAACACGAACAATCCGAACCCGACGAATTTCGGTTCGCATGGCACGCCAGTCGCCGGCTCGGCAGCGGCCGTGACGAACAACAACGTCGGCGTGGCCGGAGTGGCGGGCAAAGCCACGATTCTGCCCGTCAAGTTTTACGACTACGGCGCCTGGACGAGCGTCATGATCGCCCAGAGCTATGCCTACGCCGCCGACAACGGCGCGAAGATCATGAACGTCTCTTATAACATCGATGGTTTCGCGACCGATCCGATCTACGCCGCCGCCGCGAATTACGTTTACGACGCCGGTGTTCTTTACATGAACTCCGCGGGCAACAATGGTGAACTGAATCCGGCACGTACGGTTTACGATCAGGCGCTGTTCGTCGTCGCAACCGGCACGACCGACGGCAAGATGAGCTACTCGAACTACGGTGTCGCCGTCGACGTCTCCGCCCCCGCCGATCCGCTTTACACAACCAGCGACGCATCCGCCGGTGGTGGATACGAGGCTTTCAACGGCACATCCGCGGCCACTCCGGTCGCTTCAGGCGCGTTCGCCCTTGTCTGGGGTCAGCACCCGACCTGGACTCGTGAACAGGTCGTCGCCCAGGTTCTGGGCACGGCCGACAACATCGACGCAGTGAACCCGGGGCTTGCCGGGCTTCTCGGATATGGCCGTATCAATACTTACAAGGCTTTGACGCAGACGATCGCAGCTCCGACATTCGGAGCGATCACGGGACTCCCTTCGGAAGGCGGCATTTCGACGCGTCCGGTCGGTGGTTTCACGATGCGTACGACTGCGATTTACGATCCTTCCACGATCGCCGCCAGCAGTTTTCAGATGCAGTATGCCGGGCCGGACAGAGCCTTCGGTACCGGTGACGATGAATTCCTGCCGATAGACGTCGAAGCTCTCAACGGCGGCAGTTACAAAATCGGCACGAACGATCTGAGATTTTCCGTCGGCGGTTCGATGGTGCCCGGGCTTTACCGGTTCATCGCGAAAAGCGGTCCGGGCGGAGTGACGGATCCGTTCGGGCAGTACCTCGACGGCAATCGGGACGGTACTGCCGGCGACGACTTCGTACGTAATTTCGAAGTCGTTTATCAGGCGGGCGGAGTCGTCTACCGTGAAGACAATCGCGATGGCGTCCACCAGGCGACCGAACCTGGGCTGGGCGGCTGGATCATCATGGCCGACGGCAACGGTGACAGCCTCGTCACGGCGACGAATTATCCTCTCCAGACTTCTCCGAACGTCCCCGTCAACATTCTGGACAATACCACGGTCGGTTCGAATCTTGCTGTCGCGGGTGTGACGGCTCCGATTCTGAGCGTTCGAGTGAAAGTCGATCTCACGCATACGTGGGACAGCGACATGATCGTGTCGCTGGTCGCACCCTCGGGTACTAGGGTGCAACTGGCCAACCGGCGTGGCGGCAGTAACGACAACTACACAGGCACGATCTTCGACGATTCCGCGGCGCTCTCGATCGCCCAGGGGGCCGCTCCGTTCACGGGATCGTACCGTCCTGAGCAGCCCCTATCAGCACTTTTCGGTCAATCGGCCAATGGCACGTGGCGGCTGGAAGTGCAGGATGTCGCATCCGGCGATGTCGGCCAGATCGTTTCATGGGGAATCGAACTTTCGACTTCTTTCGATCGTGTCATCACCACGACGGCGCCGGATGGTTCATGGGTGACCAGTGGCTTGCCGACGGGCGACCAGGTCTTCGGCGTCATTCTGCCGAATTCGAACTGGTCTTTCGGCACGCCGGTCGACGGTTTGCACGCGTTCAGCCTGCCGACGCCAAATTCCACGGCCGGCGGAATCGACTACGGGGTCATCGGCCGTCCGAATCTTATGGCTTCGGTAGACGGTGGCACCTTCGCGAGTGGTGACACGATGTACTTCACCGCGATCTGGGGGCAATCCTCGCCAGTCAAGACGGTGACGATCACGAACTCAGGTCCCGGCACGGCATTGTTCGGTGGAGCCACTCTGCCGCCGGAATTCCGGATCATCGGCACTCTGCCGACCATGCTCCTGCCTGGCAAGTCGGCCAGCTTCCAGGTGATCTACGACGGGACCAACCCGCTCGACGTGAATGGAGAACTGCGTCTCTCGTATCTGGACGGTCAAACTCCGTCGGATTATGTGTTCGGACTTGCCGGAGACACGATCGCGCCGTCGTTCAGCGGGAATTTTATGGCGGATCTCAATGCGAACGGATCGCTGGATACAGGCGAAACCTCATTCGCCGGAGTGAAGCTTTATGCCGATCTCAACGATAACGGTTCGTACACAGCGGGTACGCCGAGCAATTTCTCAGCCACAGGATTGCCTGGAAACCTCATAGACAACGGCGTTTACACCAAGACGCTTTCCGTCAGCGGCGTGACCGGCCTGATCGAGAAGCTCACGGTCGGAATCAATCTGACCCATACCTATGTTTCGGACTTGATCGTCACCCTGATTTCGCCCACGGGGGTTCGAACCGTTCTGTTCAATCAGCGTGGCGGCAGTGCCGACAACATGACCAATACGGTCTTCGATGACTCCGCAGCCTTGTCGATCGCTTCGGGGGCTCCGCCATTCACAGGCAGCTTCCGGCCGGAAGAACCTCTCTCTCGCTTTATCGGCGCCCAGGCGAATGGCACCTGGACACTTGAGGTCAGCGACGTATTCCCGGCCGATTCCGGGCAGTTGCTCAACTTCTCGCTTGCGATCACCACAGGGGGCGAGCCGATCGCAACGACGGATTCTCAGGGGCATTATGAGTTTTACGATCTCCCGTCGGGGGCTCCGTTGAGCGTTCGGATCCTCTCTGGAATGCCCACGGGCCATACCGTGATCAATCCTGTCGGGGGTGTCTATTCGACCACCCTGAATCCCAGTCAGTACATCCCACTCAATTTCGTCACACTTCCGACGAACTCGATCTCCGGGCAGGTGACGGACATCGACACGTCTGCGGGGCTTGGCCGAGTCAGGATTTATGACGACGTGAACGGAAACGGACAATTCGACTTCACGGCCGTTCAGCCTGTTTCCTCAGCCACGCCCGTACGCATCCGTGACATGTCCACCGTGAGCAAGACCGTCACGGTGAGCGGTTCCACGCTGCCGGTTCAGGGGGTCGAAGTCACAGTCAATATCGCCCATTCGCATGTCGGCGATCTCAGGATCACTTTGATATCTCCGACAGGTATCCAGGTGCAGTTGCTGAACCGCCAGGGAAGCAACTCGCAGAACCTGGTCAATACGGTCTTCGATGAATATGCAGCAGGTGCCGTTCCCAGCGGAGTCAGCCTTAGCGGTGGCCGCTATACACCTTCCCAATCGCTGTCGTCGTTGTTCCGATCGAACCCGAACGGCATCTGGACTTTGCGGGTCGAGGATCTTGCCTATGGCGACGTCGGCACTTTCAACAGGTTCTCACTCAGGCTCATCACCAGCGATGAAGCCACGACAGTAACCAACTCTTTCGGGTTCTTCACGCTGGCTTCGTCCGCCCCCGGTTCGTATAACCTGAGACCGGCTCCGATCGATCCGGGCTGGTCGATCGTAGACCCTGTCGGTGGCCTGCGTACACCGACGCTGATCGCTGGATCGGCCGTGAACGGCCAGAACTTCGTGCTCGAACGAAGCACGATCGAATCCGCTTCACGCTCGATCCCGTTGACGCTGTCGTCCTCGAACGGTGGGCGAACCGACGCATTCGGCGTGACTTATGACATCATTGCCGTGCCGCCGCCCGACCTCGTGAAGGACATTGCGGCAACGAGCCAGAACGGTCCCCGGGCATCGAACCGGCGAATCGTCAACATGTGACAATGAGGCTCCAGGTCGCCGGATTCGTACCGGCCGATATCCTGGCGAACTCAGCGAAGACGCGAGGGGCGAAGATCAGACGATCTTCGCCCCTCGTTTTCTTAGTTGTTTGTCTGTCTGACTTTGCGAATTATTAAAACCAGTGCCGATTCGCTCTTATCTGCGTTTCAGTGCGAATCGGTATTGGTCCGGAAGCAATGCCCCGGGATCCCCCGTTTCCAATGCGACCGCAGCATGATACGGCCAGTATGGGTCGGCCAGCATGGACCTGGCCAGCAGTACGAGATCAGCCTGTTCTTCTCGAACGATCGCGTCTGCCTGAGCGGGCTTGTCGATCATCCAGCCTACGGCGGCCGGAATGTTCGCCTCGTGCCGGATCCGTGACGCGATCGGGGCCATGAATGCCGGCCCCCATGGCACCTGGCTGGTATCAGGCGTGACGAATCCCTGGCTGACGTCGATCATGTCCAGCCCTTCCGATTTCAGCCGTTTCACCAGCTCGATCGACTCTTCGACCGTCACTCCTCCGGGGATCCAGTCCGAAACGGACAGACGCACCGTGAGCGGCAACCGCTCGGGCCAGACATGGCGAACAGCGGCGAAGGTTTCGATCAGAAACCGAACACGGCCATCGAAACTTCCGCCGTATTCGTCCGTGCGGAAATTCGCCAGAGGAGAGAAAAAACTGTGGGCCAGATAACCATGGGCGAAGTGAAGTTCAAGCCATTCCATACCAGCGGTAAGAGCACGTTCGGCACCGTCGACGAAGCACTGCTTCACACGGGCGATGTCCTGGTGCGTCATTTCCTGAGGTGCGACGGGCAGATTCGCACCGAATGCGACCGCCGAAGGGCCGATCGGCTGCCATGCGCCTTCATCTGGCGTCAGGGATTTGTCACCCTCCCAAGGCCTGTGAGAACTGGCTTTGCGTCCTGCGTGAGCCAACTGAATGCCGGGAACGGAACCGTGAGCTTTGAGAAATCGAGCGATGTGGGAATAGGGCTCGATGTGTTCGTCCGACCAGATGCCGGTGCATTGAGGGCTGATTCGACCTTCGGGCGACACGGCCGTGGCTTCCACGATGACCAGACCCGCGCCGCCCACAGCACGTGAGCCCAGGTGCACGAGGTGCCATTCGTTAGGGAAGCCGTCTTCGGCCGAATACTGGCACATCGGGGCAACGCCGATGCGGTTCCTCAAGGTGACGTCCTTGAGCCTGAAACTGTCGAACAAACCAGCCATGCATGATCCTCCGAAACACGTTCGCCCGGGATCCGAATCGTAGAACATCGTCGTTCCACGATCGTTCCAGCTACCGTTCCTCTTGGCAATGAACGAGGAATTATAGCCAGATTACGGCAATGGACGTAACTCGATGGTCTTTTGCGTATCGAGAGCCAATCCAAACGGACTCGCTCAATCCGCCATGTCTGTCTTATTAACTCGGGCTCGATCTACGCCCCCGTAGCGCGTTCGATCGTCTGCGCTACGGCATGGGTTCGGCTTATTCAAACTTTCGAAACGACGACATCTTGAATCGTCGGCAATTGGGAGTCGCCGTGAAACAGGGTGCCTTCGACTTCGATCACCCTGTTCCGATAATCCTCGTTTAAGCGCTTGAGCGTCTCGTGGGCTTCCGCCAGAGCGTAATGCGGAATCGCCGGATACATGTGGTGCGGTGTATGCAGGTCCTGACCATGCACGAACACCGCCCAGCGGGTGAAAGGATCAACGCGGAACACGCGGGTATTCGTGATCCTGTCCTTGTCCGTATTGCCATGCTGATAGATTTCACGCAGAAGCATGTAGTACATGAACGTGGTAAGCAGCGGCAGCACCCACAGGCCGAAAAATAGAACCGTGCTGCGTCCGCCCGTCCAGGCCCGCATCGTATTGAGCGCGAGCAGTCCACCGATCAGGAACGTCAGTCGCATGGCCGAAGCGACACGCACCGGATAGGGCTCACGAAACGGTGAGATATAGATCCAACGGTCCGGTACGGCGAAGGCGCCAGCGACCCCCACGAGCACACCGATCGCGGCCGAAGCGAGCACCAGGTCGAGCCGACCGGCACGCTCCGACAGAATCATTCCAAGATCGGTCAGAACCAGCCATGTCACTGCCAGGATCGGGCCAGGCCGCATGCGGGTGGACGCTGGTGGCACGATGCCGATTTTCCGGAGATAAAAACTGTCGACCGCCGCGAAAACGTTGTTCAGAACGTAATCCGTGCCGTACCGCAACACACTCATCGGCGCCAGCAGAGGCCGCAGGTAAGTATCGGCGAGAAAGCCCCAGCGGCCTTTCGGCAGACGGCCGTTCCAGAATCGCTCCATGTTGCGATAGTCGGGGTCGAATGTCGGATCGTTCACGAACTGATGGTGGCCCATATGGTTCAGGCGATAGAGCTGTACGCTCGACATCAGCGGAAACAGGCACAGCCAGTCGCCGATCAGGTCGTTGACGACCTTGTTCTTCAGCAGCGTGTAGTGCGAAGCTTCATGCGCGATCGCTGCCAGCCTGTGCTGGGCCCCGCCCATGATGATCGCCCCGGCACCGAAAAACAGCGCGGTCGCCCACCACGGCATGCCATGCGTTTGACGATAGTCGAGAAAGAACCAGCCGGCGACGAAAACCGCGAGAATCGTGAGCCAGTCGATCGCCAGAAAGCCCAGATTACGGGAACCGTCGACGTGGCGGAGCGATCTGAGCGCCTCGGCCAGTTCTTTCTCGTTCGACTTCGCCGAATTCGGGTCAGTGGATCCGCTCGCGCGTGACGCTTCACGAATACGCTGAACCTGCTCCCGAATATCCGTCGCAGTATCGTGTTGAGAAGCGATCGACATAGCTTGCCTTTCCTGGCCATATTGCCTTGCTTATTCAATATAACACATTCGGCAAGTGATCGATGCGACTTACCGGAAACGGGCCTGAAATGCCTTCGTCAAATACCCGTCATCGAAAAGTGCAGAAAATGACACACGTCTCAAGGCATTCCGAAGTGTCAGGTCAGGATTCGCGCACGCGCCGCAAGCTTTCGCCCGTGTACGATCCGTGGGTGTCTTTGTAGGACTGGGCTCCAAGTCGGTTGAACTTGAGGAACGCGTGCCCGCATACCGTGCATCTGATGAGGAAAAGCCCTGGTGCGCTCCTGGATGCCTGAGGACCGTTTCTGGTCATCACACAGGCCAGAGCCGGGGCCGTCGTCGCATGCAGTTCGTCCTTGCCGCAGGTCGGACATGAGTCATCCTGGAGTCCTACGAAATCTATCGGTTCCAAACCCCGGCATGCAGCGCATCCGTTGGCGAAAACGTCCCACTCGGAAGATGCTGTCCCTTTTTTCCGCACTTTGGGCACGTCGGCAAATGAGACTCCTCCAGATCGATCTCGAAACCGACGATCTTATCCGCAGGAAAGCACCATTCGGTCCGAAAAGCCTGCGACGCTCAAGTGGTCTGATTGTCGGAGTTTTCGCCGGGCGGCTGAGATCCTGGCGGGCTCAGGGCTTTCTGCACCGTTTCCAGGATCCGTTCCGCTCTGAATGGTTTGTAAAGTACGACCGGCGCGACTTTTTCATGCGATTTGACGTTCGGTATCGAGTGATGCGGATCGTAGGCGAACCCGGTCATCAGAACGATCGGCAGGGTCGGATGGATCGCGCGCAGACCGATAAAGATCTCGTAACCGTTCCTGTCGGGCAGGAAAATGTCGCAAATCGCGAGGTGATAGGTCGATCCGCGTGCCAGGGCGATCGCTTCAGCGGCGTCTCTTGCCGTTTCGACCGTCGCTCCCCATTGCCCCAGCAGGTGGTGTGCGGCCCGGCGGGTCGATTCGTCCGCATCGACGAACAAAATCCGCATATTTGCCAGGGGAGGAGCCTGCCGTGGCGATTTCATCCGCATGGCAGTCGATTCGAATTCCTCGATTTCCTTGATCGTCTGCCGAATGTCCCGGGCTCGCACGATCATCTGCCGGAGTCTGCGAATGATGTCATCATCATGCCCGACATAACGATCGAGCACGAACGTGGCATCGCTGACGATTTCGTCGAGATGCAGGGCGATCGAACGCTGAACCTTGCGGATCGAGTCGTGATAGCCCATCAGGCTGACAGCTTCCAGCAAGTTCAGAACGTGCAGGGCCTGTGCCAGATTGTGCGCGTAAACGTCCAGAAACTGCCTGTCGCTGACGCTGAACGCGTCCAGCCTGTCCGACTCCACGTTCAGCGTACCGATGACCTGATCCTGGTCCACCAGCGGAATCGTGTACGAACTTTTGGCGTCGGCGGCACCCTGAAGATAAAGCGAGTCTCGCGAAGTGTCGCGACACAGGTAGCTTTTGCCTGTGGCCGCCACGTGGCCCGTGACACCCTGACCTGTTTCGGCAACCCGCAGGTCGCGAGTTTCGGCGATGGGCGTCATGCCTTCCGAAAGTAGCGGAACGAGCCGGTCGGTGCCCGAATCGATCAGGCGGATCTCGACGTTCCGCACACCGAGCAATTCCTTCAAGTCCCTGATGATGTTGTACTTGAGAAGGTCGATCCGCTCCTGCGGATCCATTTCGTGGATTTCGTTGTCCGAAAGATCCGAGAGCTTTTCGCCCGCTTCGTAAATCGCCTTAAGCTTCTGCTCCTGCTGGATTTCACGGGTGACGTCGCGCAGCAGAACGATGAACCGATTGACGTCGCCGTTTTCCGCGATCGGAGTGGCGTTCATGCTGAGGTATTTGTTCGCCTCGACCCGCAGGACACCTTCCTCAGGCACTCTCGACTGACGAGCGGCTTCCAGCGGGCAATCGTCCCGCTCAAGAATTTCCGGGGCACCGAAAAGGCGATAGAACTTCGATCCGATCGGATCCAGGCCAGGTTCGGAAAGCTCCCTGAGCGCGGGGTTGCACCAGATCACCCGCTCGTCGTTGTCGACGACCGCGATCCCCTCCGAAAGGGAATTGATGATTTCGTCCGACGTGATCATGCTTCGGATTCCACCTGGATCTTCCCGCGTCGGAAGGATTTCGCGACTTTCCGGCAGCGAATTCCCGATGCTCTTCGACACATTTCGCCTGCCGATTCGTGAGAGTATACTATCAAATCCTGATCGAAAGGGAACGAACGACGGCTTTCGCGAAACGAACGACCTCCGTGCCCTGCTCCAGGGTATCCAGCGTCCACCTCCTGACGGTTCGCAGACTCATGCACATTTCACGCACACTGACCGCTTCCCAAGTTCAGTTGCTCGTAGTCGACGTGCAGGAAAGGCTGATCGTCGCGATTCGCGACGCCCAGGCCATTTGCCGCCAGATCGAACGCCTGATCGAAGCCGCCCGGATCCTCGAAATTCCCATTCGCGCCACCGAGCAATACCCCAAAGGCCTCGGCCACACCATCGAACCGATCGCGGCCAGGCTGCCCGAACCGCCCGTGACAAAAATGCGCTTCAGCGCCTGCGTTCCTGAACTTCAGGAAAAGCTTGACCCTGCCCGTGCTGTCGTCCTCGTCGGGATCGAAACGCATGTCTGCATTTCGCAGACCGCTTCCGAACTGATCTCCGCCGGTTTCCGTGTCCTACTTCCCCGTGATGGGGTAGGATCGCGCAACCAGATCGATCACGAAACCGCCCTGGCGCGCATGGCCGGCTTCGGTGTGACCGTCACCACGTGCGAAGCCCTGCTTTTCGAATGGATCGCATCGGCCGAGCACACAAATTTCAAGGCAATCAGCAAGCTCGTCAAGGAATTCGACGCCTGATCGAAATCGGTACTTCCGAGTCGCCCAATCGATGACCTCGCACGGGATCGATTCGAAGACAGTGACGCATGTCCCTTTTCTCTGGTCGAGCCTTCGATTACGATGATTTCGTTCATGTCGGCTGCGTTCGTCAGGATCGTCGACGGCCGACTCCTCTTTCAGCCGCTCGAAACGCTACGGATCGTCTCATGAGTTCCACTGTCGAAGCATACCCCCCGTTGCGAGTCAAGGACCGTGTCCTCATGGGCCCCGGGCCCAGCCCGGTCCACCCTCGCGTGCTCGAGGCGATGAGCCTGCCGCTCTACGGCCACCTCGACCCGGAATTCGTCAAGCTCATGGACGAAACCCAAAACCGGCTTCGACAGGTGTTCCGCACCGGTAACAAGCTGACAATCGCTGTCTCAGGCACAGGTTCGGCCGGGATGGAAGCCGTCGTGGTCAACCTGATCGAACCCGGCGACAAGATGCTCGTCTGCGTCAACGGCGTCTTCGGCGAACGCATGTGCGACGTCGCCGAACGGGCCCGGGCCGAAGTCGTCCGCATCGATCGCCCCTACGGCGAAGCCTTCACGCCTGAAGAAGTCGAAAAGGCGATCAAGGCCCACAAACCGGCCGTCGTCGGTATTGTCCATGCCGAAACTTCCACCGGCGTGTGGCAACCTGTCGAAGAGATCGCCCGTATCGCCCACGAAAACGGTGCCCTCATCGCCATCGATACCGTCACCAGCCTTGCCGGTGTGCCCGTCGAAATCGACGGCTGGGATATCGACGCCGTCTACTCCGGCACTCAGAAGTGCCTCTCCTGCCCGCCCGGCCTCGCCCCCGTTTCGTTCGGCGACCGTGCCATGGCCAAGCTGCGGGCCCGCAAAACCAAGGTGCAGAGCTGGTATCTCGATCTGACGATGATCGAAAAATACTGGGGCTCCGACCGGTTCTACCACCACACGGCCCCGATCAGCATGAACTATGCCCTTTACGAAGCCCTCGGCCTCGTTCTGGACGAAGGCCTGGAAGCTCGCCATGCCCGCCACATGCTGAATCACAAAGCCCTGGCCGCCGGGATCGAAGCCCTCGGCATGCGCTACTTCACGCAGGAAGGCTTCCGGCTGCCCCAGCTCAATTGCGTCGTCATCCCCGATGGCGTCGAGGACATGCCCGTCCGCAAGCGTCTGCTCGAAGAATGGGGCATCGAAGTCGGCGGAGGCCTCGGGCCCGTCAAGGGTAAGGCCTGGCGGATTGGCCTGATGGGCCACGGCTCCTGCCCTGAAAACGTCCGGCTCGTCCTGGCAGCCCTCGAAACCTGCCTGCGTGACCTGGGCGCGGTCAAATCCAGCGGCGAAGCCGTGGCCGCGGCTGACGCGGTGTATGGATCCGCTTGACTTTCAGGCAGATCCCTTGCCCACGGCCAGACTTGAATCGACTCGTATCCGGCGGCGTTCCGAAGTGTCCCTGACGGAGGCTCGACTGCGATGACCCGAACGGATCGAATCCTCAATGCGGCGCGCAGGCGAATCGTCGGCCAGGGTTGGCTGGACGCTTCCGTCTGGTGCATGGCCCTGGGCGTGGCCGTGGCGACAGTCGTGCTGGCCGTTCCGAAATTCGAACCACGCTTTCCGGCGTTCGAGCCGGTTCGAACGCTGGCGATCGGCGTGGGCTCGGGGCTTCTGCTCGCATTGCTCATCGCCTGCTGGCGTCGGCCTGACCGTCTCCGTACCGCTGTGAAAGTCGACCACGCCTTCGGCTTGAAGGACCGTCTGGGCAGCACCGTCGCCCTGCCGGAAGACCTGGCTGTCACTCCTGCCGGGCAATGCCTGGTGCGGGAGACGGAAAAATCGCTCGAATCGATTGACCTTGCCGCTGGCCTGGCTTTTCGTCGGCCCCGGCGACTTTGGATGCCGCTTGTCCCCCTGGCCGTCGCTATCGGCGTGATCATGCTGCCTGAAACCGTCACACGTGGCACCCAGGCCCGGGCGTCGTCCACGACCGAAAAAGACGACCGGGTCGCCAAAAAGTCGGACGCCCTCGCGAAAAAACTCGCAGAACAGCGCAAGGCTCAGGCCGACAACCTTTCGGCACCCACGGCCCAGCTTATGGCCGAACTTCAGAAAGCCGCCGAAGATCTGGCCAAGTCGCCGCCGGCCGAAAAGTCCGAAGCGCTTGCCGCACTCAATCAGCTCTCCGACTCAGTCCGCGAACGGCAGAAGCAGCTCGGCAGCACCGAGAAAATGGCCTCGCAGCTGCAGCAACTCAAGCAGATGGCCAGCGATGGCCCGGCCGATGACTTCGCCAAGGATCTGGCCAAGGGCCGGTTCGATCAGGCTGCCAGTGACCTGAAATCGCTGGCCGAAAAGGCCCGTGACGGCAAACTGTCCGACGCCGACAAGGAAAAGCTGCAGAAGCAATTAGGTGAAATGGCCAAGCAGCTCGACAAGATGGCCAGCCTGGATCAGAAAAAGAAGCAGCTCGAAGATGCCCTGAAAAACGGCGGGCTGACCAAAGAGCAGTTTCAGGAAGAGATGACAAAGCTGAACCAGCAGGCAGCCAACATGAAGCAGCTTAAAGAGTTGGCCCAGCAATTGCAGCAGGCCCAGCAGGCCATGCAGCAGGGCAATTCGCAGCAGGCCAGCGAAAACCTCGCCCAGGCCCAGCAGCAGCTTCAGCAGATGGCCCAGCAGATGCAGGAAACGCAGTCGCTCGACGAAGCCCTTGCCCAGCTTCAGGAAGCTAAGGACGCCATGGCCGGCGACGGCGACCTGGCCAACCAGCTCGGCGACATGATGCAGGGCGGCAATGCCCTGGGCGACATGCTCGGCAACCAGCCGAACCCGAACGGCATGGGCCGGGGCCGGGGCCAGGGCGACCGTGAAGAGGCCCCCGATAAGACCGCTTCATACGACACCCGTGTGAAAATGGAGCTGGGCAAGGGCAAATATCAATTGAAAGGCTTCGGCCAGCCCGGCGAGCAGACCAAGGGCCGAAGCGTGATCGACGGCGGCACCGTCGAAGCCGCCGTCTCCGAAGCCTCGGCCGACGCCCTGAGCAACCAGCGCATCCCTCGCAAATTGCAAAAAGACGTCCGCGAATACTTCGACCGCATCCGCCAGCCGGAGTAATCCTTCGCATAGAGGGTGTTGGCTTACCACACCCGGGTATTCGCAGTTCGATCAAGCTTGCAATGGTCTCAGCTTGTCCATAACACGCACGAACGTGGCGTTCTGGAATCGAATTACACATGCACTCATGCAAGGTTGACTTGTGAAACCATTCTCCACGCTCCATTACTCCCGCAGGGAAGCCGCTCGAATCGCCGCTGTATCGGGCCTGATTCTGCCCGGCTTGCTCCGTGCCGGCGATTCCGGTTCCCCTTTGAAACTCACCGCACCGCTGCCGCGTCAGGTCATCCAGCGCACCGGTTTCGAACCCGCCCTGGCCCACGACCACGCGCCCGGCGGTCCACTCTTGGGGCAAGCCAGCCTGACCATCGCCGGTCACTGGGCCGGAACGTCCCCTGCCCGGCTCAAGGCAAGGGCCGTTCTGCAGGAGGGCTGCACGGGCAAGGCCGTCGACTGGACCGACCTGGGCGAGATCGCCCCCATGGTCGGCTTTTCGAAAAGCCTGACGCTCCCCGCAGGCGGCTGGTATCGGCTCGAAACTCAGGCTTTGGGAAGCGATGGGAAAGTGCTGGCTCAAGCGTCCGTGGAGGCTGTCGGCTGTGGCGAGGTTTTTCTCATTTCAGGTCAGTCGTACGCCGCCGGGGCGAACGACGAGCATTTGAAAGTCGATGACCCGCTCGGCAGGTCGGTGAAATACGACTGGGTCGAAAAGCGCTGGACGAAGGCCGACGACCCGTTCCCGCATGTGGACACCGGCGGCACAATCTGGCCCGCGTTCGCCAACATGCTTCAGCCCCTCGTGCGCGTGCCGGTCGGCCTGACCAACGTGGCCGTGGGCGGCACGGCCAGCCGACAGTGGCTGCCGGGCGAGGCTCTTTATGACCGCTTTCTGCAGGGCGGCCTGGCAATGGGCCGGTTCCGGGCCGTGCTCTGGCAGCAGGGCGAAAGCGACGTGATCGAAAACACGCCGACGCAGACCTACGTCGACAGGCTGAAACTCATCCGCTCAAGTCTCTGCGACCGATGGGGTTTCGAGCCGCCGTGGCTTCTGGCCAAGAGCACGATCCACCCGACCGTTTACGACCGGCCCGAAGCCGAGAACCGGATCCGCGAGGCGATCGGAAAACTCTGGCAGGAGCCCGGCTTCGCCCCCGGCCCCGACACCGACATCCTGACCGGCGAAAACCGCGGCGGCCCAACCTCCCGCCGCCATTTCTCCCCGACGGGACAGCGCCGGGCCGGCGCGATGTGGTTCGCGAGCGTGTGGGGGATAGTAAATTAATTACGAAAGATCGATCTTCACTTTGCTCTGTGCAGAGTTATCCTATCGAATAACGAAGCTCTGAATGAGAAATAGTCATGAGTGGATCAATGCAATATGTTCAATTCCAGCTTCAGCTGGCAATCAGGATGTTGGCGTTAGGGCCAGGGGATATTCGATCGAGGCTTCTCGATGCTTACTATCCATTACATACGATCCAGAAAGAAGACCTTCCGCCTCATTTACAGAAAGATTGGCAATGGATAACGAAGCAATTCATAAGATTCGGACCGGTTAAGGATCAAACAGGAAAAGTCTGGATTGGAGTAGTCGAACATACAATGCGAAAGATTCGAAATAATACGGGTGTGAAGATTGTTGAACGGATCATCTTGCTCGACGATGAATTGCAGAAATGGATTGAAACAGCGGGTGAGCGGGGATAAACGGACCATCTGCTTTGTTTATCTTGGGGTGGTGTATTCTGTTCAAATATAGGATTTACAGTTCCTAGGCGTCGAGAATCCTTGGATCAAAGGCGACTATCGATTCTTCAGGGATTTTTATTATATCCCGAACCTGCGCCCGTATTGCCCAGTTTCCTCAGTTTTCGATTCGTACTTCAAGAAAGCTGTCGGCCTCGTTATTGACTCAACGTATCTGCTGATTTACCCTCGCATCGAAACGATCCCGAGTTCTTCAAACCACCGCCATACCGAGTGACCTCATGTATCGATCTCTTCTTGCCGCAATACTTTTCGGGTGCGCCGCGACCGCCGCTCCTACTCAAGCTGAACAATTCGTCCTCTTCGACGTCACGTTCACCTATACCAAGGCCGATGCGGATGGGTCGAAGCCCAGCAAGTCGCACTATTACGTGAAGGGGGATCTGATCAATAAGGACCGGCCGAAGGACTGGATGGCGCCGGTCGATTATCGCAACGGCACGGCTCACATCCGGCTTGAGGTGCTCGACAAGCCGCCCGGCAACGCGCCGACGACGTGGACGATCTGCTACATCCCCAACAAGGGCAAGGGCAACGGTTACGGCTGCATGGGCACGGGCCTTTACGACAAGCCGGGCGTTTATGAACGCGACGTGCCGATGACCGAGTTCTGGGAGAATAAGTCGATTTTGTGGGAGCACGGGATCAAGCAGATGGACCTGGTGATCAAGGACGACAGCGGCGGCCAGGGGCACGCCCACAAACGCATCGACCACGAGCGGTTCTTTCCGACCCGCGTGCGAATGACCGTCGTGCAGGTCTCGGCCGGTGCGAAATATGACCCGAAACTCGTCCCGGGCCTGCCGCCTGCCACAGCCGCAAAACCGGCCGAAGCGACAAGCTCGTCAAAAGAGTGCGCGGAGTGCGAGACGAAGGAAGGCAAGTGACCAGGGGCGTGTCTTCCGTTTCGTCGTGGATGGCTTTGATCCAGCGTGACGACTGGATCCGCAGGTCGGATGCAAGCGGCGTAAAGCGGGCGGCCCAATACGAGCTGGAAGCGTAAGCGACGGATGCCGGTCGTTGGAGTCGCGTGATTTCGTATCGGTCGTGGTTGCCTGAATATTGATTTGCCGGGCGAAACTGATCTGATCGATTGCAGATTGTTTGGGTACAGGTTCCGTCGCTTACGCTTCCGGCTCGTACGGGGTTCCGCCGCTTACGCTTCCGGCACGTATTAGGTATCGTCGCTTACGCTTCCGATTCGTTGGCGTTCGGGTGGATTCAATTCTCTGCTCTTAATGTGAGTCCGACGGGGAGTGTTTCGCCCAGGGCCTGGCTGGAAAGGGCGGCGCCGATCGGTTCGTATTCGAGAATCGCCCGGGTGTCATCGGCAGGGAAGCCAAGGGCGGAGAGCCGGTCGAAGGCCTGCTGGCGGAGCGTGGCGTCAAGGTCGAACGAGCGGTCGTTATCCTTACGGGCCGTCATGAGCAGGCACCATTTCAGAAGGTCTTTCGTCCGCTCGTTTTCCGGGGCGATTTCAAGGACGCGCCGCACCCAGGGCTCGACAGAAACGGCTGGAATGACGCTGCTGAGCGGCCCATAAAGTGGCTGGCGAGCCCCTAGACGCCCCAGGGACCAGAGAGCGACGGGCAAAGCCGCGGCGTCGCGGCCGATCTTTTTCACGAGCGATTCTCCGATGGCCAGTTTCACCGCGGGCGTCAGCCGTTCGAGCGAAGCGGCCAGGCGGGTCATTTCGTTGATCTCCTGCTGGCTCAGCTTCCGGTCCGGCTTTTTGCCGCCACCAAGGATCGCCGGCTGAAGTCGTTTCCAGAGTTCTTCCTGCCAGGATCGGTTCATCCCCGGGGCGACACGCCGCCACATGACCCACCATTCCGTCCACACGTGGGCTTCTTTGGCATGGACCGGACCGGTGCCGAAGAGGCTCCAGAGGAATTTCATGCGGGCTTCGTCGCCCCCCTGCCCTGTGCCGGGCCGGAGCGAGAAACCGGCCAGATTCGTCCAGCGGGATTCGTGTTCGGCCGACTTTTTCCGGACGTCGGCCTGTTCGCGCAGGGTGTCGAACACATGGCGGCAGACGGACGCTGGCCAGTCCGTGCGGCGGCAGTCCAGAGCTTCTTCCAGCGTTTTCACGAGCCGGGCGGGGCCTGTGGAAGTGTCCGTGGCCGGCATGGCGAACGCTTCGTGGATCTTTTCACTGGCGAGTTGAAGTGTGGCTTCGTCGACGATGCCGGACGATTCAGGCATGTGGCGTTCGGCGATGGTGGCGGAGTCGCCGTCGGCCTGTTTCGCCTCGGCGGCTTTGAAGCCGATTTCGAGCAGCCAGCGGCGCGGGTCGGCCTGCGAAACGCACCAGAGATCGACGGTGCCGATCGGGTTGACGCGTGCCTCCAGCCGCACGGGCACTTCGGTGGCCTTCGCCTTGCGGCCGACCTTGATTTCGGCTTCGAGGGCCGGAAGCTGCCGCAGGCCGCGAGCGTCGGCGGCGATGCGTTCGCCGGGTTTGTCCTGAGGCCGGATCGAGCTGGTAGCCAGTGGAAAGGCGACTTTGCGACCGGCCAGAAGCGAAAGTTCCGGGCCAGCGATGGCGTAGGGCTCGCCCTCCTGGGCGTCGCGTTCGACCACGCACAGCCAGGGCGTGACGGTTTCGCCGGCCATGCCGACGTAAAGCGAGCGGGCCAGGCCGCTTTTGAGGCGCACACCGGCCGCGCCGTGGCGAATGGCCCCGTAATAGGCAGCGCCGCGGGCGACGGCGAGGTCGAGATCCGGATTTTCGAGCACTCGCAGCACGGCCGGATTACGCCCGGCTTCACCCAGCCAGGTGCGAAGGATGGTGACGATCCGTTCGCGAACGACGGCCGGCTTGAGCGCGCCGCCATTGAACAGAATGGCGCTGGGAAGCGAATCGGGCGGCAGATGGCCAAGGAAACCCGCGAGATGGCGGGTGACGGCGGCGTCGGTCTCGAACGGCAGCCCGAATTCCTGAAAACCCGAGCGCGATGATTCCGCCGGCCGCGTGCCCAGTCCACAGACGGGAAAGAAGCCTTCCAGGATGGTGTCGATCACCTGTTTGCCGGTGATTTTCGTAGACATCGACCCGCCGACGACTCGCGATCCTTTGCCCGTGATGGCGATCGGCAGCGAGTCGGGCGGGTCGTCGGCCAGAAGGCGTTCCTTGGCGGCCCGGGCCTGGGCTCGCAGGCTCGTCCACTGATCGACCGAAAGCCTCTGCCCCATCGCGGCTTCAGCCATGTGGGCGAGAGCCAGGTCCATGTTGTCGCCGCCGAGCATCAGGTGGTCGCCCACGGCCACCCGTTCGAACCCGGGGCCGTTTTCGTCTTCGGTGGCGGCGATCAGCGAAAAGTCGGTCGTGCCGCCGCCGACGTCGCAGACCAGGATCGTCTCACCGGCGCGGAGCTGGCTTTGCCATTCGGCGGGGTGGTCAGCGATCCAGGCGTAAAACGCGGCCTGGGGCTCTTCCAGCAGTGTGAGTCGATCGCCGATGCCGGCGGCGCGGGCGGCTTCGACGGTCAGGCGTCGTGCCGATTCGTCGAACGAAGCCGGCACGGTCAGAATCAGGGGCAAAGAGCTGAGAGGAACGCCGGGATGGGCGTGATCCCAGCATTGCCTCAGGTGGTCGAGAACGAGCGTGGAAGCCTTGACGGGCGATAGCTTTCGAGCGTCGGCCGGCGCGCCCCACGGGAGAATTTCGGCTGTGCGGTCGACCCGGTCATGGCACAGCCAGCTTTTGGCGGAAGTGACGAACCGGCCGGGGATTTTGGGTCCGAGCCTGCGAGCTGCTTCACCTACAATCGTGAGGGGGTCCGATTGCCATGGCAAGCGAATGGCCTCGGCCGTCAGCTCTCCTTCTGCAGCGAGATAAATCGCCGAGGGCAGCATGTTCGAAGGGCGGACTTCGCCGGGGCTGACGAGTTGATCGATCGCCTGGATCGCTGGTTTGACCGTAGCCCCGTCGCCCGCCAGCCCGGCTGTGGCCAGCGCGCTGTTTGTCGTGCCCAGGTCAATTCCGGCGGCGAGAGGGCGATGCATCGAGATTCCGAACCTTTCCGAATGATTGGCCCCGAAGCGGCCGGTTCCCGCGATGTCTGTGGTGAGTCAATCTGGCCAGCAGGGTTGGTTTGGCCGGATCTGCCGACTGCACGGGCCTCAACGGGTTTGCCTTCGAGATCGCACACCGATACACTAGGCCCGAACGGTCGAAACCGATCTCCAACCCCGCAGAACGACCTGAGAGACGAACCATGAACCGCATGAACGCCGCCGCGATCGCTCTATTATGCATGATGGGCGTGATTTCGACACAAACCCGGGCTGAAGACACCTTGGGGGCAGCTCCGCCTGAGGGTGCCGTCGTGCTGCTGGGCAAGGACGCCAAATCGGTCGACGCCTGGACCGCTCAGAACGGCAAACCGGTCGGCTGGACATTCGAAGATGGCGTGCTGACCGTCAAGGGCGGTACCGGCAACATCATGACGAAACAGCAGTTTCGTGACTACAAGATGCACGTGGAGTTCCGCACGCCTTACATGCCCGAAGCGAAGGGCCAGGCTCGCGGCAACAGCGGCGTTTATCAGGCGGGTCGATACGAGCTTCAGGTGCTCGATTCCTATGGCCTGGATTCGAAGGACAACGACTGCGGCGCCATTTACAAGCAATACGCCCCTGCCGTAAACGCCTGCAAAAAGCCCATGGAATGGCAGACTTATGACATCACTTTCAAGTCGGCGAAAGTCGTGGACGGCAAGGTCGCCGAGAAGGCCCGCATCACGGTCTATCAGAACGGCAAGCTGATTCTGGACGACAAGGCGATCGATGTGACCCCGGGCGGGATCGACATGGAACCTGGCAAGGACGGCCCGATCCTGCTGCAGGATCACGGTAATGCCGTTTCGTTCCGCAATATGTGGCTGAAGCCTCTCTGATCGAACGTCGAAATCGATGCGGCGGCTTCGGGTTCTTCGAGTCGCCGCCGATTTTCCCGTGTCATCGTGATCGATCGTCCGTCACTCGATTTTCCGGTCGTTTCCGCATTGCAAGGCGTCACATGTCCGCACTCAGACCTGGCGAATTGGTTCCGTCTTCCGAGCTTTGCCGGTCGCCACACCGGTTCGATCTTTCCGAAGAGGGCTGCCGCGCACGCCGTGCCCGGCTGTTTTCTAAGCTCGAGCCGCAGCCTGACCTGATCCTCCTCGGCGGTGCGGACCATCTGGCCTATTTCGCCAATTTCTTCGTCCCCGATTACGTGTTTCAAGCCAACGATGCCACGGCCTATCTTGTGCTGACGGAAGACGAAACGATTCTGATCCACGACAACCTGCTCGACGGCTTCGCGGCTTCGGCGTTCGTGGATTCCCGAAAGGGCGTCACCTGGTATCGTGGCCAGGAGCCGGCGACGGACAGGCAGGGGCTCGTGCTCGAGCAAGTGCGTGAAGTCGTCGAGGATCTCAAGCCGAAGCGAATCGGAGTTTCGCTGGCCCGCATGCCGGGCACCGCGATCTGGAACACGGCCGACAAATCGGGCCGAGGTGCCATCCTGGACGTCGATCCGGTCATCCGCCGAATGCGAGTTCAGAAGGACGTCGACGAAATCGAACTGCTGCGCACCTGCGGGGCGGTCGTCAGCCGCGTGATGGAAGCTGCGTGGAAGCACGTTCGCCCGGGAATGACCGAACTGGAGCTGTTCCGGTTCATGCAGTCCGAGGCTGACCGCATCGTCGGCCACCCGGTTCGGCTTTATGGCGACGTGGTTTCAGGGCCTCGCTGCGAGGGCATCGGAGGTCCGCCGTCAGATCGTCAAATCCAGGCCGACGAACTGGTTTTGCTCGACTTTTCGGTTGTCGTTCACGGCTACCGCTGCGATATCGCCGACACGAAATACACGGGGCGCAAACCCCCTGTGGAACTGGAAATCCGACACAAGGCCTGTGTGGAAGCTCTCGAAAATGCCGCCGCGATGCTGCGGCCCGGAACTGGTGCGGCGGCCGTCGAACAGGCCGTGAAGCGCACGATCACCGATGCCGGATTCGGCGGGGCGATGCCCGGGCACGCGGGGCACGGTGTGGGATTGATGCACCCTGAGGCCCCGTTTTTCGTGGCCCGCAGCCCCGAAACGCTGCTGGGCCGGGAAGTCGTCACGATCGAGCCCGGGATCTACGAAAAAGACATCTGCGGGATGCGCGTCGAGCACAACTACGTCGTGACCGAAGCTGGGCATGAGCGAATCACCAACCACGACGTGACGCGGCTGACGATTTGATCTTCGATTCGAAAGTTCTCGTCATTCGGTGTTCGAATTCGTCGCTTGCAATCACAAGGTATACAGCCACTGCATTTCGCATTCGAAGGTATTCTTCCGTTAACAGCGGACAAGCCCGATGCTCACACGACGCGGCCGCTGGATTTTCTCCCTCATCGCGATCGCCTTCGGGCTCTGGGGCCTGTCCGGCGGCATGTGGGAAGGCTGGCTCCTTTTTCTCGTACCGCCCGGCATGGTTTTGGGATATTACCGCTATGGCCCGATGGTCGTCGCATGGCGGGCTTATCTCGAAAAGGATTGGAACGGCCTTGAACGAATCCTCGGCGAAGTCCGTAAGCCGGAATGGCTCAGGCCTTCGGATCGCGCATATTACGCCTTTCTGAGCGGCGAATCCGCGTTCGCCCGCGGAGATTATGCCCTGGCCCTGAAGCGATTCGACGAAATCGATGGCGGCAATCTGCGAACCGATCACGGTCATTGCCTTCTGGAATGCCGCCGGGCCGAGGCGGCATTCCGAACGGGCGATCCGGTTTCGGCCTCGGAGAATCTCATCAAGGCCCGGCTCATTCCTCACCGGCCCGAGGCGGACGAGGAAATCGCCCGAGTCGAGCGCATGCTCCGGCCGATTTGATTCGACAGTTCGCCTGGATCGAATACATTTCGCTCGAAGGATACATCCCGCTCGATATGAAGATGAATGATGAGGCACCCTTCGTCAATTTCGGCTTCGAACTACGCCTGCAATGCCTCGTCCACGCTCATTGGCGCGGCGATTACGGCCACGCAGTCGCCCTGGTTCGTCAGGCATGGAACGCGACAGCACACGAGATATCCGGCCGTTTTCGCCACGATCGGTTCGGGGGTTCGGTCCGGGCGTTCCAGGTCGTGGATGTAGCCGACCGTGTCGCCCGGTTTAACTTCGGCTCCAAGGTCGAATGCGATTTCGAAAATGCCCGATTCAGGGGCCAGCAGATAATCGTCCCTGTGCAGCGCCTGCACCAGAACCGACGCCGACTTGCCCTGACCTTCCCGCGTGGTTTCGGTGCCCTTAAGCACTCCGACATGAATCAGGACATTCTTCAAACCGGACTGAGCGATCCGGTGCACGCTGGCGGGCACACCCTCACCACCGCCGAGTTCGGTCGTGACGACCGTCTTGCCCTGATTTTCCGCCTCGACCGGCAATAGCCCGCTGCCTGCGATATCGGCATAGAGGAAACAGAAATCCGTTCCCCAGGCGAGCATGGCCTTGAGCATCCGCTCGCGCTGGGGCTTGTCAGGCACCAGATGCATGTGCGAGCACGGGACGAAATCCATGCTGCGGCCGCCGGAATGGATGTCGATGATGACATCGCTCATCGGAAACAGCGTGTTCGTGAGGAAATGGGCGATCTGGCTCGTGACGGGCCCTTCCGGCTGGCCCGGGAAGGCCCGGTTCATGTTCATGCCGTCCAGCGGCGAAAGCCGAGTGGCTGCCTTCGCTGCCGGGAAATTCAGAGACGGAATCAGAATGATCCGGCCTGCGACCATCTCCGGCGTCAGTTCACGAGCCAGCTTCATGGCCGCAACCTGGCCCTGATACTCGTCGCCGTGATTGCCGCCCAGCACGAGAGCCGTCGGCCCCTCGCCCCCCTTCACCACCGTGCAGGGAATCATCACATTCGCCCAGCCGCCGAGGTTGTGCGAGTACGGAACCTGCAGGAAACCCTGCTGCTTGCCGGGGCGTTCGAAATCGATCCTGGTGAAGAGCATTTCCGGAGATCTCTGTGGGGAATGGCGAGCGGTGATGGCATCGACCGGTCGGGTGGCATCGACCGGTCGAATCGTGTGCTTTCGAAATTCAGGACTTCGGCTTTTCGAAAATCACCATGTAGTTTTCCTTGAGAAGGTCAGGGATTTCCTTCACCTTCTTGAATCCGACTTTGGCGATTTCGGCTTCGAAGACTTCCTGGCCGGCGCGGACGTGTTTCAGCGAAAATTCGGAACTCTTTCCTTCGATCCGATGAAATTCGACGAGCACCACTTTGCCGCCAGGCCTAATCGCTTCATAAAGCGATTTCATCGACTTTTCTGGATATTCGAAATGGTGGTAAACGTCGCAAATGTAGGCGACGTCGACGGTGTTCGCCGTCAGGCCTGTCGAATCGGCCGTGCAGAGCTGGGTCGTGACGTTTTTCTGCCCCAGGTCGCTACTGACTTTCGCGATATGATCCACGAAATTCTTCGCGATGTCGACGGCGATGACCTTGCCCTCCGGGCCGACTTTTTCGGAAAAGATTCGGGTGAACAGGCCTGTGCCTGCTCCGATATCGGCGACCGTTTGCCCCGGCTGGATCGGGCAGGCATCGGCAATTTCTTTACGCTTCGCGAAGACTTCGCGGCTTTCGGTTTCGAACCGCTCGACGAATTGTTTGGCGTTCGGGTTCTTGAAATTGTCGTTGACCCCCGGCCGAACGCTCTTTTCCTGGGCCGAAACATTGCCGGCAAGGCCCAGGACAGACGGAGCGCACAAAAATGAGATCGCGACACTCCAGCTCTTCATCGTCATTCGATCAACTCCCGGAATTCGTTCGTAATGGATCCTGGATCCATGCATTCTAGTACGGTTATGCAGTCTAACGGAATCGATTCCGGGAAGAAAGAACCCTGCCGGGGAACAGCCGGGGTCGAATTCTCAGCGAATCGATTCGTGCTCAGGAATGCGGGATTCATCGAATCCGTCGAAAATGTCGATGCGAGTCATGGTTGTGATCGAATACCTGGAACTGTCCATGCGGTCAGATTCATTTCGGGGATGGTGACGAATACGGCAGCACAATTTTTCGGCGGATTCTTGATCGGCCGCGCGGAGTCGGACAGAATCAATAACGTCTTTCGACACGCAAACCCATTTCCGAATCAGCCCGGACCCACGCATGAATCGTCGCTTCCTCCGTACCGGTTTTTTCCGGTTTTGCTGGATCCTGCAATTGTGCGTTTGGTCTCTCCCTGCGGAATCCCAGGGGCAGGAGACTCTGCGATATCGCTTTGCGCCTGAATCTCGTGTCGTTTACGACGTGAAAATCTCCGCGGTTCTGGGCGATATCCGCGAGGTTAGAGAAGGCACGCTTTCGCTGGAAACTGTCGAATCCACGGACCAGCAGACGACGCTCAAGGCTTCCGGAAATCTGAACGTTCGTCGGCAATCGCGTGACGGCTCGCCCGTCATGGTGATGCCCGATTTCCGTTTCGGCCCGCCTGTGGGGGATTTCGTGAACATTCGCCCTGCGCCTTTTTCGATCGATCGAACGGGCAACCTGGTCGATATCGAAGTGCAGACTTCACTGCCTTATATGCTGGGCGATTATGAACAGCTCGTACTCGACGAACTTCCGAAATCTGCCCGGGACACGACATGGAAAAGGGAACGCGAAGTCAGTGTCATCAAAAATGTGCGATCTTCGCCGTTTCCCCGGATGATCCGTCCGCCAGGTTTCGGGCCTCCGCGCGGGTTCGGGCCTCCGCGCGGGTTCGGGCCTCCCGGTGCGAATGATGAGGACGAAGATCCGCGAAGCGCGTCCGAAACGGTGAACTGGAAAGTCGAATCGCGTGAGGACGGCGGCGTTCAGGTCTCGAAGAGTTATCTCCTGAAAACGGACGACAAGGTGAACGGCCGGCCGCGCAGGCAGATGACGGGCGAAGGCGAAATGACGTTCGACCCGGCCAAAGGCCTATGGAAAAGCGGACTGATGCGCTATGAGATCGAAATTCATGAGGACGGCGTATCCGCCACATTCCCCGTGACCCTCACTTATCGTCTTTTGACTGAAGCGGAAGCCGCCAAGCGTGCTGCCGAGGCCGAAGCCGCGAAGACGCGTAACGAAGCCGCCATGAAGCAGGCGGCCGAGGCCGCGAAGCTGAAGCCGATCTCGTCCGAAGACCGCAAAGAACTGCTCACGGATCTGAGATCGGGCGACGAACGCACGATCCAGAAGGCTGGCGACAGGCTTGCGAAGGCGATCGTTCCGCCAGGCGGGGACCCTGAAGTCGCCAGGGCGTTAGCCGCCGCAGCTTCGGAGACCACCGGCTTCCCACGGGCATCCGTCGCCAAGGCGCTCGCGGTCTGGGCGACTCCGTATCAGGAAAAAGAATTGATCCGCCTGCTTTCGACCGGTGACTTCATGGTGCGTGGTCCGGCGATTCAGGGGCTGGCCAAATGCCCGACGAAATCGGCAGCCAGGGTGCTGGTCATGGAGCTGAAAGAGCTTGGTTCCAGAGCCGAGGCTTCGAAAGCGCTCAAAACGATGAAGCCGGAGTATGTCGAATCGGAAGTCATTCCGCTGTTGTCGGACAAAGATGTTTTCACCCGGGGCGAAGCGGCCAAAATCCTTCAGGAAATCGGCACGAAAAACTCGCTGCCAGCCCTGATCAAACTGCGTGATAGCGGCCAGCCCTTTGCGGAGAATGCCGCGAAGGACGCCATCAGGGCGATCGAATTGAGGCAGGAAGCGAAATGAAACCGGTCGGCCGTTCATTTCGCGATTCAAGAATCCGGAATCGCGAAGTGGCCCGTGAGCTACTCAGACCCTATCCTTCGACGATGGAATAACTTGAGAGGTGGGGTCGCGATTCCCGCCTGCGAATTTTCGATCGTTGCGGGTTCGGGCTTTTCGAAGCTGTAACCCATCAATTCCGTGCACCATTCGGTAACTTTGAGCATGCGCTGCGGACGTCACTTCCGTGAATTCCGGTTGTGCGGAAGGCTGTACTTCCGATAAAACAAGAAATTCAGCGGCAAAGGGCGTTGCCGCGACGATCTCAGGAAGACTCGCCCGCATCTTTCGACCGGCACGGCTCATGATCCTCCTTTCCGCCAGGGACCTCGGTCGGCATATCGCCGGTGATCCGATTTTTCAGGGCCTCGAATTCGAGCTTCGCACAGGCGAGCGAGTCGGGCTGGTCGGCCCTAATGGGGTCGGTAAGACGACCCTGCTGAAAGTCCTTACCGGGCAGGACAAGCCGGACTACGGGCAGCTCTATGTGCGTTCCGGCGTACAGGTTTCCCTGTTGCGGCAACAGCCGGATTTCGGGCCGACGCTGACTCTGCGCGATGTCGCCAGGTCGGCACTCGCGGGCCTCGTCAGGCTGCAGGAGCAGCTGCACGAGGCCGCCGAAGAGATCGCCGGGGCCGAGTCCGATGCCGAGCGAGATGCCGCCACGGCCCGGTACGCCCAGATTCACGACCAGCTCGAACACCACGACGCCTTCGCGATCGAGCACAGGATCGAGGAAGTCCTGTTCGGGCTCGGCTTCGCTCCGATCGATCTGGACCGCCCCGCGGCGACGTTCTCGGGCGGGCAGCAGTCGCGGATCATGCTGGCGAAGCTCCTGCTGGAAAATCCGGACGTGATGCTGCTGGACGAACCATCGAATCACCTCGACCTGGAGACGGTCGAATGGCTTGAAGCGTTCCTGGCCAGGCAGTCGGCGGCGATGATCGTCGTCAGCCACGACCGCCAGTTCCTGGACAGGGTCGTGAACACCACCTGGGAGCTGCATCGCAGCCGGATGACGGCTTATCCGGGCAATTTCAGCAAATACTGGAAGCTCCGGCAGGAGCGCATGGAGCAGCTCGAAAAGCAATACGAACGGCAGCAGGATTACATCGCGGAAACGGAAGCATTTATCCGCAAGAACATGGCCGGTCAGAAGACGAAACAGGCTCAGGACCGCCAGAAGAAACTGGCGAGGCTGGAACGGATCGAAAAGATGTCCGAAATCGTCGGCCCGGTCATGGGTTTCGACGAAGTGACCCGTACGGGAGACGTCGTCATCGAGGCGACGAACGTTTCGAAATCGTACGACAAAACCCTGTTCGACAAATTCACCGGATCGATCCTTCGCGGCCAGTGCGTGGGCGTGATCGGCCCGAACGGAGCGGGTAAGTCGACGCTCGTCAAGATTCTCATCGGTAAGGTTCCGCCCGATTCCGGCACGGTTCGCCTGGGGGCGCATGTGAAGGTCGGTTATTACGATCAGGGCCTGGGCAGTTTGCCGCCTGAAACGACTCTGATCCGGGCCGTCTGGCCGGAAGACGATCTGACCTGGATCGAAAACGACGTGCGCGATCTGATCGCCCGGTTCGGCCTGACAGGAGACATGGCATTCCAGAAAGTCGGTCAGCTCTCCGGGGGCGAAAAAGGCAAGGCGGCGTTGGCCCGGCTCTGTGCCACAAACGCCAATCTGTTCGTTCTGGACGAACCGACGAACCACCTGGATATCTGGAGCTGTGAGTCGCTGGAACGCTCGATTCAGGAATTCGAAGGCACCGTGATCGTGGTGAGCCACGACCGATATTTCCTTAATCAGGTGGCGGACAGGTTGATTGTAGTCGCCGACGGCAAGGCCCGGCTTTTCGAAGGCAATTACGAAGCCTGGGAAGATCATCTCGCCCAGGAGAAAGCCCGCGAAGAAGAGCGACAAGCGAGAGCGGCCGCGGCCTCAGCCGTTTCGAAATCAGGTCCATCGGGCGCGTCTTCCTCAGGTTCCGGGCCTCAGCCGAAGAAAAAACGCAAATTCCCGTTCCGCAAGACGGCTGATCTGGAAGCCGACATCGCGAAGGCCGAGGCGCTTAAGACGAAACTCGAAGCTGACATGGCCGACCCGGCCACGTATCGGGATGAAGCCAAGGCCCGCAAGGTGCGTGAAGATTTCGAATCGACCGAAGCGAAACTGGCCCAGCTTTATGATCACTGGGAAGAAGCGGTGGAGTGGAATTCGTGAGGCGTTTTGTCACGGTCAGCGGATCGAAGGACTCCGCTGGCGTTCGATCATTCGCAGGATGGTGAACTCTATCGCCGATCAGCGAATTCCGCAGAGATGTCCGAAGCGAGCAGCGCCGGACCGAACGAATCCGCAATTCGCTGAACGGTGAAATCCGCGATGATTTCGTGAATTTCGGCAATTCGTCGATGACATTTCGGACACGCTGAAAAGCAAGGTTCAATTTCTCCGTCGTGATTCTTCCTGAGCTTCCATGACGCCTTCCGAAACGGCCTTCGAAACCGCTTTCACCCCTGGTCCGATGCCTTCGCCCAGGTCGTTGAACGCATCGCGGGCGACGGGTGTCGTTTCGGCTGCGATGTAGCGGTAGATGGCACCCATATAGCCGAATTGGCTCATTCCCACGCCGAATACCACCAGTGGCATGCCGACGAAGGCACACCAGAAGTATCGCGGCTGTTCGAACGTGCCGAAGGCCGAGAAGAAACTGGCAAGACCGACGAACGTGAAGGCAAGGCCTATCAGGAGCATCAGCGGTCCGACGGTTCGCAGAAACGTTCGGACCGTTTCATGCCCGGGGGATTTCGTTCGGCTCTCGTTCATCGTCTTCTCCATTTTTCGAAGTCCAGATCCGCACTCATCCGATCCTGACCGGAACGTGCGTCTCAGGCAAGCGATTCGAGAGAGTATTCGACCGAAAATATTCGATATTTCGGCTTCTTGCGTGGATCGATTCGGGCCCGAAAATGGTAATCGCATCGGACAGGAGCCATCAGGTGCTCCGTACGCCTGCGGACCCCCCTTGAGAATCGGCCGCGATCGGCGTAATCTGAGGCCGTTGAGGACGCCAGACCCTGCTGCTCCAAGTTCGACGATGGGCCAGCAACGGCTCATGCATCGCAGCGTCCGAATCTTCCCGACCTCAGGAAAATCCGCCAATGTCCGCCAATCAACCCGTTCGCGTGGCCATCATCGGCCTTGGCTTCGGCGCCGAGTTCATCCCGATTTATCAGAATTATCCCGGCGTGGAGATGTATGCCATCTGCCGTCGCGATCAGAAAGGGCTCGACGAGGCCGGCGACAAATACGGCATTCCCGCCCGATACACCGATTATCACGAGCTTCTCAAAGACCCGAAAATCGATGCCGTGCACATCAACAGCCCGATCCCGGATCACGGCTGGATGAGCGTTGCCGCGCTCAAGGCCGGCAAGCACGTGGCCTGCACAGTGCCGATGGGAACGTCGGTAGAGGAATGCCGCGCGATCGTGGAAGCCCAGCGAGCCTCCGGCAAAGTCTACATGATGATGGAGACGGTGGTTTATTCACGCGAATACCTCTACGTGAAAGAACTTTACGATAAAGGCGTGCTGGGCCGTCTGCAATTTCTGCGGGGCAGCCACATGCAGGACATGGACGGCTGGCCGAGCTACTGGCCGGGCCTGCCGCCGATGTGGTACGCCACGCACTGCGTTTCGCCCTGCCTGGCGATTCTTTCGGAACCCGGTAAGCCGGCCCTGGCGGAAAGTGTCGTGTGTCATGGTTCGGGCAAGATTCGCGACGACCTGGTGAGGCACTACGGCAGCCCGTTCGCGATCGAGTCGGCTACTTTCAAGATCAAGGGGTCGGACGTCGTCGCCGAAGTGACGCGGAGCCTGTTCGACACGGCCCGGCAGTATCGCGAAAGCTTCGACGCCTATGGTTCGAAGGCTTCGTTCGAATGGCAACTGGCCGAGCACCAGAAGCCGCTGATCCACACGAAGAGCAGCGAGGCGCACCCGATCCCTGAGCCGGAAATCGCCAAAGAGACCGAAGTGCCGGATTATGCCCGGCTGCTTCCGGAAGGCATTCAGCGGTTCACGATGCCGGCGGCCATTCAGGATGCAGAGCACCTCTCGTTCCTGCAGGGCGGCGGACACGGCGGCAGCCACCCGCATCTGGTGAATGCGTTCCTCCAGGCAGTTCAGGGCAAAAAGCCAGCCTTCCCGGATGCACCGACTTCGGCCAACTGGACGATGGTCGGCATCTGCGCCCATGAGTCGGCCATGAAGGGCGGCGATCGGGTGACGATCCCGAACTTCTGACCCGTGATTGACTTCCGGACGAACACAAGAGGAAACGGAGCGAAAGTTCCGTTTCTTCTTACATTTCGGGTGCTTTGATTTCTGGCTTCGAAAGCGATCGGATATCTCAAGGGCCTGAGTCTTTCGAGGCCATTTCGATCGGGAAATACAGGTCCAGATCGATACGAATCGTCCAAATTCCGACGATGTGGTGGGAAATCGAATTCGTAGAAGACCGCAAGATTCGATGAACTGGATGAATCGAGCATCGATAACAAATATTCAACTCGATTCTGATCGGCCGGAATCTGAGATGAAAAATGCAGGATGAGCTTCAGCCCACCTTTCGAACGATCGGAGCCAATGAATGGTCGAGCATTCGTGGCATCGCCGACAATGCGTGGGGGGGCTGAAGGCCCCCAATAGAATCAAAACTCCAGGAACGTGGTTTTCGCTGATGATTCGAGCGATCAGAGCGTATCGATCTTCGGTCATCTGTCGCATGGAATTCGAGACGAATTCGACCTTGCTATTAAGGGCCTGTATGCAGACGGCGAATTTTGATCTTACTGACACTTCCTTTATCCAACTGGATTTCTCCGAAAACCCCGGAAGAGGAACCGGGGAAAAACCATGAACTCGTATCGAACCTTCGTTCGAAAACGAGAAAGTTGTCGCTGTCGTCATTATGGAAATTCGGGCCGTCCTCAGACCTGAGAATGGCAAGTAGGTCTTCCAGAGACATGCCGAGGAAGATCGATTGCCTGATCCGATTCTCTACGACGGCAGGATCGACTTTAGGTTTTGATTGAACTCACTGAAATTCCGAACACCCGCCTATCTTTATGCAAGCTGTCATGATGACGGCAACGAATGGAAGTAGCTTCGGTAGAGAGAGCTCATTTCTCATCGATCGAACTCTCGGCTTTCAGGAAATGAAACGAATTCGAGTGATTCTCCGCCCGGTTCAGCGCTTCGTTTCGCTGGCCCTTTCGATCGAGGTGTCGTCGCCGTCGCGGCTGCCTTTTAAGAACGTTCGTTCCGGCGATTTGTCATCGATCTTCGAAAGCGTTCCCGAAAATGACTCGACCCGGCCGTCGTGCTTGATGCGCACTTTCCAGGTCGTCTTTCGCACACGGCCGCCCGTTCCGCCGTAATAATGCACCCACCATTTGTATTCGCCTTCGGGGCCGATACCTTTTTTCCAGAAGACGTTCTCCGGGCCCTGGCCGTCGACGTCGTCCACGTCCAGTTCGCCTCCTTTTTTGCCGTTGCGGTGTTCCCAGAAAATGTGGGCTCCGCCGGGTTCGATGACGTGCAGGTCCAGGTCGGCGTCAGTGTCCCAGATCAGGGTGAACTGCGGGTCGCCGATCTTCACCGACACCCCCTGAACCGATTCGGAAATGCCTTCGAATTGGGAAGTGCCGAAGCCTTCGACCGCAGCGGCGGGCCGGGCGATTTCGGAACGGTCGAGGGCCACTTCGGCGATCGTCATTTTCGGCAGTTGAGGGTTGAGCACAGGCTCCGGCTCGATCCGTTCGAGCCTTGTGACATCGACGGCCGGCGTGTCCAGGGGCTCGTCCAGGCCATTGTCAACGACCAGAGGCTGACCACCGGCGTTCGCATCGTCGCCGACTTTGAGGAACAGTGAAAGCCCCTGCTTTTTCTCGATTCCATAGCTGAACGCCAGCAGAAGAATCATCAGCGCGGCGTGCACCAGAAACGAGATGGCCGTCGGCCCGAGCCGGTCTCGCAGGCGGCCCTGGAAAAGTGTGGCCGGCGAATCGGAATCCGCATCGCTGTCGTCGGTTTCTGGGCCGATCGCGTCTGCCATGTGTGGAACTCATCTCGTCAAATCATGAACCCCTATGTTAGGATACGCCGGGTCGACTCGCGGCGTCCATGACCGATCGGGATTCCGGTGTTTCTGGCTGGGCAAACCGGTGCCGTTCCGAAGCTGGCGAGCGATCCCGCCGTTTTCCCCGGCTGAAAATGTCCGGCCTTCGAAGATTCCTGTGGTGAAGAGGTCCGACAGTGCTGGATCAAGCCAAACTCCTTGAGCTGCTCACCGAAGTCCGAAATGGTCAGGTCGCTCCTTCCGAGGCCGTCAGCCGCATTCGCTGGTCGCCTTTCGAAAATCTCGAAGGTGTCGCCAGTATCGATCATCACCGGCGGCTTCGCTGCGGATACCCCGAGGTCGTTTTCGGCCAGGGCAAGACGGCCGATCAGATCCTTTCGATCTTGGAAGTACAGATTCAGCACGGCGACGCCAGTCTCGTGACGCGGGTCTCGCCAGAGGTAGGTCAGGTTCTGGCGAATCATTTCCCGCGAGGGCAGTATAACGTTCTGGGCCGCACGTTCCGGATTCCGCCCGTTGAGGATCCGGGCCCGAAGCTGGGCCGGGTCGTCGTGGTGACGGCTGGGACGAGCGACCTGCCCGTGGCTGAAGAAGCTCGCGTGACGGCCGAATCGTGGAATTGCGATGTCCAGCTGATCAGCGACGTCGGTGTCGCCGGAATTCACCGCCTGCTCAGTCGCCTGCACCGCTTCGAAAATGCCGATGCGATCGTGGCGGTCGCGGGCATGGAAGGTGCACTTCCGAGCGTGCTCGGTGGCCTGACGGATTGTCCCGTGATCGCAGTGCCGACCACTATCGGATACGGGGCACACCTTCATGGCCTGGCACCTCTCCTGACCATGCTCAATAGTTGTGCGTCGAACGTCGTCGTCGTGAACATCGACAGCGGCTTCAACGGCGGGCACGTGGCAGGGCTGATCGCTCGCCGTGCGGGGTTGGCCAGGCAACATGGCGAAACGGCGAAGAGCTCGCCGAAACAACCAGCGGAAGGTGTGATGGATACCGAAGTCTTCGAGGGCTTCGGCCCTTAACCGATACAGGAAAAGTCTCCGGGCAGTTTTCAGGAAACGGACACGACAGGAAGTTCGCAATATGCAGAAGATCAACGCCATTCCGCCGCTTCGTGCTCGAAACGCGGATTCTCACAAGGGTACTTACGGCCATGTTCTCGTCGTCGCGGGCAGCCGCGGCATGGCCGGTGCCGCTGCCCTCGCCGGGCTTGCGGCCTTGCGCAGCGGTGCTGGGCTGGTGCGAGTCGCATCGCCGCACGAGGTCCAGCCGACCGTCGCCGGTTTCGATCCTTCGTTCATGACCTGGCCCCTGCCCCAGACCAGTTCCGGAGCCGTCGACGGATCAGCGGCGTGGTATGAGCTTCTCCCCTTGACGCATGACGCAACCGTCATCGCCGCCGGCCCGGGCCTGGGCCGGTCGAAGGGCGTTCACGACCTGATCTGCGAACTGCTGCGACATACGAACAAGCCGCTGGTGCTGGACGCCGACGCACTGAATACTTTCGCCCCGCTGAAGTCCTGCGGCAACGCGCTGAAAACTCACCATTCCACGATCGTCGCGACTCCCCATCCGGGTGAAGCTGCTCGTCTGCTGGGTGTTACGACAGCCGAAATTCAGCGTGACCGTATCGGGTCCGCCGTGGCGATCCGGGCACACATGCCGGCCGATTCGGTTGTCGTGCTGAAAGGCCATGAGACGGTCGTGACCGATGGAACGCATCTTTACGTCAACACTTCGGGCAACCCCGGCATGGCCACCGGTGGCTGCGGCGACGTGCTGACCGGCGTCGTTTCCGCATTCCTGGCACAAGGTTACGCACCGATGGACGCCTGTGTCCTGGCGACGTATGTGCACGGCCTGGCTGGTGATATGGCCAGGGACGACAGCGGCCTTACGGGCATGATCGCCAGCGATATCGTCGATTCGCTGGGCGATGTCTTCCGTAATCTCGATCCAATGCCCGGTTGTGACGACTGAGCCCGCTTTGCCGCCGCGAATCGTGAATTCATGGTGGACAAAACGGGCCGGGCATCTATGATGAAAGTAGAGAGCGATCGACGCCCGTGAAGATCGTTCTGACCGACGTCGGAGGTTCCTGATGTCCACGCCCGATCGAAGTGCCCAACCGCCCTGGACATACAGCATGGAGGTCACTCCCGCCGGGCAGTCGCAGGCCGCTGCCCAGTTGCCCGCAGGCCCGGTGCCGGCCGATCCGGCTGCACTGTTTCAGCTGATGCTGCAGATGCAGTCCAATACGAATGAAATGCTGAGGCAACTGGTCGATCAGAATCGCACGCTCCTGGAGTTGACCCGGGAGACGGTTCAGGTATCTCGTGATCAGCGGGCCAGGCAGATGCAGGAGCTGGAACGCTGGCAGACCAGCCACCAGGCGGTGTTGTTCGAGACTCGAGGCGTGCTCAAGACGCTCGAGCAAGTGCACGGTCAAATTATGGAGCAGCTCGTGACCTTCGTTCATGAAAACGAATCCGAGCTGATGGAAGGCGAATTCACCCTGGCCGATTTCACCGACCGGTTCGGCCCGCGTCTGGGGCATCTGAATACGATCCTTTCCGTGCTCCGGCCGCTTGCGGCACTGGCCCAGCACGCCCAGTCGGAAGCACGCAACAAACCTCGCGAAGAAACACAGTAAATCCGCGATTGACCGGGTGCGATTCCGGACATCGCTCGTACCTTCCATTCCTCTTGACCCGGCGATTTCTTCCGAGATTCGCCGGGTCAATTCATTCGCGGGGATGACGAATCCCCGATGTTGTCGCATGATAACTACAGGGGCGAAGCCTCTTGAGGGCTTTCGACGAGTTCGGACACGACCGCTGCGGATTCGAAACCACAAGTGAAGCCGGGATCGGAAACATGCGCTTCGAAAAGATTCAGGCCGTCGCCTTCGATGCCGTGGGAACGCTGATCGAGCCATGGCCACCGGTAGCCCAGGCCTATCGAATGGCAGCGGCGGAACAGGGTGTGGATTTACCGGACGATATCATTCGCCAGCGTTTCGGCAAAGCTTTTTCGCATGACGAAACATCAGGCGGGCACCGGACGAACGAAGCCCTCGAACGTGTACGCTGGCGTAGAATCGTTGGCGAGTGTTTGCCGGAACTGACTAAATCACAAGCGGATACGGCTTTCGATCGGTTGTGGAATCATTTCGCTGACTCTGCCAACTGGCGGCTTTTCGAAGATGCCGCGCATGTCGTCACCCGGCTTTCGAATGAGGGGCTCGTGCTCTGTGTCGCTTCCAATTTCGACAGCCGCCTCAGGCAGGTCTGGGCCGGGCTCACTGCACCCGAATTTCCTCTGAAGTCGCTCGTCATATCGTCTGAAGTCGGTGCTCGGAAACCTGGCATGGAGTTTTACGAAGCCGTGTTGTCCGGTCTCGGGCATTCGGCCTCCTCGACTCTGTTCGTCGGCGACGACCTGGTGAACGACTTCCGCGTGCCGCTTGAATTGGGCTTCGAAGCCGTCCTGATCGATCGCCGTGGCCGCTACGGAGAAAGCCGTGGCGTTTCGAAATTGACCGACTTGCTCACGATGTTCGATCGAGCCCTTTGAGCGCTGTTCGAAAAGGCCCGACAACCGCTCCGCATCCTAACTCGCTCCTGAATTTGCCTCGACTCTTGATCAGTGGTACCCCGACGTGTTCTATTGAGGGAGTCTGGCGTTCAGGGCATGGCGAAAGAGGCTTCGTCGCGGCTTGAAATCTGCTATCGCTGCAATAGAATTCGCGAACGATGAATCACGAATCGACGGAAGACCCGCTCGTAATCCTCAAAAGAATCTTCGGTTACGACGCATTCCGGCCCTTCCAGCGGGAAATTGTCGAAGCGGCACTGGCCAGCCGCGATACGGTCGCGGTACTTCCTACGGGAGCTGGCAAAAGCCTGTGTTATCAGCTTCCGGCGGTTATGCGTTCCGGGCTCACGATCGTCGTTTCTCCCTTGATCGCACTGATGAAAGATCAGGTCGACCAGATGGTCGCCGCCGGCGTCGCCGCGGGTCTTCTCAATTCTTCCCAGAACGCCGAAGACGCGCGAGAAACGATACGTGCACTGGATTCCGGCCGGCTCGATTTGCTCTACGTCGCCCCCGAGAGGCTCATGACCGATGACTTTCTCTCTCGACTGGGGCGCTGGAACGTCGCAGCCCTGGTGGTCGACGAAGCCCACTGCATCAGCGAATGGGGCCATGACTTCCGGCCCGAATATCGTATGCTCGGAACGCTGCGCGACTCATTACCGGCCGCCCCGATTCTGGCCCTGACGGCGACCGCCACGCCACGAGTGCGGCAGGATATCGCCTCGCAGCTTCGAATGCGTGAGCCAGCGATATTCGTCTCCAGCTTCAACCGGGCGAACCTCAGCTAT
This sequence comes from bacterium, assembly GCA_016125085.1. GTDB lineage: Bacteria > Planctomycetota > Planctomycetia > Isosphaerales > Isosphaeraceae > QWQI01. Next base: position 86,463 of record WGMM01000013.1, read on the forward strand.
CGTGTCGTGCCGAAAAGCGACAGCCTGCGGCAGGTGAGCGAATTCGCCGCCGCTCGGCCGGACGAATCGGGCATCGTCTACTGTCTCTCACGCAAGAATGCGGAGTCGATGGCCTATGAGCTGAAATCATCGGGTGTTGAGGCTCTTGCCTATCACGCGGGGATGGATCATGAAACGCGCACGGCGAATCAGGAAGCCTTCATTCGCGACAAAGTTCGAGTGATTTGCGCTACGATCGCTTTCGGCATGGGAATCAACAAGCCGGACGTGCGCTTCGTCGTACATGCCGATCTGCCGAAGAACGTGGAAGGCTATTATCAGCAGACAGGCCGGGCCGGGCGCGACGGTCTGCCTTCGGAATGTCTGCTGCTATTCTCGCGCGGCGATGCCGTGATGCTCAGCAGGATGATCGATCAGTCGGACGACGAGCAGGCCCAGGCCATCGCTCGTGCCCAGCTCGACCGGATGCTGGCCTTCGCCGAGTCGGCCGAATGCCGCCGTGCCGACCTGCTGCGACATTTCGGCGAGGAATGGACCGGCGGCAACTGCGGCAATTGCGACAACTGTCTGGAGCCCCGAGAAACCTGGGATGCCACGCTCGAAGCCCAGAAGCTGCTCAGCTGCATCTACCGCATCGTGCAGAAAAGCGGCTTCTCCGTCGGCTGGAAGCACGTCGCCGAGGTGCTCGTCGGTGCGCGGACCGAGAAAATCCAGCGATGGGGGCACGATCAGCTATCGACTTACGGTATCGGCAAGGACCGCACAAGGCAGGAATGGGGCGACCTGGGCAGGCAATTGGCGCGGAAAGGCCTCGTGGCCATGAGCGAAGGCAAATTCGCGACCGCTTCGCTGACGCAACTAGGGCTGGACACTTTGAAAAACCGCCAGCAAGTGTTATTGAGCCGGGGCTGGCCGGGCGAGAATGTCGCCTCCGTCGGATCGCAAAAACGCGCGAAAGTCGAGAAAGAAGCGTGCGACGAAGGTCTGTTCGAAGTTCTGAGGGCGTGGCGGCGCGACCTTGCCGATCAGCGTGACGTGCCGGCCTACGTGATCTGCGGCGATGCGACCCTGCGGCATATCGCCAGGACTTATCCTTTGGATTTGCAAAGCCTTGCGTCCGTGCCCGGGATCGGGGAACGGAAACGTGCTGACTTTGGCGAAGAGATTGTCGGGATCGTCGAGGATTGGCTCACGGAACATCCGCAGATGTTTTTCGATACCGGCGAAATGCCGACGCGCATTCCGGAAAGGTCAAAAAAATCAGGTGCGTCGGTCAAAGAAACGATCGATCTTATCCTCGAGGGAATACCGATCGAAACTATCGCCCAACAAAGGGGGCTGCATCCCACGACGATTTACAGTCATCTCGCGAAAGCGATCGAAACCACGGAAGCCGGAAAATCGATGCGGTTATCCGATTGGTTCGATTCCGTCGAAGCCGCGAAGATTCAGGCTGCTTTCGAAGAAACGGGCTGGATCACTCTCACACCGGCATTCACCTGGCTGGAGGGCACAGTGGAATACAACCGGCTGAAGATTTATCGTGCATTCTGCCGGCGCGACGGCATCGCTCACTGATGCGACGGGTCTTGATCATTCGCGTCGAATGCGGAAGGCATGACCTGCGAATCGAATTCACTTGCCCGAATCTACCGACGATCATTTCGCCGTTCGCAGAAATCAAGGGTGCAGCCGTTGCATCCATATTAACTCACCTAGCCTTGCCATGATCGGAAGATCTTGGTACAAACCGAACGATCGTAGAACGCTCACTGCGGAACTCGAGTCCGGAATGCCGATACGAAAATGGGGCATCAGGAGATGCTCGGCAGGAATTTCACGGAGGAATGCTGATGGCATCGACCACGCTCGAACAGATCGCATCCATCGTCAACGGTCGAATCGTCGGCAACGGTACGGTTTCGATCGCTGATGCACGTCCGGTCGAGATTGCCGGGCCCGGCGACATTACGTTCATCGCGGACGATCGTGTCGCTCGTGCGCTTCGTGCCTGTCCGGCTTCGGCGGCTCTGGTCGGTCCTCATTTCCGCACCAGGGCACAAGTGATCGCACCGGATCTGCCGCTGGTCGAAGTCGAAGATCCGCTCGATGCCTTCGTGAAAGTCCGGACTCACCTCCGCGGCGGAGAGCCGCCCCGCTGGGTCGGCATCCATCCCAAGGCCTATATCGCCGCCACCGCCAAGATCGGCCGTAACGTGGCCATTCACCCGTTCGCTTATGTCGGCGAATATGCCGAAATCGGCGACGGCTCGACTCTCTTCCCGGGGGCGGTCGTTCAGTCGCACTGCGTCGTCGGTAAGGACTGCGTATTGCATGCGAACGTCGTTCTCTATGACGAAACCAGCCTCGGCGATCGTGTCGAAGTCCATTCCGGAACGGTGATCGGCAGCGACGGTTTCGGCTATCGCCTGAAGGAAGGCCGGCACGTCAAGATCCCCCAGACCGGAACGGTGGAAATCGCCGACGATGTCGAAATTGGGGCGAACTGCACGATCGACCGCGGCACGTTCGAGGCGACGACGATCGGCGAAGGCTCGAAGATCGATAATCTCGTCATGATCGGCCACAACAACCAGATTGGCCAGCACAACATGATCTGCGGCCAGGTCGGTCTGGCGGGCAGTTGCAAGACGGGCGATTACGTCGTCCTTGCCGGTCAGGTCGGCGTCAAGGATCACACCGAGATTGGTGATAAGGTCATTATCGGTGCTCAGGCCGGCGTGCACCGGAATGTGCCCAGCGGTCAGCAATTGCTGGGTTCGCCCGCGATGCCGATTCGCGAACAGCGGCGTATTTTCCAGATGATCGCACGCTTGCCGGAAATGCACCAGCAGGTGCGTGAACTGGTCGCCGCCATGGAGCGGATCAAGATTCTGGCTGCCCAGGCTGGCGTTTCGCTGGCCCCGATGGAGTCGAACACGCTTGAGGAAACGTCCTGACCGATCAGCGACGGTTCGGTCTCGATCGGTAACGGACCCGCTCGATTCACCTGATATCGAAGCTGATGCCATGACGGAATCTCAAGAAAACGACTCAATTGCCGCCCGCCATTACGAGCGACCTTCCACACGGTTCCGGACGCGGCTCGAGCCACCCCCGCCAGGATCCAAAGTCGGTCTTCTGGCTGGAAGCGGCCGATTCCCGATCCTGTTCGCCGAAGGTGCGCTCCGGCAGGGGTATGAAGTTCATTGCGTGGGCATTCGTTACGAAGCCCCGGAAGAATTGAAGTCGATCTGTTCCGATTTTCGCTGGCGGGGTGTCACTAAGCTCAGTGGCATGATGCGCGACTTCGAACGGATGGGAATCCGCAATGTCGTCATGGCCGGCAAGATCACGAAAAGCGTGATGCATACGCCGCTTCGGGTGGTCCGGCTGATGCCTGATCTGGCCATGTTCGAACTCTGGTACAGAATCTGCCGGGCCGACAAGCGGGACGACACGATTCTGTTGGGCGTCATCGAAATGTTCGCACGCCGTGGCCTGCATTTCGCCTCGGCCCTGGACTATTGCCCGGAGTTGCTCGTGAAAGAAGGCATCCTTACCAAAAAGTCGCCGTCCAAGGCGCAATGGGACGACATCGATTTCGGCTGGACCCTGGCCAAGCACATGGGTGGCCTGGACGTCGGCCAGTCCGTTGCCGTCAAGGAACGCTCGGCCCTGGCAGTGGAAGCGATCGAAGGCACCGACCGCTGCGTCGAACGTGCCGGCCAGCTTTGCCCCGCCGGGGGCTGGACACTCGTGAAAGTGGCCAAGCCGGATCAGGATATGCGCTTCGACGTGCCCACCGTCGGCCTGCGTACGATCGAAAACCTGCACAAAGCCCGTGCGAAGGTGCTTGCCGTCGAAGCTGATCGCACGATTTTCGTCGATCAGGACAAGGTCATCGATCTGGCGAATCGTTACGGCATCATCATCGTTTCGCTCAGGCGGGCTGAGGAACCGGCCCGGCCCGCTTTCGAAGGCGGGTTGAAGCTGCACGCCTGATAACTGGCGAAACCTTCGAATTATGTAATCGATCGAACACGACCGGGAATCCTGATTCCGATCAGGATTCCCGACGGGATTTCGCCGTTCGCGTTCATTCAGTTCACTTACCCAGCTTGTCGAGCACGTTCTTCGTGATCCGTTCGACGGTTTTGTCGTTTCCGCGCAGGCCATGCGCCCAGTCGGTCGAACCGCTCGTGATGACGGTTCCTCCTCCGGCGGACTGATACGTTCCCAGCACTGCGGCACCCAGCCGGCCATGTTCGAACTTCTCGTACCACCAGGCGTCGTCTTTGTGCCATTCGGCTGGGGCGGTGCCGAGTATCACGAAATTCTTCGGAGTGCCGTCGTTGCCTGTGGGGGCAGGTAAGCCGTCGCTGCCGATGGTCATTTCGCAGCCGTCGCATTCATAGCCGACGATCGTGTCCCTGGCCCCCAGCAAGTCACCCTGGCGTAAGCCCGTGCCTTCGAAGATCCAGTGCTTCGGCCGATGCACCGTGTAACCGCCCGACCCGCCCATGAAATGGCCATGGCTGATATGATAGCCGCCGAAGAGGAAACCGACGCCAGTCAGCTTGTTTTCAGGCCTGCCGATCAGGTGATGGCTCCAAAGCGTCGCCAGTGTACCGAAGTCGCCGGTCTGGAACTGGGGGTCCGAATACGTGTTCTGCTTCCAGCTCGTCAGGGCCGAACCGTCCTTCTCGGCTCGAACCTGCCAGCAGACCGAATTGCCGCTGAAAAATGCGACGTTGCCGCCTTTCGCGATGTAAGCCTCCAGATTGTCGCGCATCGGTGCCGACCAGTATTCGTCGTGCCCCACGGAAAGAACGAGTTTGTAGGCCGACAAGATTTCAGGCCGGAATTCGAGATCCTCGTTCGTGGCGAATTCGAGTGCGTAACCGTTCTTCTCAGCCCATCGAACGAAGGGCCATTCCCAGTTCGAATACTGACTGGCCGGGGGCCGCTGAAAGCTGACCTTGTTGCCCTGGAGATTCGCCCTGCCGTTGTAGGCATAAAGGCTGGATCCGCCCCAATTGTTGTAAGCGTTGTAGGTGTTCGTCGCCAGTTGCAGCAGGATCTTCGAAGACTTGCCCGGATCGGGCGAACGAACCACGAAGTAGCAGGAAGAACTGGCCGACCGGGATCCACGGTGTGTGTAGGTGCCGCCGTTGTCTCGTACGGACAGGCGAACTTCGTAATACCCGGATGGCCAGTCCTTCGGGATCGTCAGATCCTGGCTCACCGGCCAGCCGCATCCCTCGGCGGACGCCTTTTCCGGAATCGCGTGATTCTGGCCCGGCACTGTTCGCGTTGCTGCAGTATCGGTCGCAGCCAGCTTCATCGGACGTGGTTCCGCCCCGAGCCGAACGATTTCGAACTGATATTGCGGTTCCGAAGTCGATACGTGCAGGCCGACTTTCTCCCCTGGCTGCACCGACATCGGCCAGGCGTAACCTTCCACGAAAAGTGGTGGCGGTTCGTCGGCGAATGTGGACGTTGCGAACGACATGAACGATGCCAGGGCCCAGGCGGCGATAACCCGGAAGTTTCGAACCCAGCCGGGACCGGTCCTGCGCGAGCAGACACCTGAAATCAATGGCGAGACGATCGCTTCGGACATGACTTGCACCTTGATGGCGGGAGAGATTCGGGCGGGAGGACTTGCAATTGTGATGCGCTGGAGTGTCGTCCGGTCTTTCCGAACCGACAGAATACGCCTCATTCGACCAAGTCGGATCGTTCATCGCAAGGGTTTCGAGCCATTACCCGTCGATACTGCCGGAACGAGGACCCGTCGGACTTGAGACGGAAGCCGTAAGGAATTCCACGGAAGGGGGGCGCGCCCAAGTCGCTTTCTTCCGTATGTGTTATACTTTACCTAAATCTCCCACTGGACTAGGCCGATCCGGAGTGGCACGACACGATGACGTCTCAAGGAGAAAATGCCATACGTATGCCCGGACGGTACGTTCTTGCGTGGATCCTGCTGGTCCTTCTCGGCGTTGCCGGTGCGGAATGGTGGTTGCGAGCTTCGGTGCAACCGATCAAGGTCGGCCTGCTGCATTCCCGCTCCGGCGCGATGGCGATCAGCGAATCGTCCATGATCGATGCCGAAATTCTGGCGATCGAGCAGATCAATGCCGCCGGGGGCCTCATGGGCCGGCCTGTCGAATACATCGTCGCCGACGGCAAATCGGACTGGCCGACTTTCGCCCGCGAAGCCGAGCGGCTCATCCGCGACGAGAAAGTGGCCGTCATTTTCGGATGCTGGACATCCGCCAGCCGGAAGACCGTCCTGCCCGTGATCGAATCGAACGATCATCTGCTGATCTATCCGATGGCTTACGAAGGGCTGGAGTACTCGCAGCACGTGATCTGCACCGGGGCCGCGCCGAATCAGCAGATCACGCCCTCGATCTCCTGGGCGATCCGTAATCTGGGGGCAAAGCGGTTCTATCTGGTGGGGTCCGACTATATCTGGCCTCACTGCGTGAACGAGATCTCCAAGGACATTTTGAAGTCGGTCGGGGCGGACCTTGCGGGAGAAAGCTATTTGCTCTTCGGTACCGACGACGTGAAAGATGTCGTCGCCGATATCGTGAAGACCGCTCCTGATGTCATCATTTCTACGGTCGTCGGCGACACGAACCGCTATTTCTATGCGGAACTCGGCAAGGCGGGCATCCGATCCGACAAAATTCCGGTGATTTCGTTCGCGATCGCGGAAGACGAACTCCGGGCCCTTCTCAAGAACGTACCTGCCGAGGACCTCGTCGGTCACTACTCGGCATGGAATTATTTTCAGACGATCGACTCGCCCGCCAACAAGGCCTACCTGGAAGCACTTCGTGCCAGGTACGGCCCTGACAAAGTCGCCAACGACGTCATGACGGCATCCTACAACAGCGTCAAGCTTTGGGCTCAAGCTGTGGTCGAAGCGGAATCGACTGACGTGGACGACGTCGTGAACGCAATTGGCCGGCAAAGTCTCGCAGCCCCTGAGGGAATCGTGACCGTCGATTCGTGGACGAATCACACCTGGCGGCCTGTTTATATCGCCAAAGCTCGCTCTGACGCCCTTTTCGACATTGTCTGGTCGAGTGGCGACTCCATTCGCCCTGTACCATTCCCGATCACGCGATCGAAACGGGACTGGGAAGAGTTGCTCCGCGATCTCTATGCCGCCTGGGGCAACTCCTGGGCGAATCCGGGTGACCGTGAAGTACCGCCAATTAAGAGCAAACGTCCCTGGGTCGTGGGCGAATTGGAGACTCCCCCTGCTCTCATGATTCCGGACGCCGCCAAACCAGCTTCGAATCCTCCGACCCGTAAGCCGGAATCGCCCGTGCCACCGGCACCGAAACCACCGGATAATCCTGCTGCGAAGTCAACCTCGCCGTCGACTCCCCCTGTCGCTCCGGTGAAAGATCCGGAAGAATCCCCTGCCAGGCCTGACCCGAAAGAACCCGTGATCGATGAGACTCATGTCTCACGGATCGATCGGAGGAACGTCCGTCGATGAACCTCTTTCGATTGATTCGCAAGTCGATCCTGCGACAGCAGATGGTCAGCTTTCTGACCATCGCGCTGGTACCGTCGGTCATTCTCACGCTCGTCGCGACACGAATGGCCATGCTCTCCGTGGAAGAGAGCGTACGGCGTAATCTCATCGTTCTCGGCAATGCCAAGGCCTCGGCCCTCGAAACGTACGCCAACGCCAGGATCCGGGAAGTGAATCTGGCGGCTCAGAACCGGACGGTCAACGACGCCCTGCACCAATGCAAAAAGAACGCGATCGCCGCTTCCGGCGATATTTCGAAGGCGAAGCCACTCGTCCAGGTCGACTCGAAACTCGTTGCCGAACTGGCCTTCATGACCGAATCGCTGAATTTCGAGAACGTGATTCTGCTGGACATGAACCAGCAGATTCTCTTCAGCCTGAAGCCTCCATACGTTCCTGGCGATCGTCTGAATCAGGGCAATTACCGAAGCACTCGCTTCGCAGCTTCCGTCGAACAGGTCCTGACCCTGCTACAGACCACGTTTTCCGAATTCGAGATCCTTGACCATCAGCGAACTCCCGTGTCTTACGTCGTCAGCCCGATTGTCGACGACGGGGAAATCGCCGGTGTGCTCGCTTTCGAACTCGAACAGACGGACATCCTGGATGTCGTGACCGACTACACCGGCATGGGCAAAACCGGTCAGATTCTCGTCGGAAAGGACGTGGAAGGAAAGAAGGACGAAGCGATTCTCGTCGCACCCACGAAAAACGACACTCAAGCCGCTTTCAAAAAACGGATCCGAAAACACAGGAACGAAGTGTCGCCGATGATTTCGGCGATCTCAGGCGGCCAGGGCTACGCCTGGACGCATGACGAATCGGACCGGCCCGTCGTGGCTGCCTGGTTCTACGTGCCTTCGTTCCGCTGGGGTATCGTGATCGAACAGCAGTTTTCCGAAGCCTTCGCCCTTGGCGAACGCATTCGCATGGTGAGCATGGCTTTATTGATCGCGACGGCCATCCTTACGGTGATCGTCGCCCGCTGGCTCGCGCTGCGGCAATCTCGCAGGATCGTCGATGTCGCCGAAGCTGCTGGCGAACTCGCGGCTGGCCATCTGGCCGCCCGTGCCCCCGTCCGCGGCGAAGACGAACTGGCCCGGCTGGCGAACTCCTTCAACGGCATGGCCCAGCAGCTTGAAGTCTCCGACCGCACGCGCAACCGTGACATGGCCGAACTGGAGAGAAACGCCGCGGCACTCGCTTCTGCGGCCGAAGTCGAGTCAAGAACACGCGCTACGCTTCAGGAAACCGCCAGGAACCTGTCTCAGGCAGGTCAGAAGCTCGTCGACACTTCGAACGACGGATACCAGACAGCGACGGAGCAGGCATCGTCGGTCAACGAAGTCGTCGCCACCGTCGAGGAGATCCGGGCCACGGCCGAGCAGAACTCGGCCAAGGCCGAGTCAGTCGCCCATCTCACGAATGATTCGGCCCAGGCGCTGCAGGAAGGGGCCGCCGCAGTTCGCCAGATCATCCAGTCCATGGGGCAGTTGCGTGAAATCGTCAACGATTACGCCCAGGAGATCGCGACACTGGCCGACCGGACGCGGCAGATCGACCAGATCACGTCGTCCGTGAACGAAATTGCCGATCAGTCGAAATTGCTGGCCCTTAACGCCACGATCGAAGCCGCCAAGGCGGGCGAACAGGGTAAAGGCTTCGCGGTGGTCGCGGCTGAAGTCCGCAACCTGGCCGAGCAATCCAAAACGGCGAACACTCGGATCCGCCACATGCTCAGCGAAATCCGCAAGGCGGCTGAAGCGACGGTCCTGGCGACCGACAAGGGCGTCTCGGGCGTCGACAGCACCCTGGAACTGACGAGGTCCGCCGGCGACGTGATCGACCGCATCAACGAATCGCTCGGCCAGGCCGCCTCGGCCGTCGCCCAGATTTCGAACGCCACTCGCCAGCAATATGTGGGCATCGACCAGATCAATCAGGCGATGCGCGAATTCCAGCAGACCACGCGGCAGCTTTCCGGCAACGCCCGGCAGACGCAGGAAGCCTCGGAACTGCTCAGCGAACTCTCCCAGGAACTCCTGAAACTGACGAGCGATAACGCGATGACGTGCAACGAGATCTGACGGATGCCAGGCGATCCGGCGTGATCCGCTCAGGATCGCATCATTGCAAAGTAATCAAGCGATATCGGCCTCGCCTGGGCCGCTTTGATCATGGCTCGAACTCAGTCGATACGGACGGCCCGAATCCGGCCGGCCTCGAATCGCCGATGTTCGAACGAAGTATTCGAAAGATTTGTATTCCGAAACTTCGGCCAGATCGAACTAATCGATCGATCTTCAGGAACTCGTACCTGCGGAAAACTCGGCCAGATTCGGAAAGTTGCCGCAGTCTTGCCAATCGATCCCCTCTCAGGGGCGCGAATCGAACGAACTTGATTCTCTTCGTCGCCTGACCTTCTCAACCCGAGCCGAAGTTCCCTAAGTGACGGATCTGATTGCTTTTGGATAGCGATTGCGAAACGGATTCCCATGAGGCGCCACGTCTTCCGCCGCGTTTCGGAAATATGGCGTAAGTTCTTCGAGTATTAAGGCGAACGATCATTTTGCGAAACGGAATCGGCAAGCGAGACAAGCGGTCGGGGCAGGCAATTGCGGACGAGTCTCTGTCCACCGATAGATTCTTCCCGAAGTTCCCTGAGCGGCGATCGAAGGTGACGTCAAACGCTTCCAATATCAGGTGCGTTCAAGACTTCGGATGCTTTTGCGAAACGGAAACCGAAGTGGCATCGATCGAAATGCCATCGATGGGCAATTTTAATCACTCGTTCCGAACGATAGTGATTACGGGCGAGGCCTGTTCCGACCGCCCCGAAGTTCTGCGGCAATCCGCAGCGGCGCAAAGGTAATGTGAATTTCTCTCCGGCCACTTCAGCCGGAATCGTTCGTCCCGGTCGCCGTGTTTGGCGTATAATGATCCCGTAGGACACGCTGTCGCTCGATCCTGGCGTCGGCCTGCTGCCGGAACCGGTATCCTGCAGTGCAGGCGGTTTTCTGCCCTATTCCTGTCCCTGGCGATTCGTCATCATGCCCGACGCTGCCCGCGTTCTTGCCACGATTCGTCAGGCCACTCGCATCTTTCGCGAAAGCCCTGGCAGGCAAGGTTCCCAGGTCGTTCTGGACGATGCTGAGGACGTGATCGTCGTCGGCGACCTCCATGGCAATATTCCGGCACTTCGGCAGGTGTTCGAATACGCCGACCTGGATAACCACAAGAAGCGGCATCTGGTCCTGCAGGAATTGATCCACGGGCCGCGGATGTATCCCGACGACGGCGGCGACCGCTCGCACCAGCTCGTGGACCTGGTCTGCGGCCTGAAGTGCCGATATGCCCGTCGCGTGCACGTGATACTTGGCAATCATGAGCTTTCGGAGATCACGGGGCGTGCCATCGCCAAGAACGGCGTTCCGCTCAATGCGCTCTATCATATCGGCGTGAAAACGGCTTACGGCGACCTGGCCGAAGAGATTTGCGCGGCTTATCGCGAACTGTTTCTGGCGTATCCTCTTGCCGTGCGAACACCGAACCGGGTGATGATCTGCCACACGATGCCCGATGGGCACTGGCTCGACCACTTCGATCCGGAGATTCTGAATGCGACGACCTGGACACCGCCGCAAATGGCCCGCGGCGGTTCGGTTTACATGCTCACCTGGGGACGGGATATCGCGCCTGAAACTGCGGACAGGTTCCTCGGCATGGTGGATGCGGACTGGCTGATCACCGGGCACCAGCCGTGCGACGAAGGGTTTTCCGTGGCGAATCACCGGCAGATCATCATCGACGGGACGGATCCATTTCCGACATTCCTGCACTTCGAAGCACAAGAACCGATGACGCTGGAGAAGCTGAGGGCCGGAATTCACGTTCTGCGACATGGCGATTCCGTTCCGACGGAAGCCGATTGAATTCGAGGTGCGACGGATCCAATGACTTAAAGTCCCGGCGAAACGGCGTAGGTGAGTTGTTAAGGTCTTCGGGCTTGATTAGATTGACGGCGATATCGAAATCGGCGAGCACGCAGAGTTCGCCAGATCTGCAGGAACTTCCTCTCTCGAACGGAACGGCTGAAAATGCGTAAATCCTGGTTCAGTTGCTTTTTGATCGCCTTGTCTGTCTCCGCCGTTTTCGCATCGACTGCGAATGCGTGTACAAGATGCCTGTATAAGGGGCCAGGCGGGTCGGTTTTGGTCGCGCGGTCGATGGACTGGGAGGAAGACCCGGGGACGGAGATTTACGTTTTCCCGCGGGGAATGAGCCGCGACGGTGCCGCATCGGCCGATTCGCTGAAATGGAAGAGCAAGTACGGTTCACTGGTCTGTTCTTTCTACGGCGTGGCTTCGGTGGATGGCATCAACGAAAAGGGGCTGGTCAGCAATGTGCTCTACCTGGCCGAAAGCGATTATGGGCCGAAAGTCGCCGGACGCCCGAACATTTCGATCGCCGCGTGGTGCCAATACGTTCTGGACAACTTCGCGACGGTCGCGGAAACGGTCGAAGCTCTGAAAAAAGAACCGTTTACGGTGATCGCTCCAGTGCTCCCCAATGGTGTCAACGGCACGGGCCATATGGCGATCTCAGACCCCAGCGGCGATTCGGCGATTTTCGAATACGTGAAGGGCAAACTGGTGATCCACCACGACGCCAAATACAAGATCATGACCAACAGCCCGACATTCGACGAACAGCTCGCCCTGAACAAATATTGGGAACAGATTGGCGGTAACGTGATGCTGCCCGGCACGAGCCGTGCCGCGGACCGGTTCGTACGGGCTTCGTATTTGCTGAAGTCGTTGCCTCAGACCGACGAGGAGCATAAGTCGATCGCCAGCCTGCTGAGCGTGATTCGATCGGTGTCAGTCCCCCTGGGGACTTCCACTCCCGGTGCTCCGAATATTTCGAGCACGGTCTGGCGCACGATTTATGACCAGAAACGGATGGTCATGTATTTCGATTCGGCGATCAGCCCGACGGTCTTCTGGGTTCCCGTCGCCGACGTCGATTTCACTGAAGGTGCCGGGGTGAAGCGGCTTGCGCTCAAGAACGGAGAGTCCTATTCAGGCAACGCCGCTTCGAAATTCGCAGCCTCGCAACAATTCGAATTCCTCAAAGCGGATCCGAAATGAGATCGGTCAGTTGCCCTGCCCGGGAGTCGAACCCCGGGCAGGCGCAAGCTCTTATCTCAGTTCCGTTTCCGTTTCTCCTTGATCGAAATCAGGTCGATTTTGGCGGCCAGGATGAAGTCGTTTTCGCTCAGGCCGCCGATCGCGTGCGTCATGATCTCGACACACACCTGCCGATAGCCGGTCAGGTGCAGGTCCGGGTGGTGGCCTTCTTCCTCAGCCAGTTTGGCGACTTCGTCGAAGAACCGGATGGCTTCCATGAAGTCCTGAGCCACCCAACTCCGGCGGATCCTCGTGGCGTCTTCGTTCAGGTGCCATTCCGGCACTTCCGCCTGGAGCGGGCGGCATTCTTCAGGCGTCAGCCTGGGTACGCCACCTTCGCACGGTACGCATTTACGTTGCGACAACGGTTGATCGAGCAGGCTCATCGTTTGCGTCCTTTCCGAACACTCGCGCCGGTGGAACGCCGGCGCGATCAGTGGAACGATTCTTCGGGTGATGGAAAGGCCCGGGAGCGGACATCCGCCGAATACCGTTTCACGGCATCCCGGACCCGTTCTTTGAGATCGTCGTAAGCCCGAACGAACTTCGGCCGGTGACCGTCGTAAAGCCCAAGCAGGTCATGGCCTACGAGCACCTGGCCATCGCAGTGCGGGCCAGCGCCGATGCCGATCGTCGGGATTTTGACCTTTTCCGTGACCTTGCGTCCCAGGTCGACCGGCAGGCATTCGAGTACCACGGAAAAAGCTCCAGCCTCCGCAACGGCGACTGCATCGTCTATAACCTTGTGTTCGTCCCGCTGCACCTTGTATCCACCCATGGCATGCACGCTCTGGGGCATCAGTCCGACGTGCCCCATGACGGGAATGCCGGAGGCCACGAGGGCCGCGATCGTCTTCGCGAAGTGATGACCGCCCTCGAGCTTGATGGCCGTGCAGCCCGTTTCCTTGAGCAATCGGGAAGCGGAACGAATGGCAAGTTCGGGCGATTCGTGGTAGGTTCCGAACGGTAGATCGGCCACGACCAGCGCCCGTTGCGTGCCCCTGACCACCATTTCCGTGTGATAAATCATCTGATCCAGCGTGACCGCCAGTGTTGTCGGCCGACCCTGAACGACGGTACCAAGTGAATCGCCCACCAGCAGGGCGTCGACCGAGCCGGTTCCATCCATGAGCTTCGCCATGGTGAAATCCGCCGCCGTAACGACGACGAGCGGCTCGCCCCCCTTGCGGGACATCATTTCAGGAACGGTCACAGGTCGAGGACGGTTCATGGGCGTTCGTGCGGGGCCGATGGTTCAGTCAAACTGTAGAGTACCAGACGGCCGGAACGTTGGACAATCCGCCTCTCGTCCAGAATGGCGCCTAAAGCCCTGCCCTGACGTTCCCACTCGGGGTCTGTCTCGATCGCCACGAACCATGCTGCCCCTTGACTCCGGTAGAATTCCAGAAGCGCGGCGGGAGATTCGCCCTCGAGCTTCGTTCCGAACGCCGCCGCGGCCCTTCTCTGGGCTGGTTCGGACCATTCCCATCGGAATCCCGGTCTGTCGAGGGCGAAAATCGCGGCTTCGTGGCCGACGAACGGCCTGCCAGGCGTCGAATTCAGCCAGGCTCTTATCCGCGAGATCTCGCCGGTCAGCGGCTTCCATTCCTCGGGTGTTACGTAAGTGTCCGCAGCCATGAGGATCGAAAGAGCCGCCATCAGCGTTCCGCCGACGAACCCCAGATGCCGGGCGGATACCCGGAACAAGAAAGTCGATGCACCATGTTCCGCATCGATCCTGGCCATGAACCACCCGCCCAGAATCGCCAGAAAAGGTGACGGCACCAGCCAGTAATAGCCGTGGTGGGCTTTGCCTCCGACGATCGCAAACCAGCAGGCCAGAGCGATGACCCAACGGCGAACTGCCGGATCACGCCGCCAGAGCACCGGCACCAGCAACCATAAAAATACACCCACGGGTGTCCAGGCTTTGGCCAGGACGTTTCGAGCGATGGCTTCGAGGTTCGTGACGGAAAGTAGCGAAATCGGCCCCGGGGCATTGAGCCAGAAGGCAAAGCCGTCCAGAGAATGCCCAGCCGAGTGACCGGGCGACGAGAACGTCAGCCAGGCTGCCCAGGCATACCAGCAAACGGTCGGGACAAGCGTCGAAGCGAGAAATCGCAGATTCGAATGATTCGGCTTCCCTGGAATTCGAGGGTATGCCATACCGATCGCCAGAGGAGCCAGCGTCGGCTTCGAAGCGAACGCGATAGCCAGTGAAGCCCAGGCGAGGGTCGGAAAGATGTCGTCTTCACGGCCGGCGGCGAGCGATTCGTCCGCACGTCGACGAAAGGCGATTCCGGCGAGGAGCAACCCGAGAGCGAACATGTCCGGCTGGAAAGCACGGGCATATCGGCATGTGACTGGCCAGGCGACGAAAAAGACGATCGCCCATCCCGCGGCGGTCAGCCCGGAACGCCGGCGCGTCAGATCGCCGATAGCTGCCGCGCCGATCAGCATTGCGGCCAGCGACAGGATCCTGCCGCATCGTTCGAGGGGGAAGTCCGAAAACTGCTCGATCCATGCAGAGACCTGAGCATAAACCGGGGGTTCGATCAGAAACCAGCTCGGGAACGGACCGGTCTGAAGGCGGGGGTAAAGGAACGAACCATCGCGGCTGAGGTCACGTGCCACCATCGCCGTCGGCACCTGACGGCCGACGTAGCCTTCGAAGATCGGTTGATCGATGTGCACGATTTCGTCACGCGTGCGCACCAGAAAAACGACGATGAGCAGAATCGCCGACGCCAGACCGAACAACCGCGAGCCTGGCCTGGTTTCGGAATTTCGGATGGAATCGCCGGTGACTTCGCCGTCCTGCATGCGATATGACTCGTGGGCGGATGGCCATGAGCGACCTGAATGGTTGCGCCGCTGGATTTCGAGAATTCGTGTGCACGGATTCTCGCGAAACCGGGGGCAATTTCCAACGAAATTTGATACCTTTTCGAAACGCGATCGAGCCGCCGGCACCGCTGCGCGGATTTCGCACCCTCCACTGAACCAGGAAGTCCTCAGATCATGCCCAAACCTCACAACGCCCCAGTTCGCGTCGCCATCATCGGAGCCGGCCAGGTCAGCGATTTTCACCACGTTCCGGGCCTGAATCTCGACCCCCGTGCCGAACTGGCCGCCATCTGCGACCCGAACGCCGCCCTGCTCGCCCAGCGAGCCCAGCAATGGGGTATCGCCAAAACCACGACCGACTACAAGACGATCGTCGAAGATCCGAACATCGACGCCGTCGTCATCGCCACGCCGAACTTTACGCACCTGGAAATCTCCAATGCCGCAGCCCGTGCCGGCAAGCACGTCATGTGCGAAAAGCCCCTGGCCCTGAACGCCGGCGAAGTTCGCGAAATGTACGAAACGGCTAAAGCCGCTGATGTCGTTCACATGACGGCATTTACGTACCGTTTCGCTCCTTCCATGCGCTACATGCGGCACCTCGTCAAATCCGGCGCTCTGGGCACACCCAGGCACTTCCGGTCGCAGCGGTTCCTCGACCTTCCCGAGACCAGCTGGGGCTGGCGGCAATACAAGGACAAGGCCGGTGCCGGAGACCTCTTCGACATGACCATCCACCGCATCGACTTCGCCATGGACCTGCTCGGGCCGATCAAGTCGATCTCAGGGGCACTGGCGACTTTCGCCCCGCGCACGGCGACTCCTGACGGCGGCTCTTGCCCTCCCTCGGATATCGACGACTGGTCTGCCCTGCTCGGCCTGTTCGAAAACGGCACGACAGGAGTCTGGGAAGGTACCGTTCTGGCGAAAGGCCATTACAAGGACGGCACGCACCACGAATGGGCCGAAGTGAATGGCTCCGAAGGCTCAGCCGTATATCGCATGCACGACCCGAACCACATCCTCCTGGGCAGCCATAAGCACGACCTTCAGCCTGTGTCCGTGCCGAAGGAATTCATGAAGCCGGAAGGCAGCCCCCGCGACGTGCACGCCGGCTTGCCCTCGACCGTGTTCCGCTATGACCTTGTGTACGAATTCGTCAGTGCCATCGTCGAAGGCCGCGATGCCCTGCCCGATTACCTGGACGGATGGAAGGCCCAGGTCGTCGCCGACGCCACCATCAAGAGCTTCGACGAACGCCGCTGGGTCGACGTCGCGTTCTGACCGCAAGCGATCACTTCCGTTCCGGTTCGACCCGGGGACCTATCCGGCGAAAAAGAGTCAGCTTGAGCGGCGGCTCGATTCCGTAGTCCTTCGGTTCGAACCGGGAACGTATCTCACGATCCATCTCCGGAAACTTCGCCAGCATCGATTCTTCGACACCGACGACGATCAACTCCGCGCGGTCGATCGTCTCTTTCCAGGCTTTCAGCATCGGCTCGAACTCATCGCCGGGCGTCATCGCCCACAAAGGCGGCGCATAGAACGGCTGGCCGAGGACCCCCGCCCCATATCCGAACATGAAACCGATGAGGGTCGGACGATCGCCGATATCGGCCCGGAGCTTGCCCCAGGCTTCGGCGAGATCCGGTGGGCCGTATAGCCCGTAACGGGATTCCACGGCCACGTAGCGCGGGAGCACCTTCGTCGCCCGGTCGAAATCAGCGTAATTGCCCAGCAGGGAAAGCCCTGTGAGGGCAAGCGAAAGCCCGGCAACAGCTTTCGGGCGGTCGCAATGCAGGCTCAGCCAAGTCATTCCGGCCATCATGGCCATCCAGAACAGCCAGGCGTAATATGTCCATCCCCAGGCCAGGCCGTAGAAGAAGCACACGAAAGCCGTGTGAGCGGCGACGAGCATCACGACCAGTTCGCCCAGTCGGTCGCGGAACGCATGGTCGCGAAACCAGTTGCGAAGCCAGCGCACGGCGATGACGAGCGAAAGCAGGATCAGCAGGGCATTGATCGTAAGCCACGAAGCCGACTGCGTGCCAAGGTAATAACCGGCCGTCGCTCCCGGCATATGCCAGATCTGCGAGCCCTGGCCTCGGAAAAAACCGAAATTCAGCGATTTGTAGACATTCGTGCCTTGCCTTGGCAGGAGCAAGGACGAAGCACTTGCCCAACCGAGCCAGACGACCGTGATGCCGAAGCAGATGATACCGGTCATCGTGACCGTCAGCATGACCTTCAGGCCATTGCGGGCGATCGATCGCAAGTCGCGGCTGTCAAGCATGATCCAGACAGCGAAGTTCGTCGCCATGATCAGGGCCATCGAAGGCTTCACGAACCATGTGATGACCGAAAGGCTCAAAGCCAAAGGCAAACGCCCGCTCGTTCCGGCCAGGACGGCCGCGGCGAGAAGAACCGGCTCGATCGCGTGAGAGGAGCTGAGAAAATTCGTCCGCTGCGTCGAGATCACCCAGCAGGCACCCACTGCCCAGGCCGCGGATGGAGCGCCGATCCTGCGTGCGAACAGGTACATGCAAGTCGCCAGCAATACGACCGAAACTACGCCGAAGCGGTAGATCCCGACCGGCGACTCACCGAGCACGCCAAGAGCGGCCTGAAAGATGCCGATCGAGAATGCGCCGTACTGGAAAACGTAGTCGATGCCGGGCAGTTTTCCGGCCCGGATCAGGTCGATCGCATGCCAGCTCGCTCCGATATCGCCAAAGACGTAGCTCATGAAGTTGTAATCGAACGGACGGTTTGCCAGCATGCCGAGGACGGTCAATGCCGCGAAAGCGCAAGGTCCTGCGATTTTCGTCCAACGATACGGAATCGCTCCAGGCTGAACAGAACTCATGAAAGATCGATCTCCGATCCTTTGATTACTCAAGGTGTTCGGTGGCGTTGGCAGAGGGGCCCCGGACGATACGTATCCGACTGTCTCGTTGTGACCGACCCAAAAAGGCACGCAAGAACTTAGCACAAACTCCAGATACCGAATTCGATCTCATGAAAGTCTTCTGATCGAATAATCTCAAGCGACTTCTTCGGCTTCGGTCGAATTTCTGATGAATGGATTTCGGATTCGCCTGGTGCCTGTTTCCCCGGACAAAAAGAAATCGACTACCGACGCCAATTTCGGAAGTCGATTCCCGGGGTTTTCATCATTCGCTGTGGAAAGAAGCCACTTCAACCCAGGCCCAGCCGCTTCCGGTGATACGCCAACCGCTCTACCGCTGACATCTTCGCGAAGTCGGGGTAAGTCGATTGGGCGACTGCAACCGGTGCCGGTTCGATGGCGATCGGCGTGGGCTTCGGGGCGCATGTGCCTGCACCTGCACAGCCGCAGCCACAATCTTTTTTCGGAGCCGGGGCGGATGAAGGGGAGGACGTTGACGCGAATGCCGTCAGTCCGCCGGACGGAACCGGAACGCTTGCCGAGGTTTTCGTGCCGGCGTACGACGATGCCGTGTCGGTGCGCTGAAGGTCTTGTTCCAGCGGGCGATGTGGGCGAATACCCAGCTTGGCCAGCACTGCGTGATAGGCCTTCACGGCTTCGGCAGGACCGATGAGACCATCCGCGATCAGCCGCAGGAACTGGATGAACGCCAGCTGATTCTCGGCGTTGTTGATCTTACGGCCGTAAAGGGCGACCTTCGCACCGGCCTGTTTCGCGTCCCACAGCATGTCGAAGGCATCGAACGTCGTGCCCGCCGAGCCGCCCAGAATGCCTACGACGAGCGAGCTGTCGTAATTACGCAGTTCTTCGACCGCCTTGCGGCCGTGATACACGATTTTGAGGAACCGCGGCCTGCCTGCCGGAGCGACTCCGGCAAGCATGCGGGCGATCATGTCATTGAGGTAGCCTGGCAGAACGTCGCCCGGAATGCGGCCCGGGACGTTCGGATCGAAGACTTCCAGAAAGTACTGGAAGCCCTTTCTTTCAGCCTCTTCACGGAAGCGGTGGAAAGCTTCCAGCGTGGGCAGGTCGTCGTTCAGATCGTTATTGAACGTGACCGAATAGAGCCCGAGATTGGCACCCAGCGAACGCTCATCGGGCGAGCAATCGAGATGGCCGCACTGGGCGTGGTCCAGGCTGGCTGTGCGGAACGGCCGGGCGGCTTCCCTGGCATAGGTAGAGCCGCGAGCGAGATGAACGTCGGTCGTGTCGTTGGCCCGGATGGCGGGCGTGACATGCGAGTGTTCGAACAGCCGTTCTTCAAGTGTCAGCCGGTAATTGGAACTGACGGACATCAGCATGATGTCCACCAGACCCTGGTGCGTAATCCGGCGCATCAGGTCGCGGTATTCTTCCAGCGAGCGGAAGCGGGCCTCGCCTGCGTGGGTTTCTGGGCTCTTGCCGGGCGAACCGATGCCGAAGGCCATGTCAGCATCCTTGGCGTCGGCCAGGATGAAGACATCGGCATCGGGATTGGCCGAAAGTTGGGAAAGTTTCTGGTCGAGCGACTTAACGGCCACTGATGGTGCCTCCGCCAGAGATCGTGACGCGAGGCTTGTTGCCGGCCGGGCCGGACTGAGTCACACGCGGGCCGCTCGATGCCGCCGGTGCGGACTTCGGAACCACTACAGGCGAGCCGGAAATCGGCTTGCGGGCATCCGGGAAGGTCTTGAGCACTTCGGCGATCGTGCCTTTGAGAACATCGCCAGAGGCTTTCAGGGCGGTCAATTCACGAGGTGTGAGGTCGATTTCGACTACCCCGCGAACACCGCCTGCACCGACGACGGAAGGCACGCTCAAGGCGACGTCCGAAATGCCATAAGCGCCATTCAGAACAGTCGCGACGGGCAAAATACGGCGGCTGTCAAGTGCCACGGCCTGTACGACTTCGCGAATCGAGATGCCGACCGCGAAACCGGCCCCGCCCTTCAGCTTGATCACTTCGGCACCACTGCCGCGTGTGCGCTTGAAAAGCTCCTCGGCCTTCTGATTGCACCAGCCGGGGTATTTGTCCAGCGGCAATCCAGCGGCCTGAGCCACGGACCAGGCCGGCACCATGCTGTCGCCATGCTCGCCGTAAATCGTGGCCGTGACCTGCGTGGGCGGCAGGTTCAGCTCGGAAGCGATCAGGCTCCGGAAACGGGCCGAATCGAGCATCGTGCCCAGGCCGATGACCTGAGCCGGCGGCAGGTTCAGCCGCTTCTGGGCGAAGTAAGTGAGAATGTCGACGGGGTTCGAAACGACGACCACCACCGCGCCGGGTTTGATACCCGCCGAATGCACCTGGCCGAGGATGTTCAGGAACAGCTCGGTATTGCGATTGATCAGATCCAGGCGGGATTCATCGGGCTTGCGCCGCAAGCCGGCGGTGATGACGATGATGTCCGACTGCGGCACGGCTTCATAACCGCCGGCACGAATACGCTGATCTGCGACCAGCGAAGAACCGTGCAGAATGTCGAGGGCTTCGCCTTTGACTTTGTCGCCGATGTCGATCAGCGTGATGTCGCTGACCACGCCGCCGCACTGCAGGGCAAAGGCCGTACTCGAACCGACCAATCCGCCGCCGCCGATAATGCTTACATGCATCGCCTGGTTCTCCCCTCGTGTATCTCTCGGTCGGCTTATCTGGATGCGGCCAGTGCTGCCATGACTTGATCTGTCACCGTATGGACGAGTTTTTCGAACTGATCCTGGCTGAGGTTCGCAGCCGGGGCCGGAGCTGAAACCGCTCCTCCGCCCGAGATCGCCTTTACGACGGCATCGACAAGGGCGTTGGTATTTGCGTCACAGGCGGCCGGTGCCGAAACGCCGAGCTCCGCCTGCTGACGCGGGTGCAGGAAGGCGTGCGGCTGTGGTTCGAAGTCGGTATAGCCCTTCTGGAACAAGCTGTTGGCACAAAGGTCGCAGTTTTCCAGACCCTTTTCCAGGCGGACGTCGCGAATGCCCAGATTCGGCTTGATCTTGATCAGTTCGGCAGCCTTGGCGTCGGAATAATACTGAACCGGCCCCAACTGCCGGGCAAGCAGAAGAATCCGGCAATAGGCGTCGATGATTTCAGTCTTGAAGTAAGCGTCCTGAAGGTCGGAACCGGCCGTCACTGTGCCGTGATTGGCCAGCAGGATCGTGTCCGTATCCTTGATGTAGGGGATGATCGTGTCAGCGAAGTTTTGCGTTCCGGGCGTTTCGTAGGGCGCGATGGCCACTTCGCCCAGGAAAACTTCGAATTCAGGCATGGTGCACTTGGGAATCGGTTCATGGGCCACGGCGAAGGCGGTGGCATGGGGCGGGTGGCAGTGGACGACCGAGCGGACGTCGGGCCTGGTCTTCATGATCGTCAGGTGCAGCAGGATTTCGCTGGAGCGTTTCTTCTTGCCGGAGACTTGCTTGCCGTCGAGGTCGACGATGCACAGGTCATCGGGCTTCATGTAGCCCTTGCTGACCCGTGTGGGTGTGCACAGAACACGGTTTTCGTCGAGACGGAAGGAAATGTTGCCGTCGTTCGCGGCCGCGAAGCCCTTGGCATAGACACGGCGGCCGATTTCGCACATTTCCTCGCGAAGTTTCCACTCGTTGAACTGTCCGCCAGCGTATGACATCGTCTCGTTCTCCTCGTTCTATGGCCTTCGTATCGGCCGGATTCCTGTGTGATCTTGTGATTCTTCGTTTCGTCGCGATTCGGTCAGAGATGAAGGTTGTCCAGAATGCAGGCGCAATAGGCGTCGATGGGCGTCTTGTCCTTGCCGAACGGGTTAGCCGCTTCGCGACCTTCGGAAAGTCCGATCAGGTCGCCGGGCCTTGCCCCCAACGGGTCGAATACGACCAGTTCCTCGCCCCGAGTCGCCGCACCTTCAGTCAACGCCGCCTTTGTCATGGGCCGGACGATGATCCAGGCCCCTGGCTTCAGCGAGGGATGGGCACTTGCCAGAGTCACCCGGCCGACCACTTCGGCGATCCTCATGACCGGGCCTCCTTCGTCACGTTGGCGAGTCCATCGTCGACCAGGTTCGCCGGTCGAAATCCTAACGAACGCCAGGTGCGGAAGATCTGTCGACTGTCATGGATCGCCAGCCGGGCCGGTTCGACCACCAGGCACCTCGGTGCGAATTCCGTCACGATACGTTCGACTTCAGCCGACGCGTTCGTCTGGGCCGCACGCACACCATGGCGAATCAACCACCATAAGGAATTGGCCGCAGACTGTGCCAGAACGGCCAGATGACCAGACGGCTGAGTTTCCAGCCAGCCGACGGCGGCCTCGGCTGAGGCCCCGAAGCCGATCCAGCCTTCACCGCCACGACCGATCAGCATGGCTTCGAGCGATTGTGCCTGCGGACTCTCACAAAGTCGCAGCACGGCCCATTCACCTGCGATCAGAGGACTCGGGGAACCCAGGCCCGAGGCGTTCGAAACGCGGACCGTAACGCCCCTCTTTCGCAGAATCTCACGCGCCAGGGGCGTCAACACGGTCGACGGCGAAGTCAGTACCTGTCGGGTCGAAGCGGGCAGCGAAACGGCATGCCGTTCGAGCAGTAGCTTACCCGGGAAGGACACGATCGAATCATCCTTCACCGGCGCTGCAAAAGGCGAACGGGAATGATCGATCCCACCCATGAAATGGAGGGCAGGACGCTGGACCGTCAGGGCGGTGGCGCTGGCCATATCCCGTAGAACCACCATGACCGCCGCGGAGACTTCAGCCGCGGAAGGATCGAGTATTGCAGAAGTTGAGCCTTCGAATCGCACTCGGCTCATGGGCGATCATCCGGCAAAGCCAGGACGCTCCATCGGCCGGGGGTGGTTCGCCCGAGTTCCGCCTGCAACAGGGCACCGTCGGAGGTGAGCAGGACCACCTGCCCGCGGCCGGCTCCGAGACGATCGAAGGCCAGGACCGGTTCGCCGTCATCCTTGCCTTCGCGGTTGATGGGCTGGACGACGAGCATCCGCTGCCCTTCGAAGGAAGGGTGCTTCACGGTCGCCGTCGCTGATCCCAACACCAGACCCAACTGCATGTTTCACTCGACTCGTTCGAACAGGGTGACGATTCGAAGCCCCGAAGACCTGAGACCTGGATCAAATGAACCGCATGGCCCCGACGATCGTGGAACGCCGCCGCCGCGTGAACGTGCGCGGTACGGTGATACCTTCGCCCGTCGGTCCGGCGATCGAAAACGACGCCTGCCCTGCTCCGCCGAGTCCCAAGCCGTCCGTGCTGGGTCCATTCACGACGAAGATGGTGCACTCCATGGCCTTGCCCATCCGGCTCATCACGTCGGTATCTTTCGAATGCAGGATCGCCGTGTGGCCATAGCCGTGCTCGCTCGACTTCGCCAGGGCGATTGCCCGGTCGACATCGGCCACACGAACGAATGGCAGGAACGGCATCATCTGCTCCGTCTGCACGAACGGATGATTTTCGTCCGTCTCGCCGTAAAGCACCTGCGTGCCAGCGGGAACGGTGAACCCGGCGGCCTTGGCCAGAACGGCGGCATCGCGGCCGATCAGGTCCTTGTTCAGGTGAGGCTTGCCGTCGGAACCGACGGGGAACGCCGCGGCCGTGAGGGCCTGCACCTGCTGGTGGCTCAGGCGGAAGCCGCCGTGGCGGCTCATGGCGTCCATCAGTTTGTCGAAGATCTCGGCCACGGCGAAGACCTGCTTTTCGCCGATGCACAGGAGGTTATTGTCGTAAGAAGCCCCCTTCACGATCGCGGCGGCGGCTTTGTCGAGGTCGGCCGTGGCGTCGACAACGACCGGCGGATTGCCCGGCCCGGCGACGATCGCACGCTTCTTACTGGCCAGCGCCGCACGAGCCACGAACGGACCGCCCGTGACGACCAGCAGCGAAACGCCCCGGTGGTCGAACAAGGCTTGTGCCGATTCGAGGGTGGGCGGGTCGATGATCGTCAGGAGGTTGTCGATACCGATCGCCTTGCGGATCGCGGCATTGAACCGCCGGACGCCTTCGGCCGCGATCTTCGCTCCCGAGGGGTGGGCGTTGAAAACGACCGCGTTACCGGCGGCAAGCATGTTGATCGCATTGCAGGCCAGCGTGGGCAGGCTGTGCGTCACCGGCGTGATGGCCCCGATGACGCCGAAGGGGGCATGATCGGTCAGTGCCACGCCCAGGTCGCCCGTTTCGATGTCCGTCTTGATATCTTCGACACCTTGAACGAACTGAAGCACGACAGCGAGCTTTTCGATCTTGTGATCGAGCCGGCCGATGCCGGTCTCTTCAAGTTCGGCCTTGCCCAGTTGTTCCGCCTGATCCTTGCACATCTTGCGGATCAATTCGACGGCGGTTTTACGGTCCGCCAGCGGCCGTTTCTTGAACTGACCGAAGGCTTCCGTGGCGGCGGCGACAGCTTCGTCGACCGTCGGAAACACGCCCAGCCTGTCGGGTTTGTTCGAAGGAACGATGGCTGCCCCGGGGCCGGCCGGGCCCATCTGGGACAACACTTCCTGGACCACGCTGCGAATGAGTTCGGGATTGATTTGCATGATCCGATTCGCTTTCCGTCAGTTTCCGTCAAATGGGTCGAGAGATTTCGATGGGATTCGGGCGATCAATCCTGGCTGGGCTGATCGTCGCGGAAGATTACCTGGCCTTCGACATCCACCTGATCGACGAGGCCGATAATGACCGCGTCGATCGGCAGCTTGTCGGTCTCAGGCGTGAGCCGGGCGCTGGAACCCTGGCACAACAGGACCATCTGGCCGACGCCGGCACCCAGAGGATCGACCGTCACGAAAGTCCGGCCCGTGGGAACGAGCTTGCTCCGATCGGCAGGATCGATCCGGTAGGGTTCGACCAGCAGCAGCTTATGGCCGGTCATCGTAGCGACCTTCTGGGTGGCGACGATGGAACCGATGACTTTGGCCACGAACATTCCGATTGGTCCTTTTGCGTACTTACCTGGCCCAGTCGCGTGATCAGCGGCCAGCCAGCAGGTCGCGAGTCTGGCGTGCGACGATGAGCTCTTCGTTCGTCGGCACAGTCCAGATCTGAACGCGTGACGACGCAGCCGAAATCAGGCTTTCGCCCTTGGCCGTTTCGTTCTTCGCGGCATCCAGCTCGATACCGAACCAGGAGAGATCGCGGCAGACGCCGTCGCGAATGACTTTCGAGTTTTCGCCGATTCCGCCGGTGAAGACGATCGCGTCCGCCCCGCCGAGGGTCACGAGAAAAGCGCCGAGATAGCGGCGAATATCGGTCACGAAGACATCCAGAGCCAGCTTCGCAGCCGACTCGCCCTTCGCGGCGGCGGATTCGATGTCCCGCAGGTCCTTCAGGCCACAGATGCCTTCAAGTCCCGACTTTTCGGCGAGAATGTGCAGGACTTCCTCGATGGATTTGCCGGTTTCCTTGAGGATGACAGGCAGCGCGAAGACGTCGAAGTCACCCACCCGGTTATTGTGCGGCAGGCCGGTTTGCGGGCTCATGCCCAGGCTGCAGCCAAGGCTCTTGAGCCCTGAGATGGCGCACAGGCTCGAAGAACCGCCGAGATGGCACGAAATGATTTTCGCGTCAGTTCGGCCGAGGATTTCGGACATCCTCGTTGCGATGTAACGATGGCTGGCGCCGTGGAATCCGTAGCGTTTGATGCCGAGATCCGTGGCCCACGACTCGGGAATCGCGTACCGTTTCGCCGGTTCGGGAATCGACTGGTGAAAGTCGGTTTCGAACGCGGCGACAAGCGGAATCTCCGGCAGTTTTTCGGACAGCAGCCGCATCGCCTTAATGTAAGGCGGGTTGTGAGCCGGGCAGACGTCCGAATATGCTTCCATCGCGGTCAGGACCGAAGCATCCACCCGTTGAACGCCACTGAGGTGCTTGGCATGTACGGCCTTGAAGCCGATGGCCGCGACCTCGTCGGCGCTCTTGAGTACGCCCGTCGCCGGGTCGGTGAGCTGTTCCAGGCACATCCGCACCGCCACGCCATGATCCGGAACCGGCACTTCGCGGGTTTGAGGCCCGCTCGGAAGGTGAACGGTACAGGGCGACGAAGCCGCGCCGATACGCTCTACGGCTCCTCTGGCCAGAACCGGTTCGGCCGGGTCCGCCAGATCGAACAGCCGGTACTTGAAGCTGGTCGAACCGAGGTTGGCGACGAGTACTTTCACGACTTCGAAGCTCCCAGGAACACGGGCAGCAGGGCGTCATCCGGGCGGGGAATGACGTGGGCGGCCTTCAGTTCGCCCAGGCGGGCTGCGGCTTCGGCTGCGGCTTCGACCGCGGCACGAACGCTGGAAACGTCGCCCGAGATCATGACGGCCACGATTCCGCCGTCCAGCTTCATCACGCCGCTGATCGTTTTCACGTTGGCGGCTTTCAGGGCGGCGTCCACGGCATTGAGCAGCGGCACCAGCCCGAGGGTTTCGATCAGTCCGATCGCGGGATTCATCGGGGTCGGCTCCTTTTGGCTATCAGCCGACGTACATCTTGATCACGGCCGGATCGGGCCGCGGAATCACGTGAGCGCTCATCAGCTCACCGACGCGTGAGGCCGCTTCGGCTCCAGCTTCGACGGCGGCGCGAACGCTGCCGACGTCACCCTGGACCAGGGTCGCGACGAACCCGCCGCCGACCTGGACCCGGCCCACGATCGACACATTGGCGGCCTTGAGCATCGCGTCCGTGCCTTCGAGCACGCCGACGAGCCCCTTGGTTTCGATGATTCCCAGCGCTTCGCCGGTGACCGGCTTGGCGGTCTTCTTTTCAGGTGCGGTGGCCATGTGCTTTGCGGCTCCCTCTCAGGACTTCTTGAAAGGCAGAATGGCGGAAAGATCGCCATGCGGGCGAGGAATCACCTGCACGCTCACCACTTCGCCGATCCGGCCCGCGGCCGATGCGCCGGCGTCGACGGCAGCCTTCACGGCGGCGACGTCACCGACGACGAAGGCCGTCACCAGGCCGCTGCCGACCTTATCCCAGCCGACCAGCTCGACGTTGGCCGCCTTGAGCATGGCGTCGCTGGCTTCCACAAGAGCGACGAAGCCCTTGCACTCGATCATTCCCAAAGCTTCCATCGATGCCGTGGCCATGGTTTTCTTCTCCCAGGTTCACGAAAAAGGTCGTAGACGTTACTTCCTGTTCCCATTCGGATCGACCCGGCGGATCACGTTTCCGCCAGGCCTTTTGCCCGGACGCGGCAGCGTCAGGGCTTGATCAGATAGACTTTGCTGGCGTTCGAAAGGTTCGAGGCGTTCCCCTCGTCCGTGTCGATGTGCACTTCCAGCTTCCAGCTCGGATTGATCCGAACCAGAAGACCTTCGAGCGTCGTCGGACAATCGCTTTCGATCCTCAGGTGCATGCGGTCGCCGGCTTTCACGCCATAGTACGCCGCGTCCTTGTCGGACATGTGCACGTGCCGCTCAGCCCGGATCACCCCTTCAGGCAGCTCGATGCTCCCCTTCGGACCGACCATCAGGCAGCCAGGCGTGCCCTTGATGTTGCCTGACATGCGGACCGGGGCGTCGATCCCCAGGCTGATCGCATCCGTGAAGGCAAGTTCGAGCTGATTGAAATCGCGGCACGGGCCAAGAATCCGGACGTTCGGCAAAAGACGTTGCCGGGGGCCAACGATCGATACCGTCTCGTTGGCGGCGAAGTCGGTGTCCTGATAGAGTTTTTTCATCGGCGAAAGCTTGTGGCCGGGGCCGAAAAGAATATCCACCGCGTCCTGATTCAGGTGGCAATGGCGTGCCGAGATGTTCACGACCAGGTTCGGAGTGTGGCCAGTGGCCCCGGCGCCTCCGCCGTACCTGCGCGAAAGGCTCTCCCGAACAAGCCGTTCCACCTGATCGCGTGCGATCGTTCCCGTACTCATGCAGTTCCCCTCATCGACATGCCCAGCGGCTCCGTGACGTCGGGCCGTGCCGTGATCAACTCAGCCCCCACGCGCCGAATCATCGCCCGCTGATCTTCCGCAAGACCGGAATCGGTCACAATGCGACTGATTTCGTTCAACCCGCACAGACGCGAAAGCGACGGCTTGCCGAACTTCGTCCTGTCGGCAAGGACGACCACGTTCAAGGCCACTTTCATCATCTGCCGCTGCGTATCCACGAGTATCGTGTTCGAATTGTAAATGCCATCAGGCATGATGCCCGCGGCGCCCAGGAACACATGATGCACACGTAATTCCGCGAGGGTCGCGATCGCCATCGGACCCATCGCCACACCCGTGCGGGGATAGACGTAGCCGCCGATCAGAACCAGGTCCGTTCCCGGATGACCCGTGACCAGAGACGCGATCGGCAGGCTGTTCGTGACGACCTGAATTGGCCGGCCGACAAGCGTTCTGGCAAGTTCGAGCGTTGTCGTTCCGCCGTCGATCAGGACGCTTTCTCCATCGGATACCAGCGTGGCAGCCGCTTGACCGATCGCCCGCTTTTCGGCCGACATCGATCCGACTCGATCTTCAAGAGCCGGCATCGAACGCAGTTCGGCCGAACAGATCGCGCCACCGTGCGTTCGCCGAGCCAGGCCGGCCTGATCGAGCGCCTCCAGATCACGCCGGACGGTCGATTCGGAAACGCCAAGATCGGTCACCAACTCGGAAAGGGTCGCGAAACCCCGCCGGTTGATCGTCTCCAGTAAGCGTTGCCGACGTTTTTCGATCATCGACCCGGACCATGCTCCTGATTGATTTCTTTCAAAATCTATCACACAGTGACCGGTTTCTGCAACTGGTCACCTGTCAGATTTTTCCGAATCTGGGCGTTTTGCCCAAATCGCCGTGGAGACCTCCGTGCGAGGGGGCAACCCGCGTCTTGCGGGCAGACGGTCCCTCGAAGGAGAATATCGGCGAGATGCCTGAGGGAGGATCAATCAGAAATGCCCGAATTGCCGGAAGTGGAAACGATGGTGCGGGGGCTGCGGCCCGTTCTGGAAGGTGCGACCGTGCGCGGTACGGAGGTGATCGACCCGTTTCTTCTCAGAGACACCACTGCCGAAGCGATCGATCTGGCATTCGCAGGGGCACCCATTTCCGAAGTTCGCAGACGTGGCAAATGGGTGCTGGTCCTCTCGAAACGGGGGCCGGTACTGGTGATCGAGCCGCGGATGACAGGCGGCTTCCGAATCGTCGAACATGATCGCCCCGATCACATCCGGTTTCGTTTTCTGATCGACCGTCCCCCAGGCGGAGTCAGCTTTTGCGATACGCGAAGGCTGGGCAGAATCCGGCTTTTTCCGGATTTCGGCACTGCCTCCGCGAAAATCGCCGAATCGCTCGCGGAAGATGCGCTGGAGATTGACTGCGGCCTGCTTTCGAGCCGTCTTTCTCGCACCGGCAGACCGATCAAACCGGCTTTGATGGACCAGAAGATCGTCGCCGGAATCGGCAATATCTATGCCGACGAAATCCTTTACGAAGCGAGGGTGCATCCGGAAAGGCCGGCGTCGAAACTGAAGAAGAAGGATTTCGAGGCGATCCATGCGGCGATCGGCAGGGTGCTGAAGGTCGCGATCGAGGCGGAAGGCTCCAGCTTCGATGTCGACTATCGCACCGTCATGGGTGGCGAAGGCGGGTTCCTGGCAATCAATGCCATGTATGGGCACGAAGGTGAACCATGCCCTGCCTGCGGCACACCCGTGAAGAAAGTCCGAATCGCGGGCCTGGCCAACCGGCCGACGCATTACTGCCCTGTTTGTCAGAAGGCGCCAGGGCAGAAGTCAGGCCGAGTCATACCCAAACCGAAGTGACGTCGGCTGTACGAAACGCCCGTTTTGTTGTAGGTTTAGGGTAGAGCGTACGATCGAATCGCACGTAAGGCGCGAACGGGTCGCCGGATCCGCATCAGGGAGAGGGGTTCGCCGATGTCCTATAGAACCTTCAAGCACTTGCTCGGCGAAACGAGCCTGGAACGCAAGTGCAGGTTCATTTTCGGCGGTGGCATTCTGATCCTCGTCACGCTCAGTTTCTATTTTTACGGCCAGAAGACGGAAAACCTGGTGCTGGGGCAGAATACGCAGGCCGCACGCATGCTCGTGAATCCTGTCGTGGTGAACCTGCATGCGCGGTACTGGGTCGGCAGCGATTTCGTCCCCGTCATGGACGCTCTCTCGAGCGAACTCGCGCCTGAGCCACAGCGCAGTCTTTCGACTTATTATCCGAAAGTCTTCAACCCCTACTCCGCCAAAAGCGAAGTACCCAGCGACACTTTCGAAACCCGCGTTCTCAGGAAGTTCGTGGAAGCAGCCGCGAATCGCGATCGATCGGCCGATGTCGGTGCCCAGGAAGGGGCGATGCGCTTCCCCAACGGCCAGAGCCTTTACGAAGAGCGGATCGTTCAGAGCAAGCGGGAATATCAATATATGCAGGCCGTGCTGTTTCAGCCGGGCTGTCTGGTCGATTGCCATCAGGGGTCGACGACATTCAATCACATGATGCGAGAGGAAAACGGCAAGTTCGTGCCGGTTCGAGCCGGCGACCTGGCTGGCGTCGTGTCGATCACTCTGCCGATGGATCAGACTCAGAAGGCGATCAACCGGAACCGGGCGATCCTGATCACAGCGGCTCTGGTGACGGCGATTCTGGCCATGGTCGCCAGTTATGTGATCGTCCGCTATATCGTGGTGAAGCCGCTGAAGCACTTGCAGGACGTATCGAACGCCATTGCCGCGGGCGTCCTGCACATCCGCAGCCAGATTCAGACCGGCGACGAATTCGAAGAACTCTCGCACGCGTTCAACAGGATGCTCCATAACCTGGTGGCGATGCAGCAGGCCCTGCGCGAAGTTAACGGCGACCTGGACCGCAAGGTGGATGAACTGGCCCAGGCGAATCTTTCGCTTCATGAATTGAACCGGGTGAAGAGCGACTTTCTGGCCACGGTCAGTCACGAACTTCGAACACCGCTCAATTCGATCATCGGTTTCTCCGAGATTTTGAGCGAAGCCCCGGAATTGCAGGAAAAGCACCGAAAGTTCGTGGCCAATATCCAGACTTCCGGACGCATGCTGCTGAGCATGATCAACGACATTCTGGATATGGCCAAGATCGAAAGCGGCCGGATGACGATCCACACCGAGGAATTTTCGATCTACGACCTGATCGATGTCGTCAGGAATCAGCTTCGGCCGATGGCGGAGAAAAAGAAGATCGACTTTCAGGCCGAACTGGCCCCGAACATGCCGTTATTGCATCAGGATCAGATGAAACTGCGGCAAGTGATCTTCAACCTGCTTTCGAATGCGATCAAGTTCACTTATGACCGTGGAATCGTGACCCTGCAGGTCTCCTGTGAAGGCCCGGTACTCGTGATTCGCGTGGTGGACAACGGCATGGGTATCGCCGCAGAAGACCAGGAGATGATCTTCGAAAAGTTCCGACAAGGGCGGCGGGCTTCGAAAGAAAGCGTACTGACGCGCGAGCATGAAGGGACTGGCCTCGGGCTCTCGATCGTCCGGGAATTCTGCAGGCTGATGGGCGGCGAAGTCAGCCTTGAGAGCCGATTGGGCGAAGGATCGACATTTACGGTGACACTGCCCATCCAGCATCGGGATCTCGAAAAGTCCGATCAGCTGAGCAAGTCTTACGTAAGGCAGGACATACCACGCAGCGACGCCAAAGATACCAGGGCTTTGACTTCACAAGCGATCAAATTCGGCCTGACTCGCCCCTGACGAATGCGAATTCGGTGTGGTATCGCAATCCGAAACGGGTTTCGAAAGAATCCGAGAAAGCCCTGGCCAATCGCTATCCAGACGTTTTCCGGACGAATATCGGCAACCAGGTGATCATTCTTTAGGTTTCAATTCCCGGGCCAGCTCTTCATGTATTCTTGCAAGATCGGGCTGCCCGCATTTCGAGCTGACACGCGCGATCGCTTCGTGCAGACCGACGTTCCTCGGATCGGCTTCGACTGCGGTCCGAAGATCTTTGAGAGCTTCGGTCAGTTGACCTTTCTCCTCGCGAATCCGACCTCGAATTGCGATCGCGGCAGGTCGATCGGGTGATTCGCTGAGAACCGAATCGACAAGATCGGACGCTTTCGCAAGGTTGGCAAGGCGTTCATCGTCTTTCGCTTTTTTTTCCAGGAGCAATCGAGCGAGAGTTTCGCGGGAATCGAAGTCTTCGGGAGATCCGGACCGGATCGATTCGAGCAATTTTTCGGCGAATGCGAACTCGCCGAAATCGATCGCCTTTCGCGCGAAAGCGTTCAGAAAAGACGCGGGACACGGCTTGCCGAAAGCCATGCGGTCTCTTTGCAGGATCGCTCGATCACGCGTCGGGCTATTTTGGGAGCTGAGTTTCAGGATCGGTTCGATCCAGATTTCGGAACACGGTAGACGGTCGTAATGTCGTTCGATTTCTTCCAGCGCATTCCATAGTCGCAGCGTACCCGAACGAAATTCTCGGTCGATGAGAGTTTTGGCGGCTTCGATTCGAATTTTCTCTGCGACATCGGGCGCTACGGGAACAGGAGGGTTATCGAGGGTTTCGAGAACGATCGACTCCTGATTCATGAGGATCAGGGGCTCGGCCGAAGATTCGATATCAGCCTGGGATTTCGGTGCGAGCCATCGTTCACGCCACCGAACGAGATACGGGGCAAGCGTCGTCGGGATATCGCTGAACTGACCTTGTGCATATCTCAAAAGTGCGAGTTCCAGGCACCCCTGTTCTGTCGCGCGAATCGGTTCGAGAATGGATTCGCTCGCACGAAATTGACCCGTCTGTCGAAAAAACCGGCCGAGTTGTGCACGAGCGCGATCGGAAGTAACCGGATCCGCGACCGCAATGACCAGGCGGCTTTCGAATTCGCGTTTCGAAGCATCATCGGTGATGCCGGCTTTCGAAAGAGCGAGAGCAGCGGTCAGCTGCAATTCACCGGTGCGTTCGCTGCCGTCGAAAGGGATGGATCGGACGAATCGGCGAGCTTCTTCGAACCTGCCTGCGTCGACAAGCATTTTGATGTAGCGGGAACGATTGGTATTGAGCGCCGATTCTGAGAGATTGAGGCGTTTCAGGAGAATCAGTTCGATGGCTGCATTATTCGCTTCTTCGGTCGCTTGCAAATACGAATCTTCGAGCCTGGCCAGTCGCTTCGACGAGAACCGAGATGATTCGATAGCTTGCGAAACGACCAGGCCCATCATCAATAGTGAAGGCAAGCAGATCGGGACGGCCATCAAAGCCCCGCCAAGCGACGCACCACGCTCTCTTCGTTTCGAAAGGCTGAATTTGCGGTTGCCGGAATCGCGCTGTATGCCTTTGCGCTCTTCCAATTGTGTCGAGGCGGCAAGCGAAATATCCTTCACCAGAGCGGCCATCGCATTGGACACGCTCGGGGGCGGAGTCGTTTCGCCTCTGCTTTTCCAGGATTTCAGTAACGCGTAGATATCGCGAAGTCTTCGAGATCTTTCGTGTTTTTTCCGCTCGTCGACGAGACGTTTCGATCGGGATGCGCCTTTGACTTCTCGCCGTTTTCGGCCGAACCAGGAAGCGAGTACGGAATGATTTCGTCTGGAAGACATTGCGACATCGATTCCCGGAATCGGCTTTCAGGATTCGTTCGTTCCAGGTGCTTTTGAGACAGAGGAATCCGTCATGATCTTCAGTTCATCGTATCTTTTCTGGTGGGCGTCAGCCAGTTCGGAGAGACCGATTTTCCGGTAACAACTTGCCAGGGCTTCATGTATCTCCGGAACGTTCGGGTAGGCTTCCAGTGATTTCGTGAGATCCGGAATAGCTTCCTGGTATTTGCCGAGTCTCGTCAAAATCTGGCCTCGGGTCTCGAGAAATGTCGGTTCTTTCGGGTTGCGCTTCAGTA
Organism: bacterium; assembly: GCA_016125085.1. Taxonomy (GTDB): domain Bacteria; phylum Planctomycetota; class Planctomycetia; order Isosphaerales; family Isosphaeraceae; genus QWQI01. Next base: position 120,814 of record WGMM01000013.1, read on the forward strand.
CGGATTCGCTCAGAAGCAGAGCCCGGTTCAAGTCGACAGGTTCCAGTTTGTAGAGGAGGTTCGCCAGATTGTTCGAAGCGATGTCATTCTCCGGAGAGATTTTGATCGCATTTTCGAGAAACTCACGGGCTTCGTCGTTTTGTTGATTCTGGCGGAGAATCGAAGCCCAGAACACGTAATCGTCAGCGTCGAAAGATGCTTTCCGGGTCGCGTACAGATTACGGCAGAGTTTCAGCAATGCTGGCCGGAGAGGACCTTTCCTCAACAATTGCCGTTTGATGGCAGCTTCGAAATCCTGGCTGAGTTCGCCGCCTTCGAGAAGGGCACCTAGAACTTCGATGTCCTGATCGGTATTCTCCGGAAATTCGTGGATTCGCGTGACGATGCGGATCAGATCGATTTTTTCGCTCAGTGATTTATGGATGGCCGCGTCCTGCGACGAATCTGCCATTTGCCGGACATACGACTCAGCATCGGGAAATTCGCCTGCCAGTGCGAGCGATATCGCATAGCGAATGCGGAATTTCCGGTCCATCTCCAGTTCCGAGGGCGTACTCCGAAAATGACGTATCATCGCCAGAGCGTGGGATTTCCGAAGCACATCGTCACCTCTTCCGAAAGCGGCCTGGGCCAGAAAAAAGTGGCCTTGAGGCCAGTACTCGAGGTGAGGTACCAGGAGAGCCGTCATTGAACGGATATCACCGATCGCCGCCAAACCCTCAGCGAGTCGCTCCAGAATATCGTAACGGGTGGGAGACGATGCGAATCCTGTACGAAGTTCCGAAAGATATCGATAAAAAAGGGTTCGGTTCGTGACAGGATCACGTTCGTATTCACGGAGGATTTCGTTGGCAATGAACAGGTGGGCATCGGGCTGATTTCCGCCTGCGGGAGATGCCAGTAAACGCTGCAATCGGAACCCATGGGTCACTTCCACTCGATTCCGGGATTTCGTGTAAAGCCTGGCGACCTGGTACTGGTTGTCAGGTGTGGCGTTCTCGAAACAGGAACGCTGCGCAGAAATCAATGCGGCAGCCGAGTTCCCCGCGTTATCGTACTGCCGAGAGCTTTTGAGGTAGAAAGAGTAGGATTCGAGCTTGTCGATTTCGGAAGCCCGGATGACAAGAAGGATCGTCGATACGAAAAATGCGGTAGCCGGGAGTGCGGCCAAAAGCGGCTCGATTTTGAGACGCCGCTGCTCGACCAGGTCCCCTTCCGCGTTCAGGCAACGCCTGGGAATCGAGAAGAACCAGATCAGGATTCGCAGGAAAAGATTGCCGAGAGACCCCGTCCTGATGACTGCGGGATTCGATTCGGTGTCGAGCGGAACCCCGACTTCGACATGTTCGTCATCGATCACACCGGTTCCGGCAAGTTCGGAATGATCCAGGAGTTTCTGAAGGCGTCCGGAGATGGAGGATGCTTGAGAAATCTCCGGTTCCCGATGTGGATCGTCCCGAGATTCATTCGATACCAGGGCATCCTGATGAAAATCGGCTGAGGAGGTCTCCGTAGCGATATCTTCCGACGATACGGGCCGAGTGCGAAAAGGAGAATCGGCAAGTTGAGCGGCGGATATCACGGAGTAATCGTCAGAATGATCGGATCGCTCAGGAATTGGTTGAGCTTCCTCCGGGGTGATATTGTCCGAAATCTTGCGAGCGATCGCCCCCGTCCCGATTTTCAGGTCATCTGTGTCATGTATCGAAGGAGCCGAGTTGATCGAACCGGAAGTCAGGTCACGATCCGAAGAGTACGAATCCTGGTTACGGTCGCGTAACAGTTTCCTCTTTGGAGCGACGGCGAAATCGTCAATGATTTCGTCCGGATGTTCATCCGGCCGAAATTTCGCGACGACCCATCGCAAGGGGTAGAACGGAAGAAGAAGTATGTCCCGCCAGGTCAGATGTCTGCCATCCGAGACCTTATCGGCGATGGCCACTCCACCCACTGCGAAATGATCGTCATCGAAGTTCCTGTCGAACGGATCGAGCGGCTCCAGGATCGGCTCATTCGGATCGCCTGACGAATCTCCCGATAAATTCGGTACTTGAGTCGTCCGAAAATCGCTGCCGGAGGCGCTTCGGGATGCTCTTGAACGGGCGGATCCTTCCGATGGGAACTTGGTGCTGACAGCCTTCGTTTCGATGACTCGAGGCTGATCAGGAGAATTCGGTCGAAAATCGGCAACGCTGTCGATGGCACGGAATCGAATCGGGGCGGTCGAGTCGATCTGGTCGGCAGGATCGATCAACTCGAAACCTGATTCCGAAAATTGGTCGGAACTCCGTCGTTGAGCGAAAAAATCGCGGATTCTCGCGAAAAGCGAGCGTGGCTTTCCACCCGGATCGACTTCGAATTCCGTGCCGACCTCGAACTCGTCGGGCCATGACATTTCCCGGTCCAAAAGCCCGGAGTCTTCCGGACCCTCGGGGTGGTCGGATCGATCAACGATTTCGAAATCGTCCGGCGAATCTGCCATAAGTCTCACATCCTCCGGTCCGCATGTCCGAATCCCCGTAACCGCAGCTTCAGCTAACGGGACGAGGACCTGAGAAAGCGACAGATGTCGTCGAACCGGTCAAGAGTGATTCACTCGGTCGTACGCAGTTTCTCGGGAAGGCTGATTTCGAAGGCTGTCCGAACCAGTTCATCCAGCTGCTGGGATTCAGCGGACGACAGAGGACCGAAGCTTTCGAGAGCGACTTCAGTCATATAATAGCCTTTTTGCCTCGGTTTGCGGAAGAACATGCCCTGGAAAAACTCCCAGAGGATGCTTTCCTGAACGGATCTGGCCGATGCTGGCAACAATCCGTTCTCTCGATCCGTCAAGGACGAAATCTGATAGACGAGAATGCAATGTTCACCAGTAGGTAAAACGAATTCGTTGAAGACATAGGATAAACCACGGGCGGGATCGTTCACGACACGTTGCGCGGCAAAGGTCCAGCCAGCCAGCTGAAAATCCTGATATCGGTCGTACCAGCTCTCGTACGGCCCCAGGAAGGCGACGCGAGCCAGATTTTCGCCGGATGCATAGTATGCGTTGACGATCTGGGAATCCCGACTGGGAACGAGCGTATCCATCAATGACTTCTTATCGGTCTTCGCCCATCTTCCGATGCGATCCGGGAAAAAGCTTCTTTCGGTCGATGTCGCTATGGATTTCCAGGCGGTTTGGAGCTTTTCGTCCGAGCTTCTTCGGCTCAGGTTCAATCCAGCGTCGAGGAACGCCACGACCATGGCAGCGACACCGATCCCGATAAACGCTGCTGCAGGCAAAACTCGAGGTTCGGATTCTTCCGCTTCGTCATTGGCCGAATCTGTCGCTTCGGTTTTGATTTCCGTTTTCCGGGCATTGCGTTTTCGGTCGCGAGCGAACCATGCGAACGGATTGAAAATGCCCAGGACAAGCCAGAGTTGGTCCGTACTGACAAGCAGGATCAAGCCTATCAATAATACGAACAGGGGATATGCCCAGAGATTTTCGAGAAATCCACCGGAGTTTTGTCTGGATGCGACCCCGTAGCTTTGGAATCCGGAGAGCGTCGCTGCCCAGAACCATCCCGAAACCGTCATCAGAAGCACATGAAGCATGCTTCGCTTGAGATAAACGGCTAAGGCCGCACCCAGTATGGCGCCAAGCCTGAGCCCGGGCAGTCGACCGTCAGGCAATCCGACCAGGACCTCACCGCCCAGCGTTCGAATCTCCCTGCCCTGGGGAGCGTTGAGCACGGAATGCGAATCGAGGCGGTCACTGACAAGCCGCGTCAGATATAGTGTCAACCGGTTTTCGAATCTCGCAGTGATATTGTCGTCAACCGGCCAGAGGCAGCAAGTCGCTGCGAGGGCTACGAAAAGACTTCGTAACGGCTTCCTTGGCGAGACCATGAGATTCGTAACGCTGAACGTAAGGGCAAATGCGATCGCTGCCGGCCACCGTGAAGGTGACAGGAGAAGGAGAATGAGGCTCAGTGTCGCTACGGCCAGTGTCACTGCGACCGCCGTATCGTTCGGACCCTCATAGGCGGTGGATAACCACGAACTGGCTTCGTCCGGGCTCATCCGATCCACTCTTTGACGTTCCCGACGCCAGTGCAGAATCGGACAAGCGACGAGAAATGCGACAGCCAGAGCGTAGGCGACGCGATATATCCCGCCAGATGGCCCAAAGGACAGGTTCACGCTTATGGCTGCTGCTGCAAGCGTCAGCAGCGTTCCTGCAATGGTTTTGGTTCGAAACATAGGATGAGATTACGCGTGGTGAGATGGTCACGTCCGCAGATGGAACGGAGGAGGAGGGATTCGAACCCTCGGTACGGAGTGAACCGTACACCGGTTTTCGAAACCGGCCCTTTCAACCACTCAGGCACCCCTCCGACACCCAGATCCTATACGGAACCATGCCGGTTTTGCAACCTGAGATGACGAAAAAAATCGTCGAGGAGGATTCGGCTTTCTTTCCGCATCAATCCTTCCCGGATTCGGATTCGATGGTTCAGTCGAAAATCGTCCGTGATCCGGTACACGCTGCGGCAACCGCCGAAACGTTCGTCACGCGCACCGAAAACCAGCGATTCGACGCGTGCCGCGACCAGGGAGCCGGCACACATGACGCAGGGCTCGAGCGTCACATAAAGAGTCGTTCCTTCGAAACCATGTCGGCCAAGTTGCGCCGACGATTCCGACAGCACGATCATCTCCGCATGGGCCAGACCAGAATTACGACCTTCGACCTGATTGCCCGCGGCGGATATGATTCGTCCCGCTTTTGCCATGACGGCTCCGACCGGAACCTCGCCAAGGCCTGCGGCTTCATGTGCCATTCGCACAGCTTCTCTCATGCACTCAAGGTCGAAATCGTCCCACATGCACATGAACTCGTCTGATCGGATCCGGTCTTGAGGCTAAGGGCGGCGTCTCGGTCTCGACCAGCAGTTACTGCCGTGCCGCACTTCCGAGGATAGCGGTTCGGATTACCATGCACAAGCAGCGGGGCAAGTTCATGACCGATGATAAATTCCGTTCTATCGGGAGTATGCGGATTTCGAGCCAGCCAGAACGCCCCCTTTGTGATTGTCATGTTTTTTTCGTTTTACAGCTTGATCGCAAATTCGGCGACCTGTTTAATCAGGCGAGTCCGTAAGATCGATGTGCGTTCCGGCGAAATTTCGCAGAAATGACCGACAGAATATGGACGGAGGCCGGAAGACATGGCGGGATCTCAAAAACAGTTCGTATTCAACGGTGTGAACGGCTCGACCGGTCGATACTTCACTCCTCCCATGTCGATCGAACGACTGGCTGAAGTCGCTCGTGCGAGTTTTTCGCCCCCAGAGGATCAGGAGCGGAAGTTCCTGCGCGAACGTGCCAAAAAGCCCGGGTTTTTCCGGCCCATCGGGGGCATCGATCCGAAGAAGATTTCCGAATCAGGCTGGGGCGTCATTTTTCCGCAGAAATGTGACCCTGCGATCGTCGACGCTCTTAAGCCCCTGCTCGATCATCGTCAGTCCGAAGCTGGCGATCTCTACCGAATTTTCCAGGGATCCGATGGTTACGCGACCGGCACCGGCGAAACCAATGTCGATTTCCTGCGCCGATTCGATGCCCCATGGGCCGGCCTGGTTCAACCGGAACGCATGCCTTATTACCTACTTCTTATCGGGGGGCCGGACGAGATCCCGTTTTCGTTTCAGTATCAGCTCGACGTCAACCATGCCGTAGGTCGTCTGACGTTCGATCAGCCCGAAGATTACGCGAATTACTCCCGAAGCGTGGTGAGGGCCGAGACTGAGGGCGTGCGGCGCACCAGGACAATGCAGTTCTTCGGGGTCTGCAACGACGGAGACCAGGCCACCGAGTCCAGTTCGAGCATGCTCGTGAAGCCTCTGGTCAGGGAAACGGCCAGCTTCAACACTCGCAGAAAATTGGAATGGAACATTCTGGAATCGACGGAGAGCCAGGCGAAGAAGTCATTGATGCGAGAGTCGATGATCCGGCCGGATGGCCCCGCTTTCGTTTTCACGGCTAGCCATGGCGTTGATTTCGAATTCGGCGATGCCCGTCAGTTGCCCTATCAGGGGGCCCTGCTCTGTCAGGATTGGCCTGGACCATATCATTGGTCGGGCGAAATCCCGAACGATTTTTTTCTTTCGGGCGAAGACATCGGTGCCGATGCCGATGTCCATGGGCTGATTTCGTTCCATTTCGCCTGTTTCGGCGCTGGAACTCCGGAATTCGACGATTATCTGATGGACGACAGGAAAGCGAGAGCCCGCATAGCCCCCAAGTCGTTCGTGGGGGCATTGCCGAAGCGACTGCTTTCTCACCCGCGCGGTGGTGCGCTGGCGTGCGTCGGCCACATCGACCGCGCCTGGACATTTTCGTTCGAAAGCGAGAATGTCCAGAGCATCGCAGCCTTCCGCAATTCGACCTACCTGCTGATGGAAGGCACTCCCATCGGCGACGCGATGGAAGGCTTTCAATTGAACTTCGCCCAGGTCGCCACGGAAATCACACGAATTCTCGAATCCGATCGCGGCAAACCGGCTTCCGCAAGAACTGACCCGGAAGAGCTTGTCTGGCCATGGGTTCAGCATAACGATGCACGCAGCTACATGATCCTCGGAGATCCCGCGGTTCGTCTGATGCCGGATAAGCTGGGAAGAAAGGCTTCCGCCTCCGAGCCTGAGCCGGCCGTGATCGTTACGCGACCGGCCAAACCGGGCGATGGGGCGGGTGGGAAGAAGGACAAGAAGAAATCCCCCGACAAGCTGAAAGCTGGCGGGCATGGGAAAGATGGGCAGCCGAAACCGGAAGATCCGAAAAAGAAAAAGGGTAGCAAGTCCGGAGAGAAATCCGGCAAGTCGAGTCAATCGGATCAATCGAATGCCTTTGGGACGTCTGGGTATTCCGATATCACCAATTATCTTTTCGTCGATCCCGAAACTGGCAGGCGCGTGACCGTGACGGTATCCGGAGGAGTCGAGCCGGAGTCCTGGCCATATCAGGCTGCCTGGCAACATGTATCGACCGCGACGAAACTGCTCGAAGCACATGATGTCCAGATGGGCGAAGCGGTCCGTGATGACGAAGGCCGCTTGCTCCTGACCGCATCGTATGTCGTCGGCGAAGGCGAGGAGCTCATTCGTGAACATTTCGGCGTCCTTCGGCTTTCGGACGGACGATGTGTGCAATTTCAGTTGAGTGCATCGACCGATGATTCGTCTGCGGCACACGACCTGCGAGCGATTCTTGACAGCGTACGAAGTTCGGCGGCCAAGGGGCCTTCGCAGTTCTCCGTGCGTCCTGCCCGGCGTGCCGATGGCAAGCAGGTGGAGACGATCGGGGGATTGTCGATGGAATTGCCAGGAGAGCTGAAACTGCAGGGGCCACGTCAGTTTCTCTCTGCCGACGGACGCAAGAGGATCGAAATCGACTTCGGAGATCGACGAACCGAAGAAGGTGCGAAGGCCTTCGGTTTGCCCGAGATCGGCCCTCGTTCCCAGTTCGTGAAAGTCGAGCAAGTTTCACGATTCTTGCGCAGTCCGATCCGGTTCGAAGCTTCGACATTTCCCGTCGTCGGACCCCATCCCGGAGCCGTCGCGTTCGGCTCGAAAAAGCCTGGTTCAAGAACTGCGGAAGTTCATCCGACCTATTCGACCTCGACACGTATCGGTGGATATCCAGCTGAGCTTCGTTATTTCGCCGATGAAGTTGGGGGCGACTCGAAGGCAAAGGCCGAAATCGATGAATTCCTTGAATTCGTAAAATGACGGGAGAAGAAGGCAGGTGACTTGCGATTCAGAAGCCGAGCGAGTTTCGGTCGCCATGGCAGGGTAACAGTGGACCGAACTGATTCTGGACACAGAAACGAGAGCGAAGACGTCATGCCTAAGCAGCCCAGCGTTATCTTTTTGCCAGGGATCATGGGCTCACGGCTCTATTTCCCGAACAGCGGCATGTTCTGGGACCCTGACAGCGTCGCCCGAATGGTGGACTGGGTGCCGACTCCCCTTCGTTCTTCCGGATATCTTCGGAATCTTGTGCACGTCCGTCAGCCTGCGGGCGTGCTGATCGATCCTGTCTCGGTAACCGCGAAACCGCATCAGGTCGAACATGGGTGGGGGACCGTTTCCTGGAGCTTTTACGGCGACCTGCTGACCGACCTGGAACGCGAATACGGCCCCTATGTACACGCCATCGGATATGACTGGCGGCAAAGTCTTCGTCGGCTCGGGCTTTACGTGAACGACAAGATTCGCCGAATTCGTGAAACCGAAGGGGCGGAGCGATTCATCATCGTGACTCATAGCATGGGCGGACTTGTAGCCAGGGCCGCTTTCGCAGTGGATCCTGAGCTCAAAAAGTCCGTCGCCGGGGTCGTCTATGGATGCCAGCCGGCTGTCGGTTCCCCGACGCTTTATCGACGCTTGTTCACAGGGCTCGTCCCCGAATTCGACTCTACGCCGAGCGATCCGAAAGGTTCCACGCTGGGAATTATCGGCGCATCGCTTTTCGATCGCGTCTTTGCCTTGATTCTTGGCGGGAATCGTGCGGATTTTCTCGGCAAGATCAGCGGCATGCCTGGCGCGATGTCCCTTCTGCCGAATGACGACTATCCGAAAATGGATGGCGATTTTCCCTGGCTTCCAGAACTCGACGCAACGAACTCGGCGCAGATGATTTATCACGAAACGGCAAGCCCACCCGGGCTGATACCGACCGGACGTGACAAGCCTCCGCCCGTCGTCTCGGCGGATCTGGAAGCACGTATCGACGAATACGAAAAGACCCAGGAATTCCTCAAATCGCCCGTCGATGTTTCGACGCTTCATGAAAATACCTGGCTGATCTATGGCACCGGGCTGCCGACAGAGACCAGAATCTTGAGGCGTGGCCAGAAGTTTTTGCCCTGCAAGACCGACGCCGGAGACGGCACGGTGCCTGTCGTCAGCGCCACGGCGGTACCAGTGCATGCATCGCGCCGGATTCCGATTCTCGGCCTGGAGCATTCCCAGGCATTTTCGAAAAAAGGTGAGCCCGGTCGTAAGTGCATCGAACGGACGATCGAGATCGTCAAAAGCATTTCTCAAGAGGATTCCGCAGCCATGGCAAAGTCGAAGTCCAGGATCGTCGATCCGCTTTCGTCGTTTCAGGTCCTGGGGGCGATGGACGAAAAGGCCCAGATCGCCAAACTCAAGGAACTCGCTCCGAAGAAACCTGCCGGTGACAAAGCTGGCAAAGGACCGAAGGAATTCGGTATTCGGGATACGGTGAGCGACTGGATTCGCGAAAATCTGGGATCCGACGCTGCCTGGAAACATACGGACAACCTGATTGGCTACATTCCGAAGAACGAGTCACCGGAAGGCCCCATCGAAATCAAACCGATGCAAAAGGCGCCAAAATCACCCGGCTTGAAGAAATCGGGCCTGAGAGTGACTCTCGACCGGCTCTTCGTCGCCGATTATCCCGGCAGTGGAGTCCATCACGTACTTTTCAATTTTTCGACAGTGCATCTCGTCGAAGACAGCAAACAGAAAGAACAGGTTCATTTCGATGCGACTTATCTGACGCGTCAGGGCGAGTGCGCACCGGTTCAGGGCTCGACGATTTTCCTGAATTTGAAAGTCGGCGAAGAAGGTCTGAATATGAAAGTCAGGACTGTCAACGTTCAGAACGAAGACGATACGAAGCTGATCGCTTTCCTCCAGACAGAAACCTTCAAACAGGGACTTCAACTCGCCAAAACGTTCAACCCCGTTGTCGGTCAGGTTTCCGATGCGGCTGTCAGCATCTTCAAATTCCTCTCCGATCCGAGCCGCGAGAAGAACTATCCTGTCCAGCAATTCGAACTCGGGCTCGATTTCGGCGATATCGTCACGCATGGGCGGCTGGCCGAAGGATCTTACGTGGTCATTCAGTACCCGGGATCGAAAATCCCGGACTGGTCATGGGATTCGGTCGCCTATGACATGGAAAGTGCCAGGATTCATTTCAAGGCCGACAAGAAAAAGCCGTTCCCTTTCAATTACGTCATACTCAGCATCAGTGCCATGGAAGCCCCCGACGAAACATGATCTGACGTCCAGCCTGCTCGATAGCGAGGCGGAAACCGGGGCATGATCGGATTGCCCCGGTTCGCAGGGGATTCGAAACTCGAAGGCCAAGCCCCGACTCACTCCATCGGATAAATTCCGGCCAGACGTAAATCCATCAACTTATGCATTCGGAAATCAGGCTTGCCGATTTCGAACTCGACCTGTCGTGTCCCGAATTTGATGGCCTCTTCGAAGGATTTGCTCCCTATCATTGTCGTTTCCAGAAATGACCAATCCCTGAGAAGAGCCTCCGTCGACGAGTCTTCCTCGTCTTCGTCCGAGTTTTGCCAGGCGACGAGAGCATGCCCGGGAAACAGTACGATCGCCGGCTTCAGAGCGGCAGCTTCCAGAAGACTGGCGAAAAGCAGCGTACCGTCCAGGCAATTGGCCGATTTCTGATCGATCGACTCTCTCGGCAGTCGTGCCCTCTGGCTGAAATAACTCGCCCCTGCGCCGAAATCGATCACCGAATTGATATAAGTGATCCGATGTTCATTTTTGAGGGTGTCGAACAAGGCCTTCGACTGGTCTGCCACATCCTCTGCCTTGCCCGTAAGGTATCCGCTGATGGTCTTGTCAGTCGTTTTGTCGGCTGCCTGGCGTAGCAATTTCAAGATCGGCTCTGCGTGGGGTGTGACCCAGGCACCATAGTAACGCGTCAAGTCCGTCGTTTTTTTCGTGACCGGGTCAATCATGGCATTCAGGCCGGAATTCCGGGCAAGCATGGTTACCGTTATGGAATCGTGCAGTTCGGTCGAACCATCCAGATCCTCGACGATCACATGAAGCGTAGCACGCTGCACTTCGTTGATGAATCGCACCTTGTCAGGCAAGAGCGTCGGCAGGAGCCTGATCGACTTTTCGGCGTTTTTCTCCAGCTCGAACGTTTTGACGTGGTTGGCTGAGAGGCCTTCCAGATAAACCTGCACGAAGATCCTGGCCGCCTTGCGTTCCCTGGGCAGAGATACGCACTTGACGGTCACTTCCACAAGCGGATTCTCATCTGCGTTGAGCAAGTGATAAACTCCGGTGGGCACTGGCGCCATGCGGATGTCGTATCGTGCGTCGATTCCTGTCGTTTCCGAGCCAAGTTTCGAAATTCCTGAAGGGCTTCGCACGCTTCTCGTCATAGCGTCTGGTCGGATACCTGCCCCCCTGGCCAGTTCTCCGACAGTTCTACCGCCGTCAAAGCCCCTGGAAAACTCTTCGAACCCCCTGCTTTTGGTCGGGGAAGACAAATCGAATGCGGAAGGAGCGGTCATATTACGACTGGCGGATTTCGCTTTTCCAGTTTTTTTCTTCGGAGATACCTTCTCACTCGAATCGGCTGACACGGTCCTGGACTGCAAATCGCTGAGCTTCTTTTCGATTTCGGTCAATTCGGTTCGGAACCTTGCCGCGGCAGCAGCTGGATCGGCGGCCAGGTTGATCGCCTGCCGCAAGGCTCTTGCCCGTAACTCGAGTTGCATGTTTTCACGAAGTGCAGCTCTGATAGCATCTGATGGAGTCGGCATCGGCGAGGTTCCTGATTTATTCAACCCTGTTCGATCGATCGATGAATTCGAGACACTACGGTCTGCGGAGTTCACTGAGGTGAGAAAACCTCTTCCGGCAGTGGCATTGAACGAGAGATCGCATGATCATGTTCGAAATCGATCAATCGCTGAACGATACCGGCAATACGGGATTTGTCGGCCTCAGACAATGATTCGTTCCTGAGAATGGTTTCACGTGCTTCATCGTACAAAGGCCGAAAGGTAAGGATGATCCGGGCGATTCTTTCGTCTCGTCGTGTTCTCTCTTCGATTTCGTCGGAATTCGATTCGAACGTTGAGATGGACTTTCCCGATGCGACCGCGAGTCGGGTGCCGATCGTGGAATTCGAAATGGGAGAACCGAAACCGATCCTCAATGCATAGACCGGTGATTCGAAATCCACTGTCCGGATTTCCTGTGCGGTTCGGATGTCCCAGATTCGAACCGTGCGGTCATCGCCACCTGTGGCGAGAACCTTGCTGTCCGGCGTGAAAGCGATAGCCCTGGCGACATCCTGATGCCCGGATAGTGTCGCGATCGGCCTTCCGGTGGAGGATTCCCAAAGTCTCGCCGTCCGGTCCGCGGAACACGATGCGAGAAGCTTGCCGTCCGGTGAGAAGGCCAGGTCGAAAACGCTATCCTGATGGCCATTTAGCGTTCGGATCGTCTCGCGCGAAGCGAGATCCCAAATACGAATCGAGTGGTCGAAAGAGCCGCTGGCGAGAGTGTCGCCATCCGGCGAAAATGCGATACAGCGAACCCAGTCCGTATGGCCTCTGAGAGTTTCGTATGGGTTACCGGTCGCGAGATCCCAGAGCTTGACGGTCCTGTCCGATGAAGCGGATGCGAGAGTCTTGCCGTCCGGCGAAAATGCCACGTGCCTTACGCCGTCTTCATGGCCGATCAGCGAAGCCGATTCCATGCCAGTGGCAAGATCCCAGGTTTTGATTTCGAAATCACCGGATCCGGAAGCGAGCGATTTTCCATCTGGAGAGAATGCTACGGTGAGAACCCAGTCGGAATGGCCGATCAACCGTTGAATCTCTTTCCCTGTCGCAAGATCCCAAAGCCTGATCGTGCGATCCGAAGAGCCTGAGGCCAGGATACGGCCATCGGGCGAAATCGCCAGAGAACCGACCTCACGCGAATGCCCTGAGAACTTCTGACTTAATGTCACCGAACTCAAATTCCATAGCCGGATCGTGCCATCCGAGGCGACGGACACCATCTCTTTGCCGTTCGGTGAGATCGCAAGAGAACTCACGGCCGCGGTGAGGTCGGAATGGGTTCGAAGCACTTTTCCTGACGCGATGTCCCAGATCCGAACGGTCGAGTCCCGTGATCCTGAAATCAAATGGGAGTGGTCGCTCGAAAATGCGATGGACGTGATTCCGCCCAAGTGACCATTGAAGGCACGCACTTCGCGTCCCGATGATGCATTCCAGAGAATGATCGAATTGTCTTGCGATCCAGAAGCGAGAAATCGCCCGTCGGGTGAGAAATTCAGGGTATTCACGTCGCCACGATGACCGAAGATCGATTGCAGCTCCTTGCCGTTTTCGATCTTCAGGATTCGTATCGAATCGTCGTCGGAGCCCAAAGCAAGAATCTTCCCGACCGGCGAAAAAGCAAGAGCTGTGACGGCTCCGGCATGACTGCCGTATGTGGCCTGGATGAAGCCGGTCCTTGAATCCAGGATTCTGACCTTCTTGTCGTCCGAACCGGTCGCCAGCAGAGTCCCGTCGGGAGAAAATGCGATCGAGAGAATTCTCGCTCCGTGCCCCGGGATCGCGCGGACTGTTTTTCGATCGAATCGGTCCCAGAACAGAACTGAACCATCGTCGTGCCCTGTTACGATGGTTCGATCGTCCGGCGAAATGGCGATCGCACCGATTCTCTTGCCTGGAGGGTCGAGCATTCGGATTTCGCGGAGGTCAGACGAATCCCAGACCATCATTTCCTGCTCATTGCCGATCGCGGCGAGCAAGTGACCGTCTTTGCATCTGACGACGGATGATATCTCGCCATTCAGTTTCGTTTCGAAATCGGTGAAAGCGTTCCTGATCTGGTTTCTCAGCATCGCCCATGGGAACGTTCGATACTGATTCTGTACAAGTTTTAACTTCTCCGTGGCTTCCGCATGCAGCCCCTGGTCAAAGAGATTCTGGGCTAACATGACATTGGCGTTCGCACTCAGAGCGTTCGCCAGATCCATCTGTGCCATGGCCTCGGCTCGAGCCGATTCCGCTCTGTCACGTTGTTTTCGCATGTCTTCCGCGGCGAGGTCGGCCCGCTGCTTTTCGAATTCGGCAAGCCCGTTCGCCCTGGTCAGTTCCAGGTTATTCCAGCACAAATACAATCCGCATATCGCCAGCAGAATGCATGCTGCCGCGGATCGAATCAGGAACTTGTTCCGAAGTTCCCGTCGACGCTCCGCGACGGCCCAGCGATTCGCGACTGCGCCCAGCGTATCGTGTCCAAGCCGAATCGTCGCTTCTTCCGACTCCTCGGATCCTGTGGCCGAATCGACTCTCAACAGTCGTTTCGTGGCGGCGATCTTCAGTGCTTCTTCGAATTCCTGAACGGATCCGCTCCAGTATTCGTGAAACGCGAATCGCCTGGAAATTTCTCCTGTCGTCAGAGATCCATCAGGTTGTCGATGATATAAACCTGTCATCAATCTTTTGAGATCGTTGGCTCTCCGGCTGACGATTGGCGAAAGCGCTTTCGAAAGTACGGGTGAAATCCACCCGACCCGTTCGGCAATGCGTTCCGAAATTGACCGTATCCCGATCGCCGAAATTTCCGAAAGAGTTTCTTCCGCGTATTTCTCCAGAATGTTCAGTACAGGTTCGGCGGAGTCCGATGGAGCACGCGATTGGATTCGATCCTGTGATTGGCCGCTTTTCGGCTTCGATTTTGCCTGAATGCGTTCGATCGCGAAGGCCAATTCGTCCGGGCCCGGCAATTCGCCGATTCTTAAAGTATCGTCTCTCATATTCCGCAGCATGGTTCGCGTAATCGAGACGACTGGCCGGGATGGATCCGTATTGGATTTGGCTTCTTCATAAAGCTGCGAACAAACAACTTGCGCGATCGGCAGAACGCTATCCGTATTACGGCCCCTGAGGCGAAAAATTCCATCGACGATGGAATCGATCACACCTTCTTCGTAAATGAAGCCATACTTCTTTCGAGGTGGATCGAGGCCTGGAATCACGTCGGTTTCGAGAGTGGGGCGGGCGATTACGGCTTTGAGACGTTCCCGACTCAAATCCGTCAACAGATAATCGGCAAACCCTGTCATGGATTTCGAACCCGACCTTAATCCGTCGGAGATTCGGCCGTGGTATTCCGTTCGGTAACTCAGGACGACCTTCCAACGCCCCGAACCTCTCAAGCAACCGCGTAACAAGGCGAAAGCCTTCTGTCGGCGTCGCTCGGCGTGCCGAATCTCCTCGGTCGAATCTCCTTGAGCCAGAGTGTAGAGTTCTTCAGCCTGGTCAATCGTGACGACGAGTTTTTCGGGTATCGCGTCTGTGAACGCGTCGAGGATTTCGCAGAGAAGTTCGTTGCGTGTCGGGTCATCCAGTGCGGTTTTGACTTCCGAAAGAGTCACGTCGGATTTCGAATCATCGATACAGCGGGCCAGAATGGATCTGAAATTGACGGGTGACGCTGGTCTGCCGTCTGGGAAAGGATTCAGTACAAAGGGTTCGGCAGTGAATGCGATCAGATCGTACGCGAGGCGGCCAGTGAAATCGTCCGACGGACGAAAAAAGAGGTGAAGCTGTTCAGCCTCGACGGAACCGCCGTATGAAGGACGCTTCGGAAACCTGTATCCGACAGCATGGTTTTCAAGATAGGGAACCAGCCCGGCCCGAATGACGGAGGACTTCCCCGAGCCCGAAGTGCCATGAAGAAGCAGGATTCGGACCGCTGGGGAATCGATCGTCATGGCCAGACGCGCGGAATCGTCCTCACGCCCCATAAAAAGGGCTTGATCGGCCAAAGTGTAAAACCCGAGGGAAGGATAGGGATTTGGTGGCCAGATTAGAGGGGAACTGACTTGACGTGTTTCGGCGGTGCTGAAAGCGGGACCTGGCGCGAGCGAGGCAGCCGAGAGCTTTCGCAGAGACTGGCCGAGATAGTCCGAGATCGTAACCGGGATCGGTGCCGGTGCGGTCGATTTCCGGGGGTGGGCAAGGCGAATCGCGGGCGGGCAATATGTGCCATAGAGCAAGCCCAGGGGCAGCGTTTCGCGGCGTAGGTCACGCAGGATGGTTCCGACAGGCTTTCGTTCGAGGAAAAACGCAGCGAGAAATTTCATTCCGAACTGATGCGCGAAGGCATCGAGCGTTTCCTGCTCGGTGCTGATCAGCCCGCTGACTTGCTCGAACCGGGTGAAGGAGCGTAAGAACGACCCTTGCTCGGAAGATTCGGAGGTTTGACATCCGTTCAGAAATGCAATGAGCTTGCGCTGCGGCGGTTGAGGCCTGTCCGATCCCTCGCTGTCGTCCTCCTGCTCAATGCTGAGAATCTGTTCGAGGTCATAAAGGTTTACCTCCTGATATGCCTTACGCTGGCCCGATTCGTCTTCAGAGAATTCCAGAAAAAGTGCGTCCGGTCGTGCGTGGCTGAGCCAATATAAGAGATTCGGCAGGCCGTTTTTTCTGACGTATCGTTTCAGCTCATTGACGTCGTGAAGGACGGTCACGACCGGCGTTTTCGAGCTGTTTCCAGAATGATCTTCCGATTTTCCGTCGGTTTTGCCTGAATCAGGATTGGCGATGCCATCGATCCGCTTCAGCAATTCGTCGAAAGCCACCCTGGCGGGGTCTTCGCTCAGCAGGCGACCGCTGATGACTTCATCCATCACGATCACGGCCCTGGCTGTCTGCGGATCGATCCTGTGATCGGCCTTGAGCGGGTTAACGTTCTGACCGCAGCTCAAGTCGAAGCGGACACCCCAGAATCGAGACCACGAGGATGCGGCGTCGGTTTCGAAGGCTTCGGTCAGTTCGTCGACGTCAACATAACTGTCATAGACGAGATTCCAGGGAACGGCGGGCATCGGGCCGTCCCGGGCGATGTCGCAGCGGTCTTCGATCTGGATTTCGATCGATGCGATCCGGTCTTCACGAATGAGAGATTTGAGCCACTTCGCGACCACATCGGCCTGTGGCTCTTTACGTGTCGGGAACAGTACGTTATGGATTTCATTGCCTGCGGCGGCGAGTTCTGCGAAAACCCGGTTGAGTGCCGGCTCGCCGCTCGCGGCAGATTCGGCCGAACGACTTAACGCGTCAGGGTTTTCCTGGATCATCGAGACGATCCGATTGACCGATTCCCGAGATTTGTCGACAGCCGTTTCGAGTGCTTTGGTGTCGATCGAATATGCCGGAAAAAAACTTCCGCGCATGGACCATCTCAACTCAAGCTTACCTTCGTCCTTCAGCGGCTTCGATCGCAGCAACTGACAGACCAGATGCAACTGGTCGAAATCTCGTGGAATCGATCGTTCGTCGGCGCTCCCCGAATCGGTATCCCCCGAATCGTTACCCGAAATCGTCTTTTCCGGTGACCGCGACTTCATCCGCGAATTTTTCGGATGTTCCGCGTCAGATTCGGACTTCGATTTACGGGCCATTGCGATCAAGCTCGATAACCAGAGGACTCAGGGGACCTGCCGACTATGAAAGGGCCATCTTCACTTCCACTCCGTCGATCATGCGATGAGAGTCGACTGACGACGGAATCTCATGCCGGTCTCGCCATACTTTATCCGTGTTCGAGTTCGAATCAAGCGTGGATTCATCAACCCGATCGGTGAAACAGAGTCGTTTTCATGAACGCTATCGAAGAACGGGCGTTTTGCCGAATTCGACACGGTCGTAACGATTATGCGGATGACGTCGTCGGCGACGATTGGGAAATCACGAAATCGATAGATTCAGGTCCGCTTTTTTACGCAGTTCGGTTGCCAATGACCGAATCCAAGGCTAGATTGAAGTTGTCGAAATCCCACGACGTGAACATGTTAATCCGTCAGCCCATTTCGAGAGCGTTAGTGGGAATCCGGTAGTCAGACCTCTCTGAGATCACATCATCCGAAGCCTCCCGGAGTTCGAAATGGCCAGAAAACGCGGTTCCCAAAAAGCGGACGCCAAGCCGAAAAAACGAACTTCGAAAAGCCGTAGCGCAGGCCAGGCGGAGAAAGTTGAAGTCCGCCGATTCGAGCCGTTCGTCCCGGGTTTCGCCGCAGCACAATCGACGCAAGCAAGCTCTGGACCGAAATCGCGAAGCCGTTCGTCAGCCCCGGTCAGTTTCTCCGTGACTGCGGCCACTGAAGCGACGAATTACATTCCCTGCCTGAACAAATTCGTCGCTCCGGCCCGGGCCGAAGCAGCTTCCCGTGGAGGGATCGCGTTCGGTTTGCCTCGTGCTGGCAAGCGGTGGGCGAAGAAAACGCTGATCGTCAGCCTGATCGAAGGCGTGCCCCTCAATCTGCCGAACGTATTCGGTGAAATCAAGCGGATCGCCAGCATGTGGCTGGAAGGCATCGACCTCACGATGCTGTTTTTCGATCATAAAGTCGATAATGCCGATATCCGCGTGACTTTTTCGGATCTCGGCCGCTATTACTCGCTCATCGGCACCGATTCGCTGCAGAGCACTTCCAGTGGCGGTTCCATGAATCTGGGTTTCGATCCGAACACTTTTGCGAACGAGTCGGAACGTCGAAGACTGATCCTGCATGAATTCGGCCACGCTCTCGGTCTCGATCACGAGCACAAGAGCAAGCGAATGCAATTCAACGAGAATGCCGCCATCGCTTGGTTGAAGCAGAACGGGCTTTCCGGCCTGAGCGACGAGGAAATCGCTCAGCAAGTGAGAGCTCTCAAAGAGAATGAAATCGACAATACGGCCAAAGTCGAATTCGACATGAAATCGGTCATGATGTATCAATTTCCCCCTTCGGTCGCTCCGCCAGACGGTACGCCCAATAACACTGAGTTGTCCGAGACCGACAAGGCCACGATCAAGTCCATGTATGGCGGGGCCCAGCTCACGGACATGATCCCTGACGGGCTGCCCCTGAAAGTCGATTCCGACCGGCGCAAGGCATTTTACCTTTTCGGCAAGGACGAAGGCCTGTTCCATTTCCAAGCCGCGACAGCCGGAACATATGAACTTGAGATTTCGTGCGACTCCGGCCTTCCCGACATCGATGACCCGCTTCTGACCGTACCCTTCCCTTACGAATTCCAACGGCACCAGGCGCTCTACGACGCTACTTTTCAGATCCATGCCGCAGACGCCCGGAACCCGATCGTCCCGGGCCAGGCGATCTCGCCGATCGAACGCATCTTTCCCAAAGGCGGTCGGGAATTGCCGTCGGGCACTTTGAAAGTGAAGGTCGACAACCCAGGCTACTGCTTCGTGCGTGCCTGGATTTCGAATGCCGTGACGAACGAGCCGTGCCGATTCGTCATCGCCGTCAAGAAATCCTGAACCTGCACCCAGGGTTCTCGACGTATTCGACGCATCTCAAATCAATGTCATCGTATCGCGTGCCTCGAACGACCGGAATACCGAAGACTTCACCAGGGCTTCAGCCATGCCGCAGAAATTCGTGACGATCGTATTGAGCACTGTTGCCTCGTGTTTAATCCTGTGCCCGACGCTAAAAGCGGAAACTTCGCGCGAATCCGCGGCAGAAAATCCGTTTTCTGTCGGACCTGAATCGCTTCTGATCGATCGATCCGCGAGAGGATCCGATACCCAGCGACGGCCCGAGGAATCAGCATTGCAAGTTGCATTGCTGATCGAGGCCCCGGCACCGTTTGCGGATGAGGCACCGGCCAGGGAAAAGCTCACAGCGGATTATGCAGCTGCCTACAAGCAGGCACAGAGCGACATATCGACCACGTTCAATGCGATGGGTGCGAAGAGCGTCAAAAAGGCATTGGCGTCACTGGCCTTGCTGGAAAAGCCGAACGCAGAATTGACCAAAATTCTCGAAACCACGCCTTTGACGGATTCGTTAGCCCAGGATTTCGCAGCGAAGACAAAAGCCATTTTCGATCAGGCGAAATCCGATTCCGTCAAAATGATACTTGACGAACTCCGCCCATCTGGCGGCGGACAGCCTACCGCGACTGTGCCTGCGCCACCTTCGCCCGCCGCCGAATTGACGGCCGATCCGCAGAAAGTCCTTGCGGATAAAGGTGTTTACGATATCTTCGATCCGAAGCACGTAGTCCTCCTTTTCAAAACCGAAAAATCATTGGCCGGCTATTATTTTCCGGATTCCAGGCCCACCACGGCCGAAGGCTTCGATAAATTGACCGATGCCCAGCGTATCGATAAATTGCAGTCGATCATCCTCGACGATTTTATCGTCGGGATCGAAAACGATCCTGCGTACAAAAAACTCACGGCAGACGAAAAGAAATCCGTGATGGCTGCAGCCGAATCCGGCTACTACAAAAACAAGGCAAAAACGGAAGCCGAAAAGATCGTGAAATCCGGAAAAGCCGACGAAGTTCCGATCCCAAACGTCGTCAGTCTGCCGGAACGGTACTGGAAGGAATTGCACACGAAGTTGGGTGAAGAACGCCGTCGCTCGACTTCAAGCACATCCGATACGCTTCGGAAGGAAAGTGAGTCCGACCGTATCGAGAGGTTCACGAAAATCGCGGTCGAATTGGCCATGTCCATGTCTCCCGCACGATTTCCCAGCGAATCGTCAATCCCGGAGGCTGCCATGGCACTCATGAAGGACGTTGCGACCGAATACGCGAGGCTTACTGGCCCGACTCCGCCCGAAGCGAAAAAGCCAGGAAGCAAGGAATTGGATTCTGAACTGGAGTCGAAGATCAAGCGCGGGATCCGTATCCTCTACAAGACCTTCAGTGGCTTCACGCAAGTGATGGGGCCGCTGGGGCTCAAGGAATACCTGATTCAGCTGGTCGTCAAGGCCGTCATCGATCACATCGGCCGGGACCTGAATTCCGACGAATTGGTCAAGGCTCAGGGCTGGGCGCATGATCTGGCGACGGAGTTTCAGGGTTCCACTCAGCCGACTCAGCCCGTCGTGCCGATTACCAGGCCATCGCCGCTGGTCTCGCCGTATCCCTCCTGGCCAATGCCGATGATGCCAGCCATGCCCTACGGATGGGGTGGTCACCACGGGAATAAATCCTGGCACCACAAGCCAGCGGTTTACGTAGTCCCAGGCATGGGGGGATACCTGGTGGTTCCACGCTGATGCGGAAAAATTCCAAAGTACCAAAAGAAAAGGGCGAGCCGATTGGCTCGCCTTCTCTTCGAATTCGGATCGCGAAATACACTCGATAGGATTCGAACCTATAACCTTCGGTTCCGTAGACCGATGCTCTATCCAATTGAGCTACGAGTGCGTCGATGTGATTACTTTACAGGGATTTTCAGAAAAATCAAGCTGCCGCTGCCGGATATGTCCGAAACCCGGGCCTCGTCCGTCCATGAGATATTCGGTCATAAGATCATGACCTGCTGATTTTTGGCGGAAATTCCGGGCGCCTCGAATAAACAGGAAAATCCGAAGAATTCTTGTTCAGGAGGACGCTTCGCCGGTTGATTCGATTCGCCGGACGTGCGATTCTGCCTTCACCTGACTTCAACCCGTCGCCATGAGGTATCCATCGATGTATCAATCCACCTGTTCTCGACTTACCGCAAGGATCCCACTTGTCTTAAGGGGGGTGCTGCTCGGTTCGCTGTTCTTCCTCAACCAGTGCCATGCCGAAGCTGATGGAAAGCCTGATCCCAAGAGCGAGGCGGCCAACGCATTCGAACGCATGAAGTCACTTAAGGGAGAATGGGTCGACAATTCCGGCACATTCGGTGCAAAGGATCAAGTCGCCGTCGTTTACGAGGTGATCGGGAATGGCAGTGCTGTCATGGAGCGTCTGTTCCGGGGGCAGCCGCATGAAATGGTATCCATCTACCACATGGATGGCGATCAACTCGTTATGACCCATTACTGCGCAGCCAGGAATCAGCCGAAGATGAAGGCCGGTCGGATCTCCGATACCCGCATCGACTTCGACTTCGCGGGCGGTACGAATTTCGATCCCGCAAAAGATGCCCACATGCACAATGGCTACATCGAATGGACCGATAAGGATCACGTGCACGGCAAGTGGTACGGCTGGGCTGGCGGCAAAGCGTCCGATCATGCCGTTTCGTTCGAACTGGCCCGAAAGAAGCCCTCCGGATCGTGATCGGACCCGATCGTGGTGGTCTTCGAAACGAGGGGAGAAGAAGGTATAGTCGAGGTATCTCCCCTGCCGGCCCGCCGATCCTCTCCGTCGGCTCTTCGTAAAAACCCTGCCCGGAAATTCCGCATGATCCCGAATCGATGGTCGTGCATGCCGATGAATCGCCGCCGTGCCCTGGTTCAGGTCGGGGCTTTGGGGGCGTTCGGCGTTCGGCTCGCCGACGTACTTTCCGGCCGTGCGAATGCGATCGAGCCAAGCCCTGTCAAATCGGTCGTTCTGCTCTGGCTCTGGGGCGGCCCCAGTCATCTCGATACGTTCGATATGAAGCCGAACGCCCCACTGGAATATCGGGGCCCGTTCGAGCCGATTGCAACACGCGTTCCCGGGGTGAATTTCTGCGAGTTGCTGCCCGGGCTCGCGCAGAGTGCCGATAAGCTGGCCGTCATTCGAAGCATGCACCATACTTCGAATGACCATGGTGTCGCAGGGACGATTGCCCTGACCGGCTCCGAGGCAGGTGCCGTTGCCCTGGGCGGGGCGGTTTCGACCGGTGCGATGCGGCCGAGTATCGGTTCGATCATCGGACGACTGAGTCCCAGGCCTTCGGATCAACTCCCAGCTTATGTCATCCTTGGCAGCCAACTGCATCAAGGGCTCAAAAAAGTCGTCGGCGAAGGCGGTGGGCTCTTGGGGTCGACTCACGATCCATTCCGGCTCGATTATGACCCCATCGATGGTCTGAAAATCCCCTCGCTCGATCTTCCAGTCGAACTGTCGGCCGAAAGACTCGATCGCCGGTTCGAAATGTTGAGGCATTCTCGAGACGTATCGGCTTCGATTGCCTCTTCCGGCCGATCGGTCGCTTCGATCGATCGCCACTATGATCTCGCCCACACGCTTCTGACCTCCCGACAGACGATGAAGGCCCTCGACCTGACTTCCGAAACGTCAGAGATACGGGCGGCTTATGGCCGGCACAGGTTCGGGCAATGTTGTCTGCTCGCGCGGCGGTTGGTCGAAGCCGGGCAGCCCGTGGTTCAGGTCAACTGGTCAACGCATGTGGAATGTCCGGAAGATGCCGGCGACGGGGGCTGGGACATGCACGACCGCTATTTCCAGATCATGCAGGACAGGCATGGATGGATGTTCGACAAGGCGATGACGGCCCTCGTACGGGATCTCGATCAGCGTCGTCTGCTTGACTCGACCCTGATCGTGGCTGTCGGCGAATTCGGACGCACGCCGAAAATCAACCCGAAGGCCGGTCGCGATCACTGGAACCCGTGTTACAGCGCGCTTCTGGCCGGCGGCGGCATTCGCGGCGGTGCCGTCATCGGGGCATCGGACAAACATGGCGAGTATCCCAAAGATCGTCCGGTCACTCCAGCGGACCTGGGGGCTACGATTCTGAGCAGGCTGGGTGTGACAGCATCGGATCTGACCGGGCTGGGCCTTTTGCCTCAGGGCGAACCGATCGCGGAGCTGTTCTGATGGACTGGTTCCGCTGCGTTCTTGCGTCGGCGATATTTTCGCTGTCGTTCATGTCCTTTCGATCGGAAAGTCAGCTGAAATCTCTAGATGCTGAAGATTTGCCTCAGTTGCCTGAAGTCGTGCGTCTGACGAACGACGAGGAATTCGAACACCGGCCTGTCTGGCATCCTGACGGAAAGCGGATTCTTTTCGCGCGGCACGAAGATGGCGGCAATTCGATCCATCTTTACCTGATGGACGCGAAGCCCGGTGCGACTCCGAAACGGATCACGAAAAGAAAAGATCCGGAATATGACGCAGTGGTTTCTCCGGACGGCAGGCAGATGCTGTTTACGGCCGTCGCGGTCTCAGGCACTCAGGGGAATCTGGACCTGGCTCTGATGCCACTGGATGGAACGAGCGATCCGAAAATCGTCGCCGGAGATGTGGAAGGCAAACTTTCCCATCAGGATTGGGCTGCCTGGCATCCCGACGGAAAACGATACGCTTTCAATTCGACGCAGGAAGGAAACCAGGAGATTTATCTTGCGAACATAGAAGCTGGTGAACCGCCAGAACGGCTGACACAAAGTCCTGGTCAGGACGTGCATCCTTCGATTTCTCCGGACGGCCGTTTCATTTTGTTTGCGACCGACCGCTGGAGCGGTCTGGAACTGGCTCGCCTGGATCTGAAAGATAAATCTGTCACTCGACTGACTGAAAGCCCGGGATACGACGATTATCCAGCGATCGCGCCTGACGGAAAGCGCTGGGTCTTCGTTTCGAATCGTTCCGGAAATCCGGATTTATGGCTCGGTTCCGCGGATCGTCCACCAAGCCGATTGACCGACACAGCTGAGCCTGAGCTTTTTCCGTCGTTCGCGAACGACGGCAAGTCGATCGTGTTCGTCTCTGGGCGAAATGGACAGTCCGACATCTACGTTCTGACTCTGCCTTAAGAATTGACGTTGAAGAGTTTCTCAATAAGCCGGCTCGAAATCATGAGTTGAAATCTCAAAGATCGGCCGATCCGAACTCCCTGACGATCTTATCGAACGAAATGGCCCGGCGGCTGGAGAGGTAGCCACCGGGCCAGGAATGATCGAGCAAGTCATCGTATGTCGCAGTTCGTCCCCCTTGGCGAACGATTTATCACGGATCGAGCGTAGTTCGATTCGCACGACATACGATCAGCTCATTCGATCATGGGCGATGCCCTCTGCCACTCACCTTCAGGTCCGCCCGCCAGCGTTCCGAAAAAGAACTTCGTGACATCGAGGGAGGTCCGGAACGGCGTACCGGCTTGACCGGAGCGGCAGCCGAACGAGGGTAAACAGGTGCCGTGACGAGGACTGGTGCCTGCGTGTATGTGACAGGTGGGGCAACCGCGGCCGGGGCGGGCGACTGATAGTTCGTGACCATGACAGGCTGGCCTGGCAGATACCCGTATGGGGCAACCGATTGTGCCAGACCGATCTGGCCAGTCCCGAACAGAGATGCTGAGACGATGGTCAGAATTTTTGCCTCAGCGATGATCGACTTGCGGAGAGTACAAGCCAACATGACCAGGTCCTTTCTTTCGATCGTTTCGAGTCGACTTACCGATTCGAAATGACAATCAAGGCAAAGGTCGTGCCAGAATCGTTCGAAGTGTGGCGATTGGCCTGAATCAATCTTCGATAAAGCGTGACTTTTCGGAGCTCCCCGTGGATTTTCAGGAATTTGAACGAAGTCTATAATGTCTCTCGAAACAGTGACTTGCATTCGAATGAATGGCGTAAGATGACACGAACGTGATATCTCGAATCGCGAATCGAAAAGAGCGTGAGGTAACGTGGAAGTTCCATTCGAATGAGAACGATACGATATAACGAATGTGTCGACGCCCGTTGACAGCGTCAACGATCAGCGACGGAAATCTTCGGCTTTCAGGCCTACCCGGTTCAGGCATTTATGAAATCCCTGACGCGACATTCCGGCCTCTCTCGCAGCGGCCGTCACATTGCCTTGATGCTTTTTCATAAGGCTCTGCAAATAGGCGAAATCGGTCGAACGCAAGAGGATTACCCGATCTTCTTCCAATGAGGGCAAAGACATGAAACTCGAAAATACCGGCGGCGAGTCCGAAATTTCCTGCGATATCCCTTCCGGAAGATCTTCAGGACCGATGAGGTCGGTCGAGGACAAGCATGAAGCTCGTTCCATTACGTTTCTCAACTCGCGAATATTGCCGGGCCATGGGTAGCGTTCGAGAATCCGAACGGCTTCAGGGCTGAGCGTTTTGCGGGTCGTCAGTTCACGTTCGGCGATTTCGGTGAGAAACGCCTGGCCGAGAATGGCGATATCTTCAGTGCGTTTCCTCAATGGCGGCATTTCGATTTCCAGCACTGCGAGCCGATAATACAAATCCTGACGAAAACGGCTGGATTCAATTTCAGAGACGAGATTCCGGTTCGTCGCAGCAACGATCCGAATATTGGCCTTTTCCTCGACGCTCGCGCCGACAGGCAGGAAAGTTCCGAATTGGATCACTCGTAACAACTTGGCTTGTAGCGACATCGGCAATTCTCCGATTTCGTCGAAGAAGGCCGTGCCCTGGTCCGCGGCTTGTATCAGACCGGTACGATGCGATGTTGCCCCGGTGAACGCACCTTTGACGTGCCCGAAAAGCGTGGATTCAAGAAGGCTATCAGGTATCGCGGAGCAATCGATGACGACGAAAGGCCCCTGATTCCGTCGGCTGCCATCATGCACTTCGCGAGCGACAAGCTCCTTGCCTGTACCGCTTTCGCCACGGATCAGCACGTTTGCGGAGGTACGGGAGACCTTCCGGATATGATCCTTCAATCTCAACGTTTCGGGACTCGTTCCGAGAATCAGGCCTGATTTCGAGTTCGCTGAGGATGCTGGCGCTGGCGACTTTTCTCGCAATTCGCCAGGTTTCGTTAGAGCACGCCGGAGCGAATTCACCAGATCTTCAATTTCGATCGGTTTGAGGAGGTAATCGTGGATTCCCAGTCGAACGCTCTCGATGGCGCTTGGCAATGTCGGCCGGCCGGTAAGAACGACCAGTGGAAATTCAGGGAACTTTCTCCTGCATTCGATCAGAAATTCCAGATTCAGATTCCCCGGCATGTTCAGGTCGACCACTGCCAGGTCGAATGGCCGTGCTTCCAGTTCCGCAATTGCTTTACCGCCATTATCCACCCAGATCACTTCGAAACCGGCTTTGCGGATCAGTTCAGCCGTCGTCCGCCCGAACAACGGTTCGTCATCCGCGATCAGAATCCGGGGTTTTCGATTCTCGAATTCTTTCATGCCCGTTCGACCGTGTAGGCGGAAGTTTGATCCGGTGATTTCGGAGCGGAATACGTCAGTACGAAAGTTGTGCCGCCTCCGACAGTCGATTGGACCTTGATCGTACCACCCATCGCAAGGACAAGGCTTCTTGTGATGGCCAGTCCGAGGCCTGATCCTGACTTACCGGGCGTCGCCTTGGTGGTGAAAAAAGGCTCGAAGATCTGATGTGCGATTTCGGGCGCGATGCCGTGGCCATGATCGAGCATCTCGATTACGAATTCGCCGGAAGCAGGCCGGTCGCAGCGAATTTCGATCGCCCCTGACTCCTGCGAGGCTTCGATGGCATTCGCAAGGAGATTCTGCATGACCTGACGAAATTCGAACTCCGGCAGCACAGGCTTGAAAGGACCAGGTTGATTTTCGAATGTGATTTTGAGGTTTTTCGCGGCTCTCGCACCGTCGTTCAACAAAAGGATTTCGCGAAGGATCGAATCGATATCGATCGGCTTCGGCTGTTCGGTTCGTGGCCGGTACAGCTGGTACATTTGCCGCAGAAGGGCTGTGATTCGCACAATTTCCTGATCGACAAGCTTCAAAAGCTCCGCCGAATCGGTCTCTTCCGGCGTGGAATCGATGACGAGCCGGAGGGCGTTCTTGATACCGGCCAACGGGTTACTGATCTCGTGAGCGACCGACGCGGCCAGCTCGCCCAGAGAGGCCAGTTTTTCGATATGGGCCTTTTCCTGTTCCAGCTTGATGATGCGGCGGGCTCGCGTCTCTGCGAGCTTCTCCAGCTCGGAGGCATAAAGCTGCACCTGGCGTTCCATGGCTTTCCGCTGGTCGATGTCACGCATGCTCATGCGGACGCCGATCTGGACATTTCGGTCGTCACGAAGTGGCTGCCATGATACCGCGATCCATTTCGACGAGCCGTCCTTATGCCGAACCTGGAATTCGACGTCGTTGCCCGTCGACCCGCGGAGCGCCTGACCGATGATCTCCTTGACCTTCGAAACGAACTCCGTCGCGATCAGCTCGAACGGATAATCCGCCATTTTCAGGCATTCTTCCGCAGAATAGCCTGTGAAGCGCATTACGGCAGGGTTCACCCAGACCGGGCTGCCAGTGGTATCGAGCCAGCTTTCCCAGTCATACGTATAGTCGGCGACGGCCCGAAACCGCTGATCGCTGCGGATCAATTCACGTTCGGTTCGCTCGATGCCTGACGCGTCCTGAACGAACTTGCAAACGACGAGCTTACCCTGAATGGTGGAAACGCTTGTGGATACGGTGACCGGGAAGGGCGTTCCGTCCTTCTTCAAGTGAATTCGCCGTTGCGATATATCCTGATATCCTTCGCATGCCTGTTTCAGGATGCTTCGCGTTCGATCCGGATCGATCGACAACCGAAGGACCGACGTTCCCGGCAGTTCGCCAGGGTCGAAGCCATACAGCCGATCGGCTGCGGTGTTCGTTTCGAGGATGACTAAATCATCGGTATCGATGACGATCAGTGCGACTGACGTGGCACCATGAAAAATCGCACGATAATCGAGCGACCCGAAAGGAGAATCAGAAGAAGTCGGATTTTCGGTCATTTCGCACGGAAAGGCGAAGATGCGGGAGCAGGCTCGGGATGTAGCCAAACCGGAGGGGAGGAGCAACGCGTGTCAGAGCCGGTCAGTCGCAGTCATTGCGTAGGCCGTTCAGAGCGGTTGAGGCTAAGCACCAGTCTCGATTGTCGACAGAGAAGTCGGCCGATCCTGGACTGGCGAAAAAGTAGCCGGACAGACCTTTACGGCCATGTCCGGCTATCGGATTTATCGCGAAGTCGAGAATCTCACTCGGCTTCGGAAGCCTTTTTGGCACGTTTGGCGGCTTTGCGTTCGACCTTGGCAGCGGCCAGTTCGGCCTTTTGCTTGCCGGAAGGGAAACGCTCGCGCAGACGCACGGCCTTGCCGGTACGATCGCGCAGATAGTTAAGCTTGGCGCGGCGAACCTGGCCGGAACGCTTCACGACGACTTTGGCGATCCGGGGGCTGTGGATCGGGAACTTCCGCTCGACACCTTCGCCCTGCACGATTCGGCGAACGACGAACATTTCACGGGTGCCCGAGCCGCTGCGGCCGATCACGACACCGTTGAAGATCTGGACGCGTTCCTTGTCGCCTTCCAGAATCCGCACGTGAACGTCAACCGTATCACCGATTTCGAACTGCAGCTCGGCGGTTCGCAGGTTTTCCTGCTCAACCTTTTCCAACAACGCATTCTTCATTTTCGAATTCTCCTGCGTCTTCTCGAATGAGCGGCCCCGTCATGGACCGCAAGGTTTCGTATCATTGGGTTTGCGGCGGTTCCGAAGGTCTTCTGAGACTTTCCCGCCACCGGGCGATTTTCGCGTGATCCCCGCTGAGGAGGATTTCGGGAACCGAATGGCCCAGGTATTCCCTGGGACGCGTGTATTGCGGGTATTCCACCAGCCGCCGGTCGTCATGGAACGATTCGTCCAGGGGACTGGTTTCGTCACCCAGGGCACCCGGTACCAGGCGAGTGACCGAATCGATGATGACCATCGCCGGCACTTCGCCACCGGAAAGGACGTAATCGCCGATCGATACCGTTTCGGGACCGAGAATCTCGTTCACCCGGTGGTCGAACCCCTCGTACCGGCCGCACAGCAGGATCAAGCGTTTTCTCGTGAGAAACTCACGGGCTTTCGACTGATCGAACCGGCGTCCGGATGGTGTCAACATCACCAGATGACCTGGATCGGCGAAATCGTCACGGATCGCATTGACGCCTTCCACGACCGGGGGTGCCATGAGCAGCATTCCCGGTCCGCCACCGAAAGGCCGGTCGTCGACCTGCCCGAATCGGTTCACGGCCCACTGGCGAAGATCCCAGAGCTTCACTTCGACCAGCCCGTTGCGAACGGCCCTGCCGATGATCGATTCTGTGAGGAACCCTTCGAACAGTGGCGGAAACAGCGTCAGGACGTCGAACCGAAACGGAGCGTCGACCGGTTCAGGAACTTCGTTCATGAGCGATCGGTCTCATTATCCGTGCGGTTTCGCCTTCGGCTCCCGGCTCGTTCGGTTCAGGCCTTCTTCGCGGCCGGGTTCGAAACGCCATGCCGCTTCAGGATCACGGCGACCTTTTCGGTCGGCTGAGCGCCACAGGAGAGCCAGTAGGCGGCGCGTTCCTTGTTCAGCACTTCGCGGGCTTCGGCATCACGGACCAGCGGGTCATAGTGACCAAGTTCCTCGATCACGCGCCCATCACGGGGCGTTTTGGCGTCCATCACGCAGATTCGGAAAAAAGGCCTGTGCAGCCGGCCCATCGCTTTCATCCGTATTTTGACCATGCCGAAGTTCACCTGCTATCGAGATCACTCAAGGGGCGATACGTTCCGAACGTAACGGAGCACTCGTTCGCTCCCCTTCCGCCTCGAACTCATCGCGCGCCGGCGGACAGCACGCTAACCACACCCGAATTCGATCATTCCGGTGCGGCTTGTTCATACATTGTATCGTCAGGGAGAGTCGGGGCGATTCTCTTTCATGTCCCGGCGCCGTTTTCGCTCGGCTTTTTCCCGCTCCTTGCGGAGTTTTTCCTTTTCCTTGGGGCTCAAGCGCTTGCCCGTGCCGCCTTTCGGGATGCCGAACTGGGCGCCTGGATTGAGCATCCCCGCGCGGCCCATGCCCGTCAAAGCCCGAACTCGATCCATCATCGACATTTGCGACATCTGCTTGATCAACGCCGCCATGCCGTCGAACTGCTTGATCAACCCGGAAACGTCGGAAGGATCGACGCCGGCCCCGGCTGCGATCCTCCGTCGACGCGGAATGTCGATCAGGGCCGGGTTCGAACGTTCCTTGGGCGTCATCGAATCGATGATGCCCTGAATACGCCGAACTTCGGCGTCGGCGTCGACACCGTCCAGCTGACCCGCCATCTGGTTCATGCCCGGGATCTTGCCGAGCAAGTCCTTGACGGGGCCCATTTTCTTCATCTGAAGAATCTGGTTGCGGAAGTCGTTCAGGTCGAACTTGCCTTTCGCCATGCGTTCCTGCTGGCGTAGGGCTTCCTCTTCCGAAATATGCTTCTGGGCTTCCTCGACCAGGCTGACGATGTCGCCCATTCCCAGCATCTGGCCCACGACCCGGCCCGGGTCGAAGCCTTCCAGCTTATCGAGCTTTTCGCCCTTTCCCACGAACTTGATCGGTACGCCCGTCACCTGTCGGATCGAAAGGGCTGCCCCGCCCCGGGCGTCGCCGTCGAGCTTCGTCAGAATCACGCCGTCCAGGTCGAGCGCTTCATTGAACGCCTTGGCCGAGTTCACGGCGTCCTGGCCCGTCATCGCATCGCACACGAAATAGACGACGTGCGGCTTGACCCGCTTTTCGACCTGCCTGAGCTGGTCCATCAGGTCGTCGTCGATGTGCAGCCGACCGGCTGTGTCCAGGATGATCGTGTCCCGGTCGGCCTTGTTCGCCGCCACCAGGGCGTTCTGGCAAACTTTGACAGGATCGGTCGTACCATCTTCGGCATGCACGGGCACGCCCACTTGCCGGCCCAGCACCTTGAGCTGTTCGACGGCCGCGGGACGCTGAAGGTCCGCCGCGACCAGCATCGGCCGACGGCCGTGCTTCTCGGTCAGCATCTTCGCCAGTTTGCCGACGGTCGTCGTCTTGCCCGAACCCTGCAGGCCGCAGAGCATCAGAATCGTCGGACCTGACTTCTCGAACCGGATTTCGGTATCGGTCGGCCCCATGATCTCAAGCAGTTCGTCGTGAACGATCTTCACGACCTGCTGCTCGGGACGGACACTCTTGACAAGCTCGGCACCGACAGCCTGGTCGGTGATCCGGCTCATGAGTTCCTGAACGACGCTCAGGCTGACGTCGGCTTCCAAAAGAGCCGTACGTACGTCCCGAAGCCCTTCCTGGATATTGGCTTCAGTCAAAAGCCCGCGGGCCCGGAATCGGCCGAAGGCGGAGCTGAGTCGTTTGTTCAGATCATCGAACATGAAGTCAGGGCCCCCAGTCGGCCCGCCTCGTCACAGTCGGTCCCCGCCGTGCGCGCTACCCGGCGTAAAGCACCAATATACGTCGGCACATCAGGGTTTGCAACCGCAGGCAGGGGAAAAATGAGTCGAAATCGAGTAGAATGAGTCATTATTCTGGACATGATCGATGGATTCGGAATATGGAGAAGCCTTTGAGCGGCGAGTTCGTGGCCCATGCGCTTTCGAACGACTTTTCAGTATCTGACTATTGGGATCGGTATGGATACCGAATTCCTTCGAGAACGTAGTGGAGATACTTATGGAGAAGGCGAAGTTCCTCCTGACGCTGAAGTGCGCGATCGTCAAATCTTTCGCCGAATTCCGAAGTTCGAACCCTCGCGAGACTCCCTACGCTCTAGCCGTCATCCCCGGACAAACGGGCAATGGGGTCGAGTTTGCCGTCGCAACCGAAGAGGGGTTGATCAGGGTCGCTCAGCGTTATGCTGCCATGGGATACCGATATCGAGGATACGAGGCGACAAGCGACGACAATCTGAAGAAATTAGGTTCCTGGCTGCGCTGGTCCAATCCCGATGATGGCTGGACTTACGGCAATTCGGAATGGACGCGAGAAATCCACGTTTCACTTGCATCGCTGGTTCGTCGTGGTGAATTCGGTGATGACGCCGAAATGCTCGAGGAATTTTGCATGGACGAGGTGCTTATCTCCTTGCGAACGGACTCCGCGTGGTCGGAAGTCACTTCTGGTGCAAGAGTGGTGCTTGGCGTGACTTCAGGCGAGAATCCACGCGATTTCCTCCGAACTGCCACGAGGGCAAACGATTATGAATCCGTTCTGCGTTTGTGGTCCGAATTCAGGCTTGGCGAGGAAATGTCCGAGCTGATTTCTCTGTCCGATCCGACTCGTTCTTGATCTCGCGAGTTGAAGTTCGGTCATGATTCGGATTTTTCGGGAATGGGAGCTTGCATGGCTAAAAGCAATTTGCGATTGTGCGAAAAGGGATTCGTGAATCGAAACAAGTTCACCTGACGAACCAACCGTAATGGCACGAAAACGACCCTCGCGGCCTGCTTCGAAGACCGAAAGCGAAGGCGAGCTTCTGCGCCTGGTGGAGTACGAAATCACGGCCGACACATTGCCAGACAGGAATGTCGTTCGATTGCCCGTCAAATCACGGGAAGCCATCGACAGGCTCCATGCGATGTCATCGGAAAATCCGAGGCAAGCCATTCAGGAACTTCCGCAATGGATCGAACTCCATCCTGACATTCCGGTATTCGGCAATTTCCTGGCAGCGTGTTATACAAAACTCGGTGAGGATCGACTCGCTGAAGAAGTGATGCACGAAAATTACCGCAAACATCCGCAATATCTCTTCGCTCGCGTCAATATGGCCATCATGTACATCGAGAAGGGCGACTATGCGAAAGTCGCCGAGATTTTCGATAACAAGTTTGACTTGTCATTACTTTATCCGAACAGGAGACGATTTCACATTTCGGAATTTCTCTGTTTCATGTATGCGGTAGGTCTCTATTTCGTGGGAGTCGGCAACCCGGAGTCTGCGAAAGTCATATTGCACGGAATGCAATCCGTCGATCCTGACGACCCGAAGACAGTTCACCTTCGAAAGAAGTTGCAGTCCGGAAGATGGAAAAGTCTGCTCCGAATTTTTGCTGCCGAGGGAAAATTGGAGCGAGAGGAAAGATAAGCCAATGAGAGACTTCAGTGGTCGAGTCATGATGTCGCCCATCGTATTCAATACGACAGGATTCGCTGAAGATAATTCGGAATTCACGTGAGCTTCGATCGGACGTCACCTTCCCGGGAATTCAGTCAGGACGGCGGCAGCGCGCGTGGCTGGGCCGACAGGACGATTGGCATCGGCCTGCTGCTGAATGACGAACGACGCGAATTCGTGTATGCGATGATCGGACTTCTGGATCGGCAAGTTCGATCCGATCGGAACTGACCGGGCGATCATTCCGTAACTTGATAGGTCGTGAACTGGGGAATTCGGAAAACCAAGCATCTTTTGTCTCGAACCGAATCGGCCGCAATGCTTGTAATTCCCTCTCTGCCTCGAGATGCTGAAGATATATCTGGCCTTGTGAACCGAATTCGCGAGATGGCTCAAAAACGAAATCGACTACTTTTGAGCGAAACGGGCGGCGATTCGTAAGCCATCAGTCCAGAATCACTTGCCGATACGAACCGACACGAAGACCCTCACGAATCACATGAAAATCTACGACCTCAGCGTTCCCCTCGAAGATTCCCCCAGCGAGCCTTTGAAGGTTCGGATCGAGCACCAGAGGCACGCCGACACGGCCGAAATCATGGCGTCGTTCTTCGGAGCCACGGCCGACGATCTGCCCGATCGGCTCGGCTGGGCCAACGACATGATCACGGCCTGTTCGCACAATGGCACGCACGTCGATGCACCCTTTCATTACTTCCCGACCTGTGGCGGCGAGCGGGCGCGGACGATCGACGAATTGCCGCTGGAGTGGTTTTTCTCGGACGGAGTCGTCCTCGACTTCTCGGCCAAACCTGCCGGTGGGCTGATCGAGCCGGAAGACCTCCAGCGCGAACTCGCCCGCATCGATTATCGATTGAAACCCTTCGATATCGTGCTGATCCGGACCGATGCTGACCGGCTCTGGGGAACGCCGGAATATTTCGATGCAGGCGCCGGTGTGACCGCGGCGGCCACGCGCTGGCTCATCGGCCAGGGGATCCGCGTGATGGGCACCGACGCGTGGGGCTGGGATCAGCCCTTCTGGGCCATGCGAGAACGGTTTCTGGCGACCGGCGACGCTTCGATCATCTGGGAGGCCCACAGGGTCGGCCGAGAGCTGGAATATTGCCAGATCGAGAAACTGGCGAACCTGTCTCAACTCCCCCGGCCATTCGGATTCAAGGTGAGCTGCTTCCCGGTGAAGCTCAAAGGCGGCAGCGCCGGTTGGAGCCGGGTCGTGGCGATGTTCGAGACGGAATAGCCGATTAGGGCATGGGTTTGCTCACGTCGTCTTCGGGTTTGGAGAATTCCAGTTGGGAATCTGAAGGAGATTGTGACTGGCTCCTGTCGATCGGCGGGATTTCGGGCTTATGGACTTGCGGCGAATCGACTTGCCGGTCAAAAAAGGATGACGTTTCGACTGGATTCGTCGAAATCCACCGCTGCGAGTCCGAACACTTTCGCTTGTGGCGGTATTGACGATCCGTTTGCGAAATACCATCCGGCCAGTTTTTTTCTTCGACGCACAAAGCGAGCGAATTCATGTCGACCACCATGGAACAGTTAGAAAAACTCGGTGCAGGCTTCACCAAAATCGGTGAAGATTATCGCGTGGACTTCAATGAGGAATGGCGAGGGCGTACCGCGGATCTCGAAAAGCTCAAGAAAATCGGGAACATTCACCAAATCGTTGCACATGATTATTCGTTCGATGACGGCGATGTCGAGGCTGTGCTGAATCTGCGTCTGAAACGGCTCAAGCGTCTCTGGCTGAGAAACACGAATGTCACGGATGATGGGCTTCGGCTGCTTCCGAAAGCCGAGAACCTTACGGCGTTCATTTCGACCAACGGGAAATTGACCGATGGCTGCATGAAGCATGTCGGGAAAATGGGCTGGGTTGAGGAGCTTCATTTTGCGGAACAGCCAATCACGGACGCGGTATTCGAGCCGATTTCGAAATTGAGAAACCTCAAAGATTTGCTTCTTCCAAGGACGTTGATCGACGGTCGAGGCTTGCCGGTCATCCCACCATCTCCAGTTTATTTCTCGAAGGTACGATTATCGGCGGTGAATGCCTGCGCGTCATCGAGTCCATGCCGAAACTCGCCGCATTGACGCTCGACTCGACACATGTCAAGGATTCCGATTTCGCTTATGTGAAGTCGGCTCGCAGTCTCGAATACCTCAGCGCCGGAGCGACTTCCCTCACGGAAGAAGGGCTTGCTCTGATTTCCGAAAATCCCGGCATCATATCGCTGTGGATATGGCGGACAGTGATCGGTGGCGAAAGTCTGGATTCATTGAAGAAAATGAAAAACTTGTATTATCTTCAATGCTGGAACACACTTATACGCCCGGAACATCTTCGTGAGTTGAACGATGCCCTGCCCGACTGCAATATCGAGAACCATAAGCCGGACGCGGCCTATTATGATCAATGAAAAAATACGCATGCGTATCACCGAATCCGCGATATAATTCCCCTCGTCAAGAGAATCGATCAGCACATTGGATTCGATCGAACCCCAGGCCACCGGGAAGTGATCATGAACGAGCGGAACGAACGCGTCTATCGAATGAAGTTTTCAGGAGTCTATCCGCTTTACGTCAAGAAAGCCGAACGCAAGGGACGCACGAAAGCCGAAGTCGACGAAATCATCCACTGGCTCACGGGCTATGACCAGGCGGGGCTTGAACAGGTGCTCGCCGAAGGTACCGATTTCGAAACTTTCTTCGCCCAGGCGCCGAAATTGCACCCGAACCGTTCGAGCATCAAGGGCCTGATCTGCGGAGTGCGGATCGAAGAGATCGAAGACCCGCTGATGCGTGAGGTGCGATATCTGGACAAGCTGATCGACGAGCTTGCGAAAGGCAAAAAGATGGAGAAGATACTCCGGGACTGAACGACAAGCGGTTTCGGCGGAAATGAGATATTCAGAATCTTAAGGAGTGATTCGACCGTGCCGGCTCGATATCGAATTGATTCGTCATGGCGAATATCGATTGCGGATTAGCGATTCGTGATCACAGGGGACAGGTCTTCAGGTCCGTTCGATCGACAGGAGACATCAGAAGCCGTGGTTTTCAAGACTCCGCACCTTTTTTGAGGTCATAAGCCATTGCGGTTGCGAGGATACCCAGAATGACTGCCAGAAACAGGGCCAGGACCGTGCGCCGGGAGTCTCCGAAAGAAGGGAAAACGGCGTCGAAAGCCGTGGCCTTTTGCAACATTGTCCAGCCCACGAAGGAAGCTGGCGGAATGAGCATGCGAGCGTAGTCGAGTTTTTCCCAGGTCTTCGTGATCAACTTGGTCGAAGCGTAAATGATCGTGGCGATGGCGATCAATCCGAAGAATGACCAGTAGAGCGTCGATTGATCGGTGATCGAAACGGTGCCCTTCTCGGTTTTGGTCGTGACCGAAATGATGGCTGAATGAAGTACGAGAACCTCTGCAGGAATCAGGCTGGAAAGTGCTTCGACATAGGTCGAGACCAGGTCGTTCTTCGAATTGGCGTGATCACCTTCCGATTCGGTCGTTCCCTCGGCTGTCGCCTCTGCCCCGAAAGGCCTGGGGCCAGATCCGCCGCTTCGCTTCGACATGGTCTTCTTCGACACGACATTTTGCCGGACAGCGGTCATCTGTGCGTAACCGATGATGCTCATGGTGCCTGCCTCTTTCTGGAATGACCTTCCGTCCGGCTTGTCAAAAGTCATGAGAGTTGCTTGACTCGTTGCCGTAACACCTTATTCGGGCAGTCACCCTTGCACAATGGCTTCGAAGGCGATTGTCGACGCTTTTTTCGACAGGTAAGCTATAGACTGTGCGCAGTTTTCGCCGCGAGTTCCCTTCCCGCTTCTCCCAGCTGCTTCATGACGATGCCGCAGGAGCGGTTCGACTTTCCCCGGCACTCGAATTCGTTTGGACCTTGTATTCGCGATAAGGTAAACTGAATGATGTTCTCGATCCTACCTTTTCGGCAATCTGAAACCTGCCTGCCGAACTTCGAGCGGACTCACCGAAATGCCTGCAACATCGAATCCGAACATCCAATGGACGCGTTCCTGGCGTTCTCTGGAACTGGCAGTGGCCGTTCTTATTCTGACGAATGCCGTGAAAGGGCAATCCGCGGAAACTGCCGAAGAGAAGGCCGGGGTTAAGAACACGGCCGAATCTCGGATCGAACCATCGCCCGCTACTTCGAAAGTCGATTATCTGACCGAAATCAAGCCGATCCTGGTGACGCGCTGTTATGCCTGCCATGGAGCATTGCAGAAAAAAGCCGGGTTAAGGCTCGATACGGTCGAGTTCATGCGCAAGGGCGGCGATGGTGGAGATGTTCTTGACAGAGATTCGCCGATCCTTCTGGACCGACTTACGGCGGATGACCCACATGAGCGAATGCCGCCTGAAGGTGAGGGCACGCCGCTGGCCGCCGACCAGGTAGCAAAGATCAGGACGTGGATCGAAGCCGGGGCCCCTGCCCCGGAGAGCGAAACGCCGGAATCGAGCCCGCGTGACCACTGGGCATTCCGGCCGATCGAACGGCCAGCCGTTCCCAAAACGAAAAATACCGGGTGGGGCCGGAATCCGATCGATGCCTTCATTCTGGCGAAACTTGAGGCAAAAGGCCTGTCTCCGGCACCGGCCGCCGAACCGGGAATTCAGTTGCGGCGACTTTACATCGATCTCACCGGATTGCCGCCGACGCAGCCCGATAGCGACAAATGGCGCGAGCGAACGACCGATTCGCAATATCGGCAACTGGTTACGAAACTCTTGAGCGACCCGGCACATGGGGAACGCTGGGGCCGGCACTGGATGGACATATGGCGTTACAGCGACTGGTGGGGCCTGGGCACCCAACTCCGCAACAGCCAGAAGAATATCTGGCACTGGCGGGACTGGATCGTCGAATCCCTTAACGCCGACGTGCCCTATGACCGAATGATCCGGCTGATGCTCGCGGCGGACGAGATCGAACCCGGGAATCTGGCAGATCTCAGGGCGACAGGATATCTGGCCCGGAATTACTTTCTGTTCAACCGGAACCAGTGGCTCGACGAGACTGTCGAACACGTCGGCAAGGGATTTCTGGGCCTGACAGTCAACTGTGCCAAATGTCACGACCATAAATACGACCCGATCTCCCAGCCCGATTACTACGCCATGCGTGCGATCTTCGAGCCCTACATGGTCCGCAACGACGTGGCCGAAGGTGGTCGGAACACGGACGTGGACGGTTTGCCTCGTGCCTATGACGCGCGTCCTGAAGATCCGACCTGGCTGTTCGTACGCGGTGATGACAAGAATCCGGATAAATCGCGGAAGATCGAGCCTGGCGTGCCGTCGTTTCTGGACTGTGCTCCATACATGGTGAAGCGGCTGGAATTACCCGCGCAGGCAGTGAGCCCGGGTCTGCGGGCCGATGTTCGCAAAGCTCAACTGGAATTGGCCCGCGAGAAGCTGGCCAGGGCCGATGCCGAATGGGCCGAAGCGGATAAGGCCTGGAAAACGGTGACGGCGGCAAAAGCCAAGAAGCCGGACAAACCGGCGGACGCTGCGAAGCCCGACACCGGGCAATCACGCGGTGACGAACTGTCGAGCCTGCTTTCGCGTACCCTGGCCGAAAAGAACAGGCTGGCGGCCGGGGAATGGGCTTTGGCGGTGCGAGCACGGATTGAGGCCGATTCGGCTGTTGCAGGCAATTTGCCCGCGTCGCAAGCCAGCTTGCTCTCGACAATTGCGGCGAAGGCTGAACGCCGGCACGCGCTGGCGGCGATGGAGGCCGAAGTCGCGAAGCTGGAATTGGACGCGGCCAAAGCGGACGAAAAAGCCCGAGAAGCCGTCATCAAGTCTCTGGAACAGACCCGAGCCAAGATCGTGGAGTCGCGCAAGGCCGTCTTCGAAGCCGAGGCGAAGCCACTGGTTCACACGCCGATTCCAGGGGGCGAGCATGCCCGCACGATGTTCATGAGTTCGACGGCATTTGACCCGGATCCCGCCACACCAGCTTACAGCACGGGCCGGCGTCGGGCATTGGCGGACTGGATCGTCGAAAAGCGAAATCCGCTGACGGCCCGGGTTGCGGTCAACCACATCTGGGCCCGCCATTTCGGCGAACCGCTGGTGCCGACAGTGTTCGACCTGGGCCGCAAGGGGCAACCGGCCACGCATCCTGATCTGCTGGACTGGCTGGCCGCGGAGCTGATCGAAAGTGGCTGGAGCATGAAACACCTGCACCGGCTGATCGTGGAAAGTTCGGCTTACCGGATGAGTTCGTCCATTCGCGGACGTGAAGAAAATCAAAGTGCGGACCCGGACAATCGCCTGATCTGGCACCGTTCGCCAGTTCGGGTCGAATCTCAGGTGGTGCGCGACATGCTTCTCGATCTGGCTGGCAATCTTGACCGCAAAATGGGCGGCCCGCCCGTTCAGCCAGCCGATCAGGAAAAATCGAACCGCCGCAGTCTCTATTTCTTCCATTCGAACAATGACCGGAATTCATTTTTGACGACGTTCGACGAAGCGCTCGTTCGGGACTGCTATCGACGAGATCGAAGCATCGTGCCGCAGCAGGCCCTGGCGCTTTCGAACGCCAGCCTGGTCGCGAATTCCGTTGGCCCGATCGCCGACCGTTTCGTGCAGGAACTGCGTCAGGCCGGCGTGGATCCCGTTTCCGAAAAGGATTTCGTGCGTCATGCGTTCGCCAGGATTCTCTCATTCGAACCGACGGCGGAAGAGTCAGCGGCGTGCCTGGAGACGATGAAATCCTGGGCATCCGGGCATCCGCCCGAATCGGCCATGCCCCTGGCTCGGAAGCGATTGATCTGGGCCTTGATCAACCACAACGATTTCGTGACCCTCAGATGAACCACGATTCCGATCGGCACGTATCACATGAGTTCAGTGCGATGATTTCGCAGACCGGTTCGAAGAGAGGACGCAATACGATGAACTATCCTGGCCCCCTTCCCCGGCGTGCGTTTTTGTCTGACATGGGCATGGGGTTCACCGGACTGGCGCTGGGCGCGATGATGCACAGGGACGGCATCGCGGCCGAACCAGGCTGGAGCCCTCCGGATGGCAAGCCACATTTTCCGCCGAAGGCCAAAAGTGTCATCTGGCTGTTCATGAATGGTGGCGTGAGCCACATGGAGAGCTTCGACCCCAAGCCGATGCTCAACAAGTACTCTGGCAAGACCATCGCGGAAACGCCGTTCGCAGATACGCAGGACCCGAAAAAACTGGCGATCGAGCGGCTCGTCGTTCCCGATGCCAACGGCAATCAGCGCAACACGCTTTATCCGCTTCAGGTGGGATTCCGCAAATATGGTCAAAGCGGGGCCGAGCTATCCGATTGGTTTCCTCACATCGGGCGTCACGTCGATAAACTGGCGATCGTGCGGTCGATGTGGACGACCGACAGCAATCATGGCGCTCAGACCCAATTTCACTCTGGCCGGCATTCGAACGACGGAAACTTCCCGACTCTCGGGGCCTGGGTGCATTATGGCCTGGGCTCGCTGAACGATAACTTGCCCCAGTTCATCTCGTTCGGATTCCGCGAATACTGGAACAAGATCGACGGCCACTATCTCGGGCCCGCTCACGACGCCGTACCCCTGCGTGTGAATCCGAAAGATCCACTCGATTTCGGTCGGCCTCAAGGGGATTTTTCGGAATCCGATCAGGCGAAGGGATTCGATCTCGTCCAGAAGCTCAACCGGCTTCGGGGTGTCGAATATCCGGCTGATGCGGCCATGTCGGCCAGAATCGACTCTTACGAGTTGGCTTTCCGGATGCAGCGATCAGTCCCTGAAGTGATGGACTTTTCGACCGAAACCGCCGAGACGAAATCACTCTATGGACTGGATCACGATCATTCGCGTGATTTCGGGTCGCAACTTCTGGCGGCACGGCGGCTTGTCGAGCGCGGAGTTCGGTTCGTCCAGATTCAGCACGGCGGCGGCGGCGCGGGAGCCTGGGACGCACATGGCGGCCTGAAAGCGAACCATTCGAAGAACGCCCTGGCGGTCGACCAACCGATCGGAGGTCTCCTCGAAGACCTTCATCGCCGTGGAATGCTGAACGAAACCCTGGTGATCTTCGCCAGCGAATTCGGCCGAACACCCGGCAGCCAGGGTAGCGACGGCCGCGATCACCACATTTTCGGATTCTCCGTCTGGATGGCCGGGGGGGGCATCAAGGGAGGAGTGGTTCACGGCGCGACCGACGAAATCGGCTTCCACGCGACCGAAAACCGGCACTATGTGACTGACATCCACGCGACAATTCTGCACCAGCTCGGGCTTGATTCGCGCAAGCTGGAAATCCCGGGTCGTAAACGGCTGGAAATTGACCACGGCACTCCGATCCGCGAAATCATCGCCTGAGGACTTCCGAAGATCTCGATCGGCTGACTTCACAGGTTTCGATTCACGGCCAGAAGTCAGTCTCGATAATTCCTCTTCGACATCCGATCAAGCTCTCGCTTCGTGTCCTTTGACTTGATCGCGTCGCGCTTGTCGTGCAATTTGCGGCCGCGGGCAAGGCCCAGCTCAAGCTTGGCGATTCCTTTATTGAAATACATCTGCAGGGGGACGAGAGTCAGCCCCTTTTCCTGAACTTTGCCGCTGATCTTGCGAATTTCTTCGGAGTGAAGCAGTAACTTTCTGGGTCGTTTCGATTTGTGGTTGAACCGGTTGGCTTCGATGTATTCCGGAATGTCACATCCCAACAACCAGACTTCATCGTTCTGAAGGTCGGCAAAAGCCTGTTCGAGGCTGATTTTGCCATTGCGCAGGCTTTTGACTTCCGACCCGACGAGAACGATCCCGGCCTCCCATTTGTCGAGAATGTCGAACTCGTGATACGCTCGCTTGTTGCGCGAGATCACCTTGATCGTCGATTTCTTGTCGTCTTCGGCTTTCTTCTTCGATTTCGAACCAGCCATGAGACGCTCGCGATTTTGATGTTGTATCGGATCCAGT
The DNA here is from genome assembly GCA_016125085.1 of bacterium. Taxonomy (GTDB): domain Bacteria; phylum Planctomycetota; class Planctomycetia; order Isosphaerales; family Isosphaeraceae; genus QWQI01. The sequence goes on from WGMM01000013.1 coordinate 163,256, forward strand.
CGTACCGACATCATAACGGAGGATCGACGGAAATCAATTCGAAGAGGCGTGGTGTGTCGAACGGAGACTGTCGCAAGTTGCCAGAACCTGATCGATCGCCGACACGGGATCTTCGCTCGCCGGATAAAAACGAGGCCTGATCCAGGATTCGCCTGGGTCGAATTGAGATATCGGCCGAACGTCGAACATCGCATCGGCCGAATCGCGGACGAATCGCCAAGGTGCGAGCGATTTCGAACTTTCGCGAAACCGCTCGAAACTGTCGAACAAGTCCCCGAGAGCGACGACAGGTTCGGACCGGTCCAGGTGTTCAAGTATGGCCTCGACCGACCAACCGAGTTGCGGATGAACCCAACCCGCCGGTGCGACATCCTCCAAGGGTTCCAGAACGAATCGACGTACCGTCATCCTCGGATGCGGCACGATCAGGTTCGACGTATTCAGTCGTAAACGGCCATAAGTCAGGATATCAAGATCCAGAGGTCGCGAGCCCCATGTCGGTCCGGCATTTCGGCCGGCCTGACGTTCGAGTTCTTTGAGCCTGGAAAGCAGGGTTTGAGGTTCGAAATGCGTCGAGAACCGGACGACTGCATTGACGTACGGTTTCTGACCTGGGGGGCCCCCGACTGGCTCAGTCGTGTGAAACCCGCTCACATGAATCGATTCGATGCCGGAACCCGGAACGCTGAATTCGACAATAGCGCCCATGAGGTTACGGCTCGCGTCGCCGACATTGGCTCCAAGAGCGACGTAAACCTCATGACTTAATGCCATTATGACGAACCTGGATCAGAATTTGAGTTTGGCGATCCGGTCGACGGCTTCGAGAAGGCGGGGCGTCTCGACAGTCAGGGCCGCACGAATGAAACCGTCGGCGGTACGGCCGAAGCCGAGGCCAGGGGTCAGCACGACCGAAGCTTCTTCCAGAATCCGGCCCGCCATATCGGCGGACGAGACACCAGCAGGGCATGGAATCCAGACGTAGAACGTGGACTGCGGCGACTTGACCTTCCACCCGGCCTTGCCGAGTGCATCGACGAACGCATCACGCCGCTGGCGGTACATGTCGCGTATCGGCGGAGTGAGGATTTCGTATTGATCGAGTGCCGTTTTGGCCGCCATCTGAATCGCGGTGAAGATGCCGGAATCGGTGTTGGCCTTGATCTGCCCCAGGGCACCGACGATGGCCGGATTACCGACGGCGAAACCGACGCGCCAGCCGGTCATGTTGAAGGTCTTCGAAAGGCTGTGGAACTCGACGGCGACGTCTTTCGCTCCAGGTATTTCCAGAATCGAAAGGGCGGGCTCGTCGTAGTACATTTCGTTGTAGGCCGCATCCTGAGCGATCACGAAATCGTACTGGTGGGCAAGGGCGACGACTTTTTCGAAGAAAGCCCGGTCGGCCATTCCCGCGGTCGGGTTATTCGGATAGTTCAGGAACATCAGCCTGGCACGTGCGTAGACGTCGGCCGGAATGGCGTCGAGGTCGGGCAGGAAGCCGAGTTCAGGCACCAGGGGCATCGTGTAGACATCGGCCCCGGCGAACATGCTGGAGGATCGGTAAACCGGATAGCAGGGGTCGGGAACGAGACTGATATCGCCTGGGTTCAACACGGCCAGGGGGAAGTGAGCCAAGCCTTCTTTCGATCCGATGAGAGGCAGGATTTCGCTGGCGGGATCCAGCGCGATGCCGTAGCGGCGCTGATAGAAATCGGCGATCGACTGACGAAGTTCCGGGGCACCCTGATCGAGAGCGTACTGGTGGTAAGACGGAACTTCGACGTTCTTCTGCAGGCTTTCGATGATCGGCCGGGGGGTCGGACGGTCAGGGTCACCCACGCCGAGGTTGATGACGTCCTTGCCCGCGGCGATCGCGGCTTTTTTCTTCCGGTCGATTTCCGCGAAGAGGTAAGGAGGCAGCTTTTGAAGACGTTCCGACTTGACGAAGGCGTGGGACATGCGTTTCGGATCTCAGGATGCACAAGGAACAGGCCACGCGCCGGACGGGCGGTGACAGGAAGAGGGAAGTCGATGGAAATCAGGCTGTTTCCGCGAGAATTTCCTCGGGGATGATCTCGTTCGAATAGACGTTCTGGACATCGTCGTTTTCGTCCAGCAGGTCTCTCAATTTGAGCATCTTGCGGGCGGAGTCCGCGTCGAGATGGACCGAGTTCGACGGAAGGTGACGCATTTCGGCCGTCTCGGTCACGATGCGAGCCTCTTCGAGAGCCTTTTTCACGTCGTCGAATGACTTCGGATCGCACGTGATTTCGAAGAATTCTTCGCCCGTGACGATGTCGTCGGCACCCGCCTCAAGAGCCGTTTCCATCAACTGCTCTTCCGTTGCGGATTTCAGCGGGACAAGAAAAAGCCCCTTGTAGCTGAACAGATAACTGACGCAGCCTGTGCTGCCGAGGCTGCCGCCGCAGATGTCAAAAATCTTGCGAAGTTCGCCCGCGGTACGGTTGCGGTTATCGGTCAGGATTTCGCACATCACGGCGACGCCGGAAGGCCCGTAGCCTTCATAAATGATCTCTTCGAAGCTTTCGCCGCCGAGTTCGCCGGTGCCTTTCTTGATCGCCCGTTCGATGTTTTCCTTGGGGCAACTGACTGACCGCGCTTTGTCGATGGCGTAACGCAGGCGAAGGTTGGAGTTCGGGTCGGCTCCGCCGGATTTGGCGGCCACGTAGATCGCACGGCAAAGCTTGCTGAAGAGCTTGCCCCGTTTGGCGTCCACAAGTCCTTTACGGTGTGCTATGTTGGCGGCGTGCGAGTGTCCAGCCATGGCTCGTCTGACTCCCGGGTGTCTGGTGGGGATTGACCACGTAAGTGGCCTACGGTCGATCCTTACGGGATGCGGTAGAAATCGATTCGGGCGTATCAGGGCTCGGCGTCGCCGGAGGCTTTGACCTGAGCGGGAAGCCGGTCGAGATTCTGCAGCTTCGTTTTCAGAGAGCCGGTAAGCTTCGTCCCCGCTTCACCAGGTTCGATATGCTCGAGAGCCTCGTTCCAGGCTTCGCGGGCTTTATCGAAACGCTTCAGGCGGAACAGGATATCGCCAAGGTGATCGAAGAGGGTGCCGTCCGGGCCGCTGCGTCGTGCGATGGAGATCGCTTTCTCCATGTTCCGGAGCGCTTCCTCATACTGTCCACGTTTATACAGGACCCAGGCGAGACTGTCCAGATATGCCGAGTTTTCCGGATCTTCGGAGACGGCCTTGCGAATCATGCCCTCGGCCTCTTCCAGCCGCTTACCCTGGTCGGCGTACAGATAGCCAAGGTCGTTGTTCACGCCCGCATCGTCCGGGTCTCGTTTGAGAAGCTCCTCAAGCTCTTTTTCGCCGTTGGCGAAGTCATCCCTGTTCACGTAGATGATCGATAAACCCGAATGGGCCACTCGCGCCAGTTCGTTGTTTGCCGGATATTGCTTCAGAAGGTCACGATAAAACTTGATCGCTTCTTCGTCCCGATGGCTTTTGGTCAAAATCGCACCCAGCACACGATTGAAATCCGCGTCTTCCGGGGCTTTGGCAAGCACTTCCCTGCCCAGTTTGATCGCTTCGTCATATTTGCCCAGGTCACTCAGGGTGAATATCTTCCAGCGAAGGGCTGAAGGGTCGCTGGAATCGATCTTGAGAACTTCTTCGAGCGTTTTCAGGGCTTCGGCCGCCTGTTTGGCCTGAACCTGAAATTGAGCCAGGATGACGAGATTCCGTTTGTCCTTTTCGTTGGGGAATTTGTCGAAAAGCTCCGACATGACTTTCGCGGCTTCGGCGAAGCTGCCGGCTTCGTAATGCGTCACGGCAAGTTCGCGCAACGAATCGGCGGAAGGATCGGCTTTCGCGGCCAGACCCCGCAGCTTCACCAGGCGATCCCATAGCTCGGATTGACGAGCGAGGTAAAACAGGCTGTTGTATGTCGGCTTCTGAAAAGCTTTCGGGTCTTGCTCGAGCCTTTTGATCGCCGCGTCCAGCACGGCGGCCGACTGATCGGACGCCACAGCGAGGGATTCGAGTTGCGGGCGCAGGCTTTCCAGACCACGAGGGGTTGTCATGGCCTGGGCGAGCAGGTCAAGGAAGCCATCGTACTTCTTGTCCTTGATCATGCTGGATGCCAGCGCGCCGAAACCTTGCGGGTCAGGTCGTATCCGGATCAATTCCTCATACAGCGTTTTGGCTTTGGCTGAGAGGCCGGCTTCACGATATTGATCCGCCAGTACGGAAATGATTCCCGGGTTGTTCGGGGAAGCCGCGCTGAGAGATTCCAGCTTCGGAATGACTTCGCCTTTGCGGTTCAGGCGAGTGAGCACGCGGGGCAGCAATTCGTAAATTTCCCGGGCCTCGGGTTTACGACGGAAAGCGTTTTCGAGCTGGGTCAGAGCGACTTCCGGTTTTTTGGCTTCAAGTAGGCTGGTAACGAGGAGGACGGCCATGATCGGGTCGTCCTGGTTGTAGCCGATACCATGTTCGAAAGCCCTTGCGGCCTGGTCCCAACGTTGCGAGGCCGCGAATACCCGTCCGAAGTTAAAGTAGATTCTCGATGGGTCGGCCCCGAGGATTCTGTTGGCTTCCTGCGAATTTCCCAGGCCAGCCTTCTTGTCATCCAGAAGGTCCATGACAAGAATCATTTCCTCGACAGCCTTTTCGGGCTGCTGAAGACGCCCGGCGAAGAGCATGCCGCGAGCGAAATGGGCGTAAAGTGCTGCCGGAGATTTCTTGTCGAGTTTGGGATTCGCCAGGGTGTCAGCCAGGAGCTTCTCGGCATTGGGGAACTGGCCGCGGCGTTCGTACAGGCCGACGACAAGTCTGAGCGAATCGACATCTCCCGGCTCGATATTCAGGACTTTTCGCGATATTTCCAGGCCTTTGTCGATCCGCCCCAGTGCCAGATTCAAGCGGCTCTGACGTTTGAGAACGGCGAGATTCTCCGGATCGATCGCGACGCATTTGTCGAGCAATTCGAGTGCTTCGTTCCACTGCCGCCGAACTTCATGCGCTCGAGCGGCGACGAACAGTTCCGCCAGTTCGGATGCCCGTTTCGCCTCGACCGTTTCCGGGCGCGCCGGGACGAACAGAGCCGGAGGATCTTCCAGCTTCAACGCATTTTCGCTAGCAGCTTTCGGAATCTCAGCCGAAGCCGCCGGTGCCTTTTCCTGAGCTTCTGCGAAGCCCGCACCGACCGAAAACCAAAGGACGGAAGCGATCGGCAGGCCAGTCTTCAGGCATCGGCCAAACATGAATGGGCTCCTTCGTGCCGCCAGAGGCGGGCAGGCGTGCGATCGATCCTGACAGGCGGAAACTCTCCAGATTCTAAGCCATTCAGGCGAACATGACAATCCGTTCGCGAAACAGCCAAACACGAAAAAGCCCCGGCAGGATCGCCGGGGCTCTTTCAGCAAGTCATGACGGATTCCGTCACTTGGCGGGGGGCAGAATGACGGCGTCGATCACGTGGATCACACCGTTCGACGTGACGATATCGGTCTTCACGACCTTCGCCTTGTCGACATAGACCGAGCCGTCCTTCACAGCGATGGAAGCTTCGGAACCCTGAACAGTCTTGACCTTCTTGCCGTCCAGAGTCACGACCTTCTCAGCCTTCACGGCACCGGGAACGACGTGATAGGTCAGAATCGCAACCAGCTTGTCCTTGTTTTCAGGCTTCAGCAGCGATTCAACCGTGCCAGCAGGCAGCTTGGCGAAGGCTTCGTCCGTCGGTGCGAAAACCGTGAACGGGCCATCGCCCTTGAGGACGTCCACCAGACCCGCAGCCTTCACGGCAGCGACCAGAGTATTGAAGGAACCGGCACCAACAGCCGTATCCACGATATCCTTGTCAGCCGCGAAGCTGGTCGTGGCGAAAAGGCCCATCAACGCTGCGAGAACGATCTTACGCATCTTTGCATCTCTCCGTGCTGAGGATTCGAAACTTGCTCACTCGGTGCGAACATTCTCAGTGTGTGCCCGGACCGCGAATCGTCCATATCGGCCAGGCGAGTTTTTCGGATTTCCCGACCACGAAACCCGCAAGTATTGTTTCTGTAATCAGTAATGAATTCTTGTGCGAGCGGACTTCTTCGCGCTTCCGGCGAATCGACCAGCTGATTCGTTCAATTCGTTCAGCTCAAGAAACTCGTAAATCCATGCATAGGGCGAAAAATCTAGCCAGGAGCAAGTCCGGCACCATTCAACCGTCATTTGGGGGTATTCAACTTCGGAGGCGGTGTGTTCGCACGTTTGACCACTCCGTACCTGGGCGAAAAGTGGTCGTATTCCAGATCTCCATCGAATGAAATCAGTCGGCTGTCCGAAAATGGACGAATATGGGCAGCCGAAAGGGTCGGTGTGACAAGGGCGAATACGAGGATCACTTTACGAGTTCTTGCGGAGCGTATCGGCAGCCTGGCGAGTCCGTACGCGAAAACCGGCAGAACACAAGGCAGGAGGAAAACGATCGTACGCCCATGGAAAGGATAGAACCGCGCGAAAGAAGCCAGGGCGACGAGCGAGGTCGCCGCGACTGAGAAAATTGTCAGCCAGCGAGCTTCATGAAGCATGTGACGAAGTCCGAGGATCAGAAGCAATGACAAGGCCGCGATCCAGGGAAACATCAGCCAGGGCCAGTCGTATGAGGTCGCGAAATGGAGTGGATTGATCAAGTTATCCGCGAGAACGCAAAGCGTATCCAAGGGGCGAAGTGGCTTGAGAAAAGCGAAGTCCCAGAAATTCCAGAGGACCGATCCCTCGACGACTTGCGACTTTTCGACGCCCCAGGCGGCAAGGAACGAAACGGTCCAGCCGAGAGCGAAGGGCAATTTCGACTTAAGTACGGCTTTATCACCCCGATTTTTCAGCATCAGTGTCAGGAAATAAGCCGAGAGCGGAAAGACGGACGCGATCGAAAACCAGGGAATCGTCAGTAGGAACGCCAGGCGCAACCAGCGATCCCTGGCCGCCGGGCCGCGAGGCCTGACGGATCCTTGAGAATTTTCGCGCGTATCCTGAGCGAGCAGGATCAATACGACGACCGTAGCCAGCAGGTCGAAAGCATAAGGCTTCATTTCCTGGCAATAGTAGAGTGCGTCGGCATTCAAGGCCATCAGCCAGGACGATATCCAGGCGACCTGAAACGGTAGAAACCTGCGTGCCCAGAGCACGAAGAGCACGAAAGCCGCCGTGCCCGCAATCAAAGCAGGAAATCGCAGAGGCAGCACACCCATGCCGAATATCGAATGGATGGCCCGCAGGCTCAGCAGAAACCCGGGCGGGACGACCTGTTCCTGCTTCAGCGGCCCGACGATGCGAAAAACGGGAGCATCGCGAACGTTCGAAAGCAGCATCGATTCGTCGAGCCAGAACCAGCGAGCGCAAAAGTAGCCGAAAACACGGAGCGCGACGCCTGTCGAGATGATGATGGGCCACGCGTTTCGCACGAGAAACAGTCGCAGGGAATGGAGATCCTCTGCCCAAGCCTGCATATCGAAGTGCTTGCGGTGCTGTTCCGGAGCTTGCTGAGACGTTGGTTTCGGCAATGCGTTCGATTCCGTTTCGATTGGCAGAGAAGTATGGAGTTCGTAAGATCATACATCGAAAGCCACGGAGACGTGCGCTGGCATTCCGACCAAATTCGCCTCATCCCCCTTTCCTTCCGAGCCGATTCGATGTTGAAAGTCACCTGGTACGGTCATGCGGCGTTTCTTCTCGAATCGCCCGAGCTGTCGGTCATCGTCGATCCGTACAAATACCCGGACGCCGGCGGATACGAGCCGATCGACGATTCGGCCGATGCCGTCCTGGTCAGTCATATCAACGACAGATACCACAGCCACACCGGTCAGATTCGACCGGGTTTCGAACTGCTCAAGGCCTTCGAATTTCCGCCTGAAGGGGTGACGTTTCGAGGCGTATCCTTTCGAAGCATACCGGTCTATGAAACTCCTGAAAAACTCGCTGGAGACGAAGTGACGGTCATGCGTTTCGCGTTGGGTGGACTCGAAATCGTCTATCTGGGTGATCTTGGCCACTCACTCTCCGACGCCGAATATGCCGAGTTGGGGCATCCGGACGTCGTATTCGCGTCAACAGGCGGAAAGCCGACGATCGCGCTCGATGAACTTGTGCCGATGATTGACCGGCTTGCACCGAAGTGGGTCATCCCCATGCACTTCAAAACACCGAAAGTGAATCTCAACATTCTGCCGAACGAGTCCTTTCTGGACCTCGTTCACGGCAAATACGGGATTCGCATGGTCGGAGGACCGACATTCGAATTGCCAGTGGAACATCGGGCCCCAGGTACGGAAGTGATCGTTCTGGAACACTTGCGTTGAATCAAGCCAGGAACGTCTTCAGCTGACGGCTCACGGATTCGATCAGTATTTCAAGATCGCCGGCGGCTGTGGCTGCGATCACTTCCTGATAGATTCCGTAACCGAAGGTGCTTGCCGGCGGAATGTAGCCAGGTTGCCAGTCGTTCGTGAGAGTGCTGACGAAAACGGGGTGATCCGGATTTCTCGAACGCATCTGGCGCTGAAAAACCTGGTAAAGCTCGCCCGGAACGAAAATCCAGATCGCATCGCCCAGGATACCGAGACGGATCTTCAAAGGATAAGCCGGGCCCGGCACGAGAGCGTTGAGACGTGTGATCTGACGCGTACGCTGCTCGACTTCCGCCCGGCATTTCCGCACCGTGGCTTCGTCAGCTGCATTCCGCGCGGCGACTTCCCGTTCCTGCCAGTGCTCACGCTCGGCTGTCGTCACTTCCAGACTCGGAAGGTCATGGCGGTAGGGCAATTCGACGACGATGTCCTTCCATCGGCAAGTTTCGAAGCGTGCCTGATCAATTCCCGATACGATTTCATGACGCCACGTGCCGATTTCGGTTCCGGAAGTGACCGGCCCGGAATAGCGGTATTGCGTGCCCGGCGGCGGCATCGTGGCGAGTGAAGCCATGGTCGCATATCCAACTTTCCTGCCATTGCGGTCCGCGACTTCGGTATCGCCCACGAAGCCTTCGGCAGGTCCCAGATCGCCTGATGCTCCTTGAAGGAACAGGCACAAGCCGCCAGCCTCCCGTTCGACGACTTCCCGCATCGCACCGACCCAGTCAGGGCTGATCAGTGTGTTGTCCCAGGCCAGCGTCGTCGGGTGGCAGGCATAATTCACGACCGTGGCAAGCCGCTCGCCACTCTCTGTCAGAAAAGACGCGAGCAGGAGCGAATCGTCAGCCAGCCCGGCGGGGTTGAAGCCGCAGACGTAACGGCCTCTTTCCTTGTCATAAAAATCACGATGGCGCGCAAGATCGCACTTTCCAGATTGATACACGACCGAAACCGGAACGATTCGCGATTTCGCTTCGACCGCGAGTTCGCCAAGTCGTGCCGCAAGCGAATCAAGATAAGGCCCGAGCAGTTCGCCGCCAGGCAGGTGGCTGCGGCTTCGAGACATCCATCCCGAACCATGCGTGTGCGTGAGGGTCACAAGGATCGATTCGGCAGGCAATCCTGCAGCCAATGAGATGGCACTGCGAATGTTGGACATCTCGGCGGAGTCCAGAACGCAATGGTCGAGCGAAACGATGACGGAAGCCCCGGCCGGGGCCTCGGCATTTTGGGATTTCGATTCTCCCGATCGTATCGGCTCGATCCACATGAGAGTCGCTTCAAGCGGGCGGTGCACTCCGGTGGCCCGGTCGTGCAGGGCCGCTCCCCACATGCGATGATAAATTCCCACCGGCGGCGTGATATCACAACGTGCGGCAGCAGCACGACAACGAGCCTGAGCGGTTTTGATGACATTCATCTCTCGTCTCCCAGAAACGTTCCTTGCGGATTGAGCAGTGCCCAGCAAACGGCATCGATGGCCATGATGCCTGCGAAAAGAAAGAGGATGAGGTTCCAGTTACCAGTGACGGCGACCAGCCGTCCCGCGGTGACGGGAAACAGAGCCGCACCGAAGTTACCGCACATGTTCATCGTGCTGAAAACGGTCGCCACGTGGCGGCCGCCGTAGCTGATAGCCACCGTGTATCCGCTTACGCCACCGAACGATGCGCAGAAGGCCCCCAGAGAGACCAGGCCGATGCTCGTATTCACGTCACTCGCGAAATACGAAGCCACGATCAGCATCGCACAGGCCGACATGCCCGCGATTGCGATCCCCTGCCTGCTGAGCCGGGCGTTGTTCGTTCGCTGATAGAGCTTGTCCGAGAAGAAGCCGCCACAGAGGCTGCCCACAACGCCGCCGATGCCGGCAACGGTCGTGAGAATGCCGGAAGAAAGCAGATCGACACCCCGGGTTTTCTGGAGGAATGTCGGAAACCAGGTCAGGAAGAACACCATTCCCGCCGCGCGAAAGAATTGTTGACCGCATAAAAGTGCGACGGAACGATCGGACAATAGTCGAGACCAGGGGATGGCACTCGCTTTTTTCGAACTGCCACTTCCCGCGGAAAGAGCGTTGGCTGGAATGAAGGCGAGAAATGCGATCGCCCAGGCCACTCCCGGAAGGGCGTAAATCATGAGCAGGGTTCGCCATCGGTCGAGACCGGACTGCGCTGAAAAGGGAACGAGCGATTCCAGAAAACCCGCGGTGAGCACAGGAGCCACGGCCCCGCCGATCATCATCCCGCTGGCCAGGAGCCCGGTGGCGCGAGCACGCTGAGTCTCCGGAAAGATCTGCCCCAGGGCTTTGGCCGCGCAGGGGAAAGCACCGGCCTGAGCGGCTCCCATAAGGGCCCACAAAACGACGAGCGACCAGAATCCGGACGCGAAAGCGGCAGCGAATGTCGCCAGGCTCCAGGTAATCGAAAATATGGCAAGTGCCCGCCGGCTGCCCAGCCTGTCGGCAAGTCGGCCGCTGGGTATCTGCATCAAGGCATAGGCGAAATACCAAGCAGACTGGACATAGCCCATGTCCCGTGCCAGATCCGCAAATGCCAGGTCACCTGCGATTTCGGCCGCGGGAACGCTCAGGGCCGCCCGTTGCACGTACGCGATCGCGGCCGAAGCGCACAAAAACGCCAGGACGGCGAAGCGGGTGTTCGGAGATGCTTCGGTGCGGTCGGGGGATTCGGTCATCGATTCGAAATTCCAGCCGAGGAGGTCAGGATGGCCTGGAGCTGATCGAAGAGCCTGTCCACTTCCGCCGCGGTTTCGGTATCGAGCGACCAACCATATGGTGCCCGCCTGCGCTCGGACCGGAACAGGCCACGCTTGACGAGCAGATATTTCTCGATCGCCAGAAACCCGTCGAGCCCGGCCTGCAATTGCAGCACGACCAAGGCGCAAATCGGGAAATAAATCCGATAGGCCAGGGCTTCGTCGCCCGACTCGAGTGCTTTCCAGAGTGCCACGATGCCGTCGAGCAAGTCCATGCCCGGCATCGTGCCGGCGATGCCTCTGCGGAAGCTGTCCACCAGGAGAAATCCGCCAGAGCCTTCGTAGATCTTCGCACGGCCACCAGACCGGTCACGAAGTTCGGACAAGTTGGGGCCGATGGGTGATGCTTCCGGCTTGAACAGGATTTTCTCTTCGCCGTAGTGTTCGAGCAGCCGGTCATAGACTTCGAACGGAATGGCCGAACCGACATAGCCCGAAGCGTCCTGCACGACGATCGGAATCGAAACACCTTCGGCAAGCTCGCGGTAGTAATCGATATGGGCCTGAACCGAGAGCCTGGTCGTCAGAGGCGGTGCGGCCATGACGGCATCGCACCCAGCCGATTCGGCATGGCGGGCGTAAGAAACGGCCTGCTTGCCGCTCTCCGATCCGACGGCCGCGAAAACGGCCCCTCGTCCTGCGGCGTATTCGACGATTCTCTCCGTGAGTTCACGCCGTTCTTCGACAGTCAGGCGGAGAATCTCCGACACCATTCCCGTGCCGATACCGTTGGCCCCCACGCGGAAGGCCCAGTCAATCTCCCTCAGGAGCGATTCGCCATCGATCCTGTCATCGTCATCGAAAGGAGTGTGTACGATCGGCAACACTCCGGACAGCTTTTTCGGCATTTGCAAATCTCCAGCCTGTTTTGACAATTTCGCTTCGATTCGTTCGTTCGTCGTGCCGATCTCACCAGTCGCCAACGCTGCCGTCGCGGTAGAAAACCCGCTGAAGCTCCTCCTGCTGGAACGGATGCTTGCGGACTTCGTCTTCATGCACTTCCACACCCAGCCCCGGCTTTGTTCCTGGCCGAACCGTGCGCGTGGCAGGATCGATGACATACCCTTCCGTGACGACATCTCCTCGCCAGGGCACATCGCTGTGCACCGATTCGCAGATGATGTAACTTGGCTGAGAGAAGCCGAATTCGATCGAAGCCGCGGTGCTTACGGGCCCTTGCGGATTGTGAGGCGCCATGGCGATACGATACGCCTCAGCCAGGGCCGCGACCCTTCGGGCTTCCGTAAATCCGCCACAGTGCGTGATATCCAGCTGGCAGATTTCGCAACCCCGAGCTGCGAACAAGTCGCGGAATGCCGCCAGATGCGTCACCCGTTCGCCCGTTGCGATCGGCGTGGCCACGGCCGCATTGATCGCGGCCAGCCCTTCGACGCTCTCAGGCCAGCAGGGCTCTTCGAGAAAGTAGAGCCCATAAGGCTCAAGCGCATGGGCGAACCGCATGCCCATCGCGGGCGAAGGGCGGGCATGGCAGTCGACCATGATATCGACCGAATCACCGACAGCATCACGCATTGCGGCCACGCACGCTTCGGCGGCCTTGACAGGCTTGAGGCCTTCCACAGGCATCGTCGGCGGCACTGCCATCGACTTGAACGCCGTGAATCCTTCGGAAACCGCCTGCTGCGCCAGTTCGCCGAAGCGTTTGGCGTTATCCACCGGGGTTTCGTAGAAACTTTCCATATTGCCGCCGCCAAGGTGGCAGTAAAGCCGAACATAATCTCGCACCGGCCCGCCCCAGAGCTTGTGACACGGCACGCCCAGCGATTTGCCGACGATGTCCCAGAGGGCCAGGTCGATCCCGGCGATCGCGGTCGACCGGACGATCCCGCTGCCGTGCCAGAAGTGCTGCCGCCACATCATCTGCCAGAGATGTTCGACACGCGTCGGATCCTCGCCGATGATCAGTTGCGAGAGGTCCTCGATCGCACCGACAACGCCGCGTGTGTGCCATTCCAGCGTCGCTTCGCCCCAGCCATATAAACCGGGCTGATCGGTAAGCACCTTGACGAAGATCCAGTTCCGCATGCGGGCGTGACAGACGAGCGTTTCGATCGCGGTGATTTTCATGACGGCGGTTTCGTCGATACTCGAGTGAAGAAGCGTAGAGGTCAAGCGGCAGAGCGCTGGCAGAAGGAGGCAAGGCGGATTCGGCCCAATGGAGATGTGCTTTCTGGACCTGTTTCGACAGGTTTCGAACCATCGGCGGAATTCCGGCTTGCCCAAAGAATATCAGGATCGAGACCCCTGTTCGACCCCCCTGCCCGTCGACTCTCCGAATACGGCGATCGCCAGGATCGACACTTTCGATACTCGCCTCTCAATAGGATTTTTTCGAACGTCAAGCCACCGCGATTCGTAAGATACGACAGTCACTTTCGGAAGAATCGACAGTTTCTCCGATTTCGAAGGACGCAATGACGAATTCGGTTGACCGCAGGGGAGTTCGAACCGGAATGACGATGGCGAACCGTTCTTTCCACATCAGTGCGATCTGGATCTGCGCGATGAGTTTTATCCTGGCGCATGCTGCGCATTCGGGGGAATCACGACCTCTTCCCAGGCTCGCGATCCTCACCGACATCGGGGGTGATCCTGACGACCGTCAGTCGCTTGTCCGGCTGATGGTCTATTCGAACGAATTCCGGATCGAAGCCCTGATCGCATCCGCGGCAGGAACCCGCGGCGAACTGAAAAAGTCGATCACGAGGCCCGAACTGATTCACGAAATCGTAGATGCTTACGATTCGGTCCGCCCTGCGCTTTCGAAACACGCCGAAGGCTGGCCCACGGGCGAAAGCCTCAAGAAGGTGATCCGATCGGGAAATCGTTTCCGGGAAAGGACGCACATCGGCGAAGGGCATGATACCGAGGCATCCCGTCATCTGATCGAACGCATCGACGCCGGGTCTCCGGAAGATCGGCTCAATATCTCGATCTGGGGCGGACAGACGGACCTTGCCCAGGCTCTCTGGCGAGTCAGAAATGACCGAGGCCCGGAAGGCCTTGCGGTTTTCGTGCGGAAGTTCCGCGTCTATGATATCGCCGACCAGGACGGGATCGCCGAATGGTTGAGAAAGGAATTCCCCGGCATGTTCTACATCCTTTCGAAAGCCCCTCGCGGCCGGGATGGCCGGGAAGCGACCTTTCGGGGAATGTATCTGACAGGCGAACTTTCGACTACGAGCCGCGAGTGGATCGAAGCGAATGTTCGATCGACTGGCCCACTGGGGGCTCTTTATCCGACTCGCACGGCGAATGCTCCGAACCCGCACGGCTGCCTGAAAGAAGGCGACACGCCCTCGTGGTTTTATTTCCTGAAATCGGGCGGAAACGATCTTGACGATCCTTCGAAGCCAGGCTGGGGCGGCCAGTTCGAAAAGCAGCCGGACGGCTGGTATCGGGATTTGCCGATGATGGAAAGCCAGGATCCGCGAACGACGGTGAGTCGCTGGCGTCCAGAATTTCAGGCCGATTTCGCCCGGCGAATGTCATGGTGTCGATGATCACCGTCAGTTCGCGCGATTCGAATTGCATCGGAAGCGATTCCGCTGTCGCTTGCTCCGGTGTAAGCTTCGAATCAGCGGCCTGCCAGCGATGACCATCGCACGATCAGTTCGCCAAGTTCAGGTCTCGGACGGTCCGAACCGGAATTCGCGGCGAAATAGCATTCCTCGACGGATCGAATGGCTGCGGCAAGTTCGTCCTGCATCGCCTGCGTGAGTCGACGTTCTTTCTGCAATCCACGCAGAAGACCAAGCACGGCGAAGGGTTCAGCGGGTGTCTCCGCAGCTATGACGACAGGCTTCTTCCGCAGTGACTTCCAGAGACGCGGGATGGCGAGCGCGGCGACGACCATCGCAGCGAGTGCAGCCAGCATCGCATAAACCTGATTCGACCGATCCACTTTGCCGTAGCGGGCCACGAGCGGCGTGACAGCTTCGGCGGCGGCCAGGTCGGCATCGACGTATTTCTGATACACGATCTTCGAGGAGTCGATCTTCGGCCTAGGGAATTGCAACTGGCCGGGTAACTCGGTCAGGCCTGAGGCCGCCTTGAGCGTCACGAGTGACGTACGTTCAGACAGGATTCCTGCCGAACTCGATTCTTCGTCGAATTGAGTCACAGCCAGCCCCTGATCCTCGACCTTTTCGACGACGAAAGAGGGAATCTCTTCGAGATCGACCAGTTCACCCACCGATGGCATCAGCCCATGCCCTGTCGATTTGATTTCGATGATCAGCTTGCCATCAACGGACTGACGCTCGTCGAGTATCTGGGTAATCTGGACGTCGCGAAAGGGTCTTGGGGCCTTGTTCGATTCGTCGCAATTGACAGCCACCGGTGCTGACTCCACCGGCAGAATGACGTACCCGGAAGTGTCCATGAAGTCGAGGTCGAGCTTGAGTTGCGGAATGCGATCGACTTTAGGGCTCTTCGGCTTCAAAAGCAGATAGGCGTAGGGTGTCATTCGCCAGCCAGGCTCCGGCAGAGGCATGCTGGCGACTTTCTCGGTTTCGAAAGTCACCGATAGCACTTCGAAATGCTCCTGGAGAGCCCGTGTCGCGGCTTCCTGGAATTTGTCCCGATAATTTTCCAGAGGACGGCCATAGTTGTAATAAAAATAGCTGCCCTGGTTCTGATTCTGCAGATACCGGGCGAATCCGCCTGATTCTCGCTCGATCTCACGCGTATGCCGAATGTTGACGTATACGCCGAACGGCTGGCCCGGATCGATGGAGGTCGGACCGTCCACGACCGATTCCAGGCGAATTTCCCGATTGAGATCCTTGTAGTAGTCGTAGACCTTGCGAGCTTCGAATGCCTGCGGAGCGTCTCCCACGATTTCGAAGCCAGCCTTCAGATAGCGAAACTTCACCGCAGGAGCGATCGCGCTCATCCTCGTGAAGAGCTGATTGGCGAAGCGGTTACTGTGAGATTCCGCCGCCGCTCCGGGCAGACTTCTCATAGCTTCACGAATCAGTGCCGGCTGATTCGTCTCGGCGACGGTCGTTTCGGTGATTTGCCCCGGCTCGCATGCTCCAAGGCCCGCATAGAACCACTGATCGAACACGTCATTCGTCTGACGATCCGCGGGAAGCGAACCCGCGACTTTCGCGTACTGGGCTGCCGCTTGTGCGAACAGGCCGAGTGCCTTACGACGTACCGGCATGTAGTCCGGCGAAAGAGCGATTTCCTGTTCGAAATTGTTCCGGTCGTGGATCAGGGCAGCCTGAGCGGCTGTCAGCGACCATTCCCCGGGATACTTCGCACGAGCTTCGTCGACGACTTTCAGCGCGGTTTCGTAGCCGCGGAGAACTTCCTCGCGAATGTCCTTTTCTTTTCGCTTCGTTTTGGCCTGGTCCTGCACGGCCGGCCTGCGCCAAAGCCCGGCAAGGTTCGAACGCATTTGCTGAGCAAGGCGCGCGATCGTTTCAGGTTTGAGATTCTCCAAAGGTCCGAATACGGATTCGATCGCCTCGGAGCGATATACTTCCGCCGAACTGTGGCAGGTGGTAAACGCCCTGGCCACAAGCGTTTCGTCAATCGGGCGTATCGGCAGCTTCTTGAGCTTCGCCAGCCAGCCGCTCAATTCCTCAAGGTTTCGCTGCTGTTTCGAACGGGTCAGGGGAATGCTCTCGGCCTTCTGTTCGAATCCATAAATGAAGATATAGGGATTCCTCTGGTTCTTCGCCTGATTCATATCGTGGTTCGACGTCCAGACTTTCACGAACTCCTGAGCCAGTTCGCGCGCCATTTCAGGCTCGGTGCGCGCCACCTCTTCGATATGCGGAAAGGCATCGGAATCGCCGCCCATCTTCAGATATATTTCGGCCAGGGCTTTGTGAATGTTCGGATGCAGTCCCCGGTCGACCCTTTCGAGCCAGCCCCCCCTGGGCGCCAGATCGACGATCTCGCGTGCAGCGATCGCTTGCGGAAGATTCGGGTTCGTGACCGCAATGTTCGGGGTTTCTTCGTCCGAAGAGTAATACACGTTGCCATAAATATCTCGCTGAATGCGCGGTGCGGTCGATCGATCGAACGCTTTCGTCAACCGCGCCTCAGCCAGCCAGACGGCCGCCAGAGTCGTGAGGCTCTCCCGCCACTGGTCCGCCCGCTCGGGTGAAGCCACGAGCAGTGAGTCGATCGCGATTTTCAACATCCTCATGTTCTGCAGTCGCGGCTCGCTCGTTCGTATCGACGTCCGAAGATACGAATTCGCCGATTCGCCCAGATTCGCCAGCAGGGCCACGCCCCGGTCCGGGCTTCCCGCGAAAGTTTCCTCGAACCACTTCTTCGAGAGCGCCTTGTCGACCTTAGGCACAAGCGAGACCGCTTGCCTCGTCGCTTCGTCGCGAGCCTGGCTTTGCTCGGGTGTTTTCACCTCCAGTGCCATCACCGCCTGGAGCGCTGACCAGGCCTGATTTACCAGTTCGGGCGTACCCAGACGATTATATTTCGCCAGCGCATGTCTGGCCGACAGGTTCAGCTCGACCGGATCGCCCTTCGCCTCCGGATTTTCCGGTGAAAGCACGAATGGTTCGGCTTCGGCCGCAAGATTCGCCGCGCACAGAATGATCGCCGCATCGCGCCGTGAAAGGACCGGCTTCGGCTCCTTGCGTTCGACAAGCTCGCGTAACCGGCTGACCAGGTCTTCGGTCGCGTCCGACTGGCGTCGTACGAGTACGACCAGCTTCGCCAGCGGCTCCCGGTCCTGCTCTTCCACCGGAACGATGGCTGCGCTGGTGAGCGATATGAAGTCGCTCACCGACATCGAATGCTGTTCGTTCCCTCCACGTCCCTGCATCAGGGCCATCACTTCAGGGTCGTTCGGATTGAAGCCCATGTTCAGATTGTTGATCATCGCAAACCGCTGCATCATGAGTGCCGATTGCGAAGAACCGTTATCCTTCGGAATTGTCGATGCATTTCCGCTTTTGGCCAGCGCGATCACTCCCGTCGTCAGCGCCTGCCCTTCTCCCAGCGATTTTACGATTGAGCGCCACGCGGCAATACCTTCCTTAGGAGGCATCTTCGCCAGCCGTTCCGCGACGTTGGCCCAGCGTCCGAGAGTCACACTGGTCGCAAGTTCCTTAAGTTCTTTTTCGAACGCGTCCGCTTTCGCCTTGTCTCCATCTTTTTTGCCGTCCGCTTTCGCATCATCTTTCGACTTTTCGGATTCCTTTTCGTTCGATTCATTCTTCACTGATGCGAGCCCGGATTTCGCGGCCTCGATCTGAACAAGCACATCCCCCGGCAATCCGGCCTGGTTCGGGTCGACCTCGTTTTCCGCAGTTTTCGGCTTCGCCAGCAACACGCCTGAACTTTCGGCCCAGGCCTTCAAAATCGAAGAAGGCTTGCGGTCGAACGTCATTTTCTCGATCCTGGACAGCCGTTCGGCCGCAGGGTCCACGACCTTCTTTTCGTCCTTCCCCGGCTTACCCCCGCCTTCGGGTTTCTCCTTCGTACCGGCCTTATCGGCACCCTCGGTTTTCTTGTCCGGGGAATCCTTTTTTTCTTCCTGTTTCGCCGTATTCGTGGCACTCGACACCGGTGTCGCGGGAGCGAGCCGGACCGCCTGTACCTGGGCCCTGGCACAGCAAATCAATCCATCCGCGGCGACGATCGAAAAGGTGATGCAAACAAAATTGAGCCATTGTCGATAATGACGATTCATCGATCGAAAATTCCTGATGTCGAACATGATGGGATGATCGTTTTACCGCTGAACCGGGCCGAACGTTTGCACCACGACAGTCCACCCATGAAGTTGATGGACTGCCGGGCAGCATGAATTCGTACTATTGGTGGTTCAGGATCCGCTGCCGTCTGGAGCTGGCCCGAGGCCCGCACCACGACCGTCCTTTTTGGCGTTCGGATTCGGCTTCTTGCCACGGCTCTTGCACTGGCCCGATTTGCAACCCTGACACTGCTTCGGGATCGGAATGCCCTGAAGTTCGGACACGTCCATCCGGGCCAGCCGAATCGTACCTTCCAGATTCTCACGATAGGTTTTGGCGGCAGACATGTCCCCGGATTTTTCAGCTTCTTCGGCAAGGCGGCGATAGCTCTGCCGGGCGTTTTCCACGTCCGGCTGCCAGTCCGATTCGCCAAGGCCTTCGAGCCGTTTGAGCCACGTCATATAGAATTTGGCGTTGGCGAGCGAGGATAGTGCTTCGGCACTGGTTTTGGCGTCGGCTTTCGTATCGCTTTCCAGGTCGGCCACGAGCGTCTCGAGATCGGCGGCAGCTTCCGGGAGCTGGCCTGAAAACATCTGCGCTTGTGCCTTGCCGAGGCGGATCGACTGAGACAGCCGCGGGCTCTCCTTCGCGTCGACCAACGCAAGCGCGACCTCATATGCCGCCAGTGCCCGTGACCAGTCCTCGGCGGACATCGCGGCCTGTGCGACCGCAAGCGATTCGGCGGCTCTGTCCATCTTCAGCCCTGTCTGCCCAGGGCCGAAATGATATGCGCCCGCAAGAACAGGCAACGTCAGCCAGATCACCATCAGGAACGATCGCATGTGATTGACTCCTTCGCAACGCCTTCCGGTCGAATCGAACCGACGCTTATTCGAATTATCCGCTCGAATGATCGATCAATCTACTCTTAACCTTTAGAAGCGGCAACGGCAAAATGCCTGAGCCACAATTTTCGGAAAAACTCGATCGATACCCGATCACGAATCCTCACCATCGCCCACTTTCACATGATTGTCATCCCTGGTTCGGTCAACGATCGCCATGCCGAACCCCTGTTCCTGACCGATTCCGAAGCGACCGGTGGCAGTCTCTCAGTTATGTACGTATGTCTGCATGCTTGCGATCCGAAACGAACGAAGTCACCTTTCCCCTCACACTAAACGTCGCCAGCCGATGACTTTCCGTTCACGACATCGTAAGTACTGAAGTGATTCGAGCCGCATGAAAGATGTCGAACAATCATTGCAATTTGATTACGCCCGGGCGCCAGCCTGTTCCCAGAAAATGCAACAGCACCGGTAAGGCCGCCAGGACGGATGCGGAAACTCCGGATGTCATCAGGGCGTATTCACGAGGGCCTAACTGTTCGAAAGCCCCGGGATTCGCCCGGCCGGTCACAGATTTGATCAAATCCGAAGGCAGATGTCTTTCATTTCCGTCGTGGTAATTTCCGTTCAGGCGAACGGCCATCTGTCGAAGGGTGGAACTGTCCTGACGCGAAGCCCGTCCGTCAATGAATTTCCCCGACTTCGTGTCGCCCACGCCTACGAGAAGCACGTCGGAAACCGAAGCAGGACGACGCGGCATGCCCCTGGGCGGAACGGTATCGCCATCTGTCACGAGGATCACCAGCGTGCTTTTCGGCTGAAATGGCGCAGCGACCGAGAAAGCCTCCTTAAGGCCGGAGAATAGGTCGGTTTTGCCCGGCGTAAACGCGAAATTGAGCGGCAGATCGTTGAGGATATTGCGAACGACCTCGATGTCTTTGGTCTCGACCACTACCGGCTTCGCGCCGTTGTAACAGGCGATGACGCTTGTAAGATAGCGTTCCATCGGCACGCGCTGAAAGAACGATTCCATCAGCTCCTTTGCGCGATTGCGACGACTCGACTTATGCTCAGGGCCAGCGTCCTCAAGTGTCATGCTCGGCGAAACGTCCAGAACGACCACGATGTGCTTTTTCTGGTTTTCCGGAACTGCCGCCGACTGATGCACCTTGGGTGGTAATTGAATCAGTAATGCGAACGCCCCGCCGAGTGTTCCGAATGCCAGGGCTCTCAACGAAGGCACGAACGAAACCCACCTGCGGGGCTGCCCGCTCGGCCCGAACGAGAGGTGCCCCAAACGCCGTATGCGCCTGATATGCAGCATTTCGGCCAGGAAGAACCAGGTCGAAAGAACGATGCATGTGATGACAGCGATCACCATGGCGTGTACCTCAACCCGAGTGACGAAAGTGCCGAAACACCGATGAAGGCGAGCCCGGCGATGCACCAGGGTTCGAAATGATCGAGAACCTGGGCAGAAGTCCGAACGAGCCGAGCCCGGTTCATAGCGTCGATTCGGCCGAACATCGTTTCGAGAGCTTCCGGATCGCCAGGTTGAAACGCTTCTCCGCCGGTATAGTGAGTGATGTTGATGATCTCTTCGGGGATATCGCCGCCTGCGATGTGGATCGCGTACACGACGATATTGTCACGTTTGAGCAGTCGCGAGATTTCTTCGTCGCGGCCACTGTGCAGATCAGCGCTTGCCCCGTCCGAAATCAGAACGATCAGCCTGTCTCCTTCTTCACGCGTGAGCAGCAGGTCGCGGCAAGCCATCAGCGCCTTCCCGATTTCCGTACCGCCCATCCAGGGTGGAGCCTTGTCGGGTGACATGAATGGGGCTGCGAAGCGAATCGCATTGATGTCGTTCGTCAGCGGCACCCAGTGCAGGACGTTATTGCCGAAAAAAGTGAGCCCGACGGCATCGCCCTGGCGTTTGTCCAGAAACGCCTCGATCGCCTGCATCGAACCTTCGTAGCGTGTGCCCGATCCGAATGGCGCCAGCATACTTGAGGAAACGTCCACGCATAATTCGATGTTGGTCATCGCCCTGCGGGTTTGCGGAACCGAAAGTCGCTGCGGCCCCGCCAGTATCACGATGACGATCGCCAGAACCAGCGCTGGCAATGCTTCCGTGAAGGCAAGGATACGCCTGACCCATCGGCGTCGCGGAATATCGGTAGAATCCGCCGGCAACGCCACACGATGCCACGCCCATCGATTTTGACCATAAACCAGAAGAAACGGAATGGCCAGGGCCACGAGTACGAAGGGGTGAGAAAATGAAACCGGAAGGTGATCGAACATATTTCACCGCTTTCCGTTCGTGTCTGTAATTCCTGGAATTTCGAAATCCTGCAAGGATTCGTAGGGTTTCAGTAGCTGCGCGATCTCTCGTTCCGAAGCCTGCCCCTGCCCTGGAGGCATATGCAGCCATTGCTCCAGTTTCTTCAAAAGTGGGCCCGCATCGGGATGCTGCTTCAGCTTCGACAGGATTCGGCCTGGAGAAACTTCGTCGCATGCATCCGAACGTGATGTCCAGTATGCGATCAGGAGCGATTCGAGTTCGGCCCTTTGATGAGGCGCGATCGATCCCTCGCAAGCGGCCGTCACCAGGGGTTTCAGTCGCTGGGATAAGGATACCGGCGTGATGACCTCGGTTGAGACCGTTTCGACCTTCTTCACACGATTGGACCAGTGAAAAAGTCCGGCCAGTCCGGCAATCCATAAACCGACGAAAATATTGAGTTTTGTCCAGTAAGTCCACCAGCTGTCGATCTCGGGTCGAGCGGGGCGGGAAGGTTCGATCTTGCCAGGTTCGAGGACACTCACGATCTCGACTTCGACTGGCGGCAGTGTCACTGGAGACGTATCCGGAATTTTAAGCCGCAAGGATTTGGCCAGGTCGTAACGCCCAGGCTCGAAACCGGTGAATTCGAGGTCATAGCGATAG
Organism: bacterium; assembly: GCA_016125085.1. Lineage (GTDB taxonomy): Bacteria > Planctomycetota > Planctomycetia > Isosphaerales > Isosphaeraceae > QWQI01. Next base: position 185,914 of record WGMM01000013.1, read on the forward strand.
GCATCGCCATGCCTGTAACTTTCGGCGACTCGAACGATGATCTTCGCAAGCGGGTCAGAATTCGGAACGGCTTCAAGCTCCCCACCCGGGATCACGATCTGGCTGACTTTTCCGACCATGCCGACAGGCACTCGGACTTTCGCAGCCGCATGGCTTTCATTGCCCAGCTGATCCTGAGCGACGATTTTCCCTTCGAAAACGGACGCGAGCAACAGAATCGGAATCAGGCAAGATCGTACGAAAGGAAGTATCGGCATCATCTCGCTCCCCTGCCGAGGATGTCGCGCTGTGCGAAAAATTGCCGCAACCGAGCGGAATTCGGCATCATCTCGCTCCCCTGCCGAGGATGTCGCGCTGTGCGAAAAATTGCCGCAACCGAGCGGAATAAGGTTGGGACACATCGATCGTGAGGCAATCGATCCGGCTTTTCTTCAAGGATTCCCGTAATGCTTTATCGTCCGTCCAGGCACCTCGCCCGGCGGCGATCACGTCTCTCCCCGTTTCCGCTTCTCGGCCTCGAACGAATCCAGTTCCCCGCATGCCTGATTCCGCAGGATCCATCAGGTGGATCACCGAACAATCATGGGCCTGGGCCGCCAGTTTCAAAGCGGGCAATGCAGCCGGGTCATGCAAATCGCTGATCACGATCATCTGGCTGCGCTGCGGCAACCGTGCCGCCAGCTCCCCCACACGCTGGCCCAGCCAGGTCGGCTCGTCGAACCGGTATCGCCTCAATGCGTGCAGCCAGCCATGCACCTGAACTTTGGAGAGACTTTCCGGACGCAACAGGCCTCGGCCCCCGACGCCCATTAAACCGACGGGCCGGATCGCTTCAAGCGAAGCGAGAGCCACCCCACCTGCGATAAAAACGGCCACCTGATACTTGGATCTGCGGGTCGAAGCGATCGTCATACTGGCTGAAGTATCGAGCAGGATCCAGACAGGGAGACGTTTGATCGCTTCGTATTCCTTCACGTGCAGCTTTCTCGTGCGGGCCGTCACGCGCCAGTCGATCGATTTGATCGAATCGCCGAACTGATAAGGTCGAGACTGGTGATATTCGAGTCCCGAACCGATGTAGGGCGATCGATCTGTACCGAAGGCCAGGCTGTCGGCCAGACGCTTCACGGCAATACGAAACTGGCGGGAATCCAGGGCTTCCAGCGAATCAAGAAACCCTTCCATGTGCAGCGGCTCCGTTTCTAGAGGTCTGGCGGAGCGTTTCTCCATGCGGGCCAAGCAGTTCCCGCAATACACCGGGGCCGGTCATGCCATCCGCAAGAGCTTCATAGTTGAGCCGAACCCTATGCAGGATCACGTCTTCGGCGACCCGGTAAAGATCCTCGGGAGTAACGTAATTTCGCCCATGAATCAGTGCCCGGGCACGCGACGCCTTCACCAGGGCGATCCCGGCCCGCGGGCTGCAACCAAGTTCCAGGGCCGGGTGAGACCTGGTCCGGCTGACGAGTTCCACCACATGATCCGTGAACGTGTCGCTCACATAGACGTTATGGACGGCTTCCATCGCCGAAACGAGGTCGTCGATCGAACCGACAGGTTCGTGCGACAGGACGTCGAATTCGGTCCTCGCGACCGCTCCGCGATCCTGCCTGCGCACGCCAAGTCGTGTGTTGCGCCGGAGAACTTCCCGTTCTTCATCGGGCGTCGGGTAACTGAGCCGGTGACACAGCATGAACCGGTCAAGCTGAGCTTCGGGAAGTTCGAACGTACCAGCTTGTTCTACAGGGTTCTGCGTTGCGATCACCAGAAACGGCGCAGGCAGGTCGAACGTCTCGGTACCGATCGTGACCCGGCGTTCCTGCATGGCTTCCAGCAGGGCGGACTGTACCTTGGGAGCGGCCCGGTTAATCTCGTCGGCCAGCAGCAGATTCGTGAAAATCGGTCCCTTGCGCGTGTGGAAAACGTTCGTCCGAGGGTCGAGAATCTCGCTGCCAAGAATGTCGGAAGGAAGCAGGTCGACAGTGAACTGGACACGATTGAACGAGAGGTCGATCGACTTGGAGAGCACGGAAACAAGCAGCGTTTTTGCCAACCCCGGCACGCCCTGAAGCAACAGGTGACCACCCGTGAAGAGGGCGATCAGAAGCCGTTCCACCACTTCGTCCTGACCGACGACGACTTCTCCCACTCGGGCCCGGACAGCATCGATGAAGTCCACGGTGCGGCGCTGCGGTTCGGAAATCGGCAAATTGCCCGTGTTCGTGTCGCTCATGATCCTCAATTCCTTCTCCAAACCAAGATCGTCCATACATCTACGAAACGCGTCGTCAGCAAACGGAATCGCATGGGATCCGATCTTGCAGTCCGATTCGGAGAATCGTCGCAAGCGGACTCCTTTCTCGCACGAAACAATGTTAATCAATGAGAAGTCGCCACGAAACCACACCGCTCACAAAATTGCCGCACGATTACGTCAATGACGCAGACATGAAAAGCTTGATGATGATGTAGTACCCTGAATCGTTCGATAAAGCGGAAGAAAAGTGTGCCAAGTGCTTGTCAGTCAAAGCGAAAGGGGTTACGTCTCTCGACGTAACCCCTTGGCTCGCATAGTACCGAAGAGAGGACTCGAACCTCCACGGGATTAACTCCCACTAGGACCTGAACCTAGCGCGTCTGCCAATTCCGCCACTTCGGCAAGTCGTCTTCGAAATCGACCGTTCGGCGTCATTCGTGCTTCTTGTGCGATGAATCATACCGGATGACTGCCGCTTGTCAAGCTTTCTGAATCTGAGGAATCGTTCATCTACCCGCGCAAATTCTCAAAGTCGCTTGCCTTGACCGAATTCGGATGATGGGATAAGTTCAAAGAGTCGTCATCTGGTGAGAACGGGTTTTCGATTTGTCCTTTCGGACGATTCTTGTGCCCTCGAGCCACGTCGACTGATCGTCCGCACCGGACTCACACGCCTGACCGTATCGATTCGAGGTCGTCATGATCGGAATGTCCCGTAGAGATTGGGCACTTGCCGTTGCCTCGGGAATCTCTTATCCAGCCTGGGCCAGTTCACGGATCCTGACGCGTATCCAGGCGAGTGAAGTGCAGGACCTGCCAGGGCCAGAGCCGATTCCGCCGGCGACCCTTTCCAAGCCATTGCCGACGGTTCCCGTGCGAGCCAATGTTCCAGGCTTCAATCTGCAGATGGTCGACACGTCGCTGCAGCCAGCCGATCGCCAGGGCCTGTGGGTGCTCGATTTCGCATTCAAACCGCTTCGCATGCGTACCGTCGAAATACCCGGCAAGGGACGGCGAACGATCTATTACATGTATTATCGGATCGTAAACCGCACGGAAGAGCCCCGGCTGTTCGTGCCTCAGTTTTCGATCGTGACGAATACCGGCAAGCGGTTCGACGACGTTCCTTTGCCGCAGGCCGTGAAGTTGATTCAAGCTCGCGAGGACCCAGCTACCCCGCTTCTCGGTTCAGTAGACATGGTCGGGCTCGTTCCGCCCAGCAAGCGTGAAGGCGTGATGGATGCTGTTTACGGCGTCGCCATCTGGAACGACTTCGACCCCAAGGCCAGCCGCTTCTCGGTCTACGTTCGCGGCCTTTCGGATGGATATCAGCCGCAATCGAAAAAATACAAGTCCCTGAAAATCGAGTTCCAGATCTTCGGTGACCATATCGAAGTTCATGAGGACGAAATTCGCCTGATGGACCCTGCTTACTACTGGGTTTACTGGTGATCGATTTTCATCCCCTCAATTCCTGAGCGAACTCTCGAGGATATCGGAATCCCGCAGTGCGAAAGACTGCGGGATTTCTGCTTTACGGGCTTTCCACGCTGTCTGGTTTCGTTTATCGCGGATTGACCGGTCGAGTGACGCGATCCTCATCATCGTGTCGATGGATTCTGGCAATTCATGACTTCGCTCGCGTCTTTCCGAAGTGAGCGATGACCTCGGGAACTTGCCGGAAAACCTTGATTCGAAAGCGAATGCGATTCCTCAGGAACCCATTCATGTGCCCGTCGGGTCCTATCCGGGAAGCAAATGACTTGACAAAACCCCACGCAAAGGCAAATATATTCGTGTTGCCACTGTAGCTCAGTTGGTAGAGCACCGCTTTCGTAAAGCGGGGGTCGAGAGTTCGAGTCTCTCCAGCGGCTTGTTCGACATTTTGAGCATTGGCTTTTCATTTCCTGGTCAATCAGCTGAATTTAGAAAAGGGCCTGACACACACTGGATCGTTCCGTGTTTAATGATCCAGCTGAAGGGCGGCAATTTTCATAATCACCAACTGCAAACGCAAATCCGGTTCGGCAAGATGACGCCGAATCGTGCATGGTGCATTGTATTCGAAGCCCGGCTCAGCCGATCGCGCACAGGATCAGCGACCGGGCAGCACGGCAAGAGGCATGAGCCGGAGGCTGCAATTATCCACGATCCGAATCAGGCGAATAGCGATAAAAGAGGCTCGCCAGCGCTGATTCGCATCGGACGGTCGAGCGGATCACGAACTTCGAGATCGTGCGGTATTCCGAGGGCGTGGAAGATCGTCGCGGAAATATCGGCCGGGCTGGTCGGCTGGCTGGCAGGGTAGGCAGCGAATTTGTCCGATGAGCCGTATGTTTGACCGCCTTGAATGCCGGCTCCGGCGAGCACGGCCGAATAGCAGCGTGGCCAGTGTTCGCGGCCGGCATTTGCGGCGACCACACGAGGCGTACGGCCGAACTCGCCTGTCCACACGATCAGAGTTTCGTCCAGGAGCCCCCGTGCGGCAAGGTCTTCGAGCAACGCCGCGAAACCCTGGTCAGCCGGCGGCATGAGCCGATTCTTCAAGTGATGGAAATTTTGGCCATGAGTGTCCCAGAAATTCTGGCCATCGTTGTGCCAGTTCACGGTAATCAGCGGCACATTCGCTTCGACGAGACGGCGAGCCAGGAGCAAGCACTGGCCATGAATATGCCGGCCATAGCGGTCACGTGTTTCGGCTGTTTCCTTATTCAGGTCGAACGCATCGCGGGCCGAGGCGGAAACGACTGCCGTCAAAGCCTTTTCGTGTTTCGGGCTCCAGGTCGTGGCCGAACCGGTCACTTCGGGTGAATCGAGCCTGCCTTCGAGATTTTCCATCAACCGCTTGCGCTGATGCATCCGCTCAAGGGTACAGCCATCTGCGAGACTCAGCCCTGGCACTTGAAAACCGGGATCGTTCGGGTCGCCCAGAACGTAAAACGGGTCGAACCCTCCGCCCAGCCAGCCACCGTGTTGGCCCGGAGCCTTTCCTCCTGGAGCGGCCGGGTGCGATACGACCCAGGGCATCATGACGGAAGTCGGCAATGGCCCTTCGTTCGGCAGGAGCTTCGTGAGCATCGATCCCATGAAGGGCCAGTCTTTGGACGACGGAGGTTCGACGTCCGACTTTGGTCTGGGTGCCAGATGACCGGTCAGAAGGTGATGCACAGTCGAAAGGTGAGCGGGGTCATCGTGGGTCATCGACCGCACGATCGCGAGTTTGTCGACGTGTTTCGCCAGCTTCGGAAAATGTTCGCTGATCCGGATTCCCGGGACGTTCGTATCGATCGAGGCGAATTCACCACGAATTTCGGCGGGTGCGTCAGGCTTGGGATCCCAGGTGTCGAGCTGGCTGGGGCCGCCCCACTGAAAAATCACGATGACGGATTTCGCCTTTCCGGTCGTCGCACGGCGGAAGTTCGCATTCGTCGCGGCGGCCGCACGTGCCTGGGCCGAAACCAGATCCAGACCGCCAAGACTCAATGGTGCGAAAGAGCCCCAAACGCCCAGCTGCAGGACAGATCGACGGGAGAAGTTCGGGCCTTGGCAATTCGGATTGATCATCGATCGAATCATGGTTCGGGGATCCTGAACCTGGAGTCGCCGTGAGGTGGGACGAATCGGCGACCGTGAGAAGGCAGGTGCGGCCGAATCGAAATTCGGCCGAGTCACTATCCTCAGTTTAACGAATCCCCGGAGAATATCCAGCACTTCAAGTTAGGTTGACTGGCCGATCGCCTCAATCGATTTCGACGACGTCTTCCGAAAACCCAACCACGTTGTGCCCAATGACGGACCATTTCGAAAACTCGCAATTCTTCGGAATTTCTGATTCTGGTTGAGCGCATGGTATCGCTCCGGTTGGAAATCCGGAGAGAAGTCGGGATCGAGCGAACTCACCCTAACATCAAACTGGCAATAATGATGCATCTCGATTGCGAAACGGAATCCGGCGGCATACGAACGCCTCGACGACACCAGATTCGAGATGCCGGGCGATCCTGCAAAGGCGATCTCCGACGATCGTACCGGAAATGAACCGACAGCTACGGAATCATTCGACCGTGCGATCATCGGGTCGATCGGTTCAAGGAGATTTCCGATTGCCTAAACCTTGTCGATCCGATAACAATAATGATAGTGACACTGCCTGCCGATTCTCTGGGGCCGTCCTCGAACGCCCTATCCCTCCTGGCCAGATCCCTCCTACCCGCCGGCACGCGATACCCATGATCGACTTTCAGATTACGAATATGGTCGGGCGAATTTTCGGACTTATCCTCGCCTCATCGACTCTTACGGCCTTCGCCGAAGACGTCACGGCGAAAAAAGAAGCCAAGCCCGAAATATCGGCGCAACTGACCTTCGAGAAAGACATCAAGCCGATACTCAGAGCCCATTGTCTCGACTGCCATGGCGGGGTCGAGGGGAAAAAGGGCAAGCTGGATATGCGGCTGGTCAGGACAATGCTCAGCGGAGGCGAAACGGGCCCCGCGATCGAGCCCGGCAACGTGGACGAGAGCTATTTGATCGCGCGTATCGTCGATCATGAAATGCCGCCCAAAGGTGCCGGTGTGAGCCCGGCGGAACTCGAAAAGCTCAAGACATGGATTGCCCAGGGGGCGAAAACCGCTCGGCCTGAACCTGCTCCTGAAGCTTTGGGAACGACCCTTGGCCTGACGCCCGAAGAACGTGCCTATTGGGCGTTTCGTCCGATCGCCGATCCAACGCCTCCCTCAGTGAAATCGACAGGCCGTGTGCGTACTACGGTCGACAAATTTCTTCTGGCGAGTCTTGAGCCGCTTGGAATCGGTTTTCGTGAAGACGCGGACAAACTCACGCTGATACGCCGGGTTACGCTCGATCTGGCCGGGGTTCCGCCATCGCCGGCTGAGGTTCGGGCCTTCCTCGCTGACAATCGTCCCGACGCTTACGAACGCCTTGTCGACAGACTTCTCGCCTCGCCCCAATACGGCGAACGCTGGGCCCGCCACTGGATGGACGTCGCAGGTTATGCGGACAGCGACGGTGGTTCGGCCGCCGATACCGACCGGCCCCATGCCTGGCGATATCGTGACTGGCTCATTCGGGCCTTCAACGACGATAAACCGCTGGATGCGTTCCTTACCGAACAGCTCGCGGGCGACGAATTCGTACCCCGCCCCTGGAACAACCTTACGCCTCATCAGGTGGATCTCCTGACAGCGACAGGCTTTCTGCGAATGCCAGCAGATCCCACCGCAGCCGATTATTCGGAAACCGCCCGAAATCAGGTGATGACGGATACGATCAAAGTGGTGACGTCAACGACCCTGGGCCTCTCGGTCGCATGTGCCCAGTGTCATGATCACCGATATGACCCGATCTCCCATGTCGATTACTACCGCCTGCGAGGCATGTTCGACCCGGCACTGCACTGGGAGGGATTCCGCCAGCCCGGAGCACGTGTCGTTTCGCTCTATCGAGATCTCGACAGGGCTGCGGCAGCAGCGGTCGAAGAACAGGTGAAGCCACTCGCCGAAAAACGGGCCGCTTACCAGGCCGATGCCATGAAGCGGGCTTTGGTCAAAGAACTCGAAAAATATCAGGAGCCGCTGAAATCTCAGCTCAAAACAGCCGCTGAGACCGCTGCGGACAAACGCACACCTGAGATGAACGCCCTGCTGGACGCCAATCCAAGCGTCAAGATTTCGCCTGGCGTACTCTACCAGTACTTGCCCGATGCGGCTGAAGAGCTGAAGAAGATGGATGCGGCAATCGGGGCCGTTCGTGCCAAAAAGCCGCCTGAGAATTTCATCGCCATTTACGACGAACCTCCGGACCGCAAACCTCCGGTAACGAAGCGGTTGCATCGTGGCGACTATCGCCAGCCGCTTGAGGAAGTGAAGCCCGGTATTCCGGAAGTTCTCAAACCCGAAGGTGCCGTACTCGATCTTGATGGCACGGTGCAGCCAGCAGGGCACTCTTCGGGCAGACGTACGGCATTCGCGCGCTGGCTGTTTTCGGACGAGAATCCGCTGACCGCTCGCGTTCTTGCTAACCGGATCTGGATGCACCACTTCGGTCGTGGGCTGGTCGCCACGGCAGGCGAATTCGGCCGACTCGGCGAGCCCCCGACCCATCCGGAATTGCTCGATCACCTTGCCTCGGAATTGAAGCGTAACGGTTGGCGGTTGAAGAACTTCCACAAGTTGATCGTGCTTTCGTCGGCTTACCGGCAAAAGGCGGTTCGAGACCCGGGCCGCATGTCGGACGATCCGGATGCCGACGGCCGCCTTTTAAGTCGATTTCCGGTGCACCGTCTGGATGCGGAAACCATTCGGGACAGGATCCTTGCGGCTTCCGGTCATCTGGACAACCAAATGTACGGACCACCGGTCGACGTTCAGGCTGATGACAGCGGTCAGGTCGTCGTTGCGGGTGATTCGGGCCGCCGTTCCGTGTATGTGAAGCAGAAACGCAGCCAGCCTGTGAGCCTCATGGCGGCGTTCGACGCCCCGGTGATGGAAACGCACTGCGAGCGGCGTACATCAGCCACGGTCGCCACGCAATCGCTGATGCTGCTTAACGGTACGTTCCTTCTGGGCGAAGCGAATCGGCTGGCGATCGCGGCTCTCGACCAGAAATTCGTTCCGGAAATGATCCAGGCGGAATCGATTTCGAAGGGCTTAGCCTCAGGAACGAAAATGCCGGATGAGCCTGCCGCACTTTCAGGTGCTGTCGCGACCATATGGGAACGAACTCTGAGCCGGCCTCCTTCGGAAAAGGAACTGGGACGATCGCTCGAATTCGTTCGCGAGCATGTCAGGACAGGAGCACCTCCCCTGCCCGGCCTGAAGGGCGACAACGCGCGAGACAAATACCTGACGGCACTTGCCCACCTGGGGCAGTCGTTGATGGCGTCCAACGAATTTCTCTACACCGATTGACGATCCGGGAGGCACAACGATGAACGGACCCGGTAACGATCACGCGGAAACTCACATGAACGGTCTTTTCTCCTCAGCTGGCCAGTCGAGCAGGCGACAGTTCCTCAATCGGACTGGCATGGGCATGGGCGCTCTGGCATTGGCGCAGATGCTTCAGGAAGATGGACTTCTGGCCGCACCGCCGAAGCCGATATCGAAGCCTGCCCATTATGATCTGACGCCCAAGCCGCCGATGTTCGAGCCCCAGGCCCGGGCCGTCATTTCGATGTTCATGCACGGCGGGCCGAGTCACGTCGACCTGTTCGACCCGAAACCCGAACTGCAGAAACGCGACGGTCAGGATTATCCGGGTGAGATCGTCTACAGCTTCGTGAATCGGGCGTCGAAGAAGCTCCTCGGCAGCCCCTGGAAGTTCGCCCATCACGGCCAGTCGGGCACTGCGGTTTCCGAACTATTGCCCCATACGGCCAAAATCATCGACGATGTCTGCGTCATTCGGTCCATGCACACCGGGCACAATGGCCACGAAGTTTCGATTCGGTATTTTCACGGTGGGATCGCCGGTATTCTGGGCCGGCCGACGCTCGGCTCATGGGTCGTCTACGGGCTCGGGACCGAAAATCAGAATTTGCCAGCTTACATGGTTCTGACCGATCCGGACGGGCTCCCGGTGGACGGAGTCACGAACTGGTCCAACGGCTTCATGCCTCCAATGTTCCAGGGCACGGTGCTTCGGCCTCGGGAGCCCCGGATCTTCAACCTCAATCCGCCCGAATATCTGCGTGGCGAGGTTCAGAAACGCAACCTGGCGTTTCTGAGGGAATTGAATGCGGAGCATGCGGACAAATACCCGGGCGAGGGTGATCTCGAAGCCCGGATCGCCAGCTACGAACTCGCCGCACGGATGCAGACAGCCGCGACCGACGCTCTCGACATCTCGAACGAGAGCGAAGCGACGAAAAAGCTATACGGGATCGATGATCCGGTCACGCGCGAATACGGCACACGCTGCCTGATCGCCCGGCGGCTCGTGGAGCGAGGTGTGCGATTCGTCCAGATGTTCCTGGGCGGTCAGCCATGGGACAATCACAGCGACATCAAGAAAACGCTGGCCGGAATTTGTGCCAAAACCGACAAACCGGCCGCGGCCCTCGTATACGACCTGAAATCCCGCGGCTTGCTTGATTCGACGATCGTGCACTGGGGCGGCGAAATCGGCCGCTTGCCGGTGACCGAAGGCACAGGGCCGGGCGCGGGACGCGACCACAACGGCCAGGGCTTTACCGTCTGGCTTGCCGGCGGCGGATTCAAGGGCGGAATGACTTACGGAGCGACCGACGAATTCGGCCATAAGGCAGTCGAGAATGTCGTGACACCCAACGACTTCCAGGCGACTCTCCTGAACCGCCTGGGGCTCGACCACACGAAGCTGATGTATCAGCACAACGGTCGTGAGGAACGTCTCACTTCGAACGCCCCGAACGCGCGGGTCGTGAAAGAAATCCTGGTCTGAACGATCGCAACGGGCGTTGCGGAATTCGTGCGGAAATCAACGAAGAAATCGCCCCGGGAAAATGTCCCCGGGGCGATATTCATTTGGGATGATGAATCGAATTTCGGCAATCAGTGACGACTGATGCCAACCACCGTCATTCCGGCAGCGGCTTGCCCTTGGTTTCCGGAGCGAACGGCAGGGCCATCATGCCGATCAGGAAGAAGGAGCACATCGCCACGCCCGCGTACCGCAGCGGCATCGATGGGTCGGTCGCTCCCGTGTCTTTGAATACGACCCCAGAGAGGTAGCCGAGCGTGAACGGCCCGAGAGCCGCGATCAGACGCCCGACGTTATAGCAGAAGCTCGTGCCCGTCGAACGGAGCCGAGTGGGGAAAAGTTCCGGGAAATAGATCGCGTAGCCGCCGAACAGGGCAATCTGGCAGAAGCCCATGATCGGAATCAGCACGAAGATCTGCCAGAATTCGGTGAGCGTCCAGAACGTGAACGCCGTGGCGAACATCGCGGCAAGGAAGAAAATCGCGAAAGTAGGCTTCCGGCCCAGCCGAGTGTTGGTCACGTAGCTGAACGCATGGATCCCCATGAATGCACCGGCATTCTGAACGAGCGAAGTGATCCCGGTCCAAAGTGTCAGCTTTCTGGCGATTTCGACGGAAGTAAGCCCCTGTGCCGTGAAGTGTTTGGTGAACACGGAACGGATCAGGTCGAAGCTGAAGAATCCGATGCCCCAGAGACCGACGACACCGGCGAACGCCATAACCATGCCTGCGATGGTATTTCGACGCAAGGTCGGGTTCGTGAACAGTTCGCGAACGGATCCAAGTTCCTTTTCCATGGCCTCACTGCCGGCATCTTTTTGCTTCTGCCAGCGTTCGGGCTCTTTCAACCTGGATCTGATCACGATCGCAAGCAGTGCAGGCACCGTTCCGATGATGAACATGATCCGCCAACTGGAGATCCCGGTGTCTTCGACAACGCCCAGTATCATCGCGATCGCGGCGGCCGTCATGTTCCCGATCGCGGAAAGCGCCTGCAACCACCCAAGCGCATAGGCTCGCGCCCGATCCGGCATGACTTCGGCCACAAGGGCGACACCGACGGCGAATTCGCCACCGACCCCCAGGCCCGTCAGGAACCTGTAGAGCATGAAGTCGTAGACGCTTACGGAAAACGCACTCAGCCCCGTGAAGATCGAATAAAGCAAAATTGTGAGGAGCATCGTCCTGGCCCGGCCGATTTTGTCGCCCAGGATGCCGAAATAGAGCCCGCCAATCGCCCAGCCCACCATGAAAACGGCTGTGGCCGTGCCGCCCATCGAACTGATTTTGCCTTTCAGGTCGATATCGCTGATGCCTTCCGGCCTTTGGATCAGTTCGGTGATCGCGGGAACCCGGGCCAGGTTGAAAAGCTGCTGGTCCATGGTGTCGAAAAGCCAGCCCAACGCCGCCACGACAAGCACGAACCAGTGATATCGTGTCAGCCCCTCGTACCATGGGCCACCGGAAGACGCATCCTTGCCCTGCGACAGGGCTGGTTCGTCGAAGTGCATCGTGTTAGGGCTCCGAATTCCTGGAGAGTCATTCCTGAGGTGGGATGCCGCACGTCCTGCAGGCCTTGGGGGCTCGACCGGATGTGCGATTCGGCCACGAGCATAGCACGAACGGCGTAGCTGTTGTAGTCTGTAGTTCCGGCGGAAGCGGTCTCGGCCTTCCGGGTTCTGCCGTTTGTGACGCATCGATCGAGCTACTGACTGGCCATTTGGGGGGCATCCCATCCGGGAATCGATGATCATGGGCAATTCCGGCGAAACGAACTCGACTCATCGTGCGGGCAAGTTCGTGAGCTGGATCGGTCCTCCAATTCTTGTCATTTTCTTCATGACCAGCCTTTCGAAAGGGCTCATCCCCGCTGGCGTACCTGGCGAATGGACATGGAACGCACCAGCGACGGCGATCACGGTGCTCGAAGTCATTCCGGCCATCATTACCCTGACGACGCTGATCGTCTTTTCGATGATCGGTGAGCGGTTCCTGGAATCCAGGCCGAAACGAGCGATCGTTGTTCTATCGCTTTTCCCTTTGACCGCTGCCGTTCAGGCCGGCTGGCAAATGGCTGCGCCCCAGGGTTATGGCCTGGCCAAGTGGCCGATAGCGACTTACAACCCGGGATCGAGCGGTTACTTCGCCAAAGCTCGGGACGAGATTGGCGACGTGTCTGATTTTCTCCGTCAATACCCTGAGTGGATCAAGAACCAGGACGTTCTGCACACAGGCACGCACCCGCCGGGGCTTTTCGTCGAAGCCCGCCGGATCCTGAATTTCTGGAACTCGCATCCCGCGGAAGCAGGGGCATTCATGGCATGGATGCCGGGAGAGTTGAGAGAAGCCGCCAAAGCTGCAAAGCCCGGTGGAACGCCGGTCGTCGAACAGGCAAGCGTCGTCACGCTCGCACTTGTCAGGTGGCTCGCTTCGGCTCTGACGGTCTGGCCGATCTGGCTTATCATGCGGCGGTTGGAACGTACGCCTCTGACCAGTTTCCGAACGGCATTGCTCTGGGGCGTCGTGCCTTCATCCGTATTGTTTCAACCAGCTTCCGACCTGTTGTTTCCTGTGCTGGCATGTTCCGCGGTAGCTATGAGCCTGACTGCATCAGCCACTCCGGGCTTGCGGAATCGAGTGATCGATCCGGTGCTTGCGGGCATCGTTCTGGCGATCGGCATGTACTTCAGCCTGGTATTTCTGGCCGTCGGAGCCCTGGTCGCTCTCGTCGTACTGGCGGATGACCATTCGAAAGGCTTGCGGATCAAATGCACTCGCATCGGCTGGATCGGCTTCGGATTTCTGGTCGGCACGCTTGCCTGGGCTGTGGCCGGGCGCACCGATCCGCTCGCGATCTGGCTGGCGAACCAGGCGAAACATGCCGGATTTTATAAGGCCTATCCGCGCAGTTACTGGCCATGGCTGCTTGCCGATTTCATCGAATCCGCCGCCGGGCTTGGGCTTCCCGCTGCATTGTCATTCGCGATAACGTTATCTCAAGCGATCTTTCGCCGATCAGGATTGTATCGACATCGCGTTGCACTGGCTTCGATTGCGATTCTGGCGATTCTAGCGATCAGCGGCCGAAGCTTGAGCGAAGTCGGACGTCTCTGGCTGCCGTTTTTCCCGTTCCTTTTGACCTCCGCGCTTCCGGATTACCAAATGCCTCGGGAATCAAGCCTGGATTATCGCTGGATCCTCATCTGGTCCGCTGTCCAGATTTTCTGGCTTCAGGCACTTGTTCAGTGCGTTTACCCTATTTGAATCGATGGCATGAACTTTTTCACTTCGAAACCGCTATGATGCAACGAGCTCAGGCATCTGGAACGTACCGCCCCAATTCCGGCGGAACTGGTGGCGAAATGCCAGGCGGCGGCCCGTGCCGGAAGCTGAGATCAGGTTTGCCCCTGTAAAGTCGTGGAACCTGGGGAAATTCGTCGGTGAGAACATAATGATAAATTCCGTCCGGAAATTCCGGCGTCGGACCATAACGGCCATTGCATTCGTCCAGGTCGCCGGATCCAGGCGAATACTCATAATCTTCGACGAACAGGCCGTCGAACCTGCCCCCCGGACCTCCGTTTCGGGTTCCTTTTCGAATTCGGTAGCTCGATCGAAGCCGGCGAGTAGAGCTTTTGACATCCAGAGGATCGCCCGGACATTCGGGACCGTAAATCGGAAAACCATCCGCTGCGAACCCGAGCAATAACATCGGTGAGTCAGGGGCGACTTTTTTCAGGTTCCAAAGCAGCCCTGTCGGCAGGCCATGATAATGATACAGCCCTCGCCCCTGAGTATGAGCACGGTTCGTATCGATTCCGAATGCTACTGCCGCCCGGGGGTGAAGCACTTCGAATTGCCAGCCGGAATGACCATCGCGGTTCCAGAACGGCCCGGAAGGGTCGAACGGAATGCCATTCATCGCAATGCCGAAAAACCACATGCCCAGGGGCACAGGGGCTTCGGACCGTTCCGGTTGGATGGGCATTTCGAAATTCAGATTTTGCGGACGCAGCGAAACAGGATCATGCCGGTTGGGAAAATCGCCGATCGGATGATCCGGAATGCCGTTCGCGGCGACGATTCGTTTCTGACCGGTTTCCAGGAACCGGACGAGCGGAGTCGTTGTTCGCCTGGTTCGAACGATCGAGACGTAAACTCCTCCGGCTGCGGCAGCCCCAACGATCGCCGTCCCAGAGATAGCCATCCTTCGTGTGATTTTCATTTGGAAGTTCGCTTGCCGTTCTTCAGGGTATCGGAACTGACGGGGATGGAGATGATGTCATTGACGATTCGCGCATCGCACTTTCGAAATCGCGGAGAATCCGGTTCATTTTCGAAGCCGCATTTCCGGGCTCGATTTGTCCCCAGTCGCCCGAGGCCGAAACGAGAACGGCTTTCGAATCCGGTGCGATCGCAGCGATATTGCCACCGAATCCGATGCTCAGATACACGCTCGATGAGACATGCGGCCACGTTTTCGAGCCCGGGTGCGTGCGGCCTTCGGTATTGAACCACCAGTTCATGCCATAGATGCCTGGACCGGCTTTCGTGAAGTGGTCGGAGCCGCCACCGTACGAACCGATCGCCAGATAATCATCAGTGTCGGCTTTCGCTGAAGGCGGCAAATCCCGGGCAGTCATCGGGCGACAGAATTCGGTGAAAATCGGCTCGGGGATCAATGTTTCATGAGCCCACTGGCCTCGATTCGCCCAAAGCCATGCGATACGTGCGAAATCGCGTACGGATGCTCGCAGACGCCGGTTTTTCTGTCGTGAGAAGGAAAGGCCATCTTCGAGACCGAGACGGCCGAACCGGTCCGGATCGTTCGCGACCTTATCGGGATCGGCCGCGAAAACCTTGTCGAACAGAGTCTTCTGGTAAAGCTGGATCGCGAAATCGTTGTAGGCCCAGGCATCACCTGGTGGCTCTGGACGGGCATATCCGCTGGTCATGGTGCCCAGATGGCGAAATGTCATCGACTGATCTTTCGCTTTCATTTTCCATCCGAAGTCCACGATGGGCTGATCCAGGCTTTTGACACGTCCCTCTGCGACTGCGAAGGCCAGGAGCGTGCTCAAAACGGGCTTGGCCGAAGAATACCAGTCCGTGCGAACGGCCTGATCGCCCCATGCATGCACGACATAACCGTTCTTGACGATCATTCCCCGCCCACCAAGCTCACGTTCGATTTCGAGCAACTTTTCGCCATTCAGGCCCAATTCTGCCGGACCGCGGCGTTCCCAGGACTTTTCGGGATATTCGACTTTCGAAGCGCTTGCGGAAACCCTGCGGATGAGGGCGACCCAATCCGAATTCACATCGCCGGGTACGGGACCGACATCCGCGTGACCGCCCCCGGTGAGAATTGTCGCCTGCCCCACAAATTCTCCTGACCGGGGATCGAACCAAAGCCTTTCGAATTGACCCTCCGAATCGCTCAGATTCAATTTTCCCGTCGATGTCCCGATCGGATATTGAATCGCATAGATTCGCCCAGGTTTCGCGAAGACCTGGGGGCCCATTTCCGATAATTTTCCGCCGCCCATTCCGACCTTGATCGTAGCGCCTCCTGAGACGAGATCGTCAGCAGGCACCATTTCCTGAAACGGCAAATCCTGCAGGAACTTCCGTGCGTTCCATGTGTAGCGCCAGAGTTTTTCGCGAGCAGGGGTCGAAAAGTCGCCGGCGTCGAGAAGCCCCTCCAGGATGAATTCGATCGATCCGCCGGAAAGATAGGTTGGCCAGAGCTTTTCACGGCGTTGCCGTTCCGCGTCGTCGGACGGGATGTGCGACTGCTTCTGGCCGACATCGACGGTGAATTCGTCCATGTTCGCAGGCAAAGGCCGACCGGCCGCAGCGGTGGCATTTCTGATCGCTTCGGTTACCTGATCGATCCGCCGCTGATTGAGCTGAACGCTGGTGACATCGAAAAGCGGATCGCCGAATGTGAAAGCCAGTTTTTTCAACGGATCGCCCGCCGAATGGACCGTGATCGGATGATCGTACGGATCGATTTCGCGTACGTATGCCGCGAAGGAGCGAATGCGATCAGGACCGAAGTCAAAATCGAGGTTGTATTCTTCGCACAGGTTCCATTGCAGCGCATTATGGTGACCGAAGCGGGCGATCATCTCGCGATAATACAATTTGCGCTCAGGGCCAAGTTCGCCGTTGTCGAGTTCGAGCTTGTTCTTGCGTTCGGCTTCGTTTAAGACGAAATGCAGGGCGATGCCTTTTCTCTGGGCATGTGCGAATGCCATTTCCCATTGGCGAAGCTTGGCGAGATCGAAATGGAGATTGTCGTTCGCCTCAGATCCTTTCGGGTCCGGCGAGCCGAGCCAGGGCCAGACGTCTCTGCCGTCACCGCCGATGTTCATCGTGAGAAAATAAATGCTGTTGACGTGCCGATCGCTCAGATAGTTGAGTGCCCCGATGATGCCTCTGCCCGCGCCCTCGCTCCAGTCCGGGTCTCCTGGACGCCAGGCTTTTACATGGTTTTCGAATCGATGACTGCCTTTGGTGTTCACGAATCCCGCATAGGCCAGAAAGTTCTCCGGTTCGTCGGTGCCGCCTTTGATCCACCAGGGGCCATCGGTAAATTTCAGGTAATGGCCCCCGTCGTATTTCAGCGTCCCCCAGCGGAGAAAGTCAGGTGTCCCTGGGCCGAAGGCTCCGACCTTGAAGTTCCCTGTCGCTCCATCGAAGCTCGTTCGTTTCCCGAATTCCGGGTCATCCTCAACCGCGACGGCGGATCCCGCACGAAATGAAGCTCGATAACGCCATTCACCTGTCGCGGGAGGCGTGAATTTGACTCGCCAGATGTCGCCTGAAAGGCCCGTGTTTCCATCGCCGTCGAAATATCCAGGCACACGGATTATACGTCCGGATGGGCCTTCGAAAGTCACTTCGAGCCGGTAATCGAGAAACGGATTCGGATTCGAATCCCAGGCATTCGCCATCGGCCCCCGAAATGACAATTCCAACGGTGACCAGACGACCGGCCGGTCGCTCACGACCACTTCGCTGGCCTGGGATCCGGAATCGACGGTAATGAAAGCGAAAAACGCAGCCAGAAAGCCTCTGCACTTTTTCGAAATCCATCTCATGGCGAAATTCTCGAGGTTCAAGTCGATCGAATTACTGGCGTTCGGGTTGGAAGAGACAGCCGCAGTCCATTAGAACACCGGGGAGTTGCCTGTGCAATCCACGAAAATGATGCTCAACGGAAAAATTCAGTTTTCGGGAAGAATGGCATTCGGATCGCCGACGATCAATCCTCGTTCCGCTGCAGCCCGAATCGCGTCGCGGGCCTGGTTCGTCCGACCAGCCTGTGCATGAATCGCCACGATTCTGGCCCAGGCCTTTTTTCTGAGTCGATCATCGGTCGACGATCGTGAGACTTGATCGAGCAGCTCCAGAGCCTCACTCTCTTCGCCGCGGCGGTGCCTCAGAATCGCGGCATGGAGTGCAGCGATGGACAAGGTCTTGTCGATTTGCGTTGCAGCCAGATAATCGGCGAGAGCATCGTCGATTCGGCCCATGGATTCGAAAGTGAAGCCACGATCGAACCTGCAGATCGCGGAATCAGGTCGAAGGGCTACCGCTGCGGCCCAGGCCGTGAGCGATCTCTGCCATTCCGAGCGTTCATGGCGGCAGATCGCCAGGTCGAATTGATACCAGAACTGGCCAGGCTCAAGCATCACGGCTTTTTCGAAAGCATCCGCAGCTTCGGCAGTTCGGCCATTCCTGAAATGAAACTGCCCCAACTGGTCGTATTCCCAGGCGTTCGAGGGCTGAAGGGCGGGTGGCAAAGAGACATCACGCTGCCATGCGGCTCTGGAATCGATCGAAACCCGCGCGAGGGAGAGCGCGAATTGAGGGCCGAACCGATCCTCGGCTTCAGCCAGAATCATGGTCGCTTCCCGTCGGGAATTCGGCGATTCTTCACGCACCGTGAGATCCGCCAGCAAAACTGCGATTTCGATCAGTTGCCGCTTGACCCTGTCGCGAGATTCCGGAGCCCGATCGGCGGCGAAATCCGCCGCTTGAATCAATTCATCTCGCAGAGACCAGATTTTCCTGCAATCCTCAGTGATCTTCTCGCGGTTTTCGCCGGAAAGGATTCGATTTCGGAATGCAAGCCGGAATCGCTCCGATTTGTCATTGAGAGCGGCGAGACTTCTGGACTGACGCAACTGAGTTTCCGTCGTCTCAATTGCATCGATGCCGTTTCGGAGCCCGGGCAGGTCCAGTGCCTGCATTTTGATCCGTGCAAGCCTTTCGAGTGCGTCATCGTGCAGGCCGGCAATTTCGAGCCTGCGGGCGTCCTCGATTGTGATACGGATCTCGTCCGCGGTTTTCAGTCTCGCCCTGTCGATCTGAATCAGGCCAAAACCAATGGCGGAAATCAGAATTCCAGCCGCCAGAATCCACACGATGCCCGTAGGGTTGCGGGCACGCCATTTGGCAAGACGCTCAAGGAAGCTCCGATTCGGAACGCCACGGAGCGGAGCATGGGCCAGTTGACGTCGCAAGTCTTCCGCCAGCTCGAAGGCATTCGCATATCTGCCGGCAGGATCGACGACCAGACACTTTCTGACGATATCGCCCAGACCGACGGAGACTTCAGGACCGAATACCGGCCTTTCGCCCCTGGCCGGGGCATCGATACGAAGCGCAAAGGCCATGATGGCCCCGATCGCGTAGATATCGGAACGGCCATCGATGTCGGAGGGCATCGGCAGGCCGGAACCCGCAGCCTGAAAGCATGCGTTTTGTTCGGGAGAGGTCCAGCCTGGCGTACCGCCGAGCCGATCGACCGATCGATCGCCCTGACGTACCGGCGCGCGCGCGAGATGGAAATCGAGGAGTACTGGCCGGGCGTCGGCCGAAATCAGAACGTTCGACGGCTTGATGTCCATATGCACCAGGCCACGGGAATGAGCCTCTGCCGCGGCGTCAGCCAGGCAGAGGCCAATGTGGGCGATCGCATCAGGAAAGCTCGCGTGTTCGAAAAAGGCTCTGGAGCTTCCGGAAACGGTCGTTCGCGAGGTGTCGTCGATCGATGCCCGGTCGATCGTTTCCAGAATGTCCCTGCCGGATCGTTTCGAGAATTCTTTTCCGGCCAGCTTCTTGAGAATTCGATCCAGACCACTGCCGCCCAGATAAGGCATCACGAGAATGCGCAGGCCCTGATCCTCGAGCACCATTTCGGAATAGAGCGGCATGATATGCGTGTGCTGCAATCGGGCGAGATTGAGGTGCTCGACATGGCCGACAGGCATCACTTTCAGTACGACCGGGCGATCCGCAAGTGAACTTTCGAGAGCGACGTAAGTCCGACCTGATGCTCCTTCCCCCAGTACGCTGACGAGTTCGAACGGGCCGAGACGGTCGCCGGGTTTGGGAAACCGGCGCCGGGCACCTTCGGAATCGAGCAGCCGGTCGAATTCGAGCACGGCCTTGAGGGCGGATTCGTATTGCGGAAACTGTCGATAGATTTCGGCGGTACGAACATCGATGCCCGCTTCCCGCTTGAGGTGTATCTCCTCATAAATCAATTCGACTGCGACGTTATCGTCGATCTGGGGACATTCGGCGATCAGGCGTTCGGCGGGAACGGGTTCGCCCCGGTCCCACGATTCGACGAGACGCACGATCACATCAGCCCCGGGGGCCTGACCTACCCAGGTCATCGAAGAGCTGGATCGATCGCCGGATTGGCCGCCGTGTCCCCTGAATAAAGCGGACGAAGCCTGACTGACGAATTCCGAAGACATGGTGTGGATCTCGCAAGTCCGGTTCGCAGCCGATATTTTGGTGTCAGGGCGTGCGATCGATCTGGATCTGGCGGGCGACTTCGGCGATGACTCGCCGCACCGTCGAAGGGTGGAGCCCCAGACGTTCGGCGATCTGATTATGTCGCAACCCTTCTTTGCGCAGGAGAATCACTTCGCGATGCCGCTCCGGGCAGGCTTTCATGATCGTCTCCCAGAGTTCGTTACGGGAAAGGTCGCGGCTCGGACGTGCGGTACCGTCATCGGAAATTTCGCCAAGTTCCGAATCAAGCATCACTTGCTGTTGTACGATTTCACGGCGGTGACGACGGAAACGGTCGTTCAATCGATTGATTACGACCCGGTTCAGGAAATTCCTGATGTGGGAACCGTCTTCGAATTCTCGGCCCGATCTCCGGAAATGGACGATCAGATCCGCCATAGCCGATTGGACGACGTCCTCACTGTCGAATTTCGATCGAATCCGTCCGGACAGGTGGCGTCGAACCGCAATTCGCAGATAAGGCTCGAAGTGTTGAAGCAGATGGCCGGCGGCAGCAGCATCTCCCTGATTGAGACGCTTCACGAGAACATCGAGATCCCGGTCCTGCGTATCTGCGGCTGTGGCTGAATCGACCGTCTGATTCTGACTTTCGTCATGCATTTTTCGTTAGCCTCCAGCCGGTTCGCAAGGATTGGTCGCAGCTTTCAGGCGACAATTCGCGAACCGCCGTTCAAAGGTCCGATTCGTCGAGTTGATCGAGTTGCGGGCTCACATATGTCCTGAGTTCGGAGCGTTCGTCAGCTTCGGCTCCGTTCGATTCATCCATGAAGCGGCGGCGGCGGACGTAAATCTGGACCGCGATCGCAAGCCCGGCTGCCATTCCGACGGTTTTTCCGAACTGGGGTCCGCCGAGCGAATCTTCGACAGGCTGGGCGAAACCGTCGATGATCCTGTCGACTGCGGCGGAAAGTTCGTCGGCGTCGATTTCGACGGGTTCTTCGAGAGGCTCGGATCCGATCGAACCGAAGTCCGAATCTTCGATCCCGAACGCCTCAGAAATCCTGGTCCAGATCGCCGGCTGACCAGGATTTTGATACGGGTTTTCTCTGGCGATCGAATCGCTTTGTGTTACGCCTTCCCGCGGCAGCGGCGGGGCGGGTTTTCTCCCGGAAGCGTCCGGTGGCTTTGCGATACTGGCCGAAACGATTTCCTGACCGGATCCTGATAGCGATACGACGTCGAGACCAGGATCTTCATGAATCGAAAGGCAGGAGGTTCCGGTGTCGTCCGGGTCGCCCTGAGGCTGCGATCGATTCGGAGTCTGGCTGATTTCGAGGTTCGATTTGCCGGGCTTTTCGCTCGCGGATGCCTGGCTGGCCGCGGCGAATGTCGATGAAGTATCCGGGGAGACCATCACAAGGAACGATGGAGCCGAAGGAGCCATCAGCGGGGCTGGTCCCATGCGATCCGGTTTCGAGAACGGACTCGGATTCACCTGCATCGAGGAATTGATTCTGACGGTCATCGGGACACGAAAGAATGAATCGACCGATGAGTATACGAGCGAGATCGATGAACCGGTCGACGCAGCGGGCGAGAAACCGGACCGGGTAGCCGTTTCGATGTCCGCAGGGGCGGACCAGGCTGCTCCCGACGAATCGTGGAATGTCGATCCTGACTGGGATCCCGTTCCGATCGGCGAGCCGAATTTTACGGAAAGAGAATCGCCCACGGTTGTGGCGAACAATCGGTCAGGGCCACCCGGAATCTGACGGAAAGCGTCGAAGGCGGGACGAACGAGCGTCGAATCGCTCATGCGGGGGGCCGGGGCGATCGAGTTCGCCATCAAGGCCATCGCAGGTTTCGGAGGCATGTCGACTTCGAAGACCTCTTCGAAACGCATCGGCTCTTCAGGCCTTTGCGATTTCCGGATCTCCGCTTCGAACATCGGCAAATCGGCCGCGAGCAGGCGCCTCGATTCGAGACCTGGCAATCCGGGCAATTCGAAATGGTTCGATCTTCGATTCGCTGGTTTTCTCATGACCTTCGGACTCCTGAGATTCCGTTCGAAGTCGTCGGAAAACGTCCGTGGCCGCTTTCGGCCCTCCTGAGGCCGTCAATTCGAACTCGACGTCTCTCGATTATCGGTCAAGTTGGCGCGACCCAAATGTAACGATTCGTATCACGCCTTCCTGGCCAGTCCTTCGAAGCGACCTCCTGATCGTTTCAGCATGATCGAATCCGGAAAAAAAGTCGAGCCCCTTGCGCGCTTTTCGCCCGGAAATTCGTATGCGGAATCGGGGAGCCGAATCTCCTTGTCTGTGTGATCCGCCGGTCGGACTGTCAGCTATGCGCTGACTCTTCCCCCGAACCATCCGAAAGAGGTGCTCGAGATGACAGCATACGATTTTGCATACTACCTCGGATTCCGCATGAAACCTGAGCCCGGAGGGAAATCCAGAAAAGATCATCGTATCCGGCTCGAATGCGAATCGTTCGAAGATAGGGTCGTCCTTTCGCACATGGGCGCAAAACCACTGGCTTTTCGAGGTTCCGAAATGGCTTCGGAACGCTTCGATCCTGCGACTTCCCAAGCTGCCAGGGGCGCGGATCTGATCGGAGCCTTGAGGGATCTGGGGATCGTCGTATCCGGCACGTCCTTAAGGCCTTCGTGCGCGCCACCGACATCGACAACTTCCGACGCGACCCTTACGACGCTGCTCGACAACTTGAATACGGCGATCGACAAACTTTCGACCGATAGCCAGGCACTGGCTGCGAAATCGGCGGTGACCGTCGCCGACATCAGTGCGCTGACTTCAGATATGAAATCGATACATGATGCCGGCGTGACGGTAACCGCGGATTCCCTGAAAACCGTTATGAACCAGATCGCACTCGCAGTGGCGGGCGGTTCCGATCTCACACAGGCGAAGGCTGACTTCACAGCCCTGTTCGATGGGACGAGCCTGACTCAGGAGACGATCGACAAGACTTTCGGCGACCTTGTCACATTGATCGATCATTCCGCCGTGACCGTAGACGATCTGAACCTGATCGCGGCGGACAAGGCCGCTGTCGACTCGGCAACCCAGGCACTCAAGGATGCCGGTTACGATCCGATTCGCGGCAAACACGGCCGAGGCAAACCCGTGACTTCGACACTTTCCGGAACTACGAGTTCCACGTCCTCGATCGCGGCGATCGGACGCGCTCGCCGGTTCGCACACGGGCGCTGAACCTTCCGGCATAAATTGTCGGCCGAATCGAACTTCGAATGCTCCTGTCCGGACGCAGCACCGGGGCGCTCAGCGTACCCGGGCTCGCTTCCGAAGTGTGCGAAATCAGGGAGATCAAAACCGGTAACCGAAGCCGACATTGAGTATGACGCCACGGGTCTGGTCATTGAGACCAAATCCGATCATGGCGCCGATTTCGAAATTCGGGTTGGGCAGATAATGCAGCCCTGTATCGATGAACTGCATCGAGAAATCGACCTCTTTCGAGGCTGACATGACGCTGTAATATTCAAGCTGAGTGAACCAGCGACGCGTCGGCGTGAGCGGGATTTTCAACGCTGTGGAAGGAGACCACAGCGTGTAATTATCGTTCTCTTCACGGTCGGTACCGAACCTGAACGACTGAGAGAGCTGCATGCCTCTCGGTAATTCCCAGCCCCAGGCCCCGCCGCAACGAATTTGCGTCTGCCCGGCGATGGAACCCATCGGCGTGTGCCCTTGAACGAGAATTACGCTTTCAGGCAATAGTCGCCATTTTTCGTTCAATTCGGTGATCTGGTACTTGAATCCGTAAAAGGCCTGTTGCTCGGCATCGATTCCGAAGCCGTTGACGATATCCCCTTCGGAGGCCTGGGTCGCTGTGCCCGTTTCGAAATTGTAACCGAGTCTGGCTTCGAGACGGTCCGTAAGGCCGACACGCAGCATGACTTCCGGAAAGCTGTATTTCGATCCGGATTTGCCTACACCGATGTAAGTGTAAGTCGACTCGAGAACACGAACGTTTCGCCCAACGGTCCTCGGCGAAATCGTAAAGGCATTCCGGTCGGTTTCGATCAGGCTGTCCCGATCGACGGCCAAATCGGCCCCTTCGGCCTGAACGGGATTCCGGATCAGGCCTTCATCATCGATTTCTCTCCCGAAGGCCGATTCCAGATCGGCCGGAATCGTCGTTTCGACGATTCCGGCTGGATTCAGGTCCTGCGCAAATGCGGACACACAGGTGAATTCGGGTTTCAGGCCCAGAATTACCATGGCGAACGAACCGATAATGAGAACCTGGGCGTTCGTTGGCCTGTAGCCGTTTCGCCGATTCCGCAGCACTTGCTCCGTTCTCCGCCGAAAGTTCGCGATAGCGTCCCTGAACAGTCACAATTCTATCGGCTTTTCGGTGTCCGAAGCTGTCGAAATCTGACTCGCATGGTGGAGGTCCGTGATGCCTTCAAGACCCCGGATGCTATCTGACCGCTTTTTCGGGATTGCCAAAAGCCTCTTCACTTTTTTGCTTTCGGCGAATCCAGTGCGGCGGAGATCGTCAAACGGTGCAGATCGACCAACCGATCCATCGTCAGGAGTTCGTTGGCGTATCCTCCCGCCAGAACGAATGCCACAGGCCAATTTCTTTCGGAGCAATGACCGAATACAAGCCTTTCACGAGATTCGAGGTCGTTCCTATCGACTCCTCGTATGCCACCCAGACGGCAATCTTCATGCGGATCCATCCCCGCATTGTAGATCACCAGGTCATAAGGCCCTTCGCTATCAGCGATTTCGTCGAGAGCCCTGCGGCATCGATCCAGGTAGTCCGCGCCAGGCATGGGCCATTTGCTTGAGACGTCTACCATGAAGAATTCATCTTCGTCGTCGATCAGGTCCGCCGTACCGTCGCCGTAATGGGCATCGAAGTCGAGAATCAGCACTCGCTCGGCACCGGCATCTCTGGCTGCGAAAGCCGCGAGTACGAGCCCGTTGAACGTGCAGAATCCTCCCCCGCTCTCCCGATGCGCATGATGCAGGCCGGAAGACAGGGACCCGGCGGCTGCTCCTGTGTTCAGAGCCTCGAGCGCGGCCGCCACCGCCCCGCCATTGGAAGCGGTGACCGCCTCCCAGACGCCGGGGTCCCAGGGAAAACCGGAACTCGAAGCCAGTTCCCGAGGCAAGCCGGTTCGGACCGCTTCGACATAGCGTGGATCGTGCACCCGGACAAGCTCATTGACGGTCAAAGATCGCGGTTCGACGATTTCCACACCGGCAATGGGCCTGACCTCCAGGGACTTCACGATTTCGGCCGATTTGCGCGTGGTATCGAACGCGTAAGCTGCCGCGACATAACTCGGCGAGTAGAACAATTTCAAGGGCATGAACTCCTTCGAAGCGGAATCTACGGAACTTCGAAATCAGCCATCTTTCCGGATCGGGCCTGCACGATAGACGACTTCCGGCGTGCGATCCTGCATTTGATCTTACGCTGGAGTATAACTGTTCTTGTATTCACTTGTCATGATACGGCTTCCTGTTCGACGATCCAATCGAAGCCTGAATTCTTCATGAGTTCAGGAAAATTTACAGGCCCTGCGCGAAGCTGGTGGCCGGACTGGGTCGTCAGGAGCGATCGATAAGAAATCGGACTCGAACTTGATCGATCGGCTTCCTGATGTTGTAATATTGAACTTTCGAGTGCCGACACCAAGCTCCCGCCGGCCGGCAATCTAACTCTCCAGACTCGTCACCCACTCCGGCAGTACCGCCATTCACCACTTCAGGGCGGATCGACTGATGCGATTTCCGGGATATTCAGCGGCTCTCCTGCTCGTCACTTGCATGATGACGGCGAATTCGGACGCGGACGAAGCTGCGAATCCGCTCGCTTCGAGCAAGGAAGGACTCGAATTCTTCGAGTCGAAAATACGTCCGGTGCTCGTGCGCGAGTGTTACGAGTGCCACTCGGCCGAGTCGAAATCGGTCAAGGGCGGGCTCAGACTCGATTCCCGTAAAGGCACTCTGGATGGTGGTGATTCCGGGCCATCGATCGTTCCGGGAGTACCCGCGGAAAGCATGCTCTTGTCAGCCATCCGCTATGAAGACATGCGCATGCCGCCGAAACGCAAACTGCCCGATTCGGTCGCGGCGGATTTCGAGCGCTGGATACGTATGGGGGCCCCCGATTCCCGTGAAGCACCCCACGCCAGCGAACCGGCCAGCCGGACCAAAGCCGTGAATGCGGACTTCTGGGCTTTTCGGCCGCCAGTGGCACATGAGGCGCCCAAGGTTTCCGACCCGGCCTGGGCACGCGACGATATCGACAGATTCGTACTGGCCAGGCTCGAAGAAAAATCGCTCATGCCGGCGGATCAGGCCGACAGGCGCACCTGGCTCCGGCGGGTGACTTTTGACTTGACCGGTCTGCCGCCCGAACCTGAAGACGTCGAACGGTTCGAGGCCGACAAGAGCAC
This sequence comes from bacterium, assembly GCA_016125085.1. Taxonomy (GTDB): domain Bacteria; phylum Planctomycetota; class Planctomycetia; order Isosphaerales; family Isosphaeraceae; genus QWQI01. The sequence goes on from WGMM01000013.1 coordinate 212,903, forward strand.
CGACGCTTACGAGAAAGTCGTCGATAACCTGCTGGCATCGCCCCATTACGGCGAACGCTGGGGCCGCCACTGGCTGGATCTTGCGAGATACGCCGAAGACCAGGCTCACACCTTCAAGGCCAGGATGTATCCGAACGGCTATCTGTATCGCGACTGGGTCGTGCGGGCCTTGAACGACGACATGCCCTATGACCGCTTCCTGAAGTATCAGATCGCGGCCGATTTGCTGGACGAGCCGGACATCTATGCCAATCGGGCCGCTTTGGGGCTTTTCGCTCTGGGCCCAGTCTACTACCAGGACAACGGCGAAAAGGACAAGGCTCTGGCCGACGAATGGGACGATCGGCTGGATACCCTGATGCGGGGCACCCAGGCGATGACGGTGGCCTGTGCCCGATGCCATGATCACAAATATGACCCGATCGCCATGTCCGATTACTACGGCCTGGCCGGTGTATTTGCGAGCAGCGAATATGCCGAACTGCCGGCCGTGGCCGATTCGGTGGTCGAAGCCAGACGCAAAGCCGACGAGGCTGCCGCCGATGCGGAACTCACTCTGAACAGGCGACTGGCCGAACTGGCCCCGGACGCTCGAGCGAAAGCCGTGGACCGCATTCCGGATTACGCCGTGGCCGCATGGCGGCTCGGGCGCGAATCCAGGGGTGATCAGTCGAAGGCAAAAGCCGAGAAAGCATTACGTGACGCGGCCGCGTCGACCGGCCTGAACGTGGCCCTGCTGGCCCGCTGGGTGAAATTGTTGACCACCGATTCCGCCATGACGGCCTCGGGTGAGCCGAGTGTCCCTGGACGGGGGCTGAGCGATTTCCGTTCGCAATTTCCGGAACGTGATTCGAGCCCGGAAGAACAGTCAGCGGCCGAAAAAGAACTTCGACGCATCGCCGGTCAATGGCGTGACGCCGCGAAGACCGCTCTGCCTCACCGGGCCGAGTTGACGTCGGAATTCGGCCAGGATTTCGCATTCGTCAAACCTGAGGATCGTGCCAAGGTCGCCCCGGGCATGATTCCGCTCGGCAATCTGTTCGGCGACCGCAAGGATGCCACGCTCGCTTCCGCCGTCGGTTCCGACCGTTTCCTCGCCGTGGCTACGAAGGAAAGTCTCGGAGTCCAGCAGATTCTTCAGGGCTGGGGCGACACGGCCCAGATCGCGCCGGGCATTCGCCTGAGCTTCTCCCCGCTGGGCAGCGATGCGAACAAGCATGGTGAGATCGTCAATGACGGCTGGTCCGCTGAGGGCGGCATCCGGACGACCGGCAAGGCTGCGGATCCGAAGATCGGCCGCACCGAACAGGGCATCGGCATGCACGCCAATGCCCTGATCACGTTCGACTTGAACGCGATTCGCCGGGCCGGCCTGATACCGGCTGCGAAAACGCTGCGATTCGTGGTCGACCGGGCGGGCATCAATGACGACGCGTTCGGACAAGGCGAAGGCGTGAACCTCGCTGTGATCGTCTCCAGGCCTCAGACCGACCGCAGCCGGTTCGATTCGATCCTGTCGGCGCACGTCAACGGCAAGCCTGTGCGTGTGATCGAAGACGACACGCTTTACAAATTCATGGGCGCGATGCCGCCGAAAATCAAAGCCGATGGCACATTCGTACGTTTCGAACTGCCCCTGCCGCCGGAAGCCCAGTATCTCACGCTTGTCTCGACCGCGGCGGGCAAGCCGGATGACGCGAATTCGATCTCATCCGATCACGCCGTTTTCTCAGGTGTCCGGATCGAATACCAGCCAGATTCGGCTGACACGATTGCGGCCAGGGCGTCGACCGCTTCAGACAAAACGAGCGATGCGGATCGAACATTGAGGGCGATGCAGGCACGACTGCTATCGGAACTGTTCGATGAGCAGGGCCTTCTGGGCATGCCGGCGGCCGAGATCGAGCCGCTCCTGGATGGCGATGTCGCAACCCAGGTGAAGACGATGAGACACCGGGTGGACACTCTCAGGCGTGAGGCCGCTGCGATCCAGGTGCCCAGGGCCCATACCTTAACGGATGGATCGGCCCGGGATTTGAAGATCTATCTGGCCGGCGACCCGAAACGGACAGGCGCTATTGCCCCTCGTCGATTTCCGGCAGCCTGGAGCGGTCCCAACCCCGGAAAAGCTCCTGCAGGTTCGAGCGGGCGTCTCGAGCTGGCCGAGGCGATCGCATCCGCTTCGAACCCGCTCACGGCCCGTGTCATCGTGAACCGGATCTGGGCCGGTCACTTCGGCACAGGTCTGGTGCGTACTCTGAACAATTTCGGGCAACTCGGCGATCGACCCAGTCACCCGGAACTGCTGGACACGCTGGCCGTCGATTTCATCAAGTCCGGCTGGTCGATGAAGGGCCTGCATCGCCGGATCGTCCTGTCCGCTACTTACAGGCAATCGAGTCGGGCCGAGAATTCGGCGGCGATCGAAAGCGACCCGGAAAACCGCCTGCTCTGGCGCATGAACCGGCGCCGGCTGGAAATCGAACCATGGCGCGACGCCGTTCTGGCGATTTCCGGAGAGCTTGACCCGAGCTTCGGAGGGCCCTCGGTGCCACTGGACGAAAACAATCGGCGCAGAACGCTTTACGGCTTCGTAAGCCGGCACAGGCTGAACGATCTGCTCCGTCTTTTTGATTTCCCCGACCCGAACATCACCGCGGGCGAACGATCGATCACAACCGTCCCCTTGCAGCAACTGTTCGTGCTCAATAGCGATTTCATGGTTCGCCAGAGCAAAGCCCTGGCGGCTCGGCTGACCCGGGAGCGTACGACCGACACGGAACGGATTGACAGGGCCTTCCGGCTGATCTACGGGCGAAGTCCTGCCGAATCCGAAAAAACGGCTGCCGTCGAGTTTCTGGCCGATTCTCCGAAATCGGACGCCGACCGGCTGACGCCATTGGAACAAATGTGCCTGGCCCTGCTGGGTACGAATGAATTGGTCTATCTCGACTGATCGACTGGAGCGAATCGAAATGAACGCAGAAGTACCGATGAGTTCCCGTCGCGAGATGCTCAGACGTGCCGCGGGCGGTTTCGGCGTGGTTGGCCTCGCCGGTACGATCGCCGATGCGACCGCGGGCAATGTCGATCCGCTATCGCGCCGCGAGCCCCATTTTCGCCCGAGAGCGAAGCGGGTTATCTTCCTCTTCATGAATGGCGGACCGTCGCACGTCGACACGTTCGACCCCAAGCCGGAACTGGTGCGTCAATCCGGCAAGTCTGGCCCGGGCGGCAAATATATGCCGACCCCATTCAAGTTCGCCCGCCACGGCCAGAGCGGCATCGAAGTCAGCGAGCTTTATCCGCACGTGGGCCAGTGCATCGACGATATCTGCGTGATCCGGTCGATGTATACGAGTACCCCCAACCATGAACCTGGCCTGCTCATGATGCAATCGGGCAATCAGCAGCCAATTCGCCCATGCATGGGCTCATGGTTGACGTATGGCCTGGGTTCGGAGAATCGCAATCTTCCGGGATATGTCGTTCTCTGCCCCGGCAAGCCGGTGGTCGGGCCTGCTCTGTGGTCGAACAGTTTTCTCCCTGGAATCTATCAGGGCACGCATGTCGACAATTCGAAAATGGACCCTGACAAGGTCATCGGCCACTTGCGAAATGGCTCGCTCTCCGGCGCATCTCAGCGTCGCATGCTCGATTTTCTGCAGAAGGTGAATCGCGAGCACCTGGAGACTCGTGCGAGCGATCCTCAGCTCGAAGCCCGCATCGAATCCCTGGAAGTAGCATATCGCATGCAGGGCGAAGCTCAGGAAGCCTTCGACATCCGCCGCGAAACGCCCGCCACTCGCTCGCTTTACGGCAAAGGCGAATTCGCCGATGGCTGCCTGATCGCCCGCAGGCTCGTCGAACGGGGCGTGCGTATGGTCCAGGTTTTCTATGGCAGCGGTCAGCCATGGGACGCTCACGGCGATATCATGGACCACCAGCGTGACGCCCGCCTGAGCGACCAGCCCATCGCCGCCCTGATACGAGATCTCAAGGCTCGTGGCATGTTCGACGACACTCTGATCGTCTGGGGCGGTGAATTCGGGCGCACTCCCACAGCCCAGGGTGCCAAAGGCCGCAACCACCATGCCACAGGGTTTTCGATGTGGCTGGCCGGAGGAGGCGTGAAAGGTGGATATGTCCATGGTTCGACGGACGAACTGGGCGTTCATGCCGTCGAAAATCGCATGAGTGTGCACGACCTGCATGCGACCATCCTGCACCTGATGGGCATCGACCACGAAAAACTGACTTTCCGCTACTCGGGCCGTGACTTCCGTCTGACCGACGTGCATGGCACGATCGCGCATGAGATCATTGCCTAATCCGTGGCGAGGAGGCGTGTTCTGTCGCATCGGCGATCGACGCGACGCCTCAACGCCCGGTCAGTGCATCGTGCGAAGCTTCGGAAAGCTTCAGTGAGTCCCTGCGGGAATCCAGCTGTCATCACGGCAAGCGAGGATTCGCCGCAAAGAACTACAAGGCATTGATTTAAGAGGATCCGCAAAGTCGCCCCGGTTTACGACGGGGCTCATTTCCTCATAAAATCGCGGCGATGCGTCAATCCAGTCTGAATTTTGACACTCAATTCCGAAGCGACATTACCGCCGTCGAACTTTTCGCCGGGATCGGCGGCTTTCGCCTTGCAGCGGATCGGCTTGGCCTTCGAACGATCTGGGCGAACGACCTATCGTCGTTGTCCTGCAAAGTCTATCGCGACCGTTTCGGCCCTGGCGAAATTCGGGAAGGCGACTTTCGCGAGCTTCTGGAAGAAGTTCCGGCCCATACACTGCTCAGCGGCGGATTCCCGTGTCAGCCATTTTCCAGCGCCGGCAAAAAAGAAGGAATTCGCGATGCCCGCGGGACCTTGTTCCAATCGATCGCCGACGTCGTCGAACGTCATCGGCCTGAACATTTCGTTCTGGAGAATGTGAAGCGTCTCCTCACGATGGAACGTGGCACTCACTTCGCCACGATACTCGGCGCTCTGGCACGTCTCGATTATCTGGTCGAATGGCGTCTGCTCAATGCGATGCATTTCGGGCTGGCACAAAACCGGCAACGGGTTTTCCTTGTCGGCACGCGGCTCGACCGGCTCCAAAAATCCCGGAAGAACCTTGTCGATGCCGTGAAATTGGCCCAGTCGAACGACTTCGAAACGGGTTCGGACATTCGGGAAACGATCGATACGCCGAAAAACTGGCGAATGATCGAGCGCCATAAAGCGAGGTTCGAAACCTGGGGTCTCGCGATCGGCGACAAATTCCTGGCTCAAGATCCCGCGGCATTTTCGATGGCCAGGCCGGCTGTCTTTTTGCAGGAAGTGCTGGAACCGACTGTCGGACCGGAATTCGATTTCACCGAATCGACTTCGAAATGGCTGCATGAAAATACGCCCGTGAACCGGTTCGTCCAGGGCGTGGAGATTCTCAGCAACCAGCGAGGCGGAGCCCGGATGGGCTACACGATTTTCGGAATCGCGGGGGTTGCCCCGACACTAACATCGACGACTTCGCGCCATTACGAACGTTATAAGGTCGGCGACCGGTATCGGCGTTTGACTCCCGTGGAATACGCACGACTGCAAGGCTTTCCCGACGATCATTGCCGTGTCGCTTCCGCCTATGACCGCTACGCCCTTCTGGGCAATGCCGTACCGCCACCCATGGCCCAATGGGTCATCGATCAGGTTCTGAAAGGTGATTGATTCGGGATTTTCGACTTTCGCCTTCGAAGACTGCGAAATTCGGCAGGCTTCGGAATACGAACTTCACTTCGTTACTTCGACCCAGAACCAGCCGCGCAAGTCGCCTTCGGAGAATCCGACGGCGCGATCGTTCGGATAACGCCTGGCCAGCTCGGTTCGGACTTCGACCGGCATGGATCGAACCGGCCCGTGACAGGTCAGGCATTGAGCCTTGAGCCGGATCGGCAAAATCGCTCCAAGAGCACCATTCGGCCCTTGAACGAAAACAGGTTCGGCCGGTGATTTCGCAATCCAGGAGTCAGCCCATTGAGGTGCTCGATTCGCTTGATTCCTCAATTTCGAAGCTGTTCGGCCGATCTTCACGCCCTGACGATCCCCGACTTGTTTCGCGATTTTTGGTGCTTCGTCCTGACAGACGGCGATCGCCGCGGCGGGGCCACGCGATTCCGCGACCTCCGTTAGTCGTTTCGTCAGCGTTTCGAAGAGAGAATCGCGAGCTCGAATCGCCTTGCTTTTCCGTTCGAGGATCGCTGGATCTTTCGAATCGGCTGAGACGACTTTCCACTCCGGATCGGATCCGCTCTGGCCGAGAGAAACGATGATCAAGGGCAATAGCGTCATACGCATCGATATGCCATGAATTTTCATGAATCCGTACTCCACGTTCGATATTTCCGTATCCTTCATCGGCAACTTGCGGTCAGAGTAACGATGCATTCATGGTAACATGCTAAATCGGGCATTGAAATCGCTGCAACCACGATCGGAAATCGGCTGCCCATGACGGACCGGATCTCGAAACGTCAGAGAAGTCATGTGATGAGGTCCGTCGGCCGCACGGATACGGGGCCGGAGGTGGAAGTGAGATCTCTTCTGCATCGCTCCGGATTTCGATTCCGTAAAAATGTCCGATCCCTGCCAGGCACGCCCGATATCGTTCTGCCACGCTATCGCACTGTCGTCTTCGTTCACGGCTGTTTCTGGCATCAGCATCCAGGATGCAGGCGAGCGACGAAGCCGGCTTCAAGGCAGGAATACTGGGATGCCAAGCTGGCACGCAATATCGAACGCGACCGCGAAAAGTCGGATCGGCTCATCGCGGCCGGTTGGCGTGTCATTGTCGTGTGGGAATGCGAAACGGCCGAGCCGGCGAAGTTGATCGACCGCCTGTCGACTGTGATTCGAGACGAGGTGAAGCCTTGAACTCAGCCTGAGGAAACCGATCGACAAGCCTGTATCGGCCATAGCCTGGCTTTGCCCCTCAGCTCTTGTTCGTCGTCGGGCTGGGTGTGAAGAGGCCGGCAAGGAATGCAGTTACGGTCGTGAAGACCGTCAGAACCGTGTCCGGCTTGGTCCCGTTGGTCACTGGCGTGAGATACATTCCGAAGCCGAGAAAGAGCACAGAGAGAAGCATCACAGCTGCAAAGGCGGAAATGATGATCAGCCAGACTTTGTCGCTGGTCTTCTGGTCTGGGTCGGGGATGCGTGCCCCGAGTGCCTGAACCAGCGCCGATTTGTCATCGCTCGTGAAGTTCACGAGCGCGTCTTTGAGCATGGCGATCTTTTCGTTTTCCGACTTGGCGCTGAGCTGCCGCGAGAGCGTCACCAGCGGGCTTTCATGAGGGGCGTACGATGTCGGCTGAATGGGAGCAGCGGAATTCGCCGGAACGGGACCTGTGCTGCTTGTCGGATCGCTGCTCATGATGGGGAATCGTCCTCATGCATTGTGATACGTCGAAAGCCGAACCAGTCAAGTCGGCTGAATGCCACCTGCTGGCCGGGGCATGTGCAAGAATGTACGGCACAATCGATCCTGTTTCCAGAGGTCCGATTTTCGCCTTGGATATCCAGGTTCCGAAACGGATAATCGAAGCATTGCCCCTAATGAAGCGCCTGAGCAGCTCCGAAATGGTCAAACGATGAACCGTACGAAAACTGGAAAAATCCGATCCGGAATCGTGACCGCACTCGGGATCGCCCTGGTATGCGCCGGGGGCTGGTTTTACGCTCGCAGCTCCGATGCCATGAAACTGTCGGCGCTCGATGCAGAACTCAATCGAATCGAGGAACTTGCGACAAAGGGAAATACTCCCTCCGCGAAAGCATCGCTATCCGCGATCGTGGATTCTCCCCTGACCACGTGGTTCGCGAAACCGGACGAAATCGCCCGTAAAGACCGTGCCCGCATCGCTCTGGCCCGCATTCTGGACCGTGAAAGAGAAACGCTCCGGGCCGCTCGTCTGCTCAATGACGTTTCCACTTCAGCCGCGAAAGCGGATGCGGATTATCTTCTCGGCCGCTTCGAAGCACGTAAAAGGCTCGCCCAGGCGGATCGTCTCGCAAGCCGGGGCGCATGGGCCGAAGCGGAGAGAATCTATGCTGCCGACATCGACTTCGGCACCGATTCGCTGCCCCATCGACTGACTTTTCACAAGCTGCTCAGAAGGCAAGGAAGAATGACCGAGGCGCGTGAAATTTACGCGGGCGGCATCTTCGCGGTGGAAAAGCCGCAGGATGTGCTGCTTTCGCTATGGGTCATGGACATCGAAGAACCACGTGTCGCCGAATGGGAAGCCGATGTCGCCGCCGCGCAAAGTCTCGCGCCGGATGACCGCCGAGTGCAACTTGCCGAAGCTTTCCTCGCTCGATCCGCCGGCCGTTTCGACCAGGCCTTCGAAATCCTTTCGAAGTTATTTTCGAATCTTGACGAATCCGTCGAATCGTCGGATACGAAACTGGATTCCGCACCGGAACGATACTCCGCATTGCTCCTGGGGCTCGATTCGCCGGACCATTTCCGAAGATGCATGCAATTCGTATTTCCGGATTTTTCGAATTCGTCCCTGAAACTTCCGAAACAGGACGCGATCGTGGCCCTGGCACGAATCTGCCGTACTCTCGGGCTGGCTGAAGACGAGAAACGCTGGCTGGGACAACTCCTCGAAATTTCACCGACCGACAGATCCGCATTGTCCAGGCTTTCCGAGCTGGCACGGGCATCGGGGCAGGCATCTGCCGCAGCGGATTTCGACCGGCGTAAAAGCGAATCGGAAAAACTCCGGATCGATTACACCCTGTTGGCCCGCAAGTCAGCCGATCCTTCACAAGACGATGCGGCGAAACTGGCTGATTTTAGCGATCGCCTTGGCCTGAAGTTCGATGCCTGGGCCTGGAGCCGAATTTCCCGGCGAGAACCGATCGACCCTGGAGTGGTTCCGGCCGCCGAAACTCTCTCGCTCGAACGTCATGTGCCCCCGGAATTCTGGCAACGATTCGAATTCAGTGATCAGGTCCAGGTCAACGATGCCACCGCCGAATCCGCGAAGCGGGCGCATCATCTCAAATTTGTTGACATTGCCGAAAATTCCGGCCTCGGCCGGTTTACGCACGTGAGCGTCGGCAACTCCTCGCAACTGACGCCGCCCGTGAGTTCCTCTGGTGGTGTCGCCATTTTCGACTTCGATAACGATGGCCATCAGGACGTTTATGCGGTTCAAAGCGGCACATTTCCACCGGATCCAGCGAAGCCCAACGATGGCGACAGGCTTTTCCGAAATCGCGGCGACGGCAAGTTCGAAGACGTAACCGCCAAAGCCGGGATAGACCGCTTCCCGCGTGGCTTCGGGCACGGCGTCACTATCGGCGATGTCGACAACGATGGCCATTCCGATATTTTCGTCACACGCTGGCGTTCGTATGCGCTTTATCGAAATCGTGGAGATGGTACTTTCGAAGATGTCACGGCAAAATTCGGCCTCGGCGGCGACCAGGACTGGCCGACTTCGGCTGCGTTCGCTGATCTCGACAACGACGGCGACCTCGATCTGTACGTGTGTCATTATTTCGAATGGATCGATGGCAAGGACTATCCTTGTATCGATCCTTCGAAGCCGAATACTTACGATTGCCGACCTCTCGATTTCCCGGCGATGCAGGACCGGATCTATCGTAACGACGGCGGCCGATTCGAGGACGTAAGCACGGAGTCCGGCATCGCGGCGATCGATCGCGATGGCCGCGGATTCGGCGTAGTGGCCGTCGACGTCAATGAGGATGGCCTTGTGGACCTTTTCGTTGCGAACGACACATCGCCGAATTTCCTGTTGATCAACAAGGGCGGCCTGAAATTCGAAGACGAGGCTCTCGTTTCAGGAGTGGCTGCAAACGCTCAGGGCGGGTTTCAGGCAGGCATGGGCGTCGCCGCGGCAGATGTCACTGGTGACGGCCAGGTCGACCTCGCTGTCACCAACTATTTCAACGAATCGACCACGATTTTCGTGAATCTCGGCAATGGGCTTTTCGCCGATCGCTCTGCTGTTCTCGGAGTGGCCGCACCTTCCCGCTATCTGCTGGGTTTCGGCATTCTGCTGACCGACTTCGATAATGACGGCATCATGGACTATATGACCGCGAACGGGCACGTAACCGATGGCCGCCCTGCGATTCCCTGGCGAATGCCATTACAGGTATTTCATGGGGCGGCTGCTGAGAAGAAAAAGAGAGGGGCGGGTGAGCGAAATCCTGCTCCCGAAATCCGTTTCGCTGACGATAGCTCACATGCAGGCGAACTGTTTTCGCGGCAACTCATGGCCCGGGGCCTGGCGAGTGGTGACCTTGATGGCGATGGCTTGACGGATGTCGTCGCTCAATCCCAGAACGACGCTCTGATCCATGCGAAAAACGATAGCCTGGCGGATGTACCGCAAGATCGTCAACCTCACTGGATCGGTCTGGATTTGCGTGGAACGAATTCGAACCGCGATGCTGTGGGTGCCGTGATCACGGCGAAAATCCGCTCCAGGACGGGCGAAACGATCGAACGCAAATTCTGGCGCACCGGGGGCGGTTCGTTTCAATCGGCGTCATCCGGGCGATTGCATATCGGGCTGGGGTACAGCCCGGACGGCGCTCCCAATGAGTCGATCGAGTCGATCCGCATCCGCTGGCCATCCGGAAATGAGGATGTCATCGAAAATCCGGTGATCGACTTGATACACAAAATTCAGGAATCCCTCTGATATTCCGAAGTCACTGAACAAGACCGGCGATTCCGCCTCATTCCGACAAGGGTTCACGTTCGGAATCCATTCGAAAAGGAACTTCGCCCACACCTGTTCGGCACGAAATTTGTGCATTGAGTCTGGCGAGGTCGGTTCGACTGCCGAATCGACAGCCTTTGCGGGGCTCGGATTTCCATGGGCGAAAGTCGTAAGATATCCGATATCAAGGGCTTGAAGTACTTCAAGCCGCTCGTCAAGCTTCTGCGCGACCTGCACCTCGACGGCTGCCGCCGTGACAGGGCGGGCAACCGGAAGCTCCATTACGATCAATACTGCCTGCTGGTTTTGCTTTCGTACTTCAACCCGATGGCACGGTCGGTGCGGGCCATCGTGAAAGCCAGCAAGCTCGAAAAGGTCCAGAAAAAACTCGGCTGCTCCGCGGCCTCGCTCGGC
>WGMM01000040.1 GCA_016125085.1 bacterium
CAAGGACTTCGCGGAAGTCGTCGAAAGTCGCGTGGCGACCAGGTGCAAACGTTTGAGGAGTTTGGTGTTGAGCGGGTTGACGGCGGAGAAGTTCTCGATCGCAAACAGCGAGATTTCCATAGGGGCCTCCTTGTCCCCGGGATGACACATAAATCACGATTTCCGTCAAGGCGAATGAGGTGAGGTAGATGAAGGCGTAAGCGACGGAATCGCTTAAGGATGAGACTCCATCGAGGAAGAATGAAATTCGGACGATCGATTCGTCAGTTGCGAGATCGCTTTCAGGAAGACCGACAAGACTCAAATTCGCAAACGCTTCCGTCGCTTACGCTTCCGGCTCGTCCGGAGTATGGCGACTCCGGGTCGCTCAGTCCTTGTTGCACACAATCGCTCGATGCCGTTGCGCAAGACAAGTACAGAGATTTTGTGGGCGCAATCGACTATTCCGTTCGATCGACATCAACGGAATTAACCTTTCATCTTCGGGAAAAATCTTCCGTGGATCGGTCTGGACAAACTTCGGCGAGTTCATACACTGCCGCATGCTACGCCGGATCGCATGATGCGGGCGTCCTGATCCAGGAAGGAACGGACGTGAGGCGCAGCGTACCGAAAGGAATCGGACGATGAAAAAACGTCGCATCCAGCCGATGTTCGAGGAAATGGAAGCTCGAGAAGTTCCATCCTCCCCCAGATCGCTGAAAGCCGAATTCGTTCATCAGGCCCGGGCACTGGCCCCGAAGCAGTTTGCGATCAAGGGCACGGCGTTCGGCGATATCGTGGACAAAGGCCCCGGCAACGTGATCATCGACACGGCCCGGCCGATCCTGAAAACAGGCTCGCTGCAGACCGTTCACGGGATCCTCACGCGCGACCAGACGACGAACAAGGTCGAAGGCTGGCTCGTCGTGAAATGGTCCGGCAGGCCCGTGAAGCTGGCCGTGCACGGCAACGCGGGGAATACGTCGCTGATGGGCTCGATGGTCAACCTGAAATTCACCGGCGATGACGAATTCGCAGGGAAGGTGCGGCCCGGAAATATCCGGCTGATGCTGAATTCGCCGATCCGCGGGCGGCTGTCGATCACGTTCGCATGAGTCGATGCGAACCGAAGGAGCAGGTCCGGGCGAAACCATTGACAGCCTAACCTCTCCCCAGGAAAGCACTTCCGAATTCTTTGAGATTTTTCGTCCACCCCGGCTTGACAATTCCGGTCAGGTTGAGGATAGTGATCGCGTCGACGGTGTCCGGTTCCGGGCACTCGATCACGCGTAGGCAGAAGAGGCTTCATGGACGGGGCCTGGCCGGTAACGATTCCGTCCGCTTCGAAGTCCCTGGAATCGCAACACGAGTTTTCGATCGTCGCCAGGCACGGTCGTTCGCAACCATGGATGGGGTTACGTCATGCGAATTCTTGTCACCGGTGGTGCGGGTTACGTCGGCAGCGCGATGATTCCGATGCTGCTGGAAAAGGGCCATAAGGTCCGCGTTTTCGACAATCTGAAGTTCGGCGGTCAGGGCCTTCTGCCTTGTACCAGCAGCCGCGACTTCGAGCTGATCAAGGGTGACGTCGGCGACGAAAACGCCCTGGGCAAGGCGCTCGAGGGCATGGACGCCGTGATTCACCTGGCCGCGATCGTCGGCTACCCTGCCTGCAAGAAAGAGCCCCAGGTCGCCCAGTCGACGAACGTCGACGGCACGATGAACCTGCTGCGTCTGCGTCGTCGCGACCAGAAGATCCTGTTCGCCTCCACGGGTTCGATCTACGGCTCGATCCCTGACTATGTCTGCAACGAAGACACGCCCCGGGCCCCGATCACGCTTTACGGCGAAACCAAGGCCAAGGCTGAAGAAGCCATCCTGGAAGCCGGCAACTCGGTCGCCTACCGCTTCGCAACGGCCTTCGGCGTTTCGAACCGCATGCGGCTTGACCTCATGCCCAACGACTTCACCTATCAGGCCGTGAAGAACCGCAACCTGATCGTTTACGAAGGCGGCTTCAAGCGGACTTTCGTGCACGTTCGTGACATGGCCCGGTCGTTCATGTTCGCCCTGGAAAACTGGGACAACGTGAAGGACGACGTCTACAACGTCGGCCACGAGTCGATGAACTTCACCAAGGAAGACGTCGCCCGCAAGATCATGAAGTTCGTCGACTTCTACCTCCACTTCGCCGAGGTCGGCAAGGACGACGATCAGCGCAATTACGAAGTTTCCTACGAAAAGATCCGCCGCAAGGGCTTCGAGACCACGATCGATCTGGACACCGGCATCGCCGAACTGGTGCGTGCCTGCCAGCTGATCAGCTTCTCCAACCCCTTCGCCAACGTCTGAATCTGACAGGTCGAACAGGCCGGGCCGAATCGCGCATTCGGCCCGGTCGATCCTGTTTCGCCCGCGTCCGGGACCGACCGGTCCGGATCATGGAATCATCGAACGCACACCCCTGGAGTCGCACAGTCTCATGAGTCACCCCTTCTGGGCCGGCAAACGTGTCACCGTCACCGGCGGATCAGGCTTTCTCGGCCAGCATATCGTCAAACGCCTTGAAGAAGGCGGCGCGACGGTCTTCGTTCCCCGCCAGAAAGACTATAACCTCACGGCTCTCGACTCCTGCCTGCGCTGCCTGCTCGAACACCCCTGCGACGTTCTGTTTCACGCCGCGGCCTATTACGGCGGCATCGGAATCAACGTCTCCGAACCGGCTTATCTCTACTACCGGAACCTCGTCATGGGGGCGAACCTCATGGAGGCCGCCCGACTCACCCATGTCTCGAAGGTCGTCAATATCGGCACGGCCTGCAGCTATCCGGGCTTCGTCGAAGGCGACATGAAGGAAGACGACCTGTGGGCCGGCCCATGCCACCCGAGTGTCGTGAACTATGGCCTGACGAAGAAAATGCTGGCCGTTCAGGGCGCGGCCTACAAGCGCCAGTTCGGGCTCGATTCGATTCACCTGATCCTCACGAACCTTTACGGCCCCGGCGATTCGTATAATCCGGAACGCTCGCACGTCGTCGCCGCCCTGGTGCGCAAGTGGGTCGAAGCCGACCTGGACAACAAGCCTGAAATCGAAGTCTGGGGCACCGGCAAGCCGGTCCGCGAGTTCATCTACGTCGAAGACTGCGCCGACGCCATCGTGCTCGCGGCCGAGAAATACGACGACGTGACCATGCCGCTCAATATCGGCACGGGCGTCGGCACGACGATCCGCGAACTCGTGGAGACGCTCAACGACGTCACCGGGTTCAAGGGCCGCCTGAACTGGAACGCGGACAAGCCCGACGGGGCCATGCGGAAGGTGCTCGATGTCACCCGCATGAAGGCCGCCCTGGGTGGCTGGAGCCCGCCGACGAATCTGAGAAAAGGCCTGGAAAAGACCGTTTCCTGGTATCGCGCCAACAAGAAGGAGGCCGACACGAAATGGTGACGTCATCCATCCGCTCGATCGCCAGCCGTGCACGGATGCCGCTGCGATCCGCCGTCCGCTCCGTTCGCCGGGTCGATCCGGCACACGGCACGGACCCCGGGATCGAATCCGGCGAAAGCGTGCAGCGGATCCTGTTCGTCAACCAGTATTACTGGCCTGATCACGCCTCGACGGCCCAGCACCTGACCGACCTGGCCGAATCGATGGCGGCCGAAGGCCACGAATGCCACGTTCTCTGCGGACTCGGTCAATACAAGACCGGCGTCGCTCAGCGGCCAACTTATGAAGTGCATAACGGCGTTCACATTCACCGGGTTCGTGTCTCGGGCTTCGGCCGGCGCACGACACTGCACCGGATGTGCGACTACCTGAGCTATTACGTTCAGGCACTGCGTGCAGCCGTGCTGATGAAGCGGTTCGACGTCGTCATCACCCTCACGACGCCGCCCCTGATCGGCCTGATCGGCACGATTTTGCGGTGGTGCAGGGGGTCGCGCCAGATCTTCTGGAGCATGGACCTGCACCCCGACGCCAGCCAGGCCCTGGGCCTGATGAAGCGTACCCATCCGCTGGTGCGACTGCTCAGCGGTTTGAGCGACATGATCTATCGCCAGGCGGACCGGGTCGTCGTGCTCGGGCCCTACATGGCCGACCGGATCCTGGCCAAGGGCGTGCGGCCTGAGCGGGTCCGAGAAGTGCCAGTCTGGAGCCGCAAGGAAGAGATTTTCCCGCGGGAGCGTCAGGGACATCCGTTGCGGGAACAGCTTGGCCTGACCGACAAATTCGTCGTGATGTACTCCGGCAATCTGGGGCTCGCACACCAGTTCGACGAAGTCATCGCAGCCGCGGAGGCACTCAAAAACCGAGACGAAATCGTCTTCCTTTTCGTGGGCGACGGCCCCAGGCTGAAGGAAGTGAAAGCCGCCGCGGAAGCTCGCTCGCTGGCGAACGTCCGGTTCATGGACTACTTCCCCCGCGAGTCGCTGCATCTGTCGCTGTCCGTGGCTGACGTCCATCTGATCACCATGCGTGACTGCATGACCGGAATCGTGGTGCCGGGCAAGCTTTACGGGGCCATGGCTTCGGGCCGGCCGACGCTGTTCGTCGGGCCTTCGCACTGCGAATCGGCCGACGCCATTCGCGACTCGGAATGCGGGTCGACGATCCCCAGCGGCCGTGCTGACTTGCTGATCGCCGCCATCGAACGGCTGGCGAACGAGCATGAAACCGTCGCAGAACTCGGCCGAAATGGCCGGCGTGCGTTCCTGCGGAATTTCGAACGCCGTTTCTGCTGCGAACTCTGGGTCGACGTTCTCCGCGACCTCGTCGGCAGCCCGCGTACCGGCACGGTGCCCGCTCCGGCACCGGCCCGCATCGGCGAACGGGCCTTGCCCGGCTTCGAAGCGGCGGCATGAAATCGATTCGCCCTTTTTGAGCCAAGCCGATGAGCGAAGCAGTCAAAGAGCACAAGAACGCCGCCCGATCTTCGATCGGGGTCGGCGTCCTCACCGTTTCCGATACCCGAACGTACGAAACCGACACTTCAGGAGAGACGATCGTCCAGTTCATGAACGAAGCAGGGCATGAAATCCACCTGCGGCGGATCGTGCCGGACGAGCCGGTCGAAATTCTGAAATTCCTGGACGACACATTGGCCGATCGCCGCATTTCGGCCGTGCTCGTCACGGGCGGCACAGGCATCAGCCCGCGTGACCGGACCGCGGAGACGCTTGAAGGCCGCTTCACCCGGCCGATCCCGGGCTTCGGCGAACTTTTTCGCTGGTTGAGTTATCAGGAGATCGGTCCGGCGTGCATCTTGAGCCGGGCGACCGGCGGAATGGTCGGCCAGAGTGTCGTTCTGCTCATGCCGGGAAGCCGCGCCGCTGTGAGACTGGCGATGGAGAAGATCATCGTGCCGGAACTGCCGCACCTGGTTCGTGAAGCGACGAAGTGACGTTTGCGAATTCGTCACCGATTTTTCGTAAACAGGTCGCAATCAAAGGCACCTGCGAACGCCCCGTTTCTTGAGAATTTCGGCCTGATTTGCTAACTTCGTTGGACCGAACAGCGGAAATTTCGCGGAACCTGCAGCGGAGCCGGGCATTGATACGCCATGTGCCGAGTCGGAACGAATTCGAAGCCGAGGCCGTGCCCGGTTTAATGGTGCCGGTTTACCGGGAACTCACGGGCGACACACTCACGCCCGTGACCGCGTATCGCCGAATCGAAGTGCCAGACAGGCCGGGCTTTCTGTTCGAAAGCGTCGTCGGCGGCGAACGGGTCGGCAGGTTCAGCTTTCTGGGGTCCGATCCGTTTCTGGAATTCGAGGCACGTGGCCAGCAAGTGGCGATCAAGGATCATCGCGACGGCGTTCTCACTCGCCTGGAAGCTCATGACCCGCTGGCGACGCTCGAAGAGTACGTCGGCAAATTCCGCGTGGCGCATCGTAAAGGTCTGCCCCGGTTCATCGGTGGCGCGGTCGGCATGGCGGGCTATGACAGCGTCCGATATGTCGAACACCTGCCGGATGCTCCGCCCGACGATCGCGGGCTGCCGGACCTGGCCTTCGGCTTTTACGACCGGATGGTCATTTTCGACCATATCCGGAAAACGATCCTGGTCGTCGTGCTGGCGGAATTGCAGCCGGACGAAACATCGACCGCGGCCTATGACAGGGCGACGAAGAAGATCGACGAGATCGTCGAAAAGCTGGCTGCACCTGTGCGCGACGACGCAAGCCGTATCGTTCTCTCCGATGTCGACACATCGAGCCAGCCAACGCTGGAAGTGCGTTCGAATCTGGAGCGTGAAGAGTTCGAAAACATCGTTCGCCGCTGCCAGGAATACATCAAGGCCGGCGATATTTTCCAGGTGGTGCCCAGCCAGCGTTTCGAAGTCGAAACGTCAGCCAAGCCGTTCGACATCTATCGCGCTCTGAGGATCGTCAACCCAAGCCCGTTTCTGTTCTACTTGCCGTGCCGCGGATTTTCGCTCGTCGGCAGTTCGCCGGAGATTCTCGTGCGGGTCGAAGAGGGCGAGATGACCGTGCGTCCCCTGGCCGGTACGCGCAAGCGAGGTGCCGATGCCGCCGAAGACCAGGCCCTGGCTGAAGAGCTGCTGGCCGACCCGAAAGAACGGGCCGAGCACATCATGCTGATCGACCTGGGCCGGAACGACGTCGGCCAGGTTTGCGACTTCGGTTCGGTCCAGCTCACGGAAGTGATGAAGATCGAATATTACTCGCACGTCATGCATATCAGTTCGAACGTCGTCGGCAAACTCAGCGAAGGGAAAACCGCCTTCGACGCCCTCCGTTCCGGCCTTCCCGCGGGTACGGTCTCCGGGGCACCGAAAATCCGCGCCATGGAAATCATCGACGAAATGGAGCCGAACCGACGCGGGCCTTACGCCGGTGCGGTCGGTTACTTCGACTTTTCCGGCAATATGGATATGTGCATCGCCCTGCGCACTCTGGTGTTGCAGGAAGACAAATGCTACATCCAGGCAGGCTGCGGCGTGGTTTACGACAGCGTGCCCGCCGCCGAATACGAGGAGACGGTCAATAAGGCAAGGGCCATGGTCAAGGCCCTTCAGATCGCCGAAGACCAGTTCCGCCCAGGGAAATGAGGAATTCCCGGAATCGCGGGAACCGACCGACCTTAACCGCGCTTCGAAGTCAGCGCTGGCCGGCTTTGGCCAGGATCGGGCCGATGCAGATCTCAGGCACGAAAAGCCCCAGCGATTCGCCGCCGCCGAATTCGGCGATCTGACGGATCAGCGAACTGGAGACGTGCGAATATTCGCCGTCGGCCATGAGGAAAACGGTTTCGATCGCCGGGTCGAGCCGGGCGTTGGTCAGCGACATGGCGAATTCGTATTCCATGTCGGAGAGCGTTCGCACTCCGCGCAAGATCGCCCCCGCTCCGATACTGCGCACGTAATGCACTGCCAGCCCTTCGAACGACTCGACACGGACATTATCGAACTGGGCGACCACCTGACGCGCCAGCGCGACCCGTTCGTCAACGGAAAACATCGCCTGCTTGTTCGGGTTCACGCCGATCCCGACGATCAACTCGTCGAAGATCCGCCGGCCACGCTTGATGACATCCAGGTGCCCGAGAGTCATCGGGTCGAACATTCCCGTAAATACGGCGATGCGCGGGTTTACGATTTTCTTTCCGCCATCCATCGTTCGACTCGCCCGATTCAGCAGTTCCGAAAAGGCGAAATTCAGGCATGCGCAACACGAAGCACTTACCTCTCCGCCAGAACGATCAGTCTAATCTCAGATCGATTCTCTCGCCAGATTGAGCGTGCGAACCAGACGGTCGAGATTTTCCGGTCCATGCGAAGCGCTCAGGCTGATCCGCAGCCGAGCCGTCCCGGCGGGCACGGTCGGGGGCCGAATCGCCCCTGCGGCGATCCCATGCGATGCGAGAAATTCGTCGATCCTCATCACGTCTTCGACCGGTCCGATCCGCACGGGAACGATCGGTCCCTGGCCCTCGGCAACTTCCCAGCCATAACTTCTTAACGTCGCTCGCAACGCATCTGCCGATTGCAGCAAGTATGAACGCCGCGAATCGGCCGAGCGGATCAGGCCGATCGCGCATGTCGAGGCTCCGGCGATATACG
Source organism: bacterium (assembly GCA_016125085.1). Classification (GTDB taxonomy): domain Bacteria; phylum Planctomycetota; class Planctomycetia; order Isosphaerales; family Isosphaeraceae; genus QWQI01. The sequence continues at coordinate 8,069 of WGMM01000040.1, forward strand.
GAGCGAGAGCAGTCGAATAAATCCAGCCTCGGCTGGCCTGAATGAGCCAGGAGATGAGCCGCCGCGAACCGACGACATACCCGCCCTGACAACCGATTGCCTTGCTCAGAGTACCCATGCGGACGATCGCCGGATGGTCGGCGAGGCCAGCGGCATCGACGAGGCCCCGGCCTTCCGGGCCGAAAACGCCTGTGGCATGAGCTTCATCCACCAGCATCATGCAGCGGTGTTTTCCGGCCAGATCGGCGATCCGTGTGAGCGGGGCCTGATCGCCATCCATGCTGAAGAGCGATTCGGTGACGATCAGCCTGCGTCTGAACCGGCCTTCGTCCCGTTCGAGAGCCCGCGCGAGACTTTCGGGATCGTTGTGGGCGAACACCCGGAGCATGGCACCCGATGCACGAGTGCCGTCGATCAGGCAGGCGTGCGAAAGACGGTCGGCATAGACGGCGTCGCCCGCGGTGACGAGCGCTGCCACGATGCTGACGTTAGCCGCATAGCCTGAGGAAAACGCAAGGGCGGCTTCAGCTCGCTTCCAGTCAGCCAGCGCTTCGACGAGGTCCTGGTAAGGGCCCGTCCACCCGCTGACGGCCGGGCTGGAACCCGCGCCGGCACCAGCGGTCGCAGCCGCGGCGATACCGGCCTGATGAAGACGGATGTCGTGCCGCAATCCCAAATAATCGTTACTCGCGAAATCCAGCCCCGGTTCGGTGGACCGCTGCGCTGGCCGCCTCAAAAGCCCCGCCGCTTCGCGTTCTTCCAGAGACTCGTGCAGCCAGTCGAAGACGTGAAGCTGATCGGTCTCAGGCGTAGTCCCGCCGCAGGGCATGTCCGTCTTCGATCGATCCGATTCGTTCATCATTCCTGAACCTTGCGAAATCTACTCGCGCTGGATTTAGGACTGCGGTCGAGATTCTTCGACGAGCGGAAGTACGCGAGAATTCCGTTTCGGTCAGATCGCCGGTCCGATCGAAACCTGCGGAGAAATCGATACGATCGCTACTTCCCCGGGCACGGTCGAGCCGTGTATTCTTAGATCGATCTCGATCGTCGGCACGTTTCGTGTTCTGACAATACCGCAATTTGGGGAGAGCATCGACAATATGATCCGCAAAGTTCTTGCGATCGCATCGCTCGTGATGACATCGGCCGGCTCGGCTCGCGCCGATTTGCACGCCTACGTCAAGCAGGACGACAAATCGTTCAAGTGGGAAGAAGAGGGCAAGACCAGGGGTATCGGCGTGACGATCCACACGCTGAAGCTGCATTCCCAGACCTGGCAGGGCATTCTCTGGACGCACCGGCTGGAGATCGTCGAACCGGACGAAGCGAAGATCGATCACCCTGACACCGCCATGCTGTTCATCGGCGGCGGATCACTGGGCGACACTCCGCGGGACGGCGACCGGCTTGTGGCCACGGCTCTGGCCCGGGCTTCACGGGCCCGTGTCGCGATCCTCAACCACGTGCCCAACCAGCCTCTCATGGGCGACCGTAAGGAAGATGCCCTGATCGCCGAAACTTTCATCAAATATCTCAACAGCAAGGACCTCTCCTGGCCCCTTCTGTTCCCGATGGCCAAATCCGCCGTACGGGCGATGGACGCAACCCAGCAATGGGCGAAGAAGAACGGCAAGCCGGCGATCGAGAAGTTCGTCGTCACCGGCGCCAGCAAGCGTGGCTGGACGACGTGGCTCTCCGGCGCCGCCGATCCGCGTGTGATCGCTATCGCCCCGATGGTCATCGACACGCTCAATCTGGGCTCCCAGGGCCAGAATCAGCTGAAGGTCTGGGGCAAGTACAGCGAACAGATTCATGACTACGTCGAGCGTGGATTGATGCAGGCCGCCCTCACACCGGACGGCGAAGTGCTGTGGAAAATGGTCGACCCCTTCACTTACCGCGAAGGCCGGCTGGCCCAGATTCCGAAGGTGCTCGTCAACGGCACGAACGACCGCTACTGGACGCAGGACGCTTCGCGTCTTTACTTCCCCGAACTGAAGGGCCCCAAGGCGATCTGCTACCTGCCCAACGCCGGCCACGGCCTGGACCAGAACCGGGAGTGGGCACTGAACACGATCGCGGGACTTTATCGCATGGCAGCCGCCGGGAACTCGATCCCGACGATCTCCTGGGACCTGATCGAACAGCCGGAAAGCACCGATTACGGCATCGCGCTGAAGGCCGAGCCGAAGCCGAAGGCCATCAAGGTCTGGGCGGCGAAGTCGAAGTCGCGTGACGTGCGTCAGGCCAAGTGGGAAGAAGTGCCCGCCACGGTCACTGAGAAAGACGGCAAGACCATCGTTCTGCGCACTCGTCCGAAATCCGGCGTCGAAGTCATGATCCTGGACTTGACCTACGAAGTCGACGGCCTGACTGTCCACTTCTCGACGCAAATTTCGGAGTCGGACCGCACCGAAGTTCCCGAAGCCCAGCGTCAGAATGCGGACGTCAAGGCCGCCGAGTGATTTCCCTTCGTCGATCCCATTGCGAGTCGATCCGCCCCTTCGATGCGGATCGACTCGATTTTTTTCCGGTTCCGGCTTAATATGTGGACATTCGAATTCCTGTTCGCCAACTTCCGCTCGGGGCTCAGCCGTCGCAAGCATGGATCCTTCCGGCAAGAAATCCGAAACTGGCAAACGTTTCGCCGTCGAATTGCCGGTGTTGCGTCCTGACCTGCTGCCACCGGGCTCGAAGCATCGGGACGAAATCACGCCCGACGAATCGATCTGCGATTTCTGCGTCGGCAAATGCTGCCGCTACTTCACCGTACCGCTGAAAACGCCCCGCACCCGTGCTGACTTCGACGAACTGCGCTGGTATCTTGCTCATCAGCAGACGATGATTTTCGTGGAAACCGAAACGACGAACGGGAAATCCCGCAAACGCTGGAATCTGGTCGTCTGGACTCGGTGCGAATATCTGAAGAGCGATCATGGCTGTGCCATCTACGAGGATCGTCCGGGGGTTTGCCGCGACTACAAGGCGGACACTTGCGAATACGATAGCCCGTGGGTGTTCGAAGAATCGTTCGAGACCCCGGAATCGATCCGGGCTTATGGCGAACGATTCCTGGCCGAAGCTCGAGAGGCACGGCGGACCAGGGCCGAGGCGAAGACATCGGCGGCGAAAAAGCGAAGCTGAGGGCAAAGGTCATGGCACGGCGCTCCAACCATTATGAAGCGGCCTTCGAGGCTTACGTCAGAAGGTTGACGATCCCGTGCGTGGCCGTGGACGAAGCCCGCAGGCCCCTCTCGGACGAAGGCTCGATCAAGAATCCTGATTTTTTGATCTACCCGCGCCAGGCGCGAAACCTGGTGGTCGAAGTGAAGGGGAAATGGGGCAAAAACGCAAGCGGCAGAAGGCCCTGGGAGAATTGGGTCACGACCGACGACCTGGACGCGCTCGATCGATGGCAGACGATGTTCGGCCCGGGCTTTGTCGCGGCGCTGGTTTTCGTGTATGCTGAAGAGGCACCGGATCATCCGTTGCCGCCCATGTCCGATTCTGGGTTCGAGTTTCGCGGCTTCGTGTATCGTTTCTGGGCCGTGGCCCTGGACGACTACGTTCGCCACCTTCGATCCCGCGGTATGGCCTGGAAGGCTGTGTCCATGGCTCGGGACGCCTTCCGATCACGCGTTCGTCCATTGACCGACTGGCTCCCCACGACCGAAACCGCATTGCCGCGCCCGACGGGTGTCGCGCCCCGCAGAAAGGTACGTCAACTCCGATGAAAGCCCTTGCAGGTTCGCTCGTTATGGCCTTCTTCCTCGCATTTCCGATGACGGCCCAGGCTCAGGCCCCGGATTCCGAGGAGAAAGCCGCTGGCAAGCCCTTCTATGGCTACGCCGGGTGGGCCGGGCTCGCCTTCGGCGCTCTCTACGGCGCCTGCAGGGCTTCCCGCCGCTGATGGTTTCGGACTCGTTTCGATTTCGGGCCACCTCACAGGCTCAGCTCCCCGGGGATATTCGCGCAAGCTCATGTCGACTCATGACTTTCAGAACTCAGTCTCGAACCCCTCGCGGATCGATCGGAACGAGATCGCCCGAATCTATCACTCGCCCCTGATCGATCTGATCGGCCGCGCCTCGGGTGTGCACAGGGCTCATCACGACCCGACGGAAGTGCAGGTCTGCGTTCTGCTTTCGATCAAGACCGGCGGCTGTCCCGAAGATTGTTCCTATTGTTCACAATCGGCCCGCTACAAGACTCCGGTCGAAAACCAGAGCCTGATGGACCTGGACGAAGTTCTCCGTGCCGCCCGCGATGCCAAAGCTTCAGGAGCGACCCGGTTCTGCATGGGGGCGGCCTGGCGTGAAGTGCGTTCCGGCCCTCAGTTCGATCGCGTCCTCGAAATGATCCGGGGCGTGAACGACGAAGGCCTCGAAGTCTGCTGCACGCTCGGCATGGTCACGCCCGACCAGGCCAGGGCCATGAAGGAAGCCGGACTTTACGCCTACAACCACAATCTGGACACGTCGGCTGAGCACTATTCCGACGTGATCCGGACTCGGACCTACGAAGACCGACTGAAGACGATCGACGCCGTGCGCGAGGCCGGCATTTCCGTCTGCTGCGGCGGCATTCTCGGCCTGGGCGAAACAGACGACGACCGCATCGATCTGCTTCACACACTGGCGAACCTCCCCGAGCCACCCGAAAGTGTCCCTGTCAACGCGCTTGTCGCCGTCGAGGGCACTCCTCTTGCCGGATCGCCCAAGGTGAGTGTCTGGTCGATGCTCCGAATGATCGCCACGGCGCGTATCATTATGCCCGAAGCCATGATCCGTCTCTCTGCCGGGCGGCTCGAAATGCCCGAATCGGAACAGGCTCTGTGCTTTATCGCGGGAGCGAATTCGATCTTCGCGGGCGACAAGCTTCTCACCACGCCCAACCCGGCCTACGACCGTGACGCCGCAATGCTCGCGACGCTCGGGCTGAATCCGCGTCCGTCCGCCGTCGCGGGCAAGCCGACGTCTTCTGTTCATGAGCACGCGGAAACCCATTGATCGGGCTCGCGGCCTCGTGTCGAATTCCGTAGACAGCCCGGTAGCGATCAGCGGCTTGGGGCTCGTGACGAGCCTGGGCCGAAACTTCTCCGAAACGTTCGACAATCTCTGCGCGGGGAAATCCGGGCTGGTCGAGTCGGATTCGTCCAGGACTCGCCCGGACAAGGCATCACGGCTGCGATCGTTCGGGTTTCCGGTCGATCCGTCGTTCCAGCGAGTCGATGATTTCTGGGACGATCCGGTTTTTGCGATTCTCGCGAAGTCGTTGGAAGAAGCGATCGAACAGGCACGAATCGATTTCTCGTGCTTCGACCCGGAACGGATCGCGGTCGTCGTCGGATTGAGCAAGGGCGCCGTGCGGCTGAAATCGCACTGGTCAGAAAATCGGGACTCGATGTCATCTCACCCGCTGGCCCGAACTCTCGGCTTGGCCGGTGTCGCTCCCTCATCGGGCGCGTCCTTCGTCGCTTCGAAAATCGGGGCCCGTGGTCCCGTGCTCGCACCGATCACGGCTTGCGCAACCGGGCTGACCTGCTTGCGTGTCGCGGCAGGGCTGCTGCGTGACGGGTCTTGCGATATCGCCATCGCCGGTGCCGCTGACGCTTCCCTCACTCCCATGATCGAAGCCTCATTCCGCCGTATGAAGGCGCTCGCAACTCCGCTCGACGAATCCGACCCGCCCGAGGCCTGGGTTCGCCCCTGGTCAGCGAACCGAAACGGTTTCCTGATCGGCGAAGGTGGCGCGATTTTCGTCCTCGAGCGGGAATGCGATCTCAAGGCCTCCGGAAGATGCGCGGTGGCGCGTATTACAGGCTGTGCAGCCGGGAGTGAGGCTCATCACGCGACACGCCCGCACGCTTCACCCGCAGTGCTCGAGCGGGTCATTCGTGAGACCATCGGAGTCCATGGAAAAATTCCGGATGCGATCCATCTCCATGCCACAGGCACCCGCGATTTCGACGCTCTGGAAGCTACCGCGATTCGTCAGGCGATAGGCCCGGAGCACGAACGAATTCGCATGCTGGCCAGCAAATCGCAAATAGGCCATTGCCTGGGGGCGGCAGGTGCCGTGGAGCTTGCCATCGCTTGCGGCTCACTGTTCAGGGGAATTCTGCCTCCCTTCGTTCCTCGCCCCCCCTTCGATTTCGAACATCCCGGAAATCCCGTCGGCCCAGAATCGATCGCGACCCCGACACTTTCGATCATGAAACTCGTCGCAGGGTTCGGAGGTCACATCGAAGCGTGCCACCTGGTCGCTGCGGCGAAATCGCATTCCTGATGTTGCTGAATTTCGACGCACGCATGCTTATTCAGGGACGATGTCCGACATCGCTGCGATCCGCTTAATCTCTTGCAATCAAATACGTTGTGACCGAAGAACATGAGATTGCCGGCTCAATTTCTGCACAGCGCTTCGATCCGACGAAAAAACGGCGAGTGATTTTCGCTCCCTCTTCTGGATCGAAACACGGTATGAAGCTAGACTTGAATGCATCGCATCCGAAACGATCGACTTCGACTTCTCTGACCTCTCTTCCGGTCATGTCGAACTCTTAAACTACGCAAAGTAGAGGTGACGCCATGATGTTTCGACGGCTCAAGGCTGGCTTGGTTCTCGCGATTACGACGGCTCTGGTGCCGACGATGGCGAGAGCGGGGCAAATCGATTTCTTCACGGTCGGCGCCTCGAATCCGAATGCCGGATATTATGCCGGTACGATCGGTTTCAGCGTTTCGGACACCGGCGTGGTCGCGGCTACTTCGAACCTGAGCCATGCCAGCGAAACAGGTGCGGCCTACACCACGGGCGGCACGACGAACCTGCCGGTTTCGGGCCGCCTGCTTTCGATCAGCGCCGATGGCACGCGTGCGGCTGGCTACAGCAATGATTCCGCCGGCGGGATCGCATGGACCGTCGGTGCCGGAACGACGACAAGTCTTGCCACACTTCCCGGCTACACTCAGGCCGCTGCGATCAGCAACAACGGCCAGTATGTCGCGGGTGTCGGCGGATCGCCGATGCAAATGGCGAGCTGGAATTTCGACGGCACGGCCGGAACGGCCCTCGGCAATCTTGGCGGGAGCAGCTTCGGCTGGGCCGGAGCCGTATCCAATACGGGACTGGTCGGGGGGACGTCGGGTGACGGCTCCCGTGCCGCTGCGATCGCCACTGCGGGGTCGGCCGGAAGTGCGATGCAGCTTGGCCAGGGCTATCTCGACGCGAGTATCCCCGATCCATACGGCAAGGTTCTCGGAATCAATTCCGACGGCACGATTCTCGTCGGCGAATCGCTGGCCAAGATCGGCAATATCGGCAACAACATCCACATGCGTGCCTTCATCGTCAATAACCTGCTTTCTGACGATACCCTCGTCGCTCTTGCGACACCGGCAGGTTGGGAAAGCGCTTCAGCACGCGATGTCACGGACCGTCTTTTCTCAGGCTCCGGGATCGTCGTCGGCAATCTCTGGAACGGCGACAAAAGCTCACCGACCGATCAGGCCGCAGCGATCTGGGTTCCTGGTTCGGGCGTCGACCTGCTCCAGAATTATGCCGCCAGCCTCGGAATCACGATTCCTGCGGGTTACACTTTGCTGACGGCATTCGGCATTTCGACCGATGGCACGTATATCACCGGTTCCGCTCGTGATGCTTCGGGCAACCAGGTCGGCTATCTGCTGGATTTCAGCGGCAACCAGCCCGTTCCCGAACCGGCTTCGGTGCTCTCACTTGCGGTCGGAGGCGTAGCGGTTCTTTACTCCCGCCGCCGTCGACGCGTCCGGATCGCCTGATCCAACTTGGGCTTCCGTTTCGGATCCAGAGCAACGTCAACGAACGAGACCCTTCCGTCGAGAAATCACGGAAGGGTCTTTCCTGTCAGCCCATTTCGGTTCTGACGCAGCCCGGATTCGCCGGCCGAATCCAGGTTCGGTCCGGTTCGCTTCAGGCAGGTTCGCAACTTGGTTCTGCCCGATATGAAATTCGAATCTGGAAGAATCTCGACCTTCCGTCATATAATGTTCCTATCGAGAAATCGTGTTCGAAAGCGTACGAAAGAGGGGCATGGGCCGAAGCATGAAGTGTGAACGCTGCTCCAAAACTGTCACTCACCACATCACTGACATCGACAAGAACGGCCAATGGCAGGAACACCATCTGTGTCATGATCACGCACAGGCTTTTCTTGAGGAATCCGCGGACGAGAAGCCGAAGAAGGATGTCGCTGAACTTGCCAAGGCCTTCATCAGCCAGTCGGCGAAGACCACTGCGAGCGAATCGTCGGCCGATAAGAAGATCTGTCCTGTCTGCAGTATGACCTTCCAGGAGTTCCGCAACAGCGGACGGCTCGGCTGTCCGAACGACTACGTGATTTTCCGCGAAGAGCTGATGCCGCTTCTGGAAAATATCCACGAGGACACCCGCCATTGCGGCAAGACGCCCCACAGGGCCCCTCGCGACGCCCAGACGCAAACGTCCCTGATTCAGCTCAGGAACGACCTGAAGCGCGCCGTTGCGATGGAAGATTACGAACTCGCAGCGAAGGTTCGCGACAAGATCAAGGACCTTGAGGCAAAGAAGTCCTGAATGTCTCATGCCGATATCTTCCCGGCCTTTCACGTTTCAGGAGAAAATCGCCGCGGCTGTGGCCATGAGGCCGCGGTGGCCGATACTATGACGCTCACTCGAAATTTCATCCCCGCAACGAACTTGCCGATGTCCTGATGAACTCAAAAAACGGCCATGAATCCGAAGACGAAAAAGGTGTCGATTCTGGCTCGAATCGCAAGTGCCCCTACTGCGGACTCGATACGAAAGGTTTCCGGACTACTGGACGGCTGGGTTGCCCTCTCGACTATGATACTTTCGCCGCCGAGATCGCTCCGGTGTTCCGTTCGAGCCAGGCAGCCTCGCTCCATGTGGGAAAATGGCCGAAACGCGGCCCCAGCCGTTTCGAAGCTCTCAAGCTGCAATTCGAGCTGAGACTTGCGATCGAACGACAGGACTACGAAACCGCCGCAATGATCCGTGACCGGATGCGGGATCGAACCAAGCCCCGAGAATCCTGAGATGACCATCGACGAACTGACACGATCCCCCGGCGAATGGCTCAAGGGCAGCGGCCCGGAGAGCGATATCGTCATTTGTTCCCGCATCCGCCTGGCGCGGAACCTGGCCGATTTCCCATTCATCTCCAAAGCCAGCCGCTCGGACAAGTCCGACATCGTCAGCCAGATCCGTGACGCCCTGCACGAGTCCGACTCACCTCTGAGCTACTTCGACGTAGAGAAGCTCAGTGACCTCGACCGCCAGTTCCTCGTTGAACGCCACCTGATTTCGCGCGAATTGAAGGAAGGCGAAGGCCCCCGCGGCGTCGCCTTCAATGCCGACGAAAGTGCTTCGGTGATGGTCAACGAAGAAGACCATCTGCGTATTCAGGTTATGCGCTCAGGGCTCGCGCTCACTGAAGCCTGGGAACAGATCGACGAACTCGATAACCGCTTCGAAGAGCATCTCGACTACGCCTTCAGCCAGGAACTCGGCTATCTCTCCGCCTGTCCCACGAATGTCGGCACAGGTATCCGGGTCGGCGTCATGCTTCACCTGCCCGCACTCGGCCAGACCGAACAGCTCGACAAGTTCTTCCGCGCCCTCCAGAAGATATATCTCTCCGTCCGCGGGCTGCATGGCGAAGGCACTCAGCCTTACGGCGATTTCTACCAGATTTCGAACCAGCAGACGCTCGGCAAAAGCGAGCAGGAACTGATCAAGAACCTGACCGACGTCATCCCCCAGCTCATCGAGTACGAACGCAAGGCTCGCCAGACGCTCCTCTCCGAAAAACGCCAGGTGCTGCACGACCAGGTCAGCCGCGCCTACGGTGTGCTCAAAACAGCACATACGATTTCGTCGGAAGAGACCATGCTGCTGCTCTCAAGCGTCCGCATGGGCATCAACCTCGGGCTGATCGACGACCTCGACATCGCCCAGGTCAATGAGCTGTTCATCAACACTCAGCCGGCCCACCTGCAGAAAATCCACGGCCAAACCCTGGCTGTGGACGAACGCAACGTCCTTCGTGCCACATACCTGCGCAAGAAATTCCAGGAATTCCGGGGCGAGTGACCGGAAGTCGGCCCCGGGCTCGATCTGCCGCTGTCCGCAATCGCAGCACGGCCGTGATTCGCACTTCAGAGTTCGAATCACGGCTTTTCCGGCAGTGAGCTATCCGAGAAGCCGCCGAGGCGTCGCCAGACGGTCGCATCGACCTTGTCACGCCAGGATCGGGCCGAACCGTCCAGCAGCAGAACATGCACCGACCCCTGGTGACCGCTGGAACTGCCCATATTCGCACAATTTTCGCGTGTGGCTACGGCGGAATTGGGAGAATTGGGCCGAATTCCATGCTGATACAGGCTCATGATCCAGTCGCCCCGCGACCAGTCATGGCCGGCGTCTTTTTCTATCTGCAGGGAGCCGGTCTTCGATCGTTCCTCGGAGGTGTCATCGCACCTTTCGACAAGCCGATAATCCGCCGGGCCAGGCTCGGCGGCACCGGTGCCTATGAGTCGTTCGGCGAATGCCGCGGTGAAGGCCATGCCGTCGGCGGCCTCGACGGCATGGGGCGTCACTCGTTTACCGATCGCGAAGGGGCCGTCCGTGCCGGATTTTTCCGATCCGGCGTTCGCACGGTAATTCGTGGCTCCGGGGACAGCTGAAGCTCGGTCCGACGGACAGCGAAGCCCCGCCGGGGCCGCAGGTTTTTCTCCCGTCTTCTTGCCCGATTTGCCTTCGATTTCCCGACGAACGTCGACGAAGTTCCAGAGATTCGCATGATTTCGCATCGTCCAGAGCACGCTCGTGCCAGGTTCGGCGATCGGAGGAGTCCACAAGGGGTTTTCGGGAAACACGCCGGTCGATTGCGCGTAATAGCCCATCGCCTGCCCGATCTGGTTCAGGTTCGAAAGGCAGGCCGTGGCTCGGGCCTGTTCACGCCCCCGTGGCAATCGCATCAACAGGAACAACGCTACCGTGACACAGATCGCCCCAATGAACAAGGCTTCCGGCAAGGTCAGAGCGGCGCGTTCGGTCGAGAAATTCCGATTTCTTATCATCTCGTTTCGCTCGAATCTCAATCCGGATCTATCGGGCCGAACGAATGCGGCCCATGGTTTTCTTCCGGCATATCATCAGCATCGCTGGCCGGGTATGTCTTTCGCCGATTCGTGTGCTGAACCACGATCGCACGGGCCACGAACAGCCGCAACAGGGAATCGGCCATGGCGATCGAAACGAGGATCACCGCCAGAAAACCCGCTATCCCCCAGACAGAAATGAAGAGGATCCGGTCATTTCGTGCCTGAGTCGGCAAAAGCGAACCGACGGCGATCAGCAGTGCTTCCGCCCACAAAAAACCGATGCCCCATTGTCGCAATCGGTGCGACAATCGCCCGGGCCGGGATTCGGGAAGCCATTCCAAACGGTTCGATTCCCAGATTCGCAGCAGCGCCGCGACGATCGCGATCGTCCCTGAAAGCACCAGCCCCGCGATGGCCGCAACGTTCATGATCTGCGTCTCGATTGTCGCCGCGAAGCGAGATTGTCCGGAAGCCCGTCGATCCGGATCAGTACAGGTCCATCTTGGTCAACAGTTCTTCGACCCAGTCTGCCCGGCGTGCGATTTCATGGATCGTGTTGCGGATCTCTGACGACCGCAGGCTGGCCCGGTCGAAAGTGCGGGTCATGATGAACATCGCCTGGCCATTCACGTCGCGAATCGAAATTCCGACATAGGGCAGGTCGTTGTTGAGTCGAAGGGCGAATTCGAAATTCGCGGGGTCGGCAGGCCCGCACACGGAATAGACGGTCAGACTCGTCTGCCCGAGCGGTCCCTTTTCGATTTCCAGATAGACTTCCTGAATTCTGTCCCTGGGCAGTCGCATGATGACTCGCCAGAGATCGGACCCGCCCTGGACGAGCCCGTCGACCGATTCCAGGCTCTCACGCACGATCGATTCGATGTCCTGATAATCGAACATCAGGTCTTCGAGTTCGGCGGCCAGCTCTTCGGCCGAATCGTAACGATCTTCAGGGTCTTTCGCCAGACATCGTTCGATCACGTGCTGGACACGCTCGGGCACATCGGCATTGAGTTGCCGGGTGTCCGGAATCGTCGCCGTCCGGTGCATCCGGATCAGTTGCCGGACATTCTCGGAGCTGTAAGGCAACTGCGCCGTGAGCAGGTAGAAATAGGTCACTCCAAGGGCGTAAATATCCGACTGCGGTGTCGCCGGCGTCGCCATGAACAGCTCAGGTGCCATGAAGGTCGGCGTGCCCGAAACGGCCGAGGACATCTCGGATCGTTCATTGACGTTCAACACCAGGCCGAAGTCCGCCAGCTTGGCCATGCCCTCGCCACTGAGCAGAATGTTCGCCGGCTTTACGTCTCGGTGCACCAGGCCAGCCCTGTGAGCGGCATCGAGCGCGAAGCAGACCTGGCGGATCAGGTCCGTGGCGTTCGGCACTTCCAGGGCTCCGTTACGCACGACCGCCTCACGCAGGCTCACGCCGCCGGGCACGAACTCCATCTCGATATAATGATAACCCTTGGCACCACCAAGATTATGGACAGTCACGATATGCGGGTGCACCAGGCCGGCCACGGCCCTGGCTTCGACCCAGAAGCGGTCCCGGATCAACGGCTTGCGGCGCAGCAGGCCAGGGCTCAGAATTTTCAGCGCGCAGGGCCGTTCCAGTGACGAGTGAGTCGCCCTGTAGACTCGGCCCATCGAGCCCCGGCCGATGATCTCTTCCACCCAGTACTGGCCAAGCTCGCTGTGCACCAGGTTATCGACAGCCGGAAATCCGTCGCCCAGCATACCGGCGAATTCGGGCGTGATCGTCGGATCCGTGCCGATCAACCGGGTGCCTTCGGATGGATCAGGTTCCGGAACCGAGGTCCGGGGCAGGGGCAAATGCTCCCGCCCGGTGGAAATCATGGGGCAAGGGATCTCGGTTTCGATGAACGGGCAATTCGGCGGCGGCTTTTCGCTCGTCAAATCCACGGACATGACCAGTTCGCCGCACTGGGAGCAGCGAATCGGCCTGGTGCCTGTGTCGGACTGCGTCAAATCGGTCATGGAATCCGATCATCCGGAGCGGAGCGAGCCCACGCGATCTGCCCGATCGACCGCATGGCCGATCACGAATCAGTCACTCGAAAACCGTATGGCTTGAGGGCGAGGAGGGTCCGTACGCATCCATTCTGACGGACTCCGCCGGAACGTCAAGCCGAAGCATCCCGAGCGAACGCTCAGGTGCCCGGCATGCCGGTTTCCGAATCGCCTCTCAAGACATTTCGTGGTCTCGTCACAAATATTCGTTGATCAGGTTTTCGAGCATTTCCTGTCGGCCACTTGGGGTTCGTTCGGAATCGCCCTGGGCCATCATCCGCGTTTCGAGTTCACGGAATCCGACTTTGCCAGTTTCGATTTCCTGCCCCAGGGGTCCGTCCCAGGTGGCGTAGCGTTGGCTGAGATTTCCGGCCAGTCGGCCATCTTCGATAATCGCATGAGCGATCTTGAGCCCTCGGGCGAAGGCGTCCATTCCGCCGATATGGGCATGGAACAGATCCACGGGCTCAAAACTTTCGCGCCGGACCTTGGCGTCGAAATTCACGCCCCCTGTGGTGAACCCGCCCATCTCAAGAATCTTCCGCATGCAGTGCGTCGTCAAATAGATATCGGTCGGGAACTGGTCCGTGTCCCATCCCAGCAGCGGGTCGCCCGTATTGGCGTCGATCGATCCCAACGCGTCGTTGTCCACGGCCAGAGTCAGCTCATGCAGCATTTCGTGCCCGGCCAAGGTGGCATGATTGGTTTCCAGATTCAGCTTGAAATCGTCCTTCAGGCCGAATGTGCGCAGGAAGTTCAGGCACGCGGCTGTGTCCGAGTCATACTGGTGCTTGGTCGGTTCCTTCGGCTTCGGTTCGATGTAGAACTGCCCCTGGAATCCGATCGATTTCTTGTAATCCACAGCCATGTGCAGGAACCGGGCCAGATGCTCCAGTTCGCGCTTCATGTCGGTGTTCAGAAGGGTCTGATAACCCTCGCGGCCTCCCCAGAAGGTATATCCTTCGCCACCCAGTTCGTGGGTCACTTCCATTGCCTTCTTCACCTGTGCCGCCGCCATGGCGAAGACTTGAGCGTTCGGGCTGGTCGCCGCGCCCTGGGCATAACGGGGATGGCTGAACAGATTCGCCGTACCCCAGAGCAATTTGATGCCGGTTCGCTGCTGCTCTTCTTTCAGGACCTTCACGACGGCGTCGAGATTCTTGTGGCTCTCTGCCAGGGTCTTGCCTTCCGGGGCGACATCGCGGTCGTGAAAGGCATAATAGGGTGCCCCGAGCTTTTCGATGAATTCGAAAGCCATGCGGGCACGGCGCTGGGCGTTGTCGACGGAACCGCTGCCATCATCCCACGGTCGCTCGGCGGTGCCGACACCGAACGGATCACCCAGGGGATTCGCGAACGTGTGCCAATACACGACCGAAAATCGCAGGTGGTCGCGCATCGTCTTGCCGCCGACGAGCGCATCGGCGTCATAATGCTTGAACTCCAGAGGATTTCTGGACTTCGGTCCGCCGTAAACGATCTTCTTCGGAACCTCGGGGAAGAATGCCTGGGGCATGATGGCTCTGAGCCTCCTCGTGACGCGTGCTTCAGTCGAGCCGGCGTTTAGCGTGACGACACACAATCCACCGTGGAATCGGCAACGGGCCGCTTCGTCGATCGAAGTCAGGTTTTCGAGAGCGGGATTCCTGTGGACATTCGTTCGACAATCTACACGATCTCCCCCCGGACCGACAATCCGAATACCTGAGTGCCCGGCTCCGCCCGGAATCGACTCCGAAAGTAGAAGGGATTTGCGTGTCAATCGAACATCCACCCATGGAGATCCGCAATTGCGTTCGATAGAATGATCGAAGCCGATTCGCGACATTCGTCATCCGATGATACGCCACCATGAAATTTCGCGTCCGCCGTAACCGACCTGGCGACGAATCCGTCCCCTGCATGCATCAGCCATGTTCGCCGGGCCGATGTTTCCCCGCTCTGGTCATCGGGTTAGCCGTTTTCGCTCATCCCGCCCTGGCTCAAACGAAATCGGATACTCCCGAGTCGACAGCCACACGCACGGTCAGGATCGAAAAATTTCTCGACGGGCTCTGGAACCGCGGCTATTTCGATCTGGCAGACCAATTCCTGGCGGATTCGAAAAAGTCCGCTGCCATCGACCCTGCGACGATCGAATGGCTCGAAGCCCGTTCCGACTTCGAAAACGCTTCGGTCCAGCTCGATCTCGCCCGCCGCAAAGGGCTTCTGGAACGATCGATCGCCAAAACCAGGGCCGTCGTGCCGCGCCTGGGCGATTCGCCTCGGGCGTTCGAAGCTCGCTCACATCTGGTACGTGCGCTCGTGGAACTTGCCCACCTGTTCAAGCTGGAGTCGGCCGACCGGCCGACCGCAAGCCAGAAAGAAGCCCAGATCAAACTCTCCCGAGCCCGCTTCGCCGAAGCACGCGACACGAATTCCGCGCTTGACGCAGCCTTGATGAACAAGGAAAAAACCTTCAAGCTGCCGGTTCTTAAGGATGACCCCCGCCGGCCCGATTTCGAAGCGACCCAGCTGCAGCGTCTGAACGCCCAGCTCCAATCCGCCCTGATCGATTACGAAGAAGCCCAAACCTGGGAACCCAAAACACCCCAGCGAGAAAAACTGCTCGAAAAAGCCGCCGCGACGCTGAAATCCCTCTACGAAACCAACCGGCAGCAGATCGCCGGTCAAAACGCCCGGCTGTGGCAGGCCCGATGCCTCCAGGAACTCGGCAAACTCGGAGAAGCCGCGGGGATTTACGGCGAAATCATCGATCAGCTCGACCCCGCTCTCAAGGACATTCGCCGACGCGCCATGTACTTTCGCCTGACGGCCTATCGCGATCGGGGCGACATCGCCCTGGCTGCCGACGAAGCCCGTCGATGGCTCGACACGTACCCTGACCAGACACGCACCGACGATGGCCTGGGCGTTCAGCTCGAACTGGCCAGGAACATCCTGGCTCAACTCCCGAAAGCCAAGCCTAACGAAAGAGCAGCCGGCGAGCGGATCGCTCGCGAACGGCTCAGCCAGGTGGTACGTGTCTATTCGAGGCACCAGGCGGAAGCCCGCACGATGCTCGAATCGATCCGAAAATCGACCGCCGAAACACCGCCCGAAAGACTCGACATCAACGCCGCCTTAGCTGCCGGACAAGAGGCACTGGAGCTGAAGGACTACGCCCGCGCCGAAGCCTGCTTCGCCGCCGCCGCCCGCAAGGCCAGCCCCGGGAAAGAAAAAACCACTTACGTCAAAGCCCGCTATTTTCAGGCCGTTTCGGCATTCCGAAGCGAGAAATACTACGAGGCATACGTACTGGGCAGCCATGTCGCCGCCCGATTCCCTTCGGAACCGCTCGCCGCCAACGCCGCCGAAATCGGCCTGGCTGCGATGACGTACGCTTACAATTCGCTCAAATCGATCGACCCGCAGGCGGACCTGGTACGCCTGGTGTCGCTCGCCGAGAACATTCGCAAGACCTGGCCAGGCACGCCACAGGCCGATTCCGCCCGCATCACGCTTGCCGAAATCGCGAGAGGCCAGGGCCGGTATGCCGATGCCGTGGCCGAACTCGAAAAGATCGCGGCCCAGTCGCCGCAATATGCCGAGGCCCAGGCCAAACTTGGGCTCGTTCTCTGGAGGATGGCTCGTTCCGCCGACGCTGCCGGCTCGTTCGATCCAGCGGTGATCAATAAGGCACGTCGTGCGTTCGAGGCATCGATCGAACACCGTGCTCGCGAAGGTGTTCCGGCGGAAGATGTCAAATTGCTCGAAACCCGGCTCGATCTGGCCGACCTGCTGATCACCACCGGTAAGGCCGATGAAGGCATCGAAGCGATATCGGCCATCGAAACCTCGCTGGATCAAGCCCCGGCAGCGATCTCGGCCCGGGCTCGTCGGCTGAAGGTCAAGGGATTCATTGCCGCCGATCGACTTGACCAGGCTCTTGCTGACCTCGACGAAGCCGAATCGTCAGGGCAATCCGCGGAAGAATTGACAGCCCTTTATTTTCAGCTTGGCCAGACACTTCAGGACGTCCTGAAAGAACTGAAACTCAATGCCGACGGCCGTTATGTCCGCGTGCGTCAGACATACGGCAAATTCCTCAAAGCCCTCGCAGCAAGCAGGGCCGGCGATTCGTGGCAGGCGATGCAGTGGGTGGCTGAGGCCCAGATCGAGGACGGCCAGCCCGCGGAAGCGATGAAAACGCTGCTGCAGATCGACGGCAAATACCTCTCCCGGGCAGAGTTCACGAGCGATCCTTCGAATGCGTCACGCTGGAACCGTTCGCAACTGAAGCTGGCGGAGGCGGCACGTAAAAGCCGGAATTTCGCAGCCGCCGAAACGGCACTCGCTGCGGTCACGGCCAAAAACCCGAATCTGCTGCCGCTCCTGATGGAGAAGGGCCGGCTGCTGGCCGACCAGGGCAAGACGACCGAAGCCTTCGCGTATTGGCGCGGCCTTGCCAACCGGCTCGGCAGCGCGAACCCCCGGCCTGACGAATACTACGAATCCTGGCTGGAAGTCGCCCATGTGCTGGAAAAGCAGGGCAAGGCAAGTACGGCACGTCAGACGCTCGCCGGGATCGTGCGTCTGAGCGGGTCGAAAATGCCGCCCGAATGGAAAACCCGGCTCGAATCGGAAATGAACCGGCTGGCCCGGCTTGCGCCAGCCCCCGCGACGAAAAAGGGAGGCTCCTGACCGATGCCCCGTTTCCTCCGATCTCTTTACGCCTCCATG
Organism: bacterium; assembly: GCA_016125085.1. GTDB lineage: Bacteria > Planctomycetota > Planctomycetia > Isosphaerales > Isosphaeraceae > QWQI01. The sequence continues at coordinate 25,975 of WGMM01000040.1, forward strand.
ATCTTCCTGATCGTGTTCGAAGCGGCGATCGCATCGACTGCGAACGCCCAGACGGACGAAATCCGCTTCCGGCCCGCGACAGGGCAGACTTCCGGACGGGTCGTTCGCGGCACGATCAACGCAGAAACCCCCAGGGAAGTCCGGATTCAGGTCGGCAACAAGCCGGAAACGGTTCCGATCGAAGAAATTGCCGAGATCAACTATGCAGGTACGCCGCCGGCGTTTCTCGAAGCCAGGGTGCGCGAAAAGGCAGGCGATTATCGTGGCGCACTCGAAAACTACGAAAAAGCCGCCGCGGCGAGCGGTCTCAAACCATTCGTCGGCCAGCTCGTTAAATTCTCCTACGCCGCTGCGCTCGCCGCATCGGTCAGCGAGGACGAATCCCGGTCGGACAAGGCCATCAAGGCCCTTCAGGACTTCGTGAAGACCTATCCCAATGGGCGACATACGGCTTCGGCTTACGAATCGCTTCTGAATCTGGTGCGCAGCGGCGGTGACGATGCCAGAATCGATTCGGTCATCGACGAACTGGCGAAAGTGCCGGGCGAACAGGCTCGTGCCAAAGTGCTCAAGGCTGATACGCTCGTGGATCAGGGCAAAGCGGAGGAAGCCCTGCGATCGATCGATTCGGTGGGTGCTCAGATTCCGGCGGATTCGAGCCTGGCCAGACTCGCCGAATCGGTACGGATCAAATCGCTCGTCGGCACGAAAAAGCTGGATGAAGCCGAAAGCAAGGCCCGGCAGTTGATCGAGGCGGCTGACCCTGCCGACTCCGAAGCCCTGGCCCATGCCTATAACGCCCTGGGCGATTGCCTGAGAGCTTCAGGCAAACCCAAGGACGCCCTGATCGCCTACCTTCACACGGACATTCTCTTCGATTCCGTACCGAACGAGCATGCCCGGGCCCTGGCCGCGATCACCCAGCTCTGGCGCACTCTCGAAAAACCCGACAGGGCCGAGCAGACGCTCAGCAAGCTCGCAACAGCCTATCCACGCAGTCCCTGGCTGAAAAAAGCCCAGGGTACACCCTGATTTCCGGGCCTCAGCTCATCCGCTTCGACATTCGAATCGAGCCGTTCATGACAAATCACCGTAGTTCACTCTCAAACATTCGCTCATCCGCCCGGAGCCTGAAGGACATGACGCGTACTGGGGCTGCCTTGATCGTACTGGCCATAGCGTTCGGATCATTGTTCACGCCCCCGCGAGCCAGCGCTCAACCGCCGGACGCGGCGAAAGCCGCCGAACCGGCCGCCGCGAAAGCCGCCGAAGCCCCGCCGGCCGCCGAGGCACCACCCGCGGAAGCTCCTGCCGAAGCAGCCGCACCGGCCCAGGCTGCTGCGCCGAACGCGCCCGCCCCGACTGCAAAATCGGAAAATCTTCTGCTATGGATCTATAAGGCCGAAGGGTACTTTTTTTTCCTGCAGCTCCCGATGTCGATTCTCCTGGTCGCCATGATCGTTCTCTACTCAATGCAGGTCGGGCGTAAGGAATTCATGCCAGGGGAGCTTCTGGACAATCTGGAAACGCAAACCCGCGACAAGAAATTTCAGGAAGCCTACGACCTGGCCAAGTCGGACGAATCGCTTATCGCCCGGCTGGTGACGGCCGGCGTGGTGCGTCTCCAGACTTCAGGCGGTCAGTATCCCCAGGCCCTGGAAGCCATGCAGGAAGTCGGTGAGGACGAAGGCATGAAGTTCGACCACCGCCTGAGCTACCTGGCCATGCTGGCCAATATCGCCACCATGGTCGGGCTGCTGGGTACGGTCTGGGGTATGGTTGCCGCGTTCATGGTCATCGCCCAGAGCGACACCAGCCCGAAGCCGAGCGAATTGGCCCAGGGTGTGAGCCAGGCACTGGTGACGACCGTCTGGGGGCTGCTCCAGGCGATTCCCGCGATCGTTGCCCACACGATCCTCAAGAACCGGATATCCCGGATGATGCTTGAAACCGGGATCGCGGCTGAGCGGATCGTCGGCCGCTTCACAGCTCTCAACAAGGGCTCTAAAGTCGGGGCGACGACGGAAGGCAACAAAGCCTGATCCGCTGGAATTCCAGCCTGCCATACGCATAATTCCGATCATGTCCGCCGCCTCGGGAACGCATCGATGAGATTCCGTAAATCGCATTCCGTGAGCGAAGACGCCGTTCTCGACATGACCCCCATGATCGACATGACATTCCAGCTCATCGCGTTCTTCATGTTCACGCTGAATTTTTCGAATGACCTCCTCGACGAGGAAGTGCATCTGCCGCTCGCCGATTCGGCCACCCCCACAGCGCAAGCCCCCCAGTCGCCGATCTATGTCAATATGCGTCGAGACGGCATGGTCTACCTTCTCGGCGGAGAGGCCGTCGACCCGCTCGTCGACTCCTCGTCCATTCGCCGCCAGCTCGCTGTCGAAGCCCAACTGGCGAAGATCAACATGAAAGTCGCCGGAGCGGACGCAGGTGCCGGCCTTTGGACGACCATCGTAATCCGGGCCGACGAAGAGGCTCCCTACGGTTCGGTTCAGAAGGTCATCCAGATCGCGCAGCAGACCGGATTCACCAAGTTCTGGCTCCGGGCCACGAAGTCGCCCTGATCCTCCCCGGCAAGGCATACACCAGTCAACGTCGGAAGTTCCCCGGACCCGATCGATGAAAATCCGCAAATTCGCCTCGTCCGACTCGAAAGTCATGCTGGAAATGACGCCGATGATCGACGTCGTATTCCAGCTGCTCATTTTCTTCATGTTCACGTTCAAGATCGTTTCTGTCGAAGGCGAATTCGCCATCACCATGCCCGCCGCGGAGCAGGGCTCCGCGGCACCATCGCCCGAGAATATCACGGCCTTGCCCGATATCGACGTCCGCCTGCTCGCGGGCGAAAACGGCGAACTGGCCGGAATCCGAATCGGCGAAGACGCCGTGGCTTCCATGGACGAACTCGCCGCTGCCCTCAAGGCCATCGTGGGTGACGATCCGCAAATCGCGGCCGACGTCGAGATGCGCATCGACGCTCCTCCCACTCTCAAATACGGCGCAGTCGTCAGCGCGATCAATGCTGCCGCCCGTGTGAGAATCCAGAAAATCAAATTCTCCCCGCCGCCGGGGGGATGACCGAATGGGATTCTTCCGCGAGTCGACGCGCCGGCCCTATCGCAACCTCGATCCTGTCCGGATCCTCGAAACCAGCCGCACGCTGGCCATACGGATCGAGGAACGATTCCCAGGATCGGGTCTGGCCGCCTTGAGCCGCGAACTGGCCGAAATCGCCAGCAATACCGTGGCTCAAGTCGAACGCGCGAACCGGCCTGCGATCGGACTTCGCATCGCGGCCTGGATTCTGATCGGCCTTGGTCTGGCGATCGTCATCGAACTCGGCGGCCACCTGCAGACCAACTGGGAACTCGGCAACCCGGGCGATTTCATTCAATCGTTCCAGGCCGCCATCGAAAGCTCGGTATTTCTCGGGGCGGCGATCATTTTCCTGCTGAGCTGGGAAAACCGGATCAAGCGGCGGCGGATTCTCCAGTACCTGCACGAACTCCGTACGATCGCGCATCTTGTGGACATGCATCAGCTTCCGAAAACGCCGGACACGATCCGGTTCGAGGCGCAGGCGACTTTTACCGCCCACTCGCCAGTGCGCGTCATGACGCCCTTCCAGCTCGCTCGATATTTTTCGTATTGCAGCGAAATGCTGTCGATCATCGGCAAGCTCGCGACACTTTATATCCAGAACTTTCCCGACCCCGCAGTGCTTCAGGCCGTGGACCAGATCGAAGACCTCACGACCGGTCTCTCCTCCAAAATCTGGCAGAAGAGCATGTCACTCACGCCCCCGGCGGCACCCGCGATCGGATCTCCTCAGATTTCCATACCTGCGGACGAGACTTCGAAATCCGTTGCCGATCCCTCGAACCTTCACCGAGACAATTCCTGATGGGTTATCTTCTTGCATTCCTCGCTTCGGCGCTCTGGGGTCTGACTTATACCCTCGACGAAAAAGTCCTCGAAGACTTGCCGCCCGTCAAAGTCTATTTTCTGCACTGCGTCGTCGGCATGTTCATTTCCGGGTCGGTCTGGCTGGCTAACGGCGGTCGACCGCTCGGGCTGCTGCCAAGTTCGGCCGAAACGGCGAACCGCAGAATTCTCCTTGCCAGCATGCTGATCGGCTGCGTCGCGGGTCTTGCGATCGTCATTTCGATCGTCCGCCTGGGGGCATCTCTGGCGGCGATCCTCGAAATCTCCTACCCGATTTTCGTGCTGGTCTTCAGCTGGCTCCTTTTCGGCAAAACGACGAACCGGTCCGTCCTTGTCGGCGGGTCGCTCATCTTTCTCGGCTCGGCAATCATTATCCTTTTCGGACACGATGGCCCGAAATCCAGCCATGCCGCGTCTACGCGCCTCGATGATCCGTCGCCCACAGTCGACTCAGCCCTTGAATCCGTCGATTCGTCCGATTAAAAAGGACTTTCCGATCGGTGCGGATTCACCGCCGACGGCGAACTCGCTTCGCCCGGAGATGCCGATCCCGCCGCAACCAGCCCACCCTGCCGCGAACGGACGTCCTTACGCACCCCGTTCGCCACGACCGAACTCTCTTCGTAGTTTCAGCACCCGGGAGCTTCCCTATGAATCGTCGATCCTTCCAGCGCCTCTCCCTTGCGGCTTTCGCCAGTTCGCTGGCGCCTTCGGTGAGCCGGTCGATGGCTCAGGCACCCGATGCGGCCAAGCTCGCGGCCTGGATCGACAAGCCCTTGCTGGACAAAGACATCTCGATCGACGAAGTGCGTCGCTACGTCGCCGCGAAAATCCCCCGCATGCCTGCCCTGAAAACCCCCGAAGAATGGGCGAAGTGGGCCACAGAACACCGCCAGAAGGTGCTCGACACCGTCATTTACCGGGGCGAAGCCGCCAAATGGCGCGACGCCAAGGGCCTGAAGTTCGAACGCATGGGCACCGTCACCACCGACGGATACCTGCTCACCAAAGTGCGCTATGAAGCCCTGCCGGGCCACTGGATTCCGGCACTGCTCTATGAACCCGCCGGGCTCTCGGCCGACAAGAAAGTGCCGGTGCACCTGGCCGTCAACGGCCACGACGCCAACGGCTACACGGCCGATTACAAGCAGGCCCGCTGCATTCACCTGGCGAAAAAGGGCATCGTGAGCCTTTCGCTGGAATGGTACGGAATGGGCCAGTTCAAAACACCCGACTACCTGCACCCGCTCATCAACACCATCGATCTTACAGGCACTTCCGGCATCGCCACGCACTTCCTGGCGATGAAGCGAGGCATCGACGTGCTCCTCGGTCACCCTAACGCCGAGCCTTCGAAAGTCGCCGTCTCAGGCCTTTCCGGCGGCGGCTGGCAGACGATCTTCATCTCGTCTCTCGACCCACGAGTGACCCTGGCCAACCCCGTCGCCGGCTATTCCAGCTTCATTACCCGCACCCAGCACGACCAGGACCTGGGCGACAGCGAACAGACCCCGACCGACCTGGGCAGCGTGACCGATTACGCCATCATGACCGCCCTGCGTGCCCCCAACGCCACGCTCCTCACCTTCAACGCCAAGGATAATTGCTGCTTCCGGGCCGAACACGCCCTGCCGCCCCTCGTGGCCGCCGCCAAACCCGTTTACGACCTGATGAAAGTGCCCGACAAGCTCGGCACCCACGTGAACGAAACGCCCGGCGACCACAACTTCCTCGAGGACAACCGCAAGGCGCTCTACAAGTTCATCGGCACCCACTTCATGGGCCTGAAGGATGCCGCTCTGGAGGCTTTCTCCAAGGAAGACGTCGCCCCGAGCGACATCAAAAAGCCGGAAGAGCTGAAAGTCGCCCTGCCGGCCGATCAGCTTTCGCTGCATGGCCTTGCGATGAACCTGGCGAAGAACCTGCCGGCCGCCGTCGAGATGCCGAAGGACAAGAACGCAGCCGAGATCTGGATTCTCGAAGGCCGCAAGAAGCTCCGCGAGGCCCTGAAACTGCCCGAGGCCCCAGCACCGCTTTACGATACGTTCACGCCGATCGGCGACCGGACGGTCGAAAATGGCCTTGTTCGCCAGGCGAATCTGGTGCGCGTGGCCGATACCTGGAGCGTGCCCTTCGTCGAGATTTTCCCGCAGAAGAGTTCGCCCAAAACGACCAGTTTCTACCTGGCCGACAAGGGTGCCGCCGAATTCTCGGCTGATGCCGCCGCAAGGCTGGGCGCGGGCGAGCGCGTCGTCGTCTGCAATCCTTTTGACTTCGGCGAACTGAAGCCTTCGCACCACGGTTATCTCTTCTCGCTACTGCTGGGCACGGTGGGTGACCGGCCGCTTGGGATCGAAGCACGTCAGCTCGCCGCGGCTCTGGCCATGGACCGCAGCCGGCTGGGTCAGTCGATCCGCCTGGTGGCCAAGGGCAAGCGTGCGGCGCTGGTCGCACTTTGTGCCGCCGCGATTTCGAACGAGGGCACGGTCTCCGAAGTCGTGCTGGAAGGCTCGCTCGGAAGCCTCAAGGAAGTGATCGAAGATAAGACGAGCTATACCGATGCCCCGCAGCTCTTTACCTTCGGGCTACTCCAGAACTTCGACATCAACCGGATCGCCATGCTCATCGCCCCGGCGAAACTGACCTTCAAGGCTCCCTCCGACCGAGCCAAAACCGAACTCGCCGGCCTGGCTGACTGGTGGAAGCTGCTGGGCGTCGACCATAAGCCGCTGGGTTGATCTCAGCCGCCCCCTCCAAGGCCCTCCGAGCTCCAGCTCGAAGAAAACCGCACCCCTGGGCACTCCAAGCTCCAGCTCGGAGAACGAATGTCGAGAAACCCCCGCCCCCCCTGGGCACTCCGAGCTCCAGCTCGGAGAACGATTGCCGAGAAAAACCCCGCCCGAGCTGGAGCTCGGGGGGCCCTTGGAAATGGCACTTTCGATCCATAGCAGCGAACTGAATCTGTAAATCGTTATCTGTACGTCTTTCATTCGGAGAAGGAGATGGCGGATCGAACTGAATGGACAGGTCCGAAAGGCTGGTATCGCCGGTTTTTGCCGCATTGCGACGAACCAGGTATTATTCAATTCATCACTTATCGACTCGCCGACAGTGTTCCGGCCGCATTGCTTGAAGAAATCGAAAAGTACCTTCGCACAATTCCCCCGGATCGCATCGATTCCGAACGAAGGCAGAAATTCGAAGAGATCCTCGACCAGGGGCATGGCAGCGGTGTATTGCGGGAACCAGCCGCAGCGAATTGCGTGATTCAAGGCTGGCGGCATTTTGACACAACAAGATACGACCTTATCGCATACGTTGTGATGCCTACGCATGTCCATGTTCTGATCAGGACAAAATCCGGTCAAAGCTTGCCGAAGATTGTTCAGTCGTGGAAAAGTCACTCAGGTAGAAGGCTCAAATCACTATTTCCACATGCATGCGAGCAAGGCGAATTTTGGCGGCGTGAATACTGGGATCGGTACATACGCGACGAACGCCATTTCTGGACAGCCATTGACTACATTCGACAAAATCCCGTTAAAGCTGGACTCGCGAACTCGCCTGCAGAATGGTCATATTCGAGTTTTCCAGACAAAAACGAGTCAGTTTCCGGACATTCCGATGCTCACTCCAAGCCATAACCTTCTGCATTGCATGATGATATTCCGAACCACTCCCGAGCTGGAATTCGGAGGGCCCGGAAGAAGAATCCACCCGGGCCCTCCGAGCTCCAGCTCGGAGAGCGATCGTCGAGAAAAACTTCACCCCCGAGCTGGAGCTCGGGGGGCCCAGGGGGCATGGGGAAAAGGCCAGAGCACTTGAAGCATGTCCTCTTCGTCTGTGGACGCAACAAGCGCCGGAGCCCGACTGCTGAGGCCATCTTCGCCGGATTTCCGGATATCGAAGTCGATTCGGCCGGGTTGTCCGAAGATTCCGTTTCGCCCCTCGATACTGACCTGATCGCCTGGGCCGACATCATTTTCGTCATGGAACGCAGCCACCTCGGCCGCCTCAAAAGCCGCTACAGTCGGCAGTTGAAGGCCTCTCGAGTGGTGTGTCTCAATATCCCCGACAAATACGAATATATGGACGATCGGCTGATCGCCCTGCTCAGGGCGAAAGTTACGCCCATGATTTCCTGATCGTCAGTCGATTCGAAATCGCTCCGGAACTTAACGCTCCAGCGGCAGCGGAGCGTTAAGGAATGCTTCCTGCCAGCTATGCACGGCTGACCAATCCGCCTGCTCGTCGGCGGCCATGAAACGGCCGCGAAGGCGAGCCCGCAGGATGATACCCCGTTCCATGTCATAGCCCAGCGTCCAGGTACGCTGCGTTCGGCCGTCATTGGAACGATACCGCCGGGAAATATCGTGCGGGTGCGCCGTTTCGAGGAACCGGACTGTTTCGTCATTACTCGTCAACAGCGTCGGTGGCCATTCCCTGTCGGGACCGTAGCCCGAAACGGTTTCGTCAATTCCGAAAGCGACGTCCTGTGCATTGAATCGAGGCTCCCGGCCATCGATCGAACGCATCGAAGCCGGCTCGTCGCGCACGGCCAGCAGCCATTCGGAGACCGGTTCGGGCACGCTCGCAGCCGACGAAACGACGCCGACTTCGACACCGCAGAGCATGCCGACGGAACGTGTGGAAATCTCGGCGAGCAGGTCGAATTGATGCGGTGCGGTGCACGACCAGGTGAACCGCAGAGTCGTATCATGCCAGTCAGGCGGCTGGAATTCGAGTTCGACGTGCTCACGGAGCGTTTCCGTATGAACCAGACATGCGGACGATACGTTGCCGCATTCGCCCCGGCTACGTGCAGTCAGCCCGAGGACTCCGAGAAACGGGCCGTACCAGGAATCGCGCCCGGCGGGCTGAAAGTAAAGCCCGGGCGTTACATCCCTGTACTTAACGGCCCAGTTTCCGGCCATGGCGGATTCGCCGCGCCACTGAAAGCCGCCTTCCGATTCGACCCACTGGTTCATCGCTCGCCGTCTCGATCGAGACGTTCTCCCCATGACGTTGTCCGACAAGCCGCGCAATCCGGCCATATCAGTGTATCAGAACGCAGTCCTGCCGGGCAGCCACAGCCAAAGGGCCGATTCGACCGAACCTGAAACGGCACAATCCGTTCGCACGGCCGTGATGACATATTGACTCAGGTTTTGCGAACGATTAACTTGAACTTACCAACCGGTAAGTAAGTGGCATTCATGGTGGGACGAACCTTGGCCGAATCGATCGAAAACCCTTGTTCGACGGAATGCGGCGGCAGTTCCGCGACGGCGGAGCACCTGGGCCGAACGGCTCTGGAGCTTTTCGCCCGAAAGGGTTACGCGTCGACGTCGGTCAATGAGATCGTCGAGGCCGCCGGCGTCACCAAGCCGATGCTCTATTACTACTTCGGAAGCAAGGAACGGCTTGCCCGCCGGCTGGTGATCGAACCGGCGGAACGGCTTGTGGCGACGCTCGAAGGCGTGGCGAATTCGGACCAGCCGCACCTTGAGCAGGAAATCGCCTGGATGCAGTCCCAGCTTGCGTTCTGCCGCGAGAATCCGGATCGGGCTCGATTCGTCTTCGCCCTCTATTTCGGTCCTCTGGGCGCCGAGCTCGCCGAGTCTGTCGGTAAGATCGGGCACAAATCCCGGTCGATCCTGCGGGAGATCGTGAGCCGCCGCAAGGAAACCCACGGGTGGAGCGACACCCGGATCGACGAATACGTGCGTGCCGTGCAGGGGCAAATGTTGTCGACGATCATCGACATGCTGTATGACACCGATTCGACGGTGCTCCTGACCGAGCCCGTCGAACGCCTGGCACGCCGGCTGATACTGAATCTCGACGCCGGTTATCTGGCCGATTCCCGCGATCGATCCTGAACCTGGCCGCCTTCGAGCAAGAAACGACCATGATCCGACATGAACCCAACGTACCGAAGCCGAAAGCACGCATGAAGATGTCATTCGTCACCCGGTTCGCATCGATCCGCACCGCCACTTTTCCCATCTGCATCTTCCTGGCCGTCTCCGGCTGTGCCAAAAAGGAAGAAGCCGTCAAGGTGGACGCTGGCCCGAAAGTCATCCCGGTGACAGTCAGCAAGCTCGAAACGAAGCCGATCGAACGCAAGATCGACGTCGTCGGATCGCTGAGAGGCTGGGAATCGTTCGAGCTGGGAACCAAAAAAGGGGGCCGGGTCCTGAAGATTCATCATGATATCGGCGACCGCGTCAATCCCGGCGAGCTGCTTCTGGAGATCGATCCCATCGACGCCCGGCTTTCGCTCATTCAGGCCGAGCGGAACCTGCAGGCCGAACTGGCCCGGCTCGGTCTCAAGAGCATGCCATCGATGCCAGAGGCGTTCGACATCAACACCGTGCCGTCCGTGGTGCAGGCCAAGGTCCAGCTCGACCGTGCGTCCCAGAATCTCACGCGTCAGCGGGCGATCTCTCAGCGCGGGGCCGGTTCGGTTCAGGAACTTCAGGATTTCGAAAACGACTTCAAGAACGCCGAAGCAGGCCTGGAGTCGGCTCGCGTTTCGGCATCGGCGATTCTCGCCGGAGCCCAGGTTTCGGCCGCGGCGCTTGACGTCGCCAAGCAGACCATGGCCGACCTGAAGGTGGTCGCACCCCAGCCGAAAACGCTGCCGCCCAATGGCGACAAGTTTCAATATGCCATCACGGCCCGCAAGATTTCCGAGGGCCAGATCATCCGCGACGGCGACCCGGTCGCCGAACTCGTCATCGAAGATCCTCTGAAATACCTTGCCAAGGTGCCGGAGCGTTACTCGAATCAGGTGAAAATCGGGCAGGATCTGAATCTGCGTGTCGCCGCCTACGACGATCGCGTCTTCTCAGGCAAGGTCACGCGCGTCAATCCTTCGGTCGACGCCGTCAGCCGCACGTTCCAGATCGAGGCCATCATCCCCAACGCCAGTAACGAACTTCGCCCCGGCGGCTTCGCCAAGGCGGACGTCGTCATCGACCGCAAGGGCTCGGGTATCGTCGTTCCGGTGGAGGCCGTCGTCCGCACCGTCGGCGTGACGAAAGTCTTCCTGGTGACCGACGCCCCCGAATCTCCCAGCAAAAAGGCCGTGAAGGAAATCCAGGTTTCGATCGAAACCGAGGGTGCCGGATGGATGGAAATCAAGGGCAACCTGCCTTCCGACGGCGAAGTCGTGACCACCGGGCAAAGCCAGCTCGCCGACGGTTCGCCGATCCGCATCAAGACCCCCGAAGAATCGGCACCGGCGAAATCGGCCGAAGCGCCCAGCGTCGCGGCCGCGCCACCTGCCTCGGCCAATGCCGCAGCGCAGCCGCCCACGGCCACGACCGCGAATGCCGAAGCGAGCGGAAGCGGGCGGTAAAAGACCGTTCCGGCGGATGCCACCAGGCTCGAACTTCCGCGGCATACCGCGAGATCGAACGAACGCACGACGTGCCCCGGAACCGACCGGCTGACACTTAGGGAATCCGAACAAGTGAATATCTCGGAAATCTGCATCCGTAGACCCGTCTTCACCTGGGTGCTCGTCCTGGTGCCGGTCGTGCTGGGCATCTTCAGCTATTTCAGCCTGGGTGTCGACCAGTTCCCCAACGTCGACTTCCCGGTATGTACAGTCACCACGGTTCTCCCGGGCGCCAGCGTCGAAGAAATCGAAACGACCGTCACCAAGCCGCTGGAAGACATCATCAATACCGTCTCCGGCATTCAGGAACTTCGCTCGGTCAGTAACGAAGGCGTCTCGGTCGTCACCGTCCAGTTCGTTCTGGCCAAAAATGGCGATATCGGCGTTCAGGAAGTGCGCGATAAAGTCAGCACGATCCTCCAGACGCTCCCGACCGAAACCGAAACGCCGATCATCGACAAGTTCGAAACCGGCTCCGTGCCGGTGCTCACACTGGTCGTCTCAGGCAGGCGCGATATTCGCGAAGTGACCGAAATCGCCCGACGGCAGTTGAAGGAACGTCTCGAAACGATCGACGGCGTCGGCAACATTTCGATCACCGGCGGCCAGACTCGGGCCATCAACGTCTTCGTGGACATCGCCCGGCTTGCCGGTTACGGTCTTTCCGTCGACGACGTCCGCTCGGCCCTCACTCGGCAGAACCTTGAAGTGCCCGGCGGGCGGATCGATCAGGGCAGCCGGGAAGTCGTCCTGCGCACCCTCGGCCGCCTGAACACGGCCGAAGAATTCGCCCAGCTGATCATTTCCAACAAGGACGGTTATCCCATCCGGATCAAGGATATCGGACGGGCAGAGGATTCGTTCGAAGAACCCCGGTCGCTCGCCCGCCTCGACGGCGAAACGGCCGTGAGCCTCGTCATTCAGAAACAGTCCGGCTCGAACACGGTCAAGGTCGTCGAAAAGCTCAAGGCCCGGCTGGATCAGATCCTGCCCACGCTGCCTGAGGACATCAAGGTCGAGATCATCCGCGACCAGTCGCGGTTCATCGTCAAGTCGATCGAGGAAGTGAAATTCCACCTCGTACTTGCGGCCGTGCTCGTATCGATCACAATCCTGTTGTTCATCCGCGACTGGCGGACGACGATCATCGCCACTCTGGCCATCCCGACGTCGATCGTTCCCACGTTCATGTTCATGACCATCATGGGCTATACGATCGACAATATCACCATGCTCGGGCTGATCCTGGCGATCGGGATCGTCATCGACGATGCCGTCGTCGTGCACGAAAACATCTTCCGCCACATGGAAGAGGACGGCATGGACGGTTGGACCGCTTCGATCATCGGCACGAAGGAAATCGCCCTGGCCGTGCTGGCCACGTCCATTTCGCTGATCGTCATTTTCGTGCCGATCGGCTTCATGGGCGGCATCGTGGGCCGGTTCTTCTCCAGCTTCGGCCTGACGGTGGCCTTCGCCATCGCCATGAGCCTGTTCGTGAGCTTCACCCTTACGCCCATGCTGTGCAGCCGGTTCCTCAAGCTCGAAGGCGGCGGGCATGCTTCCAGCAAGTCGGGCTTCCTTTGGCGGGCGATTGAAGGCAGTTATGTCTCCATTCTCGATTTCTCGCTGAGATACAAATTCCTGGTCATTCTGCTCACGATCGGCGTCATCTTTTCGACTTACCCGATCGGCAAAATCATGGGCTTTGCCCTGATCCCGCGCGACGATCAGTCGGAATTCGAAATCTCGATCACCACGCCCGAAGGCTTCACGCTTCAGCGCACTGACGCCATCGTCAAGGACATCGAAGCGAAGGTCCGCAAACTGCCGGAAGTTCGCAACATTTTCTCGACCGTCGGCGTCACGAACACATCGCGTGCCGTGAAGGGGCAGGGGGATGTCACCCGGGCTTCCATTTACGTCCGCATGACGGAACTCGAAGAACGGACATCGCCGACCAGCCAGTTCGACGTTCAGGCCAGCGCACGGGAAATCCTGGCCGATTACCCTGACCTGCGGGCCAGCGTCAACGACGTTTCCGCATTCCAGGGCGGACGGCGGGCCCAGACGTTCCAGATCAACATCGGCGGCCCTGAGATCGAAAAACTCGAGGAATACGCCAACCGGCTCGTGAAGGACCTGAAAAACCAGGGCGGGATGACCGACCTGGACACCACTCTGGCCCTTCGCAAGCCCGAATATCAGGTCTCCATCGACCGCGAAGCCGCCAGCGATCTCGGCATCCCGGTGGCCACCGTGGCCGATACGCTGCGCGTCCTTGTCGGTGGTCTGCCGATCACGAACTTCAAGGACGGCATGGAGCAATACGACGTCTGGCTGCGGGCCGACCGCACAGATCGCCAGACACAGGAAGACCTCTACAAGATGACGCTGCCTTCGCCCACGGCCGGGCTCGTCAAACTTTCCAGCCTGGCGAAGCTCGATCAGAAAACCGGCCCGACCGAAATCGAACGGCTCGACCGTCAGCGCATCGTGACCGTTCTGGCCAATCCCGACACCATCTCGCTCGGCGAAGCGACCACGCGGTCCGAAAATGCCCTGAAAGCCATGAACATGCCGCCCGCCTACGGCATGAAGCTCACCGGCCAGGCCGACACGCTCAAGGAAACGCTCTTCTACATCGTGCAGGCGCTGGTGATCTCGATCGTCTTCATGTATCTCGTTCTCGCGGCCCAGTTCGAAAGCTGGACGCTCCCGATCTCCATCCTTATGGCCCTGCCGGTGACGATCCCCTTCGGCATGCTCTCCATGGTGCTCTGGCGTACGAATATGGACCTTTATGGCCTGTTCGGGCTGTTCATGCTCATCGGCATCGTGAAAAAGAACGGTATTCTCCAGGTCGACTCCGCCCAGCAGCTTCGCGCCGCCGGAATGGATCGCCGCGCGGCCGTGCTTCAGGCCAACCGCACCCGCCTGCGGCCGATCCTGATGACGACCCTCATGCTCGTGGCGGCCATGGTGCCGATCGCCTTCGGGCAGGGCCCCGGGGCCGGCAGCCGGGCCAGCATGGCCAAGGTCATCATCGGCGGGCAGATGCTCTCGCTGATCCTGGCCCTGGTCGTCACGCCCGTGTTTTATGAGATCATCGATTCGATGATGTCCTGGCTGCGCCGCAAGGGTTTCCGACTCTCCGTGCATAATCCGGTCATCGAAGCCGAATCGGCCCGGCAGGCACCCGTGTCCCACGTGGCCGCAATGCAAACTACTCACAATCATTCATGAAAATCGCCATGAACCTTCAAACCCAACAGGCCGCCAGATCAGGCGGCCTTTTTCTCTTGATATGTTCCGCATTCTTCTCGGCTTGCGCATTCGGCCAGGCGGTCGATCGCAAAGCCATCGAACCACGACAGATCGATTCGCCCGGCGTACCGGGGCCGGTCGTGGCGTTCGGCGAACAGGCTCGCGTTCTGGCCGTGGGTCGAATTGGCCAGACATTCGCCCCGGTCATCGTCGCTGGCCAGTCGCCCGGCAGCCGGTCGGGCCGGATCGTCCTGTTCGGGCACGACGGCTATCTTTCGGCCGAATCGCTCGACAAATTCGAAACCCGGCCGTTCTTTTTCGAAACTGCGACATGGGCCGCACGAAGCGGCAAAGCCCGCACGAAAAAATCAGCCCGGCCGACCGTCGGGCTGATCGGCGTCGACTCGCTGGCCACGGTTTTCGAAGCCCAGGGGTGGGCCGTTCGAAAACTCGACGATGCCTGGCCGGCGAAGATCGCGAATCTCGACCTTGTCGTTTCGACAGCATATTCGGTCACGACCATCGCGCAGCTGAAGGCCATCGACCTTTACGTTCGTGGTGGGGGCGGCTGGCTCGTCGGCATCACCGGCTGGGGCTGGGAACAAACCCATCCCGGCAAATCGCTTGCCGCTGACCTGCCGATCGTTCGAATCCTGAGCGATGCCGGACTTGCGGTTTCGAGCCAGACGATCGAACCCGCCGAGCCGAACGGCTCCATGGCCGTAGTTCGAGCCAACGAACTGCCGCTGGCCCATGCCGGCAAAGCGCTCGAGAAACTCGCGGAGCTTTCGAAAGCCAATTCGAAATCGAAATCCAAATCCGATTCGAAGCTCGATGCCGTAGAAGCCGCCCAGATTTCGTCAACCCTCGAACTGGCTCTGGGTGCTGTCGGTTCGCAGGATTCGCCCTTTCGTAAAGCCCTGGCGAAACTCGTCGAGAGTCAGCCCCAGCGAGCCATTACGGCAGCCCGGCCGATCCGCAAGTCGGACATGATCGAACGCCTCGCAGTGCGATTCCGTCACGACCTTGCCGAATCCGATCGTTCCGCGAAGCTCGCCGCAGATCCTTCCGCCGCCGATTTTCCAGGCAGCGTCCCGGCCAAAGCCGCCCGCATTTCCCGCCAGGTCCGCTTCCCGGCCGGTTCGAAAGGCCGCCTGAGCACAGGGCTCTACGCTCCGCCCGGTGGCACCGTCAAGTTTCGAATGATCGGCGGAACCACACCGCCCGGCCTTCAGGCACGTATCGGGGCCCACAGCGATACGCTCTGGCATCTGGACAGTTGGGAACGTCACCCTGAGATCACCCGCGTGCAGCCGTTCCCTGCCGAAGCCGCGGAATTTCGCATTTCGAACCCTTTCGGCGGACTTGTTTACATCGAATCGACGAAACCGCTGCCGAACGATTTCGAAATCACGGTCGAGGGTGTCGTCCAGGCTCCGCATTACGTCCTTGGTACGACTTCGAAAGACGAATGGAGCAAACTCCGCCAGGCACCGGCCCCATGGGCTGAGCTTCAGTCTCGCCACGTCGGGCTCGTCCTGCCCGCCGATACCATCCGCGGCCTGACCGATCCGAAGCCGCTGCTGGAGCTTTGGGACCGCGTCATGGACAGCCAGAACGAACTCGGCAGCCTGCGCCGCGAATTCGTACCGACGCAATGGATCTTGCCCGACCGCCAGATTTCCGCCGGATACATGCACGCCGGCAATCCGATCATGACCGGCCTGGACGCCGCCCCGTTTTTCGCCAATGCCGAGAAACTTCTGGCCGACAACCCCGGTGGCATCACCTGGGGCATCCTGCACGAAATTGGCCATAACCGGCAGCGTGACGCCTGGACGCCCTCCGGCCTCGGTGAAGTGACCAATAACCTTTTCGCCCTCTACGTTTACGACAAACTCCTCGGCCAAGCTTCCTCAGGCCACCCCGGCCTGCTCAAAGGCCAGAAGCGAGCCGATGCCCTGCGGAAATACCAGGCCACCGGGCCGAATTTCGAAACGTTCAAGTCTGACCCCTTTCTCGCCCTGGCATTCTTCATGGAAATCCAGGAAGCCTTTGGCTGGCAGCCGTTCTTCGACCACTTCGCCGCAACGGAGAAATTGAATCGCGGAAGCGCTCCGCGCACCGACGAAGCTCGATGGGACGCCTGGCTGACCGGCCTTTCGAAATCGACCGGCAAAAACCTGACACCCCATTTCGAAGCCTGGGGCATACCCGTCTCGTCTGCCGCGAAGGAGTCCGTCACCTCTCTGCCGAAATGGACTCCGAAACCCGTTACACCATAATTCGAGTTCAAGCCAGCAGAGGCGTAATCGGCTGCCCCCTGTAAATGCGATAAGGCCGGCCCTCTGCATCGTGAAATTCCCGGTCCGGGCCGATGCCGAGGCAATGAAAGATCGTCGCGGCCAGGTCTTCGGGCGTGTAAGCTTCGGTTACCGGTTGGCCACCTTCACGATCCGTTCGCCCGATGATTCTTCCCGGTTCGATTCCTGCTCCAGCGAAAAAACAAGGGAAAACGTCGCCCCAGTGATGCCGCCCGGGCGTGAACGTCTCGCCGGAAGCGTTCTTGCCGTTCGGCGAAATCGGCGAGATTTTCGGCGTCCGCCCCATTTCGCCGCACATCACGACCAGCGTTTCGTCCAGCAGGCCCCGGCTTTCGAGATCGTCCAGAAACCCGCTCAGGCACCGGTCGATCGAAGGAAGCAGCTTGCCCTTCAAGTCCCGAAATGCATTCTGGTGCGTGTCCCAGCCACGCAGGTTCACCTGCACCATCCGCACACCCGCTTCCACAAGCCGGCGTGCCACGAGAAAGCCCTGGCCCCATTCCTCACGGCCATAAAGCTCGATCGTCCTGGCCGATTCCCGCGATAAATCGAACGGGTCGGCATGGCCCGGCCGCGAAGCCATCACGAAGTTCATCGCCTGCCGCCGGTGTTCGTCCCACGAGTCCATCCGCCCCGCTTCGGCCAGTGTCCCGAGATTCCGCCGCAGGCCATCCATGCGCTCTTTGAGCCCCGTGCGCAGCGTCAGCGAATCGATCGAAAGCCCATCTGCCAGGCCGAAATCGGGCCTGTGAAAGTCGGGTTTGCGGCAGCTCGAATTGTCCCACCAGGCTTTCGGCCCCGGGCCGGGAGCCCGCTCCGGGTCGTTCGGATCGTCGTGGCTGAAGCAGTTCGGGCACGAACCGGCCGGATCTTTCGAATGACACGGCGGCGCGATATCGACGCCCAGCCGATCGTACGCTGCACCAAGCGGCCCCGGCTCACGCCCCGGATATCCCATCCCGCTGGCCCGTGGCAGCTCGACCACAGCCGGAAGACCCAGCGAACGATCCGGTGGAACTGCATACGAAATCATCGACCCGATCGAAGGCCAGCTCATCCGCCCGGGGCGGGGCAGGCCGATGGAGGCGTTCGTGTCGCCCGGCGGCAGGCTCGTCGTGCCCGTGTGCAGCAGATACATGCAGCTGCTATGTTCGTTGCGGAATTCACGCCCCGCGATGTGGTGCATCGTCCGCACGATCGAAAACCGGTCGGACCGTGCCGCCAGCCGGGGCAGATACTCGCAGAACCACTCGCCCGGCGTGCGTGTGCGAGTTACGCCGTAATCGCCCCGGACCATCTCCGGAGCATCCGGCTTCGGGTCGAACGTCTCATGCTGCGACGGCCCGCCCGACTGAAATATGAACACCACCGATTTCGCCCGGCCACCGACCGATTTTGCGCCCGGCGAAGCCTCAGCCTCCAGCCGCGAGAGATCTGCCAGCCCCATGCCGAACATCCCCAGCGCGCCCGCCTGCAGCAAAGCCCGGCGCGGCAGCCGCAAGTGGTCGGACGTTATGCAGGCATCGTGGCTCCGCAAGGTGTCTCTCGGCATGTGGATGGAAACTCAAAGTCGAAGGAGAGGGCTCGGATACGTCGAATGTTAAACCACTCCCTGACGATTCGCAAACTCATTTCTCTCAAGACATCACTCCACAAGCTCCCGCGTGTCAAAACGTCCGCTTCGAAAGATCGGCCCAGCGAGTTCGGGATCTGGAACCGTCCAACGCGTTGGGATAGGATGGCACGTCCAGCCGACAGCCCCGGAACACGCCGTTCACCTCGCAGTCGTCCGGTGCGGGCACCCCAGACTTGCCGAATCGTGACACAATATCCGAGTACCGCTCTACATGACGGTATCCGCTTTCGAACACTTGATCAGGCGAAAACCGATGCTCCGACAGTCGCCACTTCATCCGTTACGTTTCATTCGAAATTTGATCGTGGGACTGACGATCGTATCGGTGACGATCCTACCGCGTATACTGGCTCAACAGGCTCAGGAAAACGCCGACGAATCGAAGATGAATATACCGTTGATGATCGCAAGTTTCGAACGCGATCCGCAACTGTCGATCAAGATCGCCGCCGATGACACGAAGGTATCCCACCCGATCGCATTCGCCATCGACGATTTCGGACGAGTGTTCATTGCGGAATCGTATCGATATATCGACTCGAAAGGCGGCTGGACCGATATCCGGGCCCGCATGAGCTGGATGGACACTGACCTGGCCAGCCGCTCGATCGAGGATCGGCGTAAATTGTACGAATCGCGACTCGGCGCCGAGCTTGAAGACTGGAAAACCGCATCGGAACAAGTCAGGCTGCTCGAAAATCCGGACGAATCGGGCGTCTTCCGCGATTCCTCCATTTTTGCCGACGACTTCCACGATCTCCTCGACGGCACAATCGCTGGCCTTCTGCCAACACGTAATCGACTTTACGTCGCCAACATTCCCCACCTCTGGGAGCTACGCGGCGTCGAAAGCCGCAAGGCGACCGCACGCAAGCCGCTGCATACCGGCTTCGGCGTACGTCTCGGCTATCTTGGCCACGACCTTCACGGCCTTTGCTGGGGCCCCGACGGCCGATTGTATTTCAGTCTCGGCGACCGCGGCGCGCACATCGAAAAAGACGGCAAAACGCTTATCGATATCCCCGACACCGGCGGCGTCTTCCGCTGCGAGGCCGACGGGTCGAATCTGGAACTTTACGCCAGAGGGCTGCGAAATCCGCAGGAACTGGCCTTCGACGCCCTCGGCAATCTCTGGACATGCGACAACAACGCCGACCGGGGCGACAAGGCACGCTGGGTCTGGATCCTGCCCGGCGCCGACAGCGGCTGGCGCGTCGGCTATCAGCACCTCGACTTCCCTGTGCCTCTCGGGGCATGGACTTCGGAAAAGATCTGGTACCCGGAACATCCGGACCAGGCCGGGCACATCGTTCCGCCTGTCGCGAACCTGGCCCAGGGGCCTTCCGGCGTGGCGGCGCATCCGGGCACGGGACTTCCTTCGGAATTTACCGGACAGTTCCTCGTTTGCGATTATCTGGGCGAAATCGGCGGGATTTATGCCGTTTCCGTGAAAAAGAAAGGGGCAGGTTTCGAAATGCTGCCACCGAAGAAATTCATCTGGAACGCCCCTGCCAACGATGTCGATTTCGCCAACGACGGCTCGGTCCTTTTTTCCGTCTGGACGAAAGGCATCGATCGCAATAGCGGCGGCGCGCTGTTCCGGGTCGAATCGCCCGGCCTGAAGGACGACGCCCTGGCTCGCAGCACGGCCGAAATTCTCAAGCAGGATCCGGGCAAGGCCGATTTCGAAACTCTCGGCAAATGGCTCGAACATCCCGACATGCGCGTGCGCCGGCATGCCCAGTTCGAACTCGTACGTCGAGGTCAGCCTGCCGCGGACACATTCCTCCGCTCAATTCGCAAGGAATCGCCACTGCAAGCCCGGATTTCGGCTCTCTGGGGCCTGGCGCAATTGCAACGGCTCAAAAGCGTTCCCCTTCCCGAAGAATCGACAACGTGGGTGACCGATCCCGATCCTGATTTTCGTGCCACAGTCGCGCGTGTACTGGGTGAATGCAATCCGCCAGGTGCCTCGGACGTGCTCGTTGCGATGCTCGACGACCTAGACGATCATGTGAAATTGAGAGCGGCACTCGCTCTCGCAGAATCTCCTTCGCAATCGGCCGTTCCCGTGCTCAAAAATCTCGCGGGCCGCTACGCTTCGAAAGACGCGTGGCTGCGTCATGCCATTTCGGCCGCACTGGCCAAGTGCAGCACCGCCGATGCGTTGGTCGCTTCGAAATCGGCCGAATCCGAAGCCGTAAGACACGCCTCGCTAATCGCCCTGAGAAAATTGAAAGATGCCGGCGTGGCTGTATTTCTTGACGATCGCTCGCCCAAAATCGTGGCGGATGCCGCTCGTGCGATCTACGAAGAACGTATCGAAGACGCGTTCGATAAGCTCGCGGCCTTCGACCCCGCAAGAACTATCGAAACAGGCTGGGGCGACATCGCGCGAGAGGCTGTTCTCAGGCGCTGGATTCATATCAATGCCCGCCTCGGCAAACTCGAACAGGCCAAAGCGCTCGCCCGCTTCGCCGGTGATCCCCGATTCCCTGAACATCTCCGGGCTGAGGCTCTCGAAACCCTCGGACGCTGGTCGATTCCCCGACCTTTCGACGGGGTCGAAGGTATTTACTTCGACGTTTCGAAATTCGATCGTGCTCCGGATGCCGCCAGGGCACAGTCCGAAACCGTCCTGAGCCTGCTGACCGATCGAAAAGAACCGGAGTCGATCCGGCTCGCGGCGATCGCATTCGCCGAAGCGTGGCTCGACCAGAAGTTCGAAGCAGCGCTCAGCGAGATTATCGTTTCGAACGAGGAATCCGCAGCGATCCGGGCGCGTTCGCTCCAGACGCTGGCGAACCGCAATTCGGCTCGTGCCAGCGATCTTATCCTGAAATCCATCGACACGCCGGTCGAGGAATTGAAACTGGTCGCGATCGCTTCGATCGACCGGCTGCCAGTGAAAGAACGTCTGCCGATCATCCGGCAGATCATCGATTCAGGCATGATCCGGGAATCCCAGAAGGCGCTACAGGCCCTCGCTCGTTCTCTCGATGACGACGGCAAAGCCCTGGTCGATTCTCTCGTCGACCGCTATGTGCGCGACGAATTGCCAGTGCCGCTCAGGCTAGAGGTCCGTGAAGCCGTCGACAAATCAGGCTCCAAGGCTGGTCCGATGCGGAAAAAACTCGAAGCATGGCGAAACGTGAAATCTCGAAACGATCCGCTCGTGCTCTGGGCCGACGCCGCGGAAGGTGGCGACCCGGCGGCGGGTGAGGCCCTGTTCCGAAACCGTGCCGACTTCGCGTGTATCCGTTGTCACCAGCCTTCGAATTCCGTGGCCCAGCGAGTCGGCCCTTCGCTGGGCGATGTGGGTTCCAGGCTTTCGCCAAGACAGATCATCGAAGCGATCGTGAATCCAAACGCGTCAATCGCCACGGGATTCGAAACCGTAGCCGTCGCTCGTAAAGACGGCACGATCGTCTCAGGGCTTCTTAAGGAAGAAAAGCCTGACAGCATCGATATCGTCACGGAAGATGGTAAAGTAATTTCGATCGTGAAAACCGACATTGACGAGCGTACGAAGGGATCTTCGCTGATGCCAGAGCGTCTGATGGATCGTATGTCACTGCGTGAATTGCGTGATATCGTCGCCTGGCTTTCGTCACAAAAGACAAAAGCCCCGGCGGAATCGAAATGAAATCGACGTTCGTGGCTTGATCTTCGCCCGGCCCGCGAACGCTTTCGTTCGCGAGGCCAGGATTTCCTGAAGCATTGAACAGATCCGTAACGCCATGAATTCGCTTCATTTCGTCGAAGGTTCGACCGAACCGGTTGACGGCGTTTTCCCGAGCCCAAGGGCAAAGATGACCGGATTTCGAAGCCCGTAGGCGATCCAGACGAGAACGCCCAGGATGACCGGAAAGACGAACGGCTGGCTGACCCGCACGTGCGTGGCCGTGGCCCCGCCGAGATAGGCCGTCACCAGAATGGCCCCGATAAATCCCGTTCGCGGAATCAGGAAAATGACGGCGATGGCGATTTCGACAATTCCGATATAGAGCATCTTGCTGGTCTTCCATCCCATTTCGGCGAACATTTTCTCCTTGCCTTCGTAATCCATGAGCTTTCCACCAGCGCTGGGGCCGATCAGCATGAGTGCGATGAGGGCGCTGAGTACCCAACCGGCAAGCTTCGACTTCGGCATGTCCCTGTACTCCCATTGAAATGCGACTGATTCGTATCCGCCATTTGACTGCAATTCGCCACCGACACATCTGGATCAGGGCGATTTCTGCGCTTCGCCCTGGCCTGTGATTCGCTGAATAAGGGTGTAGAACACCGGTGTGAAGACAAGCCCGAAGCCCGTCACCCCCAGCATGCCCCAGAACACGGCCGTTCCCAGGGCCCGGCGCATTTCGAAACCGGCTCCGGTGGCGACCACCAGCGGGTAGACGCCCAGAATGAAAGCGAAGGACGTCATCAGGATCGGCCGAAGACGCAGCCGGCACGACTCGACCGCCGCGTCCCGTGCCGAGAGACCTTCCTTCGATTGAATTTCGCGCGCGAATTCGACGATCAGGATCGCATTCTTGCACGCCAGGGCGATCAGCACGACCAGGCCGATCTGCGTGAAAATGTTATTGTCCATTCCCCGGCCCGCTACGCCCGCGATCGCCGAAAGCAGGCACAGGGGCACGATCAGGATCACCGCCATGGGCAGCGACCAGCTTTCGTACTGAAATGCGAGCACCATGAAGACCATCACAACCGAAAGCGGCAATGCCAGCTTCGTGAACAGATCCTTACCTGCCAGAAGCTGCTGGAACGTCAGATCCGTCCATTCGATCGCCATCGACCGGGGCAATTGGTCGGCGGCCACCTGTTCCATGATCGCCACGGCCTCCCCGGAACTTGTCCCCGGGCGTGAATTGCCATTGATTTCCGCCGCCGGGAACAAATTGTAATGATTCACGATCGAAGGGCCGGATGTGTCCACCACTTTCACCAGCGCCCCAAGCGGCACCATTTCGCCTGCCGAATTGCGCACCCGCAGGCGGCCGATGTCAGGAATTCTCTGGCGGAATTGAGCGTCCGCCTGGGCGATTACCTGCCAGTTCCGGCCGAATCGCGTGAAATCATTGACATAGGCCGAGCCGAGATAGGTCTGGAGCGTGGCGAAGACTTCGTCGAGCGACACCCCCGCAGCCTTGGCCTGGGTGCGGTCGATGTCGAGATAAAGCTGCGGCTGATTGGCCCGGAAGCCTGAGAACAGCCCGACGAGCCCGGGCTGGGCCGAAGCTGAGCGAATCACGTTCTCCACCGAGCCCTGCAGCATTCCAAGGCCCAGATCGCCCCGGTCCTGCACATAGAGCTTGAAGCCGCCCGTCGATCCCAGGCCGTCCACCGGCGGCGCACCGAATGCGACGACGATCGCCTCCTCGACGCCGAAGCCGAGTCCCTGGATTTTCCGCAGAATTTCGGGGGCGGCTTTCTCCGCATCATGAATGCGTTCCTCGAACGATTCGAGGATCACGAACATCCCTCCGGAGTTGGACAGATTCGAACCCGTCAAAATCGAATAGCCGGGCAGGGCGATGGTGTGCTGCACGCCCGGAACGGCCGAAATCTGGCGGATAAGCCTGTCCATAACCGCTTCGGTCCGGTCCAGGTTGGCACCGTCGGGCAGTTGTGCGTTCACGACAAGATAGCCCTTGTCCTGCTGGGGAATGAACCCGGTCGGCACGACGCGAAAGCCATACCAGGTAGCCCCGATGAACAGCAGATACAGCACGACGACGATGCCCGTCAGCCGGATCGCCCGGCTCACGATTCGGCCGTAGAAATTCGTGAGAATTTCGAAGACCTGATTGAAACCACGCAAAAACCGGTTGAGAAGGCGGCCCAGAACTGGCGCAGCCAGAAACCAGGCCGTTACGCTCAGCACGAGCACCGTGAGAATCCAGGAAAGCCACGGGGCGATCTCTGCGGGAATTTGTAACCCACCCCACAGCCCGCCCAGAGCCGGCTCGACCAGGGGCAGCACCAACCGGCCGGCGAGAACTCCGACGATACCGGCGATGCCCCAGCGGGGCAGGGCTTCCTTCTCATCGCCGTGGCCATGCCCGCCGTGGTTCTTGAACAGAAGGACGCAGCGTGAAGGTGTCATCGTCAGCGCGTTCAGGGCCGAAATGAGCGTCGAAACGGCGATCGTCAGAGCGAACTGCCGGTAAAACTGCCCGCTGATTCCGGCCATGAACGCGACGGGAATGAACACGGCCGCCAGCACGAAGGCAATGGCCAGCACAGGTGCGGTGACTTCTTCCATCGCCTTGAGGGTGGCGGAGCGGCTGTCCAGGCCTTTCGCCATCCAGCGTTCGACGTTTTCGATGACGACGATGGCGTCGTCCACCACGATGCCGATCGCCAGCACCAGGCCGAACAGCGACAGGTTGTTGAGCGAAAAGCCCATCAGGGCCATCACGAAGAAGGTGCCGATGAGCGACACAGGCACTTCCAGCATCGGCAGAATCGTGGCCTTCCAGTCCTGCAGAAAGATCAGTACGACGATGATCACCAGCACGAAGGCTTCGAACAGAGTCTTGACGACGTCGCGGATGGACTCATCCACGAAAACGGTCGTGTCGTAGACGATCCGGTAATCCACCCCAGGCGGAAACGCGGCCTTCAGCTTTTCCATTTCGCCGCGAATCAGCCCGGCCGTTTCCACTGCGTTCGAACCCGGCAATTGAAAGAGGGCCAGCGTGACGGATGGCTTACCGTCCAGATAACTCCCCATTTCATAGTTTTTCGCACCCAGTTCGACTCGAGCCACGTCGCTGAAGCGAGTCAAAGCCCCTGTGACCGGGTCGGACTTGATGACGATCCCGGCGAACTGGTCTTCTTCCACCAGCCGCCCCTGGGCGTTGATGGTCAGCTGGAATGGTTCGCCAGGCGGGCTGGGCGGCTGGCCGAGCCGTCCGGCTGCTACCTGTACGTTCTGCTCCTGGAGAGCCCGCACCACGTCGCCCGCGGTAAGGCTTCGAGACGCCAGCTTTTCCGGGTCAAGCCACACTCGCATACTGTAATCGCGTGCCCCCAGCATGGAAACGTCGCCCACGCCCGGCACCCGGGCCAGCGTGTCCTTCACCTGGATCGTGGCAAAGTTGCTCAAATACAAAAGGTCGTAGCGATCATCGGGCGAAATCAAATTCACGCACAGAAGGATCGAAGGAGACTTCTTTTTCGTCGTCACGCCCTGCCTGCGCACTTCCTCGGGCAGTTTGGGCAGGGCGATCGAAACGCGGTTCTGCACCAGCACCTGGGCCATGTCCAGGTCTGTGCCCAGGGCAAAGGTGACGGTCATGTTCATGACGCCGTCATTGGTGCATTGCGACGAGATATAAAGCATATTCTCGACGCCGTTGATCTCCTGCTCGATGGGCGTAGCGACGGTCGTGGCGACCGTCGAAGCGTCCGCCCCGGGATAAACGGCCGAGACCGAGATCGTCGGCGGCGTCACTTCAGGGTACTGGGCGATCGGCAGGCGCAGCATCGCCACCAGCCCCATGATGATGATCACGAAGAACACCACCCAGGCGCCGATCGGTCGGTCAATGAAGAATTTCGATAACATCGTGCTTGGCTCCCCGGGGCGATTTCATTTCGGCGTCGGCGTTGCGGATGAAGCTGCGGGCGTCGGCGGTTCCGCTGGTTTCGCGTCCGCCGGTTTCGAATCGACCGGCTTCGATTCCGGCGGTGTCTTTTCGCTTACGACTCGCCCGAAATCGTCGAATGCGACCATTTTCGGCACGACAGTCGCCCCCTCACGCACACGCTGAATACCCAGAACGATCACCCTATCGTCGGCCGAGAGGCCTTCAAGCACCTCACGAACTCCCTGCACGCTTTGCCCCAGGCGAATGTCCCTTCTGGCCACCACGCCTTTGGTGTCCACCACCCAGACATATTTGAGTCCCTGATCGGTCAGTATCGCGATATCCGGGATCAGCACGGCCTCATGCCCCTCTTTCGACTCGATCCGCAGCCTTGCGAACAGCCCGGGCGCCATGAGCCGCTTCGAATTGTCGAATACGGCCCGCACCCTCAAAGTGCCGGTGGTGGCGTTCACGCGGTTGTCGGCGAAGTCCACTTCGCCCTCGAACGGGAAATCGGCCGAATCGGAAAGGCTCAGCCGAACCTTGATGTCCGCCTCGGCGATCTTGTCGAGCGTCGTCTCTCGCACAGCCATGTTCTTGAGATATTCGAGGAACCGCCGCTCGTCGACGTCGAAGTAAACGTAAACCGGTGTCTGCGGCACGATCGTCGTCAAAACCGGCGAGCCGGTAACCTGCCCGGAAATGAGGTTGCCCTCCGTCACTTCCGCCCGGCTGACACGGCCGGAAACCGGGGCCGTAATTCGCGAAAACTCCAGGTCGAGCTTCGCCCGCTCCAGTTCCGCCTTGTCGGCTTCGATGTTCGCGGCGGCCACGTCCCTCGCAGCCTCGCTTTTCTGAAGTTCTTCCAGGCTCAGTGCACGCCGGTCGTGCAGGATCTTGTTCCGGGCGTATTCGGCCGTCAGTTCGCGAAGCCGTGCCTCGTCGGACATCTTCTTCGCCTGGGCCCGATCGATCTCGGCCTGAAACGGCCGCGGATCGATTTCGAAGAGCAGGTCGCCGGCCTTCACCTCGGCACCTTCCTTGAATGCCACTTTCTGCAAGTATCCACCGACTCTGGCCCTGACCTCCACGAATCCGACGGCCTCCGTACGGCCGGTGAATTCGTCGACGTCCTTGATCTCCCGAATGACCGGCTTCGTCACCGAAACGCCCAGATCGGGCGGTTTGATGACTTGCGGCTTCGGTCTTTCGCAGCCGGTCCCCGCGAGACACGCCACAATCGCGGCCATCACAAGTGAATCCATCAATCGGCTGATCATGATCCGAATCGCCCTGTTGTGACAATCAGTTCGAGCGCCGGCGATTACCCGGTTCGATACGCCCTTTCGCAACATCGTATCGGGATGTGCGCCCATGGGGCTAGGGTCAGCTGGCCGTTCCGTCAAAACCGGCGCTTGCGGCACTTCTTCATCGATTCTCATATTTTGATCCGTAACAGATTGCCTGAGCGATCGAACGATGGTTACCATGACCCGCTCATAACTCCAGTCAGTCTGATTCATCTTTCGAACCGAACCATTCCGGGAACTTACTCCGTGCGCATTTCTCCTCGATATCGACTCTCCGCAACGCTCGCTCTCGTCTGTCTCGTCAGTCTCTCGGGCGACGTTCAGTCCGCGGACCTGATTACCAATGGCGGTTTCGAATCCGGCAGTTTTGCCGGCTGGACCGTCGCAACCGAATTCAGCGGCACTTCGTACGACAATAACGCTACGGCCCCCGCAAGCGACTTCTACATTCAGGCGGACTCCTTTACGACTCCCGTCTCAGGGCTTGCGACGCTCGGCCCCGCATCAGGCAATTCCTTTGCCCTGGCCGACTCCACGACCGCCGGCGCGAATGTCCTGATCCAGAACTTCACCGTCCCCCTCGGTACCATCGCCCTGAACCTGTCTTTCGACATGTTCACCTATGACTGGTACGGCTTCGGCGCCACGGGAACGAGCCTGAGTTATCTCGATGACCCGAACCAGCACGTTCGTGTCGACCTGCTTAAGGTTACCTCGCCGGACTTCAGCACGGACCCGGCGGACGTCATCCTGAACATTTTCGACGGCCTTCAGACGAACACGGATCCGCCGACCTGGCAGACGTACAATCAGGACCTCCTGGCCTTTGTCACCCCTGGCTCAACTTATCGCCTTCGCTTCGGCGCGGTCGACAATCAGTTCGTTCTCAACATGGGCGTGGACAACGTTTCCGTCATTGCAGTGCCCGAACCATCAACCTTTCTGCTCGGCTCGCTCGCGGGCCTGACGATTTACGTTCTCAGAACACGCCGCCTGTACACCTCTGTCCGAACCTTCCCAGACTAAGATTCTCGATCATGATTCGAAGCGGCGGATTTCCCTGTGCTCGCAAGTCACGGGAAGTTTCCTCACTCGCTCGTTTTGTCGTCCAAAAACTTCTCGCCTGACCGATCGACTTTCCCGACAAGGAATCCCAATGACCGAATCCTCATCTGACGAAGCCCTGATCCGCCGCCTTGACCGACTGGAAACCGAACTTCGGAAGGTCGAAACACGACTTCGCATTGCCAATCGCCGTCTGCGAAACATTTTGGCGATCGGCGCATTCCTGCTGATCAGCGGCCTTGTGCTGGCCGCCAGCCCGACAGCCCAGGCCCAGTTCGGCATCACGCTGGCGTCCCTCAACACTCGCCTGACGGTCGTCGAAAACAAGACGGCGCCGCTGTCTTACAACTCCGGAACGAAGCTCCTGACCGTCAGCGGCGCCAATGTCATGATCATCGACGGCACCGGCGCGACCGAAAGCACAAGTGGTTTAGGCAACCTGCAGGTCGGTTACAACGCCTTGCGCGGCGATGGAGAAGTCAATGATCGAACCGGCTCCCACAACCTGATCCTGGGCGATTTGAACAATTATTCGATCAGCGGTGGTCTGGTAGTCGGGTTGTACAACACGATCAGCGGCCGCTACGCCTCGGTCAGCGGTGGAACAGGCAACACCGCCAGCGGCGAAAACGCCTCCGTCAGCGGCGGAGCAACCAACACAGCCAGCGGATCGATCACATCGGTCAGTGGTGGATACCTTAATTCGGCCAGCGGCCACCGCTCTTCGGTCAGCGGCGGAGCAAGAAATACGGTCACCGCCACCTTCGCCTCGATCAGCGGCGGAACCGAAAATTTGGCCAGCGAAATCGGTTCCTCGGTCAGCGGCGGATCAGTCAATACGGCCAGCGGTATTGTCTCTTCAATCAGCGGCGGAACCGAAAATTTGGCCAGCGGAGGAAGCTCTTCGATCTCAGGTGGAAACAAAAATGTGGCCAGCGGCGAAGGCTCTTCGATCCTGGGCGGGAATGGAATTACCCTCAATGCACTCTTCAGCACCTATCCCGCTGGCCCCTGATCGATGCCGAATTCCGAACGGACAATTTCCGGGCGGTTGCCGAAAACCGGCAGCCGCCCTTATATTTTCGTTGGATTCGCTTTCGTGTCTTCGGCCCATTCGGCCGATGGCACAGCGTGGTTGGCCAGTTCAAAGCCGAACTGCGTGTTCGCAACAGGTTTCTCACACAAAATCATTCTGAACCCTTTCGAATCGGAAAGGCCAAGAAAATGAACACCACGAACGCCAATGACATGGTCCTGAAGGAACTCGCCCGCCTGCGCGCGGATCTTGAAGCGAGCCTGGAACTTCAGAGAGCGAACGAAGATCGGCTCAGGGCCACACAACGCCGCCTCAAAGCCACGTGGGCCGCCTGTTTCTCCGTCGTATTATGCGGCCTGTACGTGGCCGCCAGCCCGACGGCTCAGGCCCAGTTCGGCATCACGCTCGCGTCCCTCAACGCCCGCCTGAGCATTGTCGAAAACAAAACAGCCCCCATGACTTACGATTCCGCCGGCAAACTCCTCACCATCTCAGGCGCGAATGTCATGATCATCGACGGCACGGGCGCGACGTTAAGCACCTCCGGACTCGGCAACCTGCAAATCGGTTACAACCAACTGCGTGGCGGCACCAGCGACCTCCGCACCGGCAGCCATAATCTGATTCTGGGCGACCGGAACAACTACACCAGCTTCGGCGGGATCGTGTCCGGTTTCACGAACGAGTTAACCGGCGCTTATGCCGGGATTGTCGGAGGTTATGCCAATTACGCCAGAGGCGAGAGTTCCGCGGTCCTGGGCGGCTTGTTGAACGAAGCCAATGCAACTTACGCCTCGGTGAGTGGCGGGGCTCAGAACAGGGCCAATGCGGAAGCCTCCACCGTGAGCGGCGGGGCCCAGAATACCGCCAGCAACTATGCCGCAAGCGTCAGTGGCGGGGTCACGAATACAGCAAGCGGCTTCTATTCTTCGGTCAGCGGCGGACAATCCAGATCCGCCACCGGATTTTTCAACTGGGCCGCCGGAACCTATTCCTCGGCGAATTGAATGCTTTGCGCTCACCCCGCAGGTTCGAAATTCTCCGCAAGATCTGCAGCCGATGCCGATCGATCACAACCGCCCCAGCGTCAATCCCCCGTCCACGTGAATCACCGCCCCGGTCGAAAAGTCCAGATCGCCCCGGGCGATCGCCGCCACCGCCCGCCCGACGTCCTCGGGCGTGCCCCAGCGCCGCTGCGGCACCAGGCCGGCCTCCATGAGCCGGTCGTATTTTTCCCGCACCCCTGCCGTCATGTCGGTCGCGATGATCCCGGGACGGATTTCCGTCACGACAATCCCCTCGTCAGCGAGCCGGGCGGCGAAGAGATGGGCCACCATGCTCAGGCCAGCTTTCGAAACGCAATACTCGCCCCTGGCCACGCTCGCCAGCTCACTGGAAACCGAAGTCACGAACACGATATGCCCCGAAGCAGATCGCGTCCGATCCGTTCCAGCGACATGATGATGCTGCGCAGCGCTGGATCCGTCGCGGATTTCCATCATCCGGCGTGCCACATACTGCGAGAGAAAGAACGGCCCACGCAGATTCGTCGCCAGCACCGTGTCCCAGCTTTCGGGCGTCATCTCCAGCAGGTCGGCCCGCACCTGGGGCGCAATTCCGGCATTATTGACCCAGACGTCACATCTTCCGAAAGTCAGAAAAACGGCTTCCGCCAGCGCGACACCGGCATCGATCTCCGCCAGATCCGCTTCGAAGGTCACGACTTCCGGAGCACCGGCCTCACGAGCCAGTCGAGCGGCTTCTTCGGCGGCCACGCCACCAGTTCGGGAATGTATCGCGATACGATAACCGAGCCGGGCCAGTTCAAGAACGATTCCCCGGCCGATCCCGCGCGATCCGCCCGTGACTACGGCGACCTTGCTCATCCCGCATCCTCCCCATCCCGAACGAAGTCTCGCAGCGCCCTTTAACCCCGAACCGCAAGACCCAAGTTGACTTTCTCCCCGCGCACGTGTCAAATGGTAAAGGCTAGAAATGCGTCCATAGCTCAGCAGGATAGAGCATCGGTTTCCTAAACCGAAGGTCACAGGTTCGAATCCTGTTGGACGTATTTTTCCGAACCCCTCCAAACGTAGCGCATAATCGATCCGTTGGCCTTGTCGAATGTTCAGTAACCGGCGAGGAATATCGTGGTAACCTACCAATATATCCGGTTTTTCGCTGACATGGGACGCAAACGGAATGCCGTCCCAAGCCGACTGTTTCACAAGCCATCCGGGCAGGATCGGATACTCTGGAATGGCCGGTCGATCTACTTGGGAAAGCACGGATCAGCCGAGGCCGACGCCAACTATCGACGGCTCGTGCGAAACATCCTCGAGCTGGGCGAGCCCGAGGTCGAGACGTCGAAGGTGACCGTCTCCTTTCTGGCGGATCGTTTTCTGGTACATACCAGGGAATCGTTCCCGGCCGAGAGTCGCGAACCGA
Source organism: bacterium (assembly GCA_016125085.1). Lineage (GTDB taxonomy): Bacteria > Planctomycetota > Planctomycetia > Isosphaerales > Isosphaeraceae > QWQI01. Next base: position 58,042 of record WGMM01000040.1, read on the forward strand.
TGGCCTATGAACGGGCCATGGACCTGCTGAAGGAATCGCTGGGGGGTCTGCCGGCAGCATCGGTGACCCCGGCGAAGTTCGCGGCGATGCGTGACGCCTGGGCGAAGCGCGGGGCCAGCGTGCGGACAGTGAACAAGCACCATAACCAGACGATCGCGGCGTTCCGCTGGGGCGTGACCGTCGAGCTGGTGCCGGCCGAGGTCTGGTATGCGCTGCAGGCGGTGCCGCGGCTCAAGCCGAACCGGTCGGCGGCTAAGGCTCCGCGCGTCGTCGAGCCGGTTCCCTGGGAGCACGTGGAGGCGATCAAGCCGCACGTGCGGGCGCAGGTCTGGGCCATGATCGAGATTCACTGGCTGACCGGGATGAGGTCGGGCGAGCTGCTGGCGATGACGCCGGGTCAGATCCGCGACGGGGTCTATCGGCCCGGGAAGCATAAGAACGCCTGGCGCGGGCACGTGCGAGAGATCCCGCTGGGTCCCCGGGCGCTGGAGCTGATCGGGCCCCACCTCGAGGGGAAGGGGCCGGACGACCGGGTTTTTCCCGGGTACTCGTCACAGAGCTATGGTAGAGCGGTATCGAGAGCGTGCGAAGACGCTGGCGTGCCTCACTGGCACCCGCACCAGATCCGGCATGCGTTCGCTACGCGCGTGCGGGAGATTCACGGGCTTGATGCAGCCCAGGCGGTACTGGGGCACAAGACGGCTCGAGTGACGGAGATTTATGCGGCCAAGTCAACGGGACTGGCCAAGAAGGTTGTGGACGATCTTGGGTGAGATTTCATCATGATTGCTCATCTTGTGGTTTCGATAACGATCGCAGTTTTCTGCGGACAGGTCGGACGTGTTCAGCTCGAAAGCGAGATTGCCGAACTGAGTGCGAAGGCTCAGAAGCAGACGGAGCTTCTCGAAAGCCTGAAAAAGCAGGGACGATCGAGTGCGGCACGAGACAAGGCCAGGGCCGTCCGCGTTTTGAACGATCAACTAGAGAAAAAGCGGGCTGACCTTCAGGCTCTGAAGAGCGGATATGGCGTGCGGCTTTCGGATCTCGCCGGCGACGACGTACTCAAAGAGGTCGTTTTCGATCTGCCTTCGATCGCTGGCAGGAGTCCTGATGAGGTTGTCCGGATCCTTGGAAAGCCGTCAAAAGTCGAGGAAACCGCGAACAAGGGCCAGAGGTTTCAGCGGTATTTATGGAAACCGAAAACACCCAACGGATCCAGCGAGTTCGGGCCTTTCGAGCACTCTGTCGTATTCGTAAACGGAAAGGCCGACTGGATTACGATCGCGGGCACTGGTGAAGTCGACTATGACATCGTGAAGGCCTTCCGCGCGATCAATGTTCCACCTGGTGCGAGGCCCACGGTAATCAGCCGAGGAGACACTCGCTGGGAAGACGGCGATTTGCCTGGATATCGATATCTTTCGATCAGGCCCAGCGAAAACGGTAAGGTAAGTTCGATTCTCGTCCGCGTCTTTACGGAGCCATGAAATGCGACTGATCGCTTGGATCGCTGGGGGAGCCATCTGCTACGGACTTGTTGCCGGTCTCGGCTGGGCTTGGGTCATCATAGCCGTTCCGCTGTTTCTCGCATGGACGGCAATGCTGTTCATGATGGGGATGGCAAAGTGAACGAAAAAGCCCCGGCGAACCGGGGCGTAAGGCTCATTGGATGGTTTTGATCAGCTCGCGGATCGCCGCCGAAACGCTCGGGATACCCTGCTTTTCGGCCCACGAACGCAGCTTGTCCCGCTCCTGACTCGTCATCGCGGCATTGACGAACACGGTTTCGCCGGCGAGCGATTTGGGGCGGCTCTTGATCGGATCGCCGGGTTGCCGTGGCTTGCGTCCGGTTTTTTTTGGCGTTGTCATTCGCATCCTCTCCCATATCGAGAATCCCTGGCGTCAAGCAGGTCTTCAGTGACTTCGACTAAAGCGTTGTTTGTCTCTCTTTCATTGGGAAGTTGTGCCCCGGCGACGTTGCCGGGGCGGGAGTTTATTGATTCACTTCCGCGTTCATGGCGTCTTCGTGATACGCTTCGTTTACGGTCTTTGTAGCACATTCGGATACTTCGACGACTTCAAAGTACTGGTTTGCGTAACACGACCAGCGGGCCTCGGCAATTTCAAAAGCCATGTCCCGGGTTTCTGCCAATACGGTGCCAAGAGTTTTAATCTCTTGTCGCTCTTGATTTGCCCGGTTCATGCCGTGCCGAATAATGACGTATCGTTTCATCGTTCAGTCTCCGTTTCGGGGTTGCGTTGCGTTTGCTTCACACTTATCAATCTATCGCCAGTGTTGTGATTAGTCAACAACTAATCACAAGAAATCTCAAATTTTTTTTGGCCGCGGTCAGATAGCCGAGATGGCTTCGATCCACGCCTCGCCTGCGCGGCGGGCGATGGCGGCCATAGCGTCGGCGGAGCCGGACGTGGGTTTCACACGGGATTCACCGTACCACGAGCCTGCGAGTTCCAGGACGAAGTCGAAGACGATCCCTGTGGGGTTGTGGGTGACCGTCTTCGCTTCGATATCGACGGAGAATTCGGGCTTGCTCACGCCGTTTTGGCCTTTCGCGTGGTGGCCTTGCGGGGCGACTTGCGGGCGGCCGGAGCTGCGATGCGGGCACGGTCTTCGGGCACGGCCGGAGCGGTGTCGAGCATGACCTCGACGGATCGCAGGCCGTTGTCCAGGATGGCGTGCCGCTGGTCTGCCGGCAGGGAAAGATAGTCGCTCAGGATGGCATTGATGACGGCTTCGGGCGAGAGCTTGCGACCGTGCAGCGTGAAGCGTTTTTCCTGCCGGCAGTTGAGCTGGGCGACTTCGACCTCGAGGGCGGAGAGCAGCTCGGTGACGACACGAGGCTGAATCCTCGCGCCTCGTGCGGTGAGGGTGTTCATGACGGTGATCCGATCCAGCTTGAAGATGCGACAGACGTCCTGCCGGTCGCGGGCGGGTTTTTTCATGGGGCCTTTCCGGGTTGCGGAGTCCTCAATTGAGTATCCGCGCGCCCGGATCCGGCGTCAAGCCAGTAGGAGGATCATTCGCAGGAACTGACCGGTCGTGCCGGTTGCCGTGAAAGTCGAGGCTCCGGACACCGTCAGGCCGGCGGCCGATGGATATGGCACAAAGAACGTTGCGCCCGGCTCGATCTTTCCGGCATGAAGTCCAGTAACGGAGGAAGTGAATGTGATGGCCGCATTGGTCGACGGGTTGAAGAAGCCCACGCCCTTCAGTTTGGTGAAGGTCGATCCGGCGGTGCCCTGGGGAGTAGAGAGGGACGAGAGCGTAACGGGCGAACCGTTGGCGTTGAGGGAAGCCTCGATCACGTCGGTGAACTGGCCTGCGCCGGTTCCGTTCGTGAACTTTACGGAGTCGCCGATCTGGGTGGTCGCGTTCACGAGTGTCGATCCGACGGACCACTCTGTGGTCGTTTCGACGGTCAGGTTATAGGTGCTGGATTTCACAGCCATGGGTCAGGTTCCTTTCGGGGTAAATTCTTCGCAGCGAGCGGCCTTCGATTCACGGACGAACAGGTCGGTCAGGTTGCACGTCCACCAGAGGATTCCGGACGGGGCTGACTCCGGGGTGCATCCGCAGCCCTCGGTTCCGATCTGCTTTCCGTTGGCGGCCAGTGCCGGTTCGCCGCGGTGGACGCAATCGCGGCAGGAAAGCGAGGGCGGAGCTGGCGGGGTGCCAGGCGGGCCGTTGGAGCGACAGCTCTGGATATCGGCCCAGCGGACGCGACGATCGCATGCCTGGCAGTGGCCGGGGGTGGCGGGGCAGCTCATAGGCTGATCTGAATCGCTCCCTTGAGAAAAACCGGGGGTTCATCGCCATTGACGACTCGCACGGGCCGGTTGAGCGGTGCCGCCGCAATGATGTTTCCGCTGGTCGAGGCGTCATAGATCACGAGCCACTTGAGGTAGCCCCAGTCGGCGGTAGGGGCCGGGAATTGTGCGGTCGCCTTGTTCTGCCAGATGTAGCCGGAATCGAAAGTCTCTTCCCAGTACGTCGAGCTCCGCGTCATCGCAACGCGGGCATAGCTTCCCGTGCCTGGTTCTGTCGCTGTCGGTATGGACAAGTCGACGGACGTTGACGACAGGCCGAGATAAAGCGTTGAAGGGATTCCAGACGGGAACGATCCGCCGAGCAGCCAGTCAAGAATCTGATTTGCGATCGTCGTGACGAATCCCGAAGTCGAAAGCCGTTGCCCGATGACAAGGTTTCCGCTCGATAGCGTGTAGGTGTTCCCGGCCATTCCGTACCATGACGACGGATCGACCCGGTTTGTGCGGCCTGCGATTGCCAACGACGGGGACGATCCAAGGTGAAAGCCGAACGACCAACGGCGACGGATGCGAACGGTCCAGTCGGACGTGTTGTTCCCGTTGACGGTGATATTCGCGTTCGTCGCCTTCGTTCGGCTTGATGCCGACGCGAAATAGCTGCCCGGAGTCAGGTTTCCGGTCGAAAAAAACGTGTCACCGGATACTCCGGTCGTGATGTGCGAAATAAAGTCGCCACCCCAGCGAAGTTGAAATGCCGAACGATCCGGGGCCGTCGATCCGGTCAGGAGCGTTCCGAGCGCCGAGCGGGAGAAACCGGCAGTCATGGACGTGATATCGACCGTCGTAGAGCCTGAGACCGGCCACGGGATCGAGGCTGTCAGGTATGTTCCCGCCCGTACGTTCGCGCTCAATGCGTGCTGATACCGGTTCGATCCGTTGAACGCCACGGGAATCCACGTCGGTTGCGTTCCGGCCTGCTGGATCACTTCGGCGTTGGTCGAGTGTGTCGCTCGCCAGATCGACGGCGCACCTTCGGCGGGATTCGCGACGTGAACCTCATGCATCCGGTTGACGAATCCGCCGCACGGGGGCAGGCCATAAGATCGACGGTCGACTGTCTTGACCGCTGCGAACTGAGGGTTCGTCGTGTTCGACCCGTAGGTGTCGAGATACTCGTTCACGTCGTTAATGTAATGGTGTCCGTCTACCTCCACTTCGCCGTAGATATCCTTTCCGCGAGCGGTGAGGATCGTGTTTCCCGCCCCGAAACCGGTGCGTTTGATATCGACGCGAACCTTGGCGGATGAATTCGGCATCGTGTCATCCACGTAGACGCCATGCCCTGCGGCATCGCCAAAGTTCACATCTCGGATCACGACACGATTATTCGGATGGTTGTAGGCTTTCTGGACGTAGATGCCAGGACCGCCAGGGGCATACATAACGCCTTCCATATTGAAGTTCCCGTTGCGGAGCGTCAGGCCCGCATTGAGACTTGAACCGGCAAGGCAGCGGATGTAACCGGTCGAATCGGCGTCATATTCGAGGCCGTAAAAGCCGTCAAGAAATAGCTCCGAACCCGTGCATAGGATCATGCAGTTTCGAGCGTAACCGAAATCCCAGTTTTCGCCCCAGACTGACGCATCGGATATATGGATGCCGTGCGATGGCTTCAGATTCCGGAATCGCAGCGGATAACATGTCCGGTTTCGCAGCATGCCCACGCTGAAATAGAAGCCATCCGAAAACCGCATATTTTCGAGCGAGACGTTGAGAATCGCACCGATCAGGATGGCGCATGAGTTTTGGTGATTGTCGCGGCTCTTGATATTGAAATCGCGGAATACGATGTTCTTTTTCGTGCTCGTGATCGCATCGCCGTTTTTCTTTGGGTGCATATAGCCCCAGACCGGCTTACGGCCACGCGAAAACGCCTTGAGAATCATGTCATCGTTGGACGATGCAGGACTCCACGAATTGTAAGTTTCGTTCGCCATCCATCCGATCGCCGATGAATCCGAATCCGCTCCGGACGTATAAGGCCACACGAACGAATCGTCTGCCGCCGCCCCGCCTATTTTCGTGGTCGTGTCGCCCACGTTCCCTAGGGCGTGCTTGAACGCCTTGAAGCACGAAACGAGCAGGACCGTATAGTCCTTCCAGTTCGATCCGATTTCAAGGTTATCGTGGTCGCCGACTTTGTTCGTTTCGTTGCAGATCGTGAAATCGGACCCGCCCCAGTTTGCCACGCGATTCCACACCG
>WGMM01000003.1 GCA_016125085.1 bacterium
AATAAGAATCGAATCTTTTTCGAAAAAAGTGCGTGCATCCATGGTTTTCGGTTCGATCTCACTCAACTTCGATCTCATTTAACCCTGAAGCGATTTTCGTTCGTCGGCCGTCAGTTCTCGCCATGCACCTGGTGCCAGTGAACTTACGTCAAGAGGGCCGATCGCTTCCCGGACGAGCCGGAGGCAGGGAAATCCGATCGCGGCTGTCATGCGGCGCACCTGGCGATTCCGCCCTTCACGCAGGGTCAACCGCAGCCAGGCGGTCGGGACATTCTTGCGGAACCGGATCGGTACGGGACGTTCCCAAAGAAGTGGCGGAGAATCGAGTAATTCGACTTCGGCGGGTTTGCAGACCCCGTCGGACAACGTGATGCCGCTGCGCAGCCGATCGAGATCAGATTCGTCCGGAACGCGTTCTACCTGAGCGAGATACGTCTTCGGATGATCGAAGCGGGGGTCTGTCAGGCGGTGGGCCAGTGGGCCGTCGTCGGTCAGAACCAGCAGGCCTTCGCTATCGAAGTCGAGCCGACCGACCGGGTAGATTCCGGGAATATCGATGAAGTCCGCAAGTGTCGGCCTGCCTTGAGGATCCGTAAATCGCGTCAGTACGCCGTACGGTTTGTTGAAAAGAACGTAACGCTTTGGTGAGCTGGCGGTTGGCGAGGGTTTACGAAAACTCCCCCGGCCCGGTCCTTGCGGTGGACCGGGCCGGGGACGATTCGATTTCGACCATCGGGGGGGGCGGGGCATACTTTGACCCCTTTCGGGATCGGCAGTCCATGATGGTGAGGTTTGGAAGTGCTTCCGTCGCTTGCGCTTCCGGCTCTTCGGGCAACCTTCCGTCGCTAACGCTTCCGGCTCTTCGGAAAACCTTCCGTCGCTCACGCTTCCGGCTCGTCAGGCCGGGGGCGGGTCAGGCGCCGAACTTCTGGAGGCGCAGGGCGTGTGCCATGGCCAGGGGCATGATTTCGATCGCCTTGATCGTTCCCAGGCCGCCGTGGGCGACGGCGCGTTCGCCGAAGGTTGTGACATCGTCCGGGCGGGTGGTCGCGGGGGCGTCGATGAGAAGCGGAACCGGGTGCCAGCTATGGCTTTTCAGCCGTGATGGCGTGCTGTGGTCGCCAGTGACGATGAGCACGTCGGGGTTCAGGGCCTTGAGCTTCGGCAGTTCGGCGTCGAGGGCTTCGATGACTTCGACCTTCTTGGCGAAGTTGCCGTCTTCGCCAGTGCTGTCCGTGTACTTATAGTGGAGGAAGAAGAAGTCGTATTTGTCCCAGAGTTTACGAGCGGTTTCGACCTGGTCGGCGAAGGTCTGGCCGGGGTCGACGACGTCCATGCCGACGAGTTTGGCGAGGCCGCGATACATCGGATAGACGGCGATGGCGACGGACTTGAGGCCGTAGACTTGCTCCATCGTCTGGATATCGGGGAACTTGGCGAATCCGCGCATCATCAGGAAGTTCGCCGGTGCGTCGTCCTTGAGGATCTCCTTCGCCTGGCGGAGGAACTCGGCGGCGATTCTGGCCGTTTTTTCGGAGCCAGGGCTGCCGGCTTTGGGTTCGAGGGTTTTCAGGCCAGTGGAGAGCGGGTCGGTATCGGCGACGTCGTCGCCCAGGCCGTCGCCACGGAAGCGGACGACCAGGCGGTATTCCTTGACCGGTTTGACAAGGACTTCGACGCCATCGATCTTGACGTTGTCGTGCAGCTTCTGGGCGAGCTTGGCGCCGATTTCGCTGGCGATGCGGCCGGCGCGGCGGTCGGTGACATGGCCTTCAGCGTCGATGGTGCAGAAATTGCCGCGAATGGCGACGTCGCGGTCGCCGACTTCGACTCCGATCCCGAGCGCTTCGAGGACGCCCCGGCCGATCTGGAACTGGAGGGGATCGTAGCCGAAAAGGGCCAGGTGGCCGGGTCCGGAGCCGTTGGTGATGCCAGCGGCGACGGGCAGGTGCTGGCCCGTGGTGCCTTCGGCCGCGAGCTTGTCCAGGTTCGGGGATTTCGCCGTTTCCAGCTCGGTTTTGCCACCTGGTGTGATGGGCAGGCCCCCCAGGCCATCGGCGACGAGCATGACGATCTTCGTGCCGTTTTTCTCTTTGAGACTGCTGACGAGGTCCTGGAGGCTGGGGGGCATGGGGCTGGATCCTTCAATCGATGCACGAACGGGGTCAACACGGGCCAATGCCGATGCGACCGGAAGTATAAGAAACCGTGCGGAGTCGGTGCAAGAAACGAACTGAGCGATCCCGCCCGGGACTGGGTTTGAGGCTCAGCTTTTCCGGCTTTTTCGACAAGCCAGCAGTGTGGATGCCACGGCAAGGAAGCCGAGCAGGACGGAAGAGGGTTCCGGCACGGCGACTGCCCCGGAAAAGCCGTTTGCGAACTCGGCGGGGAGATTGACGATCGTTCCCAGGCGGGTGAGCGTCGCGTCGGAAGTGTTGACGCTATAGAGTCTTTCGCCGTTGAGCATATAAACGGAATTGCCGGAGGCGAAAAGCGACATTGATTGCGTATCGTCAAATCCGGTGCCGGAGAATGTGCCGATTGGGGTGAGGTTGCCGTTGAGTGCGACATTCTGCAATGTCGATGGGGAGCCGTAATTGGCGATCAGGTAACCGGCTGACGGGGAATAAGTGAGAAAGCCGGGGAACTGAGTCGTGGCGTTGGTGGAAAGGTTGGCGCTGGAGATCGTAGAGGCATCGACGGGCGAGATCACCTGGGCCGTGCTGTAATTGACGCCAGCGAGTGTTCCGGATGTGTCGAACGCCATGCCATACATGGAATTGAGAAGATAGCCCAGAATTGGACCTTGATTACCTGCCGTGTCGATCGTGCGGAATTCGTAAGAACCCGAGGTGATGTACATTTGTGATGTCGTCGAGTCGTAGACGACATTGCCGAGTGTGGCGGAAGATACCGAACCGAGGCTTGACCAGGTGTAGGTGAAGTTGCCGCTGCCTCCGGAGGTGTCGGGGTTCGAGAGATCGAACGAGCCGAACTGATACTGGTCTCCGGAGAGATTCGCGATGGCGTAGACGTCCACGGCCCGGGCCGGGATCGTCAAAAAGGTCGTGAGAAGAAACAGGAGGGCTGCTCGGGTCATGATCCGGTTATGCATGGCGAACCGCTCCGAAAACGAGGTTTCAACCGAACTTTCTGGATAGTAAGGGATTCGACAGGCAGCGGCAATGACTTGATAGAACAAAACGAAAGTTATGACGAGCCCGAGCGGATGCATGGCCCGGGCTCGTCAACCAGATTCAGAAGCTGCCGAGTTCGACGAGTTCGCTGGTCGCGGTGGCGAATTTCTTGAGGTCTTCGCTGATCCGCATGCTGCAGAACTTGGGCCCGCACATGCTGCAGAACTTGGCGGACTTGAAGGTGTCCTGCGGCAGGGTTTCGTCGTGCATGCGGCGAGCGGTTTCGGGGTCGAGCGAAAGGCGGAACTGCTCTTCCCAGTCAAAGTTATAGCGCGCACGCGAGAGGGCGTCGTCGCGGTCGCGGGCACCCTTGCGGTGGCGGGCCAGGTCGGCGGCGTGCGCCGCGATCTTGTAGGCGATCACACCCTGGCGGACGTCTTCAGGCTCAGGCAGGCCCAGGTGTTCCTTGGGCGTGACATAGCACAGCATGCTGGCCCCGTGCCAGGCGGCGATGGCCGCGCCGATGGCCGAGGTGATGTGGTCGTAGCCGGGGGCGATGTCGGTGACGAGCGGGCCGAGGACGTAGAAAGGGGCCTCGTCGCACTCGATGGCCTGCTTTTCCATGTTCATGGGGATCTGGTCCATCGGCACGTGGCCGGGGCCTTCCACCATCACCTGGCAGCCGCGGGCCCAGGCGCGACGCGTAAGATCGCCCAGCGTCTTGAGTTCAGCGAACTGGGCGGCGTCGGAGGCGTCGGCGATCGAACCGGGGCGGAGGGAGTCGCCGAGGCTGAAGGTGACGTCATACGTCCGCATGATGTCGCAAAGATCATCGAACCGGGTGTACCAGGGATTTTCGGCCTTGTGGGCCATCATCCAGTGGGCCATGAGCGAGCCGCCCCGGCTGACGATGCCCGTGATCCGGTTGGCGGCGAGGGGGACGTAGTCGTTAAGAATGCCGGCATGGATGGTCATGTAGTCCACCCCCTGGCGGGCCTGGTGCTCGACCATTTCCAGCAGGCTGTCCTCGGTGATTTCCTCGACCGACTTGACATTCTGAATGGCCTGATACATCGGCACGGTGCCGATGGGCACGGGGCTGGCCGCGATGATGGCGGCGCGGATGGCGTCGATATTGCCGCCGGTGGAGAGGTCCATGACGGTATCGGCGCCGAGGTCGACGGCCATCTTGAGCTTGGCCAGCTCGTTTTCGATGTCGCTGGTGACGGCCGAGTTACCGATGTTGGCGTTGATCTTGCACTTCGAGGCGACGCCGATGCACATGGGCTCGAGCGCGAGCTTGAGGTGATTGACGTTGGCCGGGATGACCATGCGGCCACGGGCGACTTCGGCGCGGATCAGTTCGGGCTCAAGCTGCTCACGGCGCGCGACGTATTCCATTTCCGGCGTGATGACGCCACGGCGGGCAGCTTCGATCTGGGTCATTGCAGGCTTTACCTCGACTTATCGGCTTCCGTTCGGTGCTCGATTCGCAACGTGCTCGATCATCCGGGTTTTCGAGGAAAGTCGATCCCTGTCGATGACATTCGCGTATCGATCGTCTCAAAATTATCCCACTCACATCGTCACGGTCAATCATTCGTGCTCGTATTTGTGCCGTAAGTCGCTGTTCAATAGATTCTTGTGCTAAGAACTGGACGGGTGGCGAGTGCGTTTGATGCCTTGGGTCGATCCGTTTCGAGCGATCTGGAGTGGAATCGTTCTTCGACTCTCTGGATTCGCTTTTCCGAATTTGTCAGACTGATGCGTGTCTGCGGCAGTCTCGACCTCTCCAGAAATGATTTCACGACGCGAAGCTTCGAGCCCAGGGCGGGGGAATTGTGTTCCCTGCCGGGACGATCCGTGGTGCCGGTATGCGATTTCGGCGAATGAGAGGATCCACAATGGCGATGCATGTGACTTGCGATCATCCAGGATGCAATGAGTCGGTCGTCTACAAGGTCGCAGCGGTCTGGCGGGACACCCGGTTTCGTGAGCTGAAGAATTACGGCTTTTCCTGCCGGGACCATGTCGGTGAGGTTTTCCGGAATGCCGAGAGACGCTGGCAATCTTGGCCCAGGGTCGAAGGAGAAGTCGTCGAGGAAGTCGGCATCTACGACTATGCCCCCGGGCATCGCGATTCACAGCTCGAACGATTGTGGAAGCTGGAAGAAAGCTATCGGAACTGACAGGACTGAGAAGGTCGCCGCGACTTTCTGAAAACGCACGTCGCGGCAGCTGGCCTTGTCGATGCAGAGTCAAATCCATACGCAAGAATGGGACGAACGATGCGGGGAATGACGACGCGATTCATTTGCGGGCTCCTGGGCGCCGCCGTCTGGCAGTTACTGGCCGCAGGCACGATGGCCGCGGACTTTCGGCTCTCCGCCCGCTCCGGCGACGCCCTGCGTCAGGATGCCATCGTTCGCAAGGAACTGCCGGCGAAGCTCCTGGCCGATCGCTTCGGGCAGCCAGCCATCGACGCAATCGCCGTCGATTCGCCCGCATGCTGGAGCCTCGTGCTCGAACAACACCCTGAACTGGTCCGGCCGGTGGAAGTCGTCAAAGACGGTGACAACGTCCGGCTGACCTGGGTCGAGCCGGGATCATGGCAATCGGGCGAAGAACGCCGCTGGACGCTCAAGCCCGAATCGCCCAGAGACTTCCGTTCGCCCTGGAGCTGGAAACGCACCGAAGACGGCCAGGTGGAGCTGCACCACGCCGCCCGCGGGCTTGTTTTCCGATATCGAGCCGAGCTGGAAAATCGCCCGGGGTTGCCCATCACTCAAAATCGCGGGGCTTACATCCACCCGTTCCTGACACCTTCCGGCAAGACGGCCACCGGCGATTTTTCGCCGTTTCACACGCACCATCGTGGTTTCTTTCTCGCTTACGCCAAGACCACGGTCGGGGATCATCATCCCGACTTCTGGAACATCCATGGCGGCACGGCCAAGATCGTGGCGAACAAGGATTCCATCCGCACGGTGGCTGGCCCCGTCACGGCCCGGCTGACCGCCCGGCACGACTGGCAACTGCGAGACAAGGCCAGGCCTGAGGCCGACACCGGCGCATCGGTGGGCGACGAAACGTGGGAGATCTCCGTCTACGAAGTGCCCGGCGAGCCGGCCTGGGTCTGGGACATCGCCAGCACGCAGACCCCCCGGGGGCACGACATGGTTCTGGTCAAGCACCGATACGGCGGCATGGCCTATCGCGGCCCCGAGCCGTTCGTGAAGGGCAAGCTTGACGTCCTGACGAGCGAAGGGGCCGACACCCGAGCGAAGGCCGATCAGAAGCCGGCCCGCTGGATCGACCTGACCGGCCCTGTGGCTGATGGCTCTTCCGAATACGTCGGGGCCGTGATGTGCGATCATCCGGCGAATCCGCGTTTCCCGAACGTCGTCCGTATTCACCCGACACTGCTGCCGTTCTTCAGCTTCGTGCCTGCGCACCGCGAGGATCTGCGCCTGGAAGCCGGCAAGCCGGTCACCTGGCGGTATCGGACGATGGTGCACGACGGCCGCCCGGACGGTGCGTGGAATGAGGCCCTGTTCGCCGATTTCGCGACGCCCGTGGATGTCCAGCTGCGGGACTGACCTGCGGAAAAGCCGCGATTTCGCCGCCGCGGGTCAGGGGCGGGGCAGGGGCGTTTCAGGCGTAACCGGGACAGCCCGCACAATCGTCACGACCTGACGGACTCCTACGCTCCGCCCAATACGACGGCGGCTCCGACAATTCGTCCGCCGGGGGGGCGAGTATTGCCGGACTCGGGTCGATAGTTACGGTGGTCAAGTGCGGTGCTTCGATCGCATCACGGAAGCGAGTCGATCGAAGGCCGTTGCCCAGGAATGATCCCACACATTCGGCCGATCGTGATCAGGCGGGGGGAACCTCGACAAGCCGGAGCATCCGGAGTGTCGTTGGCCGCTACGAATCGAGGCCGGGAGGGGGGGAGAGCATTCGCAAGGAGGGCGAGCGAAACGCTTGACATCTCAAGGAGGTCGTGTCATGAACGTGATGACGAGTCGATTCGGTCCGCTGGAAGTGGAGGAGAACGATATCGTGCGGCTGACGGAAGGCCCTGTGGGCTTTCGGTCGTCGACACGCTTCGTACTGCTTGCCGATCAGCAGGTCGAGGGTCTTTATTGGCTACAAAGCCTGGACACTCCCGACCTGGCCTTCGCACTGGTTCCGCCAGGTGAGGGTTTGGACAACTACCATGTGGACGTGCGAAGTGGTGACCGGGCGGCGCTGGCTCTGGAAGACGCCCAGGAACCCGATATTTTTCTGATCCTCAACCGCAACGAAGCCGGGGTTCTGACCGTCAACCTGCAAGGGCCGATGGTCTTCAATCTCAGCAAGCGGCTGGGCCGTCAGATGGTACTCACGTCCAGCCGTCACTCGGTGCGTCATCCCCTGGGTGAACCGGCTTCGGAAGAGATGCTGATTTCGATCGGAATCGGCGACGTGCTGCGGGTCTCCGCGTAAGCGTCAAGGGTTCGCATCGGAATCGTTCCGAGGCGTTTCATCGCGTTCGAGCAGGTCGTGGCGTGTGCCGCACGCCGGTTCCTCGGGAAGGGACCGCAAATATCCGCGGCGCACGGGACAAATCCGGACAGCGTGGCCAGGGATGGTCACGGCTCTCGACCGTTGGCAGGAGGAAGGAGCCTGTAAGATGCTGGTCCTTTCACGTCACCGAGACGAAAGTATCATCATTGGTGATGACATCGTCATCACAGTGGTGGACATTCGTGGTGATAAGGTCCGATTGGGCATAGCCGCGCCAATCGAGATCAGCGTACACCGCCAGGAGGTGTACGAGGCCATTCAGCGTGAGAATCGACAGGCGAGCCGACTGGAACCCCAGGAAGCTCGTCAGGTGGAGGCCGTTCGCGGCCCGATCCGTCGTGATTTTCGCCGTAATCATACGGAAGCCTGATCGATCATTCGGATTCCGCCGGTGACGTGCTCCGTCCGGAGCACGTCCCGCCGGATTCCTCAGGCATCCACCATATTCCGGGCCGCGAGAGCATCTACCCTACGGATGGGGCTCGCGGCCGGTTTTATTTTTTCGTTTCCGGGCGGGCAAATGTGTTCGATTCGAAATCGAATGATTCGAAATTCTTGCGATCGCCGGGTCAGATCTTGACGCGTTTGCGGAAGATCCACAAGCCTCCGAGGCTGAGGATCAGCCAGGTGGCAGGTTCGGGAACAGGCGTGATGGGGACGAGTTTCAGTGCATAAGCACCTTGTTTGAAATCACTGTAGGCTGTGACGATAATGTCACCCGTTTCGGAAATATCTGAAGCTTCTGTAAAATGCCAGCCGTCGGAAGCTTGGACAAGATCTTTCAACAACATCGGCGTCGCGTCGAAGCTGTCGTAGAGGATGGCTTTCGAATCCTGCTGTCCGACCATTTGACCCATGGTATTGATGGCAAAGACCTGAGCCTTGCTGCCGGGTTCGCCGATCGTCGGCGAGGATGCCGCCACTGTCCATTCGCCTGACTTCACATCCAGGACCGAATAGGAACCAGTGTCTGGTTCGTTCCAGATCAGAAGTTTGCCGTCGGCAGTCAGATCTCTTGCAGTGAATGCGAATTTGCGACTTTGCTCTTCGTTTAACAGATTCTGCGTGCTCTCACCCTGATAAAGTAGCACCTTTTCAGGTTGTCCCTGTGGCCAGATCTGTACCAAGCGATAATCACCTACATTTAAAGGTGAACCTGGCATTTGATCATATCGATGGACCGTGCCGTCCAGATAGAATCGTGGATTCGTTCCGCCCCATTTCGAGAGCAGGCCCAGATCCTCGATCCGGTATCTTGGCTGAATCGCATCGGCCCGAACTTCAGGAGCGGTCACTACGGCGAGCATGCTCAGGGCCAGCAGGCCGAGGGTTCGGGGCATCGATCGATTGGTCTTCATGACCGGTATTTCCTGTGGGCAATGCACGGCATTTCCGGAAACTCCTGAGCGAACCACGATGCCCAATGTGGGCGAAACTGCGAATGAACCCCGGTCTTTTCGCCGATATGAACCATTCGTTTCCGAACCGGCAAGCCAACTGTGAAGTTCAGGAAAGCCTCTCTCGGCCCAATTCCGTCTCGGGCCTCTGGTGCAGGTACAAGCTATCAGCTTCCAGAATTCCGTCAACGCCGTTTGGCGTTGGTGTTGCTCTTCACATCCCAAAATAAGGCATCACAAGACACTCCCCTCCTTTTTAAGGAGGGGTGGCCGCAGGCCGGGGTGGTTAATTCGCATGCGGAGTATCACCCGTGCATGCAGCAACCCCCTCCCCGCTGCGCGGTACTCCCCCTTGTCAGGGGGAGAGCTTATGTTTCTGCCACGTATAACCTTAAATATGCCAGGCGAGAATGTCTCTCCTCCTTTTCTGAAGAGGGGGAGCAAGAAGGGCGGGGCACCTCGATTGCGGACTTTCTCGAAGTTCGAATCGCCGACTTCACAGACAGAAAGTCGCAGTTTCAACTCGTGCAGAGCCTGGATTCGACCTCCGTTTCGGACTGCGGTCGAGAACTCGAACGGATCGTAACTGAGCGATCCTGCCATGTTTCATGAGAAATCTCCGAAAGCCGTCAGATCAAGCAAGCAGATACCTCTATCCCATCCTTTCCGATTGTTCCCCGCCGTTTTATGGCTTATGATAGAGCATCGTCCCACCCGCGGCAGCCCTCACGCAGCATCGAAACCGAACCCGCCATGTTCCGGATTTTCAGGCGTCCGATCATCGCCCTTGCCGTTTTCGGCATGATTTTCGTGGCTTCGGCACAAGCCGCCGATCCGGGCGAGATTTCGTTTTCGCGCGATGTTCTGCCGATTTTGTCCGACCGCTGCTTCGCCTGCCATGGGCCCGACAAGGCCAACCGCAAGGCCGACTTGCGGCTGGACGACCAGAAAGCGGCGTTCGTATCGGGCGTGATCGAGCCGGGCAAGCCGGGCGAAAGCGAACTGATCGCCCGCATCGAAAGCCCCGAGCATGACGAAGTCATGCCCCCGCCGAAATTCGGCAAGCCGTTGACCAGCAGGCAGATCGATACGCTGAAGGCCTGGGTCGCCGGCGGGGCGAAGTGGGGCAGGCACTGGGCCTGGGATGTGCCGATCAGGCCGAACGTGCCGACGGCGGCTGGCGCGAAAGTGCGCAACCCCATCGATGCCTTCGTCGTGGCCCGACTGAAGGCGGAAGGCCTTACGCCCCGGCCCGAGGCGACGAAGGCCGAGCTGATCCGGCGCGTGAGTCTCGACTTGACCGGCCTGCCGCCTGACGCAGCCGAGGTGCGGCGGTTCCTGAGCGATGATGCCCCGGAAGCTTACGAAAGGCTGGTCGACCGGCTGCTGGCCTCTCCCCGCTATGGCGAGCGCATGGCCTGGGACTGGCTGGATGCGGCCCGCTATGCCGACACGAACGGCTATCAGGGCGACGGCGAGCGGACGATGTGGCCCTGGCGAGACTGGGTGGTGGGCGCCTTCAACGAAGACATGCCCTTCGACCGGTTTACGGTCAACCAGATCGCGGGCGACCTGATGCCCGAGGCGTCACGCGAACGCATTCTGGCCACGGCTTTCAACCGGAATCACATGATCAACGGCGAGGGCGGGCGGATCGCCGAAGAGAACCGCGTGGAATATGTGTTCGACCAGACGGAGACCGTCGGCACGATGTGGCTGGGCCTGACGCTGACCTGCGCCCGCTGCCATGACCATAAATACGACCCGGTGAGCCGCCGCGATTATTACCGGCTGTTCGCATTTTTCGACACCACGCCCGTGAACGGCGCCGGCGGCAGCGGCCAGACGGCCCCCGTGCTCGACATGGCCACTCCGGCCGAGGTGGAAAAGCAGAAAAAGACCGCCGCCGCATTCGAAACCTTATTGAAAGTAGTGGTGGCCAAAGAGGCGAAACTGCGTGAAGCGGGCATGGTCGTCAAAGACGGCAAATACGACACTAAGCTGCCGGTGATCATCGAATCGATCCTGCGCAAGGGCCCCAACGACCGCGCCGCCCAGAATTACGAGGAATTGAAAAAGTACTACGGCTCCGCCGAGCCGGAATATCTCAACCAGCTCGATGAACTGCGGAAATTGAAATCGGCTCGCGACGAAGCCGCTTCGAAAATTACGCGGGTGATGGTGATGGGCGAAGCCCCCCAGCCGCGTGAGACGTTCATGCTGACGCGTGGAGCCTACGACAAGCGGGAAGACAAGGTCTCGGCCGGCTTGCCAGCTTCCTTCGTGCCCGGCAAATCGGAATCCACCGATGCTGGCCGCCGGATGAGCCGCCGAGACCTGGCCGAATGGCTGGTGAGCCCGGAGAATCCGCTGACGGCCCGGGTGACGGTGAACCGGCTGTGGCAGACGTTCTTCGGCGCGGGGCTGGTGAAAACGACCGAAGACTTCGGCCTTCAGGGGCAATTGCCGAGCCATCCGGAACTGCTGGACTGGCTGGCGGTCGAATTTCGTGAGCCAGCTGCGAATTCTGGAGCCAGGCCCTGGAGCGTGAAGCACATCGTGCGGACGATCGTGACTTCGGCGACGTATCGGCAATCGTCCACGGCACCTGAGGAACTGTGGGCACGCGACCCCGAAAACCGCCTGTTGGCCCGTGGCCCGCGGCACCGGCTGCCTTCGTGGATGCTGCGCGACCAGGCCCTGGCCGTGGCAGGAATGCTCACTCCCACGATGGGCGGGCCATCGGTGAAGCCCTATCAGCCGCCTGGCATCTGGGAAGAGGCCACCTTCGGCAACAAGGCGTATGTGCAGGATCACGGCGAAGCGCTTTACCGCCGCAGTCTTTACGTCTTCTGGCGGCGGATCGTGGGGCCGACGGTGTTCTTCGACACGCCGAACCGGCAGAATTGCTCGGTGAAGACGGTGATCACGAATACTCCGCTGCATGCCCTGGTGACGCTCAACGATACGACGTATGTCGAAGCGGCCCGGGTGCTGGCGCAGAATCTTTCGAAACTGCCTGAAACGGACGACGAAAAACGGCTGGCTGAGGCTTTTCGAAGGGTCGTCGTGCGTGAGCCGTCCGGAAATGAAATCGAAGCGTTGCGATCGGCCCTGAAAAGGCAGCGGGGGATCTTCGCGGCGGATCGCGAAGCTGCCGAAAAGCTTTCGAAAGCGGGCGAATGGCCCGGCGTGCCGGGGCTTGACGTGGCTGAGCATGCGGCTTGGACACAGGTATGCCTGATGCTCCTGAACCTGGACGAGGCCCTGACGAAGCCATGAACCCGGCACAATTCGATTTCGAAACGATCCGCCAGACCACGGCCCGGGCCATGACCCGGCGGGCCCTGTTCGGCCAGGCGGCATCGGGGTTGGGCGGGTTGGCTCTGGCCAGCCTTCTTGCGGGCGATTCGAAAGTGAATGCGGCGGATGCTTCGTCGCAAACCCGCGGAATCGCCGGGCTGCCGCATCATGTTCCCAAAGCGAAAAATGTCATTTATCTGTTCCAGAATGGCGGGCCTTCGCACGTCGACCTGTTCGATTACAAGCCGGAGCTGGCGCGAAATCGCGGCATTCAAATTCCTGATTCGGTCGTCGGTCAGGCTCGTTTCAGCACGATGACGAGCGGGCAGACGGCACGGCCGTGTTTGCCCGAAATTTCGAAATTCGCACGGCATGGGCAGTCGGGGGCGACCGTCAGCGATTTCATGCCCCACACGGCGAAAATTACCGATGAATTGTGCTTCGTCAAATCGATGACGACGACGCAGGTGAACCATGCCCCGGCGATCACGTTCTTCCTGACCGGTTCGGAAATGCCAGGCCGGCCGAGCATGGGCTCATGGCTCACCTATGGGCTGGGCAGCGAGTCGGCCGAGCTGCCGGGCTTCGTGGTGATGACATCACGCGACAAGGAAGCCTCGTGCGGGCAGATTTTCTATGATTTCTATTGGAGCGCCGGGTTTCTGCCGAGCCGTTACCAGGGCGTGAAATTCCGGGGCGGGGGCGATCCGGTTCTGTACCTTTCGAATCCGGCCGGCATCAGCCGCGAGGCCCGCCGGGCAATGCTCAACGATCTCGACCGGCTCAATGCGATGACGCTTGATCGCGTGCATGACCCTGAAATCTCCACACGCATTTCGCAATTCGAAATGGCCTATCGTATGCAGGCCAGCGTGCCGGAACTGACGGACTTTTCCGACGAGCCTGAAAATGTGCTGGCCGAATATGGGCCCGATGTGCGCCGGGCCGGTTCGTTCGCTTACAATTGCCTGATGGCCCGGCGGCTGGTGGAGCGCGGCACGCGGTTCGTTCAGTTGCTGCATGCCGGCTGGGACCAGCACCGGAATTTGAATACGCAATTGAAAGTGCAGTGCACCGACACCGACGCCCCTTCGGCCGCCCTGGTGCGTGACCTGAAACGTCGCGGGCTGCTTGACGAAACGCTCGTGATCTGGGGCGGCGAGTTCGGCCGCACTCCGTTCCTTCAGGGCAAGATCGAGGAAATGAAATCGTGGGGCCGGGATCATCACCCGTACGCCTTCACGATCTGGATGGCCGGCGGCGGCGTGAAGCCCGGCATCAGCTATGGATCGTCCGACGATTTCGGCTTCCGGGCCGTGACCGACCCCGTCGGCGTGCACGACCTTCAGGCGACGATATTGCATTTGCTGGGTATCGATCACACCCGGCTGACCTACCGGTTCCAGGGCCGGGACTTCCGGCTGACGGACGTCCACGGCAACGTGGTGAAAGGCTTACTGGCATGAATATGCGACCTACCGATTCGAACACGTCCCGCAGGCAATTGCTGGTGGCCTCCACCATGGGCCTGGCCGGTTTCCGCTTCGGCACGCCCGGGCTGGTGACGGCGGCCGGCGTCGATCCGGTTTCGAAAGCCGCCACGGATGTCGTGACGGGCGGGCGGGCGAAGTCGACGATTCTATTCTTTCTGTGCGGCGGTTCCAGCCATATCGACATGTGGGATTTGAAACCGAATGCCCCGCGCGAATATCGGGGCGAATTTTCGCCGATCGCCACGCGCTCGGCGGGGCTTTCGATCAGCGAACACCTGCCACGGCTGGCCCGGGTGGGGCATCACCTGGCCGTGGTGCGGTCGATTCGCGGAACCGTCAATACCAACGACCACCATGCCGGTTATTATTACAATTTGACCGGTCATGTGCCTGACCCGACGTTTCTGACGCTTGGCAACGACCGCCGCCCCATGCCCGACGACTGGCCCTATATGGGCACCGTGTGCGGCTCGCGTCGGCCACGGCACCCGGATCTGCCGAATGCCGTGAGTTTGCCGATCAAGCCGAGCAAGCTGCCATACACCCGCCCCGGGCAATTCGCGGCCCGGCTGGGGGTGGAGCATGATCCGCTTTATGTGCTGGCCGATCGCGACAAGCCGATGATCTTCCAGGCCCCGGCGCTGACGCTGGAGGGCGACGGCATGACGGCCCAGCGGCTGCTGACTCGGGACAAAATGCTGGAATCGATCGATTCGGCCCGGCGTGATTTCGAATCGGTTTCGAAAGTGCGCACGTGGTCGAAGCTGCAGGATCAGGCCATGCGGCTGCTTTCAGGCGGCGGCGCGACGAAGGCCTTTGACCTATCGGCCGAATTGCCGGCGACGATCGAGCGTTACGGCAAGACGATCAATGGCATGAGCCTGCTGGTAGCCCGGCGACTGGTCGAAGCCGGTGTGCCCTTTGTGACGGTGTTCTGGGCCGAGAATGACGAGCGGATCGACAAGAAATGCAAGTCAGGCGGCGGCTGGGACACGCACGGCAACAATTTCGCCTGCCTGAAGGAAGACCTGCTGCCCGAGTTCGACCGGGGTTTTTCGGCCCTGATCGAAGATCTGGAGCATCGGGGCATGCTCGACGAAACGCTGCTGGTGGTGACTTCGGAGATGGGCCGGAAGCCGCGTGTGGGCGATCCGCGATCGGGTGGCGAATACGGCGCGGGCCGCGACCACTGGACGCACTGCCAGAGCGTGGTGCTGGCCGGCGGCGGCATCAAGGGCGGCCAGGCCTACGGCACGACGGACAAATACGGCGAATACCCGGCCGAGAAGCCCGTGACCCCGGCCCACATCGCCCACACGGTCTATCACGCGATGGGCATCAAAGACCTCGAAGCGACCGACAAGGACGGCCGCACGTTCAACCTGCTGGCGGAAGGAAGGCCGCTGGAGGAGTTGTTTTGAAGCGGAGGGCGTCGAAGGTCAATTGCAATCTCACGGTTTCGGGGTCGTAAATGATTCCTCGAATTCCGCAAGGTGTTCGTCGTCCTCGTCGATGACCTTGAGCATGCCTCGACAACCGCCGAAAACCGGTTTCGGGCGTTCGATCGGGACGATCCTGGCGATCGGACGATCATTTTCCATGATGATCAGTTCGGCCGCGTTCGCCAAACGGGCGATGCGGTCTTTCAGCCTGGGATCCAGTTCCAGAATGTCAATCGGTTCCTGGCTCATGTCATAACCCTTCTTCGCTTCCGTGAACTTCTCCATGTTCATCCTAATCGATCCGATCGCCGGAATCGCAGGCCTTCCGAAAACCCGTTCTTCATCTAAGTCATCGTTGCTTGAGACGTTCGGACCAGGTGAAAGGATAGTGTTTGCGGAGATCTTTCCAGAACTGATCACGAACGGACTCAACGCCGTCATGATATTTTTCGAAAAAGCAATCGCGGGCCCATTCGGGTGGTTCGCAGTATAGCACTCCATCTTCGACTGTTCTGCAAATCCAGAAGCTTGGCCTAGAGTCGTCGATGATCTTGAAGCATGAAGGATCGTAGAGCACGGGATCGTCAGAATCGTCAAGTATCCGATAAAGATCATTCTCGATCGCGAGAACTTCATAACGTTTTCCTATCGTCAGTCTCGCATGTTCCATCACGACCCATCGCGTTTTTCCTGTCGCCGGAATGCTCCAATCGCTTTCGAACCTGACGACCCAGTCCGTTTCTTCAAGGCGTGCCAATGCACATAACACCTCTTGGTCAGTTATCCCGAGGTTCACTGCGACCTCAGACGAGGAGAAGCATTCGTCATCCGAAACGAGAGACAGATTTCTCGCCATCGCGAGGATACGGTCCTGGAATTCGATATGTTCAAGCAACATCTTCGTATCCTTCGGAACTTGAAGCGACTTCGATGCGGTGCCAGATTTTATACTCATCTCCTCTTGGTTATCGTAACGATGAAAATACCATTCTTCCAGATTGACGAATCGATCCCTGAATGAAAGAATTCGGTTCGAACCCGATCATGATGGCATCTTACGATCCAGGCCATTCGGAAGTTCGCTGAGGTCGTGATAACCGAACAATTCGATTTCATCCGAATGTTCGTAATGCAATCTTCGAAGTTCCTTCAGGCTTCGAAGCCTTCGGGTATCGTCATCGGCTCTCATCGCTGCGAAGGCCGATACCGGGTGATGTTCTTCTGTCAGTTCGGCTCTCAGATAGTAGGCATCTCCGACATGGAGTAACCATCCTCCGTCGGGTTTGCGGACCGCGACACCACAATGGCCGAGTGTGTGGCCAAAAAGCGGAATCAGCAGAATCTCCGATTCGAAATTGAGCGATATTGGGCGAGCCTCAAGGCCGAACCAGGTGCGGCTCGAAGGGGCGTGAGTTCGCCACTTCGGACCATGTTCGAACATGGTCATGACGTAACGCGGATTTCCTGATTTCGAATGATTCAGCTCTTCTTCCGAAAGATGCACTTCGGCGTTCGGAAAATCGGCCAGACCACCGACGTGATCCGGGTCGCAATGGGTCAAAATGATGTGTTTCACGTCAGCGGGATTGAGTCCCAGAGATTCGGTACGCTTGACGGCCGTGTCGTGCTCACGGAAGCGAAACCCGGCTTGTTCGATCAGAGACTGCCCAAGACGTTCGACCGGATTGCGGATGTCGTTTAAGCCGATACCGGTATCGACCAGTGCCAGGACACTGTGATCCTGGATCAACAAGCAATGACAAACGACCGTCGGATAGCCGTCGACTTCGAGAGTTCCGCAGTTGATATGGTGAATCTTCGTCATTTCGAATCCTCGTCAAGCGAGCTGGAAATGGCAATTATCGATTGATGGTAACATAAATTGAAGAAACCAGCATGATGTATCGAGGACTCGAAGCGTCTTGCGATCAAGCACCATACTAACGAAAAATCCCCGAGCGAATCGCCCGGGGATCGATGGGATCGGTTCAAGCGTGCGGCCTGCGATTCACTTCCCGGCGGCTTTCTCTACGAGGTCTTCGAGGGTCTTGTTCGTCTCGTTGAAGACGTATTCCAGGTCCTCATCCCGCGGGTGGGCGAGGGATTCCAGGGCGATTTCCTGGGCCTTCGCCGCGTCGGTGGCTGATCGTTCGGTATAGACAGCTTTCGACAATCCCGCATGATCCTGATGAGCTGGTGACGGCGTAGATCGTCGGCACTGCTGGGGGACGTGAGGGGAAAAAGTCACCTGGAGTCATGATTGGCCAGCCGCCTGCTGTTTTCGCAGCTCTTCGGCGGTGATGCGAACGCGTTTGGCGTCCTTTACCACGATAATGGCGGTCCCGGTCTGGATCGCGATCTGGCGTGCCGTTTCGGCCGCCCGCCGCAGCGCAGCCATGGCATCGCGTACGTCCGCATCATGCGATCGGTCCGATTCCCTGACGCTCATGGATTGGTCCCTTCGTTGAGCAAAACGGGTTCGACTCCCGAGTTATCGAACTTCATCCAGGCGTCGACCGCCTGCCGATAGTGTCGATCGAAATGATGCAGGCCGGCGTCGAACCGGCGCCGGATCACGGCTTCGGGTACGTCATGCCCGCCCTGACGCACCCGTTCGGCAACGCGAGCGACGGCGATTTCGACGTCGGGCAGCGTCAGGAAATAGAGATTCACATGGTATCCGCCGGCACGCCATCGGCGGATCCGTCCAAGATAATTCAGCCCGGACAGAGTGGTTTCGATCGCAAAGTTCGAACCGCTCCGTTCGCACGCATCCATTTCCTGGAGCATCAACCGCCCGGCCCGCAGAGCCGCCGCCTCGGGGGCGAACGGCGACAATCCCGCCGCGATCAGGTCGGCGTTGATGAAGCGCGGGCAGGAACGATCGGGCGAAGGTCGTCTTCCCCGCACCGTTCGGCCCGGCGATGATGATGACCTTTTTCTCGCTAACGTCCATTCCCATTCCGCAGGAGAGAAGTCAGGCGACATCACTCTCATGTCGTTCTTGTGCGATTGGACCGCGAAACCGACGGCTTGCCGTAAGTCCTCTTCCGTGAGAAACGTGTAGTTGCGCTCGATGTCAGCGATGGAGTCTCCGGATGCAAAAAGTTCGAGATGAACTCGACGCTGATGCGCGTTCACTTGATGATCGGCTTGCCGCCGAGAATCGCCGGGTCATAAATAATGCGATCGAACATCTGAGATTCCCGTGTGAGATTCGTCGTCGCTGCGCACCATCGGCTGAATTTGGGTTCGAACCTTCGTTCATTTGAGTCTAACATTCACAGACCCAAAAAACAGCCGCCCTGAGACAAAGCTCAGGGCAGCTGCGTTTCCGGAAAATCTGACTGGTATGCTTACTTCGCGGTCGCGGCGGCTTTCGCCACGCGGTCTTCGAGGGTTTTGTTCGTCTCGTTGAAGACGTATTCCAGGTAGTCGTCCTGCGGGTGGGCGAGGGATTCCAGGGCGATTTCCTGGGCCTTCGCCGCGTCGACGCCGGTGAAGAACGAGAGGCCGCGGACGGCTTCGAGCCTTACGCGGGGGTGGTCGTCGTTGACCAGCTTCTGAAGGTGATCGAGCGGGGTCTTCACCCGGTCACGCCAGAGGACCAGCACGCGGGTGGCCGCGGCGCGGGCCCGGAAGTCCTTGCTCTTGAGCACGTCGGCCAGCAGGGCTTCGTTGACGACGTCCAGGTTCTGGTGCAGCCAGAGGGCTTCCAGAACGTGGTGCTCGTAGAGCGGGTCGGACTTCGAAAGGTTGGCCGTCCAGGTGCCCAGGGCGGCGAGGATTTCCTTCGCGTCGCGGGCGCCGAGTTCGGCCCGGGCGCGGTAGCGGGTGCGGTCATCGGTGCTCTTGAGCAGGTCGAGCAGCTCGGCGACCGGCGCGCCGGCGATTTTGGCCGGGGTGGCCAGCGGGCGGGATTTGTGCGTGATGCGATAGACGCGGCCGTGGACGTGGTCGCGGTTCGGGTCACGCAGGTTGTGCTGCATGTGGCCGATGATGGTGTTGTGCCAGTCGACGAAGTAGATGGAGCCGTCGGGTGCGATTTCCATGTCGACTGGGCGGAAGTTCGGGTCGTCGGAGAGGAGCAGGGGTTCTTGCTCGACGGCCGTGAAGCCCGAGCCTTCGTCCTTGAACTTGTAGCGGAGGATGCCCAGGACACCGATGACGTTCTGGACGAGCAGGTCGCCCTGGTATTCATCAGGGAAGTGTTTGCTGGAAAGGATTTCGGTCGCCGGGCAGGGGCGGGTGCGCTGCTGGTAGACCTGCTTCATCCGCGGGTGCTTGCGGGGGAAGTCCAGCGAGCCGGAGAAGCCGGTGCCCCAGTAGGTTTGAGCGCCGGTGCCGTCGGTGACGAAGTCCTGACCCCAGGCGTCGACGACGTGGCCGTGGGGATTGGCGAAGCCGTAGCTGGTGTAGGCTTCGAACTTGAACGTGCGGGGCTCGAATCGGAACACTGCGCCGTTGGCGGTGCGTTCCGGGGCACGCCAGGGCGATTCGACCTGCGTGTGGTGGAAGGTGCCTTCCTGCATATACAGCGAGCCGCCCGGGTCGATCACGAAGCTGTTGGCCGTGTGGTGGGTGTCGGCGGTGTCGAGGCCCGAGAGGATTCGCTGGCGGACGTCGGCGACGTCGTCGCCGTCGGTGTCCTTGAGGAACATCAGGTCAGGTGCCTGGGCGACGATGACGCCGCCGTTCCAGAATTCGAAGCCGGTGGGGTTATGGAGCTTGTCGGCGAAGACCTTGAGCTTGTCGGCTTTGCCGTCGCCGTTGGTGTCTTCGAGGATGACGAGCTTGTCGTTCATCTCGTCCTTGGGCTTCCAGTGGGGGTAGCTGGGCCAGGCTGCGACGAACAGGCGGCCTTTGGTGTCAAAAGCCATCTGGACGGGGTTGGCCAGTTCGGGGAACTGGGTTTCGTCGGCGAAGAGGTTGACCTGGAAGTCGGCGGGCAGCTTCATCTTGGCGATGGCTTCTTCACCCTTGAGGTAAGGGTGAGCTGCGCCAGGCAGGGGGCCGGGCTTGTTGGTGACGACAGGGATGAAGTCGGGTGTGTTGGAGTCGTCGACCTTGAGGTCGCCGCCTGCGGCGACGGCCCAGACGCGCTTGTCGCGATTGGCCGTCATGACGTCGAGGACTTCCATCTCGCGGTCCATGACGACACGATTGGTTTGGCCTTCGACGAACTTGAGATCGGCACGGCCGCCGTAAATGGAGTATCCGTCGGTGGTACGGTAGCGGTTGTACCAGAAGTGGTTCTTGTCGAGCACAGCCTGGCGGATTTTTTCGACCTTATCGGCGCCCGGTTCGTTCAGGTTGCCGAAGAGGGCCTTTTCGATGATTTCGGCCAGCTCGCGATTGCCTTCGGGGGTGAGGTGCGCGCCGTTGAAGGTGAGGGGCTTTGCAGCGGCGGTGTAGGCCTTCGAGGTGGGTTCGAAGAGATCGACGAAGGCGACCTTTTTGGCTGCGGCGACATCGCGCATGGCTTCGGTGTAAAGCTTGATGCGCGGGTTATGTGCGGAGCCGTCGGGCAGGTGGGGGTTTTTGGTGTTTTCGAAGGCGATTGGCGAGAAGATGACGACGCGGGGCGAAGACTTACCGTCGTATTTCTGGCTGAGCCAGTGGTCGATTTCCTTGCCGAGGTCGTCCTTGAATTTGGCCAGGCCTGCTTCGCCGGCGAACGATTCGTTATAGCCGAAGAAGGCGAAGATGGTGTTGGCCTGGACGCGTGTGAGCCACTGGTCGGGCGTGCCGAAATTGGCGGAGCGGAGGCGCAGGGAGAGTTCGTCGCCGGAGAAGCCGAGATTTCGGATGACGAGATTGGCGGAGGGGAACCGGGCCTGGATGCGGGCTTCGAGCCAGCCGTCGTGTTGCATGCGGTCGGCCAGGGTGTTGCCGACGATGGCGATGCTGTCGCCCGTTCGGATCTCGAGGTTTTGGGCACTGGCCTGAACGAACGTCAGCAGCGCGACGAAGAATGCCGCCGGCATGCGGCGAAGTGACGGGGTCATAACGGTTCGTTGCTCCTGGAGTGGCACGGGTCAGCCGGTGCGGCGGTAAGGCGAGGCGGTGTGCCGCACGGTGTCGATGGATCGACGGGGTTCGTATCGAACGGCCCGACGGTGTCGTGATTAATATACAGAAGCCGGAGTTCGGATTCGAGATCCCGGGGCGGGCTTTCTTGAGGTCGATGCGGTTGCCGCCGGTTCTCATCAAGTCTGTCGGTGCATGATCGAGGGCGGAGAGTCGAACGTCAAAAAGAAAAACCAGCGGCTTAGGCCCGCTGGTCGCAAGTTGTTCGGAATTCGACGATTTTGGCCGTCGATCAATAGACGACGACGCCGGTCGGGCGATAACGGCCGAAGAGGCCGCGGGAGTAAATCGTCTGGACGTTGGTGGTCGGCACGAAGACCGAAGTCGGCACGATGGTCGTCGTGGTCGTGGGGATGATCGTGGTCGTCGTGGTCGGGATCACGGTCGTGGTCGTCGTGGGGATGACGGTTGTCGTCGTGGTCGGGATCACGGTCGTACGGGTCGTGGGGACGATGGTCGTGGTGGAGGTCGGCATCACGACGGTGTCCATGGTGCGGAACGTGGTGGTCGGGACGGCGAAACTGGTGGTTTCGTAGGTGGTGGTCGTCGTCGGGACGTAAGTCGTCCGAGTCGTCGGGACGACGACGGTCGTGGTCGTGGGCGAAACGAATTGCGATTCGACGACTTCGTAAGTCGTGGTCGTCGGAATCGTATAAATGACCTGGGCTTCGGAGCTGCTTGTCACGGCGGCGAATGTCGCGACCAATCCCAGCAAAGTTCTACGAATCATCGAAAGGTCTCTCTTTCCTCGTGAATTTCTGACGTTTCGCGATCGGGACCAGTGCCTCCGTCGCACGACCCGCCGCGATGGCAGGCATGGCAATTCTACGACAAGGTCAAGGCTTTGTCATCCGAACTTTAAGCGATTCCGGATTTTGCTTCCGATATCCCGCCGCTCGTGACGGGTTTGCCGCTGGTAAGGTTCTCGATGACTTTGCCGATCGAGCGGATTCGGCGAATCGACGAGAAGTGGGCGATGGCAGGGCCTGCACGGCGCGATTTCGTCAGATATATTTCGGATAGTCGACGAAGACGAAACGCATCGATTCCCAGCTGAGTGCAAGACCACGACGATGAACATCTTTCTGACAGGCGGAACGGGGCTGGTCGGCAGTCATGTGGCGGAAGAAGCGGTCGCGCGTGGCCACCACGTCAGGGCGCTGGCACGAACGGGCTCTGACACGAAATTTCTGGAATCGCTTGGCGTCGAACTGGTTCCGGGCGATCTGGCCAATGCGGAAGCGATGCGAAATGGAGTGGCAGGTTGTGATCTCGTGATCAACTGCGCGGCCAAGGTGGGTGACTGGGGCACTCTGGCCGAGTTTCGCGAGCTGAATGTCGAGGCGCTGCGGATTTTGCTCGACGCGATGGTCGCCGCCGGTACGCAGCGGTTCGTGCATGTGTCGAGCCTGGGCGTGTACGAAGGCCGCGACCATTTCGGGACGGACGAAACCACGCCGCCGGCCGCGAATTCACTGGATGCTTACACGCGTTCGAAGTGCGAGGCCGAAGCTCTGGTGCTCGAATATCACAAGACGAAAGGGCTGCCCGCCGCGATCGTCCGCCCCGGTTTCATTTACGGCGAGCGTGACCGAACGGTGCTGCCGAAGATGCTTGTGAACATGCGCCGGGGAATTTTGAGCTATTTCGGCTCGGGCGAACAGGCACTCAATTGCATTTACGTCAAGAACCTGGTGGCCGCGATCTTTCTGGCGGCCGACAAGCCTGAGGCCGTCGGCGAAGTATTCAACGTGACGGACGGGCAGAGGATTTCGAAGAAGGACTTCATCGGCACGACGGCGCGACTCGCGGGGCTGAAAGAACCGACGCGTCATATTCCTCTGCGGCTGGCCTGGGTGCTGGCAGTGATCGTCGAAAAGGTCGCGAAAGCCAGGGGGCGGAAAACGGCGCCTCTCATCAACAAAGCCAGGTACAAATTCCTCGGGCTGAATCTGGATTATTCGATCGAGAAGGCACGCAAAGTCCTTGGCTATCAGCCGCCTTATGACTGGAGAACCGGGCTTGAGCGGGCCGTGGCCGATGTCGCGCCGAAGGTGCTCGGCACACCGAAGTCTTGAATCGGCGGCCGTGTCTCCGTAAGCTCCAGGTCGATTTTCCCATTCGACCCGAAGCACATGGCGAGACGAGGCACGACGATGAATCTCAAAGGCAAACGCGTGGCGATTCTCGTAGAGAAATTCTATGAGGATCTGGAACTCTGGTATCCCTACTACCGGCTGAAAGAGGCTGGCTGCGAGGTTCTGCTCGTCGGCCCGAAGGCGGGCGAGACGTATGCTTCGAAGCACGGTTACCCGTGCAAGTCCGAAGTCGCCGCCGCGGACGTGACGGCGGACAAGGTCGACGGCGTGATCGTGCCGGGCGGCTATTCGCCCGACCACATGCGGCGCTGCAAGCCGATGGTCGACCTGGTGACCGAAGCGGCCAAAGCCGGCAAGGTGCTCGCCGCGATCTGCCACGGGCCTTGGATGTTGTGCTCAACGAAAGGAGCCCTGAAGGGCCGCCGGGCGACCGGTTTTTTCGCGGTTCGCGACGACGTGGAAAACGCCGGGATGATCTGGGAAGACGCCGCCTGCGTGCGGGACGGCAATCTCGTGACGAGCCGCACGCCGGCCGATCTGCCCGAATTCATGCAGGGCATTCTGGCGGCGCTGGCGGAAGGTTAAGGACAGGCGGAATTTCGATTCGACGGCCGAAATCGTACACGATCGGCCGTTCGTCGCGAATGTCGTTTTGCCAATCGCGGACGGATCCGGATAGAATCGGATTCGATCCGAATCGCCGTGGTGACGAACGCCGGGCGATTTCGGGTCGAAGCGATCCGATGGATGATCGATGAGCGAAACTTCGCCAAGTGCACCTGGCATGACGGAAACTTCTCCCAACGAGGCGAAGGTGCGCATTCGCTTCGCCGGGGGAACGCTGCAGGTCGAAGGCATCGTCGGTATTCCCGACTGGATGCCCGAGTTCCTCCAGAACGATCCGCACGGGGCCGAAGGTGCCTGGGTTTGTCCCGGCATCGCCTATCGTTCGCTTATCGAACGACTTATGGCCGCGAATGTGGCCCGCGAAGACCAGGCGCGCGAATACAAGGCAATCGCCTGGAAGCTAGACACCGGTCGGTCGTCGTTTCCGCACCAGATCGAAGCCGTGGATGCCTGGTGGACAGCGGGCGGCCGGGGAGTTGTCGTACTGCCGACTGGCACAGGCAAGTCGCACGTGGCGGAGCTGGCGATCGAGCGGGCCCAGCGGCCCTCGCTGGTCGTCACGCCCACGATCGACCTGATGCAGCAGTGGGCCCGTGACCTGGCGGCCAACTTCGGCACGGAAGTGGGCATGCTGGGCGGCGGTTCGTCGGACATCCGGCCGATCACGGTGACGACCTATGACTCCGCCTATCTGAATGTCGAACGGATCGGCAATAAATTCGGCCTGCTGGTATTCGACGAATGCCACCACTTGCCAGGGCAGACGTATTCTCTCTCGGCGCTGGGGTCGATCGCTCCGTTCCGGTTGGGGCTGACTGCGACGCCCGAGCGGTCGGACCAGATGCACGAGCAACTGGACCATCTGATCGGCCCGATTCTGTATCGTCGGGAAATCGGCCAGCTCAAAGGGGAATTCCTGGCCCAGTATCAGGTGCGCACGCTTTACGTGCAGCTATCGGACGAAGAACGATTCGCCTACGAAACGAATCGCGAGCTTTATCGCACATTTCTGCTGGAAAACCGGATTGACCTGCGCCGTAACGGCGCCTGGGGCCAGTTTCTGGCGACGGCGGCCCGGACGCCACGGGGCCGCATGGCGTTCAAGGCCTTTCGCGATCACCGCACGATCGCACTGGCGGCACCAGCGAAGCTACGGGTTCTGGAAGGGATTATGGACAGGCACATGGGCGACCGCGTGATCGTGTTCGCCCATGACAATGCCACGGTTTACCGCATCGCACGTGAATTTCTTGTGCCCGTTATCACTCATTCGACCAAGGCGCGTGAGCGAAAGACCGTGCTGGAGCGGTTCGCGAGCGGGGATTACACCGTGGTAGCGACTTCGCGCGTGCTCAACGAAGGCGTAGACGTTCCCGAGGCCAACGTGGCCGTGGTGCTTTCAGGCACTTCGACCGTACGAGAGCATGTGCAGCGGCTCGGGCGCATTTTGCGGAAAAAGGACGATAAGCAGGCTGTGCTGTACGAGATCATTACTCAAGGCACGCTGGAGGAAAATACGTCAACCCGCCGTCGCCAGCATTCGGCCTATGCCGGCCCAGGTTCGGAAAGCGAATACGGGGCATGAATTCGCGATTTCGTTCCGAAAGCTACGATCGTAAAAGCACGACCCCGTGCCGGACGAGCCGGAAGCGTCAGCGACGGACCGTATTATCGATTGCAATAGCAGGCTTTACCGTAAACGGCATTTCGAAACCTCCGGAATTCTCGATTTCGAATCGAAGTCAATACGATTTGAGTCGCCTTTCGAAATCCTCTTGCCGGATGGAATGGACATGCTGACCGGCAATCTCGTTCGTGTGCGCACGAGCAAACTGCGAGTGCTTCCGCTCTATTTGAATCGTGAGAGTGCCGAATGGCTTTCGGTCGCCGAAAGTCTGCTGGAAATCTTCCGTACGGCGGCCGGTTTGACACGGGGCGAGCTGGAATCGGCGATTGACGACCTGTTCGGCTCGGGGCAGGCGACATTGGCGCATCGCGGCCTGGCACGTGTGCTGGAGGACCGCTCCGAATTCGAAGTCGTATCGGATGTCGATCCCGAAGTCCTGCGAGACAAGCTGTTCCGTGCCGCAGCTCTTTATCGCACGGCGATCGCCCGCAAACGGGCCGACAGCACGCCGGAGACCGCCACGGGCGGATTTCGCCGGGAAGCGATTCTGGAGGCCGTGGCGAAAGAGATGGGAATTACGGCGGAACAGGCGGAGACTTCGCTGTTCGCGGACCTCAAGGACGAAAACCGGCTGCTCAAGTTCGAAGATATCAGCGCCCAGCGGCTGATTGACCGCTACAACGTGGCTCTGGCTCAGGCCGTGGTTTTACGTGCCTCGAAATTGCATGTGGAAATCCGCCAGGAGACGCCGGCACGGATTCGCCAGATTTTCCGCATGTTGAAATTCCACCGGTTGTCATTTCAGGCGGGTGGTGAAGCGAAGGACGGCATCGACCTGACGATCGAAGGGCCGCTGAGCCTGTTTCAATCGACGACGAAATACGGCCTTCAAATGGCATTATGGCTGCCGACTTTGTTGAATTGCCGCGATTTTCGTATGAATGCCGACTTGCTCTGGGGTGCACGCAAAGAACATCGGACATTTCATTTGAGCCGTGAGGACGGCCTGGTTTCGCACCTGAGCGATACCGGGGGCTTTCGACCGCCGGAATTCGAAGCATTTGCCGCAAGGTTTCGCCAGATCGCGCCGGATTGGGACCTGGACGATGCCGACAAGTTCTTCCGTTTTCGCGGCATCGCCGGCGAGCCGTGCGTGTGGATGCCCGATTTCGTCCTGAAGCATCGTCCCAGCGGATTCGTGGCGCATCTGGAAATTCTTGGTTATTGGCGGTCGACCGCGATCGCCGGGCTGATGGACCGGATCAGGACCATTCCCGGGGCATGCCCGATCTGGGCGATCTCCGAAAAGATGCGGGTGGACGAATCGACCGGTGCCGGGCCGGTGGCGGAATCTGTCGTGCCTTTTCGGGAGATTCCGTCGGCGCCGGATATCCTTGCGGCAGTCGAAAAGGCAAGGCGCCGTTCGTCTTGAATTCGCCCGGCGGCGGCTATAGCATGAATCGCGCTGATCGATCGAGCGAGTCAAAAAATGGAATCGGCCGAATTCATGGTCCTTCCGCAAAGGATCGGAAACGCCGGATACCGCATCAGGTGCCAAGCCCATGTCCGATTACGAAAAGCTGGGTGTGTTCTATCTCGGCCGAGAGTATGACCCGGCGACGAAGACCGATTCGAAGGCACCGCTGCTTTACGACTCCCGCGACTTGACGACCCACGGCGTTTGCGTGGGCATGACCGGTTCGGGCAAGACGGGGCTTTGTCTTTCGCTGTTGGAAGAAGCCGCCATCGACGGGATTCCGGCGATCTGCATCGACCCGAAGGGCGACCTGGGCAATCTGCTGCTGACGTTTCCGGAACTGAAGCCGGAAGACTTCCAGCCCTGGATCGATGCCGAAGAAGCGGGCCGCAAGGGACTTTCGGTCGAGGATCTGGCGAAGAAAACGGCCGAAACCTGGCGGACGGGGCTGGCCGAGTGGGATCAGCAGCCGGACCGGATCGCGCGGTTCCGCGATGCCGTCGATATCGCCATCTACACGCCCGGCGGTTCGGCCGGAATCGGGCTCTCGGTTCTCAAATCGATGGACGCCCCGCCGGCGGAAATTCGCGAGAACGCCGAATCGCTGCGTGAGCGGGTCACGGGCAACTGCATGGGCCTGCTGGCTCTTCTGAAGATCGATGCCGATCCGGTCACCAGCCGGGAATTCCTGCTGCTTTCGACGATTCTGGAAAACGCCTGGGCCGCAGGCAAGTCGCTGGACCTGGCCGACCTGATCCACCAGATCCAGTCGCCGCCGTTCGACAAAGTCGGCGTCATGAGCCTGGACACGGTCTTCCCGGCCCAGGATCGCTTCCAGCTCGCCATGAAGATCAACACACTCGTGGCATCGCCCGGCTTCGCCGCCTGGCGCACAGGCGAGCCGCTGGACGTCAAACGCCTGCTGCACACGACCGAGGGGAAGCCGCGGCTGACGATCATTTCGATCGCGCACTTGTCCGACTCGGAACGCATGTTCTTCGTCACGCTGCTGCTGAACGAAGTGATCGGCTGGATGAGGGCCCAGCCGGGTACGTCCAGCCTGCGTGCGCTTCTCTATATGGACGAGGTCTTCGGCTACTTCCCGCCGACGGCCAATCCGCCTTCGAAAACGCCGATGCTCACGCTGCTCAAACAAGCGCGGGCCTTTGGCCTGGGCGTGGTTCTGGCGACCCAGAACCCGGTCGACCTGGATTACAAGGGCCTTTCGAACTGCGGCACCTGGTGGATCGGCCGGTTGCAGACCGAGCGGGACAAGGCCCGCGTGCTGGATGGTCTTGAAGGGGCAGCCACGGCGGCTGGCCATGGCTTCAAACGATCGGAGATGGACAAGCTCCTCTCGGGCCTGGCCCAGCGCGTGTTCCTGATGAACAACGTGCATGAGGAAAAGCCGGTCCTCTTCCGCACGAGATGGGCATTGTCGTTCCTGCGCGGGCCGCTTTCGCGCGTTCAGATTTCGGATCTGATGAAGGCCCGCAAGTCGGGCGAGGCACCGGCCGCCGAATCCGCGAAGGCTTCAGGCACAGCTGCCACAGGCGAAAAGCGGCCGCTGTTGCCGCCAGATATCGAGGAATACTTCGAACCGCTGCGGAAGGTCGGCTCCGTCGTCTATTCACCGGCGATCCTGGGTGAAGTGAAAGTCCGGTTCAATAATGCCACCGCCGGAGTCGACCTTTGGGAGACGCTGTCGCTGGTGACGGACCTGAAGAACGAAATGCCCGACGACCCCTGGGCCGTCGCGGAAACGATGGTGGAAGAAGCGCCTGAGCGGGAGAAAACGCCTGATTCCGAAGCCGGCTTTGCGGCGATGCCGGCTGAATTGGCCAAGCCGAAGACCTATTCCGCCCTCGCGACGGCCCTGAAAGACCACGTTTATCGCAATCACGTGCTCAAGTTGTTCAAGTATGCTCCGATGAAGATCGTGAGCAAGCCGGGGGAGAGCGAAGGGGACTTTCGTGTGAGGGTGGCGGCGAAAGTCGCCGAACAGCGCGATGCCCAGGTGGACGTGCTCAGGGCTAAATACTCGGGCAAGCGCAAAACGCTGGAAGACAAGGCGATGCGTGCCCAGCAGAAGCTGGACCGCGAAAAAGCCCAGGCCAGCACGAAGATGATGGACGCCGCGATTTCGATCGGCTCGACGATCTTCGGCTCGCTCATGGGACGCAAGAAGATCTCCACGACGACCTTGAGCAAGGCGGCCACGGCGGCCAAGACGGCCACGAAAGTCGCTGGGCAGAAGCAGGATGTCGCTCATGCCGAAGAATCGCTCGAAGCGATCATGGCTCAGATCACCGAGCTGGACAACCAGCTCGACACCGAGATCGAAACGCTCAAGGCCTCGGCCAATCCGCAGCTTCTGGAGCTTGAGACCGTCGAATTCTCGCCGAAAAAGACGGATATTCAGGTGGACCGGGTCGCCCTCTACTGGCGCTGCTGATCGCGGGCGAAGTTGATGAAAGTCAGTCGGGCAGGGCGTAGAACGCCTTGCCCGTGCGGGCGAAGATGGCCGATTTTTCCGAATCGGTCAATCCCGCAAGATTCGATTCCAGGGCGTCGTGCAATTGTCCGTAGCTGGCGGCGAGTTCGCACACGGGCCAGTCCGATCCGTACATCAGCCTGTCGGGGCCGAAGACTTCGAGGGCTTCGTCGATGTAGGGCTTCAGGTCGGCGGGCGACCAGTTCGCCCAGTCGGCTTCGGTGACCATGCCGGAGAGCTTGCAGAAGACGTTCGGAAATGCGCCGCAGGCGGCGAAGCCTTCGCGCCAGGCCGAGAACCCCCCATGGGCGATCGCGGGTTTGGCCAGGTGGTCGATGACCATCTTCAGTTGCGGCATGCGCCGGGCCAGCGTGGGCACGTGTTTCAGGTGCTTGACGAAGATCAATACGTCGAACGGCACGCCGGCCTTTTCGAGCGTGGCCAGGCCGCGAAGAATATCGGGACGGATGAGGAAGTCATCGTCCGGCTCGTCCTGAACGACGTGCCGCACGCCGACGAATCGAGAGTGCTGACGCATGCGGGCCAGTTGATCGCCACAATCGGGCGAGGCCAGATCGACCCAGCCGACGACACCTTTGACGAAGGCGTTGTCGCGACACATCTCCAGCACCCAGAGATTCTCGGCGAGATCATGCTGGGTCTGGACGAAGATCGAACCTTCGGTGCCGTGGGCGTCCAGATGGGGCTTCAGGTCGGCGGGCAGGTAATCGCGGCGGATCCTGGCCAGTTTCGGATCGTCGAGCCATCGATAGTCGAATGGCTGCGAGAGCTGCCAGAAGTGCTGATGGGCGTCTAGCTTGGCGATGGACATCGTGAAGTACGATTCCGAAATGGTTGATTGAGCGATGCCTTACGCCATGCGGACGCCGATGGAGAGCAGCAGGTTGGCATAGCGCTGACGGTCGCCGGTCTGGACGGTCAGGATATGGTCGGACGTGGCGACGGCGTCGTAAAAGCCCCATTTGTCGATGGGCGTGAGTTTCAGGTTCAGGCCGGCCTCGGCGATGACGGTGCGGTAATCGTCCCAGACGGGCGGGTCGGAATCGAGGGCGTAGGGGTCGTCGGACGTGTACTGCATGGTGAAGATTTCGTCGATCGGCACGGCCGAGAGGATCGCCTGCAGAACCTGGGCGCAGTTGACGACGCCGGGCATAAGGTTCAGATTGACGATTTCGGCATGGGGGCCTTTTTTCGAAGAAACGGGGTAATTGCCGTCGGCGATGAGGATTTTGGCGTGGTGGCCGGCTTTGCCGAGGATGGCGTTGATCTGGGGGTGGATCAGCTGGTGGTTGAGCATGGTCGAAGGTCTCGGAATGTGTGATTCAGGATCGATTCAGTCGCGGAAGTGCTTGCGGAAGCTCTTGATCGTCTGGGCCGCGGCTTCGTCGGAACTTGGCAGGGGCAGGGCCTCGGCCGAGAGAAATCCGTCGTAGCCGATGGCCTTGAGCGCTTTGGCGACGGCGGCCAGATCGATGTGCCCGTTGCCCGCGGGTCGGCGGTTCGAATCGACGTAATGGACGTGGCCGATGGCCGAACTGCCGCGTTTGATCGCCTGGGCGATGTCCGACTCTTCGATATTCATGTGGAACAGGTCGGCCAGAAGGCGAACGTGTTTCGTCGAAAGCTGAGAGAGCAGGTAAAGACCGCCGCCGACGGTGTTCACGAAGTTGGTTTCGTAGCGGTTGAGCGGCTCGAAGATCAGCGGCTGACCGAGCGCGCCGGCGAATTCGCCGAGTTCCTCAAGCGCTTCCTTCAGGTAGTGGGTTTCGATGTCGCGGTCTTCGACCCATCGGCCCTGCATGGAACCGATGATCGCCGGGGCCTTGAAGGCGGCGCCGGCTTCGACGATCGATTTGACGAAGTCGATGGCCTTGCGGCGGATTGTGGCGTCGGGCGAAGTGAGCGTGAGCTTGTGCTTCACCCAGCCCGCGCCGGTGCCGACTGCGGCCAGGGCCAGGCCGTTGTCGTCCAGTGCCTGGGCAACTTCGGGCGAGTCGATCGTGTCGGCATCCGGGGCGAAGATTTCGACGGCGTCGAATCCGAGTTCACGTGCCTTGTCGCAGGCGGCGGGAAGCTGATCCCAGAAGACGAACGGGCCGCCCCTGGCTTCGGGTAAGAGACTGATGGTGACGGCGCTGCGGATCATGGCGAAAGGGCTCCTGCGCGGCTTCAGCCGGGCAGCCTGGTATTCAGGACTTCAGTCAGGCGGGCGGGCGGTTTGCCGAAGATGGCGGCGTATTCCTCGACAGTCGGGGCGATACGGACTTTCAGCTTGGCTTCGTGATTCAGCGTGATGTTCTTCAGCAGGTGTTGCTGGAACGGGTTGCGGAAGCGGTCGAATGTCATGTCAGCGAACTCTGCCAGGCCACTGACGCGGGGCACCAGGGCCGGCACGATTTCCTCGAAGACGACGTCGCGGCACCAGCGGTTGGCGGCCTTGTCGGCCATCACTTCCTGCACGGTTTCGAAGCCCTTGCCGTAGAACTTCGCGACCATGCAGGAATGCACGGCATTGAGGATGCGAACCTTGCGTAGGAAGAATGGGGCGAGATCGTCGACGACGTGAATGAACGGATTGGAGAACAGCGGCGGCTCGCCCCGGGCTGGCCGTTCGATCGCCAGCAGGGCGTAAGGCTCGACGGCGATGAGCATTTTGTCCTGCTGGGCCAGGGGGTGCTCCGCCGGACCGTCGGTGATGATGCAGTCGACCAGGTTGTTCAGCCACCAGCAGGAACCGGTGATCCAGCTCAAAAACTCCGGCGGGCAGTTCCAGGCCTTCGCCTGAGCCACGACCAGTTCGCTGACCTTGTCGGCATTGCGCTCGATCAGTTCGCAGGGCAGGATCACCAGCGGCGCACCGCCAGCCTGATATCGGGCCCACAAAACCGCCGCGAGCTTGCCGGGCAGCGATTTCGGAGGGGCATCGTCGATTTTGTCGGTGCCGTCGGTCTCGTAGCCGGCTTCCGTCGCGTTCGTGACGATGTATTTCAGGTCCGGGCTGGTGGCGACTTTGAGAATCTCGGCCCAGTTTTCCGAAGCCACGAGCGCCCGGCTGACGCTTTCGATCCGGATCGGCCGGTCGACGATCTCGCCGTCTTCGACACCGCGATAAAGTGCGTGATAAATGCCGTTCTGGCTGGCCAGGATGTCGGCGCGTGAGCCGGGCGTCGATTGCACGATCACGATCCGCCCGACGTTCTGGCCTTCCTGGTTCGCCATGTGGACGAACCGGTCGAAGAAGCCGCGAAGGAACCGGCCGGCGCCGAATTGCAGAATGGTTTCAGGCAGTTGGCTCATGGTCAATGAAGTTCCTTCCTGTTCAGACGCCGATGTCGATGATGGCCTTGATCGCGCCGGAGTCCGGGCGGACCAGGTTCGGGAATTCGCCGATGACGTCGTCGAAGCCGATGCGATGGGTGATCCAGGGCCGGGTGTCGATCTTGCCCGCTTCGATCAGGTCGATGATCCTGCGGAAATCGCCGGGCAGGGCATTTCGCGAGCACAGCAGGGTGCCTTCCGGCCGATGGAAAACCGGATGGGCGAACGATACGGTATCCGTCGTGATGCCGACATAAACCAGCCTGCCGCCGCCGTGGGCGACCAGTTCGAAGCCCCGCTGCATGCTGCCGGAGTGCCCTGTGGCGTCGATGACGACGTCGGGCAAATGCCCGCTCCCGAAGGCTTTCAGATTCTCGGCCAGTTTGTCGTCGGCCATGATGGTCGACTCCACGCCCATCCGATCGCGGCAAAAGGCGAGGCGGGAAGCGTTGACGTCAACCACCGAGAACCGCGCGCCGGTGAGTTTGACGAATTCGATGACCGAAAGGCCGATCGGGCCCGCGCCGATGACGGCTACGACATCTTCCGGCGTGATCGCCGCCCGGGCCACGGCGTGGCAGCCGATCGCAAGGGTTTCGACCAGGGCGAGTTGCTCGAAGTCGAGCGATTTCGACACGTGCAGCTTGCGGGCCGCGATCGTGAACAGGGGCGTCAGGCCGCCATCGCAATGCACGCCCAGCGTCTGGTTCGATTCGCAGCAATTCGTGAAACCACGCTTGCATGCATGGCATTGACGGCAGTTGATGTAGGGTTCGATCGAGCAACGATCGCCGACTTTCACGCCGGTGACTTCGGAACCGACGGCGACGACCTCGACGCCCAGCTCATGGCCGGGAATCCGCGGATAGCTGAAAAACGGCATCTTGCCGAGATATCCCGATAGATCCGTGCCGCAGATGCCCATCCGGTGCACGCGGACGACGGCGTCTTCAGGCCCCGGGGCGGGCGGCTCGGCGATGTCGACGCGTTGCCAGACTTTGGGTGATTCGAGTCGGAGAGCTTTCATCGAACGTACTCAGTCGAGGAACGATTTCGGATCGTCGTTGTTTTCAGGCAGGCCCTCGATGTGGAACCAGTCGTGGACGGGCCTGAGGATCTCGAGGACTTGATCGAGCAGGGCCGAATCGATCGGCTTCTCGACCCATTCGGCCCACTTGCGCACATTGGCCGGATTCGCGGAGCCGACGATGCAGGTGGCCAGGCTTTCGGCCGCTACGGAGAACTGCAGGGCCAGTTGGGCGATATCCACACCGTTTTCTCGGCATACCCGTGCGGCATCGGCCGCGGCGGCACGCACTTTAGGAGTGGACTTGTGCCAGGCGGGCAGGGGGGCGTCCGTCAGGAGCCGGGCTGCGAAGGGGGCGGCATTCATAATGCCGACACCGCGCGAGTTCAGATAGGGCACCAGCCCCCCGAGCATCGTGTTCTGGAGCGTGTAGTGGTTATAGGAAAGGATCACGTCGAGATCGGTCCGTTCCAGAACGTAACGGAAGATCTTCATCGGATAACCGCTGATGCCGATGAATCGCACCTTGCCGGACTGCTGGATCTTTCGCAGGGCCGGGATGGTTTCGTCGACGATCTGCCGCATGTCGACGAATTCGATGTCGTGACACAGCACGATGTCGAGGTGCTCCACACCCATCCGGTGCAGGCTGACATCGACGCTTTCGACGACTCGCCGGGCTGAGAAATCGAAGTGATTGACGTCGTAACGGCCCAGCTTGGTGCCGAGCAGGTAGGAATCGCGGGGGACGTCGCGCAGGGCGATACCCAGCAGGCATTCGCTGAGGCCACGGCCGTAGTAGGGCGATGTGTCGATGAAGTTCATCCCCAGGTCGAGCGCTGTTCGTACGCTTCGAAGGGCTTCGCCGGGATCGACCTGGCGGAATTCCTGGCCCAGCGAACTGGCGCCGAAACTGAGAACGGGCAGCTGAAGGCCGGTGTTGCCGAGTGGGCGGCGCTGCATGATGGAGCTGGTTCCTGATTTCGCTTTACAGCGGATCGAGTCGACGCTGTCCGGAAGTCGGTCTTGACCTGCATGATGAGACCGGGAGAGGGCAGATCCCGGAAGGGGCAGAAGATCACCCTGCCGCAGCATTCGGATCCTCGACAAATCTTAGCCGTTGAAGGGCACTGGTGTCATCCGGGCAATGGTTCGTAATTTTGCGGTGCCCGGTCCGAAACTTCCTGTTCCTGACCGACATCCTCGAATGTTCGACGAGTGTAAATGAAGAATCCCCGGTTCGACCATTGCAGGGCGAACCGGGGAGTCCAGGGGGAATACGGTCATCGCAGCGGGGGTGAGCCGCACGAAATTCGGAGCAGGCGGATCATTCGCCGCCGCGGAAGAATCGGAACACGCCCCGTCGCGGTTGACTCGGGTTATTGAACGGGTTGGCGTATTGCGAGTTATTGTTGGAGTTCATGTAGACGTTGCTGGGCATGGGGGCACGGTTCGCTTCGAAGACCCGGACAGGTGAGAATGTCGGGGTTTTCGCCGTGGCGGCCCGCATGGCGATGACGTCGAAGTCCGGGCGGTCGCCCGATTGCGGATTGGCCATATCCAGAGCACGGACATTGGCTTCCGTGACGTAAGGATTGTAGCCGACCCAACGTGTGGCCATGATTTCCAGCAGGTTGAGAGGGCAGTACATCGCCTCGCCGCTGACGGAGAGCCAATCCGCGGCCCAGGGGTTCGACTCGTCCACTTCGCCCGTCGGAGCGTAGTTGAGCAGGTAGTCGTAACGAATGATCCGCGGCTTGTCATCCTCGCCATTCAGGCTGGCGCCGGTGTTGCAGATCACCTCGGTGACGATGCGGTATGCACGCTCGCCCCGTGAAGTGTCAGCGACGTAAACCGATCGGTATTCGCCGAGACCCTGGTTCCAGACTTCGTTCGGCAGCCCGCGTGGCGGGAACGCCCGGAAGTTGCCCAGTAGAGCCTTGCCGTTCTGCCGGACGTGCTTTTCCAGCATGGCATGGAAGTGGGGCACGGAACGGTCGCAGGGGTCCGGGCCCGGCCGGGGTGGACCGGCGGCGACTTCCGTAACGTAATCGCCGATCGAGTGGTTGTAGTGATTCTCGCCCAGCTCGCACCAGAGCGACTTCAGCTCGTCACGGGTCATGCCGGAGCCGGGCACCGGAATCGGCTCGTTGAGCAGGATGGACGCGACCGCACCGCCGAGACAGTGCCCGGGCCAGCGTTGGATGTCCTGGTTCTGGCTGTTGGCGGCTTCCCACTGACGAGCCATCGTGCGATTGAGCTGGTCAAATTTCAATAGCGGGGCAGGGGTGGCATAGACTTGCCCGGCGGAACCACGTGCCGACAGATCGTCGTACAGGTTCGGAAACCAGGTCAGATCGTCGCCAGGAGCTGGCAGCGTTTCCAGAAGACCGTTCGCACCGGCACGGATGATGTCCTGGCCGGGAGCGATCGGTGATCCGGGCTGTGCGACCAGAATGTCGTCGCCGAGCACCTGGACAGTGTCGACGCGGCCATTTCCGCCGGCCCAGGGTTCGTGGATCGCATCGGCCTTTGTGGGCCAATAGTAGAAGTTCCACGGCTTCCGGGTCGCTTTGCCGACCTGGACGAACCGGGTTTCGATCGTATAAGGCTTGCCTTCGGATTTCACCTCGAAGGTGTACCATCCGTGGCGATCCTTGCCTGTGTCAGCGCCGTTGACGAATTCGCGACCGTCAGGCCCTTTGAAGTTGACGATCTCGCCCGCCGACAGGTCGACGTTGAGACTGCCGCCGAATCGTGTCGGGACATAGACGCCGTAACGCTTGTCACCTTTCAGATTGACGGTCCTTCCGCCCAGCGGCACCGACAGCACCTGAACGGTCGGGGCACTCGATTCCGCGGCAGGAGCCGTGGCAGGTGCCGCCGTCGCCGGCGCGGTTTGTGCTTGAACGGACGCGTATTCCGCCACAAGGATTCCCAGCGTGATGACCGCTCGAAATCTGTGCCGGTACCGATCCCCCCTCGGTTTCATAGATTCCCCCAATTCGCTGATCCTTCCCTAGACCCTTCAAGCTCAAGCCAAAGACTGATGTCTCCGTACATCGATTAGACATTCCCTCCCGAGTCGAAAGAAAGTCTACCGAAAGGCTGAGCCTGCTACTTGGGTTTTCCACCTCACGAGTTGTTTTCGACAAAATACGCCATTTACCGGACCGATTCGTGTTTGCCGGAGGGGTGGAATTTCATGTGGCCCTCGCATAAGCTGCATAATCCGAACCGTGCGCATTTTCTCCGGTTTATCGAAATTTCCTTTATTCCCGTATTCGGTTCACGTCGATATGCATAGTGCCGAGGCGAATGGTATCCCGGGCTAAGGGGCCTATCGTTCGGCATGCGAATGCTTCGCGGGCATTCGTCGCAACGATGCCGGATTGCGATGTGAGTTCCGGC
Source organism: bacterium (assembly GCA_016125085.1). Lineage (GTDB taxonomy): Bacteria > Planctomycetota > Planctomycetia > Isosphaerales > Isosphaeraceae > QWQI01. Next base: position 37,536 of record WGMM01000003.1, read on the forward strand.
TGTCTCATGGATGAGAGTGCCGATGAAGAGGTGCCTGAACGGATACGGCATCTCGCTGCGACACTGAAATCCTCCAGGATGTCGAGGACCTAATCAGATGACAAATACCGCTCTCGTGCTTGCACTCGGTCTGGTCGCACAAGCCAGCCCCCAATCTGCCGGCATTGCGCCCTCTGGCCAATACGCTGGTGCTGCTCCGTCGAAGGTTTCCCCGGCTGCGCAAAGCCCGGCTGCCGCTGGCAAGATTCTGCCCGCCGCCCAGGCTCCCGCCGCTGCTGGTAAAATTCTGCCTGCAGCACAAAATCCGGCTGCCGCGGGTAAAGTCCTGCCTGCCGCCCAAGGCCCCGCCGCCGCTGGCAAGGCACTGCCTGCAGCTCAAAGCCCGTATGCCGCAGGTAAAGTTCTGCCTGCTGCCCAAGGCCCGGCTGCCGCTGGCAAAGTGATGCCTGCCGCCCAAGGCCCCGCCGCTGCTGGCAAGGCACTGCCCGCAGCTCAAAGCCCGTATGCCGCAGGTAAAGTTCTGCCGGCTGCTCAAGGCCCGGCTGCCGCTGGCAAAGTGATGCCTGCCGCCCAAGGCCCCGCCGCCGCTGGCAAGGCACTGCCTG
>WGMM01000010.1 GCA_016125085.1 bacterium
CTGGGCGACGTGGAAGTCGAGTGTCCACGGCCGCAGGGCATCGGTCATCTTCGTATAGGCCGACACGAATTCGGCGTGCGAATGGCCGGGCTTGAGCAGGGCGTGCTCAGGGGCGTTGTAGCCGAGCAGGTAGAGGTAGGTATGGGCCAGGTCGGCCTGGAAGCCGACGACGCCCGGCATGTTCGTGGCTTCGAGCGTATCGAGCATGTACTGCCAGGAGTGCATGCCGCCCCAGCAGATTTCGCCCTCGGCGGCCAGCCGTTCGCCATGATCGGCCGCGACTTTGCCGGCTTCGCGGAAGGTTTCGGCGATCTTGGCCGTGTTGCCCTTCGGGTCGGCTGCCCAGTGCTCAGGATTGTCGGCGGAGTCGATCCGGATGACGCCGTACTTGCGGACGCCGTGATCGTTGAGGATCTTCGCCAGGCGGCAGGCCTTTTTCACGGCGAGGACGAACTTTTCGCGGTCTTCAGGGCCGCCCTGCGCCGAGCTGCCGACCGTGCCCGGCCATACCGGGGCGACCAGCGAACCGACGGCCAGACCACGAGCGGCGATGGCGTCGGCCACCTTCTTCAGAGCGTCTTCGGAGATGTCGATGTTGATGTGCGGATCGAACAGGAACAGGTCGACGCCGTCGAACTTGACGCCACCGACATCGGCGGCGGCCGTCAGGTCGAGCATCTTCTCCAGGGCGATGAAGTCCTCGGCGCCGGGGGATCCCTTGCCGACGAGGCCTGGCCACATGGCGTTGTGCAGTTTGGGCAGCGAATGACTCATATTCGTTTCAGCTCCAGGTCGTGCGTTACGTGTGTTCGAATTTCGGATGTTTTACGAAAATGGGCCCGCCTGCAGGACGGGCCCATCGCGGGCTGGTTCAGTTACGGGGGTAGCTGCCGATCTTCGGCGAGTTCGGATTCGTGTCCGGCCCGAAGTAACGCAGCAGCACGAGCGGCTCGGAGCCGGTGTTCTCCACTTCGTAGCCTTCGCGGGCACGCTTGTGGGTGACGAAGACTTCGTCGGCCGTCATCTGTCCGTAGCGGATGAACACGGGCGTGTCGATCGCCGTTTTGCCGATCCGGCCCGAGCCCTGAACGGCGATGATGCCGGTGGCGCCGTTGTCCTTGATCGTCGCCTTATGGCCCGGCTGGACGGTCAGTTCCTTGGCCGAGAACAGCTCTTTGCCGTCCACCTTGCCGTAAACGATCCACTTGTCGACGTAGCCGTCCTTTTCGCCACCGTTGTCGACGATCGGCTCCAGGTAGTTCGATTCCTTGAAGTTCGGGTCGACGTTCTTTTCCCAGTCGAGTTGCTCGACGAGGTAATCCAGGTCGTTGTGATACTCAGGCGGGACGTCCTTCACCAGCAGTTCCCAGGGCACGCGGCGGCCTTCGACCATCGACTGGTACATGCCGAACACGTCCGAGCCCCACTGGGGTTCGTAAGTGACGAGCGAGCCGGGGGCATGCAGCACGGCGGGCGGGATCAGCCAGCCGGTACCGGGCTTCAGGCGATAGGCCTTGGAAAGGTCGAGGATGCCGTTATCGCCCTCGTTCCAGCGTTCCAGGCAGCGGCGGACCTGCTCCTTCGTGGTGCCGGGTTCGAAGCCCATGAAGGTGTAGGGGAAGTTATTGCCCGTCCAGTTGAGCTGGGGCGGGAAATAGTAGCTTTCCGGCTTGCCTTCGCGGCCGAGCTTCTGGGCCTGTTCCTGCGTCTGGTGCATGTGGTGCGGGATCGGGCCGAGGTTATCGAAAAATTTCGAATAGACCGGCCATTTCTTGTATTTGTTCCACATGTCGGCACCGATCATCTCGGCGCCGAAGGTGTCGATGGCGTCCTTGAGCAGGAACCGCTGGCCTTCGTGCACGACGTAGCTCAGGCCTTCGTCGGGCGGCGCGCCTTCGTTGGCGGCGGGAGTGGTGGAGGCGAACCAGCGTTCGTCGATACCGCCCCGATGGGTGCCCAGGGCGTAAAGATCCTGCTTGGCCAGCTTGAGGCGTGCCCCTGGCATCAGGAACGAGCGGGGAACCCATGTCGGAGCCAGACGGACGATTCCCTCACCGGCATCGAGAGCGGCGCGGGCGAGATTCTCCAGGTTTTTGACGCTCATGGAAGAAGGCTTTCCTCGGCTGTGACGTTCGTCGAATGCATGCCGGCGGAACGATGCCCGCGACTGGATGCGATTCGGTTTTTCGGAATTCCTGGTATGTCGATCGCCCTTTGAGCGTACCGGGTTGCGGCAGGAGGCGGCACGATCGAAACACCGTGCCGGTTTCGACTCCGGACGGCTTTCGCGGCGATGACGACACCAGTGTATCGACTGCGATTGCCCGGTGCCATGACCGCCAGGGCAGAATTCTCGATGCCCGTGGATCGATCCGGCACGGACGGTTCGAAATCCTTCGAAACTTTCCCGGAAAATCGGTTCCGTCCGAATCGGAACGACGCCAAAATAAGTGAAGTCCGAACCGAAGGTCGCTATTTCGGCGATCTTTCGGGACGATCCCGGGCTTGATTCGTACGCCCCCGCAAACTGAGAAGGAAACGCGCACCATGAAACGACGACGATTCGCTGGCCTGATGGCCCTTTCCCTGCTCGTACTCACCTCGGCCCAGGCTTCGGCCAAGGATTTCACCGGCAAGTGGCTTTACTCCTGGAGCCGTCAGGACGGCACCAAGGTCGAAACGACGTTCGACCTGAAGCAGGACGGCGAAAAAGTCACCGGTACCGTGAGCGGTATGGGTGGCCAGAAGACCGAGATCTCCGACGGCGCCATCAAGGACGGCCTGCTGACCTTCAAAGTCGTCCGCGAACGGGAAGGCAACAAGTTCACGGTCGAATACTCCGGCAAACTCGAAGGCGATGTCCTCAAGGGCAAGTCTGCCATGGAGTTCAATGGCAACAAGCGCGAACGGGAATTCGAAGCCAAGCGGGCTGACTGACCGGCCAGCGTACGACGCCCGTCGATCGATCGAAAAGGGCGGACCGGTCTTGCGATCGGTCCGCCCTTCGTGTTTTGCGATCCTCTGAAATCCGCTGACGTTCGACGTGCTCAGCTCGTCGAGGTCGCGAATTTGCCCTTGCCGGAAGAACGGCGACGGGCTTCTTCGGTCAGGTGCTTTTTCCGGAGCCGGATCGACGACGGCGTGACTTCCACCATCTCGTCGTCTTCGATGTACTCGAGTGCCAGCTCAAGCGAAAGCAGACGCGGCGGCTTCAGCAGGATGTTCTTGTCCGAACCGCTGGCCCGCATGTTCGTCAGCTTCTTTTCCTTGATCGGATTGACCGACATGTCTTCGTCGCGAGCGTTTTCGGCCACGATCATGCCTTCGTAAACCGGGTCGCCCGGCTTCACGAACATCGTGCCCCGCTGCTGCAGGTTGTCCAGAGCGAACGAGTTCACCTGGCCCGAGGCCATGCTCACCATCACGCCGTTGAGCCGCCGGGGAATATCGCCCTTGAAAGGCTGATAATCCTGGAAGACGTGGTGCATCATCGCTTCGCCCTGAGTGGCGGACAGCAGACGCGTCCGCAGACCCAACAGGCCGCGCGCGGGAATGACGAACTCCAGGTGGGCATACTCGCCCTTGACTTCCATCTTGCCCAGTTCGCCACGGCGCTGGCCGACCAGCTCCATGACCGGGCCCATCAGGTTCTGGGGCACGTCCACGACCAGCTCTTCGTAAGGTTCGTAAACCTGGCCGTCGATGCGTTTCAGAATCACCTGCGGCTTGCCGACGGACAGCTCGAAACCTTCGCGCCGCATCGTTTCGATCAGCACCGAGAGATGCAGCAGGCCACGGCCGGAAACTTCGTAGGCCTCGCCATCTTCGGTCGGCTCGATCCGCAAGGCGACGTTCGAACGCAATTCGCGGATGAGCCGGTCATAAATGTGACGGCTCGTCAGATACTTGCCTTCGCCGACCAGCGGCGAATTGTTGACGCCGAAGATCATCGAGATCGTCGGTTCGTCTACGGCGATCCGGGGCAGCGGGTTGGGATGCTCCGGGTCCGCGATGGTATCGCCGATGGAGATTTCTTCGAGGCCGACCAGCGCGACGATATCGCCTGCCGAAGCTTCCTCGACTTCGATTCGGCCGAGCTTGTCGAACGTCATCACTTTCTCGACAGTGTCGTTGATGACCTTGTTCTCATCCAGAAGGAGCGCCACCTTCTGTGCGCGCTTCACCGATCCGGATGCGATCCGCCCGATCGCGATCCGGCCGACGTATTCGGAAAAGTCGAGCGTCGTGCACAGCATCCGGAAGGGCGCGTCCATCTCGACAAGCGGCCCGGGCACTTTCTCGAGAATCAAATCCAGAAGAGGCCTGATATTGCCTTCGCGTGCCTGCGAGTCGTGCGACGCGAAGCCCGCTCGGCCCGAAGCGAATATGTACGGGAAGTCGAGCGCGAATTCGTCGGCACCAAGCTCCACGAAGGTGTCGAAGATCTCGTTGAGCACTTCCTGAGGGCGGGCATCGGGCCTGTCGATCTTATTGATGACGACGATCGGCCGGATGTGGTTCGCGAAAGCCTTGCGCAAGACGAACTTCGTCTGCGGCATCGGGCCTTCGAACGCGTCGACGAGCACCAGGGCACTGTCGGCCATCTGGAGCGTGCGTTCGACCTCGCCACCGAAATCGGCGTGGCCAGGCGTGTCGATCAGGTTGATTTTGACGCCTTCATAAGGAATGGCGATATTCTTGGCGAGAATCGTGATGCCACGTTCGCGCTCAAGATCGTTGGAGTCCAGAATCCGTTCGCCCTGCAACTGCGATTCTCGAAATTGACCGCTCTGCCTGAGCATCGCATCCACAAGAGTCGTCTTGCCGTGGTCAACGTGCGCGATAATGGCCACGTTGCGTATATCCGACCGCCTGTTCTCTGTCCGACTCATATTCGCTTTCGATCGACTCTCGCAAGAAAGAGGCGGCAGGATCGATGACACACGCCGATCGATCGGTCCGGCTCGTCGTGAACTGTGCCCGAAATTCGTTAAGGCCTCCGAGCCTTCTTCCTATGGAAGAATACCGGCGAACCCGTGATTTCGGCAACCCCGGAGATGTGATTTTCGAGGCGATGCCGTCCAAAAATTGGGCTCCGTGCCAGAATAATCGGCAATTCGAGCATTTCGCCATCGCGAATTCTTGCCAGGTCGCACCCCAGGATTTCGCATGACACTGTCAAACGCATATGTTCGTGCGTACCCGACCCACTTTCTGTGCGATCCGATGCACGAGATATCCTGAATTACGAACTTACGCAACCGGTGAAGCGAACCCGATCGCATTCCAGGATCGGTTTCAGGATCCGGATCCCTGCCCCTGAGTTACGATCCCGATAATTGACTTGCTTTCGGCGTCATCTTCCAGAGAGCGATCCGAGCCCGACTCGTCCGAACTCGCACTGCCTGAACCATGCCCAGGTACGGCGAGCAGGCGATCGATCGATTCCTCGTATCCCAGGCGATCGACAATGTTCAGGATCGTTAACTGGGCTTCGTTCAGGGGGACTGTCCTGGCTGATGGGGAAACCGGCAGGTCTTCGTTCATCAGGGAGTCGAGCGTGACTCCCAGGACTTTCGCTAACTCATATGCCAGGCGGAGCTTGGGCTCCTGAGTTCCGCTCAGAATCCGCGACATCGAGGATTTGGAGATGCCCACACGCCGGGCCAGGGTTACCTGGTCCATCCCACGCATAACGCACAGCTTGTGCAGCTTATCGACATATCCCATGACGGATACATTACGAAGCTTGCCAAAGGCGTTCAAGGAAAAATCGGAAACTTTCAAAAATGCCTTAATAGGCAAACATTCCTCTTGAAAGTCTCTAAAAAGGAAATTACACTGCATCCCGTATCCAGAAATCCCGAATTCTACAATAGGGTTTCATAAACGGAACTCTAGTGGTGAGTTCCGAAACTCGGGATTCCAGGGCCTCTTCATCCGCTCTTCATCATCTCTCGATCGCTTGATCGCCCCATATCCGGCAGGAGGAATGCGATGCTGCCAGCTTCTGACAAGACTTTGCTGAAGCGTCGTCCCGCACTCCGAATCGTGCGTGCACCCGAGGACTGCGGTCACGTTCGATTCTGGCGTATCAATGGCTACACTGCAGCCATCCGGTGCTGGTCCGATGAGGAGTTCCGGCGCTTGCCCGAACCTCCCGCGGACGCCGTTCACTACCCTGAAGGTGTCTGGATTCATCTCGACTGGCACTGATCCCGATGTTCCCATCCGGCGGATCTCCGAATTCCCGTGGTCCTGGAATTTTCATGCAATCATCGAATCCCGAATCAACCCCCAAGGATCGACCGGATCCGGAATTCTCCGTATACCAAGCGTAATTTCACCAGGATGTCACTTTGGGCAAGGATGCCCACATCCTGGTGTTTTCGTCGATATCGCCGATCCATGTCCTGCTTTTCGACACGAAAGTGGTTGCGAAAAGGGAACCCGATTGCTCGATTATGCGTGCCTGGTTATCCCGTTTGCGAAGGAAATTCCGGTTGATCCCGAGGTTGGCTTATATAATATCTTACTTAAGCGATAATGTTGACTGAATCTGTCGTATTAGGCTACGTACGAATGAAGGTCCATCGAAGCCGTTCGAGCGTATGCGGATTGGCTGGTCTTCGTGTGACTCCTGGAAACGCCAGAGATATATGAGTCTGCCTGGATGGGCAGAGTGATGGTTTGGAAATCGGCCTTGGAGAACGTAAAAAAGAGGAGACCTTGTCGGCCTCCTCTTGCAGCTTACGAATTCATTCTCCGAAAGGGATGTCGAAGTCCGATTCGAGAGTGCGATTATTTGCCTGTCGCGGCCTTGATGCTTTCAGCGTGCAGGTCGAGGTCTCTCCAGCTGATTCCGTCGAACATCTCCTGTGCGGCTTTGGAGAGTGCGGCTGCGGACTCTTCGGCCGACACGTTCGGGGTCTTCAGGTTCACGTCCTTGACAGGTACGCTCGCCAGAATCGGTGTCAGCTGCGTGTAGATTTCCCGTTGCCGGTCGTTGGTCGGGGCGGCGAATCGCAAGTTGAAGGAAGACATGAAAGCGACAAGGTCACCGACAGTCGTACCTTCGAACGTTTCCAGCCTGGAGAGCAATTTCTGGTATTCCGGCTCACGGAGCAACCGGGCCAGGGAAGTGGCGGCCCGGAGTTGACGGTCGGCCGTGGCGTAGTCCAGGCTGAATTTGGGAGCTTCTTTCTCGAACTGAGCCCGCAGCGTTTTGAGCGACGATTCGAGGCGATCCAGGTTTTCCGTCGAAATCTTGCCGTCGAGATCTTCCTTCAGAATCCCTTCTACCGCCTTGCGAACCGCCCCCCGGGCCTCGGCGAAATTGTCGCCCTTGAGAATATTTGGGACGTTGTCGGCCGACGTCATGTTATGCAGGCAAAGAGACAAGGCTTCCGAAGACGTTTCGAACGGAATCTCTTTGATGATCTTCGGATTCAGGGCCGTTTTGTTGAGGTACGAAATCACCTCTTCCGTGTTGCCTTCGAGGATCTGGTCCAGAATCCGGTTCGCGGCAACGCCCGTCACCACATCTCTTTCCCGGTTGGTGACTTCCTTCACGTCGGCGGCGACTGCGGCCTTGCGTTTCTTGTCGGCCTCAGAGATCAGCTTGAGTCGGCGCATCTCCTTGTTCCACTTGATCTTGGTGTCCACGTTCATGGACGTGGCCTTGGCTTGCGACTCAAGATACTTGCCCTGGCCGATGGAGAGCATGCCGAGGCCGGCGGCATAGCCCGAGGCCGGATCCTGAATACCCATTCCGTAACCGCCATTGCCCCAGCCACCCCATCCCCAGCGGCCGTAGCCGCCTGGATACATGAACTGGGCTTCCGAAACGGGAGATGCCAGGGAAACGATGCCGCACAAAATCAGGGAACCCATACCCTGACGAATAAGACGGAAGGACATGGTGACGCTCCCAAACCGGTTGGAATCCGAGAACATGAACGACCAGAGAGAATCGTTCGTGACGAAGAGGAGTAGCTGTAAGTTTCATCTTACTGAATCGGCGGAAGTCGATTCCAGTGTGCGATGTCGTGGATTCCGCAAAATGAGCATCACAGTTCTTACGACCCGGACAATGGTTCGATTTTCGCCAATCGGGGTTCTTCGGAAACGAGGTAATGCTTGTACGGTTCGGGGCTCTTTCGCCAGGACCGGTTCGAGGGTGGCGAAAAAGGTAATCTACGAAATCGTATCGACTTGTGTGTGGTGCTCGACGAGACGCGAAGCTAGTTCCGCACCTTCAGGTCATTCCGGAGTTTCGGGAAGGACGACGCCGTAACCGACCTGCCTTCCGTCGATCGAAGCAGATTAAGAAGCGAAGCTAAAGAATCGAATCAACGAAACGGATCTCTGACCATGAAATTCCGTAACGCAATCAGGGGGATCGATGCCTGAAGTTCGCCGGGTTGCGGATCATCTCGGCTCCTGGCTTCGAAGCATCAACAATGGTGCATGTCTCGAAGCGATGGACAGAAGAAAATCGGCACGAAAACCGGCCTGGGCCGGGCCGATTCAACGGCCCGCACCCATCATGTCTTCTTCGAAAACGAGCGAGTCGACACCTTCCGGAAGGTCGATGACCAGTTCCTGACGCAGGATCGGCACGTTCAGCGGAGCTTCGATGCCCAGGCGAACCTGATTGCGGTCAATCTTGACGACCGTCAGAACGATGTCCTTGCCGATGCGAATGCTCGATCCGGTTTTGCGACTCAATACCAACATGATCAGACCTCCTTGATTCCTTGATCGTGTTTCCATCTATAATACGGTGGATCAGGTCACTCGTGACATCCTTCCGTACCATCACAGTCGGAATCGCCGATGCGGCCGCGACAAAAATTCCAAAAAAATCCGATATTTTTTGGAGTTTTTTGTCGGACTATCCGAAATGAGGCTTGTGGTTGATGGAATCGATCATCGCAACTCACCAGCTCACAAAGAAATACGGCGATTTCTACGCATTGCGGAATCTCTCCCTGGAAATTCACCGGGGGGAAGTTTTCGGCCTTCTCGGCCCGAACGGGTCCGGGAAAACGACGACGATCCGCACGATTCTGGGCATGATCCGGGCCACGGAAGGATTCGCCTCGGTGGCGGGGCTCGATTGCTGGAACGACAGCCTGGCGGTGCGCGAGCGGGTGAGTTATCTGCCGGGCGAGCTGCGGATGTTCGGGTATTTGTCGGGCTATCAGCATCTCAAGTTTCTTTGCGAATTGCGCGGCGGTGCGGGCCTGGAGCGGGCCGTCCACATCGCCGAAAACATCATGGAACTCGACCTGAACCGGAAAGTGCGCCGCTATTCCACCGGGATGAAGCAGAAGCTGGCACTGGCCCAGGCGTTCGCGGATCCGGTCGAAATTCTGATCCTTGACGAGCCGACTTCGGCCCTGGATCCTTCGGCCCGCGGGCTGGTTCTCGACCTGGTCATGACTGCGAAAGCCCAGGGCCAGACGGTGATCTTTTCGGGGCACGTGCTCAGTGAGGTCGAGCGGATCAGCGACCGGGTTGCCATCATGCGCAGGGGACAGCTGATGCATGTGGAAGACATGCACTCACGCCGCTGTGCCCGCATGGTTCTGGCCCGGTTCGACGAGGAACCGCCCACCGAATTTCCGGACGATCTCGGGCTCATCGTCAGACGCCGGGACGGACGGGAGATCCTGTTCGAACATCAGGGCGAGATTCGCAGCCTCCTAGACTGGTTCTCGCGTCAGGGGATCAGCGAGATCGCCATCGGAACCGAAGACTTGAGAGGCCTTTACGACAAGTTTCACGGGCCCGATGTGCGTGATGAAGAACTTGCCCCGCTGGTTCAATCCGCCAGATCCTGAGGCCCTGGTTCGACCGGTCTTCCGCTACGACGTCACGATGCCGAACCGAAACTCGATGAGCGACCTGACATGTCCAAGGCTTTTCTGACGCTGATCAAGAGAATCGTGGTGGAGACCCGCTTTTTCCTGGGTTTCTCACTGCTTGCCCTTTTCGCCTTGAGCTGGTTCAGTATCTACCGCACGAGCCTTTCCGAAGGCCGAGCCGAGACACTCGCCGTGCGTGAAATGGCCCAGCGTGGCGAACTGGCCAAACCGGCGCCGAAGAAGTCGGACGAATCGAAAAAGGACGAGGCATCGCCGAAGGCGGAATCGTCGTCCGCGACCAAACCTGAAGCCAGTCCGCCGGGTGACGCGGTCGCCAGATCCGAACCTGCGAAGGATGAGCCTAAAAAAGCCGATGGTGAAGAAACGGCCAGCGCCGAGACCAAATCCGCGGGCGAAGCCGCTCCGCAGCCGGCCTTGACGGAAGAACAACGCCGCCAGCGCCGGGCTCGGGGCTTCTATCAATTTCTCGGCGGGCCGGACATGGATATGTCCTCAGGCGCCATCGCCACGATGTTGCTCTATTTCCTGACTGTCGGCATTCCGATCATGCTGCCGCTGTTCTGGGGAATTTCCCGGGGTTCGGCAGCCGTAGCGGCCGAAATCGAGCGGGGGACGATGGACATGATCCTCTCACGCCCGGTCTCCCGTTCGGCTTACCTCCTTGCACACGTCATTACAGCCGTATTCGGCTATTTGCTTATGGTTGTGGTGATCGTCGCCGGGGCGAAAATCGGCGAAAGCTTCCATTCGGTCGACAGCTCGCCGCGGATGATCGCACTGGCCAGGCCTGCACTTAATGTCGTCGGCCTGGGGCTGGCCACTTATGGGCTGACGATCATGTTCTCGGCTTTCGATATCGTTCGATGGCGACCGAACATGATCGCATCGATCCTCACGATCGCTCAGCTCGTCGGTTACGCCGTGGCCAATCAGCCTGAAACGGCCGACGACAGCTGGTACAAGGTGCCGGGCAAATTCAGCGTCTTTTCGACGTTCTACCCCATTGAGGCATTCGTCAAAGGCGAATACCTGCCCCGGCACATGGGGGCGCTGCTGGGCGTGTTCGCCGCCGGGGTGATCGTCGCCCTGTGGCGATTCAACCGGCGCGATCTGCCCGCGAACAGTTGACGCCGGCGAGTCGCAAAAAACGATCGGCCGGACAGGTCTGTCCGGCCGTTTCGCGTCATGGATCATCGATCGACGGAAAAGGACTGGTTCAGTCGTTTTCCTTGCGGATTTCGATCGTCCGCCGCACGACGCGCCGGGCCATGCGTACTTTGTCGTCGCGTTCCAGGCCGTTCAGGTATTTCTTGCGCAGGGCCGAGAGCCAGCGGATGTCGCGGCCATCGTAACTGACGCAGATTTTCGTCAGCACCGGGCCAGGCGTGCACAAGGCTCGCAGAATGCCGGCTCCGATGTCGGAATTATGGGTGATTTCGTTGTAGGCCAGGCCCATGGCGGCGGCGAAAGCGCCGTGATTGATGCTGGCGATCTCCGTTGCCGTCGTGCGCCGGTAGACCGGTTCCTGCAGCATCTGCATGTAGTGGTAGGCGCCGTCGTCCAGAATGAAGAACTTCACGGGCAGGCCGGTTCGGGCGGCCGTGCTCAGTTCCATGCCGCTCATCAGGAAGCAGCCGTCGCCGGTGACGCAGGTGGTCAGGCGGCCGGGCTGAACGAACTGGGCACCGATCGAAGCCGGCACGGCCCAGCCCATGCTCTGGTTGTTCGCTGGCGCGAAATAGCGGCGGGGGCCTGCGACCACGAAGCTTTCGGCGGCCCAGTGCGTGGCGGCCGTCACGTCGATGAAAGCCATGGCGTCCGGCCCGATGGCGGCATTGAGTTCCGTCAGGAACAACATCGGGTCAACGGCTTCGCGAACCTGCGCGGAATGGTATTCGGCATGATCCGCCTGACGCTCTTTCGCGATGGTACGCATGAGCTTGTCGTCCTTCTGGCGGGCGACCGTGGCACCGTCGGCGAGCAACCGCTGCAGGAATACGCGGGCGTCGGCGTTCACGCCCACGGCGGTTTTGACATTCCGGCCGATATTGTTCGGGTTCGCGTCGACGTGGATCAGGCAGGGGTGATCCGGCACGGCGTAATTGGCCGTGGAAACTTCGCTGTATTTCACCCCGACGGCCAGCACGACGTCGACTTCGCGGAATCTTCTTTCGGCCGTTTTCGTGCCGTAAGCTCCATAACCCCAGCCGACCGAGAGCGGGTGCGATTCCGGGATCGAGCCCTTGCCGCTCACGGATGTCGCGACGGGGGCCTGCAGCAGTTCGGCCACGGCGGTCAATTCGCCTGAAGAGTCCTGGCAGCCTATCCCGGCATAAATGCCGATCCGGTTCTTGCGGTTCGCCAGCAGCGACATCGCCTGGGCGTATGCCCCTTCGTCCCAGGGTACGGCGGGCAGGGGGGGCGGCGCGTCGTCGAAGTCGAAGGCGTCCGTCATCATAAAATAAGGAACGACGACGGCGACGGGCCCAGGTTCGCCCGAGATCGCCGTATGAAACGCCTGATAGACGAGCCCCGGCAACTGGCTGACGTGCTCCGCCACGAACACAGCCTTGTTGACCGTCTGAAGTATGTGCACGTTCGGCAGCGAATGCACCTGGCCGATCGGGGAATCCGGTCGCGTGTCGACATCGGTCACGATGCCGACGATCGGGACGCTGTCCAGAAGTGCCTCGCCCATGCCGCTCATGGCGTTCGTGATGCCTGGGCCGGGAATGACGCTGTAAACGCCCGGCCAGCCGGTGACACGTGCCGCGGCGTCGGCCATCACGCTGCATGAAAACTCATGGCTTACAAGAAGGTAAGAGAGATTCGCGGCCTTGAAGGCGTCCCAGAGTTCGTTATTCTGGGCACCCGGGATACCGAATACGGATGTCGTCCCCATGCATTCCAGGGCACCGACGATCGCCTGGGCACCGGTCATGCGGCCCTGAACGCCGTGTCGGCGAATCGTGCCACGTACATCGACGAGGAAGTCACCCGCCTGAGCCTTCGGCGCTTGTGCCAGAATCCCTGAGGCAGCAGCGCTCACGGCCGAGAATGCGGAAATCCAGTGACGACGATTGACGGCTTCCATGCGTGAACCTCTCGGCCATCCTGGCCTGAACGCGAAACGATTCGGCCCCGACGACCTGAAGTTCGCCTGGACTCTCTGTCTTTTCGGAATTCTTCAGCTTGCCGAATGAGCCTAACTTGCCGAAATTGGCATTTTGGGCGAGGCATATCGGTTCGTTTCGAAGCGATTGACTCAGAAGATGAAAAGCGAACCGCACACACCCATTGCCGCACCCGCCAGGATGAGCCAGATCGAATTTGTGCGGAATTTGATGAAAACGAACAGACTCAGGGCCGCCAACGCGATCGTGAACGGGTCGACGAGAGCCGCTCGGCCAAGGTCGAGCGTTACGGCTGCCATCAGAACCCAGGAAGCCACGTTGACGCCATTGAGAAAGGCGGCTGCGGACTTCGATGAACGCATCCTGCTCACCATCGGGGCCAGAAGTGCGACGAACACGAACGAGGGCAGAAAGATGCCGACGGTGGCGACCAGGCCGCCGATCGGTCCCGCGGCGAGATAGCCCACGAATGTCGCGGATGTGAAGAGTGGGCCGGGTGTGATCTGGCCGATCGTGATCGCGTCCAGCAGCGTTTCTTTCGAAAGCCAGCCCAGGCGTTCGACGAAGTCCGTGTCAAGATAGGCCAGCAAAACGTAACCCGAACCGTACAGAACGGATCCGATCTTCAGGAACGTCAGGAACAGGACTCGCAGAGAGACGGGCAAGGCTGAATCGTTGGGCATCGCCGAAGGAATCGAATGGCTGATTGCCCAGACGGGGAGCACCACGGCACTTGAGAATGAAGGAGCCCGCCGGACGTTTTCGATCAACATGACCGAAAGCCCGGTACCGAAAAGAACGGCGAGTTCATGAACGCCGATAATGATCAAACCGACGTCGACCAGGCAGAATGCGATGAGAACCGGAGTTTGCAGGCAAGTGCGGCCCAGCGACCAGAGCGCCTGGGCGACGATGGCCATCATCACGGGCTTGATTCCGTACAGGGCACTGCTGAAGACCGGTAAAGTGCCGTAAGTCACGTAAACCCAGCTCAATGCCATGACGATGAGCATCGCCGGGGCGATGAAAGCGATGCCGGCGACGATCGAGCCTTTCCAGCCGCGAAGCATGTGACCGATATGAATGGTCATCTCGGTGGAATTCGGGCCGGGGATGAGATTGGTCGCCCCGAGCAAATCCATGAAGGTGTCGGGATCGATCCATTTCCGGCGCCGGACCACTTCGTTTTCGAGCAGTGCGATATGTGCCGCGGGGCCACCGAAAGAAGTGAATCCGAGGGTAAGAAACAGTCTGGCGAGATCGCCCAGGGAAGGTTCCGGGTTTGTGGTCGATGGCGTTTCGGTCATGAGGCATCCTGCCTTCACAATATCACGAGATCGCGCCACCAGTGCAGCCACTCCGGCGAAAAAGCGGGATTCCGCTCACGCAATGCCCGGATGCATTCGAGCATGATCGGCCCGGAGTAACGGATCCGGTCGAGCGTGGCGAACCACTCAGGCCAGTCGATCGACCCTTCGCCCGGCGGCTTGTGCGAGTCGGCCCGGCCTTCGTTGTCGTGCACGTGCGTGCTGATCAGCCAGCCCTCGGCGGCGACCGTTTCCGCCACGACAGCCGCCGAGATCCGTGCATGCCCCGTATCGAGCACCAGGCCCAGGCCGGGGTGGTCGATCTCGCGAACGATTTTCGCCAGGTCCTCCATCCTGCTGCCTGGATAAACGCCTTTAGGCATGTTCTCGACACCGATTCTCAACCCCATGGGCCAGGCTGCCGAAGCCATTCGGCCCAGGCTGTCGCGCAGGTGATCGAACCGGGCTTGAAAATCTTCGGCCTCAGAAAGCCCGCCGGGGTGGACGACCAGCACTTTCGCCCCTAATGCGACAGCCCAATCCGAGGCTCGCAGCAGGTCTTCGAGCGATTCCTGCCTCAATCGGGGATTCGTATCGGCCAGATCGACTCGTTCCGAGCAAATCGACCGTCTTCCCCAGGGGCCGTGAACGCTCCAGATTTCCAGCCCGGAGCTTTCGATTTTCGAGCGCAGTTCGTCGGCAGGCGGCAGGGCGTTCCAGCGCGGGAGAACTTCGACGCAGGATGCTCCAAGTTCGCTTGCCAGTTTCAGATCGGCATCGATGACGGCAGCGGCGGGGCTGTGAACGACCATGCAACCGAACTGTCTGTGCGTTCGCGGCGATGATTCCGATGAGGTGGGATGCAACGGACGAACCTCGTAATGGCGAACGGCCCCGGCACTTGCCATTTGCCGAAGTGGCGGTCATGATTGTGTGCACAAGAGAGGCCTGGAGAGAATCCCCGGTCCGTCCGCTTTTGGAAGGATTGACGATTGCAAGGTCCAGCGGGCGTTGCGCTTGTCGGTCTCATGGCGGAGTCCTCCGTTCGCTCAACGACCTTCGACTCTAAGGTGTACGTTCAAGCATGCCGCCGGTGCCACTCATCGATCCTCTCAAGGTGAATTTCTCGCACGTGGTCGCGGATCAGGCGACCATTCGTCTCAGGAATCGTCAGCGGTTCGAGATGGAACAGATCACGGCGATCGTGCTCGTCGACCCCGACAATCACCTGATCGTCGGCTATAAGGACGTGACGGACAATGAGTTCTGGTGTCGTGGCCACATGCCCGATTATCCGATCATGCCTGGAGTCATGATCTGCGAAGTCGCAGCCCAGATGGCCAGCTATTACAGCCACAATCTGGCCGGGCCAGGCAAGTTCATCGGGTTCGGCGGGATGGAAGAAGTTCGTTTCCGCGGCCAGGTCAGGCCTGGCGATCGGCTGATCATGGTGGCCAAGGCGACTCGGCTGCATCCGCGCCAGACCATTTTCGAAGCCCAAGGGTTCGTCGGCGACCAGATGGTGTTTCACGGCAGGATCATCGGACTTTCGTTGCCCCAGATCACACCGGTTGAGGTCGGCGAATCGAACTGAATTCGAGACCTTCGCTTCCGCTTCCGTAAACGCACGAAACATCCATGCCTGAAAATACTTCCGACGACACTTCTCTTGCGGGAGAAGACACGCCTTCGCCCCCGGAAAACCGAACTTCCGCTCGTCCGGTCGAAGACGGATCGCCTGCACCGACGATCCGCCGGCGGAAAAGTCATCCCCTGTGCATCGAGTTCGAAGCGATTCCCCAGGTCGTTCGTTACGAAGAGTTTTTCGGAAACGACCACCCGGTCGAGCTGGAAGTCGGCTGCGGCAAAGGGCTTTATCTCCGCAATGCGGCAAAGGCGAATCCTTCGCATAATTTTCTCGGGATCGAAATTGCCCGAAAATATGCATTTTACGGCGCGGAACGGATCCTGAAGCTTGGCCTGACCAACGTGCGGATCATCCCCGGCGATGCACTGCTGCTGCTCAAGCGGGTGCCCGACGCTTCGACGAACACCGTTCACCTCTATTTTCCCGACCCCTGGTGGAAGAAGCGGCACCATAAGCGTCGCGTATTCACTGCGGATTTCGTCAAGGATGTCGCTCGTATCCTGATGGACGACGGACGTTTCCTGATCGTGACCGACGTCGCCGATTATTTCGCCCTGGTTCAGGAAGTCATGCGGGATTTCGACGTGTTCGCGACGGATCTTCCTCCCGAAACGCATGAACCTCAGCATGATATGGACTATCTGACGAACTTCGAGCGGAAATTCCGCCGCGAGGGCCGCCCGATCTATCGCATCGGCTACAAACGGGCTGCCCGGTCGGACCAGGCATGCCCCTGAATGCCACATGCCGGATTGATTCCTGAGAAGGATCCAAGGCGGTCAATCAGGTCGTAAATATTTTTCGAATATGGCATTAAGCCGGTTTTCGGCGTGTGTCATGGCCGAAATCGCTGCGGTTTCACGTCCTTCGCTCATTCTCCTTCGACAGACGATATCGACCCAGGCGATTCCACCCAGGATCGCGGCCGATGTGATCAGAGGTTCGATCGCGGCCATTTCCGCCGGATGGAGTGGGCGAACCGATTCATAGCTGCGAAAGGCCAGGTCGCGTTTCCGGCGGTCGATCTGCGGCCATTCGCCGAATAATCGGGCCAGATCCAGTGCGACGGTGTCGAAGCCGATCGCCCCGAAATCGATGAGCCCGATGACGTTTAAGTCTCTCGTGAGAAAGTGATTCGGCCGAGTGTCCCGAAGTACGAGCTGTATCGGCAGTCGGAGACTCGCCAGCGGTTCGAGCACTCGCAACGCCACTGAAACCAATTGCCTTGCAGATTGGATGATTGCCAGCAACTTCGCTCGAACCAGGTGATCGATCGAAGTCAGCTGATGGACTTCGTTCGCGAGATCGTCGAGACCGCCTGATGCCAGACCTCGGAGCTGCGTGATTCTTTGCCCTGCGGCCTCGGACAACGCTTCACGCTGGCCGAAATGAGAGGACCAGAGCCGATGCAGCCGCGCGAGAGTCGTCATTACTTGCCGGACCGTTTCGTCCGGCGGATCCTGACCGGCCGGCTCTCCTTCGAACCAGCGGAAAAGTTCTGCACAGTGACCGCTCTGAAGGATCCGGAGCGTCTGCCCGGTCGTGTCAGGTATCGGGATCGCCGGCACCGGCGTGAAATCTCGCAGAGGCTCAAGTGCCAGGTGCCTGCGCCGATGTGCCGCGCTGTCCGGCCCATCTTTCGGCCAGACTTTCAAAACCATCGGTCCGGCTTCCGCATTCCATCGAACGAATCGCGCTCCGCTCCAGCTATCGGCGGGAACGAGCAAGGCAGGCGAATCGATCGGTAAATATCGGTTAAGGTCGTTCGCGAGAATCCGATTCAGCTGGGCACGATCATGAAGTGGGCCATGCATTTCGACGCTCATCGCGTGGGGAGGTCGTTCGAGGCCTGGCTACGAGCTTTGTCATCGTTTCCGGCTCGGATTTCGGTCGATCACAGTCAGGCGGCTTGCTTGCGGCGATTGCGATGATGACGGACCAGCAGGCCGGCACCCGCGAGCCAGAGGGCGATCGTGGCCGGTTCGGGCACAGGTTGGGCATCGATCGATTGTGCTCCGAGCCTTTGTGCCGCGATGCAGTGGGCACAGGTGGTCGAAGCTTCGATATGCTGAGCGAAGTTGCCGATGCCCTGGACCGGCGAATCGGCGATGCCTCCGGCGATTTGGGTTCGCAAATCCGCGATGGCCGAATCGCTGAACTTGGTGTTCTTGTCGATCAGCATGTCCCAATTCGCTACGGCGGCGTCCAGATAGTGACCGGATGTGTCGTGGTGTCCGACATTGAAGGCGTGCAGCATCTCGTGGGCCACGTTCCGGGCCACGGCCCATTCGAGGTCGTCCACGTTCGCGGCCTTGTCGAGCTTGTCGATGAACGAGAAGCCGTCGCCGTTCATGACCGTGATGCCGGCCACGTTCGCATCGCCACCGTAGCTCGCTCCGGAAACCACGCTGATCGTCCGGGCCGCGGCGGCGGAAGGATCGTTCGTCAGATTCAGATTGACGCCGCTGGCGGAATAGGTCTCACGCACTTTCTGAAGGACGTCGTTTTCGAAGGTCCGTTTTTGCTCGTCCGTCGGCGTGCCGCCGTAAATATTCTGAACGACGGGGCTTGCGTACCAGGCGGCGGGCTGGCCGGTTACGAGTTTGTCCGCGAAGGGATAGGGACCGGCGTCCATGCGGATCAGGGCATCGAACCGGTCTTTCGAAACGATCGGGGGGGCCGATGCGTAATTGGCGGCCGGCGGCATCGATACGGGATAGGTGTTCCCGGAATTGGCGGCTGGCGGCATCGATACGGGATAGACGTTCGGGGCCGATGCTGGAACGCTCGGGACACTGATGGGAGCCGGCGGAATCGAAATCGTCGGAGCGGGAACGGACGAGACCGGAATGTAGGACGACGGTGCGGAGTATCCTGAACCGTAGGTGTTTATGATGGTCGGTGCCGGTGCGATCGAAGAGGCAGGAGGAGGATTCGAACCGGTATCCTGGGTCGGCCGATTCGCCGACGTGCCGCCGTCGCGAAGCAGCGAACTCGAATCGTAGACGTTCGATGGGCTCGGTACGGCAATGGCGTTCGGCGCGTCCTCACGCTCGAACTTCTGGACCTTGCCGCGATTCGGCAACCACTGGGTCCAACGAAGACCGAAGTCAAAGAACGTATCGCCCCGAACAGCCGTCGCGGGCGAAATCATGGTTGCCAAAATCAAGATGCGAATCGTTCTGGCGGACTTCATCGGCCGACCTCCCTGTCGTCGAATCGGTTTTGTCCGAATCTACCTGCGGTCTTCGACCGTCATCCGAATCATCCATCCTGACAATTCGGCGACACCTCAAACCAATGCAAGCGGTATGCCAAATCAGCGAAATCTGTTGGCCGCGATTCCTCTTTTTCGGGCATTCGATCCGAACCACCGGTTTTCCCGACTCTTGCGATCGAATACGATGAAACGGTGATTCGTGGCAAAATTTAGCCATTTTGCCTCGTCGTCTTGACCGGGAAAGTCAATGGTGAGGGTCGTTCGGAAGAAATGACAAAGAACCGGCGTGACGATTGTAAGAATCACTCGGCGGTTGTCGAATTTGACTTCGGGGCTGTCTGCCACTTACGGTCCTGGTGTCCGTAGCCGAATGGATCCTGAAAACGGCCGATGAGGTAATTCTCGAATTGCCATGGGATTGTGCGGAATTGCGAGTGGGCCGGTCACTTCCGGGACTGCGAGGTTCCGGTGCCGGATGGCTCGGTTCGGCCTGAGTTTCGTTCGATCGGCGAAACCGATGACGATCGATCGGCAACACCTTTTGTCTTAAGATCTTCGGTCGCCTGGACGAGATTCGCCAGGAGGCTTCGCATCGTGGCTGAGGCGGCCGAAAAGTCTTTCTTCCCGGATTCGGTCGCCTGCCGGATCTCCGATGCGAATCTGGCGAACTTATTCTCGATCTCGTCGCATCGATCTGGTCCGAGATGGGTCCGGATCGCGTTCCCCAGATCCGTCGAAGAGAATTCGTTTCGCAGGGCTTCGTCCGCCAGCTTTCGCGCCCGGTCGACGGTGTCGGGCCGCTTCGCCGCTTCGAGTGCCGAAGCCATGCGGATCGAAATTCGGTCGATGACATCCTGCCACGATTTTGCGGGGGCAGCGGTCAGCAGAGAAGACCGGCTGGGCGGCGCTGTGGCATCTTTGAGCAGGATCGGTTCGAGCGTGAGCCCCGCCTCGGGCACTTCGATCGAATGGACGGTCGGCCGGCTGCCCATCTCGTGCCAGAAAGTGATGCGGTATCGGCCCGCCGGGACGTCCGTGAACCGATAAGCGCCCTTTCGCGAGCAGGTCATGATCCAGGGCGTTTCCTGGATGATCACGAACGCCCTCATGTGCTGGTGGATGTCGCAATTGACTCTGAGAATGCCTGTCGATTCCGGCGTGAAATCGGCGGGTTGACCGGGTGGCATCGTCTGGTTGAACAGTTCGCCCCGGGCCTGGACGTGCACGTTATGGAATTCGCTGTCTTCGTTCGTAAATCGCAGTTTTTGCCCTTTCTGCGCCACGATGATCCGGGGCACGAACTGAAGAGCCGCCTGACGGACGAGCAGGGTTTCGCCTGAAGGCATGGGTTTGCCTTTGACCACCGTCTTCGCGGTGAGAGGCGATTCCGGCTCGAGCCAGACGACCGCCGGGCTGGTCTCGGGCGAACAGTAAGGCGGCATGTTCGCGATTCCGGTAACGTCGCCAGCCCTGACGAGTGCCGGAGCGAACGCGATGAGCAACAGCCAGCGAAATCGAATCGACGAGATAGTCATAGGCGCGAATCGGGCTGAGATATGTGCGGATACGGATGGGACATTTCAGTGATCGAGGCGATGCGGGAAGTCTCGGATCGAAGCGTTCACCAATCTGCGACGATGGGCTGATAAGACCATCCTATCCAGTGCGGTGGAGGCGAGTCAAAATACGACTTCGGAATCCGGTTCGAGGCCTGAAAACCAGCCGATTCGTCGATTTCTTCGATTCCGACGAAAGTTGCCGGGGATTGTCTTGTGTCGTAATTTGAGAGCGTCTATTCTCGAATTCGTTGACCGAACCTGGTCTCTTCGACTCATCACCAAGAATCAACAGGATTACAGGGAGGCGAGCTTCGTCATGACAATGAATTTCAATCCCGGGCGGGCAGCGAAGTGGCTGATCGGGCTTTCCGTCGGCCTTGCGGGGACAGTCTCAGCCGGCGAGTTGACCGATTCCCTCAAAGTCGGCAAAGCCGATCTGAAATCGGCCGGGGCACTCGCTTTCGGTCCTGAGGGCGTGCTATTCGTGGGCGACACGCGTGCGGGGGCGATCTGGGCGATCGCTACGAAAGACGCGGTTCTGGACGCCGGCATGAGCGCCGTCGATGTCGAAAACCTGGGTAAAAAAGCCGCCGATCGCCTTGGCATCCCGGCTGCGGACTTGATGATCAACGACCTGGCCGTAAACCCGGCGAGCGGCGTTGTCTATCTTTCCGTCGCTCGTGGCAAGGGCCCGGACGCTCAGCCCGTGATCTTCAGGATCGAGAAAGACAAGCTCGAAGAACTCGATCTCGACTCGATCGCCCACGCCAGGGTCGAACTACCCGCACTGCCGGACAACGCGAAAGTCGAACGGGGCCAGTCGCTGCGGAACGACGCGATCACGGATCTCGCCTATCTGGACGGCAAGCTCTACGTCGCCGGGCTTTCCAATGAAGAGTTCTCGTCCCGGATGGTCACTCTGGACGTTCCCTTCAAGCCCGCCGGGCAAGGTGCTTCGGTCGAAATTTATCACGGGGCCCACGGCCGATACGAAACGAAGTCGCCGATCCGGACCTTCGTGACCTATCGGATTCAGGGGCAGCCTCACCTGCTGGCGGCTTACACCTGCACTCCGCTCGTCAAATTGCCGGTGAAGGACGTTACCAAGGGTGGCCACGTGAAGGGTACGACGGTCGCCGAACTCGGTAACCGCAACCGGCCTCTCGACATGATCGTCTATACCCGAGACGGCCGCGACTACATCCTGATGGCCAACAGTGCCCGCGGCGTGATGAAAATCCCGACCGAAGGTCTGGCGGATCGGGGTGCGATCACCGAACCGGTTCGCGGCGGCGGCGTGGCTGGCCAGCCTTTCGAAACGGTCGAATCGCTCAAGGGTGTCGATCACCTCGACAAACTCGACGACGCTCGTGCCGTCATCCTGACCCGCACCGAAGCTGGCCAGGTCGATCTGAAGACGATTCCGACGCCCTGACCGATCGCCAACATCGGTTCCGGCGAGGCGATCGCGAGTTCGCCTCGCTGGAACCATTTCGTGATTCGGATCGAGGAAATCGCCTTGTCCTGGCTCGCGATCGAAGCCAGAAGTGATGCTCAACGAAATCGAGCGAGAGATTCGTTCGAGGCTACGTCACGAACTCTTTCCGTCGGCCGGCCGGGCGGTCGATCCGTTCGTATCGACTGGTTCGTTCGCCAACAGGTGGCAAGGCCATTGATGTCGCGGGCCGGGCTCGTTCGTGTTGCCTGGCCGGATCTTTCGGAATTGTGCGCCGGGGGTGTCCGGACCGCTGAGAATGTACCTTGGGCGGAAAGAAGCGTTCCCGGATGAAGGTGAAGCTTTTCTGGAAAAATGGCCCGATCGGAAACGGCGACAAGAACGCGCATGCTTTCGAGGACGAGATCAACGCCTGGCTCAGTGAGCATCCTCGTATCAAGGTCGTAGATATCAAGCAATCCAGCAGCGGCGGGAGCTTCGGGCCGTCCCTCTGGCTCATTTCGGTTTGGTACGAAGAGGATGATGCCTGAAGTACTGACTTCCTGGTCCTTGCCTTCACTTCTCGTGCTGGTCGGAAATGGTCTCGGTACGAATTCATCGGCCCTGCAATGCGCAGTATCTTCGAACCGGTTTCGATCCGGTTCGAACACGGCGTTCGGAATCTGATACGGAAACTGGTGCGATGTCCGTCATTCGTCAATGCGTCAGGTCGCGCAATCCAGCAAGGCTTCTGGCCGCGTTGATTTTTTCGGTTGCGACTCCGTCTCCCGGCACTGCAGCGGATGACGTGACCGAGTTTCATCTGCATCAGGAAAATGCCGGGCAGTGGGTCGTCGAAGCGCCCCATGCCACGGATGCCCGGCTCAAAACGAAGGCCACTTCGGAACCGCCAGCGACATTTCCCTGGGGCGTCTTTCGCGTGCCGGGTCAGGACGAGCCTGAGAAAACGCTTGTCCCGGTCGCAGGCCGATGGGTGATCGAAAACGACCGGCTGTTGTTCAGGCCTCGATATCCGTTCCGGCAAGGTTTGCGATTCCAGGTCACGGAAGTACGGTACGGTGCGGCCGGGCGCACGCTCTGGGATTTCCGGATCCCGCGTGGCGGCGGGCCGGAGCCGAAACTGGTCGAAATCCGCCCGGCCGGCGGCCGCTGGCCAGCCAATCTGTTGCGTGTTTATCTGCACTTCAACCGTTCGATGGCACAGGGTGAAGCGTCGCGCCGGATCGTGATCCGAGACGAATCGGGCCGGACTTTGATCCAGCCATTCCTGGAACTCGATCAGGAATTGTGGGATCCCGATGGCCGGAGGCTGACGCTTCTGTTCGATCCCGGGCGTGTGAAGCAGGGCCTGAAGCCGCGGGAAGAGGATGGTGCGATCCTCGAGCCCGGGCATCGTTATACGATCGAAGTGCTGCCCGGATGGCCGGATTCACGTGGCATACCGACCGAAGACCGTTTCGAGAAAACGATTGAAGTCGAGCTGCCTGATGAGGTTCCGATCGCACCCCGGAAGTGGCGCATCGAGCCGCCGAAGGCCCGTACGAACGACCCGCTCGTCGTGAAGTTCGAACAGACGGTCGATACCGGCATCGCGCTGCGCCTGATCGGGGTTCTTGAATCCGGCGAGTGTCCGCTGGATGGCAAAACCGAGATCTCGGCCGACGGGCTCATCTGGAAGTTCACACCCAGAGTCGCCTGGTCACCGGGGCTTCACTTTATCGAAGTCGATCCTGCGCTAGAGGATCCGTCAGGAAATCAGGTCGGCCGGCCCTTCGAAAGCGATACGAAAGCCGGTGGCGAATCGCTGATGAAAACCGCGAAACCGACCCGGCTGACGTTCGTGGTTCAGGCCGCTGAATGAGCCGGGCGACTGACGAGAAGGCTCAATGAAAGAAGCGATCCCCAAAGGATCGCTTCCTAATCATTCAGATTCATGAATGCCGAAAGATCGGCGAATCAGACCTTGCCTTCTTTCGCGGCTTCGATCGCGCGGCCGGGGCTGCCCATGACGTTATAGCCGGCGTCCACGTGCAGCACTTCGCCCGTGATGCCGCTGGCCAGGTCCGAAAGCAGAAACATGCCGGCCGAGCCGACTTCTTCCCGCGTGATGTTCCGGCCCAGCGGGGCGACGGCTTCGTAAAGCCCGGCGAGCTTGTCGGCTTCGCCCACGGCCGAGGCGGCCAGAGTCTTGACCGGGCCGGCCGAAAGGGCATTCACGCGGATGCCTTTTTCGCCGAGGTCATAGGCCAGGTAGCGGACAGTCATGTCCAGAGCCGCTTTGCAGACGCCCATGACGTTGTAGCCGGCGACGACCCGTTCGCCGCCGAAATAGGTCAGAGTCAGGATGGAACCGCCCGGGTTCATCACTTCGCTGGCGTATTTGGAAACGGCGGCCAGCGAGTAGGCGCTGATTTCCATCGCGGTTTTGAAGCCTTCCCGGCTGCACTTGAGCACGGGGTTCTTGATGTCTTCCAGTGGGGCGAAGGCGATCGAGTGGAGCACGAAGTCGATCGAGCCGTAGACTTCCTTTGCCTTCGCGAATGTCGCGGCGATGTCTTCGTCCTTCTGAACATCGCACGAAACGAGCATTTTCGAGCCGATCGGGTCGGTCAGCTTGCGGACGCGGCGTTCCATCTTGTCACCCGGCAGGTGCGTAAAGCCCAGTTCCGCACCTTGTTCGAGCATCTTCTGGCTGATGGCCCAGGCAATGCTGAAATCGTTGGCGACACCCAGAACCACGCCCTTCTTGCCTTCGAACAGACCCATCGTCTCTCTCCTTCGATCCAGCGGGACATTACTTCGGCGAGCCGGACGCGTACGGTCGTCCCAGCCTCCTGCCGTTCGACCGTGCGTTTTCGGCTGCAAGGCCTTAGAATAGCGATGGCCGCCTTTTGCGACAAGCTCGACCTTGACGGTCAGGCAAGCCGGTTCGATCGGACTCAATGCGCCATGGGCCAGCTTCTTGAAGATAATTCGACAGCCCCGAGCCCGGCCCTTGAACCTCTTGGCCAATGGGGCTGGCTCACGCGCTGGCCCGACGAAACCGCCGCGGCAGCCTGGGCCGATATCGCGCGTAACGAACGGTGGCCATGCTCGTTAGAGATCGTAGCGGCCTACAGGAGTGTCGCGGCGATTCCGACCGGTGAAACCACACATGGTCAATGGTCCGAACTCCATGCGGCTTTGAAAGTTTCGATCGAC
Organism: bacterium; assembly: GCA_016125085.1. Taxonomy (GTDB): domain Bacteria; phylum Planctomycetota; class Planctomycetia; order Isosphaerales; family Isosphaeraceae; genus QWQI01. The sequence continues at coordinate 25,419 of WGMM01000010.1, forward strand.
CGCTTCGCGGATTTCGGTGCTGGTCGCGAGAAACATGATCATGAACGGCAGGTGATCGAAGTGCCGGTCGTGTACGACGGCCCGGATTTGCTGTATGTCGCTGATGCGCTGGGACTTGAGCCGCGGCAGGTCGTCGCTCTTCATTCTTCTGCAGTGTACCAGGTTTTCGCGGTCGGGTTTCTTCCAGGCTTTCCTTACGCGGGATATTTGCCGGAAGCGCTTGCCGGATTGCCTCGTCGCGCGTCGCCCCGGGCGCGTGTCCCTGCCGGTTCGGTGGCGATCGCTGGCCGCCAGACCGGAATTTACCCTTGCGAATCGCCCGGGGGATGGCACATTCTGGGGCATACTCCGCTGACCATCTGCGACCTGGAACGTGGTTTCTTCCGGTTCCGGCCGACCGACCGTATTCGCTTCGTTCCGATCTTCGAAGGAACCTCGTCGCCGGTCGAATGATTCGCTTGCCGTCCGAAGAATCGTGAACGAAGGAATCGAGAATGGAATTCGTCGATCGAGCATTTGACCTTAACGCTGATCTTGGCGAAGGTTGCGGATATGACGATCGCCTGATGCCGCTGGTGACTTCAGCCAGCGTCGCCACAGGTGCCCATGCCGGAGATGATTCCGTCGCGATGGCCACGATGATGCTGGCCCGCCGTCATGGCGTTGTCGTCGGTGCTCATCCTGGCTATCCGGACCGCGAACATTTCGGCCGCAAGGCCCAGCGTATCAGTGCCGATCAAGTCGAACGGCTCGTGTTCGACCAATGTGCGCATCTTGTCAAACTGGCCAGGTCAATCGGCGTCGCCATTCCTTACGTCAAGCCACATGGGGCTTTATATAATCAGGCTGTCGTCGAGGCGCCCGTCGCCCTGGGGCTGGTCCGGGCTGTGGGCCGGCTGGGGATGGGCCTGATGACCATGCCCACCGGAGAGGCCGCCCGGCTCGCCGCGAAGCACGGCTTACCGGTCGTGCGTGAAGGGTTCGTCGATCGCGGCTACGACGACTGCGGAACGCTACTGGCACGATCCGCCCCCGGAGCGGTTCTGACCGATCCTGTCGAAATTCGGAGCCAGTTCGTAGAACTGATCGAAAGCGGCTCGGTCGATTCCATCTGCATTCATGGTGATCACGCCAGTTCCGTCGAACTTGCCCGGAATGTCAATCTCTGGGCTGAAGAGCTGGGCTGGACGATCCGGAGCGTGTGGCAGCGTGTCGATCATCGCTGAAACCCAGGGCCTGTTCGACACGATTCAGGACGCCGGCCGGCCCGGCGACCGGTCCTGCGGCGTGCCGCTGGGCGGCTGGTTCGACGCCGATTCCGCAGCACGAGCGAACGCCCTGGCCGGGAATGAGCCAGGATCGCCGTGCCTCGAAATCACCCTTCGAAGCGGCTGCTACCGTGCCGTATCAGGGCTCCGGATCGCCATCGCGGGGCCTGGGGCGGTGATTGAAGTGTTTCGTAAGGCAGGAGTTACACAAACCTGGCGTGAATCGGTCGCCACGACTCTTTCCGCTGGCAATTCGTTCCGTATCCATCATCCGGCAAAGGGTTTACGAAGTTATGTCGCGGTTTCGGGAGGCGGCTGGGCAGGGCGGGCGATTCTGGGGAGTGTGTCGACTGAGCAGCGCATCATTCAAGGGATGCAGCTTCATTCCCGCTTCGAATCGCCTTGCGATCACTCGAGGAATTCTTCACGAAGCCTGGCACCCTGGCGATTCGCCGTAAATGGCGGCAGGGGAGAACTTTCGTTCGTCACGAGCGCGGAATTCGAGCGATCGAAGAATTCGGCGGACCGCTTCGCATCGATATCGTGGACGATGTCCGATCGCAGCGATCGAGTCGGAGTCAGATTCGTCGCAGTCTCGGAGGTTGACCGCAATTTTGACGTTCCGCTCGATCCCGCCCGACTTTCCGAGCCGGTCGTCCCGGGAACGATTCAGTGGACCGGTTCGGAATTGATCGTCCTTGGAGTCGCCGGTGGCACGATGGGTGGCTATCCCGTGGTCGGATATCTCGTGCGCAGCGAAATTTCCGTGCTCGCTCAAATTCGCCCTGGTGAGATCGTTCGCCTCTGCCCGGTTTCGCTCGATGCGGCCTGGCGCATGACCGAATCACACGATCAGGAATTGCGTAAGGCCTTGAATCGTATTCGGTTGGCGATTGCTGGCCGGTGACGTGGTTCTTGCGTAATCGCTTTCGATTGATGTTGAACGAATCGCCGATTCGTGTTATCCGATTAGGGGAGCAGGTCAATGAAGGCCAGCGGCACTCGCGAAAGGAATCGCATCGATGTACGGACCGGCGAATCGATTGTTGCGATCGACAGTGATCGTCCTGGTTCTGACTTGCGCTGCGACGGGGTGCCAAAGCGTCACTCAGCAGAAGGTCGCCTGGTCATTTCCGCCGCTTCGTGAGGATGCCGAAGTCGAAGATGAGCAGATCGTTAAGGTTCAGAATCAGTCGCTGCCGCCTCTGCCGACCGATTACGAGCGCTGGCTGCAGGCACAACCCAGACCGGCACAGCCCCTTACGAACCAACCTGTTGCCGGTGTGACAAAGCCCGCCGGTACGGAAATGTCGCCGGCGCCACTGGACACCGCCCTGGTCCGGACCTCCGCCGTGGCTCAGCCGCCCGGGTTTTCCGAATCCGTGAAGTTCCCTTCAGCACAGCCGGTCGTAAGTGCCCCTGCGACTGCCGGGATTCCTCTGGAACCTCATAAACCGGTCGATCTCAATTCGAAACCACCTGAAAGCATGCCGCTCGCCGGTCAACAAGAACTGTTCGCTTCGAGAGCGTCGAATTCTATCGGCAGCTTGCCCGCACCGAGTCCGCCACCTGTTCCCGTGAGCCCGCCGCCGGTGACGGCTGCCGTGGCCCTTGACCCGAAAACGACTCAGCAGATCGTCAAGAAGATCGTCGGAGCGACGGACGACATTCTCCGGACCGGGCTGGAAGACGATCTGATCGAAGAAGCGGATTCGATTCTCCCGGCTAAGCCGAACGCTTATGGAATTCGTGACCTGCGTCCCAAAGCGAAAGCCAGGAAAGACGTTTCGGTCCAACGCGCCTCGCAAGTGTCGGGTGGTTCGAAGGCGGCGACGGATCGGCCGCCTCTGGAGACTCTTGCGACCGAGCCGGAAGATTCGACGAAACCTCTGCCGATCGCCTCGCTTACGCCGCCTCTGGTCATCCCCAAAGCCGCGATCTGCAGGGCAGTCGATGGCCGTGGAAGGTTCCGGGCGTTGCCGGCGCATTTGCGAGCCCCGGGCGCGCCGGTGATCATTTACTGGGAGCTGGATGGCCTGGCCCGTGATACGGCCTCACGAACCGCCGAATTCACGGCCGTCATCGAACTGCTGACTTCGGATCGGGGCGAAATTCTCGCCTCCGTGCGAGAAACAGTGCGAGAGACTGGTGCAGCACCTGCCGAGGGCGATTATGCGGCGCTGCGCTGGACGATTCCGGCCGAAATCGCCGCAGGCGAATACCGAATCCGGATTTCCGTCACGGAAGCCGCTTCGAAGCGAATCGCGACGACGGAAATCGACCTGGCCCTGGGCCGTGGCCCGGTCGCCAGCCGGTTCGTTCTGCCCTGACCCGTTCGGAAAACAGGTCAGGACCGGGATGGCGTTATCTCAGGCGAGGAATTTTTCGAGGGCGTCGAAGCCGCGGTCGATCGTGGCCATGTCCGTGGCGAAGCTCATCCGGGCGTAACCTTCCGAGCCGAAGGCAGAGCCCATGACAAGAGCCACGTGAGCAGCTTCGAGGGCCGTCATGCAGAAATCGGTCGAATCCTTGATCGGCTTGCCGCCGAGCGTTCGCCCGAAATGCTTCGAAACGTTCATGTAGGCGTAAAAAGCGCCGTCCGGTGGAACGCAGGTGACGTCCGGGAGCTTCGCGATGCGTTCGAGCACGCGTGCACGACGGGCGACGAAAGCCTTCTTCATCGTCGCGACGTCGTCCTGCGGGCCCACGACCGCTTCGAGTGCCGCCCATTGGCTGATCGAGCAGGGGTTCGAGGTCTCCTGGCTCTGGATATCGCCCATGAATTTCGAAACCGATTCCGGCGCGATCGCCCAGCCGATCCGCCAGCCCGTCATGGCGTATGACTTCGAAACGCCGGAGATCGTGATCGTTCGCTCGGCCAGACCTGGGCGAAGCGTGGCGAAGATGTGGGCGGTCACGTCGCCGTAGGTCAGTGCTTCGTAGATTTCGTCGGAAAGCACGCCGACGTTCGTCTCAAGCACCGCGTCGGCCAGGGCTTCCATTTCGGCTTTCGAATAGACGGCCCCGGTCGGGTTCGATGGGCTGTTGATCATCAGCAGTTTCGACCGTGGCGTGACCGCGGCCCGGAACTGGTCAGGCGTCATTTTGAAGCCCTGGCTCTCCGGGCAGTCGACGATCACAGGCGTCGCACCTGTGAGCCGCACCAGATCGGCATAGCTGACCCAGTAAGGGGCCGGGATGATGACTTCATCGCCGGGACCTGTTACCGCCATCAGGGCGTTGTGGATCGACTGCTTGGCACCGTTCGAAACGACCACCTGGGCCGCTTTCGTCGGCAGGCCGCGCTTCGTGTAGTGGTCGGCCAGCGCTTCGCGAAGTTCCGGGATGCCCGCCGGGGGCGTGTAATGCGTCTGGCCGCTGCGCATGGCCTTCAAGGCGGCTTCCTGGATATTCGCCGGGGTGTCGAAGTCGGGCTCGCCAAGGGCGAAGTCCATCACGGCGATCCCCTGGCTTTTGAGCTTTTTCGCAGCGGCTCCCATCGCCAGTGTTGCCGAAGGTGCGATCAGCCGGGAACGTTCCGCCAAACTCAGAAAGGCCATGGGTCTGCGCTCTGGATTATCGTTCGGATTGTCGTCGATTCTTGCCGGGCGTCGTCACACGGGTCACGAAACCCGGCGAACTCCGGCACGAAAACATGCCTTAACAATATTAACCGGGGAATCCCCGGTTCAGTCAAATTACGGAACCGAAATACCGGAGTGAAAGACCTCTCCGTTCTTTCCCGATCCATGCATCGCACCTTGGAGAGGAATCGGGCACGAAACTTCGAAAAATCGTACGGGTTTTGACGGTTTTGCGGACTGCAGCGGATCGTTCCGATCTCCTGATCCGGTAAGCGGAAGGAACCGACGAAAATTTTCTTGAGAGTGTTTGAATTGCCTCTATTTTGGGATAAGATCGAAGAAGATCGGCAGTCTGGGATAGATGCACACGATTAAGTGGTGTGAGGCCGCTGGGCGAAATGCATCGGACTTGGGGTGAGCGATCGAGAAACGACATGTAGAGCCGATCCTCGATAGGCTTGGTGCGGTCGGAGTCTCGGTGTTTTCCCTGCAACTGAGGTGAATCATTTCCATGCGTCGCGTGGTGATCACAGGACTGGGTGTCGTAGCGCCGAATGGAGTCGGTAAAAAGGCGTTCACCGAGTCGATCCTCGAAGGTCGATCGGGGGTTTCCCGTATCGAATCATTTGATACGAGCGGCCACCGCATCAAGATCGCAGGTGAGATCAAGGACTTCGATGTCGTGCCCTATCTCGGCGAGCATCGCAAGAGCGAGAAGGTGATGAGCCGGGCCGTCAAATTCGCGGTCGGCGCATCCTCGCTGGCTGTTGAGGATTCCGGGCTCGATCCGGATCGTCTCAACCCGGAGCGGTTCGGTATCTGCATGGGAACGGGCATCACGCCCATGGAGATCCGCGAACTGGTCGGGCCGATCGCTGACGGCTTCGGCGAGGACGGCAGCTTCGACCTGTCGAAATATGCCGCCGCGCAGGCCGAATCGATCTTTCCGCTGTGGCTTCTTCGCCACCTGCCGAACATGGCCGCGGCGCATATTTCGATTCTGCACAAGGCGATGGGGCCGAACAATACGATCGTGACAGCGTGTGCCGCCGGAACTCAGGCCGTTGGCGAAGCCTTCCGGCTGATCCAGCGAGGCGATGCCGATTACATGCTGGCCGGCGGATGCGACAGCCGTCTTGACCCGCTGATGCTCGTAGCCTATGACGCCATGAAGACCGTCAGTGCCAGCGACCGTCCTCCGGGCGAGGTTTCGCGCCCGTTCGACGCCGAACGGGACGGTTTCGTGATGGGTGAAGGCGCGGCCGTGCTCGTGCTCGAAAGCCTGCAGTCTGCCCGTCGCCGCAGAGCCCGGATCTATGCGGAAGTCACCGGATATGGCTCCTCGTTCGACGCTTACGGGATTACCCGCCCCGAGCCGGAAGGCAAGGGAGCGGCTCTCGCCATGAACGCCGCTCTGCGTGAAGCGAAGCTGGATGCGGCTGACGTGAACTACATCAACGCTCACGGAACGTCGACTCGGCTCAACGACATCATGGAGACGAACGCCGTCAAGCGCGTCTTCGGGCATCGAGCCTCGTCGATTCCGATGAGTTCGCAGAAGTCGATGGTGGGCCACCTGATCGGTGCTTCAGGAGCTTTGGAAGCCGCGGCGACGGCGATCACGCTCGACATGGGCGTCATTCCGCCGACGATCAACCAGACGACTCGCGACCCATCCTGTGACCTCGATTACGTGCCCAACATCGCCCGGGAGCGGCGAGTGGACACTGCGATGACGAACAGTTTCGGCTTCGGCGGGCAGAATGCTTCGCTGATTCTCCGTCGCTTGATCCGGGCCTGATTCAGGCGGATTTCAGGCCTTCCGGGTCCTGTACGAGCATTTTTCGCGAAATCCGATTGCGGCGGGGGGCTTCTCCCGCCGATTCGGTCCGTTATACTGATTCCGTCCGTACGCAGGAGAATCGGACTGCCGGGTCATTGTCAGCCCGGGTTCGCCAGCTTTCAAGCCCGTCAACCTGAGGACCGCGTTCACGATGCGAACGAACGAAAAATTTCCCCATGCGCGTCTGATTATCCTTTCGCTCGTCGCCTTGACGATCGGCGCTGTTTCCGTGACGACCTTCGCAGCGTTCCGGGCGTCGGCCCAGGACGATCTGCTTCAGCGCCGAGCGAAGCGATCCACCTTCATGCGTATGAAGCTCGAATATTCCAAAAACCTGCTGGAATCTCTGACCACGGAAGATTTCGACAAGATCAAGGCGAACGCCAAGGCCCTGAAGGCCATGTCGCTGGCCGCCGAGTGGGAAGTGCCGGAAATTCCCAACGTGCAGGAATATCTGACCTATTCGGCCGACTTTCAGCGGCTCTGCGACGATCTGGCCAAGGCTTCCGACAAGAAGAGCATCGACGGAGCGACACTCGGATTTACCCAGCTTACGGTCAACTGCGTGAAGTGCCATCAGTACGTCCGCTTCAAGAAAGACTGACGGTCTACGTCTCTTCGGGCGAACCCCGGGCTCGATTCATTTCGAGCCTCAGCCCTTCCGAATTCGGATATCGAGTCGATCGGCCTCGGTGAAGATCCCGGCCGATCGACTTATTTTTTGACTGCCGAAGGCCGTGTGCGCTCGGATTCAAGCGCCTCGGCCTGGGCTTCGTCCAGCCGATATACGAAAATGGACCAGCCGATCTTCGCGACCGGTTCGGCTTTCAGGAAGTAGTCGAAGGCGGACAATTCGGCCGAATATGGCTCCCAGCGAGCGGGGTCATAAACCCGCCATGGCAGGCCATGAGCCAGCGACGCACTCACAGCATAAAAACCGGGCAGTAATTTGCCCGATGCACGCCCTGGAGGCAGTGGCTTGACGGTGCCCGGCCTCGAGGGCGGAAGGAACCAGTCGAGGGCCGATCCTCGAAGCCGGAAGATGTCCGGATTGATTTGACCGAAATAGGCGATGCCGATCGGCTGACCGGGGGCGTTCTCATCCGCCCAGGCCTTCAGGTTCACCAGATCCTGGCCCCAGTCGAGATTCGAATCGATCAGGTGTTCCGAGCCGTCGTACGGTCCCCCGCCGATCACGTTGAAATAGGCAAGAAAATGGGGCGAGACCGAAGCCGTCGACCAGACTGAGCCAGCCAGGCACGCGACTGTCAACCCGCCGAAAATTCTTCGCAGTTTATCTGTCCGCATCCCGGCGACGAACGGAGCGATCCTGCCCGCGCCGACGTAAAGATACGGCAAAGCCGGCAGCACGTATCTCAGTCCGATATTGATGTCGGTCAGAAACGTCATCGTCAGGATGGTCGCGACGGGGACGACCAGCATCGCCGTCGCTTCGAAGCGTTCCTCAGCTGTTTTCCGCTTGAGAATCAGGACGAGGATCGAAGCCGCGATCAACCCGAGGAACCCGGGCGGCGTTTTGATCATAAAAGCGTAAAGGTAGTAATACCACCAGCCTGAACTGCGAATTTCGCCATTGAGATAGACCGGGTAGCCTTCCACTGCCGAGTCGTCCGTCTCCTGATCCGGCCTGAGTGTGTACCGTTTCGGGATACCCTCGGCGTCGATCTTCTGATCATCGAACCCGAGCATGAATTCGGCCGGCAAGGGGCAGGGGAGCGAGCCGAGCAAGGTATCGCGGAAGCGGTTGATGCGTCGGCTGCCGAGGAGATCCAGCAGAGAATTTCCCGTCACATGCAGCCTCGGCCGGTTGGCGGGCAATTCACGTGTGAGGCTGCTGCTGTAAAATTCGAACGTTCCGAGCTTGCGGCCAGTGCCTTCGAAGCCATAGCCCGTGTTGACGACGAGCGTGCTGATGAGCGTAACCGCCGCAATATGCGGAACGGCGGCCTTGAGGGTCGATTTGCGATCCTGCTTCGGAACGACGGTCATCAGATGGATCGCCCAGATCGTCGGCCAGAACAGCACGAGCGTCAAAAGGCTGAATTTCGTCAGCAGGCAGATTCCGAGCAGCAGCCCTGCCAGGCAAGCTCGCTTGATCCCTGGCCTGCGAACGTATCTTACGAACAGGAAAGTCGCTCCGGTGCCGATCGCCGCGCTGGCCGCGTCGGTCGTGATGAGGCGGCCGTGAGCCAGCAGGTTGGGGCAGATCGACCAGAGGGCGAGGCTGAGCAGACCGCCCCATTCGCCGTGCACGGATCTTGACCAGAAGTAAACGAACAGGCCGCCGATCGCCAGAAAGACCGGAATGACCGAACGCGCGGCCGTGAAGAGTTCGAAATAGTCGGCTGCGTGGATGCGCGCGAATTCATGCCCGAAACCGGCTTTGTTCGGGAGCTCGTCTGTCCAGTAACGCGTGCCGTAAAGCCGGGTTCGTTCCTCACCCGAGAGCCGGTTCAGCACCGGCCAGGCTGCCATCAGCTTCACCAGAGGCGGGTTGTGGTGGTAAAGCCGGAAACTTTTCGTGTCCCAGTAGCTGATCCCGGCGGGCAGGTGGAGGACCTCGTCAATGGTCGGGTTCTCTTGCCGTAAACTCCACTGAGCAGTGAAGAACTGGATGGCGACCATGGCCATCGCCACCAGGAGGAACATGCCCCGTTTCGACGAGTCATTCACGCGGGAATTCGCTTTCTTTCGCGTATTCGAGTCCGATTCGACAGGTTTTCGCGTGTTCGGCCATGCGATTGGCACTGAATTTTCAAAGTATAACCTGTGTCGAAAATTCAGGCATCGTTTCGCCAGGTCGCACGAGCTTTCGGCAATGTCCGAGATGGACCGATCCATTAGCGGTCCGGATCCGCACGGGTCTGAGTTCCGAGCTGTATGCCGTTTCGGCTTCTCCTGTGGCTCCGCCCTGATCCTGCCCAAATTCGCCAACCGGCCTGAGCCGTTGCGAGCGTTTCCAGTCTCTGCCAATTCGAGCGTGCAAGATATGGAAAATCTTCGTATGGAATTCCTGAGGATCCTTGTCGATTCCCATCTGGTCGAATCGGTTCTGAAATGTCTCGACGGCGTCGAGATCGAGTCTTTGACGGTCCGTAACGTGCAGGAGACCCGTTTCGACAGCTTTCACAGGATGCGGAGCCGCATCGTCACGTCGATGGTCGCCCAGATGGACATCTTCACATGTGCCCAGTGCCGGGAAACGATCCTGCGCCGCATCGATGTCCTGAGAAAACCGCTCGAAATGGAAGTGACATGCCAGGTGGTGCGTTCTTCATCCGGCAATGTGATCGAGTCACAGGGGCGTTCGCTCGACGGGCTGGATCTCCGGGTTCGCCATGATGCGAGCGAGTCGGTGAGCTGAATCTCCTGACGTAACGTGCTCCAATGAGGCGACTTCAGGATCGTTCGACGAATCCGGATCCAGGTCACGACAGTTCAAGTTCGGCATAATAGGTTTCATGGCATTACGTTGCGACGAATCTTGCGAATTCGTGGAGGAAAGTTCTTGAAATCGCCCTCGGCGAACGATATAAAAGTTGTGAGAAATGACTCGTCATTTCCAATCCCCTGCGGGAGTAGCTCAGGGGTAGAGCACCACGTTGCCAACGTGGTTGTCGTGGGTTCAAATCCCATCTCCCGCTCTTTCGTATTGTACCACCCTGAAGGGTTGCGTGATCTTCACTGGTCATGCAACTTTTTCGTTTCAGGATTGCTGATCGATGACCACCAGTGATGAATCTGTGGCGACCCTGCAGGGTCAGGACGAGTCTGCCGATCTGATGGCTCCCCGCAAGGTGAAGTACACGGCCACGATTTCCGAATCGGGTCCTTGCCGGAAGCGAATCGATGTGTCGATCCCTGAAGAGGAGATCGCCATTCAGATGCAGGAGTCGGTCGGCGATATCCGCAAGGAAGCCCAGGTTCCCGGATTCCGCCCTGGCCGAGTTCCGAAGGTGCTTCTGGAGCGCCGTTTCAAGAAGGAAGTCGCCGATCGGGTGAAGACGGGTCTGATGTTGACCGTTCTCGGTCAGATCGAAACCGATCATGCCCTGAGCCTGATTTCGCAACCGAAGCTGGATTTCGATGCGGTCGAATTGCCGGCGAAGGGCAGCATGACTTTCCACATGGAAGTCGAAGTCCGTCCGGACTTCTCCGCGCCCGAGTACGAATCCCTGACGGTCAAGCGTCCGACGCGTGATCTGACGGACAAGGACGCCGACGAGCATTATCGTTCGTTCCTCGAGCGATACGCTGACGTGGTTCCGAAGACCGAAGGCGGCGCCGAGCCTGGTGACATTCTGATCGCGGACCTGACCTTCAAGAAGGGTTCCGAAACGGTCAACACGGCCCCGGACATTCAGTTCCGTCTCCAGCCGGAACTGCGTTTCCAGGATGGCCGCGTGCCGGATTGCGGCAAGGCGCTTGAGGGTGTCAAGGCTGGCGAGTCGCGTACGACCAAGGCGATCGTGGGCTCGGCTTCCGCCGACGAATCCCTGCGTGGCCAGGAAATCGACGTGACGTTCGACGTCAAGGATATCAAGTTCCTTCGAGCACCGAAGGTCGACGCCGAATTCCTTTACAATATCGGCTTCGATTCCGAAGACGAACTGCGTGACGCGCTCAAGCGAGTTCTGCACAGCCGTTACGAGTCGAACCGCAAGATGGCGGTCCGTAAAGATCTTATGGATCAGCTGATCGCCGCGGTTCCGTTCGAGCTGCCGAAGGATCTTGTCGGTCGTCAGACTCGTGATACGCTTCGCAAGCGGTTGATGGACCTCCGCGAATCGGGTCTTTCGGACGCCCAGATTCGGGCCCGTGAAGCCGAGCTTCGCGCCAACGCCTACGAATCGACGATCCGCGGCCTTAAGGAATACTTCATCCTCGACAAGATCGCCGATGCGGTCGGAATCAAGGTGGAAGAGTCCGATATCGAAGAAGAAATCGCCCGCATGGCCGAACGGGAAGACGTCAGTCCCCGCCGGATCCGTGCCCGGCTGGAAAAAGAGAACGCTCTCGACTTCCTCGCGATCCAGATCATCGAGAACAAGACCATCGAGCACATTCTGTCGAAGGTCAAGATCGAGGACGTGGTCATGGAAGACGAGAAGGAAATCGAAACGGTCGACGAGGCTGCCACTCCGGGCGGTCTGGCCGATCCCGAAGCCGAGTCCGCTGAATCGGCCTCTTGATTCTCGACTTTTCAAGGCGACAATTCGTATGATACGAAGGCCATCCATTCGGGTGGCCTTCGTGACAAATGGTCGAGCGGGGGTTATGAGGATCCCCGACACGATCACTGTCCGTTTTGCGATGGAACGTCCGCACCATCGCAATCCACAACCGCTTCGGAAGGATCGCGACTGAAATGATTGATCCGTTCGCCATGGTCGATCCGCAAATTCAACGCTACCGGGATTATTCCCGTCAGCGTCAGATGGGTCTGGGCGACCTGCTCCTGGAGAATCGCATCGTGTTCCTCGAAGGCGTGATCAATGACGCCGTCGCGAACATGCTGGTGATGAAGTTTCTGTATCTTCAGTACGAGAATCGCAATCAGGGCATCAATTTCTACATCAACAGCCCTGGCGGCAGCGTTTCCAGCACTCTCGCCATTTATGACACGATGCAGTTCATCGACTGCCCGATATCGACTTACTGTATCGGCATGGCAGCCAGCGGTGCGGCCGTTCTGCTGAGTGGCGGCACGAAGGGCAAGCGTTATGCACTGCCGAATTCGAAGGTGATGATTCACCAGCCCTACGGTCAGGTCGGCGGGCAGGTGTCGGACATCGAGATTCAGGCCGAGGAAATCCTCAAGAGCAAGAAGGTCATCAACGAGATCATCGCTCGCCATACCGGCCAGCCTTACGACCGTGTCGCGAAAGACACGGAACGCGACCGCTATCTGAGCGCGGCCGAGGCCAAGGAATACGGTATCGTCGATCAGGTGGTCGGCAAGATCGCACCGGGGTCGACGGGGCTGGTCGCCAAGCCTGGCGATGGCGGTCCGGATCGTGGTGGCGACTCAGCCGGTATGTCACCTTCGGGCGCGACCCGGTAATCCTTCCTTCTTCGCACGAACGCTGTCAGATACTGACGCACGGACAGATCCGCACGGACCGAGTGTACGCACAATTCGCTGAGGTTTCCCGAAAATGCCCCTGGTACCGATCGTCATCGAACGTAGCGGCCGCGAAGAGCGGGCGATGGATATTTATTCCCGCCTCCTTCAGGACCGGATCATCATTCTTGGAACGGCGATCGACGACAATGTCGCCAATCTCGTCGTTGCCCAGTTGCTCGTGCTCTCGCACCAGGACGACAAGGCTGATATTCACCTGTACATCAATAGCCCTGGCGGCAGCGTAACTGCCGGCATGGCGATTTATGACACCATGCAGTACATCCCGAACGATGTCGCGACTTACTGCATGGGCCAATGCGCCAGTATGGGTTCGCTGCTCCTGGCCGCCGGCGCTGCCGGCAAGCGATCCAGCCTCCCGCATGGGCGGATTATGATTCACCAGCCACTGGCCGGTATGGAAGGCACGGCGACCGAAATTCTGATCCACGCCGAAGAGTTTCTGCGAATGAAAAAGCAGCTCAACGGCATCTATCAGAAGCACACGGGTCAATCGCTCGAACGGCTGGAATCGGACACCGATCGTGACCGGTTCATGTCGGCCGAAGAAGCCCGCGACTATGGTCTCATCGACAGGGTCCTCGAACATCAGCCGAAGATTCCGCTGAATCCTGACGCAGTCAGATAATCGCCAACGGCTGTCGGGCTTGACCGCTCACTCGTAAAATACGACGACCCCGGAACGTTTTCGCTCCGGGGTCGACTTATTTCTCTTTCACGATTCCATGATTTCGAAGGTCTCGAACCCGTAGCATCATGGCCAGCGCTGACGGCGTTCCCACCAGGCGCGGGAACGGGGGATCCAGGTGATCCGCCCCAGCACGACGTGTTCGATGGTCATCCAGAGGATTCGGAGATCCAGCCAGAACGACCATCGCTGGATGTAATCCAGGTCATATTGCAGCCTTTTCCGGATACTGGTTCGGCCACGCCATCCGTGCACCTGGGCCCAGCCTGTCATTCCGACGGGCATGGCGTGGCGCAGGTCATAATCCGGGAGCACCTGGCGGAATTCATCGATGAAAACCGGTCGTTCCGGACGCGGACCGACGAGGCTCATGTCGCCACGAAGGACGTTCCAGAGCTGGGGAAGCTCGTCCAGATTCGTCTGCCGCAGGAATTGGCCGAAACGGGTGCATCGGGTGTCCGAGGAGCTGGCCCAGATCGGCCCGGTTTCCTTTTCGGCGTCGCGCCGCATGCTGCGGAACTTGAGAATTCGGAAAGGCTTGCCGCCTCTGCCGATGCGGACCTGGCTATACAGCACGGGGCGTCCGGAACCGATCAGAACTCCGAGTGCGACGACGGCCAGGATGGGCGAAAGCAGCGTGATCGCAAGGGCTGAGACGGCGATATCCAGGCATCGTTTCATGGCCGGGCCGCTGATCCTGCGAGTCCTGAACAGCATGATCCGGTCCGGTATCGCGGGCGTGCCGGTAGCCGGAGCGGGCGGTGCATCGCCAGCGGGGTCAGGCATCCAGATGACCGTGACACCGGCGGCTCGCAGCATGGTGATCTGGCGGCGCAGGCGTGTCATGGAGCCTTCGGCCTGCGTGATCACGACATGCGTGGGGCGGTTCGATTCGATCAGGCGTGGCAAGTCGTGAATTCGGCCAAGGACGGGGATCGGTTCGCAACCGGGGCCGATCACGAGTTGCCGGGTACGAGAAAGCGGCCCACGTGGCCGTTCATGGCCAGCATCGACATAGCCCAGAACCATCGGCGAAGCGATGACGCTGTCGGACAGGCGCACCCGGCGGGATGCGTACCGTGAGTCCGCCTTCGAGCCGATGATCAGGACTCGGGCCTGGCGTGCGACCGGCATTGCCGTGAAGATAGGCGGATCGTTCGTGAATGGAGCGGGCTGGCCTGATGGGGTCAAAGTGTCCATTCGATGCGTCTCTTTCTCGACGTGGCGTGAGCATTCGCGGGATGTGATCCGTCGATTTCCGTTTTCAGGGCCTGCCATTGTGCGTCTTATCCGGCTGGGCGTTGACTGACGCGACTCCGGAGGTTTAGTGTCTTGATCTCAGTCGATCGGTTCGTCCGGGATCCAGGGCGATCGATCGGCTGCGGCTTTCCCGTGGAAGTTCGATGAATCCGCCCGATTCGAAGCGATTGAGCATCGTCGTCGTAAATTACGACACCTGGGCGGACGTTCATGCGCAGATTCAGGTGTTGTCCCGATCGGCCGAAATTCGTGACGGCCGGGCGGAACTGATCGTGGTGGACAACGACTCGCCGACGAAGCCCGAGTGGCCTGATGAGCCGTTTCCGGGAGTGATCCGGATCGATCGGGAAGAAAACGGAGGCTTCGGGGCCGGAGTGAATACAGGCTGGCGGCAGTCCCGGGGAGAGTGGATTCTGCTGCTCAACCCGGATGTCGTCGTATCCGATGATCTTCTGAACCACGTTCTCGCCCTCCTTGACGAGATCGATCGGAAGCACGAAGCCGGCAGCTCTTTACGCGTCGGCATCGTGGGAGTCGCGCTGACGAACCCGGACGGTTCGCGCCAGCCATCCGTGGGGGCGTTTCCGTCGGTCGGTCGCGGATTCCTGGAGCTGTTCTTACCACGAAGTCGCAGACGTTACCAGATCGTTTCTCCCCAAAAATTCGGACCCGTCGATTGGGTCACCGGTGCTTTTTTTCTCGTTCGGTCCGAGGTCATGGCCGAACTTGGCGGGTTCGACGAAGACTATTTTCTTTATTTCGAGGAAACGGACTTCTGCCTGCGCGCGAAGCGAGCCGGATGGGCCACCTGCTTCGATCCCACGATCACGGTCTGCCATCAAAAGCCCTTGCAGAATCGCAATGTTTCACCTAAGATCCGGCTCCTGACCAGGCACAGCCGGTTGCTCTACTTCCGCAAGAACACGTCGCCGGGTCAGTTTCGGATCATGATGAGCCTGGTTCACGCCGAAGCCTGGTTGCGCTGCCAGTTCGCCCGGCTTGGGTTCGGACAGTCGAACTTCGGTATGTGGAAAGCCGTGCAGGACCTGGTTCGTACCTTCCGCGAGCATGAAGAACCGCAGGGGATCGCGGTACTGGACTGGGCGGAACGGGCGATCGCCCAGTGGCACTGATCGCCTGAGACCAGGAATTCCGAGGTATTTCACCGGCAGACTGATCCGTTCGGTACGCAGTTCATGGAGGAACCGCCTTGGAATTGACGTATTCCGATCACGTGCGACGCATCTCGTATCTCGCGATCGCCGTTCTCTCACTTCTTGCCTGGCGAGTCGGCCGTGCGGAAGTGCTTTCCGCCGATGGCTTGCGGTACACGGCTCAGGCCCGAAAAATCGCAGCTGGCGATTGGCGTGGTGGGCTTGTCGGTTCCGTCGATCATCCGATGTATCCGATACAGATCGCGGCCGTGCGAACGCTCGTGGGTCTGCCTGATACGGCCCTCGGTCTTCAGGATGCCGCCTGGGCTGCCGCGATGCTGCACGGCGTGCTCCTGGTCATTCCCACATACTGGGTCGCGAGAAGTCTTTTCGGCGATTCTTCCGCGTGGCTCGGCACTGCGGCATTTTACGCTGTGCCCAATACCAGCGAGATTCTTGCCGATTCGCTCAGCGAGAGTACGTTCCTCCACTTCTGGTGCTGGGCTCTCGGGTTTTCCCTGGCGTTTCTCAAACGGGGCAACCCGGCCTGGCTGATCGGGATGGCAGCCGCTGGTGCCGGGGCTTACTGGACTCGTCCGGAAGGGCTGCTGATCTGCCTCGCGCTGGGGATGACGATCCTCATTACGCCACTTTTGCGTTCGACACGAGTGGACTGGCCCCGGCTCGGGCGTGTGCTGGCGATCCTGGCGATTTCGACCGGGGCTCTGAGCCTGCCCGTGATTCTCTCACGTGGCACTATCGGCACGAAGCCCGCCATCGCCAAAGTGCTCGGGCTCAAGAATCGCTCCGCTGCACATGCCGTCGAACGGGAACGGCCTCTGGAACCAGGAACGACCGAACTGGCCATCTGGGGTGATGCCGCCGCTGCCTTCTACAAGGCCTTGCGCACCGCGACCACCTCGACGGGCCTGATTCTGGCGATCGTGGGGCTCGTCCTTGCACCCAGGGCTTCCGCCGCCGCAGCGAGACGATTTCTCCTGATCGGTGTGATTCTGTCGTTGTGTGTCCTGGCGCTTTTGCGTCTGCATGCGACTCAGGGGTATTGCGCGCCCCGGCACACCATGGTGCCGGCCCAGTTGCTCCTAATGGCTGCGGGGCATGGCGTTGTGGTGCTCAGTTCCCGCCTGGCTTCGAATCTCATGAGGTTTTCGTTTTTGCGGGAACGTGTGGGACTGAGACCTGTTCCCGTCATTTACTTTGCGCTGGGATGCGCCTGGACGACGACCCAGGCCGGCGAATTCGCCCGACCGATCGGGCATTCGGCGCTCGGTTACAAGCTTGCCGGCGACTGGCTTTCCCAGCACATTCCACCGGGGGAATCGATCATCGATCTCAGCGGCTGGGCCTCGTTCTATGCCGAGCGGCCCGGTTACGGCTTCGCGAAGCTTCATGAAATCACGCCTGGGAACCCCAGCCGGTATCTGGTGGTTCGAAAGGCGCATCTCGTCGGTCCCTGGGAATACTGCGAACGAATGCGCGAACTCGCCAGGGACGCGGACCTGGTCGCGACATTTCCGCAATCGGTCGCCGACCGGACGTCCGAAGTTCGCGTTTACGAACGTCGGACGCCGCAAGTCGCGGCTTCGGGTCACGCCCGTTCGAAACCAGGCTCGCAGGCCGA
The DNA here is from genome assembly GCA_016125085.1 of bacterium. GTDB lineage: Bacteria > Planctomycetota > Planctomycetia > Isosphaerales > Isosphaeraceae > QWQI01. Next base: position 43,024 of record WGMM01000010.1, read on the forward strand.
AGGTCAACCTGTAGATGCCGGCAGCGTCCGGCAATGACGATTCACGAAACATCCGCGGGACTGTTCTCGGCGGTTCCGGGATAAGCAGGTCGCGCAAGCACCGAGAGGCCGATCGGTTCGTCGATCGCCTGCGGCGGCATGGCGGCCAGCCGTTCGAGTCGCCGTGCCTCGGCTTCGGTCGGCTGGCGAACGTCTTCCAGCATGGCCGTGCGTTCGACCCAGGCAAGGCTCGATTCCAGGAAGTGGTCGACGCATGCGGCTTCTTCGGCGCTGGCTTCCCTGTCCGTCCGCAGTGCGAACCGGATCGCAGGGTCGGGAGCGCGCTCGATGACCGCCGCGACACATTCCAGCGATTCCGGTCGAACCGAGTCGGGCGATTTGCGGGCGATTTCGAAAATCGCAGCGAAGGCATTCGCGTCCGACACTTCGACGGCTTTTTCCAGCAGGGCCTCCACGAACCCCTGCTCCTGAAGTCGGGGCGCGATCGCTTCGTGATATTTCCGAATGAGCCTTCGATTGAGGACCCCCGGACGGTCGCACACGATGTCGATTCGATCGCGAACCGCCTCGTCAGGAACGAAATCACGCAACCGCTCCAGGTTCCGGCGGCACCATTCGATGGCCGGCGCATCGCCCGATTCGGTCGCATCTTCGAGAACGGCGAAGAGCTTTTCGAGTGATGGCGCTGGGTTCGAGTTGGCCGAGGATTTGACGAAGGTTTTCGCTTCGAATTCTTCTTTTCGATTGGCGATTTGCAACTCGGTCAGATTGTGCATCAAAAGTTCGACCGTTTTTTTCTGAGCTTCTTCGGTTGTCGAGGGCCTGGCCTTCGATCTCCGTGCTTCCGCCAGTTTTCTCGACAGAATCGGCGTTCTGGCCTTTTCTTTCTGGATCAAGGTCTCGACGGCACTGGCGAGTTCGTCCGCCAGCTCGGCGGCGCGCTGCCGGGCGGCCTTGAGCGTCATTTCGCCTTCACGAACGAGCTGGGCGAGGTCTTCGCGCCGTTTCCGGAATTCGGTCGAGCGAGCTTCCCAGGCCGATTTCAATTCGCCGGACAGCTTTTCCGGAATCGTCGATTCCCAGTCGATCGGTAACTTCGAACGTGGATTGAGCATTTTCGAGGGTCTCCATGTCGTGAATCGCGACCGGCACCGGTTTCGATTTCCCGGGCCGGTTCCGGCCAAAATCGCATTATTCGAATTCGTTCGCGGCGTTTTCCGCGGCTTGCCTGTGCAACAGATCGAGCAGATGTCGAGTCGCGGAATCGATCGCCAGGCAGCGTGATTGTCCAAGGGCCTCGACGGTGTCCTCCAGCTTCGGGCAGCTCAGCCGTGCCAGCCAGAAGCCGTCCTCTTGTGCGTACCAGCTCACCAGCCAGCGCACTCGGCCATATTCGTTTCGCAGACGTACGGCACGGGCGAGATCGACGTTGTCCATGACCTGGGCGAAAGCGCGTTTCCGCTCCGCCGTTTCGGATCGTTTGTCTGCGGAATTTTCGGGATTTTTCGGGTTTTGCGAATTCATGCGACGAATTCCGGAGGTTGTCATGGGGCGATTCTCTTCGTATTGAGGATTTCCGGCACCAGTCTCAGGACCAGGCGAGGGTACTATCAGGACCGTGCGTGCATTCCCGATCGGCCATGTCGACAACAAGGCCGGAATTTGTACTCGTGTTGACGCTCTGCCCGGTTACGGGAAGTTTTTTGCCGGATTGAGTGCGAAATCGAGTCCCGGGAAATCGCTTGAGACCTTCGTCGAATCGGGGTCGATCTTCGAACGAGAGGCATCGTTCTGATAGAATTTGCGAGAAGATCTGTGTAAGCTCCGTGACATTCATCACGGCACGACGGTCAGAGAATCCCGACCCAGTCTCGATTTCCGAATCTTCTGCGACAGCCGACGAGCGAACGAAACATCATGGCCGAAGAAAAAGAGGCGACAGAAGCGGGGGCAGCCGAGCCCGCCGTCGATCGCCCGAGTCCCAAGTCCGTTAAAAGTCGAGGTATCGGCGCGCTTCAGGACACCGTGCCCTCGTCCGCCGTCGACCGCACTTTTCCGGGGCGTCTCGATCAGGCCTATGCCCTGGCACGACGGGCGGCCGAAATTGCCGAGGAAAGCAAGGCCGAGTCGGTCGTTGTGCTCGACATGCGGCCCGTGACAAGCCTGGTCGACTTTTTCGTCGTGGCCACCGTGCCGAGCCGGCGGCAGGCGACCGCCATCACGGCCCAGATCGAGTCGGAAATGAAAAAGCGCAAGGAATCGAAGATCGGAATGGAACTTTCCGAAACGGGCCGGTGGACGCTGCTCGATTACGGCGATGTGGTCGTGCATATCTTCTCGCCGGAAGGGCGTGAGTTCTACGACCTCGACGATCTCTGGGGCGATGCGCCCCGGATCGACTGGAAAACGACGACTTCGATCTCAGCCAGCTAAGTCGAATCGACCGATCGCAATTCGGCCGTCTACGTGACAGGTTCGCTTCGAATCCCGTTCGAACCGCACTTGCTGCCGATTCACCGTAACGGAGCAGTTGACTCAGGCCTATGAACGTTCTGGAATTCTTCCGTCGCCGGTTCGCCGCCGCTATCGCCGACGAGTCTCAACGCGCCGAGTTCGCGGATGCCGTGCGTCCCGCGACCGATCCGAAGTTCGGCGATTATCAGGCCAACGGCTCCATGGCATTGGCCAAGGCCGCCAAGCGGAACCCGCGCGAGATCGCTCAACAAATCGCTTCTTCCGTCGATCTTGAGCCGCTCGCTGGTCCGCCGGAACTCGCCGGCCCGGGATTCCTGAACGTTCGTGTCCGTCAGGCTGCGATCGAATCCGAGCTGCAGAAACTGCTCAGCGACGCCCGGCTCGGGCTCGAACCGCCCGCTGAGCCTCGCACCGTCATCGTCGATTACTCCTCGCCGAACGTCGCCAAGCCGATGCACGTCGGCCATATCCGGTCTACGATCATCGGCGAATCGCTGGCCCGAACGCTTACGGCCCTCGGCCATAAAGTTATCCGCGACAACCACCTGGGCGACTGGGGTGCCCAGTTCGGCATGATTCTCTGGGGATACAAGAATCTGCTGGAAAAGGACGCCTACGACCGTGACCCGGTCATGGAGCTGGCCCGGCTTTATAAAGAGGCGCAGTCGCGTATCAAGCCGGCTGAGGCTCACGAAGAGCGCTTCGACAAGGCCCTTCGGCTCAGGAAAGATGGGAAAAACGACGAGGCGGCGGCCGTCGCGGCCAAAATCGCTGGCACTGACGGCCCGGACTGGGAAACGGTTCTGAAGGAATATGATGCGGCTTCGGCCGTGCGTGAAGCGGCCCGGCAGGAAACGGCCAGGCTGCACGGGGGCGACGATGAAAATCGCCGCCTCTGGGCCGAATTCATGCCCCACTGCCTGAAGATGCTCGAAGTGATTTACGACCGGCTCGGAGTCCGCTTCGATGTCCAGCTCGGCGAAAGCTTTTACGACCCGATGCTGGCCGATGTCGTGACCGACCTTGAGGCGAAGGGCCTGGCCACCGGCAGCGAGGGAGCGACCGTCTGCTTCTGCGAAGCGACCAAGGCTCCGATGATCGTTCGTAAGCGTGACGGTGCTTACACTTACGCGACGACTGATCTCGCCACGATTCGTTATCGCGTGCATCGCTGGAATCCGCAGCAGATCCTCTACGTCGTGGACCATCGCCAGGGCGACCATTTTCAGCAGCTTTTCGAAATGTCCCGCCGCTGGGGGTTCGATCAGGTCGATTTCCGCCACGTGGCCTTCGGCACGATTCTCGATAACCAGGGGCGGCCGCTCAAAACCCGGGAAGGCGATGCCGTGGGCCTGGCCGGAATTCTGGACGAAGCCGTGGCCGTCGCCCGCGGCGTGGTCGACGAAAACAGCCCGCACCTGCCGCCGGAAGAACGTGCGAAAGTGGCCGAGATCGTCGGGATCGGGGCTGTCAAATATGCCGATCTTTCGCAGAACCGGGCCAGCGATTACAAGTTCGACCTGGCCAAGATGATGGCCATGAACGGCAACACGGCGACGTACATACAATACGCTTACGCTCGCATACGCAGCATTCTGCGGAAGTCGGAGGCGGACGAAGCCGGCTTACGCTCTTCGCCACCCGCGATCATGCTCGGTACGCCGGAAGAACGTGCGCTTGGCATGAAGCTCTTGCGGTTGCCGGAGACGCTTGACCAGAGCACGGTCGAAATGAAGCCGAACGTGATTGCCGACTATCTTTTTACCCTGGCGAACGATTTCTCCGCTTTCTACGCCGCATGTCCTGTCATGCGCGAGGAAAACGCCGAGGTGAAGCGAAGCCGCGAAGCTTTGTGCCTGCTCACGGGCCAGGTGCTCAAGTTCGGGCTTTCGCTTCTGGGGATCGAAGTCGCCGAACGCATGTGATCTTCGGTTCGATCTTTGCGATCCGCCGACGACTTCGTCGAATCGATCCGGCAATCCCCGTTTCGTCACCCGCGGTTTCCGGGTAGAATGCGTGCATCATCCGGGCCAAGCGCAATCCGCCTGAGCTGAGCCCGCCGACCTGCCGCCGACGAGGATCCTGCCATGCCGACCCGCGCGTTCGTTGCCTTGACGATCGTCCTCTGGCCGATGGTTTCCGTATTCGCAGACATTCCGGCCGGGCTGAAGCCAGGCGATCGAAACGTTCCGGCCGAACTGGACCGATCTCCTGTCTCGCTGGCTGTTTTCGCACAGGGCACGCGTGCCCTTACGGCCAATCAAACCAGCGGAACGGTCAGCCTGATCGACATCCCCGCACGCAAGGTGCTCGACGAGATCGTAACGGGCGAAAAGCCGGCCGGTGTCGCCGTTTCGCCGGACGGCAAAGAGGCTGTCGTGACCCACTGGTGGGGCTACGATGCCGCGATCCTCAAGATCGAAAACGACCGGCTCTCGATCGCCGGAAGAGTCGATGTCGGGGCGGAACCCAGGGGTGTCATTTACGATCCCGCCGGAAAATCGGCTTATGTCGCGGTGGGTGTGTTCAACGAAGTCGTAAAGATCGATACCGGCGGCAAATCGGTGACGAAGCGGGTTCAGGTGGGTCGAGAGCCACGGAACCTGGCACTCACCCCGGACGGAAAAACTCTGGTCGTCACCAACGCCCGCTCGCAGAACGTTTCTCTGGTCGATCTCGCCATGTTCTCGAGGACCAGAGACATCGACATTTCGGGCGATAACTTGCGTCAGGTGGCGATCTCCCCTGACGGGAAATACGCGATTCTGGCCAACATGAAGGACCGTCGCTTCGCTACGACGAAGGGCAATATCGACATCGGCTGGGTCATCGGTCAGCGAGTCACGCGCGTTCCCCTGGGCGGAGATGACTATTACGAAACCCTTTCGCTTGACCCGCAGGGCCTTGCGGTGGGCGACGTTCACGGCGTGGCGATTTCGCACGATGGCCGGCATCTGGCCGTTTCGGCGGGCGGCACACATGAAATCCTGTTGTTTCGGCAGGACCTTTCTCCGTTGCCGTGGCGTCGCAATGGCAGCCGGGATCTTCTTGCACCGGAGCTGACGCGCGATACCGAGCGGCTGCGTCGTGTGAAAGTCGGCGGCAGGCCGCTGGAACTGGCGTTTCTGCCTGACGGCAAGACGCTCGTCGCCGCGAATTATTTCGCGAATTCGCTGCAGGTGCTCGACGTCGATTCCGGTGTCCTCGCAGCCGAAATTCCGCTGGGTGGTCAGGCGAAGCCGGATCTCGTTCGTCGTGGCGAAATGTATTTTCACGACGCCGAACGTTCGTTCAACCAGTGGTACAGCTGCGCGACCTGTCATACGGACAGCCATACCAATGGCCTCGATTTCGACACGATGAACGACGGCTGGCATGACCTTTCGACACGCCGGGAACGCAGCCGCAAGAAAGTGCCGACCATGCGGCGGGTCGTCCATACCGGCCCCTGGACCTGGCACGGCTGGCAGAAGAGCCTCGACGAAGCCATGGTCGAATCGTTCACGAAGAGCATGCAGGGCGTGCAGCCGACCGACGACGACGTCAAATCCATCCTGGCCTACATCGCCACGCTCGATTATCCGAAGAATCCGTATCGCAAAGCCGACGGTTCGCTGACCGAAGCCGCGCAGCGGGGCAAGGCCGTTTTCGAATCCGCCAAGGCCGCCTGCAACACCTGCCACGGGGGGCCGGAGTTCACGGACGGCAAAGTGCACGATGTCGGGCTGGACGAGCCGGGCAGCCGTTACAAAGGTCACAATCCCCCATCCTTGCGTGGTGCTTACGACAAGGACCCGTACTTGCACGATCGGCGTTCGAAAACGCTGCTCGACGTGCTGAAAGGTCCGCATTCGCCCGAAAACGTGACTGGCCTGGGCGAATTGTCGGACCAGGAACTCGATGACCTGGTGGAATACGTCAAGTCGTTGTGAATTCACTGACCGTTCGTTGTCCGCATCAGGCGAGATCCCTGGCCATGAACCGGAAGCGGGTGATCCGATCGGCGATCCTGATTCCGGCGCTTCTGACGATCGTCGGGACATCGGCACGAGCCCAATCATCGCCTGATAAATCGCCAGATTCGCCGCTCATATTCGGGCGCGACGTCGCGCCCGTGCTCGTAGCGAATTGCCTGGGCTGCCATAATGCCGAAACGAAGAGTTCCGGCTTTTCGATGGCATCTTTCGCTTCGCTGGCCGCTGGTGGCGATTCGGGCGCTGCCTGGGTCGTGGCGGATTCGCAGGCGAGCATGATCGTACGCAAGATCAGGGGGCTGGATCCGCCGCGGATGCCGCGTAATCGCCCGCCTCTGGGTAATGACACGATCGCCCGCATGGCGGCGTGGATCGATTCCGGAGCGAAGCTGGACGAAGGCCGATCGCCCGGCGATTCGCTGGAATCGATCGCATGGCCCGAGAGCCGCATCGTGGCGGATCGCCTGGCTCGAATGGAGCCGTCGGAACGTCAGGAGGCGGCGAAAGCGGAAGCGGCTCGAATCTTCGCAGGTGTCCGCCCGGGTTCCTCCACAGCCGATGCGAGTATGATCCGTATCTCGGACCGGTTCGTCGTGATCGGAATTTCCGATAAGGACGTGGCGGATTCGACTTCGAAAACGCTGGAAAAAGCCGCCGATGAATTGAAAGCGATTTTCGGCGGCAAATCTTCGGTTCTTGCAGGATCAAGCTCGAAATTTCTGACGTTCGTTTTCGAAAAACCGGCGGAATTCGCCGAGTTCTGCAGGCAGAACGATTTCGAAATTCGAACACCCGCACGGTCCGCGGTCGGCCGGTCCGCTTCGGCCTGGCCGATGCTGGCTCTACAGGTCGGCCGTGAAGGGCTTGTCGTCTCGCAGGAAAAGCCATCCAGAACTCCTGAACGCAAGCCGGCGAGATCAACACGGAGGAAACCGGCGCCTGAATCGCCGGTTCGAAAACAGCCGAACGTTCATGCCCTGGCTGTCGAGGCGCTGATCGACGCCACTTTCGACGATTTTCCGAAAGCACCGGCGTGGCTCGAATCCGGGCTTGCATTTTCCATGGCCCGAACTGCCGACCCTGACCCGTCCGAATTCGATCGCATGCTGGCCGAAGCTCTTGCCATCGGACCTGCCCGAGGCACGGGTGACTGGCCGCGCCGGGCTGAGGATTTTCTCAAGGATCGATTACCGCCTGCAATTTCCCGGCCCCTTGCATTTTCCCTGATTGACTGGTTGAAACGTACGTGGCCGGCGGAATTCCCCGAGTTCGTCAGGTCTCTGACGGCAGGCGAGCCGGAACTCGACAAGACCCTGGGTAGACTCTGGAAAACCGACCGTGCTGCACTCATTGCCGGTTGGACCCAATACCTCATGCGCGGGCCAGCCCGCAAAGGACGCTGAATCGTCATGGCCCAACCGGATCGACCTGTTTTCGTTCTTGCGGGGGAAGGGCGGTCGCGTGACCTGTTTCCGGGCGTGACGATCACGACCAATGCCGGCGAGAACCTGATGCTGTCCGTCGTCCGCTTCGAGCCGGAAGCCTCCGTGCCGGTGCATGCGCATCCGCATGAGCAGGCGGGCCTGCTCGTCAGCGGCCGATTGAAATTCACCATCGGCGACGAGACCCGGGTGCTCGAGCCTGGCGACCAATGGCTGATCCCCGGTGGCGTTCCGCACACGGTCGTCGCGGTGGACGGTCCTGCTGTCGCTCTCGACGTGTTCAACCCCATTCGCGAAGATTATCTTTGAGGTTCAAGGGCACCGTTCATGACGTCGGACGAAATCATCGACACGATCTTCCGGACCTATGCCGAACGCGGCCACCGGCATTACGGCGAAGATGTCACCGAAACGCAGCACGCGCTTCAGTGCGCCACTTTTGCCCGGGACAATAACGAAGAACCGGCACTGGTCGCGGCATGTCTGCTGCATGATTTCGGCCATCTTGCGCATGACCTGGGTGAAGATATCGCGGACCATGGCGTGGACGCCTGCCATGAAGATCTGGGTGCCGCTGTGCTTTCGAAATGGTTCGTGCCCGAAATCGTCGAGCCCGTACGCCTTCATGTGGCGGCCAAACGTTATCTGTGTGCCCGCCAGGCCGGTTATTTCGAAGGACTCTCGGAGGCGTCTCGAAAGAGTCTCGAACTTCAGGGCGGACCGATGAACGAAGACGAAATGACCGTTTTCGAATCGTTGCCCCATTACGCTGCGGCCTTGCGGTTGAGGCTTTATGACGATATGGGCAAAGTGTCCGATATGACGACCCCGGAATTCGAGTCGTTTCGTTCGTTCCTCAAGCCCTTCGTGCAGGTCCGGGCATGAGTGACGACCAGAATCCTCAGCGGGCCGGCGTTGCATTTCAGGTCCCGATCCGCTGGCTGCCGATCTGGTCGGTCGTCGCCGCGTTCGGCGCTTATTTCTGCATGTACGCTTTCCGGAAGCCGTTCACGGCCGCCGCGTTCGCCGGAAATCAATTCGGCGGTGTCGGATTCAAGACGATCCTCGTGACTTCGCAGGTATTCGGGTACATGGTGGCCAAGTTCGTGGGGATCAAGGTCATCTCCGAACTTGAGCCTCATCGCCGCCCTGCGGGAATTCTCGCGATGATTCTCGGGGCGGAACTTTCGCTCCTGCTCTTCGCTCTGATGCCGATGCCCTATAATGCCATCATGCTGTTTTTCAACGGCTTGAATCTCGGAATGATTTTCGGACTCGTTCTCGGGTTTCTCGAGGGCCGCAAGCAGACCGAAGCCCTCACAGCCGGGCTCTGCGCCAGTTTCATTCTGGCTGACGGCATGACCAAGTCCGTCGGTGGCTATCTGCTCTCGGCAGGAGTTTCGGAAACCGGGATGCCCGTGCTCGCGGGGCTGGCCTTCCTGCCGCCGACGCTTCTTTTCGTGTGGATGCTTTCGAAGATACCGGCCCCTGACGTGGAAGATCGCGAGGCCCGCAGCGAACGCACCCGAATGAACCGCGCGGACCGAATCCGGTTCTTTCGGAGATATGCCGGTGGTCTGGTGCCGCTCATGGTCTGCTATCTGTTCGTAACGGTCTTGCGCAGTATCAGGGCCGATTTCGCTCCGGAATTATGGCGAGACCTCGGCACCAGCGGTCAGCCGGGTGTGTTCACCCGGTCCGAGTTGCTCGTGACTTTGAGCGTCATGCTGGCCAGCGGTCTTTCCATCTACATCCGCAACAACCGCACTGCGTTTTTCGTGTCGATGTTCAATTCGGTGTTCGGGCTCGCACTCATTCTGGTCGCTGTCGTGCTTTGGCGTTTCGGCAGTTTGACGGCCTTTCCCCTGATGGTCCTGCTCGGTGTCGGTCTCTATCTGCCGTACGTGTCAGTTCATACGACCATATTCGAGCGGTTTCTGGCGATGACCCGCGACAAAGGCAACATCGGCTTTCTGATGTATCTGGCCGATTCGTTCGGCTATCTCGGTTATGTGGCCGTGATGCTCTCACGCAACTATTTTGGAACCCCGGACCATTTTCTCGAATTCTATCTCGACACATGCATTTTTCTCGGCATCGGTTCGATCGTCTGCATGTTCGTCAGCATCGCGGCATTTCGCAAGATCGGCCCGGTTCACGACCCGGCGGTCCAGGTTTGACGGATCAGCCGGCACCGATGCGATTGCGTGCGAAGCTCGTCTCATGTCGAGGGTGCCGTTGGTCGATCCTGCGGCGACTCCATCTCCTGATCCGCATATTAGGCGGAATTCGCCGGATATGTACGGATTTCGTTCGCAGACCCTTGACAACGTGCATCTCCGCGCACGAATCTAAGGGAATTCCCTCAAGGGGCCCTGCCGCCTGAACTTCTTCTCATGACTCGTCTGGGAGCATCCGGCCGTGAAAGCATTCTCAAAACTGGCCCCGACTGCCCGTGCCGGTACTCGGTTTCGATTCTTCGCCGCCGTGTTTTGCGTTGTGATGAGCGCAATGGCCGCCCAGGCGCAAGAGAAGCGACGTGGCATCGCTGGCCGCGGCGATTTCGAAGACTCGCCAGCCCCTCCGCCCAACGCCGGCGCCCAGCCTGGCAATTCCGGGCCGGCCTCAGTTCCGAAATTCGAATCGAAGCCCCGCACATTGCCGGGAGCGGTCGTCACTGCCGATCCGAAATTGACGGCCGGGGCACCCTTCGACACGAAGAACTATTTTTTCATGCCTCCGGAAGATGAGAACGCCGGTCCGCTCGTTCTGGACGCACTCGCGGATTTTCCCGAAGTCTATTCGGTTCTTGAGCCTGGCGACACCGCGGGCCTGGAGTCTAGACGCGGTAACCTGAAAACCGTCCAGGACTGGCTGCAGGCCAACCCGAATCCGCGGAATTGGGACGCGAGCGCCATCGAACAGGCGTTCGGACCATACCGTACGACCTTCGCCAAGCTGCATGAAGCCCATAAGAGGCCGGATTGCGTAATCCCGACCGGCATCGGAATCGAAACGCTCTTGCCGCATGTTCAAGCTTCTCGCGCACTCGCCGATTTTGCCGCGCCACTCATTTTCGCGGATCTTTCCCGGGGCGACGAAGCCGGTGCGATCGCCAAGTTCGCGGATGCCCTCAGGCTTGGCCAGGATCTTCAGCCACGATCGGCCGTGATCACGACACTGGTGATCTCAGTGATGCATCGGAGGATGGCGGAATCGGCCCTCCCGATTTTGCTGAACGCAAAAGGACTGAAATCTGCCGATTACGACGAGATCCTCGCAGCGCTCAAGGGCTATCGTAGCGGATCCATCAATCTGCTGCCGGAAGCCCTGAAAACCGAGTATCTCACTCAGGCGAAAATGCTCGATGGCCTGACCGCACCTGGCGGCATCGACAAGTTCGTCGAGATGACCAAGCTTATGGGGGGGGGCGCAGCTGCCGCCGGGAACGACGAATCGACCAAAAAACTGCTGACGGCTCTTTTCACGCCCGAAAACGTGCAGAAGATGAAATCCGGCCTTGCCCGGACGATCAAGGCGCAACTTTCCGCGATTGGGGATATCGGTTCGGTGGACGACATCCGGAAGATCGGCGCAGAACTCGACTCGATCGGCCAATCGACGGCCACCGAAGCTCTTGCCGAAGTTCTTGACAAGGAAACGATCGCCAGGCTCGCTGAAATCGCCGGTGGGTCGAATCCTGCCCTCGCCGAGATTCTGAAGAAGGCCGCGGGTGCGGATCCGAAGACAGTCGCATCGCTCGTCGGGCCGCAGCTGGGTATCAATCTCACCACCGGCATGGCCACCGTGGTCACCCCGCTACTTTATTTCCAGAACGATCAGGGCATTATGGAGTCGCTCACGGCGATTCGCCGCTGGTACGTAACGAAGAAGAGTGTCCCGAAAGACAAGGCGCTCGACGAAATCTGCAGGGAGGCGGGCCTCGAATCCGCGCCTCTGGATATTTTCACCGGCAAGCCGATGCGTATGGTCTGGACACAGTCCGGCCCCGCCGTTCTGACCGCAGGCCACGATTTCAAGGATGACGATGGGAAATCGCTGATCTCTCGAGTGGACAGGGGCAAGCCAGGTGCCACGGGCGATCTCGTCGAGACTCTGGCTCTGGGCGGAAATCCGACCCTTGCGAGTCAGTCCGGTAATGATCCCGGGCAAGCACCTGGCACGCCAGCGGGCTTCGGGCCTGCAGGGCCTCAAGGTGGACAGAGCGGGGCAATTCGGCCCCCTGGCACCGGAGCCAGCGGCAGCGGCGGTTCCGGCGGACGCAGGGGCCGCGCCGAGGGCGGTACGGCGATCGAACCCTGATCACGTTTCAGCCGGTTCGATCGCCGTGAACTGCGAACGGATTCCGAATGAGGAGGTGGCAACCCGGCCACCTCCGTTTCACGTTCCGCACAATGCACCGGTAGCCCGCTTACGCCGCACTGAGGAATCGACCATTGAACCGCTTTCGACACCCATCCGCGTTCGTCGTAATTCTGATCATCGCAGCAGTCACGACGGTCCGCGCTGCTACCGCGACGCCTTTACTTTCTCAGGACAAGCCCGCCGAAACCGCGGAACCCGAGATCGTCAGCAATTTGCGAAAAGTCATGGAATCCAATTGCAAGGCCAACGAAGCGGAAAAAATCGAAGAAGCCCTGGCCACGATCCATCCGGACAGCCCGAACTTCGCCGCGACACGGCAACTGACGGAAAAGCTGTTCGAGGCTCTTGACCTCAAATACGAACTCAAATCCTTCGGCTATATCGGATCCGACGAAACCTATGCCGTCGGCCGGGCCAAAGTACGTGCCTCGTCGGCGGACCCGCTGAAATTCAAGAACAACGAATCTGATTTGATGATCGTATTTCGTAAGGACAAGGAAGACTGGAAAATCTGGTCGCAAAGTATACTCAACATCAAATTCGACTGACGATAAAATGCAAATACACGCGTTTCGAATTTCCCATCGCGACGCGTGCTCGCGACCAGCGACTCCCATGCGATGCACGCTACCGAGCCTCTGACCATGACTGCCTGAGCCGCTCAAGTTCCTGAGTTCGTGTGACTGGCCTCACCTCCCGCAACGACTGCAATTCCAGCGAATCTCACCATGAATCAACCCATCCATGCCTTCTGGGTCATGCTCGGCGCCTTAGCCATACTGGCCATCGCATACCGTTTCTATGGCAAATTCCTGGCCTATCGGGTCGCCGGGCTCGATCCCTCTCGCGTCACGCCAGCACATGAGCTTTACGACGGCCAGAATTATCACCCCACCAACAAATGGGTGCTCTTCGGCCACCACTTCGCAGCCATCTCCGGGGCAGGGCCCCTGATCGGCCCCGTGCTGGCGATTCAGTTCGGTTATCTGCCAGGCCTGATCTGGCTCCTGATCGGCGTCTGCCTGGCCGGGGCCGTGCAGGACATGATGGTCCTGTTCGTCTCCACCCGTCGCAGGGGCCGCAGTCTGGCAGGCATCGCGGCCGACGAACTCGGCCCCACCGCCGGCCTGGCAACCGCTCTGGCGATTCTTTACATCATCGTTATCGCGCTGGCTGGGCTTGGCATCGTCGTCGTCAAGGCCCTGGGCGGTGAGGAAGTCAAAATGAAAGCGGGGACGAAAATCGTCCTCCCCGCCGAGAAAAATCAGATCATCAAGACCACCGTACCTGGTCAGGCCCGCATTTACGACATTCCGCCCGGCAGCCAGTACGAATACGCCCCCGGCGAGCGTATGGTCTTCAACGAAGGCTACAAGCTGGCCGTGCCGGTGAATGCCGCACTTGATCAGGCCAAAGAGGGTGAAGGGCTCGTCCTGCCCGACAACGCCCGCCGGCTCGTGCCCGGTTCGAGCTGGGGCACTTTTACGATCGCCTGCACCGTGCCGATCGCGCTTTTCGTCGGCCTTTACATGTACCGCATCCGTAAGGGCAAGGTGATCGAGGCTTCGCTCTTCGGAGCCCTGGCCGTGCTGGGCGTGACCGTCGCCGGGGCCTGGATTCCCGGCAGTTCGCTCGAAAAGGTCTTTTCGCTTTCACGCGATCAAACCATCGCGGCCATCGCGGCTTACGGCTTCATCGCCAGCGTTTTGCCGGTGTGGATGCTCCTCTGCCCGCGTGACTATCTTTCCAGCTTCCTCAAAATCGGCACCATCGGCCTGCTCGTCATCGGTGTTCTGGCGGCCAATCCGACGCTCGAAGCCCCGGCCGTGAATTCGCAATTCGCCGGCGGCGGCGGCCCCTATTTCGACGGACCGATCTTCCCCTACGTTTTCATTTGCATTATGTGCGGCGCCATTTCGGGCTTCCATGCCCTCGTCAGTTCCGGCACCACGCCCAAGATGGTGAATAATGAAGGCGATATCCGCATGATCGGCTACGGTTCGATGCTGATCGAAGGCCTCGTCGGCATCGTGGCCCTGATCGCGGCCGCCAGCCTGCCGAATTCGATGTATTACGACATCAATATCGACCTCTCACGCCGGCCCCAGTTCACCAATGCCCTGGCGGCCCTGGGCGTTGACCCGCACGGCGACCACGGCAGCGAGCTGGTCACCATGGAAAAGGAAGTGCAGGAATCGCTGCACGGCCGCACCGGCGGCGCGGTCACGCTGGCCGTCGGCATGGCCCGGATTTTCACGAACGCCGTGCCCGGCTTCGACTGGCTGCTGAAATACTGGTATCACTTCGCCATCATGTTCGAAGCGCTGTTCATTCTCACCACGATTGACACAGGCACACGCATCGGCCGCTTCCTGCTGCAGGAACTCCTGGGCCGGATTTACAAACCCCTGGGCGACCTGGACTGGCTGCCGGCTTCCATCCTGGCCACGGGCCTGATCGTCGTCGCCTGGGCCGGTTTCATTTGGTCGGGCTCGGTGGAAACCATCTGGCCCATGTTCGGCATGGCCAATCAGCTCCTGGCCGTGATCGCCCTTTGCGTCGTCACCACGTACCTCATCAACCACGGCAAGGCAAAATTCGCCCCGGTGACGCTTCTGCCCATGCTGTTCGTAATGACGACGACCGGCACGGCCGGCTACAGCGAAATCACCGGCAAATTCTGGGGCATGGTGAAATCGGGCGCGGTCGTCCGCGGCTACCTGAACATCGGCCTGACGATTTTCGTGATGACCTGTGTGGCGATCATTCTGGTGACGGCGATCAAACGCTGGCTCGCGGTGATGTCGGGTCGGCTGGAAGTGAAGGTGGAGTGAGGGTCGTGAGAATTGGTACGGCGGCGCGATCGAAGCCGGAAATTCCGATTCAGCATCGGCGGAAGCGGTTCGAAGAAAACCGGCACCGAGCCGTTGCTTCAGCCGGGCTTGCTGGTCAAATTGAATGAATCACGCAGTTCATCTGTGAAAAGTGCCTAAAATGGCGCTTCAACGGAAGAAAGCACGCCGCGTTGGTTGGCTGGAATCTTCGCGAGTATTACGCCCGGCGGTCCGGTCCGCTGAGCTTTGTCTTTCGTCGGACTAGAGCGTTTGCAAGCACATGAGCGAATCAAACGAGATACCTGAGCACGAAAGTCCCGTCCGTCGCATGATGGCGGACGCTCAAGGCACGCCGTTTCATCCGCTTCGCACACTTGATGAAGCCAGGAAACATGATGATGGTGTAGCGATCCTGCAAGGAGATTGGGGCGGTCAAATATATGCGGTGATCCCCGTCCAAATGATTCTTTGTACTCCAGACGCGATGCAGAAACTCTTGATCGATCTCGACACCGAGGCTTGGTCGTGCAACGAAAATGAAGGCGCGTCCATCTACTACGAACGTAAACCTGCAGGTGCAGGTGTTGCTGGTGGCATGGGTGGTGGCGCTTCTACTGGCGAATTGTGGGTGCATCCTGAATTCGACGAGATTGCGGAACAAATTCGACGTGTCATCATTGGCGAACAGGAAACCATCAACGTTGAATGACGCCGCAATGTGCTGACATGGCCATGCCAATGGACACGTTTCCGGCGGCACAAAGTCCGACAAACAAAGCCGTGAACCGGAGCAGCGAAATCGGGCGGTTTCGAAATGGACATGGAGAAATCTGTGTCAGTTCATTTTTCGGCCTGACAATCTCTTGCAGCGTACCCGCTGCGCGGGGCGCTGAACCTGTTCTGTAGGCCCCGCGATCGCAGCTGGAGACCTGAATCCGGCATCGGCGGAAGCAATTCGAAGATAACCGGCACAAACCGCTTGCTTCAACCGGGCCCGCCGTTCAAATTGAATGAATCACGCAGGTCGTCCGTGAAAAGTGCCTAACCCAGCGCTTCAGCGGACCCGGCCCGCGGCGGCTGGCTGGAAGATTCTCAAGTTTCAAGCCCGGCGGGCCAGTCCGCTGAGCTTGCGCGTCAGGCAGCAAGAGACATGCACCGAACCGATTCTCTCCTGATACTCGCTGCTGTCGGTCTCGCCGGGGCGAGCAGTTCCAGCGCGGCGCAAGCCGCGATGTATGCCGCTTCGATCCGCTCCGGGATGCCGGGGGTCGACTCCCTGGTCATCGCCATGATCTGGTGGTGGGTTGCCGTCTCGGCTTTCGCCGTGGTCTGCGGGCTAGCGGGCGGCTATCGCGCCGTGCGCTCCGGTGTCATCCGTCAGCCGCTCATCCTGACATTCTTTCTGTTGTATGCTCTTACGCTACGCGTTGATAACGTGTCATTGGGCTGGCCTTGGCAGTTCCACCTGGGCATGGTCATGGGTCGGATCGGTCTGGGTGTCAATGTTGTCGGAGCCTTCCTGTTAACGTGGTATCTCAAGGCCATCCAACGTCCACCAGACCACGTTCCTGCCACCTCAGTCGAGACGTCCATCGCCACCGAGTCGATGCCCTCGTCAGCCTCCTGACGGTGCTCTGCAGCGGACTCCGCACCGCCACGGCGCCTCTCGTGGTACTATTTCGAATCTCGGCGGTTCGGTCCGCTGAGCCTGGTCGTTATCCCACTTCGGGTTCTGAGCCACAGCGAGCAGAACGTGTTCATCAATCCCATGTGGCAAGACGAGGTTCAGCGCATCGGAAAACAACGCTGCACGCCAACAGGGTATCGGTTGCACGGTATCTCCGATCTGATCGGCTTTATCGCAATCATTCTTTTGCTTGGAGTCTCTTTCCACATTGCCTATTCCGCTTTTCAGGGAACATTCACTTGGTCGTCGCTCGTCCTGCTGTTGACACCGATCGGCGTTGCCATCGTCGGAAACATACTTCATTCTTATTCGTGGCATTTAGCGGAAATCCGAGGATTCAAGTACGATTACGAAAAACGAACATCAACCTGGCGTAATTTCAATGGCGACCTTGAGACGTTCAATTTCGATGACTGGCGAGCTCAGTACGCCGAAAAATCGACATCAGCAGACACCGAACGGAATCGTGGGATATCAAAGCGGTGAACGAGAGCCTCCGATCACGCGGGTTTCGAAATCAGAGTTTTCTGGCAGCGGCCCCGTTACCGCTGTCGTTTGCCCGCTCGACCGGAGCCGGAAATCTCAATTCGGAATCGGCAAAATCGGTTCGAAGAAAAACCGCCACAAACCCATTGATCGAACCGTGCCAGCCGGTCAAATTGAAAGGGACTCGCAATTCGTCCGCAAGAATGCGCCTGTCCTGGTGCTATAGCGGATCCGGCACGCTCCGGTGGCCTGGCCGTGAAGTTCGCACGTGTCACGCCTGGCAGGCGCGGCCGATTCGATAGTGCTTCAAGCGTCGGAGGTCTACGATGGGGAAGGCGACACTGATCGGGGTAGCGGTTCTGTTCATGTCTGCCGGCGCTTTGCAAGAGCCACCGAAGCGTGAGTTCGAACCGTCCGCCGAGAAAGTAAAGGAACTCCAGAAAGAGCGGAATGCTGTCTTGAAAAGCGCGGCGGAGGTGAGCATGAGGTTGGCCCAAACCGCCAGAATCGAGGTCTCGGAGGCGATGGTAGACAATATGGCACTTCTTGAGGCGGAACTGGACGCTGCAGAGACGGATTCGGAACGACTTGTGCTCTACAAGAAGACCGTGGATTCGCTGAAGGAACTCGAGGCACTGGCCAAGGCGCAGAAGGAAGCCGCGCGAGGAACCGAACTGAGCCTGCTCAGGATCAAAGCGAAACGTCTGGAAGTCGAGATTCGATTGGAGCGTTCGAAGCTCACGGGACTCGAGTGATCTCAAAGCGGCATGACCCGTGCATCGTGTCTTCACCTGGGCAGCGCGATGTAACTTGCCCCGTGCTGCAGCGGAATCAGCCGAGACTCTATGTGGAAAAAACATGTTTATCCTCGGCGGGCCGATTCGCTGAGCTTCGTCCTCAGGCCCTTCGAACGAATCCTTAAAACTCGATCCGGTAATCAGGGAAGCGTTTCGATAAAGAACCGGCACCAATCCATTGCTTTAGCCATGCTTGCCTGTCAAATTGAATGGAACTCGCAGTTCGTCCATGAAAAGTGCCTGACTTGGCGATTCAGCGGAAGAAAGCCCGCTATCGGTGGCTGAACGGAATCATCGCGAGACTGACGCCCGGCGGTCCGGTCCAATGAGCCTGGTCGGTATGCCACAGCACAGATGCGTCCAGAAGAATCAATGGCCACGACAGATTCTGATAGGTTTCCCTTGAATTCACACCCTGCGATCTTCGCTACTATGCGAGCCGTCTCGAGGATACTCACTATCGGGGCTCTGCTGGCCGTCGTCTTTTGCTATGGCTCTCTTCCGAACGAATTACCTGTTTCAAGATGGCATTCCGCACACAAAACCTGGCTTCTTGCCGTGCGCGTCCCTGTCATCAACCTGCTCTCTCTGGGAATCATCGAGGTGTATGGCCGGTCTCTGTCACGTTACCGAAGAAATTCGAATGCAAACTGGATTGGTCCGGTTTTGGCAGTAACGGCTGGAATCAAGGCGCTCGTTGAGAGCATCGAGATGCTCCTACTTCCGACAAGGCACTCCATCTTTGCCATCGTTCTCATTGCAACTGTATTGGCAGGTGTCGCATTTTCGATCTGGTGCGGCAGAGATCTTCTGAAGAATGAGAATTGGAAAACACTGAAATCAACTTGCAACGAAAAGGCTGCGATGGCAGCTCTCGGTGCAACCATTATCGGTCTGAACGTTCCGCTATTTCTGCGGTGATTCCACTCCATGAATTCCACGAAGAACTGTGGCATAACGAAGTGTTGCACCGAAGTTGCAGTCGGTCGATTTTCTTTTTCCCGGGCTTCCTCCGGCCGCAACCCGGTGAAGGCCCTCGTTAGGCCGCGCGATCGAAACTGGGAACGAAACGTCGAAATCGGCGGCTTTGATTCGAAAGAAGCCGGAAAACCCTCTTGCATCGCTCGGGCCTGCCGGTCAAATTGAAAGAATCTCGCAGTTGGTCCGCAAGAAAGTGCCAGACCCGGCGCTTCAGCGGACCCGGCCAGCTTCGTTGATCTGGTCGGGAAATATGGTAGTGAATAGCCCGGCGGTCCTGTCCGCTGAGCTTTTCGTTCGGAGGCGGGGGTGGTGCAATGGGCGACGAGAGGCAGCAGACGCCGTCAAGGCTGGTGTGGCTGAATGGCCTGGTGACGGGGTTTTCGATCCCCAGCGCCTTCGCGATCGGAGCCTCGGCCCGTGCGGATGCCGAGCCGTCTGTCGGTCCGCTTGCCGGGGCCGTCATTCAGTGGGCCGACACTATTGCATTCCTGGTCCTGATCGCGTCACTCTTGCGGTGGTTTTCGAAGCTTGGCTGGGTCCGGGCCTGGTTCGCGGCCGCCCCCGACTGGAAGCCGTAGAGGCACGCCGAACGAGGGGCTTCGGTAGACGCTGGGGGCATGTAGGCTTACCTGGATGCGTTGCTCACCCGGCTCCCGCCGCTGCTGAGGTTGGTCGTCAGCCCACAGAATCGGAACCACATGCATAGCCAGGTCCGCTTTGCGATGCATCCCGATGACGAATGTGAATTCGAGCAGTTGCTCGTAAGCGACGAGTCTATCCGTTTCATCGCAGGCCCTCGGTGGAAAACGGAAACACCCGAGACTTCGAGATCGCTCACCGAAATTGGCTATTACTGCATCATCTGGTCCATAAGCGACATCGCGAAGCTGAAGGCAGAGTTCATTCCGTCGTGCGACGACTGGTACTGTCGTTCCGAGCAGGCGACGATCCAGTTTCTTCGTTCCGAAATGGATGAGGCGGTGATTACGGAAGGGCGCATTGCAATCTCCACGATTCCGAGCGAAGAATTCCCAGAGTCAAGCGTCAAGAGACTGGAGAAGCGATATGGAGATCTGCGCAGGTATCTCCGGAAGAATTACTCGAATTCGATAATCCAATGGCGGAACCCGTCCCTGCCATATGCGCCTGCTGGTCCCTTCCGCTCCGCTAACCCGAGCAATCCTGATCCTCAGGTATGGGTAGGTCCAAATGCATTGCGTTGGCTCCGTGAACAGCCTGACCGCAGAATCAAGCAATATCGACAATCGCTCGTAGAGGCTGTTCTCGTCGATGACAAGGAGTAACAATGAAATGCACCCAAGTTGCCGATCTGGCGTCTTCCGAAATCACATTCACTTCGCTGCAACCAGGTGATTTTGGTCGTCAGGCCCGACGATCGAAGCCGGAAATCTGTATTCGGCATCGTCGGAAGCGATTCGCAAGAAACCTGCACCAGGTCCTTGCCTCAGTCAGTTATGTCGGTGAATATGATGGATCGCAGTTCGTCCGCAGGACACGCAGAAACGGTCGCTTCTGCGGAAGAAAGCCTACTAAGGTGGCTGGACGGATTGCTCGCAAGTATCATCCTCAGTGGTTCGCTGTATAATCGCTCCAGGCTGGCGTCGGTAGTCCGGCCTGTATCGGCCGATCCGCCTGGTTGCGAGCGGTTCGGGGGCACGCAACACAGTTCACGGAGCACGCACGGATGGCATGGGTTTATCTCGTCCTTGCCGGTTTGATGGAAATTGGCTGGCCCCTCGGACTGAAGTACGGCTGGAACGCCAGCGGGGTGCGGTTCTGGCCGCTCGTCGGGGCGGGCCTGTCCATGGCAGCGAGCGGGACGTTCCTGTTCCTGGCTCAGCGGACCATCCCGATGGGCACGGCCTACGCGGTCTGGACGGGCATTGGCTCAGTCGGGGCGTTCGTCGCTGGCATCGTCCTGTTCAAGGAACCGGCGGCGGCTGCCCGCATCGTCTGCGTGCTATTGATCGTCGCCGGCATCGTCGGGTTGAAGGCGTTCTCGCCCGCCGCGCCAAAGCCGAAGGTCGCGGTTGCCAGCCAGCAACCGGAAGCCGAACCAGGTGATGCGGCGAACCCAGCCTCATAGGTTGCCCAGGATTCAACTACGTTGGTCAGGGGGGCTGAGCTGGTTCGTCAGGCTGACCAAATCGCGGATCCGTTCATCGAACCCAATTATCCATCGCAATGGCCAATTCTGCTGATCAACGCAACGATCGAGACCCGGTGTCAGCCTCTTCGAAGGGGCGTCATGAGCACCTGTTCTTTTCGGGCATGGCTGTGCTCCTGCTCGCCACGGTGTTCGTGGGCTTCGCATCTTCCTATTACCTCGCCGGAATGGTCAATGCTCCCCTGCCTAGTGCGATCGTTCACGTCCACGCGCTGGTAGCCACCTCCTGGATGCTGCTATTCGCTGCCCAGGTGTCGCTGATTTCCGCCCGCCGCGTCGACCTCCATCGCCGTCTCGGGATCATGGCCGTGCCGCTGGCCTGTGCCATGGTCGTCACCGGTTTGATGGCTGGCGCGGACATTCTCCGGCGAGGCATTCCGCCGGGCCAGGAACACCTGCTCTTTCTCATCAACACCGACATGGTGTTCGTATTCGCGGTGCTCGTCGCGCTTGGCTACCGAATGCGGGGCACTCCGCAGGCGCACAAGCGGCTGATCGTGATCGGCAACGTCGCGCTTATGTTCGCGGCGTTCATTCGGTGGCCGGTCGGGTTCCTGTTTCACAACATTCCCGCAGCCGCGCGTGCTCCCTACGGCTTCCTGCTTCTGATGGTTCTTTACGACCTCTGGAGCATGCGCAGAATCCATCCAGTGACGTTGTGGGCCGGTGCCTTCCTCGTCTTCGTTTTCGAAGTTCAATTCCTGGTCGCCGAAACGATGGCATGGCGTGCTTGGGCAGATTGGGTCAAAAACGTCGGTTCATAGTCGAACGGCTGATCCTGAGCGAACTTATGGCGTGCGGGCACCGAATCGGGCTTCTCCCAGAGCCTTCTTATCTTGCCGAGATGGATCGGAATTGGACCCTCTCTGCTCGGATTTCTCCATAACATTTGTCCGTCTTATGCTGACTCGTAGATTCACAATCGATTACGACGCCACCGAGCCGTGGCTTCAGGCCGCGCGAAGCGAATCCGGAAAAGAAACTGCGTCATCGGCGCAAGCGATTCGAAAGAATCGTGCACAAAGCCCTTGAATCAGCCGGGCCCGACGGTCAAATTGAAGCAATCTCGCAGTTCATCCGCAAATTGTGCCTGACCCGGCGCTTCTGCGGAGAAAAGCCCGCTGCGGTGGCTGGCCGGTTAACTCACAATTGTCACGCCCAGAGTTTCGGCCCGCTGAACTTTGATGTTCTGCATCACTCAGAGCGGTCTCGCTGACCATGACGAAACGCAAGCATCGAGCGAGAGAGGCTCTTCGCGAGGCTTCCAATGCGCTGAGCGTGGAATTCGCTGAGGGCAAATGGGATCATTTGCCAGGAATCCGCACGATTCCCCTGGGCGAGTGCATCGAGCTCATGCAAGAACTGGAGAGGCGTTGTCCTGGTCACACGTTGCAGCAATATCAAGATGCATTTCGCCGCAGTGTGTTCAATTACAGATGATGCCCGACGATTCATTCGAAACGACGCTGATTCGGGGCGAGGTTTGACACCGGAGTGATCCGCCATGACCGCACCGCCGATCGATCGTTACTGGCCAATCGCACGGGATAAGCCGGGACTGCTCGTCGCCATGATGCGACACCTGGCGGGCGATGCACACATTTCGTTCGAAGGTGATCTGAGCCGCTGTTCGTTTGCTTCGAGCCTGAGCCCGTCGAGCGAGGAAACTCCGGTCCTTCGCAGACACACCTCGTATCCCGTGCAAGATTTCGTTGTGCTGCCGATGAAGCCCGAGTCGGTTCGGCCGATTCTCAATATTGTCCTGCCGGGCAACCGGTACCTCGAGGACATCATTCACGTTCAGATCGAGAAGGAGGGGAAATTGCAGTTCGGATCGTATGACAACTTCCATCATGAGTGTATCGTTGGCTTTCCGCCGGGCGTGACGCCTGAAATTCTCGATCGATTGCAGTCGTCCGGAGTCGTCCGCTCGTGGTCGGTGCCGCATGAAGGCGCGCGGCGCTGGCACGGCTGACATTGTGGGTTATCCACCTTGGCACCTGGGCAAGGACGCAGCATGCACATCATCGTTCTGATGGTCGTTACCGGCACGGCCGGTGAAAGCCAATTCGTCAAGCCCCGCGATCGAAGCCGGGAAACTCGATTCGGCATCGGCGGAAAAGATTCGAAAGAAATCCGGCACCTAGCCATTGATTCGACCGAGCTTTTCGATCATATTGAAATTATCTCGAAGTTCGTCCGCAAAATGTAACTGATCAGGTTCTTCATCAGATCAGGCAGGATGCGGTGGTTGGGCAAATGATTCGCAAGTCTGAAGCCCGTTGGGCCATTTCGCTGAGCGAGGGCGATAGGTGACAAATGCAGTTTCGCTATTTCGCAGCACCCCCTGATGAGATGTCCGGCTTGTGTCCAGAGGAGCTGTCCTGTTCTCTTTGCGGAACAGTTGGGCCCTGTTTTCGCTTGGAGTATGCGATCTGTCCGGAGTTGACGGATCAACAGAAAGAGGATGCGGTCGGTTGCTTCGACTGCCTCCGTAAGGGGCGGTTCGAATTCTGGCATGACACCGAAATCGGTCTCCTGGACGAGAACGGCCTGACCCATGTCTACAAACATAACAAGCAGCCCCCGCCAGAGTTTCCTGAATCGTCGCTTGTCGAACTCCGGCGCACGCCGCGGATGATCACCTGGCAACAAGGGTTATGGCTGGTTCACTGCAACGATTTCATGACCTACCTCGGGACCTGGGATCCCAAAGACTTCTACGCCAATGCGGAGGCAGGGGATGGTCGGTCACTTTTCTTCGATATGACCGAACCGGAATATCAGCACCTTTGGGACGCGAGTATTCGCGAAGGTGAGAACCGGTTGGAGTCGTGGCAAGCAGAGTATTACGCATTCCGTTGCAACCACTGCGGCAAACTCCGCGGCAACTGGGACTGCGACTGATGCCGGAGCGAACGCCTGACCTGACCATGTATTTTGGCAGTAGGCCGCGCGATGACAAACGGGTTCGAAACCTGTCATTGCCGGAAGTGATTCGGATTATTCCGGACGAGACTCTTGAGTCTTCTGTAACATATCGTAAATATGTTCACATCATGCAGTTCATCTGAAAGAACGTGCCTGACCTGGCGCTTCAGCGGAATAAGGGCCGCCTCGATGGCTTGCCGTCATACTCGCATGTGTCACGCCCGGCGGTCCGCTGAGCTTGGCGTTAGCTGACGCAGGATAGCAGTGATAGAATTGAAAATCGTCGAAGTCGATCCGCAAGGGGAAGGCGCATTGTCGCTGCTGCGTGAGGCTGCGTTCGAGGCCAGGGCTCTTTATCCCGAGTTGTTCGATTCGAATGCAACTTGGCCAACGAACGGCCCAACGCCAGCAGGTGGCTTTTACTTGGTCGGATACCTGGAGCATAAGCCGGTCGCCAGCGGGGCGGTTCGGCCACTTCAGGGTAATGTCGCTGAAGTCAGGCGTATGTTCGTCACGCGGTCCGCTCGCAAGCAAGGAATAGCCCGCAAGATCTTGAATGAGTTGGAATCGCGGGCTCAACGCTCGGGCTACGACACTCTGAGGATCGAAACCGGGTACAAGCAAGAGCCTGCTATCAGGCTGTATGAGTCACACGGCTACTTGCGAATTCGACCGTTCGGCGAGTACTCGGACGATCCGACGAGTGTCTGCTTCGAGAAGACGCTCGGCCGACGGAACGACGACGCCTGAACCCCGTCGCAGACGACATGCTCGGCTGAAGTCGATCGTCAGGCCAAACGATCGAAGCCGGGCAACTCGATTCGGCATCGGCGGATGCGGGTCGAAAAAAAACGCCAGTTGGCCCTTGTTTCGACAGGGTTCGCCGGTCAATCTGCGTCAATCATGAATTCGTTCCGTCGGTATTTTCTCAGCCGTCGTTCCAGTAAACTCGGACCGCCGCATTGGCTGGTCCGGATCATACGCAGGTGTCACGCCCGGTGGGACTATCTGCTGAGAACTTCGAATCGTTGGCGGAAAGGCTGTCGGCGGGTTGACGCCGAGGTTCACTGGGAAGGCCGTCTGGCACGTTCGTCACCACGAATCGCGGATTCGGCCTCTTGTCCGTATGCTCGGCTTTCACGATCAGGCGACGCGCCCGATCCCACGTGGCCGCCACGTAGTGGACCGTTTCGAAATGCCGCTGCTTTTCGCCCGTCATTTCGAAAGCTCGACGGGCCTTGTCCATCAGCTCGGCCGCCATGGCTTCGAGTTTCGAATTGCGTGCCAGACCGATGACACAGCCGATCCCGTTAGAATCGCACCAGCGCAGCATCCGCCAGCGGCAGAATCCGCTATCGGCCCGAATCGTGATGTGCACTTCAGGCCATCTGGCCCGCAGCTTTCGCACCAGCAGTTTAAGCACGGCCCGCGAATGCCGGGCGGCGTCGATTTTGCTGGGCCGCAAATATGCCGCCAGCAATGCGTCGCCGCAGAAAACGTACAGCGGCAGATAGCAGTAGCAGTCATAATAGCCGTGAAAGAACCGGCCTTTCTGGTGGCCATGAATTTCCGAATCAGTGGCGTCGAAGTCGAGAATCAGCGATTCGGGCGGTTCGTCATGCGATGCGATGAAGTCATCGCCGAAGGCTTCGGCCATCCGGGCGAGTGACTTGCGGTCGGCCCGGTTTTCGAGCCGATGCAGCGTGGAGGTCGACGCCCCGACAGCATCGGGGTCGTCGTCCGGCGGCTGATCGACGGCGACTCGCAGTGCTGGATCGGTCCGCAGGGTCTTGTGATCGTTGAGCTCTTCGTAGCCGAGGGCGATGGCGTAGATCCGCTGGGCGAGCATGGTTTTCTGATCGTGCTCGATGCGGGTGGGGTCGCGAGGGTCGGGAAGAGCCTTGTCGAGGGCGTCGATCAGGCCGGTCCGCCGCTCGATTTCGCGGAGCAGGAGGACGCTGGAATCGGACGTGATGCGGCCGCCGGCGAAGTCGGCCTCGATTTTCCGGGAACCGTGGCTGGCGAATCGAAGGGAATCGGGATTGCGATGTGCCACGCGCGAAGGCTCCGTTCGGAGGGTGGTTAGGATGTCGTAACCCGTAATCTACCAGTCGGATATACCTTCGCGCATCTTCTTTTCAGCGGCTACTCATGAAAAATGCGGGTTAGTGCTCCATCAAGTCTTGATTTTGGGGTAGATATCTTCAGCTTCACACGTGCGTTTTCAATTCGGAATTGCCAGTCGACCCCACGCTGTCTGGCGTTCGTTTTGTATGACCATGCCGAAATTTCCGTTTCCAGTTCGGCCAGTTCACCGATGCGTCGATCGCTCAAGCACTGACTCGTCAGACAACTCAGTTCGCATTCGGCGACATTTAGCCAACTGCCGTGTTTCGGAGTATGACAGAATCGGATTCGCCTGATATACGCCCGTGCGCTTTCAGGATCGAACGCTTCGTAGAACGCCCCTTTGGTATGCGTGTTGAGATTGTCGAGGACCAGGGTCACCTGATCGCAAGCCGCATATCGCGTATCCAGCAGTTGAGCGACCTCGATGGCCCAGTCCTTCTTGGTCCGCCGCTCGCGAGCGGTCGCTTGCCGGAACCCCGAAAGCGGTTCGGCGAACATGAAAATACTGGCTGTGCCGTTGCGTTCGTACTCGTAATCGACACGTCTGGCGTGCTTCTTCGTTGCGGCGATCGGCGTTCGCGTTTCCTTGAACAACTGGACGGGTTGCTCATCCATACACAACACGGGACGCTTCGGATCGTATGCCTGGACGTAGGTTTCGAGCACTTCTTCCATGCAGGACACAAATTTGGCATCTTGTTCCGGTGCAATCACCCAGTACTGGATCTTACGCTTCGTCATCGCGTTTTTTTGAGCGTTTTACGGACCGTCTCGTGGCTGATCGAGTCCACCACTTCCAGAGCGACCAGTTGGTCCGCCAGCAACTGCAATGTCCAGTGCCCGTAACCCGCCGGTGGCTTGCCCGATCGCATGGCAATCAGCTTCGCTTCCGCCTCACCATCCAGTTTGCAAGGCGTGGGCGGCTCGTCGCGTTTCTTGCCGTCAATAGCCAACTGAAAGCCTTCGGTGACGAGCCGTTTGCGGAGGTTTTCGATCGTCTGCACGCGACAATCAAAAGCCTCGGCGATCCTGGCATCAGTCCAGCCCGGCCCGTCGGCATCCGCCTTGAGCAGGATCTGAGCACGACGAAACTTCTGCGATGA
>WGMM01000037.1 GCA_016125085.1 bacterium
CGATCCGAAGTGTCCCGTGGTGTGCATGGACGAGCAACTGGTTCAGTTATTCGAAGAGTCGCGAACGCCGATCGCCGCAACGAAGAAGCATCCCAGACGTGTCGATTACGAGTACGAACGCAACGGCACAGCCAGTATTTTCATGTTCGCCGAACCGCTTTCGGGGTTCCGGTAAGCGACCGCTCGCGAGCGGCGGACAAAGAAGGACTGGGCCATCGAGGTCGCTCAACTGCTGGATACGCGATATGCGGATTGCGATCAGGTGACGCTCGTCCTCGACAATCTCAACACGCATACCAAAGGGGCGTTCTAAGAAGCGTTCGATCCTGAAAGCGCACGGGCGTATATCAGGCGAATCCGATTCTGTTATACTCCGAAACACGGCAGTTGGCTGAATGTCGCCGAATGCGAACTGAGCTGTCTGACGAGTCAGTGCTTGAGCGATCGACGCATCGGTGAACTGGCCGAACTGGAATCGGAAATCTCAGCGTGGTCAAACAAAACGAACGCCAGACAGCGTGGGGTCGACTGGCAATTCCGAATTGAAAACGCTCGTGTGAAGCTGAAGGGATCTACCCCAAAATCAAGACTTGATGGAGCACTAGTAGGACCGAGCCCAGGTTTCTGAATTGGCTGAAAAAGTACAGGAATCGACGGGTTCGCACGATGAAATTGCATTCGTCGATCAGGGATACACAGGAGACGCGACATCGGAAGCTGCGGCCGAGTCTGGTATCGAATTGAAAGTCGTCAAACACGCGGAACCGATTCGTGGTTTCGTGCTATTGCCCAGGCGTTGGGTGGTCGAACGGACAATCGGCTGGGTCGGTTGATTCCTCTATCTGACAAGGGATTATGAATGGTTTCCGCAAACGCTGGAAGGCACGCACTGGCTTGTGGCGATCGTTCCACTGCTTGCGAAAGCAATCGACAAAAGTACATAATAGGCTCTTGCCGTTCGCATTTCGAAATTCTTGAGTCGATCGTTTCGGTTGCGAGGTGAATTTTGCTATTCCCGTCCTCGCCCGATTCGTTCTCGCCGTTTCTCGAAACGGGGTGGTTGGACTAGAATATCGGGGCGGGCTGGCTGGGGCGAATGCGGGCTGGCCGGGGCAATCGTGGTTCAGGTGAAGGTCGATCATGGGTTATCGAAGTCTGCGGGAGTGTCTGGTCGATCTCGAACGTCACGGGCGGCTCGTCGTCATTGACGAACCCGTCGATCCGAGGCTCGAGGCCGCCGCCATCTGCCGCCGGGTCTATGCCGCGGGCGGGCCGGCGATCTGGTTCCGGAACGTCCCCGGCACACCTTTCTCCATGGCCGGCAACATCTTCGGCACCGCCGACCGGGCCCGGTTCATCTTTCGCGACAGCCTGGCCTTCGTCCGTAAGCTCGTCGCCCTCAAGGTCGACCCGCAGGAAGCCATGAAGGCACCCTGGCGCTATGCCGACGTGCCGTTTCGTGGCCTCAGCCTGTTGCCTCGCCGCATGAGAACCGGGCCGGTCTTCGCCGAACGCTCGCCCAAATCGGCGCTGCCGAACCTGGTCGGCTGGCCGCGTGACGGCGGCCCGTTCGTGACTCTGCCGGTCGTCTACACGGAACACCCTGACAAGCCCGGCTGGCGGCATTCGAACCTGGGGATGTACCGCGTCCAGATCGCGGGCAATGACTACGCCGACGACGAAGTCGGCCTGCATTATCAGATCCATCGCGGCATCGGCGTGCACCATTCGGCCGCGATCCGGCGCGGGCATCCGCTGCCCGTCAATATCGCCGTCGGCGGCCCGCCTGCCCTGTGTTTCGCGGCTGTGATGCCCCTGCCGGAAGACCTGCCCGAGCTGGTCTTCGCCGGGGCCCTGGGCGGCCGGCGTGTGCGGCTGGCGAAGGCAGCCAATGGCCTTTATGCCCCGGCCGATGCCGATTTCGTGATCTCAGGCTGGGTCGATCCTCACAAGACCAAGCCCGAAGGCCCGTTCGGCGACCACCTGGGCTATTATGCCCAGACTCACGACTTCCCCTATCTTCAGGGCGTCGTGGTGCATCACCGGCCTGGGGCGATCTGGCCTTTCACGACGGTAGGCCGCCCGCCACAGGAAGATACGACCTTCGGAGAGCTGATTCATGACATCACCGGCCCCGTCGTGCCGACGGTTCTGCCGGGCATCAAGGCCGTGCATGCTGTCGATGCCGCAGGTGTGCACCCTCTGTTGCTGGCGATCGGCTCGGAGCGGTATGTGCCTTATGCGGAAACTCGCCGCCCGCAGGAACTTCTGACCCAGGCGTCGGCCATTCTCGGCCAGGGGCAGATGTCGCTGGCCAAATACGTGATGATCCTGCCCGAGCAGGACGTTCCCGGGCTGGATATCCATAAGATCGGCGACTTCCTGCGCGCGGTGCTGGAGCGGTTCGACCCGGCCGAGGACCTGCACTTCCACACGAAAACGACGATCGACACGCTCGACTATACCGGCCATGGCCTGAACGCGGGCAGCAAGCTCGTGATCGCCGCCGCTGGCCCGAAACGCCGCGAGCTTCCGACGGAAGTGCCTTCAGGGATGGAGCTTCCGGCAGAATGGCGGGATGCCCGCGTGGTGATGCCCGGCGTGCTGGCGGTGTCGGGGCCGGCGAGTCATGCGGATCGTGGCCAGCCCGATCCGGGCCTGAGGGCATTCTGCGAACGCATCGCGCAAGATTCGCCCCTGCAGGCATTTCCGCTAGTCGTCCTGTGCGACGATGCCGAATTCACGGCGAAGTCGCTCAACAATTTCCTCTGGGTGACTTTCACCCGCTCCAACCCCGCGGCCGACGTGGACGGGGCCGACGCCGCGACGCGCGTGAAGCACTGGGGCTGCCGGTTGCCCGTGGTGATTGATGCGCGCCGAAAGCCTTACCATTCCTGGCCTTTGGAAGACGACGCGGAGATCGAACGCAAAGTCGACGCCTGGGCCGCACCAGGCCGGCCGCTGCACAGGATTTATTGATCGATCGGCAGTTGCCGATAATTCGATCCGTGCATGCGAAGCGAAAATTTCGCGATCGATCCTGACGATTTCCGGATCGAGCAGTTTTTCCGTAACCTT
The DNA here is from genome assembly GCA_016125085.1 of bacterium. Classification (GTDB taxonomy): domain Bacteria; phylum Planctomycetota; class Planctomycetia; order Isosphaerales; family Isosphaeraceae; genus QWQI01. The sequence goes on from WGMM01000037.1 coordinate 3,079, forward strand.
CTGTATTCGAAAGGCATAACGGTGACGAGCCCTGAGATCCGAGACGTCGTTTTTCGGGGCGATCCGAAAATCGGTTGTCCCGCAGGTTCAACATTTTTCCCGGGCGAACGAAAACATAATCGACAAAGGCCGCGTATGCGTTCGAACTGGCCAGTTCAGGCGGGCATGAGCGGCACCGCACGGATTAATTCGGGAGTCATTGGATCATGCGGAAAATTCTGTTGCCCTCGCTTGCCCTGATCGTTCTTGGCTGCGGGGCGTACGTCTTTCGAGCCGAGTTCGAAACGCCTGTCACCGTAAATGCTTCGGCCACGCCCGCCAGGCCCCATTCGGCGCATGAGCGGGCTCTGATGAGCCAGCAGGAATTGCTGGACTCTCCAGCCGCCGCGGAAGAATCGCTCATACCGGGCGAATTCCTGCGGACGGTGCGTGCGATTCCGTCCGAATCGAGCATCGAATTCCTGGCCCGGCGCTCGCAAGGGCAGGCTGAGGGCCGATTCGAGCGGCATACGCTGGAAGCCGTTTTCGACGAACGCACCGGAAGCCTTGTCCGGGTCGAAGGTTCCATCGATCTCGACTCGCTCGCTTCGCCTTCGGCCTCGCTTTTGGAAATGATCCGCCAAGGTGCTTTTTTCGGCGATTCGGACAGGAAAACGTGTGCCATTCGGTCCGTCCGGATCCACCCTGCCCTGACCGGCCAGTTGCCGAACCGGGCGAATGCCCTGATCGAGGCCGAGGTGACGATCGCCGGGGTGCGGAAGCCGGTATCGATCCCCGTGCGGACGGAGTTGACCGATGATCACGTTCTGACGCTTCAGGGCGAGTTCATGCTCGACCGTGCCGCGTTCGGATTGCCGGTCGAGCCCCGTTCGGCCGAATCGGTGAAGAACGAGCTGGTGGTGCGGCTGAATGTGCGGGCCAGGGCGTCCGAATGGAACGCGGCGGAACATTTGCCGCAAGCCGATGCGGTACCCGCAGGAACCAGCAAGGCTGGAAGGGATTCGAGCGTCAGGGGTTCGGCCCGGGGCATATCGAACTGAGCCAGGGGGGCTTGATGAACCTGCCATCGGGCAGGCATTCTGGTAGACGCCATTCATCGTCGCGGCACGGGGCGAATCCCGGGCCGCTTCACTTTGCTTACAGGAGAGTTCGCCCCATGACTCGTAACCGATTCGGATACGGATTGCCCGTTTCCGCGATTCCCGCGTTCCTCATCGGGATGCAATTGACGGGTTGCTCGAACCCGGCCGACGACAAATTCCAGGCCCAGGCCGTGACGCCCGGCGTCGTTGCCGAGAAAGAGGCCAATACGGGCATCGCGCCTGAGCCAGCCCCGGCGGCAGCCGTGACGTTGCCTGAAGGCGCGAAGAAGGTGCAGGCGGTCGCTGCCGATTCGAAAGTCGATTTTATCGGATCGAAGGTGACGGGCAGCCATTCGGGCGGCTTCAAGTCGTTCACGGCCGAGGCGATCGTCGACCCGGCGAAGAAGGCGCTTCTCGACTTCTCGGCCACGATCGACATGAATTCGACCTGGTCCGACAATGACAACCTGACCGGCCACCTGAAGAATCAGGACTTCTTCGACGTGCCGAAATTCCCGACGAGCACGTTCGAAACCACGAAAGTGGCCGAGGGCGGCGATGCGAAGCTGGCAGGTTCGAACGTGATGATCACGGGCAACCTGACGCTCCACGGCGTGACGAAGCAGATTGCATTTCCGGCCAAGGTCGAAGTGGCGGAATCGGGCGCTGTGAAGCTCGAAAGCGAATTCGCCATCAACCGCAAGGATTTCGGCATCGTCTACGGCGGCAAGGCCGACGACCTGATCCGCGACGAAGTGGTGATCAAGCTGGCCGTGAAGGCTCAGTGATTTTCCGTAAATTGACCGGTTCCGAATGTGGCAGGATCATCGAAACGATTTCCTGCCACATTACATTTCATTCTTGAGCCCTGCCAGCGTCCCGCAGGCGGCGGCGATATCGGCTCCGCCGGAATAACGCCGCACGACCGGCTGTTTGAGAACGTCTTTCAAGCGGGCCCGGAAGTGATTCAGCTCGTCGATCGTCGGCCTGCGGTAAGTGTTCGTCAGGTCGGTCACTTCGATCAGGTCCAGCCGCACGGGCGTGTCGCCGATGATGTCGGCCAGGGCCGTGATGTCGTCTTCGCCCATGTTTTCGTCGGCCAGACACACATACGCCAGGTTGACGCGGTGGCCATACGTCAGGGCATAGCGGCGCGCGGCGGCCATCAGGTCGCGCACGGGCCAGCGGGCGGCCACGGGTACGAGCTTCGCCCGTTTTTCGTCGATCGCGGCACCGAGGCTCATCGAAAGCCGGAACCGGCGGCGTTCGTCGATGAACCGGTGGATCTCGGGCACCAGGCCCACGGTGCTGATCGTCATGGAGTCGGCTCGAATCATGCCGCCATAGCAGCATGAAAACAACTCGGCCGCTGCCATCACTTTATCGTAATTCGCCAGGGGCTCGCCCATGCCCATGAAGACCGCCCCGGTCACGCGCCGGCCCTCGGCCCGCACGGTTTCGAAGGCGTGGGCCATCTGGTCGACGATCTCCCAGGTGGCCAGGTTGCGGCGGTCCTTCATGCGGGCCGTGGCGCAGAACACGCAGCCGAAGGCACACCCGACCTGGCTGGACAGGCACACAGACACCGCGCCCGGCTTTTCCAGCGGGATGAGCACGGTTTCGACGGCCTTGTCGTCGGGCGTCATGAGCCTCATCTTGCGGAAGTTGTCGCGCGGGCTCGTCACGATCGTATCCAGCTTCAACCGGGGCAGCCGCCCGACCGCGTTGCCGACACGCATAGGCAACTGGCCATGGGCGTTCCAGCTTACCGGGTCGAAGTCGGCATGTTTCACCAGCCGGGCCAGCCAGCTTCGGGCAGCGGGGGCGTGCAAGCCCGCTTCGGCGACGCGGGCGTCGAAAATGGCCGGGGCCTGGTCGCGCGGGTCGAAGCCGGCCCAGTATTGTGCGGCGGTGTCGGTGGAAGTGGCTTCGCCAGTCGACATGGATCGGGGCGTCTCTCTCGAAGGTTCGCCGAAACTCATTCCGGCGTGGGCACATGCGAAACGGTCGAAATCCGTTTCAAGATTGGTCCAATATTCGGCCGACTTCCACGAATATAGCCCGAATGCCGGGAATTCGCCATCTCCTGGCGGGTCGATGAGCCGCCGGAAACGAATTCCGAAAAAAAATGCGCCGGGACCAAACCAAATCGGATGAACCACCGTAAAAGGGAATATCGAACCATGCGAACGAAGTACGGACGCCGCGAGCGGCACACACTCCTGGCCAGGCCCTTCCGGATACCGGCATAAGCCGAACCGGCGGGGTCTTGCTGTCGTGTCCTGTTCGGACATGATGAATGAGAGACACTGCCCCCGCGTGACGCCCCGCGACTTCGCCCGCATCGGTTCATGGCGACCCGTTCGCCGCTGGAATGCAAGCATGCAAGAAAGAAGGAGGACTTCTCACGATGTTCAGAAAGAATGCGATCTCCTGGTTCGCGGTGGCGTTGGCCGCAGCCAGCTTTTTCTATCACAGGGGCCCCAGCCGGCCGGTCACGGCCGTCGCCCCGCAATTGACCGAAGAGGTCAAGACGGCCAAGGCGCTCTCGTCCGCCTTTCACAACGTGGCCTCGTTCGTCCATGAATCGGTCGTGCAGATTTCGGCTGAGGGACGCCGGCCGCAAATGCGGAACAACGGCAACCGCAGGGCCAATCCGAATCGCCCCGACGGCCCGAACTTCCCCTTCCCCGGCGGGCCTGGCGGGCCCGGTGGTCAAGGTGGCCAGCAACTCACGCCCGAACAGTTCGAAGAGCTGATGAAGCGGTTCTTCCAGGACATGCCCTTCCGGCCCCAGCCGAACTCGATGATTCAGGCTCCGGGTCAGGGCACCGGCAGCGGCTTCGTGTTCGACCGTAACGGCCACATCGTGACGAACAATCACGTGGTGGAAGGTGCCGAAACGATCAAGGTCCGCTTCCACGACGGCGAAACCTATACCGCCAAGGTCGTCGGCCGCGACCCCAAGAGCGACATCGCCGTGATCAAGGTCGAAGGCTCCGAGTATCGTCCGCTGGAAATCGGCGATAGCGAAGGGCTTAAGGTCGGCGAACTCGTCATGGCCGTGGGCAGCCCCTTCGGCCTCGAAAGCAGCTTCACCGTCGGCATCGTCTCGGCCACGCACCGGAACGATCTCGGCATCGTCGGCCAGACCGGCTACGAAGACTTCATCCAGACCGATGCGGCCATCAACCCCGGTAACTCGGGCGGCCCGCTGGTCGACATGAACGGCCGCGTCGTCGGCGTCAATTCGGCAATCGTCTCAGGCAGCCGGGGCAACGACGGCGTCGGATTCGCCATTCCGATCGACATGGCCGCCAAGCTGGCCGAAAAGATCATCCGCACCGGCAAGGTGGACAGGGCCATGATGGGCATCAACCTGGGCGAACTGACCCCGGCCACGGCCCGCCAGTTCGGCCTTGATCCCAAGACCCCCGGCGCCCTGGTTCAGGACGTCGTTCCGGGCAGCCCGGCCGAAAAGGCTGGCATCCGCTCCGGCGACATCATCACGAAGTTCGACGACAAGACCTTCGCGAGCTGGCTTGACCTGCGCAACCGCGTGGCCGTGTCCGACATCGGCAAACCCTACTCGATCACCTACGTTCGAGGCGGCCAGTCGATCGACGGCAAGGTAACGCTCGGCTCGGCCGACGCCATCGTGCCCGGCGAGCCCGGCCAGGACATTCCGGCCAACGAACCGGTCCTGGAAAAGGCCAAGGGCACAAGCTTCGCCCAGTTCGGCCTGACCCTTCAGGATCTCACGCCCGACCTGGCCGAAAAGCTCGGCTATGACCGCGACGCGAAGGGGCTGGTGATCGGCGCCGTGAAAGAAGGCAGCCCGGCCGACGAAATCGGCCTGGAACAAGGCCTGCTCATCACGAAGCTCGTCAAGGACAAGGTCCCCGTCGGTGTCACGACCGTCAAGGACTTCGAAGACGCGGCGGGCAAGGTGAACGAGCTGACCGTGTTCGTGCAAACCCCTCGAGGCGGCCCTGGCCGCTACGTCACGATGACTCAGGACAAGTGACGCCGCCAAAGGCGTTCGACCGATCAGGCCGCGATACCTCTCAATTCGGTGGGAATCGAAATCGTCTCCGGCCTGATCGCCCCCGAAGCATGTGACGCTCCGACCGCCGCGAATGCCTGCGAAGGTGTTCGCGGCGGTTTTCGCATTCGTTCGAAAAATCAGGATATATTTCGAAAGCTCGATGATCTGCGGAATCGAAACGAAAGATACGCGAAGTTACTCCGTACAAAAGTACACTGGCAATTTAGGTCGGCATCGCCGATAATAAAAACATTCCTGAGCATTCACGTTTTTCGGAACGTAGCACCCTGGATCCGCCCGATTTCGATTTTTCGCATGACTCGCCGTATGACGCCGGAGATCATGGATCAGCCCGGCCTTTCCGCCGCTGAACATGCCGCCGCACTGCGGGGCCTCAAACGGATCCACCGGTTCAGCCGCACTTTGCCTCATCTGGTGAACGCCCTGGAGCCCGCCATGCGTGCGGCCGGGCCCGAACCCCTGACCGTGCTGGATATCGCATGCGGCGGTGGCGACTTGCTCTGCGACCTGGCACGCGTGGCCAAAGCCCGGGGCTGGAACGCAAGGTTCACGGGCACCGACATCAGCGAACAGGCGCTGGAGATCGCGGCCGGCAATGCCCGGCAGGGCGGCCATGACATCCGCTTCTACCCGTGGAACGCCGTGAGCGATCCGCTGCCGGAGCGGTACGACGTCGTCATGTGCACGCTGTTTCTGCACCACCTGACCGAAGACGAAGTCGTGCGGCTGCTTGGCCATATGGCCGCCGCGGCCGAATCGTTGGCCATGGCTGACGATCTTGTGCGCAGCCCTTTCGGCTACGTGCTGGCCAAAGTCGGGTGTCATCTGCTGAGCCGGTCGCGTGTGGTCCATTTCGACGGCCCCGTATCAGTTCAGGCGGCTTTCGAACCCGATGAAATCCGCAAGCTGGCCGAATCGGCGGGCCTGACCGGCTGCCGCGTCGACACCCATTGGCCGCAGCGGTTTCTGCTGACATGGTCGCCGCAATGAAATTTCCGCCTGACGAGAATCGAGAAAACCACGTAAGCGTGTGGGATGTCATCGTGATCGGTGCCGGCGTGGCGGGCAGCGTGCTCTCGCGCGAGCTGGCCCGCGAAGGCCTTCGCACGCTGCTCGTCGAGAGCAAGCCGTTCCCCCGGCCCAAAGTCTGCGGCTCATGTTTCAATGGCCTGGCGCTTTCCGTGTTCGAACAGACTGGCTTGATGCATGCGGTTCACGCCGCCGGGGCCGTGCCGCTTGCGCGGTTCGAGGCGATGCGCCGCGGCCGGATTCTGAAAGTGCCGATCTTCGAAGGGCTGGCCGTCTCACGCACGGCAATCGATGAAAACCTTGCCCGGGCCGCTGTCGAGTCAGGCGTGACGTTTCGGGACGGAACGACGGCCGTCGTCGCTTCTTCGCGGCCCGAGACTTCATTTCGCGAAGTGCGGCTGCACACGCGCGAAGGCGTTCGCACCGTCGCGGCGAAGGTCGTGATCGTCGCCGCCGGCCTGGGGCGTACCTGTTTCGAGGCTGATTCCGTGCATCGCAGCCGGTTCGCGAAGCATGCCAGGATCGGCGCCGGTTGCATTTTGGCTGAAGCCCCCGCAAGCTTCCGCCCCGGTGTCATCCATATGGCCATCGGCCGCTCCGGCTATCTGGGCCTGGTGCGTGTCGAACATGGTCTATTGAATGTGGCCGGGGCGTTCGCGCCAGACTTCGTCAAGTTGCACGGGTCGCCCGGCGCGGCTGCCGTCGAAGTGCTGAGGGAATCAGGCTTTGCGAATATCCCTGGCCTTGCGGATGGCAAATGGTCCGGCACGCCGCCCTTGACCCGCCGCACGCGGCCGCTGGCGGACGACCGTGTCTTTCTCGTCGGCGACGCGGCCGGCTATGTCGAGCCCTTCACGGGTGAAGGCATGGGCTGGGCGCTGGCATCGGCGATGGCCCTGAAGCCGATCGTATTGCGTGCCGCCGAATGCTGGAACCCGCAACTCTCCGCTCAGTGGGAAAGCACTTACGAACGCATCGTGGGCCGGCGGCAGGGAATCTGCCGGATTCTGGCCGCGATCCTGAACCGGCCGGCTCTTTCGTCCATGGTATTCCGGGTTGCCCGCGTCGCACCGGCTTTGACAACTCGTATCGTGCGGCGCATCGACGCCCCGTCGCCGCCAGTTCCGGAAAGCATGATCGCCACATGAAAATCGTCGCCATGGGTACATCCGTGCCCGACCATTCCATCGAACAATCCGATTCGCTGGAAATCATGCGGTCTCGAACGCAAGTCACCCGCCAGGTCGAGCGCCTTTCGAATGCCATTTATCAGCACTCCGGCGTCGCCACCCGCCACAGCGTCATTCTGGAACGCTCGTCGGGCGACCATGACGACCGACAATCGTTCTTCCAGTACGACGACCCCGGAACCCTTGACCGGATGAGGCTTTACGAGCAGGAATCCGTGCCGCTGGCCCTGAATGCCTGCAGAAAAGCCCTGGACGCTTCGGGTCTGGACCCGGCCAGGATCAGCCAGGTGGTGACGGTCTCGTGCACCGGCTTTTTCGCCCCGAGTCTGGATCTCGCCCTGATCGACCGGCTCGGGATCCCGCTCACGGTCGGCCGCACGCATATCGGCTTCATGGGGTGTCATGGCCTGTTCAATGGCCTGCGCGTGGCGAACGCATTCACGCATGCGGATCCGGAGGCCGTCGTGCTCGTCTGTGCCGTCGAACTGTGCAGCCTGCACCATCAATACGAATGGACGACCGACAAGATGGTGGCCAACGCCCTGTTCGCCGACGGTGCCGCAGCCATCGTGGGTGTCGCCGACGATCGAGCGATCCCGGCCGTCGATCCGCTGCGTCTTGTGGCCAATGGCTCGACGATCTTCGCCGGCTCGGAATTCGCCATGTCATGGAAAATCGGCGACCACGGCTTCGAAATGACGCTCTCACCCGAAACGCCCCGGCTGATTCATGAGAATCTTCGCCCCTGGCTGGAAGCGTGGCTGGCGAAGCAGGGGCTTACGGTCGATCAGGTCGGCTCGTGGGCCGTGCATCCTGGCGGCCCGCGCATTCTACAGGCTTTCGCCGAAGCGATGGGGCTGCCGATCGAAGCACTGGATGCCTCTTACCACGTGCTGAACCGCTATGGCAACATGTCGTCGCCCACGGTCGCCTTCGTTCTGGAAAGGCTGCGTTCCACGGGTGCGCCCTTGCCCTGCGTGGCCGTCGGCTTCGGCCCCGGCCTGACGACGGAAGCCGCCTTGCTGCGCTGATGGGTGTGCCACAATTTTCCGGGAGATTTGGCGGAGACAGGCAGCTTGCAGAGAATGCCGAGCTTGCGGTGCATGCTCTTCTTCTGCCCTGAAGGGGCATTCGGAATCCAGCCCCGGGTGAAGCGAAGCGGAACCCGGGGTATCGGGAAAAAATCGAACCTCGATGTGAAGGATTACCATTCGCGGGCCGGGACCACTGTCCCGGCCCGCGAATGGTATTTTATGAGGAAAATCGGGCGTTCGATCCGATTCGGTACCCGGGGCGTCGCTGCGCTTTGCCCCGGGCTATGTTCCGAATGCCCTTTCAGGGCAAGACGTTCAGTCGCGAAGTCCAATTAGGACGATCGAGCCCAAAGCGTCATCGCTTGGGAAAGAAACCGAAATTATGGGTTCGTACAAGAAAATATGGGCACACCCTGCGCTGATCGACGGCCGGCGTTCGGCAGTGATTCCATCTGCCCGATCGATCCTCGCCAGGGTTCGAAATCCGCTCAGGGAATTGCAATTTCACGTTCGATCTTCCATTGGCTCGCGCCGGCCGAATCGAATAAATCGGGTGCTGGCGTCGTCCAAAGCTCAGTACGGAAGAGGTGCTCGTCGAAAGACGCGACTGCCGCAACGTCGTACGAGCGATTCGGAACACCTGTCGCTAAAGGGCAAAAGACAATGATCATCCGGCCAAAAATCGTGGCGTGTGCCATGATCATCGTGTGTGCCTTCGCGGCTGCCGTGATGGCTCAGGGGCGTTCTTCGGCCGGAAAGAGGCTGGTGCTCGTCGAACTCTTTACGTCGCAGGGGTGCGATATGTGCCCGGAGGCCGAGAAGAACCTGGGGGCGATCGGCGACGGGAACAGGGGCGTCGCGCCGGTGGCCCTGCATGTCGATTATTTCGACCGGCCCTGGAAGGATCCGTTCTCGGCCAGGCTCCACAGCGAGCGGCAGATGTCCTATCACAACACCTACAAAGGGCCGAAAGACCCGAGCCTGGGCCTGTATTATACGCCGATGATGATGGTGGACGGCCTGACGCACGTCAACGGCCGCGACCCGGCCAGGCTCAAGGCCGCCGTGGCCGCCGCCCGCCAGAAACCGCCCGGAGTGTCGATTCGCACGAAACTCGTTACGGCCGCCGACGCCCGCAAGGCCGTGCTGACGTTGACCGTCGAGCCGATTTCGGACCGGCTCAAGGGCCGTGAACAGCTTGTTTGTGCCATTCTGCGCGAAGATCAGGTCTCGACGGATGTGAAGTCAGGCGAGAACGCCAGAAAAACGCTCACAAACCGGTTCCCCACGCGGAAGTTGCAATTCGAAACCGTCAAGCTCGAGCCGAAAAAGCCGCGTGACGTGGCGTTCGATTTCACGATCGACCCGGCATGGAACGCCACGAACCTCGCCATCGTCGTCTTCGTGCAGGACGCCGCGACCGGCGAAGTCCATCAATCGGCCGTCGTCGACTTTCGGAAAACCAACTCCGAGCCGGCGAAAGCCGGGCCTTGAGTCCTGGATCGAACGTCAGGAATCCGGACGGCCCTATCGGTTTATCGGGCGGCGCGTTAATATCATGCTTCATGATCGGTCTTGATCCGTACGACCGGCGCATTGCCTTGAAAAAATGCCGGGTGCGCCCTGGGAGATGCCGTCCATGTCGCTCGAAGAACTGCGCCGGTTTCTGCTTTACTGCACCATCATCGACTACGCCCTTCTGGGCTGGTGGTTCATCGTGTTCGTGAAATTCCGCCACGAGCTTTACGAATTTCACCGCCGATGGTTCGACATCCCGCACGACATGTTCGACCGGATCCATTACAACCTCATGGGCCTGTTCAAGATCGGCATCTTTTTGTTCAATCTCTGCCCGCTGATCGCGCTGTATCTCATGGGCAAATGAAACCGCCGGGGCGAAGATGTCAGCGGACCGGTCCGTAACTTTCACCGACGAAGAGTTGCAGGCGGCCGAGCGGCGAGCCCCCGGCTGGCGTGTGCGCTGCCGCAAATGCGGCTTCGAAATGCCTTATGGCATCTGGGGCATACGGCTGCTGGCAGCCTCCCGCGGCAAGTTCATCCTGGGCCGATGTCTCCGCTGCCGACATCTCGGCTGCATGGCGGTCGAACGAAGCTCGCCTGGGAAGAAGTGACAGGATCGGCCGAATGCATTTCGAGATATTGAAACCACCAATCGAGCGAATCCGACATGATCGAGCCCCCTTCCATCGTGCATCTTGCCCCCCGCCCGGCCGCCGTGATCCGTTTCACGATCCCGCGCAACGAAATATCAGCAGTCATGGGCCCGGCGATCGGCGAATTGATCGCGTGCCTCACAGGGCAGGGACTTATGCCCGCCGGACCGGTCTATTCGCATCACTTCCGGCTCGATCCTGAGGTATTCGATTTCGAAGTCGGCGTGCCTGTCACGGGCGATTTCGAACCTGAGGGCCGGGTTCTGGCCGGTTCGACACCGTCCGGAAAAGCCGCGATGACGACCCTGCATGGATCTTACGAAGGCCTGCCCGAAGGCTGGGGCGAGTTTCATCAGCGGATTTTGAGCGCCGGGATGCCGCTGGCCGGCAACTTCTGGGAATGTTACGCTGCAGGTCCGGAATCGGGCGAAGATCCGGCGCAATGGCGAACGGAGTTGTATATGGCGCTTGAGGGTTAGATTTCGCTTTTCGATGAAATACGAATCACCTGCAAGTCGTCGGTGAATGCATGCTGGAGTTCGTTAGCAGGCAATCCGATCCGGCGTCGATTTGTCAGGCTTCGGGTTTTCCCTCCCATTGCGACTTCAGGTCCGTAAAGCGTTTCGCGATGCGGTGTGACGGATCTTTTAACCAGGGAACAGTGACGCGGAAATCCTCGAAAGGCAGCGGGATTTTCAATTCCCGATCGATGGAGACGAACCGGTCCACGACGAATTCGGCGATCCGGATTTGATCCGCTTGGGGGAATTTTCTTCCGAATTCCTTGTAGAACGGAATCGAGACGGCTCCTTCGCCAGTGTCGAGACGTCTGTGGCATTCGTAGTATTCTTCTTCACGGTCGACGCAAAAGGCCCAGTTTTCGTGATAGACTTTGAGCATCGTTTCCAGGTCACGCGGCGTTCCGGCGTACATGAGCGGCCGCAAATAAATGTGCAGAATGAATTCCCGCAAATGGCGTTCGATCTCTTCCCCTGATTTCATCGCAGCGCCTTCCTGATGAATCCCGCGATCGAGGCTTCCGGCTTTGAATCGAGCCGTCACGCCGTCACGCTTCAGACTTCCTCGCCTTTGACGGTCTTCGGCTTTCTGCGATTCGCCCATGTCGATTCGATCATGGTTTCCAGCACTGCGATATCGATATCGGTCAGTCTGTTGACGTACAGACACCCTTTACCCGTTTTGTATTTGCCGAGTGTCTTCAGCGTTTCGGCATATTTCGCGATATTGCAATCCAGATACAACGAATGGTTCGCCTTGCGAGGCGAGAAGCCGCAGACCATCCATTCCAGCTCACGGCCCGAGGCGTATTTCAAGTGGCATTTGCCGAAACCGATGATCGAAGGCCCCCACATCACGGGCTTTTCGCCCGTCACTTTTTCGAAAAGGTCGCAGATCGTGTGGCCGTCGCGGCGGCGGGTTTCGTCGGGCACGGCGTCGATGAAGGCGCGGACGTCGGCTTCCGTCGGCTTCGTTTTCAATTCGGCCATCGATGGATGCTCCCGGGCATAAGATTCGCCGGTCGGGCATTTCCGAAATTGCCGCGGCGATGACGATTCGAAGATGGCGGATCAGGACGGATCGAAGAAGAGACTTACGTAATGATATTACGTGGTTTGGGCCTGTTCCAGTGGGCTCTCAGGTCAGGTTTCAGGCCCGAGGCCATGGCCAGGATTTCCACGGGGTGGTGCGACCGCTTGGTCAGCCCCTGCTCCATCTGCATCCGGCAGCTCAGGCATTCGGTCATGCCGACTTCGATATCGGGGCCTTTGAGGCGAGAACGGAGTCGATAGCCGATCCGCAGGCTTTTGCGGAAATTCGACCGGGCGAAGCCGAAGGGCCCCGCGATGCCCGAACAGCCCTGATCGATGAATTCGACGGAAACGCCCGGCACTTTTCTCACCAGGTCGAAGCCCGGGTTACCGACGTTCATCGCTCTCAAATGGCACGGCTGATGGTAGCCAATACGGCCATGAAGGGCCTGGTCGGCGGGCGGCAGCAGGCCACGCTCATTCATCCCTGCGAGGTAAGAACTTAGCTCAAGCGTATTTTCGGCGACGAGAGCGGCGTCGAGGTCGTCGGTAAGGCGCGGGTAATAGTCGCGCAGAACCATGGCCGAAGTCGGCTCGATGCAGACGATCGTGAAACCGTCGCGAACGGCGTTGCCCAGAATGCGCAAGTTCGAACGGACCAGTTCTCGGGCCCGTTCGAGATCACCGACCACGAGTGCCGGCATGCCAGAGGAACGTTGCCGCGCGGGCACATAGACATTCACTCCGGCCCATTTGAGGTATTCGACAGTGGTCTCGGCCAGTTCCTGGTCGAAGTGATTGGCCAGAATATCGAGGAATAAAGCGACGCGAGGGCCTGGCAACTGGGGCCTCGGCTTGCTCCAGCCCCTTTGTTCGGCCCGATGAATGAAGGACCACCGGCGCACACGTGGCAGGCGGCGGTGCCGCGAAAGGCCGGTGACTTTTTCCATCAGCCAGCGCGACTGGCCGTGGCTGAGGATGGCATTGGCGATGACCGGGAAGAAGCTGGCGAGCCGGGCGAGGGTATCGACGCGCGAAAGCCAGAAGTCCTTGGGAGCGAGGCCATAGCTTTCGACGGCGGCGGCCTTGGCCTCGATCATGAGGGCCGAGATGTCGACACCGGCCTGACATTCGGTGCGGCACATGCGGCAATGGAAGCAGGCCTCGGCGGCTTCCTTGAGCTGTTCGGAGCCCCAGAGGGTCGGGTCGATCGTGCCTGATGTGACCTGCCGAAGGAGGCCTGCCAGGGCGCGTGGCGAAGAGGCTTCGGAGCGGTCGCCGCGAAAGCTGGGGCACATGCGGCTGGAGGGGTCGAGCGAGCGGCAGGCTCCGCAGGAATTGCAGGCGGAGGCGGTGAGCTGAGGGCCCCTGTCTTCGGGCCAGTCGAGTTCGGCTTCGAGGATCGGCAGGGACGGATAAGTGTCGATCGTCGATTCGTGCACCGGTTCGAGCAGCCTGAGGTGGGCTGACTCGGTACTCTTGACGGTCGTCGCGGCGGGAACGAGCGAGGAAGGCAACGAAAGAACACGCAGGGCGAGATCGGTGCGCGGCAGCCCGGGGAGGACCTCGGGATTGAGCACGCCAGCGACGTCGAGGGCGGCCTTGACTTCACGCCAGACGGGAATCGTGCCGGCGAACCGGCGGCTCAGCGACGAGCTGCGGATGCGGGACATCCAGGGCTCGACACCCCAGAGCGTGCCGCCCGATTTGTCGACGATATCGGCCAGACTGCCGAGCCAGCTCGCGATGGGGATGTCGGCGATCTGACGGGTGGGGTCGATGAGCGGATCGAGCACAATGCGGCCGGTAAGAGGGGCCACTCGCACCGACACATTGAGCCTGGCGTTCTGAGTGGCGCCGGCCAGTTGCGAAAGGACGCCAGCGACGGCCTCCGGGGGCACGGTGAGCGCGTCGAAAACAGGCCTCGGCAGCGGGGCCCCATGCCGATGAGCCAGGCCCCGGCGCACCCATTTTCGCGGGTTGGAAAGTGGGTGATCGATGTTCGATGCGGCAAGGTCCGAACGCAAGTAAACGACCTTCGAACGAAATCTCTCATGCAATTGCCGTTCGATCGATTTCAATTCGGTTTCGTCGTCGCCGCTGAATCGCAGGCACAGGGCCGCCGGAGTGGGCTCGGGAAAGAAAGCCTTGATGACGGGATTCGAATCGCTCGCGAGGGCGATCGATCGCCAGTCCAGAATCTCGGCCAGTTCGAGTCTTTCGTTCGAAATCCAATTCAGCGACTCGTCGGCGGCACGCTCCGGCAGGTCGAAACCGATCACGACCCATAAATGCAACCGGTGCAGAGGGACAGTGGCCAGAGTGGTTTCGAGAAGCAGGCCGAGCGTACCGCGTGAGCCGGCGATGACGCGCTGCGGCCGAAACACGCCCTGATTGCGATCGATCAGCCCGGTGAGGTTCGCCAGAGCGCGGGCATGACGGTCCAGATCATCGGCCGGAGGACCGTTCGACCCGTGCCAGTGGGCGACCCTGTAAAGCCCGCGCTGGGAATCGCTCAGGGCATCATCGGATTCGGCCACGTCCAGAGGGATATTCGTGAGCGTTTCGACGGAGCCATCGCTCAGGGCCAGCCGGGCCGCCTTGATCGAACGCCAGTGACCGGATTCGGCTGGCACCGAGGCAAGATCGAGCCCGCTGAGCCAGCCGCCAATCGTGAATTCGTCGGCTTCCGCCGTCAGGCCCTGCAGCCTGCGCCCCTGCTGGGCCAGGGTTTCGCGGACTTCGCGAACGGTGATCCCGGCTTCGACCGTGACGAAATCGGGCCCCGGTTCGATGACCCTGCGGAGGTGGCGGGAACAGTCGAGCACGATGCCCCGGCCGAGGCAACCGGCGGTGACACCCAGGCCCGCGCCTCGCGGATGAACCGCGATACCGTGTTCGGCGGCATAGGAAAGGACGGCCAGAACGTCCGTGGAGTCGCGGGGGGCGATCAGAACAAGGGGCTGCCGTTCCCAGACTCCAGCATCCGTGGAACATGCCCCCAGGGGCACTTCGCCGATGACCAGATCGCCGCGCACGACGTCTCTCAGGTCGTCGCGTAACAGCATCTGGGTTCTGGGATTCGGCATGTGACCCCGATCAGGTGCGACGCAAAACCAACCGTGACGAACCAGGCCTGAAGCGTCCGGATTCAGTCGCTGCCGGCAGCCTGTTTTTTGCGAAGTTCGGCGACCCGCATGCGTTCCTGGCGAAAGGTTTCGCCCACTTCGAGGTCAAACGGATGAAACCGGCCGATCGGCTTGACGTCCGGCCCGCGCATCTGGCCGAGGCAGCGGTAGCAGATCGTGACGTCCGGCACTTTCTTCCAGAGGACCAGGTCGAGAAGCGCGGAACCGAGCAGCACCGTGTAAGCCGCCAGAGGACGCACCTGATACCAGTACCAGGTCGCCCAGGCGAAGCCCGCGATCACGATCGCCAGGCCGAGCCCCTGCGGAAAGTCCTTCTGCACATAGAGCTTTTCGGTACCGCAGAAGGGGCAGTGCACCAGCCCCGCTTCGGTCATCGAACCAGCATGCGCCGACCGTGTGTGACCGCATTGACGGCAAACGAATCCGTTCGCCGATTCGGCGTTTTTCGTGCGGTCCACGGCTCCGCAATTCGGGCACTCGAAGGTCAGTTCCATCGGTCGATTCGGATCCGCTCCGGAATACATGGACACACGAACACGTTCCGATCGAGGCCGACCGGCGATTTCGAAGTCGACGCAAGGGCTGGCCACCGGCTCCGCCGTGACACTATCGCACAGGCTCACCGCGGGAATCAAGCCCCAGCCGAGGTGGATCGGGCGACAGCGGACCTCCAAAAGCCATCTTCAGGAAAGCGAAGGGCCGGGCTCATCCCATCGGGAAGGCCCGGCCGCGGAGATCGTTGAGAGCAAGGGCGAGGTCAATTATCGAGCTTCAGGCTCGCGGCACTGCCTTCCGCCTGAATCTTCGGCCTTCTGCCACCTTTGGGGTCGAGTTTGCCGCCCGTGGGATCGGCTGGAGCGGCCTTGGCGTCGGCGGCGGCATCTTCGGAGGTCGCGACACCGACACCCTGCTCGCCACCGCAACCGGCCATGGCGAAACAAGCCATCACGGCGAAAGAGACTGCCCGGCGGTACGAAAAGAACATGAAGGGATTCCTCAAAATCGGGGATGTGTGCGATCGGGAGAGAATCGACATTCCGGGCTCGTGCCCGAAATGCCGATCTCGACAAGGTTCGTCAGGATCAATAGGCGTCGGCCGAGACGACTTCACCGCCGGAGCGGGTCGAAAGGGCCCGGTAGGTGGTCAGGTCGATCGTGCTCTTGATGAAGCGCACGGAGCCGTCGCCGAACATGAAATTCACGCCGCCCGGGTGCTGGCTGCGGAAGCCGAAGCTGCCGTAGGACTGGGCTTGAGGCTTCGTCCACCAGGTGAACGGGTCAGGATCGATCGCCGTGGTGACGTCCGAATTCGCTCCCGAGAGCTGCAGCGGAGCGTTCGGGCGAACCGCGGAATAGGCGATTCCGTGCGTGGCGCTGGCGGAAGAACCGGACGGGGCGTTCACGAGGCTGAACCATTCGCCGTAATTCCAGGGGAACTGCCACGAGGCGGGCTGGCCGCGGAACCGGCTGGCTTCGCCGACGAACAGGGTGTTCGATGTGCCGTCCGTGAACCGGGCGATGCCGTAATTCCAGCTGATCACGAAAGCGCCGTCACCTTCGATGTGGCGGCAATTGCCGGGATTTGCCGTGGAATAACGGTAGCGGAACAGTTCGATCGTGCCGGCGTTGCCGGCATAGCTGCTCTGGTTCACGCCGATGAACTGCAGAGGACCGCCCGCCGGATTGAGCGGGCCGGTCGACCGCTCGTCGGATGGGCAGTAGTAAGCGTTCACGAAGGTTTCCTGCGCCGTGATGTTACGGATGCTGCTCGCGCCGAAGTCGTAATTGAGTCCGGCGTAAAGATTACCCTGCTCCATGTAGGGCAGGATCATGGCGAACAGGGTATGCCGGCGGTTCGAGTTGGCATCGCACAGCGGCAGCGTGTAGCGGATAAGACCGATGGGGAAAGAGCCCTGGGCGCTTTCGTAGTTATGAAGTGCGAGACCGATTTGCTTGAGGTTGTTGACGCACTGCGCTCTGCGTGCCGCTTCCCGGGCCGATTGCACGGCGGGCAGCAGCAGGGAGATGAGAACGGCAATGATCGCGATGACGACCAGAAGTTCGATCAGCGTAAAACCGCTTCGACGTGTACGAATATTCATCAGGCGGAATCTCTCCAGGGTAGAACCCGATCGGATCGGTGCGTACGCCTTCCGGCTTCGCGGGGTAACGAACCCCGGAACCAAAATCCGAACCGAGTTTTACTTTTTTCGCTCGACGGAATTCCGAGCTCGATGTCATAACGACACGAACGAAGTTATCTTTTCGACTTCACTACATCAAGTCTTCACAATAGAGAATTCGGAAATTCGAGGGCAAAAAGAGATCGGGCGAAACTGCGGGCCACCTGCCAGGCGACATCGCATTCGCATCAAAACATTAGCTTTTACAGAGACTTGCAGAGACCGTCAGTCCAGCCGACCGGAGATGATCGACCGGGGTGGGATTATGCCGGAACCGCATCGCGGTTGTCGACATGAATCGACATCGTGAGACAACTCAAGGCCGAGAGAGGCGCTCCGGCATACCGGAGCGCCCGAACCTGGCCTTCGAACTTGCGGACATCTCTCACTGAGGTGTCGCGGGGGCCGGAGCGTTGACTTTCTTTTCGACCGTGCCGAACTTGTTTTCGACCTTCAGCACACCCGGTTCAGCCTTCGCGGCAGCGTTCGGGCCCGCGGCGTCGAGTGCCTTTTTCGCTTCTTCGGCCGTCGGGGCGACAGGCAATTCGCCGCCGCCGCCGCAACCGAACGAGATCGACAGGGCCAGGAGACCAGCGGCTGCGAAACTTGAGATTCTCATGGAACGGATCGGAACCTTTCTTGAGTCGGTATTTTCAGGAATTCCGGGCACGATGCGGCGGGTTATCCGAATCGTGCCCGCGATGGCCGGCAGGCTGGCTTCAGGTCAGATCAATACTGATCTGACGACAGCACTTCGCCACCCTTGAGGGTCGACAGCGCGCGATACACGCCGATCTTGTTCTGGGTGATATCGGGGCTGCCCATGTCGATCGTCGTTTTGACGAACCGCACCGAGCCGTCGCCGAACACGAACATGGCACCGCCAGGGTGCAGGCTGCGGAAGCCGAACTGGCCCATGTTCAGGTATTGGGCGTTGAACAACCAGGCGTTCAGGTCGTTGTTGGGCGATGTCGTTCCGGGCGGTTCGGGAACGGCGATTTTGGCGTTGATCTTCGGGGCGACGCTGGCCAGACCCTGAGGCCGGGTGGTGCCTGCCAGAGCCGAGCCGAACCAGAGAGCCCGCGACCAGCTGTTGAAGACCTGGTCGGGGTCGTTCAGGAAGCGGGAGGTCTCGCCGACGATAATCGTGTTCGAGGTGCCGTCGCGGAAGTCGCTGATGGCCGTTTTCGAGTTGTAGCCGAAGGCGCCGTCCGACTCGATCCAGGGCGAGTGGCTTTGCCCCGGTGTGCAGCCGTACCACCAGCGCCAGACGTCGCGCGTACCGGCCACGCCGGCATAAGACGATTGCGAATAGCCGTTTTGGGAAACGCCGATGTCATAAGGCGTCTGGATCATGTCCGACGGGCAGACCATCGAATTGATCCGGGTGATCAGGGCCGTCCGGTTCGATGCGCCGGAACCGACACCGTTGAAAGTACCACCGCTGGAGAGATTGAAATTGATCGCGTTGTAGATCTGGTTCTGCTCCATCTGGGGCAGGATCAGGGCGAACAGGCTGAAGCCGCGCTGGGTGCAGTCCACGACCGGCATCGGAGTGGCGACCGAGCCAGGCGGGAACGAGCCGTTGGCGCTTTCGTAGTTATGCAGAGCCAGGCCGATCTGCTTGAGATTATTGGTGCACTGGGCACGGCGGGCGGCTTCACGGGCCGACTGCACTGCCGGCAACAACAGAGAGATGAGAACGGCGATGATCGCGATGACCACCAGCAATTCGATGAGAGTGAACGCCTTGCGGGCGTAGAGCGAACTACGGAGCATGGGCTGCGGACTCCTCCGGGGTCTCCCCCGATCGAAGAACGTGATGACGAAGAATGACTACAACATTCGCAATCGCGAACGTTCTCGGAGAACTGGTTGTTTCGAATGGCTTGCCTGAGGAAGTCAGGCGGGAGAAGGATTTCGATGAAGGTAAGTTAATGACCAGGAAGCGATTCTTCAAGAGGCTCTCACGGAATTTTCACGAATCGGGCTTCGCCCTACCCACATCACCGCTACGACCGCACCGGGCAATGCCACAGACGATCGAAGCGTGTTTCGGTGATCGATGAATGACGTTCGATCTACCTGCACATCAAGCTTCAGCACAATTGCATGCAATCATGGATTGACAAATTCGAATCGGAATGCGTCCAATGAATGGCAGGGATCCGATAGACTCTTCATAACTTCCGGTAGCGCCGGAGATTCGTCTTAACGATGGCCGGTCCGGAATGGACCGAAAGAGCCAGGAGCTTTCAGGCATGAGCAGCGAGAACCGACGTGCGCGGAATCGTGGCGAATTGACGATCGACGCCCTGGAAGGCCGCGCCCTCATGTCCGCGGGCCTTCAGCGCGGAGGTTTGCTCGACGTGCGCGGGTCACAGCGCGACGATGTCATCGAAGTGCGCATCGCCCCGACCGACCCGACCCGCATTCAGGTCGTCGAAAATGCCCGCATCACCTGGCAGGGCAGCATCGGAAGTGTCGCCGCGATCCGCATTCAGGGCAAAGGCGGCAACGACCGAATCGTCGTCGACGAAACCTACGGCGCGATCACGCTTTCCGTAAAGATCGACGGCGGCTCGGGTAGCGACACGATGCGCGGCGGCTCGGGCGACGACGAGATCCTCGGCGATTCAGGCCGCGACGTCCTTCTGGAGAGTGCTGGCACAGACACGAACCGCAATGTCCGACGCCCCGATGCGCTCGTCCGCTTCGGCTCGGCCACGGCCTTCCGCGACTTTCTTGCGAAAACCGTCAAGGGGCGGACATCGTTCGGAAACGGCACCTGGCGCAGTTCGAAGGGTGGCCCCGCGATCGCAATGCCCACTATCGGCGGCGATTCGCTCGCCAGCGGAGCCGCTGGACATTCGCAAACGAACACTCAGGTAGCCGGAATCGACGAAGGCGACCTCATCGAAAACGACGGCCGCAATCTCTATATCCTTTCCAGAGGGGAACTTCTGGTCGTCGATGCCGCGAATCCGGAGGCCATGAACGTACGATCCCGCACGACGGTCGAAGGCTCGCCCGTCGCCATTTATCTGCACGACGGACGCCTGACCGTGATTTCGACCCGCTGGAAGGACACCGTCCCGGCTCCGGGCGATCGAGCGATTCCGATGTTGCGAGTTCGTGGCACAGGCGAAGTGGTCGTAAGCGTTTACGACACGACCGGCGATGCGTCCCCGAGCCTGGTTTCGCGCACGTCGATGGACGGTTGGTACGCTGATTCCCGCATGGTCGACGGCAAACTCGCCCTGATCGTTCAGAACGACCTGCTCGTCGGTTATTGGGGCGGGCCCATCGCTATGACCGCTCGGCTGGCCAGCCCGGGCGTGAAGCCGGTGAGCGATAACGCCCTGAACCGGCTGATGCGCAAGACTTCGATGAATTCGCTCCTGCCTGGCTTATCGACGTCCTCATACGGTCCCGGCGGCGGAGCGACGAGGACGACTTCGGGGCTCATTTCGCAGCCCCAGGACATCCTGGCCCCCCTCGACGCCACGGAGCCGAATCTCCTTTCGGTCGTCCTGATCCAGACCGGCGGCGCCACGCCAGGCGTGATCGGAACGACCTCCGTCGTCGGTGGTTACGCATCATCCATCTACATGAACGCGACGGATCTGTATCTATTCGGCCCGCGCTGGGACACGACCGGCGAACGCACGCAGGTGCAGCGTCTCGACATTTCCGGAAACACCCCGAGCGTGGTGGCGACAGGATCCTTCGAAGGCCACCTGCTGAACCAGTTTTCGGCCGACGCGAGCGGCGAATACTTGCGCGTGGCCACGACGCGCTGGACTTCGACAGGCACAGTCAACGCCGTGAGCGTGCTGAAGACCGAGGGCGAGACCATTCGCCAGGTCGGTGTCGTCGACGGCATCGCGCCAGGCGAGAGGATCATGTCGGCCAGGTTCATCGACGACCGGGTCTATCTGGTCACGTTCGCACAGGTCGATCCGCTGTTCACGGTCGACCTTTCCGACCCGACCGCGCCGAAGGTCCTGGGCGAGCTGAAAATCCCCGGTTTTTCCCGCTATCTTCAGCCCTTCAGCGACGGCTATCTGCTGGGTATCGGCCGCGACGCCGATCCGGCCACGGGCCGCACACGCGGGCTGAAGCTCTCGCTGTTCGACGTCCGTGAAGACACGGCTCCGAAAGAACTTGCGTCGTATCTGGTCGACACCCCGGCGAACGGCTGGAGCTGGTCCGACGCCGAATGGGATCATCATGCCCTGGGCTACTTCCCCGAGCTGGGAATCGTGGCGGTGCCGGTGCAATCGCAAGGCCCCTGGGGCGTGCGGCCGGATGGCACCCAGGGCGCGGAAACGAAGAGCGACTTGATGCTGTTCCGGGTGGGCGTCGATTCGGGCATCACTCTGCTGGGAACGGTTTCGCACGATTCGCCGCTGTTGCGTTCGGCCCGTATCGGCGACGTGATTTATTCCGTCGCGGATCTCGACCTGAAAGCCGTCGCCGTGCTGGCCGAATCGTTTGCCATGAAGGGCGCGATCGAACTTCAGCAGCCGTGGAGCGACGGCGGCTCGGGCGGCGGCGTGGTCGTGGCGATGTGACGACCGGATGACGAGCAGGGCCGGATACCGGAGACCTTATACGGATGACAAGTTCTTCGAAATCTCCGGCGTTCGATTACGTCAGCAAGAGCCACTGGCGTGGCATGCCGCTGGTCTCGATTGGCCCGAAAGCCAGAGGCGTAATCGCGATCGGCGTGAACGCTCGCGGGGTCGTGGCTGTCGGTGTCGTGGCACAAGGCGTCGTTACGATCGGCGTGATTTCGGTCGGCCTGATCAGCAACGGCGTCCTTGGGTTCGGCCTGGCGGCGGCTCTTGGCGTTTACGCGGTCGCGCCGCTGGCGCTTGGTGTCAGCGCGTTCGGGATCGTCGCCGGCGGGGTCGAAGCCACGGGCTGGAAGGTTCTTTTTTCGGTGCGTTGATCGAAAGCCACCGAATGCGAGGAAGTTCGAAGTGATCCGCGGGATCGATCCTGATGCCGGATTCGCATTCGACAAAGGGTTGACTTGGTCCGGTCGCTCGTGGAAGCTGATAGTCGACGAACGGATCGACCGCATCATGCGACCGGTACGAGGTTCGCTCCGTCGCAACGCATGTCGCTCATGCGGCGCAAATTAGATTGCATTTTGACCCGCCGGCGCGACTTCGAAAGGGCAGCCACGATGGGCGAACAGGACCCCCGGACGGAACTCGACCTCGAAAATCCGCCGCATGGCGAAGCCGAGGACATCGAAGCCTGCGTGCGCCTGATTCAGGAGATCATGCGTCTCGGCCCCAGGCCGATGATGCGGGGCCAGCATGCCAAAAGCACCGGCGACGTGAAGGCCCGACTGATCGTCGACCCCGCCCGCCCCGCCGAAACCCGGTTCGGCATTTTCGAATCGGACCGCACTTATGACGCCATCGTACGATTTTCGAACGGTGCAGGTTCGATGAGTCCCGACACCCGGGCCGACGCTCGCGGGATGGCGATCAAGGTGCTGGGCGTCTCGGGCCCCCGGGCTTTCGAAGAAGCCGGGGACACCGATACCCAGGACTTCGTGATGATCAATTTCCCCCAGTTTCCGGTTCGAAATGCGCATGAGTATCGCAAGTTCATGGAATCGCGCCTGAAATACATCGGCCTGCTCGGCCAGGCCGGCAATGCGATCGGTCAATTGCTGTTTTTCGTCCCGTTCCGGCTCGGTCAGTTTCTTCGTGTCGGCCGCAAGCTCATCGGGACGAGCCGCAGCCCGCTCGTGGAACGGTACTGGAGCATGTCGCCCTATCGTCTCGGCCCGCGTGCGATCAAATTCTCCCTCGTTCCTCATCCTGTCAATTCCGAAGCACTCCCGGCCAATCCATCGAAGGATGTCCATTCGGCCGATCAGCTTTCCCGTGTGCTGGCCGATCATCTTCGAGCCGAAGAGGCCCGGTTCGATTTCGTCGTTCAATTTCGAAATGACCCGAAGTCGATGCCGATCGAGGATCCGACGGTACTCTGGGACGAATCGATTTCGAAACCGGTGAAGGTCGCCACGCTGATCATCGACCAGGCTGACCTGAATTCGCCCGAATCGATCGCCTTTCGAAAAGAGGTCGAAGCGATGTCGTTCAACCCCTGGCATGCGCTGGAAGCGCACAGGCCTCTGGGCGGAATCAACCGGCTGCGGAAACGGGTGTATCAGGAGAGCACGAAATTGCGCAGGGAATCGAGTTAAAATCGAATCGGTCGTTTTCGATCGTCGGCCCAGGAGTGCCAAGAACCACGACATTCTCATTTCAGGTAACGATTCGGCGGTCCGTTCGATCGTCGGAAATCTCTGACAATCGCCACGTGCAGGAAATTCGAAATTCCTGTGAAACTCGCTCGCGAAGCTTGCCGCGCGGCGGTTGCGTCTATAGCATGATGTCCGAAGCCAGCCACATACCCTCCGTTCGACCTCCGGGAGCAATCCGGCCCATGCGACGCCCTCCTCGATGGATTCTCGCCCTTAGCGTTTCAGCCTTTACGGCCACGACGGCCGACCATGTTCAGGCTCAGGCACTGATCAAGCCGCAGGAACAGACCAAACCGGCGGCGAAAAAGCCGCGTGTCATCCAGCATGACCACGATCACGATCATGACCATGCGGACAAGCACCCGCACCTGCACCAGAAAGCTCAGGCCGTCATTCTGGACGAATCGAACTGGGACGAATTCGCCCCTTCCGGCAAAGAGGCTGACGCGATCTACGGCGACGTCGCCCTTGCCAACGCGAACATCACCGCCGTGATCGCCGCCCCCCTGCCCACCCGCAACGCCAACATGACCGTGCGGAACGTGGGCGGGCAGTTGATCGACCTGACGGAAAACCGGGCCCTGAACGACCAGCTCAGCTGCTTTTACGCACTCAAGCGGCGGTTCGTGTTCGACGGCGTTTCCGTGAACAACACGAC
Source organism: bacterium (assembly GCA_016125085.1). Classification (GTDB taxonomy): domain Bacteria; phylum Planctomycetota; class Planctomycetia; order Isosphaerales; family Isosphaeraceae; genus QWQI01. The sequence goes on from WGMM01000037.1 coordinate 27,492, forward strand.
AGGCCAGCGGGTGGCGAACGGCAAGGTCGAGGAAACGTCGACGGGCGAAGTCCGTACGACCGGCACCGACCCGAAAACGGGCCTGAAGGCCGACCTGATCTATCGCCTGCAGAATCGTGACCGTTTCATTACGATCACTTCGAAAATCACCAACGCTTCCGAAGCCCCGGTCACGTTCGCCCTGGGCGACGATCTCAGGTTCGACGCGGGCAAGGAGACAGCCGCCCGGGCCGAAGACGGTAAGGGGCAGTTCCACTGGTTCGGCGACGAATACTGGGGCCAGGCTTATGCCGTGGTGCCCGATACGGGCTGGTCCGTCCGATCGAAAGCCGAAGCCCGCGTGCATGACCTGGCGTATACGAAAAATGGCAACGAAGCTGGCGAAATCACGCTGGCTGCGGGGGCGTCGTTCGAATTTACGCGGCGAATCTATGCCGCAGACAGCACGATGGCCGTTCAATCGCTGGCCATCGAAGGCCTGGGCGGAATGACGAAACTGGTGCAGGTGACGGTTTCTGATGCCGCCGGAAATCTGGTGGAAGGGGCCCGCGTGCATGTCCGCGGCGGCGACCGCTTCTCTGGATGGGCCCGCACTGACTCGGAAGGTTTCATGACCACCACGTTGCCTCCGGGCACGTATTTCGCGACCGCCGAGGTGCAGGGTCACAAGTTGCGTGCCGACAATCCGCTGAAGATCGAAGTGCGGCCCAACATAGACAACACTCTCGGCAACGATCTCAAGCTGTTCGATTGGAATCCCGGGCTTGTCGCCGCGGCCGTGACGGACGGCGAAGGTCAGCCGATCGCGTGCAAGGTCGAATTCGTCGGCAGGGAAGGCACTGCGTCGCCGAACTTCGGGCCGGAGACTTCCGTTTACGGTGTTCGGAATTTGCGGTACACGCCTGACGGCACGTTCCGCCAGAAAATCAAACCGGGCGATTACACGGTGCGGGTCAGCCACGGGCCCGAATACGATGCCTGGACGGGCGAAATTACCGTGAAACCGGGCGAAGACACGCCCCTGAACGTGAAATTGAATCGCAGCGTGTTGACGCCGGGCTGGGTTTCGGCCGATTTTCACAGCCATTCGTCGCCCTCTGGCGACAATACTTCGAGCCAGCTCGGACGGGTGTTGAATCTTGTGGCCGAGCATATTGAGTTCGCCCCCTGCACCGAGCACAACCGGGTGGAGACGTACGATCCCGAGATCGCCGAATTGAAAGTCGGCCACGCGATCGCCACGGTTTCGGGCCTGGAACTGACGGGATCGCCCCTGCCATTGAATCACCAGAATGCATTTCCGCTGAAATACGTACCGCGCATTCAAGACGGAGGCGCGCCGACGCCTGACGCCGACCCGAGCGTGCAGATCGACCGGCTCTTCCGCTGGAACGACGGCAGCGAGAAACTGATCCAGCAGAATCATCCTGACATCGGCTGGCTGTTCTTCGACAAGAACGGCGACGGCAAGCCCGACGGCGGCTACGAAGGCCCCCGCAAGTTCATGGACGTGATGGAAATTCACCCGATCGACATGGTCACTTCGATGACGCCGACGGTGGACTACGAAGGCCGGGAATCGACGAACCAGATGTTCGGCTGGTTGCAATTGCTCAACCAGGGCTATCGCATTCCGGGCGTGGTCAACACCGATGCCCATTACAATTATCATGGCTCGGGGGGCTTGCGCAACTGGATCGCTTCGAAAACCGACGACCCGGCGAAGATTGACCACATGGACATGGTGCACGCCGCCGAAAAGGGCCATCTGATCATGTCCAACGGGCCCTACCTGGAATTCTCCGTCCGGGAAAAAGGCCAGGAAACGGCAGTCATCGCCGGCTCGGACCTGGCGGCGAAATCGGGCGAAGTGACCGTCCGGCTGAAAGTGCAGTGCCCGAACTGGATCGACGTGAATCGCGTGCTCGTGCTCGTGAACGGCAAAATCGTACCGGGGCTGGATTTCCGCAAGGCCGAACATCCCGGCAAATTCCGCGAGGGCAGCGTGAAATTCGAAGCCGAAGTCGATTCGAAACTGGCGGCCGACGCCCACCTGATCGCCGTCGCAGTGGGTGAAGGGCTGAAAATCGGCCCGATGATGGGCCCGGAATGGGGCAATCAAATGCCGGCGGCGGTTTCGAATCCGGTATTCGTGGACATCGACGGCAACGGCTTCACGCCGAATAAGGACACCCTGGGCCACCCGCTGCCTGTGAAGTTCGCGCCGAAGCCGAAATGAGCCGGCCGGGGCCAGTGCATTACCACTCGGGAATGCCATCTCACGAATCGCGACGAACCCTGGTTCGTCGCGATTTTCTTCGTTCGCATGAGCAAAGACTTATGTCGTTTTCCAATCATTTCGGGCAGATTCCGGGCTTGACCGATCCACGAATTCGCGGATGATCGTAGCGTTGACCCTATGAATTCGCACCTTCGGCGAAACGGATTCCCGAAGCGACTACTTCTCAAGTACGGCCCTTTTTTCGCACCCAATCGTTCGTACACCTCGTGAAAGGATTCACGTCATGCGATTTTCGCATCTTCGTTCCGCCTGTTCCCTGTTTGCTTCTCGAAGTCATCGTGCCGCATCGCAACGCTCGAACCGGTCCAGAACTCGCCGGTTGCATCTTCTTGCCGAATCGCTGGAAAGCCGCGAAGTTCCCGCCACCATCACGTGGGACGGCGGCGCCGGCTCGATGAATTTCTTCGATGCCGCGAACTGGAATACGGAAAAAGTGCCGGGCGAGCAGGATGATGTCGTGATTCCCGTGCTGGCCAACGGCGCCGGGGTGATCGTCAATGGCGACGTGCGCGTGGCCAGCATCGATGCCAAAGCCCCGCTCGTCATCTCGACCTGGATGAAGCCCGGGCCACAGGGCGTTGCATCGCAAATGGTTTCGTCGACGATCACGTTCCTGGGCAACAGGGCGTCGACATTGAAAGACGTGGTATATGACGTGAACGTGGCCGTGGACGCGCCGACACAGCGGCAGATCGTGCTGCAGACCGGCCCCGAGAACTGGTCGAGCGTGACGATCACGGGCCGGATCGGCACCGTGTCGGACGCCGCGCCGACCGACCCGCGAGCTGTCGGGCTGAAACTGCTGGCGCTGCGGCCCGATGGCGTCGGGGCAAGGTCTGCGCCTTACGATACGGCAAATTTCCTGGTCACCGATTCGGCCGTTCACTTCGGGATTTCGAGCCTCGAATACGCCGCGCAGGGCAGCGCTTCCATTTATGTGAACACACGTGATAACCCGGGCTTCGTCGACGTCACCATGCGCGCTTACGACGGCGGCAAGATCTTCAATGCGGTTATTTCGTCCATTCGGGTTTCGGATACGTCAACGGGAACGGATCGGGGGATCGTGATTCGCGGTGGCGGCGAAATCGAACTGCCGAATCTCTACAAGCTGGAAAGCCCGCAAACCGGCCGTAGCCAGATTCGGCTGGAAGGAACACCGACCACACAGGCCGCGTTCTACACCTCATGGATGCAGGAGCTTACGAATCTCGACGTTCGCATCGGCGACGGTTCGGCTTCGACCACGAGGTTCGGAAACGCGGTCTGGACGAGCGTCAAACGTAACGGATGGATTTGGACGTTCACTCCGATCGGTATCGGACGAATGCGGAACGTCGACTGGGTCTACGACCAGTCCGGCACGAATTATGGCGAATTCCGGGCGTCAGAGATCATCGATTCGACTATCGTTTCCAGGTCGGGGATGCTGGAATTCGGCATCGGTTCGACATCCGGTCAGATCGATTCGAATGTGCTGTTTCGAGCCGATGGCCCGAATGCCATCATGATCTTGCGCGGCACCACGATCGGCGGCAAGCTGGCGGACGGCGAGGTCATGAAGTTCGAAGCCAGGAAACGGGGCACAGTCGAAATTCGGGCATTGTCGCTGGAAAACACCGATTGGGCGACTTCGACGGGCGAGTTGCAATTGAGCGCCACCGACGGAGTCATCCGTCTGCTGGGCCGTGATGCAGGTAAAGGCATCGCCGTTTCAGGCGTGGTCGTCGATCTGCCCGAATCGGGCGCGATCGCCATGGACCAGACGACATTCCCCCATTTCGAAACCATCCGCGGCTGGGACGGCAAAACGGGCAAGCTCTTTTCGAACTCGTTCTGGTCACTCGCGATCGGCCGCTACGACCAGGCCCAGTACACCGAGACGATCGTCGAACCCAACGGCACGACGCGGCAGGTGGTGCACACTTCGAACCGGTTCCGAATGGCGGACATCGTGCCTTCCAGTACCATTTCCTACTTGTTCGTGCCGGAAGGCAGGAATCCGAACGACCTGATCGAAGTGGGCACCTGGAAGCCCGCTTCGGGCGTGCCGCAGCCGGGAACGAACACCTGGACGGGTGCAGGCGGTAATTTCATTTTCGACGATCCGAAAAACTGGTCCGGCGGGTTCGTGCCGAACGAGAGCACGGACGTCGTCATCCCGGCCCTGCCGAACGGCGCGGCCGTGCAGATTCGTGGCGACGTCACGCTACGAAGCATTCGGTCGGACGCTCCGGTAAACATCACATCCCGGCAATACAGTCCCTACGAGAGCAAAGACGGCAAACTGACCGTCACCGGCGGTTCTTCGTATTTGACGGACGTCAGATTCTTCGCCAACGAGCAGACGAAGATGGATTTGACGGCGACCGGTTCCGGCACGAGCCTGGAAATTCGCGGTCGAACGATCAGCGAAGTCGCACCCGGAAAGTCCGCCATGAGTAGCTACTGGGGCGAGACGTTGAATTTCCTGGCCCAGGGCGGGGCAAGAATCAAGTTCCCGAACTTCCTGCAATCCGGTTTCGAGAACTTGAACTTCCAGGCGACAGACACGGCGTCATCGATCGAGATCTCGGGTATCGATCTGAATTCCCAAAAGGCCGGCGTGAAATTCCTGGCATCATCGGGTGGCGAAATCCGTTTTTCGGATTTGACGAGCTTCGTCGAACCGTACAATTACGGGTGGTCATTACAGTTCGTGACCGAAGGTGGGACGATTCGGCTTCCACAGCTGCAAAGTGTCACGGGCGGATCGTTTCGATCGACCGGCACCGCGACTTCGCCCGGCCTGATCGACACGCCGGCGCTCGTTTCAGCTCAGTCACTGAACGTGCAGATCGGCGACACCACGAACGGTTATGCCGCGGGCTGGAACGCTCTGAAGCTGGAATCGCTCGTCAAGAGCACGCTGATCCACAACGCGGCGGCGAGCACGCTGAAACTGCCTTCGATCAAGACGCTCGACATGTCGAATCTCGAGGCGAGAAAGGGATTCGTCGAGATCACTGTCGCGAACGGCATCGATCTGGGCAATTTTCGCCAGGACACGACCTGGAGCAGCACGGGCCCGCTTTCGTCGCTTTCGATTCGAACGCCGAAGATTCGCGGCCAGCTCGGCCAGGGCAATTTCTTCCGGATCGAGGCGACCGGCGGCGGTGTCGTCAATTTGCAGACCGACGAACTGATCGACGAGAACTTCGGCAAGGAAAGCGGCGGGCTGTTCCTGAAAGCCGCCACCGAGGGCGTTTTACGGGCTGATGCCATTCACACAGCGGGCACGATCGTTCAAGTGTATCGGGACGGCATCATGGCGTTCGACAATGCCATCGACGCCCGGTTCAAGAGCCTGATGGGCGATGACAGCCTCTCCGGTAGGTTCTATGCGGCGAAGATGGTCTCGCTCACCGTCGATTCCCAATATGGCGAGAAACCATGGAAGCTGCTCGACGATCCCGAGGATTTCGCTTTCGGCGGATTCGACATGAATGGGTTCTTCGCCCCGAACCTCGAACATGTCAACAGCCGTTATGTGAAGATGGGCAACTGGCAGCCGAAGTTCGCTACATTTCGAAACGTCTCATGGGACGGCGGTGCCGGTACGAACCGCTGGAGCGACGCGGCGAACTGGTCCGACGACCGTCTGCCCGGGCCGAATACGACGGTGGTGATTCCCGCGCAGGCGGGGTGGTCCGAAATCGTCGTCGACATCGGTGTGAACGTGCGCAGCGTGGAAAGCCTCGAACCGCTGCGCATCGAGCCCGTGTTCGAACTCGCGCCGATCGAGTTTAAAGTCACAGCCGGGGCCTCGGTCCTGCACGGCGGAATCAAAATGAAATCGGCCATGATCACCACGGCAAATTCGGGCACCACGCTCGACATTTACGGGGCGACGATCACGGGCAACGTGCCGAACGGCATGCAGAATTCGTATGAAGCGAACGAACCGGTGCCGGCCCGCTTCAGCGCGACCGACGGCTCATGGCTGTTCGTGCATGACCTGACGACGATCAGCGGCATTTATGCCGCGATCAGGTTCGAGTCGAAGGGCGGCGGTTCGCGGCTCATCTTCCCGAGCCTGAACACGATCGATCTCGAAACGGCCCGTGTCTCGGCGAATCGCAGCAAGCTCGAATGGACAGCCACCGGCCGGGCCGAAATCGACGTGCCGCAATTACGCACGGCGAAAGCCGACAGCATCAAGATCAATATCGACAATTCCTGGATTTCGAGCCCGAAGCTGACCGGCATCGCCCGGGCCGATATCCGAGTCGCCGACCCGACGGACGACGGAGTTCGTCACGCCGACTGGATTTTCGGCGATCTGACATCTCTCAGGAATTCTCGCATCCGGTATGTCGGGGCCGACATCACGGCGTCGTTCGATCGCGTGACGGACATCGACGGAACCGAAATCGACGTAACCGGTTCGAAAGTCTATTTCCCGGCCGTCGATACGATCACTTTCGGCAATTACTGGGATCTGAAGGAACTTTTTCCTGAGAGGATGCAGCGATTCGGCTATTTCGTACGGGGCGCTTCGGCGCTCCTCGAAATTCGAGCCAATTCGCTGAACCGCCCCAAGGCCTATGGCATAGAATTCGAAATCGACACGACCGATGCGTTGATCACGCTGAACATTCCGGCCATCACGTCGGACACCCCGTTAGCTCCGGATAGCGGCACGTTCACCTTCAAGGCCAGCGGCAACGGCGTCATTCGTTCGAGTGCGACGACGATTTCGAACGTACGTATCCGAACGAGCGGGAACGGGGCCGTCGCACTGGATCAAGTCCAGCACGGCAAGTTCGCTCAGGTCGACCAGGACCCGGCCGCACCAGGTGGCCGGCTCTATGCTTCGAACATGGAACTGATGACGGTTTCGAATCCGGACTGGAAGGCGAACGCCAACCTGAACATGATCGTCGCCCCGAAATTGCGCATGATCAACGGCAATTTCGAATCGGTCGCGAATCCGTTCCCGCTGCTGGAATCGATCACGGGGAATATCCTGCTGAAACATGAGCCAGGCACGCCCGTTTCGCAGATCACGGTGTTCGACACCCCGAGATTCGGCACGATCCGGAATCTCGTCGTCCGAATGGAAGCGGGCGTGACCTGGCCGCAGCTCAAGGCCCAGTCTGACTGGTCAGGCAATGGCGTCAGTGCTTATCGCATCAATGCCGACGGTTCGCAAACGCAACTGTTCCCCGGATTCAAGGACTCCGGCGGCCAGCCGGTCGTCATGTCCGTAAGCCTGGCCAGTGTCGAAGCGCCGCAACCCGCCGCGGCCCAGGCGAAGACCACGCCCGTCGCCGTGCCTAAGGCCGCCGCCAACGCCAAAACCGTGGCCAGGCCGAAAGCCGTCGCGGCGAAGCCCAGGGCCGTCGCCAAACCGAAGCCCGTCGCGGCAAAGCCGAAGAGCGTCGCAGTCAAGCCCGCACCCGCGCCGAGAAAGGCCGTCGCGGTTGCGAAACCGGCGGCAAAAGCGGTCGCCAGGCGATAATTACACGTATTGAGGAACGTGGCCGGACGTCGTCCACAAGTCCGGCCGATTTCAATTCAGGCTGAAGCTCGGCGGGTAGCCGTCCTTCGGCTCGATATCGGTGATCAGGTCAGGCGTGAGAGGCCGCAGGATACGCAACAGGGCCTCGACCCGTTCCGGCACGCGAGCTTCTTCGATCAATGCCTGCTTGAGGAACGAGGGGAGTGTCAAAGCCTGGGCGACCAGGTCGGACAGTACGCCGTTATCGGCCCGCTGCTTCACGGCTCGTCTCAGGGCGGCCGTCATGGCATCGCCCGAATCATGCTTTTTCAGCAGTTCCAGGAACCGGTCCGTCAGTTCGGCCGCGCAGCCCGGGTGCACTTCGGCGGCCTGGGTGTCGTCGAGCAGGGTGACACGGGCTTCGCGGTAAAGCTTGTCGGGGCGGCGGAATTCGTCGTCCAGCCGAACCCGCTTGAGCCCTGCCAGGAGCATGTTGTAGCGGCCGTCGGCGAGCCTTTCATGCATGATGATCTGCCCCAGGCAGCCGACCGTTTCCAGTGCAGGGCCACGAAGGGTGTCCTCTTTCGGATTACGAGGCTGAACGATGGTGATCAGCTTGTCCGACATGAGGGCATCGTGGGTCATCTGCCGGTATCGCGGTTCGAAGATGTGCAGAGGCAGAACCGCGTGCGGGAACATGACGACCCCGCTCAGCGGGAAAAGTCGCGTGATTCCGGCAAACGTATTCGGGTCGAATTCCTGCATGAATGGCCCCAGGGTGGGTGTCGAACGCGCCTTGTTCGCAACCGGCCCATGATCGAATCGAGTTCGGAAGATGTCTTGCTGCCACCTTCTGATATCATAGGTTGCATGGATGGCGCGACAAGGCGGATCGTTCAACACGGCCGAAGATGACGAAAACCGAACAGGCGTCGAATTTTCGGAACGGCCGAATCCGAACGGTCAAGACATCGGGCACACGGAATTGCTACACTGTCCGCTTCACGTCGTTCCTTCCGCCCGGGGGGGATCGACATTCTCTTGCGAAACTGGCGAATTGCCCGGAGCGACTGCCCAGACCATGAGCCGGCAACCGCACGACACGCCGTCGCCCCTGGCTGGAGCGGCATCGAAACGAGCCTTTCGCCCTTCGGCCCGCCACACCCGCGAAGTGGTCGAAGCCCTGGCGAAGGCATATCCGGACAGCCGCTGCGCGCTCGACTTCGCCGATCTTTACCAGCTTATCGTGGCCACGATCCTCTCCGCCCAGTGCACCGACAAGCGTGTGAACATGGTCACGCCGCGTCTGTTCGACACATTTCCCGACGCAGCCTCACTGGCCTCCGCCGACCCGGCCGAGCTGGAAGCGATCATCCGCTCCACCGGCTTTTACAAGGCCAAGGCCAAGAATCTGATCGCCATGGCCCGGGGACTGGTCGAGAACCACGACGGCCAGGTGCCTGAGGATATCGAATCGCTCACGAAGCTCGCCGGAGTCGGCAGGAAGACGGCCAATGTCGTTCTGGGCGTGGGGCTTGGGATCACTTCGGGGATCGTCGTCGACACGCACGTGACACGCCTTTCGCGACGCCTGGGGCTGACGAAACGCAACGACGCCGTGGGGATCGAACGTGACCTCGTGAAAGCCGTGCCGAAAAGCGACTGGGTGCTGGTTTCGCTGCGGATGATCGACCACGGCCGGGCCATCTGCAAAGCCGGCCGCCCCGCCTGCCAGAAATGCCCGCTGGAGTCGATCTGCCCGAAGATCGGGGTCGAGGCGAAACCGGCGAAGCCTTCGAAGCCCCGGAAAACTACCGGCAGCGCGACGAAGCCGTCCGCGAAATCCGCCAACACCAAAGCCGAATCACGTCAAAAAACCGCTCGAACGCCATCGCTTTGAGGATCGCCCGACATGCACATCAATGACATTCTCGATCACCACAACCCGAGCTTCAGCTTCGAATTCTTCCCGCCCAAGACCGAAGCCGCCGCCGAGGATCTTTTCGCCACGATCGCCCGGCTTCAGGAGCTTGAGCCGGCCTTCGTTTCGGTGACATACGGCGCCGGCGGATCCACCCGCGAGCGTACGCACGACCTGATCGTGCGCATACAGAAGGAAACGAGCCTGACGGCCGTGAGCCACCTGACGAGCGTGTGCCACACCCTGGCCGAGCTTGAGGCGATCGTGGACAGGTACATGGCCTCGGGAATCGAGAACATTCTGGCCCTGCGCGGCGACCCGCCCAGGAACGTAGCCGATTACGACCGAGCCAACGACGCCTTTCAATACGCTGAGCAGCTGGTGCGGTTCCTGAAGGAACGGTCGACCCGCAATGGCGGCCGGGGCTTCGGCATCGGCGTGGCCGGCTTCCCCGAAGGGCACCCGGACACACCCAACCGGCTGAAGGAGTTGGACTTTCTCAAGCGGAAAGTCGACGCCGGGGCCGATTACATCTGCACGCAAATGTTCTTCGACAATCGAGATTTTTACGACTTTCGCGAGCGTTGCGAACTGGCCGGAATCAATGTGCCGATCCTCGCCGGCATCATGCCCGTGAGCACGAAAGCCGGCATGGAACGCATGGCCGAACTTTCACTGGGTTCACGCCTCCCGGCCAAGCTTTTGCGTGCCGTGGGCCGGGCCGAAGACAACGCCGCGACGGCCCGCGTGGGCATTCACTGGGCGACGGAACAATGCCGCGACCTGCTGGACAACCAGGTGCGCGGGATTCACTTCTACACCCTGAACAAAAGCGACGCCACGCGACAGGTTTTCGAAAACCTGGGCGTGTCGAGTTCGCGTGCCTTGCAGGGGGATGGAATTCGATCGTGATGAGATCGATCGTCGATAACGAGACTTCTCGATGTACTTTCGAATCCTCGGCCAGATTGTGGCAAAAGGGAGAATTGCCAAAGGATCCGGCATCGATACCCTGGCACGACTTCGTCTAAAATACGGAGGGAGCAATTGGCGAAAGATGTCGGGTGAGACAGAGGTCGAACTTCAGAACGGAGTGATTAGGAAAGCGGAGATACACTGGTATGAAGCGACAGGCATCGGACCGAAAGAATACAAAATCAAGCGATTCCTCGACTGAATCGGTACCGAAGCTCCCGATGACCGTATGGTCACGTGCCAAATTCGCTTTGTGTTTCGAATCGGGAGGAATAGGCGATTTGGAAACCGGCAAGGTTTACCAGGTCATCAAAGACAATGACGCCCTTCGAAGCGGAATGGTTCGGATCATCGACGCTTCAGGTGAGGATTATCTGTATCCGTCCGACTGGTTCGTGCCGCTGAATCTTACGAAAGTTGTGAATTCCGTGATACTTGCTCGGCAAAACGAACTATTTTCGGATAGAAAGCCGATCGAAAAGGGTTCCGATCGAACGCAAGAGGCCAGGAAATCAAATCCATCGGCAGGAAATGCCCGGATCATCAGAAACCCAAAACGCACCCCCGTTGTCAAAAATCGAACTTCGTGAACGCATTCGTCGTCAGGGCCTCGAACTTGGGTTCGACGCCATCGGCTTCGCGCCGGCGGTCGCACCGCCGGGCTATCCGGACATGCTCGACTGGCTCGAAATGGGCCAGAACGCCGGGATGGCATACATGGAACGTCAGGCCCAGGCCAGGGCGCACCCGCGTGGCGTTTTCGAACCGGTCGCGACGGTCATCGTCGCCGTTCTGAATTACAAGCCGGAGACGAGTTCGAAACCCGGACCGGGCGACGAATCAATCGCTTCGAAACGCACGTGTGGCCATGTCGCGGCATACGCCCAGGGGCGGGATTATCATTTCATTTTCTGGGAACGTCTGGATAAACTGCTTGCGGCGATTCAGGCGGATCTGCCCGATGTTCGAGGCCGGGCCGTGGCCGACAGCGCGCCCCTGATGGAACGGGACTTCGCCCGGCTGGCTGGCCTGGGCTGGTTCGGCAAGAACACGTGCCTGATTCACAAGTCGATCGGCAGTTTCACGCTACTTGGTGCACTTCTCATCGACCTGGAATTGCCGCCGGACGCGCCTTTCGAAGCCGACCACTGCGGCACCTGCACCCGCTGCCTGGATGCCTGCCCGACCCAGGCATTCGAAGGCCCTTACCGGCTCGATGCCCGTAAATGCATTTCGTACTGGACGATCGAGCATAAAGGCCACCTGCCCGACGAAGCCGCCGACGACCTGCACGGCTGGGCTTTCGGGTGCGATATCTGCCAGCAGGTCTGCCCCTGGAACAGAAAGCCACCGGCAGCGTCAGACGCCGAAATTCGGGGCGATGGCCGATTTCATGAACCCGACCTTCTCGACTGGCTCGAAATGGAACCGGCCGAAATGAAACGGCTGATCAAGGGCACGGCGCTTGAGCGTTCCAAGCGGGCCGGCCTGGTGCGCAACGCCTGCCACGTGCTGGCCGGTAACGGAGCGTCCGAATCCCTGCCCGCGCTGAATCGCCTGGCCGAATCGGACCCTGACGAAGTCGTGCGGCATGCGGCAGCCCGGGCCGCTGCACGGCTCCAATCGAATTCGAAATAAAGATGCCCGGCCAGTCATGCGATCAGAATACGATGCGGCCTCGGATACCAAAGAGCAGCCCCGTGGCGGTGTCCGGCATTGAGGATTCCACAGCCTGCATGTCGAGCGTCACACGGAACCAGCGGGTGATCTCGGCATCGTAATACATTTCGAAACCGAGCTGGTTCGAAAGAGGTGTCCACTGCGGGCCGGGATTGCGGAGCGATGAGTTCAGGCCCGTATAAAATCCGGCGACCCCGAACGAATCGCCGGGGCGGGACCGAAAGAGCCTGCGGCCAGCGACGCCCAAATTCGCGAAATACTCGACAGGATTCGTCCGGGCGTCGGCCCAGGTGACATTGCCGAAAAGCCCCCAGCCACGGCCCGGGCTGGTGTCGTCGTGCACCAGAAACTGATCGAAGCCGTAATTCACGGCCCACGTGCCAGCCCTGCGCGGCACCTGAAGGCCCGATTCGGGCAGCAGGACGTAGTCGTCACCCAGGGTCGGGCTGAACGAGCCGCTGGACCACGCCGCTTCGAATGTCTGGTGGCCGGGCAATTCGGCAATGCGGACCGGCAGCCGCAGCTGCCCCATCAGCGAAACTCCGTTGGAGAGCATCGGAGCGAACCCGGCGGTATCAGGCTGACCGGTCGGATCGACCACGAGCACGGTCGCTACCGGCTCGCCGTCAACATTCCATGATGCCCCCGCGCCAAGCGTGGAATAAGGCACGGCTCGCCCGAACGCCGGATTCACGACCAGGGCCGTATTCTGGAATCGGTCGGTGCCGAACCCGCCAAGGAACGGATGCAGGCCATAGCGGTCGGCCGTGTTGAGCTTGCCGAAAAAGACTGTGAACTCATCCGTAACTTTCTGGCGGAACTGGAGATTCGTCAGGGCCGAAGCTTGCCCGTAGCCCTGGGGGAACTGAAGGGCGAAGTTGACCGGCATCACGGAAGCCGCGATCGGATTGACGCTCTGGCCGAACCGGTTCTCCAGGTGGAAATCGATCGCAAAGCCTTCCAGGCCAGCGAGTTTACCGAAGTCGAACTCGATGAACGAATCCATCTTGGGCGCGAATGCGAATTCCTGCTGCGAGCCGCCTGAGGCCAGGCCCTGATAGAACAGAGTGATCGTCCGCCGGCGGGAGACGCCCCTGTCGCGGGCACGTGACCGCCAGCCGCCAAGCCCCAGGGCCTGCAGCAGGCTTTCCGGTCGGTCGTCGGTGGAAGTCGAACCGAAGAACGTCGCCGGATCCTCCGGCGAATCGGTGTCGTTCGCCGCAGGAATCGTAATGTCCGGTGGAACGAAAGTTTCGGCTGGAATCGGTTCGATCGCGGCCTCGCTGGCCGGAATCGGACGCAACGTCTCGGCCGGATCGAGTAACGGTGGCGGCCCTGATTGCGCAACATTCGGGCCGATAGACGGTTCGATGGTGCCAGATGCGGAATCGTCCGCGACCGGGACAACACCCATGGCGAACCAGGCCCAACCGATCCAGGTGTAGGATGACACGATCTGCGACTCCGATCCATCGGCGAATCCAATCCTGAGATGACTAATATATGCTTTGAGGATTTCGACAAGTCCGAACGAATTCGAAACCGCGGTTGATCGATTCCATGAATTATGGTTCGATTGTCGATCCACGAAGGACCGTGCCGCCAATTCGCGGAAGACTCAGGGAAGAGGCTTTCGGATGTCAATACGCAAATTGTTTCGAATCTGCAAGTTGCAGAACGAAAGGCCGAAAGCCGGCGTTGCCCTGCGATGGGCGACCACCGAATCGCTCGAATCCCGGGTCCTGATGACTCTTGGGCTGGATTATGCCATGGCTGACAGGTTCGCGCCCAACTGGGCGGACCCGAAGGCCGTGACGCTGCCGAACACAGCCGAATATGCCCGGCCGGCAGCGTTCGACGTCACGCTGAAAATCACGGGCGAAGCGGATCCTGAAGCCGAATACGTCTGGAAGCTCACGCCCGAAAGCGGCAACGCCGAGCCCGTGGAAACCAGGGGCGAATCGCCGAAAGTGAGCCTGCAGGCGGGTGTCTGGAAGGCCGAAGTCACGGAACTCCGAGACGGTCAGGTGATCGACACCGGTACGGGTGACGTCACGGTCAAAGACATTCTCGTCGTCGCCATCGGCGACAGCTACGGGTCAGGTGAAGGCAATCCCGAACTGAGCCAGCGGTTCGACCTGCACTGGTCGTATCGGCACATGACGGCTGCCCAGCTTGCCTCGGCCGATCTGAACGGCGTGTCGTCCAGCAGATTTCCCTGGGCCTGGCAGGTCAATACGACCGCCCCCGCCCTCTGGGCCCGCAGCGGCGACCCGACGCAGACACAGCAAAGCCGGCTGGCACACCGGTCGGTGCTGGCTTATTCGGCTCAATATGCCATGGCCCTGGAAAAGGCCGATCCCCATACGTCGGTCACGTACGTCAGCGTGGCTCAATCCGGGGCGACGATCCCGACGCTGATGAATCAGCCGAACGTCGCGGCCGAAGACGGCAGCACGCCCCTGCCGCCCCAGTTGCCCGAACTGGCGAAAATCATCGGCGACAGGCCGATCGACACGCTTGTCGTCTCCATCGGCGGCAACGATGCCGGTTTCGCCGACATCGTCAAAAAAATGGCCCTGTCGAATTTTTTCATGCCTGACCTGCTGCCTAAAGCCGCGGCCGCTGCCGGGCTGACTTCGGCCAATGCCGATGCGATCGCCGCTAAAGTGCTGGCGAAGCTGCAGTCACGCCCGCCGCTGGGCATGCAATGGGTGCTGGACACTTACCAGGCCAACACCGCGAACCTGGCCGCGAATTACGGCCGGCTGGACGAAGCCATCCGCAAGAACTTCACGGTGAATCAGGTGGCGATCACCGAATACCCGGACGTTTCCCGGGTGAAGGTGCGCGGCATCGACGGCAATCCCGTGAACTGGTGGGGCCCGGTCGTGTTCGACCTCCTGCCGGGCGTGGCCGTGAATTCGACACAGGCGATGGTGGCGACAAAGCTTATCGCCGAGCCCCTGAACGCGACGATCGCCCAGGCGGCCGCTTCGAACGGCTGGGTTTACGTGGGCGGGATCAACGACGCCTTCGCGGGCCGAGGCTACTCCGCCCCCAGGGCCGACCGCTGGATGCGTACGGCCCGCGAGAGCCTGATCCAGCAAAACCAGCCGGAAGGAATCTCAGGGACACTCTATCCGCTCAACACCAAAGGCACGGTGCATCCGACCGCCGCCGGCCACACAGCCATGGCTGAAAAGCTGGCAGAAGCCCTTGGCAAGCCGAAAGTTGCGGACACCCTGGCGGCAACGAATCCGGCCATCCGCACACCGGCCCTGCCGATCACCGTGGCTTATGCACATGCGGTGCACGATACCGACGCCAACGACCATCTGGCCGAACTGGTGGCCCGGCTGGCACGGGGGCCGAGGCCGCGGCGGGTCTTAAGAAGTCCAGGCCAGGTCTGGACATGACCGGATCGCGAGCAGCTGATCCATCAAGCATTACGACGGACTCGGAAACGTCTCGAGTTCGGTCCGAAACGGCTCGTCGCCTGTCGCGGGGTCGATAAGGACGACATAATCGGCAAGGGCGTCCGGGGCGGGGCCGTCGTCTGTCGACATGCCCGGCTCTTCGTCCCAGCCGATCAAGTGAACTCGCACAGCGTAATCGCCGGCCGGCAGGTCGAGAAGCCCGACGATCTCACCGGCCGGAACTTCGATATGCTCAATCCCCGATACCCCGATTCGGCCAGTGCTGCGAAGCAAGTAGGGTTCGGACGCCACGATGACGTATCGTTCCTCGCGTTCGTTCAAGGCTGCGGGCGTTTCAGACGTACCTCGCCTGATTTCGATCGACATCACACCATCGGAGCCGATATTCAGCGGCACGAAGTGGCCGGCCGCGATATGCCTGCGAATGTCGGCGTCGTTCAGCAGTTCCTTTTCCCACGAATCGTAGTCACTTACGCCTTCGAAGGCAGCCTCGTTCCAAAGGCAATGCATCCCGGCATCGGTGGGGCATTCGAATCGATTCATCGCGAAGTCCTCCGGTTGAAGTTTCGAGTGCGAATCAGGATTCGCCCATCGTTCGCTGACGCCTTGATTATGTCACGACCGGCCCGCTCATGTTCACCCCTCGATCGCGTGCGGCACGAACCGGCTGAAATTCGTGGTGATCGGGCCGTCGTCTTCGCGGATGCCCAGGCCGGCCGGTTCGCCGCCGATCACCCAGCCGCCCACGAACGATACGGTTCACGTGTCGAATTCAACCAGATAGAGCTGATCATCATCAACCGAGAAGAAATCCATGCAAGATTTCGCTATCCCCTTCGCCAAAAAACGGACGATCCCTATTCGAATCCGTTTTGCGAGTCAGCGAATACCAATCGGCAAATACCGACTGATCAATTCCAATCGCTTTTGACGACCAGTCGAACAGGTTCATTCGCTTTCACCCATTCGTAAAATTTGATGGCGTCCTGAAGATTCAAATGAATGCAACCGGCCGAACACATCATCGGATATTGATGCACGTACACGCCCGTTTTCCATTCGATGGGGCCGACGGCAAAGGGCATATCGACCTGAAATTGTATCGAACGCTTGTTGGCGTAACAGTCTTTCGAATGCAGGGTGACGTCGATATTGTAGGATCGATTTCCGCTGGCCGTCACCGCCGCATTGTGCCCGCCAAAATTCAACATTCCGAATGCCGTGCTCCCCCAGCAACCTTTGTGTGGTGCCCTCGGACAATTCTTCCGTTCGTTTAGCGTAATCTTCGCTTGCTTCATGGCTATTCCCTCTACAGTTGAAGTTGTCGTCAATTTTCCTTGCCGAAAGTCCCGGGCTTTCACCCCTCGATCGCGTGCGGCACGAACCGGCTGAAGTTCGTAGTGATCGGGCCGTCGTCTTCGCGGATGCCCAGGCCGGCCGGTTCGCCGCCGATCACCCAGCCGCCCAGCACGGGCCGCACGCCCGAATACTCCGGCAGCGGGGCGAAGGCCTGATAAATCCGCCGCGCGAGCGGGCCTTCGTCATAAGGGCCTTCCTGCGTGGCCAGGCGTGAGCCGCCGGCCGTCTCGACGATCACGTTCGAACCTTCCCGGCCGAAGATCGGTTTCGAAACGAAGGCGTCGATGCCCGAGCCCGCCTCAGGCCTGTTCCAGCCCGCCCACAGCAGGTTCGGGTGGTTGGGGAACATTTCCCAGAGCACAGGCAGGATGGCCTTGTTGGACATGACCATCTTCCAGGGCGGCTCGATCCACAGGCACTGGGCCGAGGGCAGGTCGCGGCCGAATTTCTCGCGGATCATCCACTCCCAGGGGTAAAGCTTGAAGATCATGTCGATCGGGTCGTTGACGGTGTCGACGAACTCCTTGCGCACCGGGTTGAAGCCGATCATGCTCATGTCGATCATGCTGGCATCCAGGCCGGCCTGTTTGGCGGTGTCCAGCAGATACAGGGCCGTCATCAGGTCTTCAGGCTGATCGGTCATCGACGCCAGATGCAGCCGCGTAATGCGTTCGGATGCCGCGATTTCGGCCCACGAGGCGATGAGTTTTTCGTGCAGGCTGTTGAACTGGTCCCAGCCGGCGGGCGAGAGGCCGTCGGCGATGCGGTCTTCGAGCCAGAACCACTGGATGACGGCCGCTTCGACGAGCGACGTGGGCGTGTCGGCATTGAATTCGAGCATTTTGGGCGGGCCCGAGCCGTTCCAGCTCAGGTCGAAGCGGCCGTAAAGCGATGGCTGGTCGGCGTCCCAGCTCGAAACGATCCAGTCGCCATAGGCGGGCGGGATGTCGAACAGGTCCCACATGCGGTTCTCGATGACGAACCCGGCGGCCTGAACGCACATGTCGAAAAGGTCGGCGACAGCCTTTTCGAGCACGTCGATTTCGGCCGCCGTGAACACATAACAGGCCGATTCGTTCCAGTAGGGCTTACCGTCGAGCGTGTGAATTTCCAGCCCCTTGGCTTCGACCTTTTTCTGCCAGTTGGGCCGGGGCAAAATCGACAGGCGGCGCATACGCGGAAACTCCATCCGGGCCGGTTTCGCCCGGATCAATCAGGAATCGCTGGTGACTTTCCGAGATTCGATCAGGCCGATTCGAGCGGAATCAGCTCAGGCCGCTGAGGGCCCGGCCGAAAGCGCCGAAGCCGCCGCGCGAAGTGGATGTCGATGCCGAGCCCCCGGGAGTGACGGTCGACCGGCCCGCTGTGGCCGTGCCGCCACCGGAATTGAAGCCGGAAGTCGCACCCGGCATGGGTGCTGCGCCGCCGCCGCCGAACATGCCGCCCCGGTTCATCATCCAGATCCACGGAAAATAGCTGGATCGGTGTTGAGTCTGAGCCTGCTGACCATTGGCGCCTGCCGCGCCGCCGTTGGCCTGTTGTGCCAGCCGCTGTTCTTCTTCGGCCTTCATGCAGGCGTAAACGCTCAGGGCTGACACACCGCCAAGGGCCATCAGAGCGATCGTGCGGGTACGCCTGCGACGCTTCGCCGCGACTTCGGCCTGGGCCAGTTTCTCTGAATCTTCGTCGTCGAAAAAATCACCCTGAGACATTCGGTTACTCCTCAAATGGTCGCTGACTGACTTGCGGACCGCAGCAGCCTTGATACGGCAGTTCGACGGTCACTGCTCATATGTTACTTTCAGCCGGACCTATCTCATTATTAGCGGAAATCGCGCAAATCACCTAGCGATTTCGCCCGGTTTTCGGAATTGCCTGGTAACGGGACAATGTCTTAATTGCGAAATCGCGAGAAGACCAGGAGAAGAAATCGATGACGGAGTCACGTTCGAAACGAAAACGACCGGTTCGCCGACCGGATGGCCGACGAACCGGAAAGTCTGAAGCGACGTCATTGGGCGCGAATCGAATTGATCAGCGACGCGGCGGAGCGACAAGGTTTTTCGGAACGACGGTCATGTAAACGCCGGCCCAGCCAGCTTCTTCCGTCCCCATGCCAGCCGTGACGGCGAGAATGTCACCTCGGAAGCCGTCCCGCTCGATACCCATGGCCGTAACCGGCAAGGGAATCGGAAGCGTGACAGGATTTTCGTCGTGATCGTAAACGGCATTCCGGTCGATCCTCGTGCCGGTCTGGCCCGTGACCACCAGAGGCAGGGTTTCGCTCAGGCCCGCTTTCGGGTTCAGGTAGATCCCGTCCTTCGGATTCTGATATTCGTTGTTGACGATCTGACCCTTGCGAGCCTTGAAAGCGACACGGACGACAAGGTTATTGTAAACCATCGCGGCGTTGACAGCCGCGAAGGTCGCGGAACGCCAGCGGGCCAGTTCGCCGTCGTCGTCGCCTTCACCCGTGCCCGGCACGCGGCCCGAGAAGTTCCAGTAGACGAAGTCGTCGAAGTTGTTCGGTGTTTTCGAAACGGGCAAGGTCAGATTCGTCACGGTGTCGTAAACGAAAAATCCCTGATATTTCGGAACGGTCGTTTCGTACCCGTTGGGGTAAAGCTCCATGCAATAGTCGATCAATTCCTTATTCCCGTCGGTCGGGCACTGCAGAACGATCGTCTTGGTCTCCGTGCCCCAGGCACCCCAGAACGACACGAAACGGCCATCGAACGAAAGGCCTTCGCCGAGCTTGTTGAATACCTTCCCTCGAGCTTCGCCCGGAACCTGGCCACCAATTGGGACCAGTGTCCGCAGCGCAGGATAAGGGCCGGTCATTTCCGCCATGTAAATGCCGCCTTTGGTCGGGGCTTCCTCGATGTCGAAACCCGCGAAGACGACCCGGTTGCCGACAGCGCTGGGCGGCGCGGTTGAGCCGAAGAGCGTCGTCGTGCCGGGAATCATGGTCGAGGCGGTATCAGCGATCGGAATCATCGACGGCTGGGGGAAGACTTCGGGCGGAGCTGTCTCACGATAATAAATGCCCGTGCGGCTTACACCTGCGCCGTCGGTGTAGTTGCCTTTCGTCACGATCGTCGTCGGATTCGCCACGGCTGGAGCGCCAGGGAAAACGTCGAACTTGAGCGCCGTGCCAGGCACTGCGAAAAATTCGAAACCGGGGACATTGCCCAGGTTGCTGGCCGCGGTTTGCAGGATCCCGCCAGGGGTCGCATAGATACCTGTCGTGCCTGCCTTCGAATCCGTACCGTCCGGAAGCATGTATTCCCAGACGGGCTGATGATTGCCCCGGCTGGCGATCGTCGTTCCGAAGATATCGATACGCGGAAACGACGGCGGCTCGATGAAAGTGGAACCAAGATTGTTCGGCATCGGAACGAGCGTGTTCCGATCGAGAATCTTCACGATCGGAGACGGCGATGCCATATTCCGGGAATAAATCCCGTGGGCTGGTTCCCCGCCGGAACCGCCTTTACTCCGGGCACGGAAAACCACCAGACCAGAGGTATTCACTGATGGCTGGTTATAGCTGTTGAAATTTCTGCCCTGCGGGTCGCCAGGCACGAGATAGCCATTGTTGGCGACCGTCTGCCAGACGAAATCAGCACCGAATGCCGAGTTGGCAGCGATCGCTCCGAGAATCAGCGAAACACCGAAATTGCGCGTACGTATCATCCCTAGCACTCCCCTGCAAGAACACAATCAGAGAGGAATCCGTCGCCGAATTTGGCGAGGCTTTATCGGAACAAGGCAAGACGAACTACGTGGCTTAGAAAAAGCCAAGGGCTCGTATTAGGATTGATTTGGGCGTCGATCGGAAATCAATATCCGACAAACACACCCAACGTCTCCGATTATTAATATGAGTTCATTGGAATATCAAGATGGGTGCGTTAGGAATTTTATGATTTTTGTGTAAGAGTTTTTTGCACCGTTCAGATCATTCGGCAGGTAACGTCTGGGGCGATTGGCCATTGATCATGCCGTAACCTCTATCAGTGCAGTAATTTCGCTGAATGATCACAGGCCGGAACGATCCGAACGAACTCTTCTGACCAGAAGGGGAAAAACACTGCTTCAAGAAAAAGATCCGGGGCCGAATTCTATACGAAGATCATGAGAAGACGAGATCGATCAGCGTCACCGCCAGCAGACCAATGCTGATGACGATATTCACCTGAAAAAAGGCCCGGTTGACTTGCGAAAGGTCCTCAGGCTGTACCAGCCTGTGTTCGTAAATCAGGAGCCCCGCGACGCTTGTGACTCCGGCGAAATAGATCGCCCCCAGCGGCATCGCCACTCCCAAAACGACCAGAAATGCGACCATGCAAACATGCATGCATGCCGCGATGCGTAAGCTTCGTGCCACTCCAAAGCGGGCCGGGATCGATCGAAGGCCGGCCGAGGTGTCGAAGTCGTAGTCCTGACACGCGTAAAGAATATCGAAACCCGCCACCCAGAAGGTGACCGCCAGACCCAGCAGAACCGGCTCGATCGTCAGTTCGCCACGCAGTGCCACCCATGCCGCAGCGGGAGCCATACCCAGGGCCAAACCCAGCCAGACATGCGCCAGGCTCGTGAACCGCTTGGCCAGCGAATAGCCCAAAAGCCAGGCAAGAACCGGAAGGCTGAGCCGCAGCGGCCAGGGATTCTCAGGCAGAAACAGAGCCGTGCCGCCGATGAACACAAGACATGAGACGACCGTAAACCCCACGACGCCTGAGACTTTCAGCAACCCGGCAGGAATGTGACGGCTGGCCGTGCGGGGATTGGCGGCGTCGATCTTGCGGTCCACGACACGATTGAAGGCCATCGCGGCCGACCTTGCCCCGACCATGCATAACCCGATGCCCAGCCAGGGCTTGACGCCCGAGACGACGACGCCCGGACGAGACATGGCCAGGGCAGCCCCCATGAGTGCGAACGGCAGTGCGAACAGCGTGTGACTGAACTTGATCATCTCAAGGACGCGCACCGTCGAGGCGATGAAACCCGGCGATGCGGCTGCCGGACGGTCAGGCGACGACATCGGCAGTCCTCGTTCGATCTTCTGATCTGGTACCGACATAAAGCGTGGCGATGCCCAGCGTCATCGGCGTGGCGGTGCAACGGGACAGCCCCCGCGAGGCCATCAGGTCAAGCATGGCCTGGCCGTCGGGAAACTCGAGAACGCTGGCCGGCAGATAGCCATAGGCGTTCGAGGCGTTCGGCGCGATCGCCTGGCCGACCCGGGGCAGGATTCGCCGAAAGAAGGCCAGATAAGCGCGGCCCAGAATTTTGCCCGTCGGGCGGCTGAATTCGAGGATCGCCACCCGGCCACCGGGCCGTGTGACGCGGATCATTTCGTCCAGCCCGGCGACTGTGTCAGCGATGTTGCGAAGGCCGAAGGCGACAGTCGTGAGTCCGGCGAAACCATCGGGCAGAGGCAGGTGTTGAGCGTCGGACTCGACGACGACGACCCTTTCAGCGGCCCCTCGTTTGGCGAACTTGGGAACGCTCCGGACGAGCATGGGCCGGCAGAAGTCGGTTGCCACAATCGGGTTCGAGCCACCCGCGACCTGATCATAAGCCACTGCCAGATCACCGGTTCCGGTGCAACAGTCAACGATCCACTGCCCTGCGGGGGGCGGCGGAGCGAGACGCGTGGTCCTGCGCCGCCAGTATTTGTCGACGTTGGCTGAAAGGAAGTGATTGAGAAAGTCGTAACGATGGGCGATGGAGGCGAACATGCCGCGCACTTTCGCACCCGATTTGTCGACACGACCGTTTGGCTGAGGTCGTTGTTCCGACGTGGTTTCGGTCGGTGGAGCGGTCGTGGCGGTCATGATACGGTCGAGTCCAAATCCTGAAGCCTGACACGGCAGGCCATTGATTCGCCCTGAAGCGGTTCAGCGGAGCTACTCGCAGGATATCTTAGTCATTCGAACGCGTTTCGGCCAACTGCGAACGAAGTGGCCAGGACATCGCCCCTCGGCGGCATGAAAAGGGGACGGGGGTGAATGGCACTGACTTTAGCTGTAACTCCCTGCCCTGATTTGATGTAGACAAAATCAGCCTCTCTTGCGAGAACCAGGGGTGTCTCACCCACCCTGGTATTCCCGGCAAGGAGGCTGTGGATGTCAAAGATGACGCATCTGCGCGTCTTCGAACAGATCAATTTTCTCCGAAATCGACCTGCGACGGCCTTCAGCGACTTGCTCGATCCCAAATGTGTCGAGGAGGTTTTC
>WGMM01000030.1 GCA_016125085.1 bacterium
CAGAAGCAGGACTTTCGGGTTCGCCACGATCGCCCGGGCCAGCGCCAGCCTTTGCCGCTGGCCGCCCGAAAGCGTCACGCCACGTTCGCCCACCGGCGTTTCAAGCCCCTGAGGTAACCGGTCGATGGTCGATTTCAAATCGGCAAGTTCCAGGGCGAGTTGCATCTCGGCGTCGGTCGCGTCGGGCCGTGCATATTTCAGATTCGAACGGATCGTGCCTTCGAAAAGCAGCGACTGCTGAGGCACCAGGGCGACCGTCGAGCGCAGATCGGCCAGTTTCCAGTCGCGAACGTCGCGGCCGTCGAAAAGCATGTGCCCGCAGCCCGATTCGGGCACGTCGTAAAGCCTGGCCATGAGTGCGAGCAGTGTCGATTTGCCTGCGCCGGATGGGCCGATGATGCCGACGACTGAGCCTGGTTCGATCGCGAGGGAAATGCCATCGATCACGGTTTTCGAATTCGAGTCTCCATAGCGGAAGCGGATATCTTCCATCGCCAGTGAGCCTTCCGGGGCTTCGATCGGTAGAGCGTCAGGTTTGTCGGCGATGGTTTCGGGTTCGTCGAAGACTTCGCTCAGCCGTTCGACGGAGACGGCCGTCGATTGCGCTGTGGCCTGAAATTGCGTCAGGCGGACGATCGGTCCGTAAAGCTGGCCGATGAGGCTGTAAAATGCAAGCAGTTCGCCCATCGTGAGCCGCCCCTGCCCGACAAGCGTCACGCCGCCGATCAGAACGCCGATCGTGCCTGTGCCGGTGATCAGGGCCGCCAGCAAATTCAATCGAGCACCCACACGGGTGTTCTGCCAGCTCAGGTCGCGGTGGCGTTCGATCCTCGAGTCCAGCTCCGCCAGTTCGGACTCTTCCCGGGCACAGCCGCGAACCACGCGCACGGCTGAGACCCGCTCGCTCAACAGGGCGTAAATCGAAGCGACCTGGCTGCGGATGGCCTGCGACAGAGTGCGGATTTTTTTCGAAAAGAGCTTCTGATTGACGAGATACGCTGGCAGTACGACCAGGGCGATCAGGGCAAGCCGCCACTGCAGGTAAACCAGTACGCCCGCGATGCCTACGGCCAGGATCAGGTCATTGATCAATTGCAGCAGGCCGCCATTGACGAACGACAGGATCGATCCGACGTCGCTGGTCACTCGGGCCATCAGCCGGCCGGTCTGCTGGGTATCGAAATACGCCATGGGCAGCCGCATGAGCTTCTTGTGCAGTGCGGCACGCAGTTTGACGACGATCTCCTGACTGATTCGTCCCATGCGGTTCGAAACGGCCCAGGAGAGCCCGGTGCGTGTCAAATGACATCCTACGATGGCAGATAATCCAAGTGCGATCGCCAGATAAACGCTCGAATCCGGTGTCGGTCGACTGGCTGGATCGGTCGCGGCGAACGGCAGCAATTCGTCGAGAATCCGGCCCTGCAGAAGCGGCACCGGCAGGACGAGTACCGATTGCAGCATCAGGCCGAACAGGCAGATGAGAAAGTCAGCACGATAGGGACGAAGGAATTCCTTTTCGAGCCGGCGCAGTGGGGCGGCCAGGCTGGTCGGCTTGTCACGATCGAAGGCGGATTTCGAACTCGCCGCCGATTTCGAATCGACCACTGATTGTGCTGAGGAATTTCGAAAGACGGAGCGAATCCGGCGGATCATGAGGGCCTCCGATCTTCGGCCGGAACGTCCGGCGAACGGGCAATGCCCAGATCGATCAAGGGCATCGGTTCAAGCGATTTCGAATCCGGTTTTGCGGCGTTAAGCGAAAGCGCGGCATCGCCGAACTGGCTGACGCACAATTGGCGATATTTGCCGGAAACGTCGGCGATCAATTCCGCGTGATTGCCCTTTTGGAGGATTTTGCCCTGTTCCATGACGACGATCATGTCGCTGTCAACGATCGTCGAAAGCCGGTGGGCGATGATGATCGCAGTACGGCCCGAGAGCAGATTTTTCAGAGCTTTCTGGATGAGCGATTCGCTCAAGGTGTCGAGTGAGCTTGTGGCTTCGTCCAGAATGACCAGCGCCGGGTCCATGCACAGGGCTCGGGCGATCGAAAGCCGCTGCCGCTGGCCCTGGCTTAGTTTGTGGCCGCCTTCGCCTACGAGAGTGCCGTAGCCTTCGGGCAATTCCATGGTGAAGTCGTGTACGAGTGCAGCCCGTGCGGCGGCTTCCACCTCGGCGTCGGTGGCTTCGGGATTGCCGTAGCGTATATTATCGGCGATGGTGCCGCGGAAGACGACGGGCTCCTGGGGCACGATGCCGATGCGGCGGCGCAGGTCGCGTGAATTCAGCTGGCGGATGTCGATGCCGTCGAGCGTGATCGCGCCGCCGGTAACGTCGTAGAATCGCAGCAGAAGGCTGATCATCGTCGTCTTGCCGCAGCCGGTATGGCCGACGAGGGCGACTTTCTGCCCGGGGCAAATCGTGAGATCGATGCCGTCGAGCACCGTGGGGCCTTCGCCGTAGGCGAAACGGACCGAGTCGTAGCGCACCTCGCCGCGAATGTAGTCGAGATGGACGGGCCGTTCGGGCTCGACGACTTCCGGTTTCAGGTCAAGAATTTCGCCGACCCGGTCGACCGACGCGCCAGCCTGTTCGAACACGTAGGCCAGGTCGGCCAGGCGGGCGATGGGGCCGAAGAGCATGCCGGCGAGTGCGGCGGTCGATATCACTTCGCCGGGTGTCATTCTTCCGTTCAGGACTTCCAGCGCACCGGCTCCGAAGACCGTGGCGGTTCCCAGGCCACTGATGGCGGCGGAGATATTGCCGAATGCGTTGCGCAGGCGGACTTCGGCCACGCGCGGGTCATGCACATCTTCCAGCTCGGCGACGAATCCGCTGACTTCGGCGGCCTCTCGGGCGTGGGATTTGACGACGACAACGCCGTCGAGCTTTTCCTTGAGGTGGCCGAAGAGGACGTCCATCTTTTCGCGGATGATCTGGTTCGTGGCCCGGATCTTCTTCATGAAGAAGCGGAAATTCAGGCCATACAGGGGCGCGAAGAGGACGACCACGAGCGCCAGCCGCCAGTTCCGCCAGAACAGCAGGCCCGAGATGGCGAATGTGGTGCCCATGTCGGTGAGGATGGTGAACGTCTGCCCGGTGACGAACGTCTGCACGGCGCCGACGTCGTCCATCATGCGTGAGATGACGGAGCCTGTCGGTGTGCGGTCATAGTAGCCCAGGCTCAGTTGCTGCATCCGTTCGTAAAGCTGGTGCCGCATGTCGCGCACGAGCCGCTGGCCGACATGGCCGATGACCATGGTGTTGGCGAAGCCGATTGCGGCCTGGGCGGCAAACACACCCATAAGTGCCGCGGCGTACCATGGCAGGCGGTTCCAGGCCTGGGGGGCGACGACGTCGTCCACGAGCCCCTGTACCAGGAGCGGGCTCTGCATGTTGACGACGACGGCGATGGCGGTCAGAAAACTCGCCAGGCCGACCCATTTTCCGTAAGGCTTCAGCCACTCACGAATCCGCTTGATGGTGTCCAATTCGTGTCGATCGCTCCACGCGGATGACGAAACCCCGGGTGCCGCCGTGCCAGGATCCGAACTTCTCACCTTTCCGGAATGCGAGGATTCCCCGCGAATTTCGCCGGAAAGTTCGGGCGGATGCATCCATGGATGAACCAGCATCCGTGATAACTATAGTGGTGGCATCAAGTGTTCCGCGCGATTTTTTTCGCGAGCAACCCGGCCGATTCGAACCGGGCGAATCAGCGTACTGCGCCACCATTGACCCGCACCGTCTGGCCCGTCAGGAAATCGCTCTGGTCCGACGCCAGAAACAGGCAAGCACGGGCGACATCATCAGCCGTGCCCCACCGATCCATCGGCGTTTCTCGAAGGACTCGTTCCTGCCATGCCTGCGGTGCCGTATCGCCCCAGGCCGTTCGAATCCAGCCAGGGGCGACGCAATTGACACGCACCCTCGGCGCCAGGCTCATCGCCAGGCTCTTCGAAAACGCCATCACGGCCCCCTTGGTCGCCGCGAACAGTTCCCCGGAATCGCCATCCATACCTGTTTCAGCCTGATCCCAGCCCATCGTGACGATCGCCCCGTGCCCTTGGGCAATCATGTGCCGGCCGATCAGACGGCATGCCGAAATCGTGGAGAGAACGTCCACTTGCCAGAGCATAGCCAGCTTCGCATCGAAGTTGGCGTGGCGGGCATCGCCTGTGAGAATATCGGCACCGGCAAGGTGGATCCAGGCTTCCAGTCCTCCCCATTTTGCCCAGGCTTCTTCCGTGAGACGATGGACATCTGCGGAGTCCGCCAGGTTCGCCAGGATCGGCTCGCAACGTCGGCCCATAGCACGGATGGAGTCGGCAAGCTCGCGAGTTTCTTTGGCCTTTCGGAAACCGTGCACGAGCACGTCCCAGCCTGAATTCGCCAGCACGAGCGCCGTGGCCCGGCCGATACCGGAACTGGCGCCGACGACGATGGCTCGGGGCGGAATGCTGCGTTCTGCGATCGGCGGATCCGATTCCGGCATAGTGAGATTCTCTCGAACGATCCGCACGATCGTCACAATCGGAATATTTTGTGAATTCGATCGCTCGAATCGGACGATACCGAAATGGGATGAATCTGGTCAACCTTCAGCAGTCCACGGCCGGGGGGGTGGTGAGGCTGAAGGCCGAAGGTTGCGAGCCGAGATTTTCCGTCGGAGGAAAGAATACGATGCGATTCTCTACCGCTTCGTGTTGCCGCTTGTCGTTCGATTTCTGCTCTCTGCGCTGGATCGTCTTTGCGATCGCAATCACTGTCGGCTCTTCGGTGGCTTCGGATGTGGCTGCTCAGACGGCGGATCCGAACGCTCCGGCAGCGGTGCAGGAATCGACTGGCGAAGTGCCTGTGGCGTCGACCCGCGAGGCCGAACTCGAACAGCGGATCAGAGAGCTGGAAAAAGCGGCGAACGACCGGGCCGAACGCGAGGCGGCTCTGGAGAATCGCCTGAAATCTCTCGAAAAGATGCTCAACCGCGATGCTGGCGTCGTTCCTTCGACCAATCTGGAATTGCAGGATCCACGCGATGATCCGCTACCGGGTGAAGAAGCGTATCTGCCGGAATCTGTCGGATTGGAGGCTCCGGGCATGATGCCCGCTGTGCCTGGAGCGAATTTGCCCTCAGGTGCGTCATTGGCGGAAAAGGCTTCGGCCGCGGCGAAAGCGGACGAAATTCAGATGCCTTACAAAG
The DNA here is from genome assembly GCA_016125085.1 of bacterium. Classification (GTDB taxonomy): domain Bacteria; phylum Planctomycetota; class Planctomycetia; order Isosphaerales; family Isosphaeraceae; genus QWQI01. The sequence goes on from WGMM01000030.1 coordinate 5,204, forward strand.
GCAAGCCGATGAAAGGCACAGCCGGGTTCGGAGTGGGTTCGGGTTTTTTCATATCCTCCGAAGACGAAGAATATCAACTGCAGTTTCACAACCTGACTCAGCTCGATCTGCGGCAGTACAGCTTTCCGCAGATGTATCCGACCAACAGCAGCTTTGGGTTCCCGCGGGAATGGGTGATCTTCAATGGACGGCTGACGAAACCGATCGAATACCTTGTGATTCTGAACTGGGGTTTTACGAACATCAACCTTCTGGACGCCTTCGTCAACTTCAATTATGACCCCCGGCTCCAGGTCAAGATCGGCCGATTCAAAACGCCATGGAGCTATGAGTTCTACGCCGAGCCGATCAACGGTCTGATCAACCCGGAACGTTCGATCTATTTCAACAACATCGGCGAAAATCGCGACACAGGTGCGATGGTCTGGGGGCAGGTCTTCGACAAGACGACGGACTATGCCGTGGGTGTTTTCAACGGTGTCCGCAACGGATACGTCGACAACAACGACGCCAAGGCCGTGATGGGCTATTTCAATACGCGGCCTCTGGAGAAAACGGGTGCTTTCGGAGATCTGTTCAAGCACTGGAACGTCGGTGGTTCGATGGCGTTCAACGTCTACAACGACCCGGCCCGGCCTGAGCTTTACCGGACGAACGTACCTTACCCCGGCGACGCGACGATGTCGCCGCTCTGGCTGCAGCTCAACAAGGACGTCTATGCGTTCGGATCGCAACAGTTCTATGGCCTTCACAGTGCCTACTACTACAAATCCCTGTCGCTCATCGGCGAATGGTACAGCGGTTACGAGACTTACGCACATAAGTCGAGCCTGCTCAAGGGTGATAAGGTCGTCAACAATGGCTGGTACGTTCAGGCCGGTTACTTCCTGACCGGCGAGCACGTGACGTCACGGGGGCTCGTCAATCCGCTCCGTCCGTTCAACCCCAAGAGCTGGGACGGCATGGGTGCTTTCGAACTGGCTTTCCGCTGGGCGAATCAGACTGTCGATCAGACGATCTTCCAGTTCGCGTCGAAAACCAAATGGACAAACGATACCGACGTGATTGACCTGGGCGTGAACTGGTACTGGGATTCGAACATCAAGTTTTATCTGGGATGGGAACGTGCGTTGTTCGGTCGCCCGATTCAGGCGGCACCGGGCGTGAATCCCAACGGACCGCCCCAATACTGGATGTCCAACTCGGACATGTTCTGGGCCCGGATGCAGCTCTATTATTGACGCCTTCGAATCGCGGGATCGACCAGCCGGCGACTCGTCGGCAGGTCGATCTTGGCCAACCTGGCGAATTCGGATAACCTGCTGCTCCATAACGAGAAACCGACAAACTCTCGGCATCGTTCAGGAGCCAGGGATGGCCGATCACGGCTCGCTCGTGGAGCATGCTGCATATCTTCCGCCACACGAACGGTTTCGGCCTGTTCGTAAGGCTTCGGACGTAAGCCCGGATCACCGCATTCGCGACTTCGTTCTTGCCGCAGTTCTCTTTTGCTTCCTCACAGCCTGCTACATTGCGAACGGGCGTTATGTCGGGTCCGGTGATTGCGTCCCGGCCATGTATTTGCCGATCGCGATGGCCAGGGGTGACGGACCCTGGCTCGACAGGTTCGCGGCTTACCTTGCGGGGCCGGATGGCCGCCTGCCGGGCTACTGCGAAAAAAGCCAGGGGCACGTCGTATCTCGTTATCCCGTAGGCCCGGGACTGCTTCTGACGCCGCTGGTGGCACCTCAGGTCTGGCTGCGGGATCTGACCGTGCCGGGTTGGGATGGATCGGCCGAAAGCTGCAGGCAGGCGGCGCGCCAGATGGCCAAGAATGCTTCGGCCGTGATGGCGTCTCTCTCGATGGTGTTATTGTGGCTGATTTTAAGGTCGCTATTCGGAGATTCCGCCGCACTCTTCGGAACGCTCGCCGCAGCGCTCGGTTCCGGGATGTGGAGCACGGCCGCTCAGGCCCCCTGGCAGCATGGCCCGGCCGTTTTCTGTCTGTGCATGGTGATGGTCGTACTAAAATTTGGCACGGAGAATCGGCTTGCGGGTCTGGTCGCCGGATTTTTCGCCGCGATGATCGTCGTCTGCCGCACCGTGGATTTACCGATCTCGGCGGCGCTGGGGTTGTTCGTGCTGCGTCGCAAGCCCGGCATGCGTGTGGGTTTTCTGGTCTCGTCCAGCATGGTCGCGATTGTTTGGGCGACCTGGAATGTCTACTTTTTCGATCACTTGACGGGCGGCTATGCCGAGATCGAAAAAATGCACGGCTGGGCGCACGGTATCCAGGGGAGCTGGTCGACGCCGCTGCCTACTGGCCTCGCAGGAACGTTCCTGAGCCCAAGTCATGGCCTGATCGTCTATTGCCCATGGGTGCTCGCCGTTCTGGCTGCGCCTGCCGTACTCAAGCGAATCGTAGATCCGAACGATCGCCGGCTTGCTGCCGTGCTCGGTTTCAGTTTGCTGCCAACGACAATCATCCTTGCCAAATATGGCTGCTGGTGGGCCGGACATTGTTTCGGACCCCGGTTCTGGATCGACTCCACACCGGTTTTTGCGGTTTTCGCCGCGGGATTGTGGTCGATCTCCTGTCTCTCGCCTGGAATGATGAGCACCGTTCTGAGAGCATTTCTCGTCGTGTCTCTCATCTGGTCCGCTGGATTGCACGCGATCGCCGTCGCGACTTACCCGACGTCATGGCATTCCGTTCCGACGAACGTGGACAGGGACCACGACAGACTCTGGGATTTTCATGATAATGAAGTGACACGCGGGCTAAGGGAAGGCCCTCACCCGCGCGAATGGTCAAGCTGGTTCTGATTCGAGGAATCGATGCCTCCGGATGGATGGTTCGATTCGCAACTTGCTTTCAGAGAGTTACTTCTGAATCGCGCACGCGAGCAGCGAATTCTTCACGTCGCGCATTTTCAGCGGTTTGCGGAGAATCGTGTAGCGCTGGCGGATCGAAGCGGGCAAGGTGGCTTCGAGTTTGAGCTGTTTCGGCCCGAGCAGCAGCAGGCCATGGGGCGCGGTTCGTCCGAGAGAGCAGATCCGGTCGATCTCCAGGAACGCTTCGAGCGAGTCACGGCCCTGGCCGTCGGCGTCGTAAACGATGATATCCGCAGGTTTTTCGCGAGCCATGTCCGCGGCCGTTTCGGTCGTTCGCACCATGCGGCTCTTCCAGCCGAGCTTGTCGAATGTTTTTCGAAGCTCGCGCTGGATCTCCTCCTGGGCTTCCACGCAAAGGACGACGCGATCGACCTGATGTTGAAGTGCGATCGGTCGATTCTCGGGGACTTTGGGGGCTTCTGAGTTTTGCGGGGTTTCGGAGGCTTCCTGGGGTTCCGCTCCATTGAGCCACGCGTACAGTTCAGCGGTGTCGATCGCGGCCGAGGGATCGACAGGCTCAGACCGGGTTTCCGGCTCCAGCCCTTTTTCGATCCGTTCGAAACACTGAATGATGTCGTCGGCTGCCGCCAGTCGGATCTCGGGCCGGAAGGCCATCATGCGGGTGACGGTGCGCGAAATTTCATGTTTCGGCGGATTCGAGATATCGGCGAGCGGGATCTCGCTGCCGAAAGTTCGCACCATCAGAGCCTGGAGTTCCTGGCCCTGCTCAAGTTCCGGATGTGGCGAGTTGCCGGCCAGCAATTCGTAAAAGACGCAACCCAGGAAATAGGCATCGGTCCGAAGATCGCCGGCAGAGGTATGTGTGGCGTGCTCCAGCTCTCGATACGCAGGAGAGCCAGTGAAGGAATGATCCTTTGCGCTGATTTCGGACGCCCAACCGAAATCGAACCAAACGGGTTTACCGTCCGGCCTGATCATGATCCGGTCCGAACGGATCGCGCCGTGGCGGAACCCCTCGGCATGGATGGCTTTGAGGCCACGGGCCAGTTCCAGCAGGAACGGAACCGCCTGGTTTCGGTCGAAACGGCCGTGCGTTTCGATGAAACGTCGCAGGGTCATGCCATCGACCCATTCACGGATCAGGCACGACCGGCCTTGATATGTTTCGATCCCTTCGCAGCGCACGGCCCAGGGCGATCCGATCTGGCGCGAGACATCAAGGTCGCGCTTCAGGCGAGCGACGATGGCCGGGTCGGCCTGGGACTGCGATGTCAGCACTTTGAGAGCGACTTTGCGGCCATCCTCGATCGATCGGGCTTCGAAGATCCGGTCGTTTTTGTCGCGATGGATAAAGTCCGTGAGTACGAATTCGCCGAATCTCAGGTGCGAAATCCGGCCGTTCCGCACTTGTTCGCATTGCCAGGGGGTGAGCCATCCGCGACGCCGTGCGTAGCCGAGGATCATTTCGTCGGACGGTGCTTCATCATGATGGCCCAGGCGGGACAATTCTTCGACTCGATCGTCGCTGAGGAGGCCGGATTCGGCCAGAGCGATCATGACGCCGTTCGGATCGATGACGTATGACATCGGCATGAATCTCCGCGTATGTGTATTAGTGGCAGCGAGTTCGGTCAGGTCTGCCGGTACCGTCGGCATGCGCCGCGACGGATGTTACTTACTCTTACGGGTACATTCGGCAGTTTGGGACAGCGATGACTTATCTTTTGATGCCGCGAATCGCCGGCTCTGCACCGATGCCCGCCAAGATCGCCAAAGTCGGCACGATGGGGGCCCTCATGCGAATGTCCGTCCAATAAACGAGATGCACCATCGCTAAACTCGTAACGACCGCCAGAATCGCCAGTGTCGGCCAGGTCCAGGATGAGCGGAGCCTCAGCGCCAAAAGGGCAAAAAACCAGAATGGGACGGTCCAGATCGCGCAGATCGTACGTACCCGACTCCCGAAAACTTGGGAGGAGGGAGCGATTGCCCAGAAACGCAACTGTTTATGGATACAAGCGATAGCGAATTCCCTCGGGTGATTGCGGATAAAATCGAACGCTTTCGCCTTCATCCGTCGGTCGGCCTCCGGCTCGGGAAGTCCGACGGTATCCGTCCCAATCGAATCCATCCATGCTTGCTGGCGCGGGCCTGTCCAGACAGCGCCCGGGGGCCCGAAGACGACGTCTTCGTAATAGACCGCGTTGTTCGCCAGGGCCAGGGTGTAGCCGCCGTGGGTCGTAGTCAGAACAGGCTCGCCGAAGCGTGCCATGTTTCGTAAGACCCATGGCAATAAAAGGATGCCACAGATAAACGCGATTCTGAAGGAATCTGCGAATCGGTGTTTCAAGGGGCTTCGATCGGTCGGAATCCACCGCACGAATGCCGTTAGAATCATGCATGCAAGCAAGCTTGGGCGGCAAAGTGCGGCTGCGCCGAACCAGAGCCCGGCGGATCGAAGCCGATCATGCATGATGGCATGGATTGCCCCTGTCAGCAAAAATGCCGCGAGAGTTTCGGTCATGACCAGCGGAGACTGGCTGACCAGAACTGGGTCGAAAGCGGTCAATAGTCCCGTAATCCACCATGCCGATGACCATTTCAGGCGAGATTCCTGGCTGTCGCTTTTCTGATCGCTCAGCAAGTCACTGACGTGTGACGCCGTCCGCATTGCGAGCCAGGTCGTCGCGCCGCCGAGAATTGCCTGCAAAACGACGAGTGTGGCATGAAACGTCCTTCCCTCGCCGAAGATGGCGATCAGCGGCGAGATGACGATTGGATAGAGCGGTGGCCGGTACGCTGTCGGGCGGCCGTCGTAGACGAAGCCCTGGCCCGTGATCAGCGAATTGCCCAGTTGGATGTAGTGATCCGGATCGGTCGGGATGTCCTGTAGCCGGGAAAGCCCGAAGACCAGGCGCACGACCACGGCCATCGCCGGAAAAGCGAAACAGGCGAATCGGCCGAAATGTCGCAACGAGAACTTCTGCAAGGCGGAATTCACATTTCGATGCGGTGAAGTGGACCGAAAGCCATCAGCATTCCGTCGTGCGAGCCCCGATGGAAATCAGACGGAGTTTCTGTCGAAGTCACGAACCATCCGGTCCCCGAAATGGGGATGCGGCTGAAGTTGGGCATGGGGCTTGTCACGCCCGGCTTTCGCCTCTTCGATCATAGCGAAGTAGCGATCCATATGGGAGGACTCGGACCATTCGTTGCGATGGACCGAGTAGCCCCGTTCGGCCAGGCGATCACGCAGCTTCGGATCGTGCAGCAGCGTCAGAATCGCGGCTTCGAGCTGGTCGGAATCGTCGTAGCCGATGCCGCCGCCGCTGAGTTCGCCGGTTTCGGCGATCGCCCCTCCGCCCCGATGGACGATCACGGGCGTTTTCACGGCGAATGCTTCCGCGACGACATATCCGAACGTTTCCGGGAACAGGGACGGAACGACGACGGCCTCCGCGCCGTGAAACAGGCGAGTCAGTCGCTGCCGGTCGCAAAGCCCGACGAATTCGACGTTTCGCAAATTCTCGGCCAGGCGTTTCAGTTCCGGTTCGAAGGGGCCTGTGCCGGCGATTTTCAGGTCGATCCGCGGGAATCGGGCCATCAGCGGAATGAGCTTTTGAAAACCTTTCATCCGAACGAGTCGGCCGGCCGCGGCCAGATAAGGCCGATCACCGATCGCTCGGGGCGCATGCTCCACACCGCCTGACCATTCGTTCGGCAGGAAATAGGGCAGAACAGTACGGGGAACGCTGGATTCGACCGAACGATGCCGGTTCATGGCGTCGTGGCTGGGGAAGATGAGCTGATCGAGGCAGTCGAGCGAGCGCTTGACGAGCCCCGTATGCCGCCAAAATTGCGGCGGCCTGTGCGCTCTCAGGACGCAGCTCAGGCAAGTGCGGCTGTCACACGATTTCTCGTCGTTCTTCCAGAGAAGATGGTTGGCGCAGTGCAGCCAGTGTTCGTGAGCCGTCATGAATCGCACCGAGTCCTGGCCCATACGCAACAGACCTGGGCCGCCGATCAGCGAGATATTGTGGAAATGAACGACATCCGGCCGAACGCGGGCGAGGATTTCGCGAATCGATGATTTCTTAAGTGTCGGCTGGCCTGATATTTGCGTGCTCAGTGGCGAGAGGATCCCCCAGCGGCTGCGCAGGGGGTGAAGCGTCACGCCGTCGACCGGTTCGTAGGACCGCTCGGGATGGTCGCCGCGAACGGCTTCGAAAGCGTCGGCACAGTAAATGACATGCACTTCATGGCCGCGCCGGGCCAGAGCACGGGAGAGCCGATCAACGTAAGCCGCGTCGCCGCCGAAGCTGTGTGGCCCGAAGAAAGTCGTCAGCATGCAGAATTTCATGTGAGCTGTTTCTCCGAACGTGTTTCCTGATGTAGTTTACGCGGGGTTTCGGTCCTGGCTGTGCCTGAATCCACCCGGCCCTGAACGATGCTTTTCGGAGTGGTTGAAGTGCCGTTTCGTGAGGGCAGATAAACCGCGGCCCCCGTGGCGAGCGCTGTCAAAGCCGCTGTGCCGAGCATGGCCGCTGCCGTACCGTTGAGGCCATAGCGTGAATGCGCCCAGATCACTTGAGGCAGGGAAATCGCGAGACAGCCGGACATGATCTTAAGGCCGAGCCGTTCCCTGTGCGTAGCCACGAGGGTCGTCAGATGGATCGAAGCGGCCGCCATCAGCGGCACGCGCCAGATACCGACGGAGAGAAGTGGCGAAGCGTCGGCGAAGTCGGGCGTGAACAGCATGCGAACGATGACGGTGGCGAAAATGCTGACGGCCAGCGTCACAGGAACGATCGCGGCCATCGCGGCCATGGTGATCCGGCGCACTTCCGCAGTCTGCTGCTTCCGGTTCGCGACCCATGATCGAACAAGTTGCGGCAGAAGGACTTGCTGAAAAATGACTGCGAACGTGACGGAAGCGGAGACGATCCGGTGCGTAGAGCCATAAAGGCCGACTTTCCCCCAGTCATCGAGAAAGCCGATCACCAGAACGTCCATGCTGGACATGGCGACTTGCGTGAGCTGGAGACCCAGAACCCCCTGCCCCTGGCTGAAGACCGGTCCAGCGAATCGGCGTCCATGGCGGAGACTGATTCGGGGTATGCCGAATTCCGCACGGAATTGCCGCCATATCAGAAGGATACCGCACATTTCACCGAGGAAGAACAGCCATGGCACCAGTACGAGTCGGCTGGCGTCCGTGACGAAGACGGCGATACCGAGCGCGTAGACGGCCGTCCGGATGACGAGCGAAATCGCCACGAGCCCTGACCTGCGGAGGCTGCGGAAGACGTTGTCCAGGCCGATCGCCGTGGGAATCAGGAGGAGGCCGAAACTGGCGAGCAGCAGGCGATCTTCAGGGGCATGAAAGACGACCAGCGACGCGAGGCTGAGCCCCGCCCATAACGCCATGGCCAGCTGGAGTTTGAGCGATACGTACGAACCGATGATGCGCGGATTCGGCCTGGCGCGCCGCGAAAGTTCGCGATAAAAGACCAGTTCGACGCCGTCGCGGATCACGAAAATCAGCCAGTAAATGAGGCTGAAGCAGAATTCGATACGTCCGAATCCGTCCCTGCCCGTCCTTCGGATGAGTTCCAGAACGACTGCCAGCGAAATCAGCCGGCAGGAGATTTCCGCCAGGCTGAGGAACGCGAATTGCGAAGCCAGCCCACGCAGGCGTGGACCGCCTGGGCAGGGAGTCACTCCTGCCGTTTCAGTGGCTGCGCGTTCGGCAGACGGGTTCATGGGCGCTTCGGAATCCTTTCCGTATTCCCAGGCAATGCAATGGTTTGCATCGGTCGTGACGTGTCCGCGTCACATTGGTCGGCCCCTCATTGTCGAAGAAATCACGATTTTGTCCAGTGCAGACACGGCCTCGCGAGCATTCTCCAATCCTGTTCGTCGTTCGTTCTTCTTGACACATCACACCGGCTGCGGTTTGATGAACGGACCCAGGGCGCCGGCCAGATTGCGAATCGTCATCTGGCCTGAGTCGCTTCGAACGATCGTCATCACCGATAAATCAGGTTTTCTCCCATGCACTTTCGCAGCATTGCGTTGCCATCGCTGGTTCGTCTGACCATCGTGTCATTTTCGGCGATCGTGGGAGGTTGTGGCGGCTCGAACGCACCGGTATCGCCCGAATCTGGAAACTCGGCGATCCCCGCGGGAGCCGGTGCGGGAACAGCGGCCGGAAGTTCTTCCAAGGGAGTGGTTTTCGTCGGTTTCGACGGCAGCCCTCCTTTGATCGAAGCGATGCGTGCTGGCAAGATCCAGGGGCTGGTTCTGCAGGACCCCTTCCGCATGGGGGCGGAGTCGGTCAAGGCGATGAGCGAAATCCTCCGCAAGAAGAAGGTTGAGCCAGTCATCGGCACGGGCGAGCATATGATTACGCCCGAAACGGTGGACGACCCGTCAAAAAAGGATCTCGTTCTTCCGCCCAAGCTCGAACATACCGTGGACAGTAAGGCCGGCGGAGCGAAGGCGAAGACTTTCCGGATCATGGTGATACCCAAGGGCACCACTCACGAGCACTGGAAGGCCGTGCACGCCGGTGCAGCCAACGCGGCGAAAGAGCTGGGCGATGTCGAGATCATCTGGCAAGGGCCGACCAAGGAAGATGACCGGGCCGACCAGATCAAACTGGTGCAGAGTGCCGTGGCTTCGAAGGTGGACGGCATCATCCTGGCTCCGCTGGATGCCCGGGCCCTGGCCGAACCGGCTGAGCAGGCGATTGCCAAAGGCATTCCCGTCGTCGTGTTCGACTCGGCTCTGGAATCGAAGAAGGTCTCGGCCTATGTCGCGACGAACAACTATAACGGCGGCGTTCTGGCCGCCAAACGGATGGGCGAACTCCTGGGCGGCAAGGGCCGGATCATCCTGCTGCGATATAACGTCGGTTCCGCGAGTACCGACGAACGGGAAAAAGGGTTCACTGATACGATCGCCAAAGAATTTCCCGAAATCACCTATCTTTCCAACGATCAGTATGCCGGGGCGACGGCTGATTCGGCCCAGCAGGCTTCGCAGAATCTGATCGCCCGTTATCGCGGCCGTATCGATGGCGTATTCTGCCCCAACGAATCCAGCACGCTTGGCATGCTGCGGGTTCTGGACAGCATGGGCCTCACGGCCCGGAAACCATGACTGCGCAGCCTCTGCTGGTTCTGCAGGAGGTCTCGAAACGATTCGGCCCGACCCAGGCGCTCGACGGGCTCGACCTCGAAATTCGGTCCGGCGAATGTCTGGCCCTAGTCGGCGAAAACGGTGCCGGCAAAAGTACGCTGCTGAAAATCCTGTCCGGCCAGTATCGGCCCGACCGGGGGACAATGCGCTTCGAAGGCCGCCCGTTCGAACCCCGAAATCCGCGTGATGCGATCCGCCATGGGGTGGCGATCGTGCATCAGGAACTCTGTCTGGCACCGCACCTTTCCGTCGAGGCCAATATCCTGCTCGGGCGGGAACCGAGCCGGCTGGGGTTCTGCCGCGCGAGAAAGTCCAAAGCGATTGTCCGGGAAATCCTGGCAAGACTCGATCACGCCGGTCTGGATGTCGATACGCCCGTCAGTGCGCTTACGCCCGGGCTCAGGCAGATTGTCGAAATCGCGCGAGCCATCGCGGCCGACGCTCACGTCGTTCTGCTCGACGAGCCGACGAGCAGCCTGACCGAAGTCGATACCCGGCGGCTGTTTCGGTTGATCGATGCCCTGAAGGCCCGGGGGATGGCCGTCGTATTCATCAGCCATGCTCTTGAAGAAGTCGACCGGGTCGCCGATCGAATCGCCGTACTTCGGGACGGTCGGCTGATTCGTGTCGCAGACAGGGCCGATTGGGATCGAGGATCGATTGTCGGAACGATGGTCGGGCGGACGATCGAGGATCTCTACCCTGCGAGACCGGAAGCGCCTATCGCAGTTGACGCTGCAGAGCCCCCCCCGCTTCTCGATGCGGTCGAGCTTACCGGGGAAATCGTGCCCAAAGGCGTTTCGCTGAGGCTGATGCGAGGGCGAATTCTTGGGCTGGCCGGGTTGATCGGTTCGGGCCGCACGGAGTTGGCCCGGGTGATGATGGGCCTTGATCGAACGATCGGCGGAAGGATGACGATATGCGGCGAGCCGATCCGGCCCATAGCCTCGGCCCGCAGCCGTATCCGGCGCGGACTCGGCCTGTTGAGCGAAGATCGAGCGGGCGAAGGCCTGGCCGTGAACCGATCGATCGAAGAGAACATGTTGTATTCGACTTATGCCCGAGATGCCCGCTTTGGGCTGATTCGCTCGGCCAGTTCGCGAGCGAGAGTCCGAAAATGGGTTTCGAGCCTGGGTATCAAGTGTGTCAGCCCCGGGCAGCCGATTCGCGATCTTTCCGGCGGCAATCAGCAGAAAGTCGCCCTGGCACGACTCTTCGAGCAAGAAGGCGACGTGCTGATTCTGGACGAGCCGACTCGCGGCGTCGATGTCGGGGCGAAGGCCGAGATTTATCGAATGATTCGTGAACAGGCGGATCACGGTCGCGCCGTTTTGCTGATCAGTTCGTATCTGCCTGAGTTGTTCGGACTTTGCGACGATCTGGCCGTCATGCGTGATGGTCGATTGTCTCCGGTCAGGCCGATCGGCGAATGGTCGCAGGAACAGGCCATGCACTGGGCGACGACTGGGGTGGAAATGGCTGCCGGGAGCGAGAGAGCATGAATTCGCCGACCGAAGAAACGAGACCGCGTCGCCCATTTTCCTGGCGTGCATTCGCCGGCCGTGCCCTCACGACCGGCGGTCCCTTCGCGGGGCTGATTCTTGCCGTCGTGTTCTTTTCGTATCTCACTCGTGAGGAGGGCACGTTCCTTACCGAGTTCAATATCCGTACGATTGCGGTCCAGTCGGTGATCGTCGGTCTGGCCGCGCTGGGGATGACGCTCGTGATCGTTTCCGCCGGGATCGATCTTTCGATCGGTTCCCAGGTCGCACTGGTCACGGTCGTGACGGCCGTCCTTGGCCGGGATCATGGCCTGTCGCCGATGGCGTGCGTGATCGGCGGTACGCTCGTCGGCACGGTTTGCGGCATGGTCAACGGGCTGGCGATCGACCGGCTCAAACTGATGCCCTTCATCGTTACGCTCGGCACGCTTCAGATTTATCGCGGGCTCGCGAAACTGCTGGCGAAAAACACGGCGGTCTATTTCCCGGCAGACGCCAAGCCGCCCTGGCTGGCAGAAATCATGGCGATCGAGCCGGGGCCGAGGCTGGCAGCCTTTGCGAAGAGCCTGCCCCCTGTTCTTGCGAAGCCGGTCCTGGCCATTCCGCCAGCGGTTTGGCTGTTGATCGTCATGGCCATGATCGTTTGGGTCGCTTTGCGGAAGACGACGTGGGGCCGATATGTCGTCGCCGTCGGTTCGAACGAGGCGACGGCCCGCCTTTGCGGCCTGCGGGTCGGTGTGCTGAAGGTGTCGGTCTACACCTTTTGCGGGTTTCTCACGGGACTTGCCGGGATCATGCAATTCGCCGAGATGAACGGCACGGGCGATCCCGTAGTGGCCGGGGGGCTTGAGCTTGAAGTGATCGCGGCGGTCGTGATCGGCGGCGGCTCACTGGCAGGTGGCGAGGCATCGGTCATCGGCACTTTGACCGGAGCCTTGATCATGCGAGTGCTTCGCAGTGGATGCGTGCATGCAGGTATCCCGAACGCCACGCAGGACATTCTGATCGGGGCGATCATCGTAAGTGCTGTCGCCCTGGACAAATTCCGTTCGGGGTTCGCCAAGCGCGCGGCCGGATAAATGCGGGCGATCTTCGAATTCGTTGCCCCGGAAATCGAGTCGACAGAGTACCCCCAACCGGACTCGAACCGGTGTCGCCTGGCTGAGAACCAGGTGTCCTAGGCCGCTAGACGATGGGGGCCAGAAGTCTTCATTATCGGTCATGAAGGCCAGGACATCAATCTTTCGGTGTTGGGAATGGGCATTCTCCCGATTGCTGGCTTTGTGTGCCCGGTGGTTTGGTGCACTGCTCGGCTGCAGGATGTATCTGCTAGAATGGTGGAAATGGTTCCGATCCGATAGCGATCCAGGTACATGGGATGTCAGGCGATCAAGCCTGCAGTCGATGTGTTCTTTCGCAGTCGCCGGAATCGTGCGTCGCACACGATCCTGTCGCACACGTTTCGCTGGGAATGACGGCATTGTCGAACGAGAACGAGAATTCGGATAACTCATCGGAAAATCTGGCGCGTTTGAGGGTCGTCGCCCTCGAGAGCCGGATGTCCGACCAGACAGCGATTCTGCTGGAACGTGCCGGGGGCGTCGCAGTTCGCGCCCCTTCAATGCGTGAACTGCCGCTTGAGGACAACGCCGAAGCGCTTCAGTTCGCGGCGAGGCTGATCGCGGGTGAGATCGATGTCGTCATCTTTTTGACCGGCGTCGGCGCGAAGCACCTGGCAGATGCGATCGAGACCCGCTATCCGGCAGATCGCTGGCGTGCGGCACTTGAGAGGGCCTTCGTCGTCGCACGTGGGCCGAAGCCGCTCACGGTGTTACGAGGTTGGAAGGTGCGAGTCGACGTGCAAGTGCCTGAGCCCAACACGTGGCGTGATTTGCTGGGTGCTCTCGACCGGGCGACTGACGTACGCGGCAAGCGCATCGCAATTCAGGAATACGGCCAGACCAACACGGAATTGACCGATGGACTCAGCGCACGCGGTGCCGCCGAGGTGATTCGCGTGCCCGTTTACCGCTGGGCTTTGCCGGAAGATCTCCGGCCGCTCAAGGCCGCGATTCGCGGTTGCATCGATGGGACGGTCGGGGCGATCGTCGTGACCAGCGCACAGCAGGTCCGCCATTTGATGCAAGTGGCTCAGGAGGAAGAGCTTGGTGATCCCCTGAAAGACGCCTTGCGCGAGCGTGTCGTCATCGCCAGCGTCGGGCCGGTGGCGACCGAAGCTCTGGGGGAATTCGGCCTCGTTCCGGATATCGTGCCGGAACATCCGAAGCTGGGGCCTTTGGTCAAATCGCTTGCGGCCGGTTGGCGAACTGTGGGCAAGACCATGCCCGCAAATGCTTTCGGAGCAGGATCCTGACGAATCGTTCGCATCTTCGGGCCCACTCATCACTTGGACTGAGACAGAAAGAAAGACGAATCCGAACGTGAACACTCCGAAGGTCGGTACGAACGCATTTTCCCTGGCGTGTCGCAGACAGCCCGCCGGGCATACGCCGGTCTGGCTCATGCGGCAGGCCGGGCGATATCAGCCGGAATACAGGGAGTTGAGGTCGAAGGTCGGATTTCTGGAGCTGTGCCATAGCCCCGAACTGGCGGCCCAGGTGACGATCGACGCGGCGAACTGGCTCGATACCGATGCCGCAATCCTGTTCGCCGATATTCTGCTGATTCTGGAGCCGATGGGCTTCGACCTTGCATTCGTCAAAGGCGATGGTCCGGCCATCTACAACCCTGTTCGGGCCGCCGAAGATCTCGACCGGGTGAGAGGCGAAGGAGTCGCGGATGCACTGAGTTACGTGTACGAAGCGGTCCGCCTGATCCGCCGCGATCTGCCGGCACATCGCGACCTGATCGGTTTCGCGGGTGCTCCTTTTACGCTGGCCTGTTATGCGATCGAAGGTGGCGGCAGTCGCCATTACGACAAGGCCAAGGCCTTCATGTATCGAAATCCTGAGGCATTCGATGCCCTGATGGGCAAGCTCACTTCGGCGACGGTCGAATACCTCAATGCCCAGATCCGTGCCGGGGCTGATGCGATCCAGCTCTTCGACAGCTGGGTGGGGAATTTGTCTTTGAGGGATTACCGCCGGTTCGTTCAGCCCCACATGAAGACGCTTTTCGAAGGTCTCTTGCCCGGACCTGTGACGATCCATTTCGGTACCGATACGGGCCATTTGCTGGAAGCCCAGAGAGACGCCGGGGGCGACGTCATCGGGCTCGACTGGCGAGCGGACCTCGACCAGTGCTGGGCTCGTCTCGGCGATTCTGTGGCCGTGCAGGGCAACCTTGACCCCGTACTGTTGCTGGGGCCATGGGACGAGATCGAGCGGCAGACGCGTATCATTCTCGATCAGGCTGCCGGAAGGCCGGGCCACATCTTCAATCTTGGGCACGGGATTCTGCCAAGTACGCCGCCGGACAATGTACGGCGACTTGTCGATTTCGTGCATGAGGCCACCCGTAGCTGATGGTCTTCGCTGTATCACATGAAGCATAAAATCGCTCGCTTGCGACGCTTCATTCAATCGTCGTCGATCATGGGTTTCGACTTCAGGGATTTTGCCCGATGCCGGTCGTACACAGCCTGACTCTGAACCCTTGCCTGGATAAGACCCTGACGGTTCCGCCGTGGAAGCCGGGTGACAATGTCCGTGGTACGGCTGTGCGCGAAGTCGTCGGTGGCAAGGGCAATAACGTGGCCCGAGCGCTGAGGCGACTTGGTGTCGGAGCCCGGCCTGTCACTTTCCTGGGTGGGGCGACCGGCCAGCGCTGCCGGGAATTGCTCATTCATGACGATGGGTTCGAACCGCTCATCATCGATTCGCGCGCGGAAACTCGCACGATTCTGACGGTCCGAACGGGCGAGTCGGCGATTCAATCGGCGTTTTTCGACCCGGATCCCCAAATATCGGCTGACGAAGCATGTGCGATGCGAACTGCGATCGAGCTGGCGATCCGAAATTCGCAGGTGCGTGCTTTGACGCTTTCGGGGTCGAGCCCGTCCGAAGAAACCCACTCGTTATTCGCTGAATGCGTAGAGCTTGCTCAGCGCGCGGGCATACCCGTTTTGATGGACACGTACGGACCTTCGCTGCTGCGTGCTTCCGGCAGCGCCCCTGATGTCGTGCAGACCAATCTGAAGGAAGCGGCCGGGGCTTTGAAGGTCGAGAGCGATCAACTTTCGGAAGCGGTCATTTTTGACTGGCTCTCCAGCTGGGTGAAGAGAGGGACAAAACTGGCCCTGGTGACGCAGGGACCGGGATCCGTTCTGGCTGTTTCGAAGGACGCGTTCTGGAGGGTGATCGTACCGAAGATCGACCCTGTGAACCCGATCGGCAGCGGCGATAGCTTACTGGCCGGGCTATGTCGTGGACTGCTCGGTGACGAATACGTGACGGATATTCTGAGGTATGCTGTGGCCTGTGGGGTGGCCAACGCAGCGGTCTGGGATGCTGGTGCGATCGACCCTCGAACGGTTTCTGGCTATGCTGAACTCATCGAGATCCATCAGGTTAGGATCGTCGGCGATAAATTCGATACGATCGTCAGGGCTTGAAATCCCGGGATCGATTTCCTAATGTTGAACCGTCCGGTCGGCCAAGGCGGATCATTTCCGTCTGTCACGAATCTGCGGGATTCGATTCCGTTGTCGTTTCGGCTGATCGGCCCAACTTCGATTGAGGAGACAAATCAAGTGAAGAATCTGGTTTTGAGCGGTATGTTCCTGATGTTGACGTTCGCGGTTGTCGGCTGTGGTGGCGAAGGTGGCAGTGCCCCTGCTCCCGCTGCCGCTCCCGCTGCTTCGGCCCCGGCTGTCGCTGGTGATGCTCCGGGTGCTCCGGGCGCTCCCGCTGCTGCTCCTGCCGAAAAGCCTGCTGAGAAGAAATAAGTGATTCGGCTCGGTCCAAGTCGATGACTTCGACCGAGCCGCAACCGCAAGAAGGGGTGATTCTTCGTACGGAGAATCACCCTTTTTCGTTCCTGACGAAACTTCGACAGAGCGTCGATTCGCCCGCTTCATTGCCATTTCGATGATTCGCACCGAAAACTCTGCCGAGACGTCGTATCCGTCGAACAGACGGATTAAGCCTTGAGTTTCCGCGATGCGAACACGAAATAGCGTGTCATGTTGAAGCTGATACCCGTCGCGATCACGATGCCCACGAATGCCGCGACCAGCTTGTGGTCATCGAAAAAGGCAAAACGCGAAGGAAGCCAGATCCGAAGCATGAAACTGACGCAGAGAGCCAGGGCGTTACTGAGCAAGTATGTGCCGTATTGCCTGAGAAAGGTCGAATTTCGCCTGGCGTCATTGAATGTGAGTCTGCGGTTCAGGATAAAATTCCACGTAATCGCCAGCCAGATCGCGAGAAAACCTGCAAGCGCGAGGTCGGCTGTGCTTTTGACGAGCGGCAATGCGTATTGACTGAGTTCCGAATTCTTGAAAATGGCCTGGAACCCTGCGTAGCTCGTCAGGTCGACGAACATTCCGGAAAATCCGACCGTGCAGAACTGAACGAGCCTGGAGACATTGCCGAATTTGTGATCGACATAAGATTTCAGGAAGCTCAATTCGGTCTTGCCGAGTCGCGAATCACTGGCTTTGACAGGTTTCTGGTAGTCCGTACTGGCGAGCATCATGCTTCTTTCGCTCGGAACGCGAAGCTGGAATTCCAGGGCGATCCATCTTCCGGCGGGCTTAATGGCGGCATTTCTGTCGCGGATCGCCTGTGGCCGAACGACGAGGGCCGAGGCGTTGACGGCCTGACAGCCGGTCAGTTTTTCCAGCCCGATGGCCGCGATCTTGCCGAACCAGTCGCGGGAATTCCGCGATGCGACAACAAGATCCGCCTGGTCCGAATTGAGTAATTCGACCGCGTTGAGAAACCAGTTCGGGGCAAGTTCGAAGAAGTCATCGACGACGAGCAGCACTTCGTGATCGAGTTTGGGGATGAACTGCTCGATCAGCGTGGAGCGATAGGTCGGGTGGATCGGGCTTTTCGCGTCCGATTCGAATTCGAGAGTCAGATTGCGGGTTTCGATCTCCCACCCCTGAGCGTCGAACGTGTCTGCGAGAGAGCGGACGTAGGACTCGGAATCGGATTCCTGCCCAGGAATGCGGTGAAGTGAAAGAATGCACATTCGGCCACGCGACGTACCGCCATATGAGGCGGGACTCGTGGAAGTGCTTGTAACGCGAGTGTGACCGATGGGCATCGAAGGCATGAACCGGGTTAGATTCGCTAAATCAGGAGACGATAAGCCATCAGTCCCGTGACTCGGACGGGGCGGTGAGGTTCATCGGATCGTTTATCTTAGCATCGTATGCCGATTCGATCCAACCTCCGCCAAGGACCATGTCGTTTTCGTACAGCGTAAGCACCTGGCCAGGAGTGACGGCCGTCTGGGGCTGGGCGAATCGGACGATCACTTGATCAGGCCGGGATTCGGAAACTTGCACGGTCGCCTCGACCGCCTTGTGACGGGCGCGAATCTGTGCGAAGCACGGCAACGGTTCGGTCGGCGGATCGATATGCCATCCGAACCGTTCGGCCATGAGGCCGGATTTCATCAGGTCATCCTGATCGCCGACCACGACTTCGTTCGATTCCGGAAGAATTTCCAGCACGTAAAGCGGTTTCCTGGCTGCGATGCCGATGCCGCGCCGCTGACCCACGGTGAAGGATTCGAAGCCCGTGTGTTCGCCCAGCACCTGGCCCTGCTTGTCCACGATCATACCGCCGGTTTCGCGTTCGGGAGCCTTTTCCCGCACGAAACGGACATAGTCGTTGTCCGGCACGAAGCAGATTTCCTGACTGTCCGGCTTGTCGTGCACGGGCAAGTCCATCTGCCGGGCCATCGCCCGGATTTCGGACTTCGGGAAGTCGCCGACCGGGAAGAGAATCCGGGGGAGCACCGATTTGCGCAGGCCGGAAAGTACGTACGACTGATCCTTCGTCGCGTCCAGCCCGCGTGCGATCCTGGGGCGGCCTGCCGCATCCCGTACCATCCGGGCATAGTGTCCGGTGGCCACGTAATCGGCGCCCAGCTTCTGGCCATAGGCCCAGAGCTTGCCGAACTTCAGCCAGATGTTGCACATCACGCAGGGGTTCGGTGTGCGCCCCTGATAGTATTCGTCGACGAAATAATCGACGATACGCTCGAAGTCGGGCTCGAAATCCAGCACATAAAACGGAATGTCAAGCTTCGACGCGACCCGCTGGGCATCGAGCGAATCGGTCAGGCTGCAGCAGGTTTTCGTCCGCCGCTCGAATTCGACCGAGTGAGAGCCTGTTCTCATGAACAGGCCAATGACGTCGTACCCTTTTTCCTTGAGGAGCCATGCGGCAACCGAACTGTCCACGCCCCCACTCATGGCGAGGACGACTCTTGCACCCTTGGGTTCTGCGGTCGCTTGCATCGAAACGTTTCTCGACGTCACATGCGGCTGTATTGAGACGGCACGTCTCACGCAAGATTATAGCCGATCCGGACCTGCGAAGGTATGGGAATTTCCTCGGATTGCGAATCGCCCGCGGAATTTCGCATATGTTCCGATTTCCGGACGAACACCGGCTGTAATCGATCCGCAGTAGCCCCCAACCGTTCGAGGCGGAATTCGCATCATCAACGGACTATATTCCATCGGAGTCGACCCTGCTTCGCGTGCTTCTTGAATATTCATGAAATTGAGTCTGCCCTGATCGGAGGGATTTACCGGTGTTCCGGGCGATTCCGGTCAGACCGGTCGATACGCCCGTTTTTCTCCGCTTCGAACGAAGGGACTTGGGGCAACCTGGTCGATCTATAGAGAAGGATGTGGACCAGATGTACTGGACGCTCAGGCAGAGCGGGGTTTTGTCGATGAGCTGCAGGTTCATTCGGGCTATCTTCCTGACTGCCGCGTTTGCGTTTGTCGTGCAGCATCACGCACAGGCTCAGGCTCCCGGGGACGCTCCTCCAGGACTGCCGCCAGTGATCGAAAGTCTCGGTGCCGGTGATCCGCCGGATCTGCCGCCGTCATCGTCTCCTTCGGCGCCATCCTTCGATAACGTTACGGCCCCTTATCTGCAGAAGCCTGCCGAAATGCCTGCCCAGGGGCGATCAGGCAGCGTGCTCGATACGCTCGACAATCTTCCGCCCGTCGGTTCGGAATCGCAGCCGCCCCGATTGCCATCATTACCCGATGATCTTCCGCCTGATTCCCCGGAATCCGCTCCATCGACATCGGTAGAACAGCCCAGAGTCGTTCGATTCGGCGACGTTCGGACCGAGTCCGCCGCCCGCCAGCAGTTTCCTGAACTTCGGAACAAACCTGCTTCTCCTTCCCGAAGCTCAAGCGATCTTGCACGGTCTTCGAACCGGCCGGAAGAACCTGAAGCGAAGTCCCGGGGGTTCCTGTCCCGTTTGATGCCCTGGCGCAGGCAGCCGCCGGCCGAGCCGCCGCTGGTCGTATCCAGCCGAAACGACGACGATCGTTCCTACCGGTCGAACATGCCGCTCGATTCCTCAGTCCCGTCCGCTCGAAATCGAACGATCGCGGACCGGATCGATCAGGAGTTGCAGAAAAAGGCCGACCGGGCAGCACGTCTGGCGGTCGGAACCAAAACGAATGAGCTGAATGTCCAGGTGATCGACGAGGAAATCTATATCCGTGCCCGGCCGATGTGGTTCTGGCAACGGCGTCAGATCACAGACGAGCTGCGGAACCTGCAGGGTTTCGAGCCGAAACGACTGCACGTGACGGTTTATTGACCGGTCGCGTTCGCGACGATCATGATCTCCGTGAAGAATTTTGACCCACAGACATTTACGGCTGAGGTGGCGGCTCGGCGCGTCCGGAACCGGGGATGAACCGGGGCACACGTCCGCCGAGAATTCCGTTGAAGAGCATGTCCAGACTCGTATCGACGGCCCGGTTCTTGAGATTTTCGCCGAGCTGTTTCATGTTGGCGTCAAACGAGTTCTGATCGACTTCCGGTTGACCGATCGTGCCTCGAATCGGAATCTTGAACACCTCGGTTCCCAAGAACGATCGAAAAAGTGCGACGTTCTGCAGAAGTGTCGGCGTGACAGGCACTTCGACAAGCAGGTCGAGCTTCTGGTCGAAAGTGACCGAGCCGGAAAAGTCGAGTCGGGTGAGCTGGCCGATAGGCACGCTCAGGCCATGCTGGATGACACGATCCTTGACGATTTCGAACTGGACGGGCTGGTCAAGCGAAAATGTCGGCGGTGGCGGCAGACCGACGCTCTGGGTCAAATTCAACAGCCACGGCCCCGGGCCGAAGCGGACATCCTCGAAGGCGAGGTCGCCTTTCAGCGACAATTCTGTTTTACGGTCCGTCACCGGGATCACGCCATCGAGAATCCGGGCCGAGATGAAGCCGTCGACTTTCGTCGCCGACGCCAGGGCCGGCGCCGGGTACACCATGACTTTTTCCGAGATGAGCGGGCTCAGCGACAATCGGGTGAGCGTCGTGTTCGGCCCGAGCCGGACTCGGGCGGGCATGGCGTCTTCCGTCATTTCGACGGTAGGTTCGACGAACAGCCGGCCATCGTTGACTGTCGTGTCGATCGGTGCGATCGCCACCTTGCCATCCTGCCACTTCATATCGAGGGCGATGTCGCCGACCTGAATCCCGTCCAGGTCGATGCCGGATACTCGGGTCGCCATCGAAGCTTTCATCCGGTTCAGAGCTTTTTTGTCGACGGGCCCGGATGCCTGGAAGGTGACAGGCGTCATGGCGAAACGGACTTTGCCCATATCGCTTTGCGCCAGGATTTCACCGATTTTCGCCGGGTCGACTTTCACTTCGCCGCCGACGTCCACGGCCGCGGATTCGCCTGTCAGATCGCTGGCGGAGCCCTTCAGGCCGATGTCCAGTCCGGGCAGGCCAAGTTTCGTATCGGCGAACGTCACGTTCACGGTCGGTTCGTACGAGGCTCGCAGGTCGGACCGAAACCGGAACCGGTCGATGGCCGTAAGCAGTTTCGGAAGGTCTTCGGAGTCCTGCCATTGCAGGTCGGCCCGGATATCGGGAACGATGTGATACGATTTCGGTCCTTCGGTTACGTGAATGCGCCCCGTGACCCATGCGGTGGCTGCCAGCCCCATGCCGCTGCCGACGAACGGCCAGCGATCGAATTCGGCGACGATGTCGACCGATTTATCGGTCCATCGCTGGATTTGCCCCCGGGCTGCTAGCGAGAATTTCACCTTGCGGGCACCCTCCCCACTGGCCGTGAGCGAGAAGCCCAGTGGCTTGGGAGCTTTCGGCAAGTCGATTTCGACATCGGCGTCATGAGACACGAAGGGTTCGGGCATCTCGGGAGAATGCACAGTCAGTTGGGAGTCGGCGATCACGATGGCGAAGTCTTTTTCGGCTTTCGGATCGATCAGCTTGCCCAGAGCCCGAATCAGGTTGATCTTGCCGTCGGCTTCCCGGCGGATATTCATGACGGCTTTACGGAAACTGAGCGTGCCCATGTCGTTCGGGTCTTTGATGATCTGCCACAAGGTGCGGCTCAGCTGCACTTCATCGGAGGTGATCACCACGGTTCCGTCCTGATCATGCAGGCGGAATCCCTCCATCACCACCGGGCGATTCCAGTCGAACCGGAACCGCTCGACGGTGATTTTGCCTGGCGCAGTCATGGGGCCGAGCACATCAAGGATACGCTGCGTGCCGATGGGGCTCTGGAGAATCCGGGGCAGAAGGATCACCGCCAGAATCGCAGCGCATACGGCCAGTCCGGCGAAGGCCACGAGCCAGGTCCGCCAGGATCGCTTGCGGGGTTTCGTCGTCGTGGCGTCGGTCATATCGGTCAATCTCCTGAAACTCATGCCGTGCGTTTCGGGGCAGCGCCTGGCTGGCGATCGCGGGGTGGCTTCGCAGGAAGTGCATGTCCCGCAGTTGCCGAAAGTTCGGATCGATCGTGCGGCTGTCGATCGAAATGCCTGGCCGTCGGAATCGTCGAAACCGATGCGATCCCTACTTTTCGCACAGACTTAAATATCTTAACATGAAGTGGGGAACGCGGGACAAGGTGGCCTGTCGTAACGGAACGTGTCCGGAAGCCCGGAACGACTGATGCGGCGACAGGTCTTGAAATTGACAGGAAAGACGCAGGAAAAAAGTGACCGACCCATCGGATGGGCGTGACGTACGCAGGAGCCTGTGTCTTCTGCTGGCGATGCTTTATGGTTCTCAAGGGGCGTGGTATCCGGCCCTTTCTCTCCACCTGAAGAGCCTTGGCGTCTCGCCCCGGGCCACGGGCTGGATTTTCTCTACCTTGCCCATGGCGGCCATTGCCGCGCCGCTGGTTCTGGGGCGGCTTGCGGACCGTCGCATCGCTGCGGAGCGGCTGCTTGCCTGCACATATCTAGTGGGTGCCACGGTTTTGCTCTCCGTCTCGGCGTACCCGGGGCAGGATGCGGCTGTGCTCACCTGTATTTTTCTCCTGTACTGGCTCTTCGTCGCCCCTGGCTACAGCATCAGCAACACGATCGCCATGCGGCATCTGGAAGATCCGCGCACGGAATTCGCCGGTATTCGGTTGTGGGGTTCCGTCGGCTGGATGACCGGCAGTTATTTCGTCGCGGCGTTTCTGTTTTTGCGATCAGGAACGGCAGCGACTGGCGGGATTCCGCAGATTTTCTATGTCGGGGCGAGTCTGACGGTCCTCACGGCGTGGCTTTCTTCCAGGCTTCCGCAGTCACGACCGATGGAAACGCGCAGGGTCGGTTTCCTGAAAGTGCTGAAAACGGGGCTCCTTCAGGATCGCGACTTTCTGACCTATCTGCTTGTCGGAGTCGGTGTCGGTTTGACGACTCCTTTCGTCTTCCAGCTCATCCCGGCGCTGCTGGAGTCCAGAGGGCTGAGCCGTCCCTGGGTTCTCAGCGCGATGACGCTGGCGCAGATTCCCGAAGTGTTCGCCCTGCTCGTGCTGCCGACGTTGATCCGCCGCATGGGATATCGAGGGGCACTCATTCTCGGAGTGCTGTGCTGGGTCCTGCGCTATGGCGTGATCGCGGCGGGGGCTTCGCTTTTCTGGATTGTGGCGACGATACCGCTTCAGGGGCTGGCGATCGGATTTTTTACGATCGGCGGACAGGTCTATGTCGATGAAAAAGCGCCTCGGGAAAGCCGTGCTTCGGTTCAGGCATTGCAGGTGATGTGCACTTCGGGGGTCGGCTGCTTTCTCGGCAGTCTCCTGGCGGGCGAGAGTCAGGCACTGTGGCCGGATCGGCCGGATTTCGTATTTCTCGTTCCGTGTTTGATTGACCTTGCCTTGGCTCTTGTGCTATTACTAGGCTTTCACCCTTCCGGACATGAACGTCCGACCGATCTCTCCCTGGCCCCATCCGCCCGCTGAATCGATTCGAAGTGAGGCGTTGCAGGCAATCGGCTTGATTGAGACCAATTCCGGCGGAGCGTGCTTGTGGATGACTACTTGCGGATCATGACGGTCAGCGACCGGGAGATTCCGCTGATCGACCTCCAGAAGGCGGCCAGGCATGGCGCCGTCTGGTCGATGGATCTGCCGGACAGCCAGGGAAACTATCTGGTCGTCGGGCCGGAAGTCGGCGACACTTCAGCCATCTGGGCGACGATCGAGCGAAATCCCGTCGGCCCGGGCACCCTCGGAGCCGAAGAAGTCGCAGAATTTCTCGACACGCTCGACCAGGGCGGGCCGCCCTCGGCCTGCCGCTGGCTTGAGGATTATCTCGAAAGCGTGCGGGCGATTTACGCGATCCGCATTTATCCGGATCGCATGAAAGAATCGCCCCAGGCGTTCGAAACGGTTTACGAAGTTCGCACGACGGTACACAGGATCGTCGGCGGGATCGGCCGATGGGGCGACATCGGCTACACCAACGAGCAGGACCGGCTGATCTGGTGTCACAGATCACGCAACCTGCAGGGCATGACGGCAGCCGCGATTCTGGATGAAGTGACCGGCCGCTGGATCGACATTATCGTCGACCTCGATAATGACCGTGAATTCCAGGCCTTCGTCAACGGAGACGTTCTGCCCGTCATGGTCGCCCGAGCGATGGACTGACGCCAGCTTGTGACCTTTCGGAGAACGGAAATCCTCCGAACGTATCCATCCGGCTCAAGGAACTTTTTTGACGCCACGGGTATCATGGGAAATGGTGATGGCGAGTCGAACGGACCGTCGCTGAATTCCGTTCGTTCGCCGGATCGATTCGGGAAATCTTCTCAACACTTCACCAGGACGATGCCAGACATGACCATTATCCCTCGTTCCGTACGTGTCATGATGACGATGGTCGCCGCCACGGCGGCTTTCGGTTCGGTCCGGTCCCAGGATGCGAAAGGCGGTGCCGGCGTGGACAAGAATATGATCGTCGTGACAGGATCCGCCGAGGTTCGCGCTGTGCCGGATCTGGCCAGGATCAATGTCGGTGTCGTCACGAGTGCCCCCACGGCTGCCGCAGCCCTTGCCGAGAACAACTCGGCCATGAATGCGCTTTTCGCTGTGATCAAGGCCCAGGGCGTCGCGGATAAGGACATCCGGACTTCGAACCTGTCTGTGCAGCCCCAGTACTCGCAGCCCCAGCCCGGCCAGCGGGGGGAGTTCGTTCCGAGAGTCGTCGGATATCAGGTTACCAATACGGTTTATGTCACGCTTCGGCAAATCGACAAGCTCGGGCCGATGCTCGACGTTCTCATCGCCAACGGCGCCAATCAGGTGTACGGCATTTCGTTCGATATCGACAAGGCCGACGAGCTTCTCGACAAGGTGCGCGGCCAGGCCGTGGCTGATGCCCGCAGACTTGCCGAGCTTTATTGCTCAGGCGATAAGGTGAAGCCGGGCCGGATCCTGCAAATCGAAGAATCAGGCGGCGACTTCGGACCTCGGCCGATGATGGACAAGATGGTCGGAATGCGTGCGATGGCGATGGCGGCCCCTGCCCCGGTCGCGGCCGGCGAGTCGTCGCTGGAAGTTCGCGTTCGAGTCGCGTTTGCGCTTGAAGCTCGCGACTGATTCGAGATGGTTTCGCGAATCGAATATTCATCGAATGGCCCTGCCCTTGCGGCAGGGTCTCGTTTTGGCTCCGATGAGACGAGACGCGATTAAGGATTCAGGCTGCCGACACGTTCGATATAGCCGCGCGAGTCGAATTTCTTCCGCGTACTTTCGTAACTCATGAACCGCACCGTGCCGAAGATTGGCCTCTCGCCCCACGGGCGGTCGTGTTTGCCGCCGATCGCCCAGGCGACGCCCGTGTATCCGTTCGGATCACGGCCGTCCATCTCCCATTTGTCGTTGAGCTTCAAGGCGATTTCGAATGCCGTTTCGGCATTCGGCGTCCATTCCAGAATTTTTTTGGCCCAGTACATTCGCATGTAATTGTGCATTCGGCCAGTCCTGACCATCTCCGATTGTGCCGCGTTCCATAGGGGATCATGCGTGTCGGCGTTTTCAAGCCGATCGTAATCGTAAAGATAAGCCCGCGGGTCGTCAGCGTGACGGGCCAGGGTTTTTCTCGCCCAGTCCGGGCAGCCTTCAAGTGTATCGTAATGCGAGTTTCGAGCGACGAAGTTGACGGCTAGCTCGCGCCGGACGACGAACTCTTCGACGAACGCGTCGATCGAAGCAGCTGGACCACCGCTGGCTCGTACGGCAAGAACGACATGGATGGGGTCGATATGGCCGAAATGCAGGTGTGCGGAAAGTTCGCTCGTATGATAACGCGCCGGTTCGTTCCGCAATTCGTCGTAATTCTCCAGACGCTGACGAATGAATTTTTCCAGCCTCCTTTGAGCCTCTTTCGCTCCGCCGCGATAGTCAGGCAATTCCGAAGCACCGCCAGCCGCGCGGACCAGACTCATCAGATGGCCCTCGTCGACCGGTTCGCCGATCGGAACGTTGCCTAAAGGCCAGGCGACGTTCGCCGAAGGATTCGGCACGCGTTCCAGAAATTGGTCAAGCACTTTGGCGATTTTCGGTCGAATGGTACGAGCGGCATATTCCTCTTTGGGAAATTGGGCTGAGGGGACGACGACATCGGCATCGACGACTTCGAAGCGAACGGGCGATTCGGTCGCGATCTTCTGCCGCCAGAGCTGGCCGATCCGGACCGGGTTTTCGTCGCCGATCAAGATCGCAGGCTTAAGTTCGCGGGTGGCGTTCAGGACGACCTCGGGCGGAGAGCCGAAGCGGACAATTAGCGGAACGCCTTTTTGCGCAAGGTCTTCGGCTGCGTCAACGAGCCCCTGGACGAGGAAACGGTAGTGCCGTCGCTGGGCATCGGGGTAATTGTCGGTGAGTGCGAAAATGCACGCAACGGGAACTTTCAGACGGTTCGCGTGATCGATGGCCAGGTTCAGCGCTGCATTGTCGCGGCCCCGTTGAGCCCGCTGCATCCAGTACAAGACGCATCGTCCATCTTGATTGACCGGCTGGCGGTTCGCCTCACGAGTTCTTGAGACCGGGGACTGAACGGAATTAGCAAACATGGAGAGGCGGAGACCTCCGTGTCGTGGGGCTAGGCTTTTGGGTTTTTGCAGTCTGGGCGCTTGGGGGCCACATTGAAGATCATATGATGGGAACTGGCGAATCGTGACAGATTCGTTCGGATTCGTCCTTGTTCGGTATGAGAATCGCTATAGAGTATTTCAGTAGAGATCGTGTCGACGTTGTGAAAAGAGTTTCTTCATGAAACTTTCATCCTTCGTCGGTGCGTAAGCGAATACAATCTCTTTCCAATGGACGGGCATTGAGATACGAGACGAATTTGACGTCAAACGCACCGTCAGGATGTTTCGCGTTTGAGTCTACCCTCTTTGGTGGACCCCAATCCATGCGGCAAAGCCGTAGTGACCGTAAAGGTTTCACGCTCATCGAATTACTGGTGGTCATCGCGATCATCGCCGTTCTGATCTCTCTGCTTCTTCCTGCCGTGCAGTCCGCACGCGAGGCAGCCCGTCGCGCTCAATGCGTGAACAACATGAAGCAAATCGGCCTTGCGCTTCATAACTATCACTCGACTCACAACGTCTTTCCTCCAGGACGGATGGCTCCGGATGTCCTGATCAATGGCGTGCCACGTTATACGATTACCAGCTACGGCACGGGCAACGTTCCCGATGCCCCGGGTAACTGGACCGGTTACTACTCGGTTCATACGCACATTCTGCAATTCATGGAGCAGACCGCGGCCTACAATGCGATGAACTTTTCCGGTGTGAATCTGGGCCAGCTTCAGAATTCCTCGGGCGCGATCGTTTCGGTGAACTACACCACCTACACGCTGACCTCGAACGCTTTCATCTGCCCATCCGACCCGAATGGCCAGGGTGGCGGACCGGGCGGCGAAAACAACTATCGCGCCAACTTCGGCGGCAGCACGCCCTATGCCGGTGGCGGCCTGCGTGGCGATAACACGCCAAGATCCGGAACGGACAACGGTGCTTTCACTTATGGACCGGGTCTGGGCGTTTCGCAGTATTCCGACGGCACGAGCAATACGGTGATGTTCTCGGAACGCACCAAGGGCTCGGGAACATTCAACGCTCCGACGAAAAGCGACAGCGTGATCGCACCTTCTTTCACGATTACGTTCAACCCCGTGGCCGATGCGGATGGGCTGCTGCAGACGTGCAACCGGAGCTTCACTCCGGACCGGTACTTCTACCAGCAAGGTCGGTATGTTGCGAGCCCCGGCTTCGGTCTCCAGTTTTCGGATGGCTGGGGTTATTCCTGGTACATTTCGACGCTGTACAATCATACCGCTCCTCCCAACTGGGTCGGTGTGGACTGCGGTGTCGGTTCGAGCCTGACCGACGTTCCCAGCGAACACGCGATCGTGTCAGCCAGAAGTACGCACCCGGGTGGCGTGAACAGCCTTTTTGCCGACGGATCGGTGAAATTCATCAAGAACACCGTTGCCGTACCGGTCTGGCGTGGACTTGGCTCTCGTAACGGTGGCGAAGTCCTCAGCGCGGATTCCTACTGATCCATCGCCTGGTCGAACATCGAAGGCCCGGATCGTTCTGGACGGTCCGGGTTTCTTCATTGTGTCAGGTCCGAATCTCCTGAAAGGTTTACCATGAAATACTACCGATTCGCTGCGACTTCTCTGCTTCTTTCGTTCTCTCTGGCCATCGCTGGATGTGGAGGAACGGCACCTGTAGAGACGACCGAAGTCGCCAAAGCCCAGCCTGGCCTCAATGGAGGCATGGCCTATCCGATCCCCGGTGACCTGGGCTATGTGGAAGTGGTTGTAGAACGCACGAAGCCGGGGCAACCTGTGATCGTCGCGGCGTATTTTCTGGATGCTACGGCCAAAAACGCCTTGGCAGCTGATCCTTCGGCGGTCCGGGCCCGTCTGGTTCTGCCTGTGGAAGATGCTCCGAAAGAGGTCGCTCTCACCGCGAAGGCGAAGTCAGGCGGCAAATCCACGGGGAAAAGGTTCGCGACCGAACCGGGCAACTTTGACTTCGACGAACTCAAGGGCGAGCTTCTCGTCACTCTGGACGGCAAGGAAGTCTCCGTCCCATTTGCGTTTCGCTGATTAACCTTTGGGTTGTCCAGCGAAATCACTTCGATTCGTTCGATCGAAATCCGGGCCGGCCGTTCTTTCCTGGAGAACGTGCCGGCCCTTGTGATTG
The DNA here is from genome assembly GCA_016125085.1 of bacterium. Classification (GTDB taxonomy): domain Bacteria; phylum Planctomycetota; class Planctomycetia; order Isosphaerales; family Isosphaeraceae; genus QWQI01. The sequence continues at coordinate 34,428 of WGMM01000030.1, forward strand.
ACCGAATTCCGGTAGGACGTCCGCGATTTGCAGCGAACGTCAAAGATTACCGGGCGATTCATCGGATCACACCATGCCCGATTTCCGTCTGAGGATCCATTCCGCAGAAATCGTGCCCAGGAAAGCCAGAAACATGGGCCAATTATCCCAGAGCCGGAATTCTTCCTGGCTTTCGAACTCGCTGAACTGGCGCAGGTCGATCGAATTGAGTTCTTTCACCAGGCTTTCTGGTGTCAGTACTTTTCCACCGGTGGCTGCGGCGATCGCAGCCAGTAACGCTGGATCGGCGGTGGGCTGTTCGAGTTCCCGGTCTTCCTGCGAAACGAGGAACCGGGCCGTCGCTTCGCCGATCGTCTGACCGTTTACGAGGCCCTCCACGGTCAGCCTGTACTCGCCGGCTTCACCACGGGCGACAAAATTGCCTCTCGCCTCTGAGCCTTGTACGAACACGGATGCTGATTCGGCCGCCTTCGGTGCATCAGGTGCATTCGGCACATTCGCGGGTACGACAGGTTCGATGCGGGTGCGGAATGACACGCCCGGCAGAGGTTCGCCCTTGGGGTTTTTCGCGTCAGCCGTAAATTCCAGTCGGCCACCGCGCGGGATTCGCCGCTGATCGAGAACCAGGTTGACCGGGTTTTCGTCCTGATTTTCCTTGCGGGCAAGCCAGAGAATCGTCTGACGCCAGAATCGCCGGTGAGCCATTGCATGGTCCTGCGTGGCCCCTGGCATCACGCTTCCCCGTGGCCACACCCAGGTTTCGCCAGCGAACGCGAGTGTTCGCCCGCGGCCGAGATCCTGCGAAACCAGCAAAGGTTTCTTGTCTTCCGTTTCCAGAAGAATCGCCGCGTTCGGCTTCACCTGCCCGAAAATGTGGGCACCAGGAATCGCCGGCAGGCTACGCCAGAGACGGTCCGATTCGGCTGCGTCGGCGGCAACCCGCGTGATGTAACTTTCGGCAGCAGCGTTGGTCGGCACGATTTTCAGGCCACCGTCGGGCTCGTTCTGGGCCATCCCCAATGGAATTTCAACAGGCAAAACGCCTGCGACCGGCGTATTCGCCCAGCCACCGCCCGAAAAACTCAGTCGACCGCCGAGCATGAGAAGCCCCGCGCCCCGCTGAACATTGGTCGCGAGTTTCTGGATCTGCGTCGGCGTCAGCACCGAAACCGGGGCGTCGAGCACGAAGACGTCGTATTTCCCGGGTTCCAGCAGGGTGTCGTCGAGGTCTCCATCATTCAATGATGCAGGTTTGCGCAGAACGACGAGATCGACCCGGATATCGGGCGAAGCGTCCAACGCCCGTGCCAGAAACCGGTACTCCCAAGAAAATGCCGGGCCCTGGACATAAAGCACGTTCAGGCCGCCCTTGAGGACGGTCACATAGGTACCGGTTTCGTTGTTCGTCGTGGTGACTTCGCCGTCCTGAGGTGAGATTTTCAGCGTCAGCTTCGTTTCGCCCGGCTTCTGGGGCGTGTAGGAAAGATCTCGCAGCGCGAATGGCTTGCCGTTTTCCGGGGCATCGAACTGGGTACTCGCCACGGGCTGGGGCGAATCTTCTTCGAAAAGCTGGGCCGTGAGCTTCCGGCCGGCGAAGCCCTGCGACGTGACCGTCGCCCGGACCTGGAGCTGATTCTTCACGAAGACGGTGGGGCCGGCGATCATGTCCTTGACGGCGATATCGCGGATACCTTCGTCCGGCGTGGCCGAGCCGAAGGTGACGACGTTCACCGGGACGCGCAGGGCCCTGAGATTGGCAGCGGCGGTCATCGGTGGGGGGCCGCCGTTCGAAGCCCCGTCGGAAAGGACGTAAATAGCGGCCACGCGACCGCTGCCGAGGCGCGCAGGGCCATCAGCCAGGGCTGTGCCGAGAGCCGTTTCCGGTCCTTCAGCTTTCCCGGGCTTCGCGGGATCGTAATCCGCGACGGCGGAATCGAAGCCTTGATAGGTCGCTTCCAGCGGGGGGCCGATTCGCTTGATCTCTTCGTCGACCTTCTTGAGCGTTTCCGTGGCGATGTCCCAGCGCGATCGGCCAGCGGCCTGGTCGGAAAGCGTCATGCTCCGCGATTTGTCCACCTGAAACAGCAACATGGCCGGCCGTTCGCGTTTAACGGACATGACCAGGCTTGGCCGCAGGCCCGCGAAAAGCGTCATGACCAGGGCCAGCATCCGCAGGCCGAAACAGATTCGCGCTGTGGTCGTGCGTGTACCGCCCGCGCGGATACGGTCCCTGTAGGCCAGGTACGAGAGATAAATCACCAGGAATGCGGCGGGGGACCAGACCAGCCAGCCGCCGATCGGATTGACGGAGAAATTCATGCCGCCACCTCACGCCTGGAAGGCTGCGGCGAGCCACCCGTGAGGTTCGGGTCGTCCTTGTAGAACCGGTTCGCAAGATAGTTTTCGAAGCTGAGTACGACGAGCAGCAGCAGCATGAGCCAGGGGAAGAATTCGACCCCGACGCGAGCCAGGCCGACGGCTTTTTCGAGCGATTCGGTGTCCTGGGCCAGCGAGTATTTGTCCTTGCCGAAAACGGTGTCGAGCGATTCCTTGACGATCGGTCGCAATTGGCTTTCGGTAGCTGGCGGGTTCACGGAAAATCCGGTCGAACGCGCTGTGCCCGCCGCACCGGTGAGAGCCACGCCCCAGTGGCCCAGAAGGTCGGGTTTCAGAATCGGCAGCCGGTTTTCGCTGGGAGCGATGTCCCGCTTCTCGCCAGGGCGATCCCCCGGGCCTTTCACAAGAGCCGACTTGAAACCTTTGTCCGGCTCCACGGGCAGGAGATAATCCTGCCCTGCTTCGACCATCGCCGTCTGGGAATCGGTATCGGCAAGATAAGCGCACATGCGATTGACGACCTGCACGAACGACCAGGATCGCGGGAAGTCGTTCCAGGCGGCGGCGTCCGAGCTGGAAGGCCGACGAGCCAGAGGCGTGGTCCAATAGAGGATTCGCCCGGCGACATTGGCGTCAAAAACACGTTCCAGCAGAGCCGAACGGCCATCGGAGATTTGCAGCAATTCCCTCGTACCCTGTCCTGAGCGGGTCGTCTGTCGATACCGAAATACCGGCACAGTGGTCAGCTCGGTACGAAGTTCTTCAGCATATTGGGCAAAGATCGGGTGATTCACGTCGGGGGCTGAAAAATGCAGAGGCTGGCCTGCCGGGGCTTCGAATCGGTTATCGGCCGTCGCGGGCAGGAGCGTCATGGCCGTGGCCCCGTTGTAGGAATCGTCGCGGGAACGATCGCCGAGGGCAACGCACAGGCCCACGCCGGAACGCACAGCCAGGTTCAGCTGTGTCCAGAGAGGTTCGGGAATCTGGGCGACATTGTTCACGATGATCGCATTGGGCCGGTCGTCGGCCTTACGCAAGCGTTCGGCCAGTTGACCGACACGAAGAATTTCGACCCGGAACGGCCGCGACACTCCCGGCAGAGCTGCCCCGCCAGCACCCCGGGCGGGGTCGAGTGCTTCGGCCAGGAACAGGGCGTCCTGCTCGACATCGGTGACGATCAGTACTTTCACCGGCGGCCGAACGACCAGAGAAAAATAGGCCGTGTTGTCGAACGGCATCGGGTCTTCGTCGCGGATGCGGATCTCGCCCTGATGGAGACCGTCACGCCCGGGTTCGAGAGGCGGAGTTCTCATGATGATTTCGGCGTCCGAATCGGCCGAAAGCTCGACGGCCCGCTGGTCCCGCTTGCGGCCATCGAGCCAGAGTTCGAGGATGCGCGTCGTCGCCGGACCGGTGTTCGAAACCACGAGCTTGATGTCCAGCGGCTCGCCAACGACAGCGGCCGACGCGTCGAATTCCAGATTCTTCAGGCCGGCATTCACCGGTTCCGGCGGATTGAGCCGCAAGAGATAAAGCTGGACTGGCACATCCTTCGTCTTTTCCGGTTCGGCGGGCGTAGGTTTCGAGACTGGCCGTTGCAGATCCAGCGACCTTTCGGCCAGATCCGTCATCACATAGATTTCGCGCCGGGGGCGATCCGAGGACAGGACGCTTTTGTAGGCGGCGTCGATGGCGTCGTTAAGCGGGCGGTTGGCCGGCCGCAGTTCCAGGGCCTTGATACGTCCTTCGGCTGTGGATGGCGACATCGCGGGCGTTTCGATCGGCTCGGCCGAATCGATCAGGAAGATCTGGCTGGTGATCGGCGTTTCCCGGACGACTTTTCTCGCGAGGTCCTTGGCCTCGGTCAAACGGTCGCGGTTGCGGGCGTCCGTCCACTGCATGGAGAGAGAAGTGTCGATGACCAGGGCGATAGCTGTCGGCACGTTGGACTCGCCGAGCTGTGCCGTGGTGTTACAGGCGGGTCGAGCCATGCAAAGGGCCATCAGCGCTACAACGGCCATGCGTGAGGCCAGCAGGGCCCACTGGCGGATGCGAAGCCTGCGTGTCGACTGCCGCTGCTTCTGTTTGAGCAGACGCAAGGCCGGGAAGAAGATGTGTTTGGGCTTCTGGCGCATCACCATATGGATGATCACGGGCACGGCCACGAAGGCCAGGCCCGCCAGCAATCCCAGATGCACCACCGAGAGATTCATCGCGATTCGCCCCGTGACGCGCGCCTGTCAGCCTTTACGCTGGCGGCTCAGAAGATAGCCCATCAATGCCTTGTCGAACGGCATCCCCGTGTGAAGCGGAACGTAGTCGACCCGGGCCCGGAAAAGATCACGCTTGTACTGGTCGCGAAACGCGTTCACCGATTCCAGATAATCGGCACGGGCACCGAGCGCGTCTACGGTCAGAATTTCGCCCGTCTCGGGGTCTTCCAGCTCGACGATGCCCTGGAACGGGAAGTCGGCTTCCGCTTCGTCCAGAATATGGAACACGATCACTTCGTGCCCGGAGTGCCGCAGGCGGTGAATGGCCTTGAGAATCGGCTCGGCGTCAGCGAGGAGGTCGGTGAACAGCATCACCAGGCTGCGATGCCGTATCATTCGCGAAACCTGGCGAATTGAAGCCGGGATGTCCGTCAGGCCAGTCGGCTGGAGCCGGGCCAATACCGACAGGATATTCGCCAGATGCGTGCGACGGCTCTTGGGCGGAAGGCTTTCACGCACTTTTTCGTCGAACGCGATCAGGCCGACCGGGTCCTGCTGCTGGACCATGAGATAGCCCAGTGCGGCAGCCAGGCTGATGGCATATTCGAACTTCGTCAATTCCTGCCGGTAGGTATAGCCCATGGAGGCCGAAAGGTCCATGAGCAGGTAGCCGGTCAGGTTCGTCTCGGCCTGAAACCGCTTGACGTAGAAACGGTCGGTCTTGGCGAAAACGCTCCAGTCGATGTCGGAGATATTGTCGCCGGGCGTGTACTTGCGGTGCTCGCTGAACTCGACGGAAAAGCCGTGAAACGGGCTGGCATGCAGGCCCGATAGAAAGCCTTCCACGATGAACTTGGCACGAAGGTCCAGCCGCGACACGTTGCGGATGACTTCGGGCTTCAAGAACTTTTCGGCGGGGTTGGCCACGGCTTCGGTCGTGTCTTTTTCTTATTCGGTTCGTTCGGTCAGGCCATTCGGTGAGGTCGGGCGTTGCCGAGAACCTGCTTCAGCTTTTGCGATTTTCGTACTTCGGCACTTCCGGCTCGGGCACTTCGCGCAGCAGACGTGCGACAATCGAATCGGTCGTCTGACCTTCGGCCTGAGCCTGGAAGTTCGTCATCACCCGGTGCCGCAGCACAGGCGCGGCGACCTTACGGACGTCGTCCAGCGAAACGCTGTAGCGGCCATCCATCGCGGCCATCGCCTTGGCGCCCAGAATCAGGTTCTGGCCAGCACGCGGGCCGGCTCCGTTATCGACCATTTCCTGAATGAACGCCGGGGCGGATGGGTCGGTCGGGCGTGTCGCCCGCACCAGCCGGGCCACGTATTTCACGGCATAGTCCGACACGGGAACGCTCGTCACGAGCTTCTGCAGATTGACGATCGCCCTGCCCGAGAGCACTTTCGTCAGCTCGTGCGTTTCGCCGCGGGTCGTCGTCGTCAGGATGCGCTCTTCTTCTTCGAGCGAGGGATAGCCCACGCGGATATCGAACATGAAGCGGTCGAGCTGGGCTTCGGGCAGCGGGTAGGTGCCTTCCTGCTCGATCGGGTTCTGCGTGGCGATGACGAAGAACGGCTCCGGCAGCTTCATGGTCTCCTGGCCTACCGTCACTTCCCGCTCCTGCATGGCCTGCAGCAGCGCCGCCTGCGTTTTAGGCGGGGTCCGGTTGATTTCGTCTGCCAGAATGATGTTCGCGAACAGCGGCCCCTGGATGAACCGGAACGCCCGCCGACCCGATTCGGGCTCTTCCAGCACGTTCGTGCCCGTGATGTCCGAAGGCATCAGGTCAGGCGTGAACTGGATCCGTTTGAAGCTCACGTCGAGAATCCGTGCCAGCGAACTGACGAGCAGTGTCTTGGCCAGTCCCGGCACGCCGACGAGCAGCACGTGGCCGCGGGTGAAGATCGATGCCAGAATCAGCTCGATCACGTCGCTCTGGCCGACCACGACCTTGGAGAGTTCTCCCACCATGACGTCGCGCGACCGTTTGAATTCTTCAAGCAGCTGGCTGATGCGGTCGCCTTGCGTGGACATGGTTCGATCGGTCCTCAAGCGGGCGATATGCTGTTGCGTTTCGATGCGGGAATGTGCGGCAGGTTCGCATTCCGGGGCTACCGGGTTTTTACGAAACTCGCCGCGAATTCGGAGTCATGAGCATATCCGCCGATCACCGGGTTTACAAGATTCCCGGCGTCACGAAAGCGTCGAGCGGCAAGTGCTTTCTGCATGGTCCCGAAATCCACGTGCTTATCGGCCGTGAATTGTCCTAAACTGTGAGCCAACCGAAGTCATTTTTTCCGGCCGAACCGAAGAGACCGACATGACCGCCGACGAGATTACCACCCCGACGAACGAAAATCCTCCGTCCGCACCGGATTCGTACGCAGCGGCCGTTGCCCCCGCGTGGGCCTATGTCCTGCCTTTCGCCGTTTTTCTGGTGGGCACGAATCTGGAAGGTCAGGCCGAAAACGATGACGGGACCATGATCGGCGAACGCTATGCGGTTATTTACTGTGTGAAAATCCTCGCGGTGCTTGCGACCATGTTCGTTTCTCGCAAGGCATGGCGTGATCTCAAACCACTGCCGGGCCTGGGCACAGTCCTGCTTTCCGTGGCGATCGGCGCGTTCGTCACCGTGTTCTGGATTGGCCTGGACGGTCTTTATCCCCCGCTTCCTGAATCGCTCGGCAAGCGCTCGGCCTTCGACCCGACACAACTGGAGCCCGCGACGAAGTGGCTCTTTCTGATCTTTCGAACGCTTGGGCTGGTCGCTATCGTGCCTGTCATCGAAGAACTCTTCATGCGCGACTTCATCCTGCGGTACGTCACCGATCCGGACTGGCAGAAGATCGCCCCCTGGGCCTTCAATCCTACGGCGGCCGTCGTGTCTCTCGGGCTGTTCGTCGCCGGGCACCCGGAATGGTTCCCGGCCCTGCTCTGCGGGATTCTCTGGCTCTGGCTTCTGCGCAAGTCGAAAAGCGTGTCGGCCCTGGTCATCAGCCACGCGGTTGCGAATCTTGGCCTCGGAGTGTATTCCGTCGCGACGGGCGACTGGCGTTTTCTGTGATCGACTTCTGCTGCGGCCGGCGTGACCCTTCGACCGAATTCATGAATCGATGATGCTGAATCGCTCGACCTCCGACTTTCGTCGGATTTCTGGTCACGCAGCCGGGGAGCCATCGGCGATGAACGATGACGTGAATGGCCTGGAATCGATCGATGCCTACATCGCGGCAGCGTCTGAAGCCGTGCGAGAGCGTCTGGAATCCATGCGGGCCACGATTCACGCCGCGGCTCCGGAGGCCGCCGAGGCGATCAAGTATCGCCTGCCGACTTTCGTGCTCGGCAAGAATCTGGTTCACTTCGGCGCGTTCCGGAACCACATCGGGTTCTACCCGACGAGTTCCGGCATCGAGCATTTCGCAGAGGAATTGCGTGATTACGTCACTTCGCGAGGTGCGGTCCAGTTTCCGCACGATCGGCCGCTGCCGCTGGATCTCGTGAGCAGGATTGTCGAATTTCGCGTGAACGAGGAGCATTCGAGAAAGAGCAAGAAGCCGAGCCGTCGTCCGAAGGAATGATGTTTGCGGTTATTTGCCCTGCTTGACCCGCTTTGGCTGCCAGGGCAGGTCGAAGCTCTGGTCATTCACGGTGATTTTCGCCGTGCCGTCGATGGCGTCACCTGCGACCTTGCCGGAAAGTTCCGCTTTCCAGGTCACGCCGTCGGTGGTGCCGGAGGCTTCGAATGACAGCTTGTCGCCTTCGATTTTCACCTTTTCGAGTTTCGTGATCTCCTTATCGCCGCGCAAGAGTTTCCCGGTCAATTCGCCTTTTTCGCCCGCCTTGATTTCATATCGATCGATGACCTGAGTGCCCTGGTTGTCGTACTCAAGTTCCCATAAACCCAATGCAGGGCTGGACTCTTTTTTGTCGTCCGCTTTCTTCTCGCCTTCCAGCGGATCAGCAGTCTGGGCCGCCTTTTTGTCGTCGGCTTCGGCCAGCCGAAAATCGATCGTTCCGAACGAGAGGGCAGCGAATGCGATCGTTTTCAGGATCGAGTGCCGAAATCCGAGTCGAGTTATCATCTTACGAGTCTCCTCATGAGTTGGTGGACTTCCAGGGACGTTATGGTGAAACACTCGTGAAGCGACTGCAAGATTCCGGTTCTTAATCCTCGAAATTTTTTCGAACGACCGCTTCGGCAGGAAACCGGGCATTACCGCAAGAGGCGTTCGACAAACGAGACTCGTTTCAGCCCCATGGCCAGGCGATCCGGTTTCAACCGATTCCGAACGCGTCGGCCACCCGGTTGAAGAACGCGAACAGGGCGATGACGTAAACGGCCTCGGCGATCTGGGGTTCTGTCCAGCCCTGGCGACGCAGGTCCTGGGCATCGTCGGCCGACATTCTGGCCGGGTTCACCGTGAGCTTGCGGGCATATTCCAGCAGAGCCGCTTCAGGCTCGGTCAGACGCGGCAGGGCGGCGTCCAGATCGCCGGCGGCAAGTGCGTTGACGAGTTCGGTATCAGGTTCCTGCGACCGCAGAAATCGTGCATGCAAATCCGTTCAGTACCTGCACTGGTTCAGGGCGGAGACGAGCGTGGCCAGCATTTCCTTGATGCGATAAGTCAAATGGCCGTCGCAAAAATGCAACCGGTCGGAAAAGGCGACGACATCGCGAAAGAAGTCAGGCCGGTGGGCGAAGCATTTGAGAATATCGGGCACCGCGGGCCGCCCGGGATTCGAAGCGAACCACTCCGCGTAGGCCGCCGAAGCATCGCCTGGGGCCGACGATTCCGGAATCAGCCGAATGTAAGTTGATTTCGCCATCGGAGGAGCCCCATGTGGTCAACCGATCCGGTCATGACGGTCGGGCATACGAAATTCGTGGAAAATCCACATCACGATTCTAACGCTACCGGCTGAGACGTGATAGTTTGTGTCTCCATCGCATGGCGCGTTCGCCTCCAGGGCGCGACGTACCAGATGTCTCACATACGATTCTCTCCCACTCGCTCAAGGAGCGTCCCGGCCATGAGTATCTGGCTCAAAAGCACCTCGCATTATAAGGTCCCGTTCGCGATCATTCTGGCCTCGCTGGGCGCGATCTTCGGTATGGGCTACATGCAGGGTGGCGAACAGGCCGCTCAGGGCGTGCTGGACTACGCCGTTCGACAGATCGCGTTTCAATTCCCCATCGGAATTCTCGTGATTTTCATCGCCAGCCGGTTCTTCGAATTCGATTTCGGCACGATCACCACGATTTCGCTGAAGGTCCTGGCGATCTCGGCCCTGTGCCTTGCGATTTCGGTCGCCATGTTCGTGTTCGCAGGCCAGTCGGAAACATCGCTTATCACGGCCGCCATCAATTTCGTGGTGTTCCTGTTCATGGTCATGATCCTGTTCGGAACCAGCGGGCTCGAAACCTGGATCATCGCCGCCCTTTCCATCGCCTTGCCATATGGCCTGAACCATTACGTCTATCCGATGGTCAAGGCGCAGATGCAGAATCAGGCCCCTGCGGCTGCCGCACCGGCCCGCCCCCGTGGCAAACGGCGTTGATCGTTTCGACGCACAACTTCGAACCTGAGCCCGTCGCTTGATCGATGGATCGCTCTGGACAGATTCCGGCGATTCCGTAATCTTGATCAGACCGGGCTGCAAGCTCCATGGATGGAGCGATTCGGGCTGGAGAGCCTGAGACACGGAACGGAGTCCACCGGCAATGACCGCATATCGAGCGTCGGCCTCTTCGATGAGTGGCCAACCGAGCCGATCGGTTCATGGCGCGCACAAATCGGCCCGACATACGAAGCCGTCTCATCGGATCTATTCCGAACACGACGACGTTCCGGATGACGAACCCGTTGCCGTTCCTGAGCACGATCACAAGCACGAGCCGAATTGGGGGGCTGAACATCGCCTGCTCAGCGGCCGCGCGAATGTGGCCGTCAGTGTGCTGGGGGTCGTTCTGCTGATCGCCCAACTCATCGAGATCGAGGACGGTAACGAATCGAACTGGGATCTCGCCCACGTGACGGACGGCCTCTTCTGCATCGTCCTCCTGGCGGACTTTTTGCATGCCCTGATTCTGGCGCCCAACAAAAAGCGATTCCTGCGGCGGAACTGGTGGGAGCCTCTGGCGTCGATCCCCATGATCGACACCGCCGGACACGGGATGCTGGCTGTGCGTGTCCTGAGGATTCTCAGGCTTTTACGTATCTTCAAGCTGCATGTTTCGATCCGCGAATATGCCCGAGATGGACAGGCTTTTCTGGAACGAAACCGGATCCACGAAGTCGGAAGTATGCTTGGCCTGACGATCGTAACAGGGGCCCTCGGCTTCTTTTATGCCGAGCAGGGCGTGAATCCGAACGTTCACAGCTTTCGCGACGGTGTCTGGTGGGCCATGGTCACGGTTACGACGATCGGCTACGGAGACATCTATCCGGTCACCACGGTCGGTCGGGCGATCGCCGTCGTCCTGATGGTCGTCGGCATCGGCACGGTCAGCCTGTTCACGGGTATGATCGCGGCGGGGCTTCTGCGTGAGAACCGCTGCCCTCACTGCGGCGAACGAGTCTGAAAATCGCGGATGCAGCGCTCGGGCGGAATCGCGAGATGACGCAAACCGGACCAGCACGCAAGCCCGCGGGAATCTCTCAGGCCCCAGTGTGCCCGAGCATGCGCCAGCCAGGCGACGAGGCCGTCGTGCGGGTCGAAAATCAAGCGGGCGAGCACCCGCCGGACTCTGCCCACGGTCGGCTCGATGGGGTAATCAAGCGGAACTTGAAACAAAGTATGCAATTGCGCTGACGTGCAACCGCGCAGGGCGTATTCGACAGCCGTTCGCCCCGAATCGATATCGCCGGTCGCGGAAATTTCCAGTCCTGAATTTCTGACTCTGATCTGCCGATCGGTCAGCACGCCAAGGTTCCGGTCACTCAAGTCCGGCCCGCCGTAGGCTATGCCTCGATGAGCTTCGAAACTCTTGTCGGAGTCGAAGAGCCGGTTCGCGTAGACCAGAAAGTCGGGCCGCCGGTCAGGCGGAAGGTTCAGCGCGGTGTCGATGATGCGGTGCTGCAGTTCGAGCGGGCCGACGGCGTTCATGAGCTTCAGGCCGATTGTCGTCCCGTTCGGTTCGACATTGCGGATGTTCGGCACGATTTCGTTGAGCCATCGCAATAGGCAATCGTGCGACCTGGACCTGTCGTCTCCGGCGAGAGTCGGCGAGAAATCCTTTTCGAAAGGCATCGGGCCGGGGTTGCCGGAATCATGCCAGGTTCGGGCAAGGCTGCCGATCACGTTTTCGTATTCGGCCAGCCGCCAGGGTTCGTCCAGGCTCGCGGGCAGGTGCATTTTCGCCGAAGCGGCGACGGTCATGCCGGTTTCGGTCATGATTTCGAACGAGCCCCGGCAAAGTGCGAGATAATCCTCGAACGATCGACCCCAGCCTCGGCCTTTCCAGCTTACCGTCCATCCCGAGCGATTCGACTGGCCGACGATCGGCTCCACCGCCATGCGGATGTCGTCCGTTGCCCAGGCGGCCATGCTGCGGCTGCCGGAAGCGTCCTCGCCGATCACGGTCTTCAGAACGACGAAAGCCAGGCCGGCTTCCGCCGATTCACGCACCTGGGCGAGCGTCATCGAAAGCTGCCCTGAGCCTTTGCCGAACGGGTGATCGATCGCCCGGCCGGCATAAGTTCCGGTCAGCTCGACCTGGTAGACTTCGCGGAAGTGATCTGCGAACGGTTCAGGCCACCAGCCCCGAAGTGCGGATTCGTAATCCGCTTCGATCAAAGACGATAAAGAAGATTCGATGTCCGCATGGCGGCTGAGTCGATCCACGTGCGGTATTTCGTTGATCGGCATGGCCACCTCTGAAGGGATTCTCCGAATTCCGTGCACGACACGAAAATCGCTTTAAACTTTAGGACGATTCAGCGGCAGCCCGAGTGCCAGCAGGTCGGCCTTCAACTTGACTGCATTGTCGAAATGCAGGGCCTGCAGGCCGGCGGCTTTCGCACCTTCGACATTTTCGAGCATATCGTCGATGAAAACGCAACGGGCCGCAGGCGAGCCTGATACTTCGACACAGCGACGGTAGAATGCGTCGGCCGGTTTCATCGCGCCGACTTCGTGCGAGAACACCAGTGATTCGAAGCGGCTCAGGAGAGAGTCGAACTGTCGAACGAAATGCGATGCATGAATTGCGTTCGTGTTCGAGCCGAGTACGAGTTTGACGCCGGAATCTCCAAGTTCGTGTGCGAGCGCATGCACGGGTTCGTTCGCAGTGAAGATATCGGCCCAGTCCGCCGTGATCTGCGACGGAGACTGCGGCAGACCCAGCCGGACTTTCAATTCCGCGACGAACGCGTCAGGGCCGACCCTGCCGCTTTCGAAATCCATCAGCAGATTTCGAAAGCCCAGCGAAGTCGCTCGTTCCATCAGCCTCTCGCCGCTGAGACCCAGCGGTTCGCCCAATCGATTTGCCGCGATGCGGTAATCGAAGTGGGCGATCACGTTTCCGAAATCGAAAATGACCGTTTCGATACTCAAATCCCCGACCTCCATGAAACTGCTGGTTCCGACTTCGAATTGCCTTCGTCGCGAAGCGATCTTCGATCAGGACGCTTTTGCGCTGGCTTCCGCGGCCGGTTTGACGAGCCGCGATTCGAAAAAGTCGCCCATGGCTTTCTGGGCGCGCTTCAGGTCGTCGCCCTTGAAGGCGTGGCCGCCGCCTTCGATGATCAGGAATTCCGCCGGGACCTTCTTGCTGTCGAATTCCGTCTTGATCTTTTTGCTGTGTTCGATCGGCACGAGTTCGTCCTTGTCGCCCGCGATCAGCAGGGTCGGTGCATCATCCGGCGTAACGGCCAGGAGCGGCGACATTTTGGCTGCGGCGTCCTGCTCCATAACCAGGGCGGGGAAGTTCTTGTAGGCCGGCAGGCGGTTCGGATCGCTCGAAACCATGATCCGAAGATCGGTCGGCGCGACCCAGGCACATGCCGCCGCGACTTTGTCGCTGACACGTAATACGGGATCGGCGTCATCCGCTTTGCCGGCGTCGGCCGTCGTGGCCAGCATCAGCGAAAGGTGTCCGCCGGCACTCATGCCGAAGACGCCGAGACGTTCCGGATCGACCTGATATGTCGCGGCCTGGGACCGGATATGCCGCACGGCCCTGCGCACGTCGCCGACGGCTTCTTCGATGCCGAATTTCGGGCTGCTGCCGTGCCGCACGGCGAAGACCGTGAACCCGCGGTCGAGAAGGTCCTGAAAGAACGGTTTCATCGATTCCGGCGGTGCCCATTGGGAATACCAGCCGCCGCTGACCATGAACAGAACACCTGCCCCGTTCGGCTTTTCGGTGGGGCGGAAGACGTCGTAAGTCATCGCCAGCCCATGCTTGTGGCCATAGACGACATCCGGCGTGATCTTCACTTCGGCCTTCGCGGCCGCGAATGGAGTCGCCACAGTAATCGACAATACGAGCCAGGTAATCGCCATTCGGGACATCGTTCACCTCGGGAAATGCGAATCGGAGGCCAGTTTCGAAGCGCAATCAAGTGCTGTGTTCGAAGGATGGGAATGGCAACATCTTATCAAGTCGCTCGACGCAAATCGCAGGAAAATTCGAGGCGATCGGATCGGTCCGTTTCAAGTGTCCTGACCGTGAGCGACCCCGCCCAGAAACAGTCGCGCGGCGGTTCGTGGTTCGCGAACGAGTGTTCCGAACAGAACCCCCGGACTTTCGGCCCATGCCTGCTTGAGTGCATGAAGTTCCGACCGCCGGTCTCCGCGGCGAGCGGCCTGATAGGCCCGGTTCGTCCAGGCTTGGGCCATCCGCTTACGGATTTTCGCGTCGATCAGCGGCCTTTCCGATGCAAGGAATGGCTCGCCGGCGAGGATCGACCGCATCAGCCATGCGTTCTCTTCGAGATCGATCGTGCCGCGAGCCAGCTTGTGCGTTTCGCTGGCCTGATGCCACCGTTGCCGGGCCAGCGGTATTTCGACGAATGCGACGGCCGAAGCCTGCCCTGCCCTGTGCCAGAAGTCCCAGTCGAGAACATATTTCCAGCGGGAGTCGAAGCCGCCGAGGCGTTCGTGAAGGTCATGCCTGAAGCTCACGCCCGGGCAACGAATCGGATTGCCGGTCGCCAGAACGCGGCTGAGAGCCTGCGGCGGCCACACGGCGAAACTCTCCGGCCAGATGAAATCGACATCATCGCAATCGATCGGTTGACCGGTCGGGTCGATCATCGTGACTGGCCCGAGGATCAGGCCGACGTCGTGATGCATGCTCGCGATTGCCCGGTGGCGGGCGAGAAACGTGGGTTCGAGAAGGTCGTCCTGGTGCAGGATCGTGACCCAATCGCCACTCGCTTCCGCCACGCACCGGTTCCAGTTCCCAGCGAGGCCCAATGGCTGGCCGCTTGCATTGCCGACGATCCGGGCCCTGCCGCCGCATGTTTCCTGTACGATCTTGAGCGTATCGTCCTTCGATCCGTCGTCGCAGACGATCAGTTCGAATTCGCCGTCGGTTTGGGCCAGCACGCTCCGAACCGCTTCCGCGATGTACCTGGCACCGTTGAAGGTCGGAATCGCGATCGTCCAGCGAAGTTTGCGGCTCATCCGATTTGAGATTTATCCGTCGTTCTGGATTCATCGTGCGCGAACGAGCCGCTTGTGGCGATCCTGATCTGCCGGTGATGCGATTCGTCGGCAGGACGTGCCGAGGTCATTCCGGCGAACTTGCCGTCGAACTTCGTCGTTCTTCGGACAACTTCCGCAGGTTTTCCCAGGTGAAAAGGCCTGAGCCATGACCGTCGGACCAGCCGATTTTGAGTGCGTACGAACCGACGAGTTCCATGTCAGCCACTTTGATGTCGTCCGGAACCGATGCCGGGTCGAGGATCCGGGCACCGGTCCATTCGTCCTTGCACGCCGCGCAGGGGCATTCGCCGCGAAGCCATTTGTAGGGCAGATTCACGCTCCAGGAGCCTTCGTCCCACGCGAGCTGGAGAAAGCCTTCGGACTGGCGGGCCTTGATGTCGGACGGCGGATCGATCATGGGCATTTCGGTCTTCGTTCGGTAGAAGTACGAATCGGGCGGAAGGTCAGCCGAAGATCTCTTCGATCGGCTGGCCGGTGGCAGCAGGCAAAGGACGGCCGAGAGTGTCGATCATTTCGGTCGCCGGGTCGATTCCCAGGCTTCGGAAGATCGTGGCCGCCAGGTCGTCCGGGCGCGTGGGGCCGGTGGTCGGAAACGCGCCTGTCTTGTCGGATGCCCCATAAATCATACCTCCATTGACCCCGCCGCCGGCAACAAGTGCCGTGTAGCACATCGGCCAGTGGCCCCGGCCCTGCGGGTCCTGGTCACCAATTTTCGGGGCCCGGCCCATCTCGCCGGTCCAGACGAGCAGTGTGTTTTCCAGAAGTCCCCGAGCGGCCATGTCTTCGATCATCGTCGGGATCGTCTGGTCCGTCATCGGCAGGAGGCGGTTTTTCAGGTCCGAAAAGTTTTGCTTGTGCGTGTCCCAGCCCCCCTGCCCGCCCGAGCCGCCATTGCCGATCGACCGGGAGAAGTAGACCGTGACGAACCGGACGCCGGATTCGACCAGCCGCCGGGCCAGCAGGCAGCTCTGGCCATAAGTGTTCCGGCCGTAGGCATCACGAAGTTTGTCCGGCTCCTGAGAAAGGTCGAACGCCTGCTTCAGCCGTGGCGATGTGAGCATGGCCACCGCGCGATCCTGAAAACGGTCGATCCCGCCCGCGGCGGCCGAGGTTTCCAGCAGTCGTGCTTGTTTGTCGATCAGTCGCACGAGGCCTCGGCGGTCGTTCAACCGATCCAGCGGCATGGTGTCAGGCAGACTCAGTTCCGGCAGACGGAAATCGGGTGAGTTCGGGTCCTGCCCGATGTAGAACGGGTCATAGGCTTTGCCGAGAAAGCTGGCGAACTGGCCCGGCGTCTGGCTGCCGTCGGCGATTTTGTGGGGATAGGAGACGAATGTCGGGAGAGCGGGGTCTTCGACCGGCCGGAAGCGCGCGACGACGCTGCCCATGGCCGGGTAAAGCTCCTGGCTGTCGCGCAGGCGCTGGTCGTCCAGCGGCGGCACGTGGCCGGAAAGGCTGTAATAACCGGCCGAGTTGTGATTTTTCATCCGGTGATGCATCGTGCGCACCTGCGAGAAATGGTGCAGCACTTTCGAAAACCGGGGCAGGTGTTCGCAGATGGTGACGCCGGGGAGCGAACTGGCGATCGGCCGGAAATCGCCCCGCATGTTCGAAGGGGCATCGGGCTTCATGTCGAAGGTGTCGATGTGACTCGGCCCGCCCCACTGATGCAGGAAGATGACCGACTTGACCCGTGGCGACAGGCTGTCCTTTTTCTTGGCTTCCGCTTTCAGGAGCCCGGGCAACGTCAAGCCGTAAAGCCCGCCGAAGCCGACTGTAAGCAGGTGACGGCGATGGATCGGCAGGTTCGAAGCGGTTCGCACGATTTCATCGATGTTTCCGTTCGCCATGGCCGTTTCCTTCCCCGAGTCAACCGAAATCTGCCGTCATCGAATCCTGTCTCGACTCATCCGCGGTGATCCGCTAGTGCCGGAACAGGAATTCCTTGGCGTTGAGAGTCGCCCAGACGAGGTCTTCCCAGGCTCTGCGAAGGTTCGCCGCATTTTTGAGATAGGCGGTCGTCGCCGAAGTTTCCTCGGATGTCGGCCGACGGCTGAGCGTCGAAAGAAAGAGATC
Source organism: bacterium (assembly GCA_016125085.1). Classification (GTDB taxonomy): domain Bacteria; phylum Planctomycetota; class Planctomycetia; order Isosphaerales; family Isosphaeraceae; genus QWQI01. The sequence continues at coordinate 51,732 of WGMM01000030.1, forward strand.
TTCGACGGCGCCTGGCATGTCCGACTCGCACTGTCGCAGCCAGGTTTCGATTCGGTTCTCGCGCGATTCGAGAGCCCGGCGAACCGTCACGCCGTTGATGAGCTGAAAGGCCTGCGCCAGTGTCGTGTCGTCGCTCCGCTCGCATTCGCAAGAAAGGAGCCGCTCCGGCTTGCCGAAGACGCGCATGAACTCCTCGCCGCGGGTCACCGCCGCAGCTTCCTGGGCGGCTCTCTGGCCATTCGGGCCATCGTCGGAGGGCCGGGCGTAGCCCGTCGACTGATCGACGATATCGCGCAAGACCTCCGCCGGCAAAAGTTTCACGATCGCGCGGCCGAAGTCGCTTTCGGTCGCCGGCGAATTCGCCGCCGGGAGACTGTCGACGCGGTAAACGGTGCTCGTCACGATCTCACGTGCAAGTGGCTTGATCCGGTATCCGGCTTGAACGAACGATTTCTCAAGCGCATCCAGTAGCGCGGGATTCGAAGGCGGGTTCGTGTCGCGGAAGTCGTCCACAGGGTCGACCACACCCCGCCCCATGAGCTGAAACCAGACCCGATTGGCCAGATTCCGGGCGAATTGGCGATTGTCTCGGGTCAGCCAGTCGGCCAGGTGCTCAAGCGCGGCATCCGGCGATGTTGCGCTACCGGCCAGTTTTTCGCCGCCAGGCGGCTTGGCCGGCAGGCGAACTCCGGAACGGGGTTGCGTGATTTCCGGCTTGCCCTGGAAGAAAATGACGACGTCGCCATTGACTTCGTGCTTGTCGAACCGGTCGCGACGCACGTTGTTGATGTCCTTACGCCGGAGGTTTGCGAAATTCGCCGCCAGGCCGTAGTAATCGTCCTGTGTCCAGACGTCCGAAACGTGGTTATGGCATTTGGCACACTGAAACCGATAGCCCAGAAAGACCTGGGCGAACGTTTCGGCGGCCGTTTCCGGGTCGCGGTTCGTTCGATGAAAGGCGGATGCCGGATCGGCCCAGGTGCTGCCGGTGGTGGTGATCAACTCCCGGGCGAAACGGTCCATCGGCTCGTCGGCAGCGATCCGGTCCCGGAGCCAGCGGTAGAATTGCCGGTTGCCCTTGGGGCCCATGACTTTCGGTTCGTTGCGCAACAGGTCGGACCACTTCAGGGCCCAGAATTCGGCGAATTCGGGCCTTTCCAGAAGTTGATCCACGCGTCGTTCGTAGCGGTCGGGGCGTACGTCGGCCAGGAATTCGCGGATCTCGCCAGCGGTAGGCAGAACGCCCAGTAGGTCGAGGTAGACACGCCGCAGCAGGGTTTCCGGCGCGGCCTCAGGTGAAGGATTGCGCCGGAGCTTTCGAAGCTTGTCGAACACGGTCCGGTCGAGGCTGGTGCGCGCTTTCGGATCCGACCAGGCGAAACCGGGGTTGTCTTCCAGAAATACGAGCCGTGAGGCCGCGTGGCCGCCCAGGTATCGTACGCCGACGACCCACTCACCGGGGCGATCGGCCGTAAATCGGCCTGAAGTGGTGATCGCGGCACCGGTCGGGTCGGCGATGTCGAATCCGGCGAGGTCCGTGACGTCGTTTTTCGAGCCGTCCGACCAGTGTGCCTGAACCCGCAGATCCACTTCCCGGGGCTTGCCGGGGTCTGTCCACAGCTCGCCGGGCGTCACCGTCAAGGCCGACAGCTGCGGCCCGGCTTCCATGTCGTCGGTCGCGCCCTGGGTAATCCAGCTTCTGAGCGTTCCGAAAGCGACATCGCCGGGCTTGAATTTTACGCCCCCTTCATGCGGAATCTCGCCGGACGGTTTCGCCAGCAGAAGGCTCGCTTCCGGGCGATTCCGGCTCAATCGCCGGCCTGAGGCTTCGTGGGTCAGCGTGAACCAGTCCGTGGCCGGATTTTCGCCTCGCAGGCTCAGCTTGAGGCCACCTTTGCCGGTGAGATTTCCATGGCAAGGGCCCGAATTGCAGCCGAGCTTGGTCAGCAGGGGCAGAACTTCCCGCCTGAAGCTGACTTGGCGGTTCGCATCGGATGCAACGGAAGAATTGGCGTAGGCGACGAGGACCGTCAGACCGCAAGCGAAGACGCTCAGGAGCGATCGGTTCCGACCAGGGTGAGAAAACGTGGTTCGGCAAGCCATGAGCCAGGCCTGGGGATCGGGGAATTCGGAAGGAAGGTCCGGATCGAATCTTCGCGTGAGGACGGCATGCTGACGAACGGATCGGGCACCCTGATTTTATGTCGATTCGCGGGCTTGGGCAACGGAAATCGTGTTCGTTTCCAGGGTGATCCTCGATTCATCGAAGTCGATTCTCCTGCCCGGGTGGATCCCTTTCGATTGTCAAACTGTGGTCCAGGGCTCATAATATCAACGGCGAAAGCATGTTCGTTCCAAACGTGTCATTCCCGGAAGCCCGCGACAAGTCATGAGCCTGCCCATTCTCGGTGAGATGCCCTGTTCTTCCCGCCAGGCGGTGAGGAACGATCCGAACGTGGCGCCAACAATGCTGCCCGTGCTCGAGGACGAGCCCGTCCGCAGGCCCCATCTTCCGATGACGCGTCAGGAAATGCTCGCCCGAGGCTGGAACGATGTCGACATCGTTTTCGTCACCGGCGATGCCTATATCGATCATCCTGCATTTGCGGCCGGTGTGCTCGGCCGGGTGCTGGAAGCTGGCGGTTTTCGGGTCGGGATCGTGGCCCAGCCGGATTGGCGATCGGCCGACCCGTGGCGCGAATTCGGCCGCCCGCGCCTGTTCTTCGCCATTTCGGCGGGGAATATGGACAGCATGATCAATCATTACACGGCCAACAAGAAGGTCCGCAATGACGACGCCTACAGCCCGGGCGGTCGGATCGGGCTGCGGCCGGACAGGGCCACGCTGGTCTATTCCCAGCGTGCTCGTGAGGCTTTCCCCGGCGTGCCCGTGATCGCCGGCGGTGTCGAAGCCAGCCTTCGCCGTCTTGCGCATTACGATTACTGGTCGGACACGGTCCGAAAGTCCATCCTGCTCGATTCCAAGGCTGATCTGGTCGTCTTCGGCATGGGTGAGCAGCCGATCCTTGAAATTGCGAAACGGCTTGCAGCGGGCGAATCGGTTCGCGACCTGCGCGACATGCGTGCCGTGGCTTACTGCATGGGCGCGAAGGAAACGCCGCCGGAAGACGCCCTTCGCCTGCCGAGCTACGAAGAAGTCAAAACCGACAAGGCGGCATTCGTCAAGGCGACGCGGACGATCCACCAGGAAACCAATCCGCTCAACGCCAAGCGGCTCGTGCAGTATCACGACCGCCAGGCTGTCGTGGTGAATCCGCCCGGGCTGCCGATCAGCCAGGACGACATGGACCGGATCTACGGCCTGCCCTACACCCGCAAGCCTCATCCAAGATACACCGAACGCATTCCGGCGTTCGAGATGATCAAGGACTCGGTCACGATCATGCGGGGCTGCTTCGGCGGCTGCACGTTCTGCTCGATCACGGCTCACCAGGGGCGGATCATTCAGTCGCGCAGCCAGGAATCGATCCTGGCCGAACTGAAGCGGATGACCGAGGATAAGGACTTCAAGGGCGTCGTTTCGGACATCGGCGGGCCGACGGCCAACATGTACGAGATGCGCTGCACGCGCCCCGAGGTCGAGGCGAAGTGCAAGAGGCTCAGTTGCGTGCACCCGAAGGTGTGCAAGCTGCTGGGCACGGATCACGGCCCGCTCGTCGATCTGATGAAGAAAAGCCGCGACGTGCCGGGCATCCGCAAGGTGCTCGTCGCCTCAGGTGTGCGGATGGATCTGGCGCAGCGGTCGCCGGAATACATGAAAGAACTGGCCGCGCACCATGTGGGCGGCACGCTCAAGGTGGCTCCGGAACACACCGACCCGGAAGTTCTGCGGCGGATGAAAAAGCCGGAGATCGAAGATTATTCCGGCTTCGACAAGCTCTTCCGCGAATCGGCCGCCGCCGCGGGCAAGAAAATGACGACCGTGCCCTACTTCATCGCCAGCCACCCCGGCAGCGACATTCACGCCATGATCCATCTGGCGTTATTCCTGAAGCGAAACGGCTATCGGCCTGACCAGGTGCAGGACTTCATCCCCGCCCCGTTCGACATCGCCACTTGCATGTACTACACGGGCATCGACCCGATGACGGGCGAAGAGGTGCATGTGGACCGCCAGCTCAAGGACCGCAAGATGCAGCGGGCCCTGCTGCAGTTCTTCAAGCCGGAAAATTATTTTGCCGTGCGTGATGCACTGCTCAAAGCAGGTCGAGGAGACCTGATCGGCTCGGGCTGCGACTGCCTGATTCCGTCGAATCCGCCGCGTGAGGCCTTGATGGCCCGCATGAAAAAAGCCAATGCGGCCTTGACGGAAGGCCGCTACGTTCACACTATCGAAGGTTCTCCCGAGCGTCCGGCATCGCGGCCCGGCAAGGGCGATAAGCCAGCCCCGCGCTCGGCCGGTCAGCCCGGTCAGCCTGAGAGGTCTGGCGGCGGATATCGCCCGGGCCGGAAGTCGGCCCAGCGCCGCACGCGGCCAGGGTCGCGCTGAATCGAACACGTTCGAAGCAAAGTCACACGCGAATCGCAACGCACATGAAACCCAGAAAGCCGCGGCCCGCCGCGCAACGTCCGCCGAAACCAGCATTTCTGTCCGATCGCGGCCCGGCACGAATGAGGCAGCCGAGCGCATCGGATCTTTCGCGTGCCGGCGGCCACGTGGCGTCGACTCTCGCCCGGGAATACTGGGAGGCGCTCGAAAACCCGAAAGGCAAAACGCTTTCGGCGATTCTGCGCGAGCATCCCGAGGCCATGGGCCTGCTCAACGATTTTCAGAAGTTCAAGACTCGCCAATATCTCGCGGCCATGGCCCGCTGGTACGGCTGGCTTCGAGGTCACTCCCAGCGCCTGACCGAATGGCCTCTGCTGCTGGCCTCGCTGCTGGAATCCGACCGGGTGGACGATACCCACCGAGCCTGGGCACGCCGCTGCAACATCGCGCCGGAACGGCTGATGGCTCTTGGTGATGCGCCTAACTGGGTCGTTCGGGGCGAAGGTTATCGCCGGCTCGTCGGTTCGAATCGTGCCAATGTCGACCCATGGTCGCTCCTTCCGGGCTGGCTGCGCGGCCATTTGCCCGCTCCGCCGCCCGACGAATCGCCCAAGGACTGGCACACGGCGATTCTCGAAGGTTTTCAATATCGCCCTTATCGCTGGGTGCGGCTGCGCGATATTCAGAAGAACCGGACGATCGAAGACACGCTGGAAAAGCTTGAGGAACAGACCGGTCAGTCTGCCTGGCGGGCCCGGAAAATGCCTGCCGCCGTGCGATGGCCGGTGCACGTGAAGCTGCCCGAAGCACGCGAGCCCTGGCCCTGGATCGCCCAGGATTTCAGCGATCAGATCACGGCGCAGGTGTGCGACCCCGACCCTGGCGAACGCTGGTGCCTGATCGAGCCAAGGGATTTGAGCATCGCCATCGACCTGGCCGACCGCATGAAGGGCAAGGGTGTCGTCGTGGTCGTGTCGGCGAACGAACGGCTCCTTCGCGCGGCAGCCCAACTGGCCAAACGCTGTGGGTGCCACAACGTGACGACCCGTGGTATGGCTGGAGACAATCTGCCGGGCAAGCCGGGAATATATGACGGCGTACTCGTGGACATGCACGGCATGGGTATGGACCGCTGGCGCAGCCAGCCGGAAAGCCGGCTGAGGTGCGACGAGCGCCAGCTCAAGACGGTCGTGGCCGCGATCGACGCCCGCCTGCGATCGGCTGAGAAAGCCCTTAAGTCCGGCGGTCGTCTGGTTTATGCGGTCGGTTCGCTCACGGCCGACGAGACGGATTCGGTCGCGGACCGGTTCGTGACCGAAAACCCGGGGATGACACCGCTGGAGTTCGAAGATCCCCGCACCGGCAAACTCGGGCCGCCACGTTTGCACTTCTGGCCTGAGCGGGACTGGGGCGAAGCCGTCTTCATCGCCCGGTGGACGAAATCGACACCATTGTCGGCGGGCGAACGAAAAGGTAACGTGTCGGCAGAGCGGCCCGCAAAGCCCAAAGCCAGAAGCAAGAAACCTCAAGTGACAGAGGTGGCCGAGGAATCGACCGAATCTGCCACACCGCCCACTGACGCCGAAGCATGATCACATACGACCCGCATCATTTCTGGTCGCACATTTTCGCGGGTCGTGAATCTCGCATCGAACGCATCCTGTCGCGGGTTTTCCCGCTGACGCTCTGGGCGTTCTTCATCGAATTCTTCGCGCTGGATGAGCCGTTTGTCGGTACGACTTCTCTCGTTTCGATGATCGGCGCCGCGCTTGGCTTTCTGCTGGTGTTCCGGATCAACGCCTCCAACGAACGCTACTGGGAAGGCCGCAAGCTCTGGGGCGCGATGATCAACACCTGCCGCAACCTTGTGCGGTCAGTGCATATCCATCTCGTCGACGACCGCCGCAAGCAGGAAGAGATCACGGTCTGGGTCATCGTCTTCGCCTATGCCACGATCGAAGTCCTGCGCGGCCGCAAGGGTATCGGCCCCATGGCTCGCCGGCTGCCTTCCGAGGAAGTGGAATGGGTGCTTTCCACCGATCATGTGCCTTATGCCGTCGCCACGCGCATCACGGGGCTTTTGCGTCAGGCGAAAGACGAAGGACAGATCACCGATATCGTTTATCTGACCATGGATAATCTGGTCAAAGAACTAATCGATATCCTCGGCGGCTGCGAACGCATTCACTTCACGCCTCTGCCATTCTCTTATATGGTACACCTGCGGCGGGCCCTGATCGTTTACTCGATCGCCCTGCCTTTCGGGATCACCAGCCCGCACTGGTACACCTCGGTGGCCGAGTGCCTGCTCGTCAATTTCATCTTCTTCGGCGTCGAGGAGATCGGCGTCGAAATCGAAGACCCCTTCGGCGAAGACCCCAACGACTTGCCGCTGGAACGTTTCTGCGAAACGATCGAGCGCAACCTCATGGCTCTTGGCGCGCAACCGCTGCCGAACTCTTGAAGATCATGCTATCCGTGTCCGGTATGTAAGCAGCGAAATTCGCCATGAACGACTCCGATCGAAACGCCCTGGAATCGGACCTGCGCGACTTCGAGCCGGTCTTCTGGATCGGCCCCTGGGGTGATTCGCTCGAACGGCTTTATGAGCCGGACGGCACGCTTTACACGGTCTGCCTGGACGGGCCCGTCGATGTCGCGACCGATCGCCGTAGCGTCACCGTGAATCGTGGCGACCTCGTCATCCTGCCTCCGGCTGTCGCTGTCGAACTTTCGCGATCAGCACGCTGGTTCGGCATCGTCTACACAGGCCCCTACCCTTATCATTTTCGAGAACGTTTCATTCAGGTATGGGGCTTCGAACATGTCGCCGGCAGATGGGGATCAGCGGCCGAAGTGATCGCCCCTTCGGATTCGCCTGTCGAAGCCAGCGATCGCGACCTTCGACATCGAATTTACGCAACATTCGGCGCAAGGCCAGACCCTGGCGAATCCTCAGGGCCTGAATTCGTTCTCTCGGTTCGGCTCGAACCCGAATCGACCGACGGTTTTCGAATCGATTGGGCAGCTCCAGGCTCGACACCCGGAACCGCTGTCGCTCATGGCAGCGATCGCATCCTGCTCACGATTCCGACCGAGGCGGTTTACCTGACCCACCGGGAAGCTAGGCCCGCGCCAGCCGCCTCACGCACCATGAGCCCCGAATATCGGCCGGAGCATTGATCCGAAAGCCCGGCAGATTATTTCGAACCCGTTTAGCCGCGGGGCTCATTTTCGCAATCGAAATACGGACAGATTCGCTTCCGATCAACCGCTCACTGGCGGGGCAAGCAAGTCGACGTGAGGCGCGTGCGGATAATTGGCCGATTTGTAGGCGATCTCCAGCTCGGGGGTCATGATCCAGCGGCTGCCTTCGGCTCTTGAGGTCAGGACACGGTCGAGGATACCGCTGGTCAGGAGCGTCCGTTCGACCGGATAGGTTGGCTTGCCCGTGTGGAACATCCGTTCGATGGCTTTGAGCAGATAGGCGAAATGGGGGTGCCGTGGCGTCGTCCGTTCGTCGAACGCCGTGGCGATCGGCTGCTCCTTCCCCTTCAGCTTGATGCCGATCGATGTGCCCTGCACGCAGGAGAGCATGAAAATGGCCCCGCTCAGGCCATCGACATAATCGAACAGAAAAAGCCCGGCCTGTTTGTCCTGACGGATATCGGGCGAGCCGGTTTTGGGGACGGCTTCGAAGGCGGCATCGAGTGCCGTTCGCGAGACGGCCCCGGCATCGACCGCTCGCCAGATGTCGTCGCCTTTCAGGAATCGCACGGACTCTACGCCCGTTTCCGCCCCTTTACGCTTTTCGACGTGCGACTGAAAAAACTCCAGGGCGTGAATGCCATAGATGTCCAGGCCGCTGTAGCCGATACCGACGGCCGCCTCGATCTCGGAACCGACGGGCAGGTCGATTTCACGCGTGCGGTAGCCGACGGGCATCGATGAGCCGGCCATGAAGGGCACGTTCAGGGCCTTCGCGCGCTGGTAAGTCCACAGGGCGTCTTCCCAGACCGGCCCGAGGTGCTTGTCGTTGAAGACCGGTACGACCTTGCCGTGTTTGACGAAAGTGTCCGTGATCGCTTCGAAGAACCGCTTGCGGGGGTAAAGCTGCTGCTCTTTGGCGTTGAAGGGATAATTCCCGTGCTCGGCGATGCACAGCACGCCGTCGACGGGAATGCCGTTCCCGCCCACAGTGACCGCCTTTTCGATCGTGTCGAACAGCGGCACTCCGTGCTTTTTGCACATTTCGCGGCCGATGTCGGTCTTGTCCGGCGTCTGTTCGATGTAGACGCCTTCGAGCGTCAGCGCTGGCCCTGGGCCACCGTCCTGCTTCCAGCCGTCCATGATCTTGCCCAGGATCACGTCGGCGTGCGAGCCGTAGAAATAGGTCGTCACCACGGCCGCCACTTTCTTCGGAGCCACCGGCGTGGCGGCTTCGGCGATGGCGGCTGTCGTGCTTCCCGAGGGGCTCAGGCTCGCGCCGGCGAACCCTCCCGCTGCATAAGCCGCTCCCAGCCTGAGCGTATCGCGACGTGTAAACTTGTAAGGATCATGCATGGTTTCGCTCCGGCGCGGTGGGGCAGGCTTGGCGGGATTGACCGACGCTTCTAGCGTGACCGATTCGTGCTTCGCCCGCAAGACTGTGTCAGGGCCTGGTGAATTCGCCCGTGATCTTCGGCCCGGCGAATCTGCCGTAAATGCCCTTGCCCCAATGGGCTCGTTCGTTGGCGAAGGATGTCGAAACGGGGATTCCGGCAAGAGTTCCGGAACCCAGTTCGCGCCCGTCCTGATAGATTTTCATCGTCTCTCCTGAGATGACGAACGTGAGTTTCGTCGGGCCGTCGGTCCAGGCGGCCGTCGCGCTCAAGTGGCCCGGCATCGTCAATCGATACACGGATCCGTACGATTTCCACTTCTCCGGCGCCAGAAAGGGGGCACGTTTTTCGTCCCACACGCACGGATCCTTGGCCGATGTGGCGACAAAAAGGCTGCCGCCGCTGGTCACCAGGCTCGTCACACGCTGACCCCACTGGTTCGGCACGGAGTCGCCCTGGTTTTCGGTATCGTATGGGTGCACGATCGCGGCTGAAGGTTCAGGGTGATCGAACATTCGGCGGACCAGACGCCATTCGTCAGCCGTCTGTCGATACCGCCAGAGTTCGCCCCACGGCCAGACACCGGCGAAGATCTCGCCTCCGTAAATCGCCGTGGACTGAGCCTCGCGTGCGGCCGTCGAGACGCCCTTCGGGACCGGCGGCCAGCCAGGCTGGTCGACGATCGATCGGCCATCGAAGCTGAAAATTCGGCCTGTCGGATACTGGCCCATGATGAGCCTGTCGCCGAACGCCATCGAGGAATAAAGCTGGTAGCTCACTTTCAGGTTCGGCTCCAGCATGGTACGCCAGCGTCCGTCTTCGAAAACGTAGAAACCGCCGATATTCGAACCTGTGACGATCTGGCCATCGCGGACGCCCCAGGCGAAAGTCGTTTCGCCGACGACCGGCAGCGTCATCACGATCGCCCTGGTCAAATCAACGGCCGGCTCGCCTGGCTTCCAGGGGCAGGCGTAAAGCTTGCTGTATCCGTTCTTGTCGGACGTAAATGGGCGATATCCGCCCGCGCCTCTGTCGATATGATAGAAGCAAAGGAAGCCGTTCGCGTAGTAGAAGAGCTGATAGCTGCCGCGAGTGGGCGGGGGCAAGATCGTCTGGCCATCGAAAGTGACGGTGCTGTCGCCGAAGCTCAGAATTCCGTTGCCCACCCGCATGGATTCGTGCGTTCCGCCGGGCCCGGGGTTATCGACCCAGGCCTTGCCGCGTTCGTCCCACTTCTTCAGTCCGCCGTGGGTCGAATAGACTTCGCCGTCGCGTGAAAAGAGATACGTGCCGCACAGATCGTTCGGCCGGGGCAGCCGTTCGACCTGGATCGGCCGGTCGAGATTGCGGGGCCGGACGTAAAACGCGAGTTCGTGCCTGTCCGATCGATAGCGCGTGCCGTAGCCGTTCGCGAAGCCCGCGCTGATGGTCATCGAGCCGTCGGTGCTCGTCGCTTCGAACAGCGAACCGAACGCCTGCCCGATATCCTGCCCCCGGTCGGCGACGACTTCGATGCGGATCTCTTCCCCGGGACTTGCGAAAGAAGTTCCGGAACCGGTCGTGATGAGTGCCGGGAGAATCAGGAAAAGCTGAAATGCCGTGATTTTCGGTCGCGGCGATTTCCGTTCGAAAGCCATGTCGGCCTCCCTGGGCATAAGTGAAGACGTCTCGCAAGTCCGGATTCCGGCCTGCCCCGGCTTCAGAGGATGATATCCCGGGCGGGATGTCCGGATCATCGGAAAAATTTGCCAGTGGAACGTGATCTTCGATTCGAATGGCGCAACATGAAAACCTCTCGACACACCCTCGGCGATGGTTCTAGAATGCGAATCGACACGAATCGAGCCCGCCGAATTCACCCGACGCCGAAACTCTCATGATTTCCATCGACCTGACCGGCCGCACGGCCATCGTCACAGGAGCAGCCCAGGGCCTCGGGCTTGCGACGGCGCGCATGCTGCATGCTGCCGGGGCGAACGTGGTGCTCAATCACTTCCCGGATGCCGACGGCAATCAGGCCAGGCAAGCGGCTGATGCCGTACTTGCACTCGGAAACCGCGCGATCGCCTTCCCGGCCGACGTTCGCAGCGATGCCGACTGCCAGGCGATGGTCGCCCGGGCGATCGACGAATTCGGCGGCCTGGATATTCTCGTCAATAATGCCGGCATTCTGCGCGATCGAACTCTGAAGAAGATGACGCCCGAAGACTGGCAGGATGTCATCGACACGAACCTGACGGGCGTCTTCCGCATGTGCAAGGCCGCCGCCGAGCCGATGCGCGAGGGCGGCCGCATCGTGAACCTGGCGTCGATCAGCGCCGTTCTCGGCTTTTTCGGTCAGGCGAACTATGCCGCGGCCAAGGCGGGCGTAATCGGCATGACCAAAGTGCTCAGCCGCGAACTGGCCCGAAGGAACATCACGGTCAACGCCGTGGCGCCGGGTGTCGTGCTGACCGATATGGGCAAGTCGATCCCTGAAACCGCACGACAGCAGATGCTCGGGCAAATTCCGCTCGGGCGTTTCGGCGAGCCGGACGACATCGCCGCGGCGATTCTGTTCCTCTGCAGCGGGCTGGCAGGCTATGTGACAGGACAGACACTGCACGTCAACGGCGGCTGGACGGGATGAACCGGCGTCAAGGGTCGAAAATCTGCACAGCTGACGAAGCGGTGGCGGCGATCGCCTCCGGGGCCACCGTCGTCAGCGGCGGATTCGTCGGGGCTGCGCATCCTGAAGCGCTTACGGCCGCGCTCGAACGGCGATTTCTCGCCACGGGCACGCCACGCGACCTGACGCTCGTTTATGGGGCCGGCCAGGGTGATGGCGGCCGTCGGGGCCTGAATCACCTGGCCCATGCCGGGCTGACGAAGCGTGTGATCGGCGGACACTGGGGCCTGGTGCCAGCCCTCGGCAAGCTTGCCGTGGAAAATCGGATCGAAGCCTATAATTTCCCCCAGGGTGCGATCTGCCAGCTGATCCGCGACATCGCCGCCGGCCGCCCGGGGTGCGTCACGCACGTGGGGCTGGGGACGTTCGTCGATCCCTTACAGACAGGCGGCCGGATCAACGCCCGCACCACCGAACCCCTTGTAGAGCGGGTCGAGCTGGGAGGCCGGACATGGCTCTGGTACAAGGCTTTTCCTGTCAATGTCGGGCTGATTCGTGCCAGCGCAGCCGACACCCACGGCGGGCTGGTGATGGACGATGAGGCCGTCGTGGGCGAAGCTCTGGCGATCGCCCAGGCCGTGCGTAACCACGGCGGCATGGTGATCGCCCAGGTGCGAAAGGTGCTCGATCACGCGGCACCGCCGCAAACCGTTCGTGTGCCGGGGATTCTGGTGGACAGGATCGTGGTGGCCGAACCGGGCGATCATGAACAGACTTTTGCCGAATCTTTTAACCCTGAGTATTTTTCGGCCTTCGATGGCGATGATTATGCCAATTACGTCGCTACCCGGCTGGGGGCCGGCGATCCTCTGCCTGTGGACGAACGCTCGATCATCGCCAGCCGGGCGTGCGATGAGCTTTCGCCCGGTTCGATCGCCAATCTCGGCATCGGCATGCCTGAGGGGATCGCGCGTGTCGCCGCCATGCGCGGGCTGCTTTCGTCATGCACGCTGACGATCGAAAGCGGGCCGATCGGCGGGATCCCCGCTGGTGGACTGAGCTTCGGTGCATCGGCATTTCCCCAGGCGGTCGTCGATCAGCCTGCCCAGTTCGACTTTTACGACGGCGGTGGTCTCGATTTCGCGGCCCTCGGAGCCGCCCAGATTGACCGTCTCGGGAACGTCAACGTCTCCCGTTTCTCGGACCGGCTCGCCGGGATCGGCGGCTTCGCCAACATCGCGAACAACGCCCGCACGGTCGTGTTCTGCGGCACGTTCACCACGGGCGGCCTGAAAGTCGCCTGCCAGGGCGGCAATTTGAAAATCGTGCACGAGGGGGCCGTCCGGAAGTTCCCTGAGGCGGTCGAGCAGATCGGATTCGCCGCCGACCGCCGCTACCGTCGGGCCGAAAAAGTGCTGTACGTCACCGAACGAGCGGTCTTCGGCCTTTGCCCTGAGGGCATCGAGCTGCTCGAAGTCGCCCCCGGCATCGACATCGAAACGCAAATTCTGCCGTTGATGAACTTTCGCCCTGTGATCCGCGAAGTCCGAAATATGCCTCGTCATTGTTTCCAGGCTCTCGGCGTAACGAACGAAGGAGATTGACCACGTGGCTCGCATCGCGATCATCGCCGCTCGAAGGACGCCTCAGGGGCGATTCCTAGGCTCGCTGGCCCGGCTGTCGGCCGTCGATCTCGCCGTGGCCGCGGGTCAGGCCGCACTGGGGGATTTGCCAGAACCGAAACTGGCGAAGTCGGTAGATCTGACGATCGTCGGCAATGTTCTCTCGGCCGGTGCCGGCATGAACGTCGCGCGGCAGGTCGCGGTGAAGCTCGGGCTGCCGATCGAGGGCACGGCCTTTTCCGTCAACATGATGTGCGCATCGGGCATGAAGGCCATCGCGCTCGGCTGTCAGGCGATCGAAGCCGGTGCCGCACGGATGGTCCTTTGCGGAGGCACGGAGTCGATGTCACAGACGCCGCACCTTTTGCCACGCTCACGGATGGGCTTTAAGCTGGGCGATGCGAAGCTGGTCGATTCCCTGCTCAACGACGGCCTCGTCGATGCGTTCGACCACCAGCACATGGGCCTGAGTGCGGAACGGCTCGCACGAGAATATTCCCTGAGCCGAACCGATCAGGACGCCTTCGCCGCTCGATCGCAGCGACTCTATGCCGAAACTGCCGCCGCGGGCCGGTTCGCGGCCGAAATCGTTTCTGTCACGGGCCTCGGTGCCGACGAACACCCGCGCGCGGACACCACCGTCGAATCTCTCGCCAAACTCGCACCGGCGTTCGACCCCGGCGGGACCGTCACAGCCGGAAACGCTTCCGGGATCAATGATGGCGCGGCTTTGGTCGTTCTCTGTGATGCAGCCTTCGCGGCAAGTCATGGAATCAAGCCGCTGGCCATGATCGAAGATTACGCGGAGGCCGGCTGCGATCCTGCCCGTATGGGCCTGGGGCCAGTGCATGCCACACGAAAGCTTCTGGATAAATCAGGTTGTCGAATCGAAGACTTCGATGCGATCGAAATCAACGAAGCCTTCGCCGCTCAGACTCTGTCCTGCGTGCATGAGCTTGGGCTCGATCCGGATAGCAATTCGGTCAATATCGACGGTGGCGCGATCGCACTGGGGCATCCAATCGGGGCATCAGGAGCCCGGTTGATCGTCCATCTTGCCCACCGAATCGCGTCGGGCCTTTCGAATCAGGCCCTGGCGAGCCTTTGCGTCGGCGGCGGCATGGGTGTCGCCGCCCGTCTGACTCGGCCCTGATCGGCAGGTCATTGCCCAGAATGATCAGGCCAGAAGTGCCGGAACGATTTTCGCGCCGGTGACGTCCGCATCGGTCAGGCTGGTGTCCCGGCCGTCGTGCGGCACGGCCAGGGCGCGGTGGTCGATCCCCAGGGTGTGCAGCAGCGTGGCATGCAGGTCATGCACCGTGACGACATCCTGCACCGAAGCATAGCCGAAGTCGTCGGTGGATCCATGGGTATAGCCGCGCCGGAAGCCGCCGCCGGCGATCCACATGGAGAATGCGTGGCGGTTATGGTCGCGACCGTCGGTGCCCTGAGAGATCGGCAAGCGGCCGAATTCGCCCGTCCAGATGACGATCGTCGAATCCAGCAGGCCGCGCTGTTTCAGGTCATGCACCAGGGCCGCACTTGGGCGATCGGTTGTGGCGCAAAGGCCTTTCAGGCTTTCGGCATTGTTGCTGTGGGTGTCCCAGGGCTGGCCCTTCATATAAAGCTGCACGAAGCGAACGCCATTTTCCACCAGCCTCCGGGCCAGCAGGCACCGCCGTCCGTATTCGGCGGTGGCCGGGTCGTCCAGCCCGTAAAGCTTGCGAGTGGCGGCGTTTTCGGTCGAGAAGTCGAGCAGTTCGGGCACGGCCGTCTGCATTCGGGCGGCGGTTTCGAAATTCTTCAGCCTTGCCTCCAGCTCGGTATTGCCGGGATGCCGGCCGAGGTGGCGGCGATTGAGGCTTTCCAGCCATTTCAATTGGTTCGTTCGCGCCTGCTCGGGAACGTCGGCAGGCGTTTTCAAATCAAGCACGGGCGTTTTGCCCGAGCGAAACGGCGTGCCCTGGTAGACCGCGGGCAGCCATCCGGACGACCAGTTGCGTTCGCCATCGACTGGCAAACCGCCGGGATCGGTCAGAACGACGTAAGCAGGCAAGTTTTCGTTTTCGGAGCCCAGGCCATAAACCACCCACGAACCCCAGACCGGCATGCCCGCCAGAAACCGGCCTGTGTGAATCAGCCGAAGGGCCGATTCGTGGTCGACCGAATCGGTCTTCATGGACCGGATCATCGTGATGTCGTCCACGATTCCTGCCGTGTGGGGCAGCAATTCGCAAAGCTCGATTCCGCTTTCGCCGTGCTTGCGGAATTTGTACGGGCTGCCCAGTACATTCCCCTTCTGTTTGTCGAAGTGCACTTCCAGATTGCCGCCGGGATAAGGCTTCCCGTGGTATTTCTGAAGTGATGGCTTCGGGTCGAACAGGTCCATCTGGCTGGGCCCGCCGTGCTGGAACAGGCAGATCACCGACTTGGCCTTGCCGCCGCCCGGGAGCTTTGCCGCGTTCGGCACACTGTCGCTCGCGCCAGCTGACTCATTGGCCAGCAACTGGGCCAGTGCAAGCCCGCCGAGGCTGCCGGCGTAGCGCGAAAGAAAGCCTCGCCGGGTGACCGAATCCCAATTGCTTTCGGGGTTTGTCTGCATCACGGTCGCTCTCGTTCAGTCCAGATACAGGAATTCGTTGCTCATGAGGATCGACTGACAGAAGTCGACCCAGGCCTTCCTCCGGGCTTCGCTATCGGAGCCATAAAGACCCCCCTGCTCTGCCAGAAAGGCGGCCGCGGCTATGCGTTCCTCAGCGGAAGGCTCGCGGCTGTATGCCGTGAGGAAAGCCAGAACGACCCGCTGAGGTTCGTCCGGCCTTTCCCGCCTGAGCCTGCGTTCGAATGATTCGGCTCGGGCGCGGACGAAGCCGGAATTCATGAGTGTCAGAGCCTGAAGCGGCATCGCCGTACGTGGCCGCCGAACCGAATTGAAAACGATCGTCGGGGCGTCGAACACCTGCAGCATGCTGATCGGCTGAGTGCGCCGCTGCTGCAGATAGACCGATCGTCGCATGCCTCCTGGCCGATTGTCGGGTACGGTGATGGCACCGTCGCCTTCGACCTGAAATGGCACGTACGGGCCACCCATCGTGGTGTCGAGATCGCCGCTGACGGCCAGCATGGCATCACGAATCGATTCGGCGTCGAGACGGTTCGCCGGGAACCGGCCAAGCGACCGTTCCGTTGATGCACCCGAATTTTCCCCGTCACTCGATTGCCGAAACACGGCCGAATCGAGGATCAGCCGGTGCATGTGTTTGACGCTCCAGCCCGACCGGATGAATTCGAACGCGAGCCAGTCCAGAAGCTCTGGATGCGTCGGTTCGGCACCGCTCAAGCCTAAATTTTCAGGAGTCGCGACGATCCCGGCCCCGAAATGATATTGCCAGATCCGATTCACCTGAACCCTGGCCAGAAGCGATGCCGCGCGCTGGTTCGGGTCCGTCAGCCAATCGGCCAGCGCCAGCCGCCTGCCCGTGGTGCGACTGCCTTGCGTGTCTTTCGTCTCGAACGTGAGGCCACCGTCCGCCAGCGCCGATGGCGGCGCAGGGGGCATCACCGCGCCGGGTTTGGCATAATCGCCCCGTTCCAGCAGGTGCGTTTCGGGCGGTTTGGCCGACACGTCGGTCGTCCATGAAATTTTGAACGGCGGGTCGTTCTGCAGGTCGTTCAGCGATTTTCTTGCCTGGTTGAGTTCGCTGTTGCGGCGACGGAACTCATCATTCCGGTTTGCGAAATTCGTACTTCCAGCCGAATCGGACGCGGCGAAACGTTCGACGCGGACGTTGTCGACTACGAATCCTCGACCCGCATGGTATTCGAAGCCGAAACCGCCGCTGGGCAAATCATTGGCCGTAAGCCGGATTTCACCGTCTTCGGCGAATCCATCCACGAGATGTTCGAGCCGAAACTGGCCATCACCGATATTCGTCACCCGGATGCCGTAATTTCTCCCAGGTGCGTAGCCGGTCCGCCCGATCGATCCTTTCTGCACGGCATCTTTGCCCGGGTAATCCAGAAACACCGCCGTGGGGCCGCCTGGGTGGCCGTCGACCAGCACGTTGCCGCCTGCTGTGGGGCTGTCGTCGTCGAAGTCATGAGTCGCCAGAAAATAGCCGATGCGTTCCGCAGGGCTGGCCTCGGGCGAAATCCGGTTTTCGACCAGGTCGAAAGTCGCCTGAATCGCTTCGCCTTTGTTGTCGGGGGTCCAGTCGAAGCTTTTCGAAGTCGAAAGCCAGCTGTCGAGCGTCACGCCTGCGACGACTTCCAGCCGGCCGTTGCGAATACGAGCCGCGGGAGGTGTGTCCGCGTCGACATTGACAGGCGGGTTGCCGCCTGGCCGGTTATCCCCCGGCGCGACGTTCGACCAGCCTGGTGCCAGCTTCGTTTGCATTTCGAAATCGTCCTCGAAAAGCACTTCGCCCGATGGCCGGTTCGATTTCACCCACGCGGTCAGGCTGGTCTGCAGTGTTTCCGCCTTCGCGCGGGCGATTTCGATCCTGTGCTCCTGGCTTCGTTTTTCTTCGAGAGTCGGGGCATTCACGAACCGGGCCTGGGGCTTGATCCAGAGCGAGCCCTCGGCGGCGGGAAATGCCGGAGTGAAAATCGCCTGAAACCTGTAATAATCTTCCTGCGTGATCGGTTCGAATTTGTGGGAATGACATTTGGCGCACTGCATCGTGAGCCCCAGCAGCGACGAAGCCACGATCTGCTGGCTGGACTCGAGCGCGGCGTAACGGTCGACACGAAGTTCGTCCGGATTGCCATCGCTTTCGCCAGACCCATCCTGGCCGTTTCTCAGAAAGTGCGTCGCGATCAACCGCTCGGCCACATCCGGTGGCACCGGCTGACCTGGCACGTAGCCCGGGATCTCGTCGCCCGCGATCTGCTCGCGAAGGAATCGGTCGAAGGGCTTATCCTGGTTGAAAGATCGAATGACATAATCGCGATAACGCCAGGCCAGCGGGCGATCCGTATCGGCATTGAAATAGCCGTTCGAATCGGTGTAGCCGGCCGCGTCGAGCCAGAATTTGCCCCAACGTTCGCCATAGCGCGGGCTGGCCAGGTAACGCTCGACCATGTGCGAAAAGGCTTCAGGGCGGTCGTCCGCAAGAAACGCACGAATTTCCTCCGGCGTCGGCGGAATTCCTGTCAGTGTCAGGCTGACGCGGCGAATCAGCCGTTCTCGCGGCGCCTCGGGCGCGAGATTCTGCCCTGACGTTTCGAGCCCGGCCTGCACGAACCGGTCAATTTCGTTACGGATCGGTCCGATTGTTCGGACTTGCGGCGGCAGCACCTGCTGGAGCTTGCGAAAAGCCCAGTGCTCGGCATCGGCGATCGATTCAGGGCTCGGCAGGCCAGGCGCGCCAGCGATAATCCATCGACGTATGCGTTCTTTTTCCTCGGCCTTAAGAGGTTGCTTCGGCGGCATCTCGCCGGATTCGATCCGTTCCCAGAGCAGGCTTTCGTCAACGGCATGCGGTGCGACGATCGGCCCGTTTTCGCCGCCTTTTGCGACCGCCGCGGCGGTGCTCAGGTCCAGCTTCGCTTCCGCCTTCGCCGGGCCGTGGCATTTCACGCACCGTTCCTTGAGCAGCGGGCCGATCGAATCTCCGAATTTGCCTCCATCCTCCGCATGAACGGCGAACGAAATGGAGACATAGACGGCGATCGATATCAGGAGTTTCCTAATCGAATCAAACCAGCCTGGCAGGCAATGGCGGATGACGCGAAATTCGATATTGGAGCGACGTTCCGAAGGAAGCATGGTGGGGCTCGCGTGGGGGTAGTCCAATAATTTTACCGCCGATTCGCTGCGCCGGGCAAGGGCCGGGATTTCGGCCCTGTTTCCGTGAAATTCCCTCCGAACGGGTTGACCTGAGCCTGATCTTCCACGAAATTGATGATCAATCCTCAATCCGAACGAGTGAGCTTCGCCAGCTTTTCGATTCGCGATCTTGCCGGGTTGCCTGCATTCTTGCGAGTCGAGCCCCGACGGCCACATCTGGAGAACGTCAAAAATGAGCACGATCCTGGACCGTCGTCAATTGCTCCGCTCGGCGGCATTCACTTTCTCCGTGGCCGGAGTGTCGAAATCGATTCGGGCCGAAGACGGAAGACCTCCGGTTCGAGTGCCGCGGTCGACTTCGGGCGATCGTCGCGTCGAACCCGCATGGGACGAAAAACTGACGATCACCGTGGGTCCGAAAGACGCCGACATCGTCGGGACATCTTCGAAAGCCATTCAGGCTGCCGTCGATTACGTCGCCAGCCTGGGCGGGGGGACCGTGCGCCTGCAACCGGGGAAATTCGATTTAAGAGCCGCCATTCGATTGAAATCCAGCATTCGCCTGATCGGCAGCGGCGATGACACGGTTCTGACACGGCCCGCATCGGTACGCACCAAGCTGGCGATCGATTCCGACTGGTACGATCAGGAAATTACGCTGTCTGACGCCCGCGGTTTCGAAGTCGGCGACAGCATTTGCCTGCAGGCCCGCAATACCGACAACGGCGGGCAGACCGTGATCAAGCGCGTTCTTGTCGCCCGTTCCGGTAACAGGTTCAAGCTTGACAAAGCCCTGCGAGAGAATCTCTGGACGATCGGCGAAGCGACCTGTGCCACGCTTTATCCGCTGGTGACTGCCGAAGAAGCCGGGAATCTTGCGATCGAAAACCTCACGCTCGACGGCAACCGGGCGAATGTCGAGAATTTCAACGGTAACTATGGCGGCGGCATTTTCATGCAGGATGTCAGCGATGTGGCGATCCGTAAGGTGACGTCCCGCAATTACAACGGCGACGGCATCAGCTGGCAAATCGCGCACGACGTAACCGTCGATGACTGCCACAGCCACGATAACGCCGATCTCGGCCTTCATCCCGGTTCAGGCTCTCAGCGGCCGCTGATCCGGAACAACAAGATCGATCGATGTCAAATCGGTATCTTCTTCTGCTGGGGCGTAAAATACGGGCTGGCCGAAAATAATGTGATCGAAGGCATTCGGGGCCAGGGGATTTCGATCGGCCATCGCGATACCGACAACATCGTACGCAAGAACGTCGTCCGCAATAGCGGCCAGACTGGCATTCTTTTCCGGCCCGAACGAGGGGCGTCCTTTTGCGGCCACCGCAACCGGATCGAAGAGAATCTCGTGGAAAACTCAGGCCCGGAAGCTGGCGTGGCGATCGACATTCAGGGCGGCACGGAAGAAGTGACAGTGACGAAAAACCGGATCGTCGAAACTCGCGGCCCGGCACACCGGGTGGGTATCAGGCTCGGCAAAGGCACACGCCAGATCACGCTCGCCGATAACGCCTTCACGGGCCTTTCGAAAGAAGTCGAGAAGCTTGAAGCCTGAATCAATACGCATCGAACTATGAACGAAGCGAACGCATGAAACGCATCCCTCTCGGCAAATTGCATTACGAATTCGATCGCCGGGCCGAGCCACGGTTGCATATCGCGCCCGGGGAGACGATCGTTGTCGAGTCGGAGGACGCCCTTTCCGGGCAGATCCGCACGAACGATGACCGCCGCGACAAGCTGGCCATGCCCTACAGCAATCCGATGACCGGACCGATCGCCGTCGAAGGGGCCCGGCCTGGCGATGCTCTGGCAGTCACGATTCACGAAATCCGGCCCAAGCTTGGCCAGTGCGCCACACGCACGGCTGATCCCAAGCAGCTTTGCGAATGGCTCGGCACCGATTGCCCGCATGGCACGCACGTGATGCCGATTCGCGACGGCGTGATCCACTGGAGCGACGAAATCACGATTCCCTATTCGCCCATGATCGGCTGCATCGGCACCGCCCCCGACTGGGGCTGCCCGACGACGGGCCCGGCGGGGCCGCATGGGGGGAATATGGATATTGTCGAAGTCGCCCCTGGGAGCACGCTTTATCTGCCGGTTTTCGTACCCGATGGCCTGCTGTTTCTGGGCGACCTGCATGCCGCCATGGGCCACGGCGAGCTTTCGGCGACGGGGCTTGAAATGGCCGGCGAAACGACGATCACGGTCGATCTCGTGCCCGCTGCCCGCCTGGCATGGCCCCGAATCCGCACGGCCAGCGAAATCATGGTGGTCGTCAGCGGCACGCCGATGGAGCGGTCGATCGCCACGGCCTTCGCCCAACTGATTCTGTGGATGGAAGCCGAATTCGGCTGGGACCGCTGGCGAGCCTATGATTTGCTCACTCATGTGGCCCGGATCTCGGTCGGCTATTATGGAATCGGTACCGTGGCCGTGAAGGTCGATCAGCGATATCTGGCCGTCAAATGACATTTCCCAGGCTGTCAATTGCCATCTTCGGACCTCGTTGAAGTGAGTATCGCTCGCTGACGATTTCGAAACCTTCGAAATGAAGAACCAGTCCGAATCTGTCCATTCGCTTCAAAACGAGACGAACGACTTCCAGTTTTCGAAGATGATCCGGTCGATCGCATCTTCCGGAAACTTCGGAAAATTCGAGCCTTCGACGATTTCGTTCACTTTCCTCAGCCCGGCGATAGCCTGGGCTGGTGTCGCTGACGGGAAATCCGAGCCGAAGATGAGTTTGTGCTCGACGCCGTATTCCAGCGCCGTCATGAAAGCCTGCCAGTGCCGCCAGGGGCGATAATGGAGTGCGCTGGTGTCGGCGAACAGGTTCGGGTGTTTGCGGATCAGCACGATGCATTCGGTTTCCCACGGGTGGCCCATGTGGGAAATGATCATTTTCAACTCAGGGCAGGCGACGGCGATATCTTCAAGAAGGATAGGGTTCGAATACTTCAGCGGTCCCTGCCGGACGAACGACGTGCCCTGGTGCCAGTTGATCGGGATGCCGAGCTTTTCGGCTTTCCGGAACAGCGGCAGGTGATTCGGGTCGGCCGGGTCGAAATTCTGGTAAATCGGGCTGAGCTTCAGACCCTTGAAATGCATTCGCGTGACGTAATGGTCGAGCTGATCGACACATTCCGGGTCGTTCGGATCGACCGAACACCAGCCGACGAACCTGTCCGAATGCTGCCGCACGAATTCGGCGACTGCCTCCTGCGAGCCATGAATGCCGGTGAAAGGCGCGACGATGGCGAAGACGATCACCTTGTCGCACTCTTTCGTCGCTGCCAGCAGCTGTTCGGGGCGGCAGTCGAAATTGTGCTTCCATCTCGTGTCGTCCACGTCGCAGTGAACGTCGGGCGTCAGCCGCATCTTGGCCTTCTTGGCCTCCCACGACGATTGCACGAACTCTTCGGAATAATGATCCGGATACCACATCAGGTTCGTATGTATGTCGACCAGCATCGGTCCGGATTCTCCGCGAGTTCGGTGCATTAGAGAATGTCGCCTGCTTCCTGCTTCAGGCGAAAGAGCACTCGCGACTTGGCCTTACGCACGGCGGCGCTGGTGACGCCGAACCGTTCGGCTACGGCCGCGACGGGTTGATCGTCGACGGCGACCTGCCAGAACATCTGCCAGGTTTTGTCTTCGAACTCGTTGCGTACGAGCGCCAGGGCGCGGTGATAAACGGCGATGCTCTGATCGGGGGGATCGTCGTCAGGCAGTTCGAATTCGCTTTCGGCCAGGCCTTGAATGCGTTTGAGCGATTCCGTGCCCCCTTCCCCAACCGGCTCGCGGCCCCGGCGGCGGTAATGTGCCAGCAGCACGTTGCGGGTGATGCCGCGGAGCCAGCCGCGAAAGGAGTCACCAGGCTGCTCGTGGCGGAATCGGTCGAGGCTCGTGGAGGCTGCCAGGAATACTTCCTGGAGCACGTCTTCCGTATCAGCCGCTGGAACGTTCGCCAGCCGGCACCAGTAGCTGACCAGCGGCGCGTATATCGCCATGAGGCGATTCCAGGCTTCAGGCTCGTTGGCGCGGGCCCGGGCAAGGAGCGTGACGGATGTTTCGGGACGCGATCTCCCGGCGGCTTCGTCGGACAATTTCATTCCTGATCCATCGATGATTGCGTGGATGTGCGATGAGGGCATGGCTGTAGATGCTGTCACGGAGATGACATATAGTTTATGGCTTCGCGCCTGAAGCGACAACATGGGCCTGGATCGCATGACCACCGCAGACTGCCCGACCACGCAAGAACTGAAAGACTTCCACCTGGGGAACTTGCCGCCGGACCGGCTCGATGCCGTCGGTTCGCATGTCGAAGTTTGCGCCGTTTGCGAACAGTGGCTGGAGCGGCTGGATGGCTTGACGGACGACGCGTTGCTGGCAGTCAAGGCGATCACGAGCCTGACGAACGATCCCGACGGACAAAGCCGTTTCGTGGCTTCCGAGCCGATTCCCGGGACCGCCGTGGGCGTCGCCCGGGTCGGCGGTTACGAAGATCTCGAAGAGATCGGCCGGGGCGGCATGGGCGTCGTTTACAAGGCCTGGCACGTGCGGCTCAACCGTGTCGTCGCGCTCAAGATGCTATCCCGCGGAGAGTTCGCCGGTGTCGAGGACCGAAAGCGATTCATGGCCGAAGCCGAAGCCATCGCGCGGCTCAAACACCCGGGAATCGTGCAGATTTACGAGGTCGGTGAGTGGCTGACGGCAGGCGGTGCCGTTCTGCCCTATTTCGCCATGGAATATGTCGAAGGCGGTAGCCTGACCACCCATACCGGGAACCGGCCGCAGCCGGCGCAGGTCGCGGCGGAGTGGGTCGCGACATTGGCGCGTGCGGTTCGGCACGCGCACGAAAATGGCGTGATCCATCGCGACCTGAAGCCTTCCAACGTGCTGATCGCCAGCGACGGGAGTCTCAAACTCTGCGATTTCGGAGTTGCCAAGCTCAGTGCCGGGCCGGATCTGCAGACACGTTCCGGCATTCTGATCGGAACGCCGGAATACATGGCACCCGAGCAGGCCGGCAAGGCTCAGAACGTGGGCCCTGCCGCCGATATCTGGGCCCTTGGGGCGATTCTTTACTCTCTTCTGACAGGGCGGCCGCCCTTTTCGGCCCCGGATGGAGCCACGCTCCTGCGCATGCTGCAGGACGACGATCCTCTGCCGCCCCGGCAGTTGCAGCCGACGATCCCGCGGGATCTCGAAACGATCTGCCTGAAGTGCCTTCATAAGGATGCTTCCGGACGGTATGCGACGGCTGGCGAACTTGCTGACGATATTGACCGCTTCCGTAACGGAATCTCGGTCGTCGCCCGGCCTGTCGGCACCGTCGAACGCACCTGGAAGTGGGTGCGGCGCCGCCCGGCAGCCGCGACGGCGTGGATATCGATCATCGCCCTGCTGCTGATCGGTCTGCCGGGCATGACTTATCTGTGGCTGCGGACCGAATCGGCCCGGCGGCAAACGATCCACGCTCTGGAACAGGCCGATACGTCGCTTTATTACAACCGGATCGCCCTGGCACAGAAGGGGCTCGACCAGGGGGATATCAGCCAGGCACGCACGATGCTGGATCGATCCCGTCCTTTGCCAGGAGAGCCCGACCGCCGGGGCTGGGAGTGGTACTATCTCCAGTCCCAGGCGAATCAGGGCAGGAAACCGGCCATGAGGCACGAGTTTCCGGAATGGAGCTGGATATATGAAATCGCCTGGAGCCCGGACGGCAAGCGGCTGGCTTCCGTCGGCGGGCCATTGACTTCCGCGAACCCGGGCCAGTTCAAACTCTGGGATGCCGAAACGCGGCAGTGTCTGGCCGAAATTCCGCAGCCCGGCGGGGCGACGCGAACCGTCGCCTGGCATCCCGACGGTCGATCGATGGTTACCGGCGGCAGCGACGGTAAAATCACTTCCTGGGACGTGACAACCCTGCCCCCCCGCCCCCGAACGCTCTGGTCGGCGCCTCCCGGCCACCGGATCAATCGGCTCCGATATTCGCCTGACGGGCGGCTGATTGCCGTCGGCGGTTCTCATGCGGTTCATATCTTCGACACGTCTACCGGCAAGGCGATCGATGTCGATCCGGAGATGTTCAGCGAGACGATCGAATTCGTGCCTTCGAACGGGCCTGAGCCTGGCTTGCGGCTGATCGCCACGGCGTTCAACAAGAACTGGCCGATTCGAATCTGGACGGTTACAGAAGACGGCACCCCGACACCGGTCGCCTCGAAAATGCCCCCTCGCCCCTATTCCGCGGCCCAGTTCGGTCAAGGGCCGCTGGCGGGCAATATCGTCATCTCCTATGACTGGAACGGCGATCTGGAACAATGGGATGAGTCGGGGCAGAAGCTGATCCGATCCATGAGGGGGCATCGATCCCGGATTCTCGATCTCGCTTTCGATCAGGCCGGCTCGTTGGCCACAGGCACGGAATCCGGTGCCATCGAATTCTGGCCGCCGAAGGCCCATGCACCGAAGTACGTTCTCTGGGGCCACACTTCGGGCGTGATGAGTCTGGCCTTTTCGCCGGACGGGAAACGACTGGCGAGCGCCGGCCGGGATGGCGACATTTTGATCCATGACGTGACCCAGAATCCTCAGGGGCAGTTCTTTACGACGGCTGGCCAGGGCTGGGGCGAACATATCGGTGGAATGGAGATCTCGCGTGACGGTTCGTCCATCGCCGTCGTTTCCCAGCTCGATCAGGAAGTGATCCGTTACGATGTCAACACGGGCAAACGACTTTCGGCGATCCGAATTCCGATGTCCGTCACTCCGCAAATCCCGCGAAGGGATCAGGCATTCGCGCCTGGAGGCGGCCGATTGCTGGTGCCGGAAGTCGAACGGCCGAACGTGACGAAAGTCTGGAACGCCAGTCATGGGAACGTCGAAGGCGAACTGACGGGGCTCGAGTCTCGCGCCTTATCCGTGGCCTGGTCCGGCGACGGCCGATCGATCGCGACCGTCAACGAACCGGCGATGGGGGAATCGGTCGTGAGAGTCTGGAATTCCAGTACTTTCGCCCAGGATCGCTCATGGGTAGTCACGGGCCGAAAGGCGTTTTCCGTCTGCATGAACGCCGACGGTTCCCTCGTGGCGGCGACATTCATGGTGCCGAATCCCAAAGTGCCGAACGATCCTGATGCCGCCGCCGAGATACGTATCTGGGAAACGGCGACGGGCCGCGAACGCTTCGTCCTGAAAGATGCGAAAGGAATCCTGCTCGGCGCGAAATTCCGTTCCGACAGTCTTCAGATCGCGGCGATCGGATATCTGAAAAACGAGGTCCATACGTGGGATCTCAACGGCGACGGCCTATTCGTCACGCGCACGGCGATGAACATTCCGACGGATCTGGCCTACAGCCCCGACGGCAAAAGGCTGGCTGCCATGTGTTACGACAATCGCGTGCGGGTCTGGGACACTCGTTCGGACCATGAAGCGATTACGTTGACTTCGATGGGCACGCCGGGATCCGGCAATTACGCCTTCAATGGCTGGGTCGCGTTCAGCCGCGACGGCCGCCGAATCGTCGCGACGGACTGGACATCCACGGCCAACGTCTGGACCGCCGAACCGCGCTGACCGATCCAGCGCGAGAGCATTTTTCGAAATTCCTGTCACACCCTGGTCATCTTGAAGTCAGCAAGACTGATTTTCCCTTTCGACCAGGGCACCAAGATGCTGACACCTTCGCAGAATCCCCAGGATCGCGTTTCGAAATCCGTAAGTCGTAAAAATCGGCAACGGCATCGTCTGAAACTGGAGCATCTCGAAGATCGACTGGTCCTCGCGGCCAGTCCCCTGGTCGTCGATCTGGAGGCGATCGCGCCGAATCTTCCGCATGAAGCGAAGCTGCGTGTTCTACCCGTCGGCAGGACGACTCAGGTACAAGTCGTCAATGCACTGGGAACAGTTCTGGCTCAGAGGGCGCTCACGGACGTCAGCGAGGTCCGTATCGCTGGCGGCCCGAAAGATGACACGCTGACGATCGACTTTTCGACGCCGTTCTCGCTGCCGGTACGGTTCGACGGCGGCGACGGGAAAGACTCGCTGCAGATTACGGGATCTTCGATCACATCCACGGGCTTGACCGTGACAGACCGCGACGCCGGATCTTTCGAA
The DNA here is from genome assembly GCA_016125085.1 of bacterium. Lineage (GTDB taxonomy): Bacteria > Planctomycetota > Planctomycetia > Isosphaerales > Isosphaeraceae > QWQI01. The sequence continues at coordinate 79,021 of WGMM01000030.1, forward strand.
ACGAAATCGGCGACCGCCACGGCCCTGACGACGTTCACTGGCATCGAATCGATCCGCGATTCGTCCGCCGGGGCGAAGTCGGTCAAAGGAACGGAAAATGCGGACATCGTCGAAGCCCGCGACGCGGGATCGGTCAATGACAATTCCTTCGAAATCGCATTCGATGCCGGTCTGGTCATCACCTATGCCAGCGCCTCGACGATCACGTCCTTGAAAATCGACACCTCCGCCGGTTCCGATACGATCGATCTCGGGCTGCTCGACTCCCAGTTCACCGGAGCCGTGGCGCTCGAAGCCGGCACGGGCGACGACGAAATCACGATCTCGGGCAAGACAGGCCCAGGCTCGTACTCGATCGATGGTGGCGGCAATCTCGACCTGCTGCGTATCGGCCGGGACGCCGACATGACTCTGACCGCCACGCAACTCAATGCCGGCGGCTTGATCTTCGGAATCTCAGGATTCGAAGCCGCCAGCCTGACGGGCGGCGTTTCCGGCAATCTTCTGGACGCTTCAGCGTTTCCGGGCAACGTCTCGATCTATGGCGGCGCTGGCAATGACATTCTGCGTGGCGGGCCCGGTAGTGACTTTCTGGAAGGCGGCACGGGCGACGATGCTTTGACCGGCAACGGCGGCGACGACGTCTATCGCTTCGCTCTGGCCGCGGGCCTCGACCTCGGTCAGGATACGCTGGCGGAAACCTTTGCCGGGGGGCGTGACAGGCTCGATTTCCGGAATTCGGCGGCCGCCATTTCCATCGACCTGGCAGTCACCGGACCGCAGACGGTCGCGGATTTCGCCGGGGCGAAGCTCGTGGTCAGTCTTTCGGCCGGTGACACTTTCGAAGATGTCGAAGGCGGCAACGGCGACGACATCATCTACGGCAACGCCGCGGGAAATGCCCTTTCCGGCCGGGGCGGCAACGACACGATCGATGGCCGCGCTGGCGCCGACACCGTTCATGGCGATGCCGGCGACGATACGTTGACCGGCGGGCTCGGCACGGACGTGATCGCTGGCGGAACGAATTTCGACACGATCGTCGAAGAGCGTGACGCCGACATGACGCTGACCGATCCAACGCTGATCATCGGTGCGGAAAGCGATACGATCAGCGAAATCGAGAAGGCTGTGCTGACTGGCGGAGACGGGGCCAATGTGATTGACGCCTCAGGTTTTTCCGGTCCGGTCGTGCTCGACGGTCGCGGCGGCAATGACATTCTCAAAGGCGGCACGAATTCCGACACTTTCACCGGCGGATCGGGCGACGACCTGCTCATCGGCGGCTTCGGTGGCGACACATACGCTTTCGACGCCGATAGTTCGCTCGGCACCGACACAGTTATCGAAGGCTTCGGCGGCGGGTCGGACCTGCTTGATTTCTCGCAGACGGATCATGCCATTTTCGTCAATCTGGGTGACGATAATCTGCAAGCCGTCAACTCGAACCTGAAATTGATCCTGCCGAGTTCGATTCATGTCGAGAATGTCACTGGCGGCTCGGGCCGGGATACGATTCTCGGGAATTCCAATAATAATGTAATCGACGGTGGCCCGGGCGTGGACACGGTTCTGGGCCTGGGTGGCTTCGACGTGTTCGTTTTCTCGAGTGACGGGGCCGACTTCACGCTCGATAATCCAGAGCGTCTCGAAATCGAGGCGACCGACAGCGACGACGACCTGGTTCTGGAAAATTTCGACATTGGGTCGGACGTGCTTCGGTTGCGAAGCATCAACGGTACGATGAGCCCGATCGAATTTCACGGCGGCGACGGCGTCGTGATCAAAACGAAGGGCGGCAAAGACAGGATTGTCGTCGAAAGCCTGAGCCCCGATTTCCGCGGGCCTCTGATCATTGACGCCGGCGGGGATCTGCTCATCGATTCTCCGATCGTCACAGGAGGCCGTGGGCTTGGCCTGAAGGCTGCCGGAAAATTGCAGATCGTGGCCAACATTTTCACCGGCGGGGGCGATCTCCTTCTCGATGCCGGCAAATCGATCGACATCGGCCGGGAGTACAGCGACAACAGCCCGCCCCGCTGGCTCAATTCTCATATCTACAAGGGGCTGGAGCCGAAGTCGACGACGGGATCCGGCTCAGGCATGAAGGTCGACGTGGAGGTCAACACGTTCGGAGTCGTGACCGTCAGCATCATCGATCCCGGCACTGGCTATTTTCCGGGTGACAAGATCGTCATCGCCGATCCGCAAGCCGGCATCAAGGGCGACGACCTGGTGATCACCCTGGGCACCATCGCGCCTGTGACGATTTCCACGCGGAACACGAGCGTGACGACAGGCGTATCGGTCGGCGATTCGGGCGACATTCGCTTTCAGGCGGACCATATCCTTGTCGGACCCGGCTCGAAACTGATCGCCGACTCGACCCGGGGCACTTCTTTCGCGGCTGGCGACATCGCGATGTCGGTCGACGAAGTCGCAGGCTTCGACCTTCAGGGTATCGCCAATGTCGATGCCAGCATGGTGGCCATTTCGCTGGTCGGAGCGGAGCTGCGCGGCGGCCATGTGACGCTCGATGCCCTGGCCAATAACACCCGTGTGTTCTTCGACGACGACACCCTCACCACCCCCGAATTCGTCGCGGAGACTGTAGCGGGCGTGGTCGAGGGGCTGGCTGCACTGATCGGCGGCGTGGCGATCTCTCGTGCCAGTGCCGTGATCACGATCGACCCGGCCACGAAGATCGTGGCGACGAGCGTGGACGCCAATGCCGCGGCACTCACCAGCGCGACTTCGTCGCCTATCGGCCTGGCCGTCGGCGTGGCGATCGGCATCGCCGAATCGACGGCCGAAGTGATCGTCGCCGGCGACATCACGACGACGGGCGACGCCAGCTTCCAGGCCAGGACGGACAACACGCTCGACGTGCGCGGCGACGCTTCGGCCATCGTGGAATTCGCCGCCGGCATCGCCGTTTCGGTGCTCAATTCCAGCGCCCTGGTGGACATTCGGGAATCCGCGATGTTGAACGTCGGCGGCGACCTGCGGATTCAGGCAGACGACTTCGACCGCAACTACACGGCCGCCCGTTCGAATTCCGGCCGCGACGGATCGATCGCAGCCGCCGTGGCGGTTTCGGTGGAAAACGGCAAGACGATCGCCCGGCTCGACGGCTCGGCGAACGTCGGAGGCGATATCCTCGTCAACGCCTTGCAGCAGAAGGGACAAATTCTCGGGAGCAAGCTGGCCGTCGTCCCTGCCTATTACACTGGCGTGCATGCCGCGGCGGGAGTCAACACCGACGCCACGGGCGACTTGCTGGATGACTCGATGAGCGCCGTCGTGGGCACGTTTATCGTCGGCCCACTCAAGAGATTCTTCATCAATCCCTTCGTGGACGCGGTGAAAAGGGCGCTGGAAATGCCGGCGGTCTCCGACGCGCTTCCCTTCGACGTCGGTGCCGGGATCGCCGTGGTCGTCGACAACAATTTCGTCGAAGCCCGCATCGGCGACGGGGCGAACCGCGTTGACCCCGCCGGCGACGATTTCGTGAAGTCCGACGGCTCGATCGAAGTCCATGCCCGGACATCGAACGTGCCGGACATCACGGCCAAATCGCTGATGCAGAATCCGCCGACTGTGTCCGGCCCCCGTGAAAGTCTGCCGAAAAAGACGAAATTCGGCGGCTCCGTGGCCTTGGCTTCCGGCACATATAACGATACGGCCAGGGCTTACGTCAACGACGGTGCCGTCGTGAACGCGGCCGGTGCCCTCAGCATCCGTTCCGAGACGCTCAACGAGATCGCCGCTGGCCTGCAGGACACGTTCGCGCAATCGCCCGTGCCCGACTTCGTATCGACCGACGGCGTTCGCACCCTTCATATCGGTGATATCGTCTCTGTAGCCGATGACCACACGGCCGGCGGCGATCCCGGCAAGTGGTATCGTTATCGAGGCATCGACGGCGTCTCGAAGAACCTCTCGCAGGAAAACTATGCCGACCTCAACCGCTGGGATTTCCTCGGCATGGCCGAAGTCTTCGCCGCCAAGTCGGTCATCGCGGATGTGACCAACGCCCTGGCGAACAGCTTCGGCGTGGAAAAACTCTTCAATTCCTGGAGCCAGGCCACGGCCGCCAGTGACAAGGTCGCCGTCGCCGGAGCGGCGACCGTACTCGTCGTCGATCACGAATCCTCGGCATACATCGGCGCCGGTGCCACCATCAATCAGGCCCCGCGATTCGCCCAGGCCGAAGGCATCCAGCATGTTTCGGTCGAGGCTTCCAGCACGAATCAGGGCATCCACTTCGGCGGTAATCTCGCCCTGCCCGGCTTCAATCTCAGTCTCGCCAACAACTCGCTCACGCTCGACAAGCCCGGCGCCGGGGCACGGGCTGGCGATACGGGAGTCGGAGCATCGTTTCTCGTCATCAACGACGTGAACGCCGTTTCCGCCGTCATCGCCGACAAGGCCCGGGTGCATGCCGACAGCCTGAAGGTGGCCGCTTCGAACGACGTAGTCGCCGCTACTCTCAATGCCTCGGGCAGCGACGCCAGCAAAAGGGGCTTCGCGGGTACGTTCGCGTTCGATTCGGTCGACAATCGCACTCTCGCCCAGATCGACGACGGAGCTATCGTCACGGTCGGTTCGGCCGTCGTACCTGGCTCTGACGGCGAAAGCCTGGTCGTCGAAGCCCTGGACCGAACGATCGTGGTGAACGCCGTCGGCGGCGTCGGTCTCGGCGCGAATGTGGGGGCCGGAGCCTCGATCGGTGCGAATCTTGTCCGCCGGGACACTCAGGCCGTGATTGGTTACGCGACCGGCGATCCGGCCGATTCGCACAGCCTGACCGGTTCGATCACCGTCGCAGGCCCGGCCCGGGTCGAAGCGGTCAACGGAGGTTTCGTCGGGACGTTCTCGCTGGCTGCGGCCGTGGCCCGCGACTCGGCCAAAAACCCGCTCGGCAACGATTCCGTGAAACTGGACTTCGTCGACGGGAATTTCATCGTTTCCGGAGGGCCCGCGCTTTCCGGAGCGAGCATTTCCGGCGACGTAGCCCTGAATATCGTCGACGACCATGCCATTGCGGCCGTTTCGGGCATGACGGGCACGTTCGGCGCGGTGCTTGATATCGCCGCTACGAACGATTCGATCATCGCCCTGTTCGCCGGGGCGGCGGCCGTCACGCTCTCGGGGGGCGAATCGAGCTTCGGAATCGCCGGCGCGTTCGCTTCGAACGCCGTCATCAGCGAGACGAAGGCGTTCGTGAGCGACAGCGATCTGACGAGCGTCGGCTCGCTCGAACTTCAGGCACTTCAGAGCGACCGCGTCTTTTCCGTCACCGCCGGTGGTGCAGGTGCCATGCGATCGAGCGGCATCGCCGCCGCCGGGTCGGTTTCGGTAAACGTCGTGCTGAGCGATACGCTCGCGTTCGTGCAGGATGCCCGTATCGACATGCACGGCGACGCGGCCATCGAAGCCCGCGACGAATCGGCTATCTGGGCGGGAGCCGGTGCGCTGGCTCTGGGCGGAAAGGCGGGCGTTGGTGTCGCCCTCAGCCTGAACCTGATCGGCTTCTCGACCGATACGGCGATCGTGCCCAATCGCCCAGGCAGAACCCAGGCGTTCGTGGAAAATTCCCGCCTGAGGTTCACGAGCGGGGGCTTGAGTCTGCTCGCAACGGCCGACGATCCCGCGGCGGACCCGCGCATCATCTCGGCCAGTGCCTCCGCGGGTGCCTCCACGGGCGGCCAGGGCAATATCGGCGGGGCCGGGACCGTTTCGGTCAACGTGATCAAAACCGTCACCGAAGCCTTCGTGACCGATTCGATCGTCACCGGTCCCGATTCGGTGAACATCCACGCCGTCGACGCTTCGGGGATCGTCACCGTCAGCGGGGCCGTCGGCGTGTCGCAGAAGGTGTCGTTTGGCGCTGCTTTCGGTTATGCCGAAGTGGCCAACACCACGAGGGCTTATCTGGACAATGTCGATCTCACGACGTCCGGCGCTCTGGACGTGAATGCCGAGTCAAAATCGGTCATCGGCGCGGCGACCGTCGGCGTGGCCGTCGGCACCGGTTCGAGCAAGCTGGCGGCTGCGGGTTCGGCATCGGTGAATCTGATCACGAACACAATCGACGCCCATATTTCCGACAAGGTTACGGCCGACGACGCCATCGACACTTCGACGATCTCCACGGGCGGCGACGTCTCGGTTTCCGCTCGGGATTCATCGCTGATCGTTTCGATCTCAGGCGGCGCTTCGGTCGCATCGAAGGGTGTCGCCGTCGGTGCCGCGGTGGGGTATGACCTGATCGAAAACGCCGTGCTGGCGTCGATCGAGGATGTCACGCTCGACGCCGTCGGTCCGGCTTCGTCGATCGAAGTCTCGGCCGAATCGTCGGCCACTCTGGTCGCCGTGGCTCTTGGCGTCGGAGCCGGGGCCGGGAACTTCGCCCTCGGCGGTTCGGTCGCCGTGAATGCGATCGCCAATTCGGTCGATGCCCATATCGCGAATTCGCCCCATGTCGCCGCGGGCGATGACGTTTCGGTGCTGGCGGCCACATCCGACACACTGATTTCCGTTGCCGGGGGCTTCGCGGCGACGAAGGACGCCGCCGTCGGGGCCGCGATCTCCTACACCTACATCGGCGGCAAGTTCGACGTCGCCAATCCTCACGCGATCGACAAGAATCCAGCCAACGCCAATCGTGTCTCCGCCTCGATCCGCAATACTCCAGTGATCGCGGGCGACGACGTGATCGTCAGTGCCTCCGACGCTCAGCCGACGGGCAACGTACCTGATAACTTCGATGTCTTCGGTGCGGCCGTCGAGCTGCCTGAAGAAGCGAAGGCCCGGATCGTGACAGTCACGGTCGGTGGCGCGGGGGCCCAGAATTTCGCCCTCGGCGGATCGGTTTCGGCGCAGGTCGTGGCCCAGACGGTGAATGCTTCGATCGAAGGCACCCAGCCGGTCCGTGCGGGCGGCGATGTCGCGATTTCCTCCACGGACAAGCTCGATCTGACGTCCATTTCGGGTGGAGTCGCCTTCGGCAAGGCCGCGATCGGTGCCGTGGTGTCGACGCAAGTCACGAAGAACCAGGTGAATGCCGCGATCGGCGCGAATGCCGATGTCCGCGCCGGCGGCAATGTCTCGGTCCTCGCCGATCGTGGCATGGAAATCGTGCCGATCGCCGGCGCCGTGGGCGGCGCCTCGCAAGTCGGCATCGGCGGAGCGATCGTGACGCTCGTGCAGCGGGATTCCACCGTCGCTGCCATCGGCAACGACGCGAAAGTCACCGCCGTCGGCTCGGGGGCCAGCGTGTCGTTCCCGGATCAGGCACAGTCCGAAGACGGCCGCAGGATGAGTCGCCCGGCATTCGGAGTTCTCGTCGGTGCGACGACGTTCGTCGATATCCTCGGCATTTCCCTGGCTGGAGGTCTGGCGGGCAACGTCGGTCTTGCCGGATCGGCCATCGGCACGGACCTGTCGAGCACGACTTCGGCCACGATCGGGACCCGGGCCCTGATCAACCAGCCATCGCCGAACGATCCGCCGATGACGCCGCAACTTCAGAACGTGCGAGTTTTCGCTGCGGACGATACGCGGATCCGGTCATCCGCCGGAGCCCTGGGGGTAAGCGGGACGGTGGGAGTCGGCGTCGCGACGGACATCGAACTGATCACGAAATCGACCCGGGCCGCGATCGGCACCGGTGCGAAAGTGAATGCGGCGGAAGACGTTTCCGTCGAAGCCTATTCCTCGGAAGATCTGCTTTCGATCGTCGCCAGCGTCGCCGGGGCCGGCAAAGTCGCGGTGGCCGGTTCGATCGCTGTCGCCAGGCTGAATCTCGCCACGACGGCCGAAATCGGCGATTCGGCGATCGTAACCGCTCAGGGCAATGTGATCGTCGCAGCGGACGACACGACGGAACTGACTCAGGCCGCGGGCGGAATCTCCGGGGCGATCGTCGGTGCGGGGGCGACGGTGGCGACAGTCGTGCTCGACCGGCAGACGAACGCCCGGATCGGCAACTCCGCACAAGTGGACGCCAAGGCCCAGCGCGATGCCGTGATGGCACCGACGGGTACTATCGTTGAGAGCTTCGCAGCCCGGCCGGCGGACGATCCGGTCGCCGTGCCTGCGATCTCCCAGCCCGAGGCGACCGATCGATCGCTGTGGGACAGTCGAAAGGCATCCGCGGAACGCAAAGCGATCAAGGGCGTTGCCGTTTCTGCGACATCCTTCGACCGGCACACACTCGTCGGCGTGAGCGCCGGTGGCGGGGCCGTCGACGTCCGGGGCGTCGGGGTTGTCGAATCGGCCACGAGCACCACCCAGGCCACCATCGGCGACAACGCGGATATCAACCTGAATCGAGACGGCGCAGGGGCGGATCAATCGGTCCTGGTCGCCGCCCTGGCCGATTATCAGAATCTAGGCATTGGCGGCACTCTTTCCGGTGGCGGCGTGGCGGCCACGCCGGGGGCTGAAGTGCTGGTTCTCAAGCTCAATACGATCGCCCGGACCGGTACGAATGCCGAAGTGTCCGCCAGCCGCGATGTCGCTGTGATCGCGACGGCCAGCGAAGACCTGGCCTCGATCGCGACCACCATCGCCGCGGGCGGGGCCGCTTTCGCCGGTGCCGCGGCCACGATCGACCTGACGAACGAGACGACGGCCTCGCTCGGCAGCGGATCGGCCACACATGCGAGCAATGTCGCCGTCCAGGCCTCCGATTCGACGGATCTGGACATCGTCGCCGGTTCCGCGGCTGTCGGTGTCGGCTCGACAGGCGTGGGCGGCAGTGTCTCGATCGTGAACGTTCGCAAGCGAACCACGGCTCTGGTCGGTGACGGAGCCTCCGTCGACGCGACCGGCAGCGTTCAGGGACCGGTTCCGGGCCTCGATAGCGAAATCGCTTATGACGATCAGGGCAATGCCGTGGTGACCAGCCAGGCGATCTCTGGACTCGTCGTTCAGGCCATTTCGGGCGAATCGATCCTTTCGATCGCCGCCAGCGGCAGTGGCGGAGCTTTCGGTGGCCTGGCCGGAGTCGTGAATTTCGCCAATGTCGATGCTGACACGTTCGCCACGATCGGGGCCAACGCCCAGATCAATCAGAACTTGCCAGGCTCGGCGGATCAGTCAGTGCATGTCGTCGCTCTCGACCGTGTGCGGATGCTGTCGATCGCCGGAGCACTTTCAGCCGGCAGCATCGGGGGCCTTTCCGGCGGCGTCGATGTCGGCCTGATCCGAAACGATACGGCCGCCCATATCGGCGACGGGGCGAAAGTCAATGCCGAAAAGGATGTTACGGTCGCCGGTCTCAGCGATACGTCGATCCGGTCCTACGTCGCCAGTGCGGCCGCGGGCGTCATCGGCCTCGCCGGGGCTGTTTCGGTCTACACCATCGGCGGAAATCTCAGTGCCGAGGGATCCAGCAGTCTCGTCGCCCGCAACGGCAATTCGACTTCCGGTTATGTCGACAGCCGGGCCAGCGCCGCGCCGATGCTGGGCAACTTCTCCGATGCCACCGACGATCCGGAACGGCCCGGCAACGACACGCTCGTCAGTGCCCGGACCCGTCTGGGCAATGACCTGCCCCGATCGGCTGGTTCAGCCTCGATGGCGTCCGTGGGTGTGCCATCAGGCACTTCGGCCACGATCGGAACAGGCGCGATCGTCGACGCCGGGGGCGATCTCGTCGTCGCGGCAAAGGGGCTCGCGCAGATCAGTCAACTCACCGGTTCCGGTCAGGCCAGCCTGTTCGGATTCGGCGGTTCGGTCAGCGTGCTCGACATCAACGCCCCCGTAAAGGCCATTGCCGGGCCATCGACACAGCTTTCTGCTGGCGGGCTGATAGCCGTACGTGCATCGGCGGATCGTAACCTCGGTGCCGAGGCCTATGCCGGTAGCGTCGGCGGGCTGGTGGGCCTGGGGGCTCAAGTGGCGGTGATCCACGACGGCAGCACGCAATCGGCGAGCCTCGATGCCGGTGTCTCCGTTCTCGCTGCCAGCCGACTGGAAGTGACGGCGAACGATCATGCCATCACTTCGGCCAAGGCCACGGGCGGAACGGTCGGTGCGGTCACAGGCGGAGCGTCGATCGCCCGAATCACGGCCGACGGATCGACTTCTGCCACGATCGGTGCAAATACTCTCCTCGGTCAGTTCGTGCCACAGGGCGATCCGCAGACGCTTGGCTCGCTTTCGATCTCGGCCAGCTCTGCACGAGACGACCACGCCGTCGCCAACGCCGTGACGGCTGCCGTCGTGGGTGGTGCCGGCGCCGATGCTCAAGTGAAGGTCACGCCGACGATCACGGCCCGGCTCGGCGATTCTTCGCGAGTTACGGCCTACGGCTCGACTGATATCACCGCTTCGGCTGCCCTTCGTGCCAATTCCGAAGCCCTGGGGCTGACATTCGGTGGGCTGACGGTCGGTCTTTCGTTCGCCCGGACGGAACTTTCGCCAATCATGACCTCCGAAATTGGCCAGCGGGCAATCGTTCGCATCGATGGCGACATGCTCGTCGATACGTTCTACAACGAAACGACGGATCTTACGTCCGACGCGTCCCAGGGCTCGGGTGCGTTCGCCAAAGCGATCGCCGGTTCAGGCGCTCTGATCGCTGGATCAGGGGCAACGTCTACGGTCGTTCACAGGCCGGAGCTTCGTTCGGCTGTGCGAGAGAACGTATTCCTTGAAGCTCAGGGCGATCTCGAGGTCATGACCGTCGCGAAGAGCAAGGCCATCGCGAACGCCCTGGGCGGTGCCGTGGGGGTCATCGGTGTCGGGTCCGTCAGCGCGAGCGTCGACGATCTCCCTCTGGTGTTCGTCAATCTTCACACGGGCACCGGGCTGCGTGCCACGGGCGACATTCGCTTCTACGCGATGTTCTCAGGCTTCGCGAACGCAGACGCCACTGCAGCAGCGGGCGGGATCGTCGGCGGTGCCGGGGCATCGGCGGTAGCCGTTTCCGCCCCGTTCGTCCATGTCACCCGCTTCGGTACGACCAGCGTTCTCGATCCCGGTTCCGCCTTCTTCTTCGCCGGGCATGACTTAAGCATACTTTCGCAGGCTAACGGTTCCGTCATCGCCAACAGCCGGGGCGTCACAGCCGGCGGCGTGGCGGTAGGCGTTTCGGACGCACGTGCCGAATGGTCGCCGAACAGCGATGTTTCGCTCATATCGGGCACTTCGGTCGTCGCAGGTTTGATCGACCAGGGGGATGTATCGGTCAAGTCGTTGGTCAATCGCACCTTCGACGGTGCGCCGCTTGCGGGCGGACCTTCCGCGAATGCCACGGCCAGTGCCGGTACGGCGCTCCTCGGCGGTGCGGGAGCGACGGCCAACGCTCTCGCACGGCCCACTGCGAGCATCGGCCTCGGTCTGTCGGTCATCCTGCGTTCGTCGGTTCTCGTGCCTGGCGACGTGACCGTCATGACTGCATCAGGCGGTCTGGCCCAGAGCGTGGCGACCGCCGCGGCGATCGGCGGCCTGTTCGCCTTCGGTTCCACGACCTCCAACGCCACCGTCCAAACCTTCACAGGAATCGCGGCCGGTGCGAATACGGGTTTGCTCGCGTCGCAGAGCCTGGTCGTCACATCACGAGACGAAAACGACGCCAACGCGACATCCATCAACTCCGGAGCAGGTTTCGCCGGCATCGCGCTCTCCAATGCGAATGCCCTCGTGACCCGGCAAAACTCCATCGTCGTTCGCGACAATGTCAATCTCACCGGCCCCGTCAATGTTGTCCTGAACGCGACCAGCGGCAATGAAGTGAATGCCTTCTCGAACGCCGACGGCCGCGGCTTCGGCGCCGGTGCCGACGCCACCGCCACGGCCGTGCTCGCTTCGGGCGGGACGACCGTCGACGCTCTGATCGCCAACCCCGCCCTGGCCAACAGCCGCGGCGCATCGAATTTCGTCGAAATCGGCAAGGGGGCGAAGGTCACGGGCGGTCAGATCACGCTCGCGAGCTTCGAAGACGGCTCAGCCGCCAACGCCACAGGCAGGTCGTTCACCGCCGGGGCCTTCACGAATTCCGATGCCGAGGCACGTGCCTATCGTCTCACTGGCACGGATATTTACGTCCGCCAGGGGGCCAGCCTCACCGCTCCGCAGGGACAGGTGCGGATTGTGGCCATGAGTCTGTCTCCGCGGTCGTTCGCCCAGTCCGTGGCCACCGCCCAGCAGGCCGCTGGCGATTCGGACACGACGGCCGTGAATTTCCTCACTTCCGGGTCTTTCGTCACGGCTGAGCCGGGATCCTCGATCACGGCCGGTACGCTGGAAGTGACCGGGGCCACAGCGGCCCGGCCCGGCTCGCCCGCGATCGACCTCTTTACCGATGCCGTTCATGCCGGCATGGCGATCGACTTCGGAACGACGACCCGTTCACCTAACAGTTCCGTCTTCTCCGGGGCCGTTTTCGATGCCACGATCAAACTCCTCTCGACGACCTCGCCGATTCCGGAACTGATCATCGCCGCCGAAGGCACTGTCACCCGTCAGAACCTGATCGAAGCGACGAGCCCCGCCGGCGACGACAATTTCCTCGTCCGTGGCAATTTTCCTCAGCTCGTCGCACCGGCTAAATTCACTATCTCGACGCCTGCCGTCAACGGCGTCACGACCGGCACCGTTTTCCGCGGCCGGCCCACGGTCGACCGCTCCGAGTTCGCCTTCTCGGATGCCCGCATCGTCAATGAATCGACGCGATCACTCACGATCGGCGATCTCGTCATACCCGCGAATTTCGCCGTCACCGCCCTGGTTTCCTATCCCGTGCTCGCCGGATCGACGTTCTCGCCTGTTCTGACCGGCACAGCCGTCGGCGGCACGAAGCTCGTGATCGATAACCGCGGCGGGGGCGAAATCCGAATCGCGGGCAATCTGGACAACGCTCAGGGAACCGTCGAAATCGACAGTCCCGGAGGAGCTATCCGTCAGACCGGCGGCACGATCCGAACCCGCTCGCTCACGATAGATTCCGGCTCGATCGGTACCAGCACCGCAAGGCTGGCGGTCAATTTCACGCCCCTGGCCCTCGGCTCCAGCACACTCGCAGGTTCGACTTCCGGCGATGCGTTTTTCTCCGTCAAAACCGCCAGTGCCAATGGCGACAATCCGCAGTCTCTGCTGAATTTCAGCACGGGCGGCTCGCTCGATGTCTCGGTCGCCGACGGCACCCGAATCGTGAACGGTGCGGCCGCCACGGCCCCCACCAGTCTGTTCGTCATCGGCATGAGCGTTGGCCAGTCGCTCACCATCACTTCCAACCAGACGAACATCAGCATGTCCGATGTCTCCGTGCCCAACGGCCTGGCGACGGTATTCTCGAATCTGGGCTCCGTCAAGGGGCTCGGCACCGCGACGGCCCTGCGGGGCAATATGGCGGATCTGCGCGGCGGGGCCGGAGTGGGGCCGATCACCACGCAAATCACGGCGCTGGAAGGCTACGGCGGCAACGGTAACTTCGTCGTGACCAATCAGGGGCATCTTCGCATCGGCGGAGTCAGTGCCATGGGTGGTGTTCTGGCTTTCGGGGCAGTCACGATCACGGCCTTCGGATCGCTGCGAGTCGAAGAGCAGATTCAGGGCACCACATTGACGCTGACGACCTCGGACCAGGCGACCACGGGTCAGGATCTCGTCCTTCTGGCTCTTGTCCGCGCCACGATCGGGGCCATTACGCTCAATGCCGCCGACAGTTTCTATGCCTTGCCATTACAGGGAACCGTCGCCGTCACGACGCCCAGCACACTGACGATCAACGTCGACGGACCGCTCATCGGCAACGCGGACCCCGGTGTCGGCAGCACCATCTTCGTGAGGGCGGCTCTGGATGCACTTTCCCTGGTCATCAACGGCGGCCCGGACAATGACTCGCTCGCCCTGTTCCGGTCGTGGTCGTCCGCCAATAACCGGCCATCGACTTTCAATGGTCAGGGAGGCATCGATACGCTCCTCGGCCCCGACGTCGGAACGGTCTGGGTCGTCAATGCGATCAATGGCGGTGGGCTGGCTTCGACTTTCTCGCCGAACTTCTCCAACGTCATGAACTTCACCGGAGTCGAAAATCTCACGGGTGGCGCCGCCAGCGACACATTCTTCTTCTTTAGTGGCGGGCGAGTCACAGGTGTCATCAACGGCGGCGGCGGGTCGAACTTCATGGGCTATTCGCAGTTCGGCCAGGGGGTCGTCGTCGACCTGCGAAACCGCACTGCGACCGGGATCGATCAGGGCTTCGAAGCGATTGACTCGATCACCGGGTCGCAATTCGACGACATCCTGATCGGTGACGAAGGCGACAACTTCCTCGACGGGCTGGGAGGCAACGACATCCTGATCGGCATGGGCGGGAGCGATATACTCACCGGCGGCGATGGCGACGACGCTCTCTCCGGCGGCGACGGCCGCGATATTCTCATCGGCGGCCGTGGCAACGACACTCTCTTCGGCGATGCGGGTGACGATATTCTCGTCGCAGGTCTCACGACCTATGACGCCGTTCTGGACATCGGCATCCGCACGGACAGAACCGGCCTGGCGAAGCTGAGAAATTTCTGGAACGATCCGGATACGTCCTACCGGGTCCGGATCGAAACGATCGTCGACTCCCTGCTGCTCAACGGTCAGGACATGCTTCCCGATTCGACGATGGGCGACCGGTTGTCAGGAGGTTCGGGCCAGGACTGGTTCATTGGCCGTAACGCCCGGCGCACAGCCGGAGAAGTGCTGGGTTTCGCGATGCCGAAAGCCAGGCGAACACCCGCGAGCGTCGTTCGGACGACGGCGATTCCCCAGCCTGTCCGCATCGATACACCTTCGAAAAAAGCCACGCGAGTGGCCGTCGCCCCGAAACCGCCGACCGAAAGCCGCAATCGTTGAGGCGTATTGACGAAACCCCGGGACCCCCGGGCACCAGCTCGGAGATTTCGCGATTGAGATGAGACATACGCTGACTTGAGCGACCTCCGGGCTGGAGCTCGGAGGTCCCGGGCCGGATCGTTCCGATTTTCAAGTTTGGGATATTTCGCCGATTCGGAACGGACTGGTTGACGAGCCGGTTACGAAGGATTAGTGTTCAATAAGCCTGCCTTCGATGCCTCCGGCAAAATTCGCCTGGAGATCGATATCCCGCTGGTCTTCCGATTGCTCCCGGCTTTCTCCCCTGCCCTGATCGTTCTGCGGAAACGATCGGTACCGGTGGATCGGCAGGCGTTCGGCCGCAACTTCTCTTGCCGTCGATTCCGATCGGGTGAATTGTGACTCTCCTTTTCGGACCCTCTCGAATGCCGTCTCCGATCGCAATCCGGCGAATCTTTCGAAACCGGTCCTGGTCGGATCTCCTTCCGAAAAAGGAGACTCCGGCGTGAGCATGTTCACGAGCCTCGCGGGAAATTCCTTCCGCTTTCGAGGTCGTCCGATCGATCGGTTCGCATTTCGGCGATTCGGTCTGGTGGCGTTTTCGCTGCTTTTCTTCATCCGCGGATCGATCGCTGCGGACGATCCGGCCAGTTTCTTTCGGAACAAGGTCGAGCCGATCCTGCGCAAGAATTGCTATTCGTGCCATTCGCACGTGGCTGGGCGAGCCAAGGGCAGGCTGGTCCTCGACTGGAGAAGCGGCTGGACGCGTGGCGGTGATCGTGGTCCGGCGATCATTCCCGGCGATCCGGACGAAAGCGTGTTGATCCAGGCGATTCGCCACGAGGAGCCGGATCTGAAAATGCCGGCCCAAAAACTCGCCGAAACCGATATCGCCACACTTGTCGATTGGGTCCGCACCGGAGCTTTCGACGATCGTACGACTGAGCCCCTGCCCCGCAACCCGCTCGACTGGTGGTCGCTCCGACCGCTGAAAGCCCCGGCCGTTCCCGAATCGCCGAACGTATCGGCGGATTCGAAATCGAATCCGGTCGATGCGTTCGTCCGTTCGAAATTGCAGGCCGCTGGACTTTCGCCATCGCCACAGGCGAACCCGCGAGACCTGATACGCCGATTGTATTTCGACCTGATCGGACTGCCGCCCACGCCTGAAGTCGTCGCAAAATTCGAAGCCGACCCTGACCCGGAAGCCTATGCCCGGCTCGTCGACGAATTGCTGAATTCGCCCCGTTATGGCGAGCGCTGGGCCAGGCACTGGTTCGATACGATCCACTTCGCAGATTCGCACGGCTACGAACACGACGTCGGCCGCGATCATGCCTGGCCGTATCGGGATTACGTCATCGACGCCTTCAACCGCGACGTTCCCTGGGCCACGTTCGTGCGCCAGCAGATCGCCGTGGACGTATTCGAGCCTGAAGCGACCCACCTTATCCCGGCTCTCGGCTTTCTGGGCGCGGGCACGTTCGACTACAGCACTTACGCCACCGGTCCGGTGACGTTCGATTACCTCGACCGCGACGACATGCTGACGCAGACGATGTCGGCCTTCGTCAGCACCACGGCCAACTGCGCCCGCTGCCACGACCATAAATTCGACCCGGTCACTCAGGATGATTATTACGCACTTCAGGCCGTGTTTGCGGGCATCCTGAAGGGCGACATTCCCTACGACACCGAAACGGCGACAGGCGTGAAACGCCGCCGGCTCAACGCTTCTCTCGCAGCGGCCGAAAAACGCGACACGGCGATCCTCGCATCAGCCGACGTTCGGCAACTCGTGGACGACTGGCTGAAACATCGCGGCACCGGAGCGGCATGGGTGCCATTCGAAATGTATTCATTCATATCGAATGAAGGCGCGACACTGACCGTTCGGCCCGATGGCATGATCCTCGCGGGCGGCAAAGTTCCGGAGACCGATACGTACGTCATCACCGCCAAATCGCCACTTGCGCGTTTGACTGCATTTCGGCTCGACCTCGCCCCCGACGCTTCCCTGCCCACTCAAGGCCCCGGGCGTGCCCCGAACGGAAACCTGCATCTTTCCGAAGTCGTTCTGACCGCTTTCGAACCTGGCACGAAGTCAGGCAGAGTCGTTCCCATCGCTCGTGCCACTGCGGATTTCGATCAGGAAGGCTGGTCGGTCGATCGAGCCCTGGACGGTGATCCCAAAACCGCCTGGGGCATCCATCCCGCGGTCGGTCAGCCCCATCATGCGGTTTTCGAACTGGCGGCCCCGCTGGAATTGCCTTCGGGATCTTCACTGACGATCCAATTGAAACAACTGCACGGCGGATCGCATCTGATCGGTGCATTTCGGCTGTCCGCGACTGACGCACCTCCGAGCCAGGCGATCGCCTTGCCGCAAGTCGTGCAAAATGCACTTGGCAAGCCGGCGGAATCGCGATCTGCGGACGACAATCTTTCGATCGCTGCACACGTTACGAAGCTCGCGGCCCGGGAGGAGCTTTCACGCTTGCCCAAACCCGCCAGCGTTTATGCCGTGGGGCCTTCGGTCACCATCCCCATGGGCGACGGCAAACCAGGCCTAGCAGCCGCAATCGCAGCGCCGAAGACCGTGCATGTGCTGGCCCGTGGAGAGATCGACAAGCCTCGTCAAGTCGTCGGGCCGGGCTCCATTTCGATCATGAAACACGCGCCGGGACGATTCGAAATCCCGCCGAATGCGCCCGAATCCGCCCGCCGTGCTGCATTGGCCGACTGGATCGCGCATCGGGATAACGTGCTCACCTGGCGCAGCATCGTCAATCGAGTCTGGCATTATCATTTCGGCCGAGGTCTTTGCGATACGCCCAGCGATTTCGGACGAATGGGCGGCTCGCCTTCGCATCCTGAGCTGATCGACTGGCTGGCCGTGCATTTCCGCGACGAAATGCATGGTTCGCTCAAAAGCCTGCACCGGCTGATCGTCACCAGCGAAACTTATCGCCAGGCTTCGGCGGATCGTCCCGAAGCGGCCGCCGTCGACGCCGACAACCGACTTTTGTGGCGGCAGAACCGTCAGAGACTCGATGCCGACACGTTTCGCGACAGCGTCCTTTCGATCTCCGGCCGGATCGACCTTGCCATGGGCGGGCCTGCCATTCGGAACTTCACCTCCTCACCTGGAGCGCAGCTGACGCCGAAGCTCGATTACACAGCCTACGACTGGTCATCGCCCGGCTCGAACCGCCGCAGCATCTATCGCTACGTCTGGCGCGGCATTCCCGATCCTTTGATGGCCGCCCTCGACTTTCCTGATCTCGGCCTGCTTTCGCCGGTGCGGGGCTTCTCGGTTTCGCCGCTGCAATCGCTCGCATTGTATAATGACAACTTCGTGCTGCATCATGCCCGGGCGATGGCCGAACGCATCGCCGGTGCGACCGAACACCCGGATAAGCAGATCGACATGGCCATTCGCCTGGGCTGGCAGCGGGATGCCGCCTTGGGCGAACGTGAGCGATTCCGGGCCTATCTTGATCGCCACGGCCTTCCTGCCCTTTGCCGGGTAATCATGAACTCGAATGAGTTTCTGTTCATACCCTGACGGGAGACGACGCATGATCGACCGGATCTCGACCCGTCGGCAAGCCTTTGCGAAAAGCGGCGGGGCGTTCGCTCTGCTGGCGCTTGGTCATCTGCTCGGCAGGGACGCGGGTGCGAATTCGCCCGGTAACTCATCGCATCCTGCCGAATTTCCGGTTCGGCATCATCCACCTCGTGTCCGCCGGGTCATTCAGTTATTCATGACCGGCGGCGCCAGCCCGATGGATACGTTCGATTACAAGCCGGAACTCGCTCGGCTGCATGGGCAGATGCTTGGGCCGAAGGAGAAGCCGGAAGGCTTCACCGCTCCGGCCGGCGCGATTATGAAAAGCCCGTTCGCATTCGCTCAGCATGGGCAGTCAGGCCGGTGGGTGAGCAGCGTTTTCCCGGAACAGGCGAAGCTGGTCGACGAAATGGCCTTCCTCATGGCCATGAAAACGAAGACCAACGTGCATGGCCCGGGCACCTACATGATGAACAGCGGCTTCCTGCTTCCGGGGTTTCCCTGCATGGGGGCCTGGATTTCCTATGCCCTTGGAAACCTGACCGATAATCTGCCGACGTTTGTCGTTCTGCCTGATGAACGTGGCCTGCCCTACAACCAGAAGGGCTGCTTCAGCGCAGGCTTTCTGCCGTCGACTCACGAAGGCGTGGTAATCGATACCGGTGCGAAAGTGCCGATCCCCGATCTTCAGCCCGACCCCAGTTTCGCATTCGCCAGCGATGCTGCCGATCACGACGGGCTGGCCCTGCTTAAGTCGATCGATCAGGAACACGCTCGCCGGTTTCCGGGCGATGCCAGGCTCGATGCCCGAATTGCCAGTTACGAGCTGGCAGCACGCATGCAGCTCTCCGCCCCCGAAGCCTTCGACGTTTCGAACGAATCGAAGCAAATCCAGAACGCCTACGGCATGCACGACGCTCCGACAGCCTCGTTCGGCCGCCGCTGCCTGCTGGCCCGGCGGCTCGTGGAACGGGGCGTCCGGTTCGTGCAGGTGTGGAGCGGCCCGCAGGGGGCCGTCAATAACTGGGACAACCACGGCGACATTCCCAAAGACCTGCCGCCGATGGCCCTGAGCGTCGACCGGCCGATCGCGGCACTGCTGCGTGATTTGAAATCCCGCGGACTGGACGACGATACGCTGGTGATCTGGACGACCGAATTCGGCCGCACGCCGTTCGCCCAGGCCAGCGTGGGCCGCGACCACAACGGCGGCAGCTTCGTGACCTGGCTCTGGGGCGCCGGAATCAAGCCCGGCGTGGCGCACGGCCGCAGCGACGATCTCGGCTATCAGGCCGTCGAGAACGAAACCTGGTGCTACGACCTGCATGCGACGATCCTGCACCTGCTCGGCATTGACCATACCCGACTGACCGTGCGTCAGAACGGCGTCGACCGCCGCCTGACCGACGTTCACGGCCACGTCATCCACCAGATTCTGTCGTGACCCCAATTCGTCGAAGCTTCATCATCCAGGAGAAAATCACTCAACCACTGGGAGCGATCGTCACGATATTGCCCTTCCAGCTTGCGATGAACGAAGACGACACAGCCCGGATCGAAATCCCGGAATTTCTGATCGAATGGCACTTCGGGCCGGTTGGCACTGGCTCCTCAGAGACTTGAAAGAGAACGAGCCGGAACCCCGATCCCGCGGCTCGAATGGTCTTTCGATCGGCCGAAAGCGAATCGAAGATGAATCACCGGTGGACCGAGATCAAAGCGGCATTTGCCGAACTTATGGAACTGCCCGAAGCGCAGCGAAGTTCGAAACTCGAGCGTCTGATGGCTCAGGATCGCGAACTGGCGGAAGTGGTCGGCTCATTGATCGAGAATGCCGCTGCCGGCGGATTCCCTTCGCCGCCTGATTCGCTGCCTTACTTCCGCACGTCCGGTCAGATCGATGTCGGCTCGCGGATCGACGTTTACGAAATCCGCAGGATCCTGGGTGAAGGTGCGTGCGGTAAGGTGTTTCAGGCCGAACGGGTGAAGGATTATTCGCAAACCGTGGCGATCAAAGTCCTTCATGGGCATCTCGATCCGAAGCCCTGTTCCAGGTTCGGCCTGGAAACGCAAACGCTGGCCCTGCTGGATCATCCGAATATCGTCCGGCTTTACGGATGTGGCACGACCCTCACGGGTTTGCCCTACATCGTCACGGAATTCGTGGACGGCGAGCATCTCACCGCTTATTGCGAACGGAATCAGCTTGCTCTGAACGCTCGCGTCGAGCTGCTCGCCGATGCTGCCAGGGCGATGGCCTATGCGCACGACAACGAAGTTCTGCATCGCGATTTATGCCCTTCGAACGTGATGGTTACGCGAGATGGGAAGGTGAAGATCATCGACTTCGGGCTGGTTCATGTGATCAAACCCGAGGCGAAAACGATCCTGACGGATAAAGGGATCACGATCGGCACGCCGGGTTACGTCGCACCCGAGATAATATCGGGCCAGGGTAACCGCTACAGCTTTGCGGTCGACTGTTACGGCCTTGGCGCGACCCTCTACCGCGTGATTACCAACCGACCGACGTTCGCGGGCCAGTCGCCTTTCGAAATTTGTCATGCGTCTACGATTTCGGACCCCGCGACTCCTCGGAGTGTCGACCCTCGTATTCCCCGGGATCTGGAGACGATCGTCCTCAAGGCGATATCCCGCGACCCCGTGGAACGGTTCGAAACGATGCATGCTTTCGTCGAGCAGCTCGATCGTTATCTCGCGGGCAAGCCGCTGACGATCCGACCCGCTTCGACGTGGGAAACCCTCGAAAAGTGGGTGATCCGACACCGCAAGGCCTTCGTGGCATGGACGGGAGCCGTCGCCGCGATGCTGGCCGTTCTCATTGGCGTGCTCGCTTCTGCGAACTACCGGGTAAACGCAGCCCTGCAGGAAGCAAGGCTCGACCGCGAACGGGCCGACCGGACGAGCTTCATCATCAAGGCGTTCCTGAGAGACATGTCACTGGCTTCCGTCGAGCTGACGGAAGCGATGCCGCTGGGTTCGGCCAAGACGCACGAATATCTGTTTCGGATGGTCAATATCGCCGAACGCGCGCTTGACGAGATCCCCCAGAATCGTACGGACTCGGATTTTCTCTACCGTGCCGGGCTGGCTCATCATCACCTGGCCCGATCTTTCCAGGCCCGTGATGCCGAAGCGAACAGGCCGCTCGCGCTGGAAAACTACAGCCAGGCGATCGACCTTTTCAGGAAGGCTGGCCGGATCGTTCCGAAAAACGAGTGGTATCGATACAACCTGGCCCGCAGCCTCGCCTTTCGAGCCTTCGTGCGAAACGATGACGGCAAAGTTGATCAGGCCATCGAGGATTCGCGCGAAGCGACGAAGATCGCGGTCGAACTGGCTCAGAATTATCCCGGTGTCCCCGCATGGACTGACGCCGAAGCGTTTCATCGCATCACGCTTGCCGGTTTTCTGCACGCGAAGTCGGATTTCGAAGAATGCCGCCGCGAAGCTGAAGCCTGCTTGCGGATTACCCGAGGCCTGATTTCGAAGCACCCGGAGAACCCGGCGTTTCTCGCGAACGAATACCGGGCGCTGACCATGCTCGCGGAACTTGCGGAGCAGGCTCAAAGGATCGAGGAAGCCAAAACGCTGACGCTTCAGGCGATGGAAGTCAACGAGGCCCAGGCTGTCAAAACACCGGACGAAGGACATTATCTTGAGTCGGCGAAAGTCTCTCAACTTTCGAAGCTCGCCCGAATCGAAAGCAAGCTGGGAAATACCGACGCCGCGTCACAAGCTTATGAAAATGCCATCGAGGGTGCCGACCGGCTGGCGAAAAAGTATCCTCAATTCGACGAGTACCTTCTGCTTCCCATGCGATTGCGAGCCGAGGCCGCACTTTTCCATGCCGATCAAGGCAACGCGCCACGTTCCGAATCGATTTATTCGCAAACGATCGCATCGCTCGAAAATCTCCTCGCACAGCGCCCGGAGTTGATCGAAGCCCGCACGATACTGGCGGATATTTACGAAACCTGCCGAATCGAAAAACTGAGGAACCATCCGCGAGCAAGGGAATTGAAACCAGGGGCGAAAAGCTGATCGGCCGATAGTGATTTCATCGCGCGAAGATGTTACCAGCCTGTGCGCGATCGAATCGAGAATGCGAATCCTGGCAGTGATCGATCCTCAAGGTTGCTCTGAATCCTTCGCGATCCCGACGAGATTCGAGCTTGTCTGCCCGTTTTCGAAGTCGGAAGCATGATGACCGATCAACTCGGTGGGGCAATTCATACCAGAACCGACGGAATGCGAAAAAGCGTGGAGGAATCGAAAGATCGACTCCTCCACGCTTCGGACAGTGAGCGATTCAGGGCTCAGATCGAGTTCAATTTCTTGAACAGCGAGCGTGCCGACAGCCACAGTGAGCGGTTGCCGTCGTACAGCTTTCCGTTGCGTGCCAGACTGTCCACGCCCTTCAGCATTCGAAACACGCTCGGTTTCGAATAATTCGGCACGGAAACGGCGGCGCCATTTTTGCCGACTTCGAACCATGTCGCACCAAGACCGGTCGAAGTGGCTTCGAAGCCGAATCGCGAGCCCTGGAAACCTCCGAGCGATGTCGTTGTCGCGTAGACGTTCAGAGCCGTCGTCAGGACCTGAATCTCGGCACTTTCCTCATTCTGTTGCCAGAGCCGCTGGAAGAACAGGGCGACCTGGGCGTTCGACTTCGCCGTAAGGTCATTCGACCCGGCGTTCGCACCGTACAGGTTGGGGAAGTTGCCCGCAAGCCAGTTCGCCAGTCGCGTCGAGTTGGCGATACCGTCGAAAATGCGAATCAGCGATTGCCCGTTCTTCTCGGCCCAGAACTCCGCTTCACGCGTTTTGATGGCCTTGACGCCCAGGCTTGTGATCGTGGCAATGCTCGTCGCATTTGCCGATCGGTCCGGAACCCGTGAATCGAGAATCGAAATCGAGATGGCGAACGTACCTGGTTCGGAATAGGTGTGTTCGCCGATCACCGTGAGCATTCCGTCCACGATGATGACCTTACCTTCCGATACGGCCCCGTCACCCCAATCGATCGAAGCGAGGAAGGCCGATGCAGGTGAGCCGGGATCCGTAATCGTCGCCACTGCCTGTTCGATCGGAGCACCTGCGATTCCCTGGATGTCGACCGCAGAAACGGCGAATCCCTGAGAAGCCTGAGTCACTTGCAGAATCATGGAAGCATTGGCCGCTGCTTCGAAATTCGCTCCGTCACCGGCGTAGCCCAGGTTGATCCCATACGATCCGGCGGTCAGGCCCGAAGTTGGAAGTACGATCTGGAACGAACCGGTCGCATCGACGATGGCGTCATAGGTAACGCCTTCGAAATCGACTTGAACGATTCCCCCTGCAGGGAATACGGAATTCGCACCCAGATGACCGTTGACGTTCGAAACCGTCGTGCCTTCGATGACGGATTCAGCGAAGAGATGGTCGAATACCGGAATCGCTCTGTCGATCGTCAGCGTTGACGTGCCCGTCGCGTTCAGGTAATTCGGGTCGGAACTTTCGAAATCGACGAGCACGGCGTAGTTACCGGCGTTGACCGGCAGAATCGTCGAACCGTCGTAGGTGAACGTGAAGTTGCCTGGAATGGTCAGGCCACCCAGCCCTGTCGCAGTCGCCGTGGCGGAGTGCGAATTGCCGTAGTAGACGAACGATCCGACGGTTACGGTGAGAGTCGGT
Source organism: bacterium (assembly GCA_016125085.1). Lineage (GTDB taxonomy): Bacteria > Planctomycetota > Planctomycetia > Isosphaerales > Isosphaeraceae > QWQI01. Next base: position 103,130 of record WGMM01000030.1, read on the forward strand.
TGAGCCCCTGAGATCGTCAGCGTCGCCGTGCCCGTCGCGTTCAGGTAATTCGGGTCGGAACTTTCGAAATCGACGAGCACGGCGTAGTTACCGGCGTTGACCGGCAGAGTGGCCGAGCCGTCGTAGGTGAAAGTGAAGTTGCCTGGAATGGCCAGGCCACCCAGCCCCGTCGCAGTCGCCGTGGCGGTGTGCGAATTGCCGTCGTAGACGAACGATCCACCGGTGACGGAGATAGCGGGAGTCGTGGGTGCGATCGTGAGCGTCGTTGTGCCTGCCGCATTCGAATAGTTCGGATCGGCACTCGTGAAGAATGCTTGAACGGCGTAGGTTCCGGCATCGACCGGCAAAGTCGCCGAGCCGTCATAAGTGAACGTGAAGGTGCCGGGAATGGTCACGCCACCGAGGCCCGTCGCCTGCGCGGCGGCGGTGTGGTACGAGCCGTCGTAAGCGAACGAGCCTCCGGTGACGTGAATTGTCGGAGCAGCGGAAGCGATCGTGAGTGACCCCGTGCCCACCGTATCCGAATAGTTCGGATCGGCACTCGTGAAGAAAGCTTGAACGGCGTAGATACCGGCATTGACCGGCAGAGTCGCCGAGCCGTCGTAAGTGAACGTGAAGGTGCCGGGAACGGTTACGCCGCCGGGGCCAGTCGCTGTCGCCGTGGCGGCATGCGTCGCTCCGTCGAATGTGTAGCTGCCGCCCGTGACCGAAATGACGGGTGCCGTCGCGGATGTCGAATACTGAGAACCGAAATTCGATTCGTAGGCGATTTCACCTTCTTCGAGATCTTCGAATTCGTAGCCGTCGCCGGGAATCGGAGTGCCGATGACCACGGGGATCGATCCGAGTACGACGTTCGTACCCGTTCTGACGAATTGAAGGTCGAACCGGTGCGGCACACCGTCACCCACGAACTCGACGTCGAAGTTGGCCGTCTGGCCTGAGCCGATGCCTGTTTGAGAACCCGTGTGATCGATGATCCTGACACGCGGGTCGGAGGCCTGAATCGTGATATCCACGGCGACGTTCGTGACAGCGTTCTGAATCGCGCTGACGACTCCGTTCGCGACACTGCCCGCGAAGCCTGACGCGATCTGGAAATAGAGAGGATCGCCGGGAGCGATCGGATCCGCCGTCCCGTTCGCGATCGTCGTCGTGGTGCGGTTCACGGCACCTGTGAGATAAGAGATCGCTTCGAGCCCCTGCCGGGGATCGACATTCGCTTGCGGGTTCGTGCCCAGGCCAATGACGAGACTTCCCAGGCTGTTCAGTGCCGTGATGGTCTGCTGGATGCCCGCACCGGCACCGAAAGGCGTCGTCGATCGGGATGTCTGCGTGAATGAGGCGATCTGCCGCGACGATCCGCCGACTCCGGTAATGATCGATTCGCCCTTGGGCTGGAAGGCGAACCCGGTATCCGTGGCGACGAGAATGATCGGCAGGGCACCGGCGCGGAAGCCGCCGCCACCGATCGAACCGGCCGCGGCGAGCACATTGCCGCTGGGATCGGGCCGGAACGAGGCGAACGAGGGGACGTCGCCGCTGTTGCCAGGATTCAGCTGCGTCGACACAAGGCCCGCCGCACCGCTATCGAGCACGGAACCGTTGTCGTTGCCGTCGAACCCGAGTCCGGTCACAAGTTGATACAGGGCCTCGATATCGGTTTCCGGCTGATCGCCGCCATAGCCAGGGGTCGTGCGATTCAGGGCAGACTGGATGGCGTCCATGTAGCCGGTTGTGCTGGCCGCGACGATGGGCTGATTCAGAACGAAGGGCCTGCCGGTCGAATATTCCGAAGCGAAATTGGCGTATTCCTCGAAGCGGCCGACGCCGAATCCGAGATCGATCCCCGGCAGAGAAGCCTGGAGCTGCGAAATGATCGTCGGAAATGCGGACCGAACGATCGGGCTGTTGTTTACGAAGCTGCCGGTATCGTCGAACAGAAGGAACACGTCGACGAGGTTCGTCAGGGCCCCTGTGTTCGGCATCGTGATGCTGACCGATTGCCTGTACGTTTCGCCTGTTGCGAGGGCCGTCGTGATGCTGTCGGGCGTGACGATTCCCACAGCCGGGTTGCTCACGCCCTGAGGCCAGAGGATGCCGCCGGTGGTATTCGGGTACGTTCCCGAGTGCCCCGGTTCGAGGATCTGTCTGACGACATAGGCCCCCGGTGTCAGGCCTGAGAATGTGTAGGATCCGTCGGCTTCCGTCGTCGTCTCGGGTTCGTCGGCATCGTGCACGCCGTTACGATTCGAATCGACGTAAATCACGGCACCGCCGATTCCGGGTTCACCGGCATCCTGCTGCCCGTCGCCGTTGACGTCATCGAATTTGACGCCATGGATCTCATTGAGCCGATATCGTGCCGCCGTGTCGACGTTCGCCTGGCCTGCCCCTCCGGCGATCGTGACATTCTGGACACGCTGTTCCGCGGGCGTGGCGCTGAGAACTTCGGGAATGACGGTTCTCACGGCGTAATCGCCGGCGGCCAGGTGGGTAAATGCGTAAGTTCCGGATTCGTCCAGGTCCGGCGTGAAGAACTGATCGGCCGAAGTGACGGCGCTTGGCTCGGTCGGGTCGTAAGTGCCGTTGCCGTTCATGTCGAGGTAGACGACGACTCCGGCGATTCCCTTTTCGCCGGCATCTCGTGTTCCGTTGCCGTTGGTATCCGCGAATACGACGCCCCGGATCGATGAGTCCTTGATCGCTTCCGTTCCGAAGTCGATTCCGTCCAGATTCTCCGCGTTCCTCAGAGTGATCGAGCGGCTTCCGGTAAGCGGTGCGGTCGAGCGCCAGCCGGTATTTCCGGCGAGGATCGCTCGGACTGAACCAGGCAGTACTCCGGTGATGGAATAGCTGCCATCAGCGGCCGTCACGGCGCTTGGCTCGGTCGGGTCGAAGACCCCGTTCGCGTTCAGGTCCACGAAAACGGTGCGGTTCGGAAGGCCGGGATCGGTGAACGCCCCTGTGCCGGAATCCTGATCACGGACACCGTCGCCATCGAGATCGTTCCAGACCGTTCCGTTGATCGAGCCAGGTGCGACCGTGGCGAGATTGAAAACGGCGAAATCGGGGGCGATCGATTCGACCCCGGAATAAACGGTGACGCCGTAGCTGTCGCCATGCCCCAGGGAAGGCTCCCAGCCCGCAGCGAGAATCTCGCGGACTTCGTAATCTCCGACCTGCAGATCGGCGAAGACGTAATGGCCGCCGGCGTCGGTCAAAGCGGTCGGTTCGCCCGAATCCTCAACGCCGTTTCGGTTCAGGTCGAGATAGACCTGCCAGTTCGCGATGCCGGGTTCCGTGAAGGCTCCGCTCAGGTTCGTGTTCCGAATGCCGTCGCGATTCAGGTCATTCCATACCGTGCCCGAGACCGCGCCGTTGAGAACCGTGACGTTGGCGAAATCGCCCGCGGTCGTTCTTTCGCCTGCAAAAACGCCGACCGTTTGGCGAATGTCGAATTCCGGTGAACTTTCCCAGCCCTCGGGCAGGATTTCGGTGACTTCGTAGTCGCCTTCCGCCAGGCTGATGAAAGCGTAATTGCCATTTGCGTCGGTCAACGTCGAGAGTTCGCCGTCGTCCAAAGCTCCGTTACCGTTCGTGTCGATGAAGACGGTCCAGCCTTCCAGCCCCGGTTCGGTGAATTCGCCCGTGCCCGGGTCCGTCTGTCGAATTCCGTCGAAATTGAGGTCGTTCCAGACCGTGCCGTCGATCGATCCGTCCGTCGTGCTGAAATTCGCGAAATCCTGGACGAATTGCGAGCGTGCCGTCACGGCGGCCGTCTGACGGTTGTCGTAGCCAGGGGAAATGTCCCAGGTGCCAGGCACGACCTCGGTGACTTCGTAATCGCCTTCCGGAAGGTTGTAGAAACCGTAGTTTCCGTTCGCGTCCGTGAGAGTCCAGGGTTCGCCCGGATTCAGAACCCGGTCGTTGTTCGAATCCAGGAAGACTGTCCAGTTCGCCAGGCCCGGCTCCGTGAATTCGCCCGTCGAGGGATCCGTCGCCCGGTTGCCGTCCTGGTCGAGGTCGTTCCAGACCGTCCCGATGATGTCGCCGCCGCTGAAGTCGAAAAAGTCCGCTTTCGTGTCGCGGTCCTTTACGACCGTCAAATCCTGAAACGTCGGCGACGTGGCCTCCCAACCCGTCTGCATCACCTCGGCCAGTCGATAAGTGCCGGGCTGGAGATGCGAAATGACGAAGTCGCCATCCTTGTTGGTGATTGCCGAAGGCTCAAGATCGCCGGCGGCGTCGCGGTTCAGAGTGCCGCTATTGTCCAGGTCCAGATAGACCGTCCATCCGCTGACTCCATTCTCGCCATTGGTGCGGGTGCCGCTTTTGTCGACATCGTCATACACGGTTCCGGTGACGGTCGTGCTGGCCGTACCGCTGAGTACGTACGATACGAGCGGGTAAGTGAGGACCACCCGTCCTTCGAGCGATTCGATGATCGGCAGCGACCTTTTTTCGCCGCGACGAAGACGGCGATTCCGCCCGATACGAGGCTTGGTCTTCACCGATTCGGTTTTCGATCGCGTGAACAGATGTCGGAATTCCCTGGCCATGGTCCGGTCCTCATGGTTGGAGATGACGAATGAATTGTCGTATGTCCGAGGTGTGCAGATTTCGCTCGAATGGAGTGAATTCTGGTAGTCGACCCAAGTTAACGAAATCCGTGGATCTGGCGAAATCGGGCGTTATGGCAATCGAGATCGGCTTTGTAGGACATGCGCTTACATGCTGTTTTGCAATTATGTGCGAATGGAAACGAATCGGTCTTCTGATGAGGGCTTGAACTCAGACCCGGAATCGAAAATGGCGAGCCGAACGTACAAGTGCGGTATATGAAGAAAGTCGAAAGGCGTATCAGGACGAAAGGCCAGTCGTGTTGCCGTCGTCCGTGATCGACAGGCCGTTGTCCCGGGAATATTTGACGAAGTCCGATGTCGAGCGCAAACCCAGCTTTTCGCCGATTCGAGCCCGATATGTGGCCACGGTTTTCGGGCTCAGTTCGAGAGCGACCGCAATTTCCTGATTGCTATGGCCCTGGCCCAGCAGGCTCAGAACGGCTGTCTCCCGCTCGCTGAGCTTGACGGGGCGCCGCGATCGCTCGGTGTCGGAGAGGTTTCTCAGCAATCCGAAGACTGCCATCGTTTTGGCCTGATCATCAAGATTCACGACGACCTGGCCACGTGCCACGGCACGCACCGCTTCGATGAGATCCTGTTCCCGTATGGTCTTGACGACATAGCCGGTCGCTCCCGCCGCGAGCGCGGCACGAACGTATGCCGCGTCGTCGTGCATCGAAAGGACGAGAATTCGAATGCCCAGGGACGAATTCGTCAGTTTCTCGGCAAGTTCCAGACTGCCTCCGCCAGGTAGAGTCAAGTCCAGGATGACGACCTCCGCCCCGGATTCCTCCGCGATCGACATTCCCCTCTCGGTGGTTTCGGCCTCCGCCACGACTTCGAAATCGGTCTGAGCGTTGAACAGGGCTTTCAATCCGGCTCGCAGAACGCCGTGGTCGTCGACGAGCATGATTCGCGTTCTGCTCATTTCGTCGCCACCTGAGACGGAATCGTAACATGAACGATCGTGCCCTCGCCCGGTTTCGAAACGATCGAGCACTCGCCACCCCGAATCGTCGCTCTTTCTTTCATGCCGGTCAATCCGAGGTGCACGCTTTCCGGAGTCTTTCGCATTCTTGCATCGAACCCTTGCCCGAAATCCATGACGGACGCCCGCAGGGTATCGCCCGCTCGCCACACGTGGACTTCTGCCCGTTTCGCACCGGAATGCCTTATCACATTCGCCAGAGCTTCCTGCACGATTCGGAACAGGGCCGTTTCGGCTTCAGGCGCGAATCTCTGGCCTTCGATATCCTTGCCGTCGAAGGAGATTTCGATTTCATGGTTGCCGCGGATGTCGAGAACGAGCCGTTCCAGAGCCGGCCTGAGGCCCAGATCGTCCAGCAGACTTGGCCTCAGCCCCGTGGCGATCCGTTTGACGTCTTCCAGGGCCGATTCCGCGAGAATCGACAGATTGATCAACCGATGTTCGAAATCCGGATGCGAAAGATCGTCGAGCGCGCTTTTCAAACCCGAGACCAGTAGCGAAAGTGGCTGACCGATACCGTCGTGCAGATCATGGGCCATTTGACGCCGCTCGATTTCGATTTCGGAGAACAAACCGGACAGGTAACTCGTTCGGATACGCAGCACTTCCCGAATCGGCTTCACGATCGATAACCAGAGGATCGGACCGACAACGGCCGTCAGTACGATCGAATCGATCGCGGATTCGAATAACCTGGAGTGCCCGGGGGGCATCAGCATCGGCAGACAGAGCATGATCCCGATTTCGGTCAGGAAGACCGCAACGAGTACGCCGCCCCAGACTCGAACAGGTGTTTTCCAATAGGAAGAGAGCGTAGTCTGCATGACCGGAATGCCTTCGAAAGTCGAGAAGTCCAGGAGAATCGCCGAATCGTTGAGTGACGACCATCAGCATCGCTCCTGAATCCGTAACGGTCGGATCCGGGAAGGATGCTCGACCGACACGCATAATCGGATTGTGCACAAATATTCATCACATGGTGCGCTGTAGAGAGTAAGAATCTACCAAATCGTAATCCGCGAAGACAGCACAAAGCCTTTCCGGGCCACGACGATCTCCCCGTCGATGGCATAAGAGGCACAACCGGTACAATTTGCCCGAATTGAAATGGGATCCCCCTGACGCTCAGGAAGAATGCGTCGTCGTCTTGAAGTCCCGTTCGGATCCCAATTTTGCAGCACACTCGAAATCGACTGGCCTGGGCAATAGGGGATATCGACCGATCATCCGAAACGACCGCCGAGCAGCCTGACATGACTGCTTCGGACCGAATGAAATCTGATTCAGGTCGAAATGCGACTGAGGCTTCATGGAGATCACGCCAGGATCAGTCCCGGGTGAGCCGACGCACATGTCAGGTCCGGCCGTTTTTTCGTCGAGCCGCTCGATCTTCGCCCGGTCGCGGTATCGGACCGGCCGCATCGGATTGACTCCTGCCCGGATCATCCGTGAGCAGCCGGTTCAATCTCGTCTGTCCGGATCCCTCTTTTGCGTCATTCGCTCCTGAGCTGATCCGTTCGCAGCTGGCCTGGGCCTGGAGGCGATTTCCCATGCCGATTTCCTGAATCTTCGAAGTGCTGAAAAAATCCCCGGGTTGCGGAAGCAAGGCTGGATTCCATGGAGATATTCCATAATCGGGTACGCCTGTTCGGCGCACTCATGGCATTTGCGATATCCGATACGAGCCGGAAGCCAGATCGACGGAACGATTTCAGTGCACTTCGGCTTCGTATGGTAAAAACCGAGTTCGGTTCGGTGCGAATCAGGAATTCATGTCTGCTGTCAGGGAGCTCTCGCGTAAACTTTTTCGTTACTGACACTTCCGCCTCGTTTGCCCAGGCTTGCGGTAATCTCGAGATGCAAACGTCGCGCCGAAAAGGCGTTTGGACGAGCGAAAGCCGCCACCTTTTTCAGCCCCGGTTCCAATTGGAACTTCGAACCTTCGAATTCGTCCAGGTCCTGTGCCATAGGTCCTGTGCATCGGGGCAATGACTTCGAATCCATCGAATTGGGCCCGCACAGAACGAGTTCGTGTCATTTCACGCTACGAACGACGAGTTCCAGGCCGGGATTCCGGGGTGGATACGTCCTTGCCCCAGGCTTTTCGAGCTATTTCCAGTAGGCGTAATAGTTCCCGCCCGCTTCACGATCGACCGTCTCTTTCGACTCGAACCCGATGTGCACACCGCTGCGGCCTTCGACCGGATATTCGTGCTTGTCAAGAAGCCCTCGGAGTTTGCGCAGGAGAGCCTTGTCGTTGCCAAGACGCTGCTTCTCGCTGTCCGTGCGAACGACGATCCAGTAGACCAGATGTCTGGGGTGGATGTCGTTCGCTCCATAGTGCGTTACGAAGAACTCCTCGTTCGTGTGTGCACGCATTTCGGCCTTGATCGCGTCCTCGATGCGCATTGTGATCTCTTCGATCGATTCGCTCATCGGCTGCTCTTTCGGGTCTCAGGGGCTCGACAGGAAAACCGGACCGGACTCACGATGCGGATATCATTTCACAGCCGATCCGAAGGTGGCAAGGATAGACCGATAGGTGATCCTCCCGCGCGATCAGCCGGCAGGGTCGCAGACGTTCTCTCATCGACGCTTCTTCACCGTAATCCGGATCGTGTCGGATATGACACGACCGTCTTCCCGGGTAATCGAGACATTGGATTCGTCATTGAACGATCGCAACTGATATCATGACCATTCGCTGGCGTAAATCGCTGCTGGGGATGACGGGCCCGTCAAATCGACTGCAGGCCAGCAGCGTACCCGGCATTCGAAACGCCTGCATCCAGGGATGTAACCATGACACACCTCGATCGACTTCGTGATGCTGCTTTCGCACTTGTTGCGATTGCGTTTATTTTCGCCTGCTCCGCTACCTCTGCAGCGAACGACTCACGGCCGGCAAAGATTACCAGTATCGAAAGCGCTGGCCCGATCAAGGTCTTCATCCTGGCTGGGCAGTCGAACATGGAAGGGCACGGCTTCATTCCCGCCGACCCGAAACGCAACGGCGGCAAAGGCAGTCTGGAGTTTCTCGTGAAAGATCCGGCGACGGCCGGCCGATACGCGCACCTCGTCGGCAAGGACGGCAAGTGGGTCGTTCGTGACGACGTCTGGATCCACTACCTCGACCGCAAGGGCAAGCTCACGGCGGGCTTCGGGGTGAAGGAGGACCGGATCGGCCCGGAACTCGGGTTCGGCACAGTCATGGGCGATGCCATCGAAGAACCGGTGCTGCTCATCAAGCTCGCCTGGGGCGGCAAAAGCCTGGCCCAGGACTTTCGTCCGCCGAGTTCCGGCGGCGAGACCGGGCCGTACTATAAAGAGGTCGTCGAACGCACCCTGGCCGTCCTGAAGGATCTGAAGATGCAATTTCCGGAACTAGGCGACCGCGGTTACGAGCTTGCCGGGTTCGGTTGGCATCAGGGCTGGAACGACCGCATCAACCAGGCCTTCAACGACGAATACGAAAAGAACATGGCGAACTTCATCCGCGACATCCGAAATGATCTGGGCGTGCCGAACCTGCCGTTCGTCATCGCCGAGACCGGCATGAGCGGCCCTGAGGAAAAGCATCCGCGTGCACTCTCGCTGATGAAAGCCCAGGCGGCGGTGGCCCAGTATCCGGAATTTCAGGGAAACGTCGCGTTCGTCAGCACGAAAGCTTTCTGGCGAGATAAAGAAGTGTCGCCGACCGGGCAGGCCTACCACTGGAACACCAATGCCGAAACCTACTACCTGATCGGCGAGGCCATGGGTCAGGCCATGAAACGGCTCAGCACGAAGATGCCCGCGAAATGAAATCCGAATATTCGCAAACAGGGAACTATGGGATGTCGAACCGCCTCCGCCAATTCGCCGCGATCCTGCCGCTGCTTCTTCTCGGGCCGACCGTCATTTCGGACGATGTCAAGCCTCGGCAGAAGGCTGAGATGGCCGGTTATCTGCTCGTCCCGCACGGCAAGGTCGACGCGAAATACAATGCCGGCTTCTCGATGTACGTGGCCGCGTGGCCGCTTTTGAAGAGCTATCCAGGGCAGGAATTCCAAAGCGGCCTGTTCGGCACCTGGATGTTTTCGCAGTACGACGGTCCGAGGCCTGAAAAGGCCTATTCCGATATCGAAGGCGGACTGGGCTGGTGGCGCGACACCCGCTTCGCCACCGAAACGCCCAAGTTCATCATGGGCGGGGTGGCCCTGAACTTCAGCGAATGGGCCAATGGCCCCGGGGCCGGCAAAGGCCGCGACTGGAACAATCCGAAAGGCCATTATGCCATCGCCCAGCTCAGCCCGTGGGTGCTCTGGCCGCCGGACGGCTTGAACCTGAAGCAAGGCACGTCGGGCGAACTGTTCGGCTACGGCTACCTTCCACTGCCGCTGACATCTCCGAAAGCGACCACGGCGGGCAAAGACGTGCCGACCGGGAACCAGTGCTGGACGTTGTTCCTGAACACGGGCAACTTCAAGGGGCCGGTCACGTTCTTCCTGCCGGAGTTCTGGACGAAGCCGACCGTCGAAAACCCGAAGCTGGCGGGCATGTTCCTCGACACGCGGCCGTCCGACCCGAACAAGGCCGTTCAGATGGAAACCCAGCACATACCGGCTTACGTCGCCACGGACAGCAAAGGAGCAACGTATGCACGCGTCGCACCGACGCATTTTCCCCGAACTTCTAAGGGCGAAGCACCTTTGATCCACCGCATCACGGCCTACAGTCGGGCCGCATTGTGGGACGGAGTGGAAGCCTGGTTCGCAGGCGGCCCTCCGTCGTCAGGAACGATCGACCCGATGGCCGCGAAAGTTCACGCCTTCGAAAACCGGGGCGGTGCCACGTGGCGGATTTATCCGCCCGACACGGCTCGGGAGCAGAGAGTGCCGCTGGCCTGGAACTCGTTCGCGACGCCCGTGGCACTGGACGACGCGACGTACGGTTACAGGTGGTCCGAAGAACTTGTCTCGAAGACGAACGGACTTATCACCCTGCCTGAGTACTTCCGTCTCGACAAAGACACAGCGGGCAAGGCGCGCTGGACGGTCGTCGCCGGTAAAGACGTTCCAGCCGAGACGGGCTTATCGAAGGTCGAATTTCCACGACGCCGTGGTCCCGATCGTGGGCCGTACGAGACGCCCGCAGAGTCGAATAGCGTCTGGAAAACGCCAGGTCCGGCGGCCGGTCCGTTCGAGGCGAAACTCGGCGACGGCAGCGTGGTGACTTACTCCTGGTACCGCTTCGCCGACCAGCCGGCCCTGCGACATGCCGAAATGACGAGCGACGAGCGGGAGGCCCTCCAGAAACGGGTCGAGTTGCTGCACAGGAGCTGGACGAAGGACCGCGAGTATCTTCCCCCGCCGACCGTGGGCACGCTTGCCGAACTCGACCCGGCCGTGATCGTGACACCGCCGAAGGGGCTCGAATTCGGATACGTGCCGATCGTCACCCGGCAGGCTGCCGAGAAATGACATTCCCCCCCAGTCCTTCTGGCCTGGCACTGCCGCTAGAACTTCCTGCCATAAAGCTACTTCGAGATATTGATCCGATGTCACTTGCGTCCCGAATCCGAACGATACCGGATAAGAACTCGCCAGGAGACCTCGGCAAATTGCTGCCGAAGATTCTCGCCGTACTGACGATCCTGCTGTTCGGTTCGACTTCGCTGCCGGCTGCCGAATTTCAGCGTCCGAATGTCGTGATGGTCTTCATCGACGACATGGGCTGGGGCGATTTTTCCTGCTTCGGGAACGAGGACGCTAAAACTCCGAACATCGACCGGCTTGCGGCCGAAGGGCTGCGGTTCACTCAGTTTTACGTCAACGCCCCGATCTGTTCGCCTTCTCGCTGCGCGCTGACCACGGGCCAATATCCGCAGCGGTGGCGCATCAATTCCTATCTCGATAACCAGGCTACCAATGCCCGCCGCGGCGTCGCCAACTGGCTCGACCCGAAAGCCCCGACTCTGGCTCGCATTCTGCACGACAATGGCTACGCGACCGGCCACTTCGGCAAATGGCACCTGGGTGGCCAGCGCGATGTCAACGACGCCCCGCCGATCACGGCCTACGGCTTCGACGAATCGCTCACGAACTTCGAAGGCATGGGCCCCAAGCTGCTGCCGCTGACGCTCAAGCCCGGCGACACCGAGCCCGGCCGCATCTGGGCCGATGCCGAACGGCTCGGCAAGCCATTCACCTGGATGCAGAGGTCGCAGATCACAACCGGCTTCGTGGACGCCGCAATCACGTTCGTCGACCATGCGGCCCGCGACGGCAAGCCGTTTTATTTGAACCTCTGGCCCGACGACGTCCACTCGCCCTTCTGGCCGCCGGTCGACAAGTGGGCCGAAACCAAGCGGGGCAAGTATCTGGCCGTCCTGCAGGAGATGGACCGGCAGCTCGGCAAACTGTTCGACCATATCCGCAACACGCCGGCCCTGCGCGACAACACGCTCGTTCTCGTCTGCTCGGACAACGGCCCGGAGTTCGGTGCAGGCAGCGCTGGCCCGTTTCGCGGCTCGAAAACCCGGCTTTACGAAGGCGGCATCCGCTCGCCCCTGGTCGTGTGGGGCCCGGGCCTGATCCCGGCCGACAAGCGGGGCACGCAGAATGACAGGTCCGTTTTCGCCGCGTTCGACCTGGTGCCGTCGCTGCTCAAGCTCACGCAGACCAAAACGCCCGCTGAAGTCGTCTTCGATGGCGAAGACGTCTCCGGCACTCTAACAGGCAAGAGCACCACCTCACGAACCGCCCCGATCTTCTGGCGTCGTCCGCCTGACCGGAAGAACTCGCCGCCGGGGCTGCCTGAGCCTCAGCCCGACCTTGCGGCACGCGAAGGCGACTGGAAACTGCTGTGCGATTACGACGGCTCGCGCCCGGAACTTTATGACCTGGCGAACGACCGCGCGGAAACGACGAATCTGGCCGGCCGTCATCCGGAGGTCGTCCAGCGGCTGACGGCCGCAGCAGTAGCCTGGCACCGATCGATGCCGCCCGACAACGGCCCGGCCCTGGGCGAGGAAGTGTTGCGAAAACGTGATACCCCGAAGGCGAAGAAGAAAGCAGCGGCGGTGAAGGCACCTTCGTCAAAACCGAACGTGCTGATGATTCTCGTCGATGATCTCAAGCCCGCTTTGGGCTGTTATGGCGACAAACTCGCGAGGACGCCGCACATCGACCGCCTGGCGGCACGTGGCATGCGGTTCGACATGGCCTACTGCAATCAGGCGGTCTGTGCCCCGTCGAGGTTTTCGCTCCTGCTCGGCTCGCATCCGACATCGACAGGCCTTTACGGCCTGGGCAGCCAGTTACGGCAGCGCTTGCCCGACGCCATTACGCTGCCGCAGTATTTCGCCCGCCACGGCTATCGGACCGAGTCGCTGGGCAAGGTGTTCCATATCGGCCACGGCAATCCGGGCGACCCCGGCTCGTTTTCGGTCGAGCATTTTCACGACAAGGTCATCGAATACGCGGACCCGGCCAGCACGGGCGGCGGCCGGCTGACTCGCGAAGAGGCCTACTTCTCGAATCGCGAGCTGGACAGGATCCGCCAGCTTCCCCGTGGCGCGGGGTTCGAGTCGCCTGACGTGGCCGACGATGCCTATGCCGACGGCCGTGTCGCCGCCGAGACCGTTCGGCGGCTTCAGGCGGCCAGGCAGCGGCGAGACGCGGACGGCACGCCGTTTTTAGTCGTCGCCGGTTTCGCCCGGCCTCATCTGCCGTTCACCGCGCCGAAACGGTACTGGGACATGTTCGCCCCGGCCGATTTTGCGGCACCATCGACCGCCAGCCCGCCGCAAAGGGCACCCAAAGTCGCGGACAAGACCAACGGCGAACTGGCCAATTACGAACCGGTCCCGGCCAGCGGAGTCGTGGACGAAAGCCTGCGCCGCAAGCTCACTCACGGCTACTATGCCAGCGTCAGTTATGTCGATGCCCAGATCGGCAAAGTGCTCGACGAACTCGATCGCCTTGGATTCGCCGACGACACGATCGTCGTGCTCTGGGGCGATCACGGGTTTCATCTCGGCGATCACGGCTATTGGACGAAGCACACGAATTACGAGCAGGCGAACCGCATTCCGCTGGTGATCGTCGCACCGAACCTGACGAAGCCCGGCAGCGTCACACACCAGCTGGCCGAAAGCGTCGATTTGTATCCGACCCTCGCGGAACTGGCCGGCCTGCCCGCACCGAAGGGCCCGCAGCGCATCGACGGCAAGAACCTTGTGCCTGTACTCCGCGAGCCGCAAGCCCGCGTGCGTGACCATGCTTACCACGTCTTTCCGAAGGCGAAGCTCGGCCGCGCGATCCGCACGGACCGCTACAGGTTGGTCGAGTGGAAAAAAGCTGGTGCGCCGGCCGAAACAGCGGAATTCGAGCTTTACGATTACCGCACCGATCCGGACGAAACCCGCAACCTGGCGACCGAACGGCCGGAAGTCGTCGAGCAGCTAAGGGCGATCCTCACGACGTATCCGGAGCCTGTCGACCCGGATCGTAAGCCGGCGAAGAAAGCCTCGGAGAACCCTCGGCCGAAGCTACCAGCATCTGGTTCATGACCTTGCAGGGAGCCGGCGAATCCCGAATGATGCGGACCACAGGGACCACTTGTCACAGATCGAAACAAGAAGTCGAATGCCTGTGATCGATGAAAGCGAGTCATGCACATAAATTCATTCGTTTGCAGACGGTTCACCCAGTTGGGCAGTATGGCCATCCGTTTGGCCATGATCATGACTCTCGCTTTCCTCACATTCCAGTCGGCCCGTGCGGCATCGCTGAACGTGCCGATCATTCTGGCCGATGTCTGCACCTTCAGCGATTTGCCGATTTACGGCGGACGCAACGCGAAGACGCCGAATCTCGACCGGCTCGCTTCGCAGGGGCTCACGTTCGACCGGGCCTACGTCAGTTCGGCCATGTGCCAGCCATGCCGGGCCGAGCTCTTCACGGGTCAACAGCCGGTACGCAATGGCTGTGCCTGGAAGCATAGCGCCAGCCGGCCTGGCACATGCAGCCTGCCCCGGCATCTGGCCCCGCTCTGTTACCGCGCCGGAATCGCGGGCAAGGTGCATGAGGCGCCCAAAGCCGTTATCCCTTTCGAGAACGTTGCGGGGTTCGACCCGAACGCCGTGCGTGAACCGACAAAGCCGCACGATCTGGCAGGAATCCGGGAATTCATGACGCGTGACCGTTCCCAGCCGTTCTGCCTGGTGGTCGGGCTCGTCGAGCCACATGTTCCGTGGGTCATGGGCGACCGATCGAAATATCCACCGGGCGAACGGAAGCTGCCGCCGCACCTGGCGGACACACCCGCGATCGATGCCATTTGCTTGAGCGTCGCATCAGAATTGTCTTTGACGGCCTGAATCAGCCGCTCGGCCGCTTCACCCTGAAAAGCTCCGGGTTGTCCGCCACGGTGCGGTTCAGGTGCGACCGAGCCGGTCTCATAAACGCGTTTTCGCAGTTTGCCGATCCATGAATTCTGACCTGGAAGGTTTCAGCGATTTCTTCAAGCGTCATCAGGCCTTCTTCAGCCGCAGCGATGCCCCGTTCTCTGAGATCCATCGAATAAGCCTTCATCCTCAGGCCCCACCTCTGAAATCAGCAGAAAGAAAGTCATCGCTTCAATCAAGGGAGAACCGCTCTCATACGAACAGGTGTTCGAACTCTGGCACGATGATCTACGCCGACGCAGCCAGCGCGGAATGACGAGTTGGGATTTCCGGAAGCTGATCGCGCGGTTTCCATTGCCCAACTTCGTATCGCTCATGCCGGAGCGGATTGTGAAGCTGAGCTCGATCGACTCTTGGAGGAGCCGTATGCGGGAAAGACGCTCGAGCGTATCAGTGAGGACGAACTCTGAATGACTGAGCTGTTCGACCGATATCAAGGCGATCGTGGCAGGTTCTAAAACTTATCAGTGAAATGAAATGCGACAATCTCAGCGAGAAATTCAATGAGTACCGTCAAAAATCAAGGTCACCTGCGACAAAAGGCAATCCAGAGCCTTTCTCTCGTGAATATTCGAATTATCCAGAGTGGATTAGTTTGGACTTCCGCCCAAAGGAGGATTAGTATCCATCCGCAATACCCAATCTGTAATTCGAGATGACCTGCATCTTGGATCGATCGGTCCAGCGTCTCGGCATTGCAACTGCCTTGACCGAGTTATGCACCAAGCGACATCAAAGGATCGCAGATGAGCCTCAATCGAAAGAAAAAGCGATTTTCTACGGCCCGCGGCCTGACCAGGACCGCAGGCCGGGCTCATTTCGCAAGTCCGCAATGGTACAGGCCAGGGCTGGAGCACCTCGAAACTCGCGTCACGCCGACCGTTTACGGGAATCTGGAGACGATCGATAACGGCCTGCTGATACCGTCGCTGCAGTCGAACGACGCCGTGATGGTGGAGATTGCCCCAGGTTCGCACGATACGTTTGTCGTGAACGATGGGAACCTTGCCGGCAAGCTCAATCTGTCCTTCATCCAGGGGTACGTCCCTGTTCTGGGCGATTCGTTCGAAGTGCTGACGTCGACTCAACCTCTATCGGGCGACTTCGCGTCATACGATGGGCTCGGCTTTTTCGATGGGCTTTACCTGAAACCGGTCGTCTCTGGCCAAACGCTGTCGCTGGAAGTCGCTGCGATCCCGGGCGGCCTCAGTCCGCTGGCCACGACCGTTCTCGATGTCGCTGCATCCTTCGCTGGCGGCGAGGTCTCCGTCACAGTGAGTACCCCCGGTGTCTTCGATATCACGATCGCCGAGATGAACTTGAGTTTCCCGGGTGGCTCGAGCGACCTGGTGTCGCTCAGCAACGCTGGCGGCACCCTGGTGCTGGACACCAACACCGGCGGCATGGCCGGCTC
This sequence comes from bacterium, assembly GCA_016125085.1. GTDB lineage: Bacteria > Planctomycetota > Planctomycetia > Isosphaerales > Isosphaeraceae > QWQI01. The sequence continues at coordinate 119,608 of WGMM01000030.1, forward strand.
GCTGAGCGGCGACATCGCCGTTGACTTCACCGGCGTCTCCGCCGCTGGCACGGTCACCCTGGACTTCAACACCTCCGACGAGGAACTGGGCGGTTTCGATCCCGGCTATCTGCAGCTCACCGGCGAAGACGTGAATCTGGAAATCTCGGCCGGCAGTATCGTCGTCAGCCTCGACGGCGGTTTCTCCTTCACGAAGGAAGGGGCCGGCGCGGAGAGCGTCATCGCAATCATCATCGACGAGGCCACTCTTGTGGTCGCCGCAGGCGGAAGCGAGTTGATCAACGTCACCGCTTCCGCGGACCTCGAAATCTCCGCCGACGAGTTCGTCATCAACAGCGCCAGCGCTACCGCCAATCAGACCTTCTCCATCGGCACGCTGTTCGAGATCGTGAACCCGACCGTGGGGGTCGAAAACTTCGTGATAAGCTCGTCCGGAGCCTCTACCGGCACGATTTCTCTTGGCGCGGCGTCAGCGACGCTCTTCCCCGGCAAGGCGTTCTCAGCCACCGTCGATGACTTCGATTTCACCATCGATACGCAAACCACGGCATTCGACATCACGCTAGGCTCTTTCGAGCTGAAGGTGGGCGAGGCCGTGACCGTGACGGCCACATCCGACGACCCGGAAATACCGGCCGCCACTTTCTCCTATGATCCGGCCACGATCGATGTTCCCAGGACCGAGATCGGCACCGTAAGCACCCTGACGATCACCATTCCCAAGCTGGCAGGCTTCACGGGCACCGTCAACGATCTGGTGATCCGCAACGACGGCTTCGCCTTTGCCGACGCCACGGTCGCGGTTTTCGGCACCTACAGCATCGGTACCATCGTGGCAGTGACCGACCCGTCACTGACCATCACCGACGTGGATGTCGACTTTGCCGACCCCGCGCCCTTCACCGGGTCGATCACCCTCGCCGTCGCCGGCTTCACGCTCTTCCCGGGAAACAGCAAGTTCACGGCAAGCGCCACCGATCTTTCCGCCACGTTCGATTTCTCGGACGGCAAGAATGGTGCATTGACGCTATCGGCGACCGAGGTCAAGGTCATGCTCAAGCCGACGCTTGAGTTTGCCGTGGGCGATCTGACGATCGACGCTTCGGCTGAGGGAACCGATCCGATCGCCGACATCGGTATGGTCTCAGTGAACCTGATGACCCTGGGGATTCTCGGTACAGGCGGCCACTTCCAGATCCTGGCCGATGGCAGCTTCCACGCCCTGGAAAATTTCCAGGTGACGCTGAGCCTGAATACCGCCCAGCCCAATGCCCTGAAGTGGCCCAGCTGGGTGCCTATCCAGATCACCACTATCGGCTTGCAGTGGCCTGACATCAATGCCGACCCGAACGACTTCACCATCAAGTTTTCGGCCTCGGTCAACACGGCGTCCATCGGCCCGGCCGACGGGCTGCCGCTGGCCGTGCAAGGTTCCGTCGACAACGTCGTGATCGACGTCGGCAAGCTGCTCGACGGTGACTTCCCCATCATCGGCATGGACGGCGCCTCGCTTTCGGTCACTGGGATGATGTTCGGCTTCGGGATCGATGGAACGGCGATCTTCGGCATCGTGCGGGTGGACGCTGACGGAAACCTGATCGACGACGACCGCTTCCTGCTGGACGATGACGGCCTGCCTACCATCGAGGAATCCACGGCCGACCCCGAAGAGGACGAAACCTTTTTCTATGGCGGCATCGAGGCCGGAATACTCCTGGCCGACGTGGGGTTCGACCTCAAGATCGGGCTGTCCGAAATCGGCCCTCTTTCGATGTTCGTTTCCGCCAGCGTGCCGCTGATCATCGAGCCGGTCTCCGGCCTGGCGATTACCGGTTTTCGCGGTGCCGTCAGCTTCGGCGATCCGATCCGGCCGATCACCGATCCCAAGGAACTTGCGGACGCGGAGTTTGCCCCGCCGGGCGATCTCAACGCCTTGCAATGGCAGACCCAGTTGAAGCGTCAAGTGGCCAACCAGGCGGGCGACGGCGTCACGTGGGAAGACTTCGCCAATGCCTTCGATCACCCTGAGAACATCCGGATCAGCGCCGGGGCGACGCTCTACAGCGCCTATGCGACGACGACGACCTTCCGTGCCGACGCCGATATCACAGCGGACCTTTCCGGGAAATTCATCTTCAACGCCGCAGGCAAGTTCGCCAATAACTCGATCGATCTGAACTTCCGCGCCTACGTGGACTTGTCGGAGGTCGACCAGGGTAATGCGACCGTCCTGTTTCTGACCGACGTCATGCCCATTCAGACCGGCGCGAAGTCGAGCAGCCCGATTTCGGTCTACGGCGGGCTCGAGTTCCATTATTTCGACGGGTCCGGCGAAGAAATCACCAGCCCGGACGAGAACAGCGATTCCCAGCACATCCAGATCATCGTCAGCGGTGGAGCCGAGTTCGAAGCACTCAGCTACTTCACGGCGACTTTGACCGGCACAGTGACGATGGACTTCGACATCCAGGACACCGTGCTCACCCTCGACATGAATGGCTCGCTGGACGCCACTTACCTGGGCAACATCGCTCAGGCCGCGGGTCATTTCACCATCGACTTCGACGGGTTCGACGATGTCCCTGTCATCTATGGTGCCATGGAGCTTTCTTCGGGAGACGCCTTCGACAAGCTTGCCGAGATCGGCATCGAAGCGCACGCAACCGGTTGGTTCTATATCAACACCGATACGATCGACCACACGGTGACGCTGACCTTCACGGACGAGAGCACCAGGGACATCGATCTGAAGCCGCTGTCGGCGGGCCTTGGTGCTGACGGCACACTGATCTGGCAGCTGCTCGGCCAGGATTGGTTCACGATGGTCGGGATTCTGGACATGCGGGTGTCCGCCAGCGACGGCGCCGAACTGTTCGTGAACGCCACCTTGTATGCGGGCCCTCCGGGATCGGAAATTCTGAAGCTGCACGCCCAGGGCCTGTTGATCGCCAATGCCACCGGCGTTGCCGGCATGGTCGAGCTGACACGCGAACAGTCGCGGCCCGATGTCTTCGGCCTGGGCGTAGGGACGTCATTCGCCTCCAGCACCGCCTTCGTGATGGTCTTCAACACGACGCGCTCGGATCAGACTTACGAACTGCCCCCCGGGCTTGTGATTCCGGGACAGAGTTCCAGGATCACCGTGCCGGGCGGGCCGCCGCCCGCTGGAACACCGGGCACCGCCACGACCTGGGAAGAAACCGCCAGCGGGTTTTACTTCGTCGTCCATGCCCAGGGCGATCTGAAGTTCCTCAACGACAGTTTGACCGTGAGCGGCAGCTTCAACATGCTGATCACGCCAAGTGCCATCGCGATGAGGGTGGACGCCAGTGTCTGGGTATTCGGAACGGCCATGACGCTCACCGGCCAGGCCAGCATCTCCGCAAGTAACTTCACCTGCGACGTCAGTGCTTCTGTCAGCGCCCTGTACCCGAACTCCAACTTCGAGATCGCCGGGACTTTCTCGCTCCACATCAATACAGCGAGCAACGAATACTGGGTGGCCGTCACCCAGGCATCCGTCAACCTTTTCGGGCTGGAGATGACAGGCGGATTCAAGATCGGCATCGCTCAAAGCGGATTCAGCATTACGATTCCGAGCAGCACGCCCCTTTCGCTCGACCTCTTCGGCATCGCGAATTTCTCCGTGTCCGGCTCGCTGAGCACCAGCGGCGCCTTCAGCTTCTCGGCCACAGCCTCGGCGTCGTACAACTACACCGCTGCCCAGCGTGCCCAAAGCTCAACCGACCTGGATGTCGGCGTGCTCGGAACCATGACCCTGGGCTTCTCACCCAGCGGATTCTTCGGCAGCTTTTTCGGCGGGGTCCAGGTCCTGGGGGAAAACATCGCGAGCATCGGGGGCTCACTGGCGATCACGGACAGACAGGTTGTCCTCTCGTTCACGGCCACCATCACGATCATTCCGGAGGTCACGATCGATGTACCGCCGGTCACCCTCTGGTACCCCGACCCGACTTGGGAAGATCCCTTCCGGTGGTCGTCTTACACCTATGACGCGCCGCCCATAACGACCCCGGCCGTCACGGGTTCGTTCTCCTACGATCTGTCCCTGGGCGGAGTGTCGCCGCCGCAGATGCCGCCTCCACCTCCGTTAGCCCTGGCCCGCTATGGCACATCGGGGGTGAGCAACAGGATCCTCTACCTGAACATCGGCGCCGATGCGGACAAACGGGGCCAGTTCACCACCGATAACTCCGAGTCTTTCGTCATCAGCCACGTCAGCGGCAGTGCCGGCAATGAGACCGTCAATATCACGGCATTCGGGCGAACGCAGCAGTACTCCGGGGTCGGCAAGATCATGGCGGTCAACGCCGGCGCCGGGGACGACATCATCGAAATTCGAAGCGGCGTCGTGGCCGATGTCGAGTTGCACGGCGGCATCGGTGCGGACAAGCTGTCCAGTCTGGGTTCGGGTGTCGCCAGGCTCTACGGCGACACGGGCGCGGATGTCCTCACCGGCGGCAGCGGCAATGACTATCTCTACGGCGGTGCCGGCAATGACCAGCTCAATGGCGGCGGCGGCGGCGACTCCCTCTATGGCGAGGGTGGCGACGATCAGCTCAATGGCGGCAGCGGCAACGACTACCTCTATGGCGGCGCCGACAATGACATCCTGCGCGGCGGTGATGACGACGACCATCTCGAAGGCGGCCTGGGAACCGACCAGAACTTCGGCGAGAGCGGCAACGATGCCATCTTCTGGGCGGTCGGCGAAGGGATCGACACTCGCGCTGACGGCGGTCCCGGCACCGATTCGCTCACCCTCACCGGCACCGCGGCTGCTGAGACAGTCTCTGTCGGGGCGGCCGGCGATGGCAACTCTTTCATGGTCAACTTCGCCGGTACGATGCTGACGGGCGGCACCGGAATCGACAACCTGGTGCTCGACCTTCAGGCCGGCATCGATGCAGTGACGATCAACGACTCTGGCCCCGCGCTAAGGCAGAACCTGTCAGGCATCACCCTGAAACTGGGCAACGATTCGGTTGCGGACAGCGTCGTGGTCAACGCCTCGGCAAGCGTGGACACTTACAACCTGTCGGCTACGGGCGGGGTCGTCAGAGTCGATCGCGGTTCCGCGGTGGTCGGTGGTCTCACGGTTTTTGGCCTGTTCACGTCGATCGAGCAGGCGACGGCCAACGGCGGTGCCGACACCTTGATGCTCAACCTCGGCTCGGGCGACGACATCGCGTACGTCAAGAGCACGCTGGCCGGCTTCGCCACCACAATCGACGGCGGCACGCAGCGCACCCAGGTGAAAGTCGGCAGCCTGGCTGATGCCGACACCGGAAATCTCAACGCTATCGCTGGCAAACTGGTCGTCAGCGCAGGCGGCGGCAGCGAGGACGTGCTTTACCTCTTCGACAAGACGGATGCCGCTCCCAACACCGGCTCCCTCACGGCTTCCCTGATCACCGGCCTGGGGATGGGGAGCAACGGCATCGCTTATTCCGGCTTCGAATCGCTGGACATCAATCTCGGCTCGGGCGGCAACACCTTCAACGTCCTGAGCAGCATCGCGACCACCGCCACGGTCAGGACCGGTTCCGGCATTGACTTGATCAACGTCGGCAGCAATGCGCCTGCAGGCAACGGGACCGTCGCCGCCATCATCGGTAGTCTCGTGATCGACGGCCAGGGCAATGCTGATACGCTCAATGTCGATAACACGGCAGGCGGCGGCATCGGCAACCTCTCCAGCACGCGGCTGACAGGATTGGGAATGGCCGCCGGCATCACCTATTCCGGCCTGGAAACGCTCAACGTCAACCTCGGCTCAGGCGGCGATACGTTCAACGTGCAAAGCACCAGCAGTACGACGACGACCACGGTCGACACCGGCGCCGGTACGAACACGGTGAACGTCGGCAGCGATGCACCCTCGCCCACCGGCAACGTCAACGCTATCGCGGGCAAGCTTGTAGTCCAGGGCGGTTCCGGCAGTGACAGTCTCAATGTTTACGACACCTCTGACAGTGCCGCGAACACAGGCACGCTGACCTCGACCCGGATCACGGGCCTTGGGATGGGCGCCGACGGCATCGACTATTCCGGCCTGGAAACGCTGAACGTCGACCTCGGCTCGGGCGGCGATACGTTCAACGTGCAAAGCACAAGCAGCACGACGACGACCACGGTCGACACCGGCGCCGGTACGAACACGGTGAACGTCGGCAGCGATGCACCCTCGCTCACCGGGAACGTCAACGGTATCGCGGGCAAGCTTGTGGTCCAGGGCGGTTCCGGCAGTGACAGTCTCAATGTTTACGACACCTCTGATAGTGCCGCCAACACCGGCACGCTGACCGCGACCCGGATCACGGGGCTTGGGATGGGCGCCGACGGAATCACTTATTCGGGCGTGGAATCGCTCAACGTCAACCTCGGCTCGGGCAGCGATACGTTCAACGTGCAAAGCACCAGCGGCACGACGACGACCACGGTCGACACCGGCGCCGGTACGAACACGGTAAACGTCGGCAGCGACGCACCCTCTTCCACCGGGAACGTCAACGGTATCGCGGGCAATCTTGTAGTCCAGGGCGGTTCCGGCAGCGACAGTCTCAATGTTTACGACACCTCTGACAGTGCCGACAACACCGGCACGCTGACCTCGACCCGGATCACGGGCCTTGGGATGGGCGCCGCCGGCATCACCTATTCCGGCCTGGAATCGCTCAACGTCAACCTCGGCTCAGGCGG
>WGMM01000035.1 GCA_016125085.1 bacterium
AGTTCGCCAGTCAACGCCACCATCGTGAATGCCACGGCAATCGGAACGATCCTCAACGACGACGCCAGGCCGTCCATCTCCATCGGTCAGGCCTCTCTGGTCGAAGGCAATTCCGGTACCACGTCAATGGTCTTCACCGTCTCCTTGACCAACGCGGCGAGCACCCCCGTGACGGTCAATTATTCGACTTCTGACGGTACCGCCATCGCCGGGTCCGATTACCTGGCGACCGCGGGTACCCTGACGATTCCCGCAGGGGCGACTTCCGCAACCATTGCAGTGCCGATTCTGGGCGACACCGTTGTCGAGGGGAACGAAACGTTCACCGTCAATTTGTCCGCACCGTCCGTGAATGCCACGATCGGAACGGCTGCGGCAACTGGTACCGTCATCGATGACGACCAGGCCGCGATCGAAATGTCAGTGGCCGACGTCGATTTCATCGAAGGGAACTCCGGCTGGTCGCAGATGGACTTCGTCGTCAGCCTCAGCGCACCGGCTTCGAAGGACGTCACGGTCATGTTCGCAACCAGTGACGGCACAGCGAGTTCGCGAGGGAATACGGGCGACTTCGAAGCGACCGCGGGAATTCTGACGATCCCGGCGGGCCAGACCAGCGGCCTCATCTCGGTTCGGATCAAGGGGGACAAGACGTTCGAACTCGACGAATGGTTCTTGCTGAACCTGAACAAACCTTCTGACGGAATCGTCCTGAGTCGCGATCAGGCTGTCTGTACGATCCTGAACGATGACAACTCCACCGGTCCAAGGGGTGGTAACGCGGGTGCCGGATTCAACGAATCGAACCTGGACGCTGTCAGCGATATCATCGCTTCACCTGTTCCGGAACTGGATTTCGTGCTCGGCGAATGGATGTCCCGATCGAAGAAAATCTCACGGGCGAACTGAGCCACGCACCGAAAATTCCGCACGATCGAAATCGAAGGCTCCGGACGGAAACGTCCGGGGCTTTTTCCTTATGCCATGCAATCCCGGCCATCGAATCAGCCGAGACGGCTTTCGTCGATCGGGTCGATCAGATCAGGCCTGTCCAGCGCAGGGCTATTCACTTTCGTGCTGACGGGCCAGGCTTCAAGAAAGTCGTCAGGCGCAGGTACGAGGAGTTCAGCCAGAGATGCCGCTTGATCCGGCGGAGCGCTCAACCACCGGTCGAAATCCTTTTGCTGCAGGATCACAGGCATTCGGTCGTGGATCAAGCCCATCAGTGCATTCGGGCCAGTCGTCAGGATCGTGCAGGTTTCCAGAGGCCCGGCACCGGACTTGTTCCAGGATTCCCACAGCCCTGCGATCGCGAATGGCTTGCGATCGGGCCGATGAATCCAGTAAGGCGTTTTGGTCTTGCTGTCGACGGACCGGTGCCATTCATAAAAACCATCAGCCGGGATCAGGCAGCGGCGATACTTCAGAGCAGCTCGAAACGCGGGCTTTTCGACGACAGTTTCGGAGCGGGCATTGATCATTCGGTTGCCGATTTTCGGATCGTCAGCCCAGAACGGAACGAGCCCCCATCGAACCATGACAGGCATGGGCCGGTGGTGAACTTTTTCTTGCCTCAGGATCAGGACGTCCTGCGTGGGAGCGATATTGAACCTGGCCGCGAAGTCGTCGGGCAGGGAATCGTCATGAAAATCGATCAAATCGCGCAGGTCGGACACTTTCGAAGCGAGCGTGTAGCGGCCGCACATCGACGCCCCTCCTTCACAAGCCGAATTTCCGCTGGCGAAGGCGGCCGATCGCTATCGACCGGCCACCGCGAGATCGTTCAACCCGTAAGCACGGGCAAAACGTAAGGACCTTTGGGTATGACGGCGACGGTCGCTTCGGGACCGTATTCGGCGATCGATTCACCCAGCGCCGTTTCGACGCTCGGAGCCGGCTCGACGAACAGTTTCGCGAGGACCTCGGCAGGCAGGCCGCCGCTGACGATCTTCACACGGGCTTTTCGGCGCACCTTGGCCAACTCTTCGAGCTGCCACTGGTCCATCACGAAATAGTCCTTGCCGAGAATCCTGTGCATGAACTGGTCGAGATCCGCGTTCTCATCGAATAGAGAACAGAATTCGGGGCTGCCGATGCCTTCCTTCAGGCCAGCCGCGATGATGATCGTGCCGCCTTGCTTGACGATCGGCAGGGCCCCCGTCAGCCCCTTCACAGCCTGATAGAAAGTCGTATCCAGCGGGTATCCGGCCGAACTCGTCACCACGATATCGACAGGCTCACGCACAGGAACCTTGACGATCTTTTCGACGAACCGGACACCTTCATGGAAGGCTTCGATCATATCGCCAGCATGCACAGACGTGATCCTGCGGGCGGAATCGATGGAGACGTTCACGATGAAGTCGCAACCGGCCAGAAGGGCGATCTTCGTATTTTCCTCGTGCACCGGGTTACCTTCGAGGAACCCGCAATCGGCCTTGGGGTGCTCCAGCAAAGTCGGCCCGTGCCAGATTTTGACCGTTTCCAGAGCGGCAAGGCCAGGGCAGATCAGCTTGCGGCCGCCAGAATATCCGGCCATAAGATGCGGCTCGATCAGCCCCAGGGTAATTTTCAGGTCGGCCTGCACGTATCGTTTGTCGATCCAGGCCGGAATGCCGCGATCGGTCGTGCCCAGATAAGCGTGTTCTTCGAGTCGAGTGCCGTAATGATCTTCGACCCGATACTTCGCGACGATTTCGTCGCCCAGCATTTCCCGCTTTTCGGCATCGGTCGAGGGCCTGTGCATGCCAGTGGCGACGAGGAAGAAAATTTCCTCGCGAGGAACACCGGCCGATTCGAGAATCGGCAGCATCGCCTCAGCGATGATCCGGTTCGGAACGGGCCTTGTAATGTCACAAATGACGATGCAGCAGGACGTTTTGCCCCTGGCCAGTTCCGAAAGAGGCGCCGTGCCGGTCGGCGCGGCGAGTTTGGCCGCGATCTCCGCGACCGGATCGGCGATCGGCGTAGTCGCCTGAATTTCGAGAGGACCGATCACGCGATCATGATCGATTCGGACGTCGAGTCCCTGACGGTCATAAGCCAGTTTGACTTGCATGTGTATCGGTTCCGCCGCGGAGAACGGGAGAGAATCGGGCTGATCACATGGATCGCACCCGTGAAAATGCTTGAAGGCCGGATCCAGCCGCCGGGCATGCCATCAGGCCTGAGACTCGAAGCGAGTCCCAAGCCTGCCGCAGGTTCATCCTATCAGGTCGGCATGAAAAAATCAGTCCTGGTTCAAGCAGGCTCCGGCCGGTACGAGGATGATGTCGAATGGGTCAAGCGCAGCGTCGCAATGCCCCTGGCGATTGGAGTAGATGTCCCTGTCCAGGCTGCGTATGCTTCGGCCCCTGATGAAAGCGGAATGGCCATCGGCGAAAATCACGTTCTGGCCGAAACCACCGTGCCAGGGACTGTTCCCCTGTAAGAGCGGCGTTCTACCGTTCACCGGAGGCCGGTCGCCGGCCATCGGGATGACGGACTTCACGGATTCGATCATCGAGCGATCGAGGTAGCGCACACCGACCTGACCTTTCAGCCCCGGATGCATGGCATAGACTTCGGCCATCATTGCGGAAAAGTCCCGCAGCAACTGCTCGGACTGCTGGTTGAGCTGATTCCAATGCGGCAGTTCGCGGGCCTGAAGGCGCGACGAACAACCGGGGCAGGTCAGGGGCACCGATTCAGGCAAATGCCCGGTGTGCCGCATCAGGGCCAGAGTCGCGCCGATCGGCAGACGACGGTTCTCGACCGTCGCATTCGGATAAACGTTGAAAGTCGTGGCATACTGTTCGACCCCCTGCCATATCTGGGTCAGATTCGATGAACAGGCCAGATTCGCGGCAGTGGCCTTGCCGTTCTTCAGTGCGGGCAGAGACCCCAGAAAAGCCGCACATAGAACGGAAGCCGCAACCGCGACGTCCGCGAGTCTCCAGCGAGGTTTCTCGACGAACGGCTCGCGGAATTCGAGCGTCATCGCCTTTTGTTCGCGAATCCGGTTCAGCGTTCTTTGCCTGAGATCGTCCGGCGGGCGGATCGGTTCGGAGCCGTGCGGTTCACAGCCGTCGTTGAGCAGCAACCCGATCTGCGAACGTGTACGAGCGACCCTTTCCGGGCAGGGCCGAGGGTCGTTCGATCCGGCATCGGTCTCGACGAAATAGCGTTGCGGTCGAAAATCGATCAGCCCCAGAGCATGACCGATGATGTCGTCAACCGCGTCGTCTTCGATGGAATCTTGGCTTTTCATGGCGTCATGCACCCTCGTCGCCTTCGGAGATGTGGTCTCTGGCAGCCTTCTCGGCCATTTTCTGAAGGGCCGCATGAAGGCGAGACTTCACCGTTCCGACTGGCACATCGAGAATTTCTGCGATTTCCCGGTATTTGAGATCCTGATAGTAAGCAAGGATCAATGTCTGCCGCAGCGTCTCGGGCAGAGTATCGATGGCGCGGCGAACCCATTCGCGGCGTTCCTCGGTTTGCAACTGGGCCAATGGGCCTTCCGCCGTGCTCTCCAGAAGCGCTTCGAGCCCGTCGCGTGGCGTTTCGCCATCGTCGCTGCCGTTGGCCGAAAGGCTGCGGGCGGAATGACGCCCGACACGACGCATCGTGTCGATCGCCTGATGGCTCGCGATGGCGTAGATCCAGGGCCGCACGGCGCGTCCCTCCTCATACGTATGCCGCTTCTGATGGATTTGCAGGAACGTGTCCTGAAACACGTCGTCGGCGAGCGTGGCATTGCCGAGATAGCGGACGAGATAACGATAGATCTCTTGCTGATAGCGTTCGATCAGGGCGTTGTAATCGGCCTCGTCCCCACGGTCCCGGTAGCGGGCCATCAGGGCTTCGTCCGACATTTCGTCAGCTTCGACGACGGCCACGATGCCGTCTTTTCGTGTTACGTCAGAGAGGGCCGAATGGTTCGCCACGTGTCGAAAGATTCCGTGAAAAATTGCACGGTCAGGCAAGAATGTCGCGAATCACGCGTCCGCCCACGTCCGTCAGGCGTTCGTCACGCCCCGAATGAAGCACCGTCAGACGCTTGTGGTCCAGGCCCATCAGGTGCAGAATCGTCGCATGAATGTCGTTGATGTGCGCACGCCCTTCGACGGCGTTCAGGCCGATCTCGTCGGTCGAGCCATAGATCTTCCCGCCCTGCACACCGCCGCCGGCGAACCACATGGTGAAGCCCGTCGCGTTGTGGTCCCGCCCGCGGCTTCCCTTCTGCGCGACCGGCGTTCGCCCGAATTCGCCGCCCCAGATCACCAGCGTATCGTCCAGCAGGCCTCTTCGCTTCAAGTCCGTCAGCAGTGCCGCAACGGGCTTGTCGGTCAAGCCGCACATTTTCTCGTGATTGGCGTTCACGTCATCGTGAGCGTCCCACTGCATCGCCACCGGCCCGCCACCCGAGTAAAGCTGCACGAATCGCACGCCCCGCTCCACAAGCCGCCGCGCCACGAGGCACCTGGCCCCGAATTCGCGTGTGCGGCTGTCGTTCAGACCATAGAGCTCCCGCGTCTCTTCCGGCTCCCGAGTCAGGTCCACGGCCTCCGGTGCCTCGGCCTGCATGCGGTAAGCAAGCTCATAACTCGCGATCCGGGCGGAAAGTTCGGCATCGGCCGGATCAAGATTCGTTTCGTTGAGATCACGCAGCAAATCCAGCGTCTTTCGCTGGCGCTCACGGGTGAAATCAGGCGACGCCGACGCCAGATTCACGATCGGCTTCGGACCCGCCCGAAACAGCGTGCCCTGATAAGCCGCGGGCAGATACCCGCTGGACCAGCACGGCGCACCGCCCTCAGGCGTGCCCTCCGGCTGCGACATCACCACATAGGCGGGCAAGTTTTCCGATTCGGAACCGAGGCCGTAAGTTAACCAGCTACCGAGGCTCGGGTGGCCCATCAGGATCCGGCCCGAGTTCATCTGATAGTGGGCCGGAGCATGCACGACACTGTCCACCGCGCAGCTGCGGATCAAGGCGATGTCGTCGGCCAGCGGGTGCATGTGGGGAACGAGGTCGGACATATCCATGCCCGACTCGCCGCACTTCGACCATTTGCGCGTCGACCCGAGGCATAGCGGGTCACTTTCCAGAAACTGACTGTGGATCTTGCCGAAACTCTCAGGCAGCCGTTTGCCGTCGAGTTTGTCGAGCGCCGGCTTGGGGTCGAACAGCTCCATCTGGCTCGGGCCGCCAACCATGAACAGAAAAATGCAGCGCTTCGCGGTGGCCGGGAAGTGCCCCGGCCGGGCGGCCAGCGGATTGGCCAGGGCCGATCCGTCCGCAAGGCTGCGTCCTTCAAGGCCGAGGAGATGCTGTGCGGCGAGCCAGCCGAAGCCGCCTCCGATCGAGCGGAGCCAGTGCCGGCGCGAGGCCATTTCGGGTTGAGCCATTTCTGCGAACGGCCCTGGGCATGCGGATGGCTGACGGTTCATGGTCGACTCTGCTCGCCTTCGAAGTTGGGGCGTCGTGAATCCGTGTGCGTAATTATACCGTTCCGGCACGGCCGGGACATCCCCGCGCCGAATCCGTCAACGATCCAGGATTTTTCGCAACTCTCGGCCGGCAAGGCCGCACTCAGGGGACGTAGAGGAACTCGTTGGAATTGATCAGCGTCAGGGCATAATCGGCCCATGCCGATTCGTCAGGCCGATCGCCCAGAAATTCCAGAACACGTGCCAGTTCCTTCTCGCCAGGATCACGGATCAGCACGCGCCGGAACAGTGATCTGGCACGTTCGGCCACGTTCGGTTCGCCAGCGGTCGTTGCCGCCAACTTCCGGGCACTTTCCTGCGCGAAAGCACTGTTGAGCAGCACACGTGCCTGAGGGGCATGCGTACTCACAGGGCGAACAGGGCAGGAACTTTGCGTATCCGGCGCGTCGAAGGCGGCATAAAGCGCATAGTGCACATTCCGCTTGCGCAGCAGATAAAGCGACCGCCTGTCGAACTCCGCCGGGTTCAGATCCACAGGCCAGAGGTCGACGACCTCGGCTTCCGTAAAGATCAGCTCCTTGATCTCGTCCTCGATCGGCACCCGCACCCCAGGGCCGCCCATTTTCGGATTGAGCCGGCCGGAAACGGTCAGGACCGCGTCGCGCAGCCCCTCAGCCTCCATCCTCCGGCGGTTCATGCGATAGAAAGTCTCGTTGTCCGGATCGTCCCGATCCTGCTCCGCAATGCGGAAATCCGACCTCATCCGGTACGTGCCGCTGGTCACCATCAGCCGGTGGATCGGCTTGAGCTTCCACCCGCCGGCAACCAGTTCGGAGGCAAGCCAGTCGAGCAATTCCGGATGGCTCGGTGGTTCGCCACGCGTGCCGAAGTCGGATGGCGTCGCCACGATTCCGCGGCCGAAATGGTGTTGCCACAAGCGGTTGACGATCACGCGCGCCACCAGCGGATTCGCCGGATCGGTCATCCAGCGTACGAGTGACGCCCGACGGCCGGATCCTGCGGTTTTCTTCGAGGCTTCGTCCGAAGTCGATGATTCCGAGTTCGCCGGAGATTCTGCCCAGCCTGCGCCTGAGGCCACCGAAAGAATCACCCCCGGCGGACGAGGCGCCACCAGCGGCCCCGGATGCTTCCATTCGCCTCGTTTGTAGACGTAGGTGTCGTCGGGCTTCGGCTTGGCTTCCTTGATCGCGAACGCCCTGGCGGGCGGCTGCGGCCTGAGACGCTCCAGCTCATAGACCTCACGCTTGATTTTTTCCCGCTCGGCATGCACGGGCGGATCGGCTGCCACGGCCTCGGCCACGAGTTCCCAAGTCACGTTCAGGGCGGTGTTGATACCCTCCGCCAACCGCTGTTCCTCAGGCGTGCGCTGATCTTTGGGCTTGGCCATGATGGACCGTTCCTTCGCCGTCAGACCATTCTCTTTCTCTTTGCGAATACGCTCCCGATAGGGCTTCTCCAGCTCAGCCTGGCGCTTCTTCAGCGGTGCGATCTTCGCATCGATCGCCTTGTTGGCCGCCGCGATCTTCGCCTTTTCTTCATCGCTGGCGATGTCTTCCTCGACCAGTTCCGTGCCAGCCCAGAACGATTGAAGCCGGTAGAAATCAGTCGTCGGGATCGGGTCGAATTTATGGTCGTGGCATCGCGCGCAGCCCATCGTCAGCCCCATCACGACCGACCCGACCGTGCCGGTGATGGCCGTCATATCGTTCTGACGCTTCTCCTTTGGGGAGATATTGCCGCCGACGACTTCCCTGGGCCCGCTGCGGGCAAAGCCGGTCGCGATCAGGGCCGAAGTATCGCCGGGGCGAATTTCGTCGCCAGCAAGCTGGAGGGCGATGAAGTGATCGTAAGGCATATCGCCGTTGAGGGCGTCCACAACCCAGTCCCGATAACGCCAGGCGTCCGGCCGGTCGGCATCGAGTTCGAAACCGTTCGAATCGGCATAATGGGCAAGATCCAGCCAGTGTTGAGCCCAGCGCACACCATAAGCCGGCGAAGCCAGCAGGCGATCGACCAGCTTTTCGAAGGCGTCGGGCGAACTGTCTTCGAGAAACTCCCGCGCCTGCTCCGGAGTCGGCGGCAAACCGGTCAGATCGAACGTGACCCGCCGCAGCAGCTCGACTTTCGACGCCTCCGGAGCATGCCGGAAGCCAAGGTCTTCCAGAGACTTCAGAACGAACCGGTCGATCGGATTCCGCACCGCCTTCGATTCCCTGACTTCAGGCGGTTCAGGCCGCTCGACGGGTCGAAACGCCCAGTGATCGAGTTGATCTTCGCGGAACTTCTCGGGTGGTGCCGGTTGCGGAGGCGGCGTGCTCGCGGCAGGCTCTGCAGCCATCGCAAATCGAGCCGCCAGCAAGCTGACGAACGCCACGCACGCAAGAAGCGGCACGCAGGATCGGCACGAACGGCCAGATTTCGAAGACCCTGAGGATCGAAAAATGCCGGATGGAGATATTTTGCGAGAAGAATGGCTGCCCATGGAAGCGTCCTGATAGTCGAGCGAACGGATTCGGAGGGCGGACGGTCGGGGACGACAATCCAGCGGTGAGAGCGGCGGGGAGGGGCCGTACTCGGGAAGGCCTGAGCGGTCTAAACGAATTCTACCCCGCGGAAGCGGGTGAGGGCAAGACAGGGAAATTCGGGCAGGACGGGCCGTATCGATCATTACGGCCAGAAAATTGACGAATCGGAAAACATCGCACTGGCCGGCCTGATTCCGATTCGATACAATTCATAGAACCCGCCGAAATTTCGGTTGGACGAACCGGGCGATTTCCGAATTCCCGATGGTTCGCCGCCAGCCGATCCCGCCTGAACTACAGAGTCCGGAGGCCGCGACATGCTTACCATCTACGGAAAAGGCCATCGACTTTGCGACGGATTCTCCCGCCGCAGCTTCCTGCAGGCAGGCGGACTATCGCTTTTCACCGGTCAGGTTCTGTCCCTGTCGGACATTTTCCGTGCCGAGGCCGCCGCGGCGAACGTCCCCCGAGGGGCGTCTCCGCTCATCAATCCACGTACGGGCCGGCATAAGTCGGTGATCTGCGTGTTCCTTGGTGGCGGGCCTCCGCACCAGGACATGTGGGACCTCAAGCCCGACGCTCCTACGGAAATCCGGGGCGAATTTTCTCCGATTCAGACGAACGTTCCCGGCATCCACATCGGTGAGACCTTTCACCGCCTGGCGAAGCTGCAGGACAAGGCCACGCTCATCCGTTCCGTCGTCGGCAATCACGGCGATCACGCGGCATTCCAGTGTTACACCGGTTACCGGCCTCAGGATCTCGCGGTGGTCGGCGGCAGGCCTTCGATCGGCTCCGTCGCGTCGAAAGTGCAGGGGCCGGTCGATCCGTCCGTACCGCCTTTCGTCGGACTTTCACCGAAAACCTCGCATGCACCGTGGGGATCGACGGGTGAACCTGGCTTCCTCGGGCCGACCTATTCCGCCTTCAAGCCGGATGGCCCGACCCTCGACAACATGCGGATGCGTGACCTGACGCTCGAAAAGCTCAATGACCGCAAGAAGCTCCTGGCCAGCTTCGACCGTCTGAAGCACGAGGTGGACTACGCCGGCCAGCTCGAAAGTCAGGATGCCAAAACCGCACAGGCTTTTGATGTGCTGACCGGCTCGAAACTGCTCAAGGCGCTCGACCTCTCGAAGGAAGATCCGCGAATCCGTGCCCGCTACGGCACAGGCCAGCCCTTCAATTTCACCTATGACGGCGCTCCCACGAACAACGAGCTGTTCCTGATCGCCCGCCGCCTGGTCGAGGCCGGTGTCCGGGTCGTCACGATGACCTTCGGCCGCTGGGACAGCCACGGCGATAACTTCAACCTCGTTCGGGACCACGGCGGCAAGATGGATCAGGCCATGTCGGCCCTGGTCGAAGATCTCGAAGCCCGCGGAATGCTGGATGACGTCACGATCATCGCCTGGGGCGAATTCGGCCGTACTCCTCGTATCAATAAAGAAAAAGGCCGCGACCACTGGCCGCAGCTCAACTCAGCCTGGATCGCCGGCGGCGGCCTGAATCATGGTCAGGTCATCGGTGCTTCGAACAGATTGGGCGAGTACGCCACCGAGCGGCCCGTTCATGTTCAGGAAGTCGTAGCGACTCTTTACCACTCGCTCGGCCTTCCGCCCAACGCCACCACGGTCATGGATCCGGCGGGCCGGCCGCAGTACCTTACCGAAATGAGCCCGATCAAGGAACTCATCGGCTGAGCCGGGCTTACGAATCGAATCCGAAGAGGCCGGGCGACATCATTCGTCCGGCCTCTTATCTTGCGCGGAACTTATGGCGTGGACGCAAAGATCTTCGGTTGGCAAATTGTTCCGATTTTTCGGAAAAGTGCGATTCCGCAGCCTCGGCCACTTGTCAATCCTTTCGAATCTCTCTAACTTACGACTGATGCGACTGGAAACGAAACCGGAAAGGACACCTCGCGCACGATGCGTTTGAGCATTCAATCGAAGATGATCGTCGCCCTTCTGCTCTTGAGCGTAGCTGCGGCGTCGATCACGGGATATCTCGGTTATCGCAGCGGTCAGCAGGCGCTTACGGATAGCATTTTCCAGCGATTGACGGCCGTCCGCGCCGCGAAATCCAGCCAGGTCCGTAACTATCTGAAGTTCGTCCGAGGTCAGGTTCAGTCCTACAGTGAAGGCCTGCTTGTCATCAAGGCCTCGAAAGAAATGACGGAGGCCTTCGAAGAACTGAGGTCGAAAAAGCTGACCCCCGAACAGGAAAAAGAACTTAGACAATTCTACGAGAAAGTCTATCTGCCGGAGCTGATGAAGCACGTCGACTCGAAACCCCAGATCGAATCGGTCTATCCCGATACGGATATCGCCAGGTATCTTCAATATCATTACCTGGTCAAAAACCCGAACTCCCTTGATAGCAAGGACTTGCTGAACGACGCCGGTGACGGCTCGAAATTCTCCGAACTCCATGCCAGGTACCACAATGTGGTGAACAACTTTCGTAAGACTTTCGGCTACGAGGACATCATGCTCGTCGAGCCGGAGAATCTCGAAGTCGTTTATTCCACCGCCAAGGAGATCGATTTCGGTACCAGTTACGCGAATGGCCCGTTTTCCAGGACCGGTCTGGCCGAAGCTATGGAAACGCTTCAGCGTGAGCAGGATAAGGAAGTCGTCGCGATGGTCGATTACGAACCTTACCGGCCATACTTCGGCTTGCCGTCGGCGTTCATGGCCAGCCCGATTTTCGACGGATCGACCCTGGTCGGCATTCTCGTCGCCCAGTTTCCGATCAAGCGAATCAACGACATCGTGTCGGGTGAAGGCAAGTGGGAAGAAGACGGGCTCGGTAAATCAGGCGAAGTTTACCTGGTGGGCGAAGACCATTACATGCGGAACGAAAGCCGCCACTTCACGGAAGACCCGAAAAGTTACGTCAAACGCCTGGCGGCTAACGGATTCAGCAGGGAACAGGTCGAAAAGACGGAGCGATTCCAGACTTCGATCCTGACGGTCAAACTGACGTCCGATGTGATCGACAATATTTTCCGGGGTGAATCGGGAATCGGTATCATGGACGATTATCTGGGCGTACAAGTGCTCGCGAGTTACGCACCTCTGGACTTCGAAGGCCTGCGCTGGGGTATCGTGGCGAAAGTGCCTACGGAAGAAGCCTTCGCACCGGTCCGCAAGTTCACGACGGACCTGTTGTCGATCCTCGCCGCGATCGGCCTCGGCGCAAGCTTGATCGCCGCACTGATCGGTGGAACGATCGCTCGCCCCATCCGTAAACTCACGCACACCGCCGCGGCATTGGCTCGTGGCCATTACGACGCCCGAGTGCATATACGATCCCACGACGAATTCGCGGAATTGGGCCGAACGTTCAACCGGATGGCTTCGGAGATCGAGAACCAGCAGAACCGGATCGAAGAAAAGGTACGGGAAAACGAACGCCTGCTCGAAAGCATGCTGCCGGCGAAAGTCGCGGCCAGGTTGAGAAGCGGCCCGCCGGACCAGCTCAGCGATTCGCACGCCGACGTTTCGATCGTCTTCGGTGCGGTGCATGGCTTCGACGTTTTTTCCGAAGAGCTGGCACCCGCGAAGGCGCTCGAACTGCTCAATCAACTGATCGTCGCGTTCGACGAAGCCGCCGAAACCCACGGGGTCGAGAAGCTCAAGTCGATCGGGGCGAGTTATCTGGCGGTGTGCGGTCTGAGCGTCACCCGCTTCGACCATTCACGCAGGGCCGTTGCGTTCGCGCTCGAAATGGAGCGGATCATCCGCAAATTCAACGCCGATAACGAGGCCGATCTGGTCCTCAACGTCGGGATTCACCGCGGGCCCGTCACGGGCGGGATCATCGGCCGGCACAAGTTCATCTATGACTTGTGGGGGCGTACGATCGACATCGCCCGCAGCCTCGGCGAAACCCACGGCAAAGGTATTATCCGAATCTCGAAGGACGTCTACGAACGGGTGGCCGACAATTTCGAGTGCGAAATGGTCCGGCTGACTCCGGCCAAGGGCGACTACGTCTACCTTGTCGAATCGTCGGATGCCATCGGGCCGAACCACGAAAGGCCGGCACAGGATTCGAAGCGTCCCGCCGGCAAGATCGAAACGACGAGCGAATAAGGAGAGCATCGGTGTTCGATTCTCCGCTCGAACTGAACCGGCTTTACTGGACCATCAGTCTGGTCATCGCCGTTCCCCTGCTGACTGTGATTCTGGTCGAGCTTGAGCAACTCCAGCGCCGCCAGTCGTCCAAGTACCGCTCAGTCTTCCGCTATCTGCGTGTCACGACGATACCACTCCTGGCCGCCTGGCTGATCCTCGTCAAAATCATGGGGACTGCCGTCGACGATCGACTGGCGAAGATCGTCGCCACCCTGGCTGATGTTTCGGGAATCGTCGTCGGGCTGGCTCTGGTCAACGCGATCCTGTTTTCGAACGTCTCCGAAGATTCCTGGCAGGCTCGGACCCCCAAGCTGCTGGTGGACATCGTCCGGTCCATCCTCGTGATCATCGGGGCCGCGATCGTCCTCTCTCTCGTCTGGGGTGTCGATCTCGGACAACTCGCGGCGGCCCTGGGAATCGGGTCGATCGTCATCGGTCTGGCGATCGCCGAGCCTCTCGGCAACGTGTTCGCAGGGCTCATGCTGCTGGTCGAACGACCGGTCGCCGTCGGCGACTGGATCAAGATCGACGACAGCGTCGGACAGGTCATCGAGATCAACTGGCGTGCCATTCACCTGCGAACCTACTATGGAGAGCTGATCGTCGTCCCCAACGCAATCCTGGCCAAGGAATCGTTCAACAATTATTCGAGGCCGACGAAACTCCATACCGAACCGATCAAGCTGGGATTCTCGTACGACGATCCGCCGAACAAAGTCCGGGCCATGCTGCTGGGGCTCCTCGAACAAACGCCTGGGATCCAGCACGAGCCGCCACCGTCCGTTCGTGTGATCGATTACGGCGACTTTTCCGTCGATTACGAAGTCATCTTTTTCGTGGATGACTACAAGAAAATCTTCGACACGCGCGACGCCTTCATGACGAAAGTCTGGTACGCAGCGAGACGGGAAGGTATCACCATTCCATTCCCGACCGCTCTGGAATACGGCGGCGAAGAGAAAGAAACGATACTCGACGCCAGGGCGAACCCCCCGATCGCCGAACATCTCGAAAATCTGGCGATCCTGGCCGGGCTCAGCGACGGTCAGCGTGCCAAACTCGAAACCGGCGCCACATGGCAATTCTTCGCACGGAACGAGATCGTCGTCGAACAGGGCACGAATCTGGAAGGGCTGTACCTCATCACCCGAGGCAGGATTCGGGCATCCCGCAAAAACCTCGACGGTACTTTCACGGACATCTTCGAGGCAGGCCCCGGTGAAGTTTTCGGCGAATCGATCGCGAACGCCAACAGGGCCAGCGATCTCCGAATCTCGGCCCTGGAAGATCTGGACTGCATCGTGATCCGGCCGAACGAACTGCAGTCCGTGCTGATGTCCTGTTCGCGATTCGCCCGCGAGATTTCCCAGCTTACGGAATTGCGTAACTCTGGCCTGGGTGTTCGATCGGCATCGAGTCATTCCGAACTCTTCGGCTTTCCGAGAACCGACGTTCCCCCAAAAATGCCGGCCAGATCGAAGCCTTGAACGCTGCGGACGGACTGGATTGCCAGGCCGCGCGAGAAAACCGGAAGTACCCGGAATTCGCAAGTTCGGTCGGGATCGTCAGTCCGGAATTTCGATCACGAACTGCGTCCCTTACGGGCCTGATCGACAAGCATCAATGCAAGCATGGATTTCGCGTCCTGGATACGGCCGTCCCGGACCATTTCCATGGCTTCATCCCAGCTCACGACGTGAGGCTCGAGGTTTTCGTCCAGCTCCAGCTTCGATCCGACGGCTTTCAAATCCTCACAGAGATAAAGATGCATGACTTCGCTCATGATCCCGGGCGAAACGTACCATTCCCGAAGTTTGACGATGCGGCCCGCCTTGTAACCCGTCTCTTCCGTAAGTTCCCGCTCGGCTGTGACATCCGGATGTTCGCCAGGATCGATCGTGCCGGCCGGCACTTCCCACAAGGTCGCACGCACTGCGTAACGGACGTTTCGTAACAGGCAGACATGGTCGGCGTCGACCATCGGAACCAGAGCCACGGCGCCTCGATGCAATACGACCTCGCGTTCGGCCGTGGTACCGTCGGAGAGGGTGAGGGTGTCCAGTACAAGCTCGATCTTCTTGCCTGAGTAAATGATACGTCGACTCGTCGGCAAACGGGTTTCGTCGATCATGAATGTCCCGCTTCGTGAATCCCTGACCTGATGAGGGCCTGCGTCTTCCAGGTCGACATCCTGATACCGGCGTTCGCGGGCCCCGCGCGAAGCGCATTTCCAAGCTATCGTATCGAGTCCCGTGTCGTAATTCGAAGTCCCGGCAAGGCCGAATAAGGATACGAAGCGGGCCATGAACCGGGGAAGCCGCGGATCGAAGGATCTCCCAAAAGGCACATTCATCACAGAAATTTCGAAATATTCCAAAAATTCCTCGCACGAAACTCACGATCGTGCGTCTAAGCATTTATGAAGGATAAAAGGATCATTTCACTGGTGCGGTGAGCTGACTGTGGCCCAGGACCGTTTCGGAATCGGACGAAAGTCCATCGCGGGATGAAGCATGCGATTGTCCGGCAAACTGACTCTGACTCTCGTCACTTTGAGCGTCGCAACGGCTGCCGTGAGCGGTGCGATCATATATGATCGGGCCAGGCTCGTTCTCGAACGCGCGGCTCTGGAAAAAATGCAGGCCATTCGTCACGCCCGCAGCGAATTCGTCGTGACCTATTTTGACTTTCTTCGTTCGCATAGCCGGAATTTCGCGAAAAATCTGATGGTTCTGGATGCGACGACGGCGTTCGTCGAAGGCTTCGACGAACTGCGTGAGAAGAAGTTGTCGCCTGAGGAAGACGCAAAGCTGAAACAGCTTTACGAGACGCAATTCCTGCCGTTCGCGGATCGCTTTTCCGATTCTCCGACACCGATGGAACTCGTTTATCCGACAAGCGATGCGGCCAGATTCCTCCACGTGCGCTACATCGCCGAGAACCCACACCCCCTGAATTCGAAACACAACCTTCATCAGGTCGAAGACGGTTCGAAATACGCCAGGGCCCATACGAAATTTCAGGCCCTTTTCGATGACTTCCGCCAGGAACTCGGCTACATCGACCTGCTGCTGGTCGATCCCCGGAGCGAGGAAATCGTTTACACGGTGCGTAAGGGTATGGATCTCGGCGCGAATCTGGCCGAAGGCCCGGCCGCCGATTCGAAGCTGGCCGTAGCGGTCCGCAAAATCCGGGACAAAAGAGAACCCGGGGCTGTCGAATTCGTCGATTTCGAACGGTATGTCGCTTCCTGGTGGCGGCCTTCGATGTTCGTCGTCACAGGCGTGTTCCGCGACCAGGAACTCGCGGGCATCCTGATTCTTCAGATTTCCGACGAAGTACTGAGCCAGATCGTCGGCGGCAGCCAGGAACGGGAAGATTCGGAGCTCGGGCAGACTGGCGAAGTTTATCTCATCGGGACAGATGGAAGGATGCGTTCGGAGAGCCGGTTGTTCAGGAAGGACCGGGCGACATTCCTGGAACGTCTGGAGATCTCCGGCGACGATGCACCGATGCAGAAACGGATCGAACGTGCGGGTACGACGATCCTTGCGGAAAGGCGACTCCCGGAGAATTTCGGGAACGTTTTTGCAACGTCCAGCGCGACGACCCGGGTAAAGGGCAGATCCGGCAACGATATTCTGACCAGTTTCGAACGGCTCGACCTTGGCGGGCTTCCCTGGGGCATCGTCGCCCAGATGGACCTGGACGAAGCGACGGCATGGTCCTCCGAATTTCGGTCTATCGCCAATTCTTCGCTTCTGCTTTCGTGTCTCTTGGCAAGTGTCGTGGCCTGTTTCGCGGCCCGGGCATTGACTCGGCCTCTGCAGCAGGTCAATCTCGCGGCAAGGGCATTCGCGAACGGATTTTACTCGGTGCGTGTGCCCGTTCGAACCGAAGACGAAATTGGCGACCTCGCCACCACATTCAACGAAATGGCCGCCGAAATCGAGTCGAAAACGACCCGGCTGAAATCCGTGATCGAAGAGTCGGACCGTTTGCTCGAACACATGATGCCACCGCTGGTTCTGGCTCGATTCCACCGCCGGGAAGTGGCCGGCGATGCGACTCCGTTCGGGTCGGACATTACGCTGGCATTCGTCGAAATCATGGAACTTGACAGGCTGTTCGACTTCTTCGAGACGCGCATCGCCTTCGATCGATTCGATGAAATCAATGCCTCGTTCGACGAAGTCGCGACCCGGTCGGGCATGGAAAAGCTCGGCCATGTCGGGACAGGGCATATGTTCGCATGCGGCCTGAGCATGACGCGGTTCGACCACACCACTCGCGTTCTGAACTTTGCCCAGGAACTCCAGTGGATCGTGGATTCGTTCAACGCCGAACACAATACGTCCGTCTTTCTGAACATCGGTGTGCATCGAGGCCCGATTTCCACCGGCCGACTCGGCCGGATGCACTTCGTGAACGAGTTGTGGAAGCGAACGATCGAACTGGCCAAGGAAATTGACCAGTCCGTTCGCAAGTCGAGTGTCCGAGTCTCGAACGAAGCCTTTCAGCGTGTCGACAACAACGGCGAATTCGCGTTCGCGGAAAACGAAATCGGATCTACCCGGCAAGCATGGACTCTCCTGAGGTTCTCGGGCAAACGTCTCGCAGACGCATAACTTATCGCAAACCAATACGAATCAATGACTTGCGAATCAGGCCATATTCTCGTTCCTGAGGTCATTCGCTTTCCGAAAATCTTAAGAAGGCTGAAAGCGATTCGTTCGAATAAAATTACCGAGAAATATTTCGCAATTTGCATATAATCGGATCGAACAGTCGTCAAAGTCAGCTTCTCAGCGGTCGAATCAAGCGTAACACGCTCGGGAAAGCTACCCGTGCCACGCTTGAGCAAACTCAGTCCATCCCCTGCCGGACCTCGCCCCCGATATGATGACGAGCATTCGTAACAAATTGATCCTGGCCATGTTAGGCATCAGCCTGATTTCTGTCGTACTCATCGGCATCATGGGATACAAAAAGGGGTCGAGCGAACTGGTAAGGTTGGGCAGGGAACGGCTCACCTCGATCCGAATCGCCAAACAGGCTCACGTGGAGAAATCGCTCGAGGAACTGCACAGCCGCACGTCATATCACGCGGACAGCTTTACGATCACGGAGAGCATGGTCAAGTTCGTCGCGGCATTCGAAGAACTTAAGGCGAAAACGATCACGGACCCGGAGTTCTCCGAAACGAAGGCCTGGTACGAAAATGAATTCGTTCCGGAATTCGAAGAGCATGAACAGAAACTGCCGCAGCTCGATCCTCTTTTGCCTGCAAGCACTGCCGCCCGATACCTCCAATTCCGTTACATCGTCAAGAATCCGCATCCGCTTCATGAGAAACGCAAACTCGTTTCATGCGAAGACGGAACCACATACGACGAAGTCCACAAAGCCTATCAGGAAAAGTACGACAGCTTCCTCAAGTCCTTCGACTACGAAGATCTTCTGTTCTTTCACCCCGTGACGAGCGAGGTCGTTTACTCGACTCTCAAGCAGATCGAGTTGGGCAGTTCGTTCGAAACCGGACCGTTCGCCCGAACCAAACTCGCCCAGGCCGTTCGTGCCGTGAATCAGGCGCCGGTCAAAGGCCAGTCACGGATGATCGATTTCGAATGGTACGTCCCGGCGTTCGGACACCCGATCGCGTTCATGATCTGCCCGGTCTATAAAAATGACAAGTTTCAGGGCACCATGGCGATCGCGATCGCGACCGACAATTTCAACAAAATTCTCTTCGCCGACAATCAGGACAAGTTTCCCGGACTGGAAAAAACAGGCGATATCATCCTGTTCGGTGATGACGGCTACATGCGCAGCGACAGCCGGTTTCTCATGGAAGACTCGAGTCAATACGCGGCCCGGCTTCGATCCTCCGGCATCAGCGAAGAGATCGTAAGCAAGATGCTCAATTATGACTCCACGATCATGATTCTCCCCGTTCGGCCAGAAAATGCGAAGCTCACCTTCGAGCGGAAATCAGGAGTCGGCGAATTCGAGAATCTCTTCGGTGTCAAGATTCTGGCCAGTTACTCGGTAATGAACGTGAAGGACATGAACTGGGCCATCGTTGCGACCCTGGGGATGGACGAGATCTACCAGGGCGTGAACGAATTCTTGAACATCGCGCTGATCGGCGGCAGTATCGTGGTGCTGCTGAGCGGCATTCTGGCAGCCATGGCGGGCAGGGCGATCGCAGCCCCCGCGCGCCAGCTCACGCAAGCCGCCAAGGCGTTTTCGAACGGTTTCATGAGTGTCCGCGTTCACGTGAACTCGCATGACGAAATGGCCGAACTCGCAAAAACGTTCAACGCCATGGCAGAGGAAATCGAAAACCGAACGAGAAACTACAAGGCCAAAGCTGAGGAAAGCCGTCGGCTTCTGGAAAACATGCTGCCGATGCCGGTTCTCGCCAGGTTCCGTACGAACGAATCCAGGAACGACGATACGCCGTATCAGACGGAAGCCACCTTGGCTTTCGTGGAAATCGAAGGCCTGGACCGGCTCGTTTCCGATTTTGGCGCAAAGAAAGCCGATTCGCTGGTCAAGGAACTCGTGACCCGGTTCGACGCCGCAGCCGAAAAGCTCCACGTCGAAAAGCTGAGTTCCACCGGGTCTGGATACTTGGTCGCATGCGGTTTGACGATCTCCCGTTTCGATCATACTCCATGCATTCTCAGATTCGCGCAGGAGCTTCTCTGGCAGGTCGCGACTTTCAATGCGGAGAATATCACCCGGGTCTATCTCTCCATTGGTGTGCATCGCGGGGGAATCGGCACCGGCAAGATTGGCCGCCATGCATTCATTCATGAACTCTGGGGCCGTACGATCGACCTGGCGAAGGAAATCAGCGAAATCGAAGGCAAATCGGCGATCCGGGTCTCCCGGGAAGTCGTCGACAGAGTCGGCGATCACACCCGCTTCGAATTCGTCCGCGACGAGATCGGTACGGAAGAGCCGGCATGGACTCTGATCCATTGACGGATTTTCCGGATCCTCCCTTCGAAGAAGTCCCGTTTCGAGACGATTTCTGATCCCCTACCGGCTGCGCAAGAATGACTTGCAAAAAAAAGCCCATGCGGATTCGAGAAGATTCAGGTATATTCGAACATGTCATGAGTTTTGTCCGTAAATCGTTTACGGGAAATGCCTGACCGCCTTCTGGCGTGTAACTGTCGGGCATGGGAAGTCTCTGATTCTTTCGACCGAGACCGGAGAGAGCGATCTTGAAGCTGAGCCTGCGGAGAAAAACGGTAATCGCACTTCTCGCGATCAGTTTTGCCTCTTCGACCGCCACCGGCCTGCTGGGCATTTACCGGAGTCACGTGGTGCTGACTCAGGCGGCATTGGACAGGATGTCGGCTTTGCGCGTCGCGAAACAGGGCGAAGTCAGCCGTTACCTTGAGCATGTCGCGGACCACGTTCGCTTGATGAGCAGGACCCCTGCGACGATCCAGGCTTCAGAGAAATTCGTAAAGGCGTTCGAGGCATTGAATGATAAAGCTGAGACGCCGGAAGAATCGGAACGAATCCGTAAATACTATCAGGATCAATTTCTACTCACTCTGAACGAGCACGGCGATACAGGCACTACTATCGACTCGATTTTGCCGACTTCGCGGGCGGCTCGTTATCTTCAGGACCGTTTCATCATTCGCAACCCGAATTCGATCTATGAAAAATCGAAACTCCTCGATATGGGCGACGGATCGGAATATTCGAAAGTACACGCCGAATTTCATCCGAATTATCTCGAATCGGCACTGGAACTGGACTACTACGACCTCATGATTTTCCATCCTGAGACACGGGAACTGGTCTACACGATAAAAAAAGAGATCGACCTGGGCAGTTCGTACCGAAATGGTCCGTTCGCTTCGACCAAACTCGCGCAAGCCGTGAATTCGATCGATTCTTCGACGGCGCGAGATACCGTCCTGTTCGTGGACTTCGAATTCTACACGCCAAGTTATGGCCACCCGGCCATGTTTCTGGTGAGTCCGATTCGCCGGGGCGATCGACTGACCGGCATCTTCGCTCTGCAGTTTTCCCCGGACCGGCTCAATCGCATTTTCGCAGGCGGAAACCCGAGCGAAACACTGGGCCTGGGTCAAACGGGCGAATCGTTCCTGGTCGGCAAGGATGGCTTCATGCGCAGCGATTCTCGCCATTTGATCGAAAATCAGCAAGCTTACTTCGACTCTTTACGCAAGTCAGGTCATGACGAAAAAGAAATCCAGCGCATGCGGAATTTCGGATCGACAATTCTGACGGTCCACCGCAACCCGGAATCGATCCGCCAGATCTTTGATCTCGGAACGAACACGACAATCATGGCGAACCTGTTGAATGCACCTGTAATCACGAGCTATGCGCCGATTCAGATCGGCGGGCTGGACTGGGCCATCGTCGCTCAAATCGACGAGAGCGAAGCTCTTGAACCTGAACGCAAGTTCATCATAGAAGCGGGTGTTGCGCTTGCTGCCATTTTGTGCCTGAGTGGCCTGGCCGCTCTCGTGGCAGGCGCGGCACTATCACGGCCTGTTCTTCGATTGACTCAGGCCGTCCGGGCGTTCGTGAACGGGTTCCGGGACGTGCGAGTCTCGATCGACTCCGGCGACGAGGTGGCCGAATTGGCCCAAGCTTTCAACACGATGGCTTCGGAGATCGGAAACAACGAAAACCGCCTGAAGCAGCAGGTCGAGAAGAACCGCCGGCTGCTGGAAAACTTTCTTCCGGCGACCGTCCTGGCGCGACTCAGGCGTAACCTCGACGATGACGCATCGACATATCGCGATGCGACACTGGCTTTCGTCGAGGTCGAGGGGCTCGATCATCTTTTCGAATACTTCGATACGAACAAGGCCAACGACCTGCTGCAGGCTCTTGCAGCCTCGTTCGATGAAGTCGCTGCCAGACATGGTGTCGAAAAGCTCTCTTCCAGTGGTGGCGGTTATCTGGCTGCGTGCGGATTGAAAGATCCTATATTCGACCACACGCCAAGAATTCTGGCGTTCTCGCAAGAACTGGAGAACCTGATCGCCATTTTCAACGCTCAGAACTTCACCCGTCTTCAATTGTCGATCGGCATCCACAGGGGCCCCATACATACCGGCCGCATCGGCCGAAACGAATTCGTGAATAACCTGTGGGCGAGGACGGTCAGCCTCGCGACCGAAATCCAGCCGACCCTCGGGCGATCGGCCATCCGTGTCTCCGACGAGGTCAAATCGAGGGTTATGGGACATCCGGAATTCCAATTCGAAAGTGATACCGGTGTCAGAAATTCCGAGGCCTGGACTTTACGGCCTGGCCATCCGTCCTGATCGATTCGAGCCGGGCCCGTGGATCGATTTCCGGATCGATCCGGTATCTCGTCCAAGAAGAAGCCTGTTGACGTCGCTTCTTCGGAACGTCGGCATCAATATCGCATGCGGATACGATTCCGAAACTTGCGCAAGGTCGATAGGATAGTCCGTCAGGGAAACGTTCCCCATGGTTCGCCCGATGCGATCGAAACCCGTTAAGGCCTGATTGACATGAAAACCGCAGGTATTCGAGCCAAAATCATCAGGGCATTTCTGATCGTAAGCCTTTTTGCGGCTGGAGTGACAGGTCTTCTCGGCTATTTGAGCGGCAGATCCGTCCTCACTCAGAGCATCTACGACAGGCTTACGGGCCTGCGGATTGCGAAGGCGTACCATATCGAAAATTATGTCCGTCTCGTGAGAAATCACGTGCTTTCCATGAGCGACAATCTCATGGTCCTCGATGCGATCCGGGATTTTACAACCGCATTCGCCGAACTCGAAAAGTCCACGATCACTCCGGAAGACGCGAAATCGCTTCAGGATTTCTATGCAGCCACAGTCATTCCGGAATTGAAAAAGCACAGTGAATTCGAGAGCACGGCCGATTCGCTCCTCCCGAAGTCCACGGCAGCCAGACTTTTGCAATCCAGGTATCTGGTCGCGAACCAAGACGGTGAAGGTCAGGAAAAAGGGAAAAACCCCGTCGATAGTTCCCAGTGGAAGTCAGTCCACGACCGATACGATCCCGTTTTCGAAAAAATGCGGAAGCTTTTTGGGTACGACGACATCCTGCTGGTTTCGGCCGATAAGGCCGAAGTCGTCTACTCGACAAGTTCCCAGATCGACCTGGGCGTAACCTTCAGGGAAGGGCCATACGCCACGATCGAACTCGGCAAAGTGGTACGGGAAGTTCTGGCGAGCGGCGACGACGACTTCGTCCGTATCGTGGACTTCGAGCCTTATGCGGCGGCCAAAGGCCTCCCGGCCGCGTTCGCGGTGACCGGAATTTTCGAGGGCTCGAAAATTCTCGGAGCCCTCGTTTTTCAATTCCCTGTCGACCGCATCGACAGTATTCTCTCGGGCGAAAATCGGTGGGCAGAACAGGGATTGGGGAAATCGGGAGAAGTTTTCCTGATGGGTGAAGACGGGTTCATGCGTAAC
Organism: bacterium; assembly: GCA_016125085.1. Lineage (GTDB taxonomy): Bacteria > Planctomycetota > Planctomycetia > Isosphaerales > Isosphaeraceae > QWQI01. The sequence continues at coordinate 23,611 of WGMM01000035.1, forward strand.
GACAGCCGATTTCTGAAAGAAGATCTCGACGAGTTCTCGAAGAAGCTTGCCGAATCAGGCGTTTCCCAGGACGCACTGGCCCGGATCGCTCGGCTCCGAACGACGATCATGACGATGAAGCTCGATTCGCCTGTGATTCAGGAAATTTTCCAGGGGAAATCAGGAACGGAACTCGCGTCGGACTATCTGGGTGACGTTTCGCTGACGAGCTACGCGCCTCTCGATGTCGAAGGGCTGAAATGGGGTATCGTGGCCAAGATTCATGCCGACGAAGCCCTGAGCCCTCTGCGCCGGTTCGAAAGACAACTTGCCCTGAGCCTGGCTCTGATCACAGCGCTGACGATTCTGGCGGCTGCTCTTGCGGGCAGCCGTATCGCCGCACCGATCCGTCAGATCACACAGGCAGCCCGTGCTTTCGCCAGCGGATTCTACGAAGTGCGTGTGCATATCCGGTCGCGCGATGAAGTCCAGGATCTGGCCGAGTCGTTCAACTCAATGGCTTTCGAAATCCATTCGAAAACGACGAAATACCGGTCCCAGGTTCAGGAAAACCGCCGATTGCTCGAGAACCTGATGCCGACTTCCGTGATGGCTCGAATGCGAGGACGGAAAACGACTGGAGCCGGCGAACCATTCCACACGGACGTCACATTGGTGTTCCTGGAAATCGAAGGACTCTTCGAACTCTACGAAAACCGGGATGCAGCGGAGGCTACCCGACTGATCGATTCGCTTCACGCTCAATTCGATGCAGCGACGAGCGATCACGGCGTCGAAAAGCTCAACGCCAGTGGCGCCGGTTATCTGGCGGCATGCGGCCTCAGCGAGTCCAGGTTCGACCACTCTCAGCGTTCGATCGCTTTCGTCCAGGAAGCGAAATCGATCGTCAAGCGATTCAACGAAGCCAACGCGACCCACCTGTTCCTGTCTGCGGGCGTGCACCGGGGCCCCGTAACATCAGGCAAACTTGGACGGCATGCTTTCGTCGACGAACTCTGGGCACGCACGATCGATCTGGCGAAACGTCCCGAGGAAATGCACGGGCACTCCTCGATCCGTGTCTCTCAGGCCGTCTACGAACGGGTGCACAACGACGCTGGCCTGCGCTTTTCCAAGGACCAGGACGAAACCGATCCGGAAAACACGGTCTGGATACTTACCTGATCTTCCGGGCATCGATTGGCCGCGTTCTACGGTTCCGAGCGATTTCTCGTCCAGGGAGTGACGGAGATCCGCTTGCGAATCGAACGAATCGTCCGTGCCTGTCGCGGGGCACGATTTTTCGGGCGAAACGAATGCGAAGGTTCGAAAACCCCCGAAGAACGGTCCCGAAAGCGTTATGAAAATTCGAGTTTCCAGGGATCGGCCGCCGATGGAAAAGTCTTCGTTTCGCAACTGTTGAGTCTTCGTTCTCCAGAAATCGTCATTTATCTGCTTGATCGAGCCATTTCGATATCGTAGTTTAAAGTTTATCGTCCGATCCCGATAATCAGGTGCAGTTATCAAAATGCGATTGCGTGTCCGAACGAAACAGATCGCCATTCTCGTATTGATCAGTTCGATTGCGGGAGGATTGACCGGTTACCTTGGTTACCGAAGCGGCCGCACGGCGCTGAAGCAGAGCGTTCAGGACCGCATGACGGGCATTCGTAATGCGATGGCGTTTCATGTCGAAACCTACTTCGATCTCGTGCGCAAGCATGCTTTGGCTTATAACCGGAGCGTATTCACGACCCGGCTGATCGCCGATTACGTCGACGGGTTCCAGGGCCTCAAAGAGCGCGAACTGAACGACGTCGAGCTGGCGGACCTCCGGAAATACTACACGGATTCGGTTCTGCCGGCCCTGGAACGCAACACGGGCGAACGGCCATCACTTGAGCACATATTCCCGAAATCGAAAGCGGCTCGCTACCTTCAGCATCGATACCTGCTGAGCGCGGTCCGTACCGGTATGGCTGCTAAGTCCGCGACGATCGTCGACGATTCCGAGTACGGCGGCTTCCATGCCCGTTACGACACCATCACGAAAAATCTCAAGAGCCTGTTCGGCTACGAGGACATTCTTCTGATCGATGTCGGCTCACGTGAAATCATCTATTCGATCGACTGCGGTATCGATCTGGGGATGAGCCTTTCAGAAGCGCCCTATGCATCGACGGGCCTCGGTAAGGCCGTGGATCGAATCATCGAACGACAGGAAAAAGGGACGGTCGAAATCGTCGACTTCGAGCCGTATCTCGCCAATTACGGCCGCCCGACGTCTTTCCTTGTCTGCCCTGTATTCGAAGGGGACCGGATGACCGGAATCTTCGCCTATCGTTTCCCGGTCGACCGGTTGTTCGGGATACTCTCCGGCAACGGCAATTGGGACTCGGAAGGGCTCGGGCTCACTGGCGAAGTTTGCCTGATCGGAACGGATGGATATCTTCGCAACGACAGCCGATTCCTGCGGCAGAGTCAGGAAAGTTACGCGGCATCGCTTGAACGGGCGGGTCACGACCGCGAGTCGATCGAGCGAATGCGTCGGCTCGGCACATCGCTTTTGACTGTGCGGTACCCCCAGTCAATCGCCGAAAAGATCGCAAGGGGCGAGTCCGGCACGGAAATTGGGCTGGATTATCTCGGCAAGGAAGTCGTCATGAGTTATGAGCCGCTCAAGCTGAACGGTCTCAAATGGGGCATCATCACGAAAATTACGACTGGCGAAGCGTTCCGGGCTGTGCGCGGCTACAAAGCTGACCTGATCTGGACCATGGGCTGCATCGGAATCGTAACGAGCCTCATCGCCGGATTCCTGGGCAGACGAATGGCCGAGCCCCTATGCCAGCTGCGTCAGGCGACGAGAGCTTTCAGCAAAGGCTTTTACGGTGTTCGAGTGCGTGTCCGCTCTCAGGACGAAGTGCAGGATCTCGCGACGACTTTCAACGACATGGCCGCAGAAATCGAGCTTCGGACCGAGAAGTACAGGGAACAGGCGGAGACCAACCTCAAGCTCCTCCACAATATCATGCCGACGATCGTGACACCGAGGTTCCGGATTCTGGCAGGTGTCTCCGCGGACGACGCATACCCGACAGAAGTGACGCTGATTTACACTGAGATCGAAGGCTACGACCGAATTTTCGCCTCGTCCGAACCCTCCGCGGCCATGAGGACGATTCGACGTCTGATCGATGAATTTCACGCCAGCACCGACCGGTTCGGCATCGAGGAACTCAGCACCAGCGGAATGGGCTACCTTGCCGCCTGCGGGCTCAACGAACCTCACTTTGACCACACTCGCAGGGTACTGGCGTTTGCGATGGAACAAAACCGGATCGTTGCCCGGTTCAACGAAACGCACGATACGGAACTCTACCTTCGCACAGCGATTCATCGTGGCCCGATCGCTTTCGGCAATCTCGGCCGCCACTCGTTCATCCATGATGTCTGGTGCAAAACGATCGCTCTGGCTCGCATGCCGAATGAGGATCAGGCCGAAAGTTACGTACGAATCTCCAGGTCCGTCTACGACCGCCTCAGCGATATCGAAGAATATCGATTCGTGCCGGAAGATATCGTGGATACCGAAATCGTCTGGATCCTCAAGTCCTCTCATATCCTGAACGAAGCCGTTCTGAGAAAAGCGGACCGGTTCGAGGACAAATCCCGGAAATTGGCACCCTGATCGGGCGGACTCGCAGCGGCCGATAGTTTAGTCGCGGCTTGTCCATGCACGCTCGAAGCGGTCCAGTGCTTCGGCGAGTGTGCCACGATCCACGGCGAAACAAATTCTGACGTGCCCTTCACCCCCTGGACCAAAAGCCATACCAGGGGCGACTCCGACACCATATTCACGCACAAGCCGCTCGCAGAAATCGAAAGTATCGCGAAGCCCGTCGCATTTCGGGAAGAGGTAAAACGCCCCTTCAGGGCTTGCAAGCGAAACGCCTGGAAGGCGCGAAAGCCGCTCGACTGCCAGGTCGCGATTCGCCCTGTAATCGGACACCATTTCGCTGATCAGACCTTCGCCGTGCTCAAGCGCGAAACGAGCGGCGTCTTGCGAGAAGCCGGCGGCGTGGCTGACGACGAATTCCTGCAACTTTGCGGCAGTGGCCCATAGCCCGGGCGGCGTCACGAGCCAGCCGACCCGCCAGCCTGTCATCCGATACGCTTTGGAAAAACTTTGGGCGACCCAGAGCCGCGAATGATCCGCAATCGACGCCAAAGGGCAGGGGGCAGCTTTCGAACCGTCGTAAACCAGCCGGTCATAAACGGTATCGGCCAGCAGCCAGAGATCACGATCAGCACAGAGTTGTCCAAGGGTCCGCCAGTCTTCGGCTGTGGCCGTCCATCCAGAAGGATTGCTGGGACTGGCCAGGGCGATCAATTTCGTTCTGGGCGTAACGGCGGCCGCGAGCCGGTCGAAATCAAGACGGAACCGGCCGTCAGAGTCGCGATCCAGCGGCACCTCAACCGGTGTGCCTCCGCGAACGCGAACCATCTCACGCACGTTCGGCCAAAGGGGCGAAATCACGATGGCCTCGTCACCCGGATCGATCGTGCTCTGGATCGTCAGGAGCAAAGCGACAGAGCCGCTCGCCGTGACGACGACACGATCCGCCGAATCGATCTCGACTCCGGAAAGCTGGCGATATCGAGCCGAGATCGCTTCCCGAAGTTCGGCGTAACCCGCGTTCGGAGCGTAAAACGTTTTGTGCTCCGCAAGCGCACTGCGTCCGGCCTCGATGATCGGTTCAGGGGTGGGGCGAGTGTCTTCGCCGTAGAAAAGGCGCAAAGTACCGGGAAATCGCTCCGCGAGCAAAGCGATTTCCCGAATCCGGCTGGCCTGGACCGATGCGGCTTGACTGAGGCTCAGCATGTCTGCCCCGAGATGGACGATCGAAACCCGACGATTCGAACCGGGAGAGATCAGTCTTTGGCGTTATCCCGGATCGAAAGCACAGGGCAGGGGGCATTACGCACGATCGATTCGGCGACGGACCCGAGAAGAACATGCGATAGACCTGTTCGGCCATGCGTACTGATCACGATCAGGTCGATCGGGTTGCGTGTCGCGTATTCCAGAACCGTGTCGACTGGCGCCCCCCAGAGGGCGGCCCGAACGAGATTCACCTTGGGTGATCCGAGCTGGTCGGCCGTTTTCTGAAGTGCCTCCAGGCAGCTTTTTTCGCTCTCTTCGTAAAATTCAGGGGGCGGAGCCGCGACGACCATCGGTTCTGGTGCGATCGCCGAAACGGGTTCGGCCAGAGAGTGCACCAGGTGGAGCGTGGCGCCGAATTGTTCCGCCAGTTCGAAGGCCGATTTCACGGCGACCTCAGCATGATGCGAAAAATCGGTAGGAGCCAGAATGTGCTTGGGCCGCATGATTTGTGCCTCGACTCGCAGAGATATACCGAAACCGAACCTGAACGATCCAATTTTACCGCAACGGTGAGTCGCGGGCCATCAAACCGTTTCGCCTCGCACCATTTTGCCGTAGGCACTGCGCAGCTTGCGGCTGATCGGACCGACTTCGCCGTCGCCGATCGGCCGGCCGTCGAGCTTCGTCACCGGGATCACTTCCGCCGCCGTTCCGGTCAGGAAACATTCGTCAGCCGTCAGAATGTCGTGCCGCTCCATCGTTCGTTCCACGACGGCGATCCCCAGGGAAGTCGCCAGATCGATCACGGCTTGACGCGTGATTCCGTCAAGAATCCCGGCATCGATCGAAGGCGTGTGAATCACGCCCTTCTTGACGATGAAAATGTTGTCACCCGTGCATTCGGCCACATAACCTGAGTGATTGAGCATCAGGGCTTCGAGGCAACCGGCATTGGTGCCTTCGATCTTGGCCATGATATTGTTCAGGTAGTTGAGCGACTTGATGCGCGGCGACAGGGCTGCCGGGTGGTTGCGAATCGTCCCGGCCGTGATGATCGCCAGACCGTTTTCGTAATATTCTTCGGGATACAGGCTGATCGAATCGGTGATGATGATCACCTGCGGATCCGTCGTGCGCCGGGGATCGAGCCCCAGGCTGCCCGCGCCGCGTGTGACGACGAGCCGGATATAGGCGTCGGTGAAGTTGTTGATGGCCAGCGTATCTTCGATCGCCCTGGCCATCTCGTCACGGGTCATCGGAATGACCAGGTGAATCGCACGTGCCGACTCATAAAGCCGGTCGACGTGCTCCTTCATACGGAACACCTTGCCGGCGTAGGAGCGGATACCTTCGAATACGCCATCGCCATAAAGCAGACCGTGATCGTACACGGAAATTTTGGCGTCTTCCTTATCGACGAACTTGCCGCCGATGTAAACCTTCAGGCTCATGCCCCGACATCTCCCTGGGAGTCAGTTCCGGCCGCACAGATCCAGCACGTTACGCCGGGACTGTGTGGGCGCGAGAATGCGTCGTCCGATTCGGCGAATCGCGTATTCCTGCCCGAATCAGGCCGCAAGCCCCGGAACGTAGGTTTCGACCAGGCCATGATTGAGACGGACGATCCGATCAGCCTGTCGAGCGACATTGAGGTCATGCGTGACGACCATCATAGTCAGGCCACGTTCCCGGTTCAAGTCGCGCAGCAGCCGCATGACGCTCGCGCCGGTCTCCGCATCCAGGTTGCCCGTCGGTTCGTCGGCCAGAATCATTTGAGGATTGCCCGCCAGCGCCCTGGCGATCGCGGCCCGCTGCATTTCGCCGCCGGAAAGCTCCGAAGGCTTGTGCTTCGCCCGATGCCCCAGGCCGACCCGGTCCAGCCAGGCCGCGGCCTCTTTCTTCAATTCTTTCTTTCGCGAAAACCAGCCCCATGGCGAAAGCCGGATCAAATGCGGCATCAGCACATTTTCCAGAGCCGTCAATTCCGGCATCAGGTGATAGGACTGAAAGACGAAACCGAAGGCCTCGTTCCTCAAATGATCACGCTTGCGATCCGGCAGGTGGTCGATCCGCTCGCCACGAAGGTAAATGTGACCGCTGTCCGGAGAATCGAGCAGGCCAAGCAAATGCAACAGCGTGCTTTTGCCTGAACCGCTCGCCCCGACGATGGCGACCATTTCGCCCTGCGAAACGGAGAAATCGACGCCGTGCAGAACCGGCACTTCCAGCGATCGACCTTTGCGATAAGTCTTTTTCAGGCCCACAGCGTGCAGGTGCAGAGTGCTCACGTGTCTGTCCTTCGACGGGAATGGAAATATCATGGCGGCCGGTTCCTTTCTGAAGATCGACGGTCCGGCTCATTCGAACCGGATCGCCTGAACCGGATGAAGTTTCGAAGCTCGCTGGGCAGGCCACACACTGGCCGTCACAGCGATCATGATCGCCCCCAGAACGACGCCGGCGACCGTCCACGGATCGATATGCGTCGGAATCTCGCTGAAGTAGTAAATGTCCGGATTGAAAACGCGAGTGCCTGTGAGACTGTTGATCGCCCGCTCAATGTCGTTGAGATAATGTACGATCAAAAGTCCTTCGATCATCCCGGCACCACAGCCGACCACGCTCAACGCCAGGCCGTACGACAAAAAGATGCCGCGAACGCCTCCATTGGAAGCCCCCAGCGCCTTGAGCACACCGATATCCCTGGTTTTCTCGACGACGATCATCGAGAAAATCGCCAGAATGCCGAAGCCCGCCACAGCGATGATCAGGAAAAGAAGCACGTTCAGAATGAACTGCTCGATCCGAACGGCTTCCAGAAGCGGCCCCTGCTTCTCTTCCCAGGTGGCGACGCGGAAATAGCCAGGCCGGCGCGAGTCGAGGGCTCGTTGAATGCGTTCGGCGACGACATTCATGTCCACCCCTGGCTTGACTTGAACCTGGATCTGGTTCACAGCACCGTTGCCGGCACCGTCGCCCAGCATCCGCATATATTGCAATCGCTCCAGCGGCACATAGACATGCATGGAATCGTATTCGGACATACCGCTTTTGAAGAAGCCGACGACCGTGTAATCGTCGTACGCCGCTTCAGGCTTACGGCCCGCCTTGGGGAAGGCCAGGCCGATCTTCGCACCTTCCGGAGCGATGAAATCGTCAGAAGTCGTTCCGGGGCGATGGATCGTGGCCAGGGCATATCCCAGAATCGCGCCCCGGTCCGGCACCTGTTCGGCCGCCTGCTGGGCCAGAATTTCATGCAGCGGATCGTCCTTGGGCGTATCCGCCAGAAGGTGGCCGGCAGGGGAATGGGTCTGCCACGCCTTTGGCACGTCGAAGGACGGCTTGACCGGCTTGCCGCTCTCGTCCTGCACGAATTCGGAGAAGTCGCCGGTTTTGGCACGATCCTCTGGCCGAATGCCGATGACCATCACCTGCCGGGTCACGGCCTCGCCGTTCGGCAGATAAATTTTCAGCAGGCCGAACGTCTCCATCGTCGGAGCTGTGGCGGCGACCTGGTCCCCGCAATCGTCCTGGATGATGCTCTGCACCTCGCGCCAGTCGTAGAACCCGTCCAGGTCATAACTTTCGACGACGATATCGGCAAGAATGCCGTGCAGACGATCGCGCATCGTGCCGGAAAATCCTGCCATGACGGCATTCACGACGATCATCGTCGCCACGCCAAGCATGACGGAGATCACGCTCGCCAACGCGATGTAACGAGTCTTCAGATACCGCCAGCAGAGCAGATACTTGTACATGTCGCGGGCCGTCCCTGGCTTGCTGCCGGTCTGCCCTGGCCCGGGGTACTGTCCCGTGCCATGAGCCGACCTGATTCATCCGTTGAAGAGCGGTGGCATTCCGATCGCCGCCGCTGCTGCTACCGACCGTTTCGATTCACTCGAATTCCGACTTGGGCTCGGGAATTGCCGTTTCCGCTTCGGTCGCCAATTCCGCAGACTTCGGACGCAGAAGCGGAAACAGGATGACGTCGCGTATAGAGGCCTTGTCGAGCAGGATCATCACCATGCGATCGATTCCGATTCCCAGCCCACCGGCTGGGGGCATTGCGTGCTTGAGGGCGTCGATGAAATCCGTGTCCATCTTCGCCATCGAGTCCTCTTCCTTCTGGCCTGAAAGCTGGTTCCGGAAGAGTTCCTCCTGAAGGATAGGGTCATTGAGTTCCGTGTAGGCGTTGGCCAGCTCCATCCCCTGAACGAACAGTTCGAACCTTTCGGCAACGCTCGGATCAGTTGCCTTGCGTTTCGTGAGCGGGCAGAGCGAGGCCGGGTAATCGATCACGAAGACCGGCCCTTCAAGGGCGTCCTCGACATGCTCTTCGAAAAGCTCACCGACAAGCACGTCGTGATCGACTCCTGTCGTTTCGAGCCCCTTCGCCTTCGCCTTTTCGGCGACCGAAGCAATGTCCGTCATATCGCAACCGACATGCTGGCGGAACAGCTCCGCGTAAGTCTTGCGAGGCCAGGGCGGGGTGAAGTCGACCTCCCTGCCGTTGACGGTCCTGCGATAATTGCCGTCCACAGCCTGAATCGCGGCCGAGAAGATCGCTTCGGTCAGGTCCATCATGGAGCGGTAATCGCCGTATGCCTGATAGCACTCCATCATGGTGAATTCGGGATTGTGCTTCGTGCTGATCCCCTCGTTCCGGAAAACTCGGGCGATTTCGAAAACCCGCTCCATCCCGCCGACCAGGAGCCGCTTGAGATAGAGTTCCGGTGCGATCCGCAAATACAATGTCAAATCGAGTGCATTATGATGCGTCACGAACGGCCTGGCGGCGGCGCCCCCCGCAATGGCCTGCATCGTGGGCGTTTCGACTTCGACGAAACCCTGCCCGGAAAGCGTGGAACGCACGGCCGCGATGATCTTCGACCGGCTCAGAAATGCAGCCAGGCTCTCAGGATTCGAAAACAGGTCCACCGAACGGTTGCGGTAACGCTGTTCGATGTCGGTCAGACCATGCCATTTTTCCGGTGGCGGCAGCAGCGATTTGCCGAGCAGGGTGACGCTCGAGGCAAAGACCGTCAACTCGCCTGTCCGGGTATAGCCAAGATGACCGTCGATCCCCAGAAGGTCGCCAAGGTCCAGTTCCTGCAACGCGGCCCAATGGTCTTCGCCGACCTGGCCTTTACCGCAGAATACCTGGATTTTGCCCGTCCAGTCCCGCAGGTCGATGAACAACGCCTTGCCGGCAGTCCGACGAAGCATGACTCGCCCGGCAACACGCACGGCGGGCCCTGCCGGATGCTGACCTGATTCGTCTTTGGGCGGAATCTGCTGTTCGAGATCACGTGCCGCGGAGATCGCGCAATGATCGTCAAAACGCTGGCCCCACGGGTCACGGCCCAGCGCCGAGATCTTCTCCAACTTCGATCGACGGACCGATTCCTGATCCTCAGCGTGGCCTGACGTCTCGCTCATCATGTCTCCGAAAGTTGCTGACCCGAGGTCGCAGGCGTCGAAAGGGAATATCGATCATCCTGGACTGAATGGTCATTGTAATGGACTAACGACTTCGGTCAATGTCAGTCGACAGGCACTTTTGCAGGAACGAGCCTGACACGATAGCGAATCCACATCTCTTGCGACCGGACGATTTCAGATCTTGTGCGCTGTTACACTGAATTCGGGGCGTATCGTAATAGTACCTCAACCAGTGTCAACGAAGATTCGGTTTCGCTCTGGAAACTAAAGAAACGGGGGCCAGCCTTATTGGCCGACCCCCGAAATCGCACTGGACATTACACGGCGGCAGATTGAGAGCGAATTCGCAGTGAATCACGGCGATTCCGCGCCAGGGATCAGGAAGCCCCCGGCAACTCGATCGTCACTCAGCAGAGGCCTTGCGGTCGAGCATCCGGCGACGGACGCGAAGACCACCGACCGCAACTACTCCCAGGCCCATCATGATGAAGCTGGAAGGCTCCGGAACCAGCGACACGTTGACTTTCGTGTTGCCGGTGATGGAGAAGGAATAGGTGCCCGACTGGAGCAGCGGACTGATGAAGCTGACACCGCCCAGGGTGTTGGTGATGGCGACTGTGTTCTCGTTCCGGGTCGCGGAGCCCGCGATCGGAGGGAACGTGTGCGACAGCAGCGAGGCATAAGAAGGCGAGCTGCCGGCGAAAACCGACTGGCCGGTCGCAGCGTTCTTGATGTCCATGCTGAAGTCGACGTTAGCGTCGGCAACACCTTGTTGACCGCCAGTGGCGTTGTCGAAGGAGACCAGGCGGTTGATGTAGTTGAACATCAGCGTCACGGTGTCGGCGGAAGTCAGCGTGAAACCACCGGAGATCGTCCAGTTGGAGTTCGCCGAGCCGATACCGGCACCGGTGATCAGACCTTCAGCAGCCGAATCCAGAGAAAGGTTGGCGTCGGCGGCAGGAACCACGGGAGGATTGCCCGTGAAGCCTTGCTGGAACAGCCAGTTCGGGTCGATACCGAAGTTCGTGGCCGGAGGAATCCGGGTCAGAACGTCGGAACGGGTGAACGTGCCGACGGCCGGAAGATCCGCCAGAGCAGGAACGTTGTTCACCGTCGAATTACCGGCGCCCCATGGGGTTCCGGGAATAGCCGGATAGTTCACGCCCTGAGCGAGAACCGTGGCGTTCGAACCAGCAGCAGCGAACGGGGTGACCGTGCTGTAGTTCTGGGGCGGAATCGGGCCAGAGCCGAGGTATGACTGCAGGGCGTCCATCACCGGCAGGTTGCTGCCAGTGCCGTTACCGTTCAGCGTCGCGGCCGTCGTCGTCGCGATGCTCAGGTTGCCGTTGCTCAGGTTGGCAGCGGTGCCAGCCTGCATGTACATGTTGTACACCTTCTGCTCCGAGAAGGCGTAGACGGAACTGGCGTCCGTCCGGGGAGCCGTGGCTCCGAGAACGACAGCGGTCACCGCCAGGGCGGCGATCATGCTGGATCGGAATCGGAATCTTGTCATGGAAGTGGTCTCTTTCGCTCTCGCCGAGATCTGACGTCCAAAGTTACGAAGTTCAGGTCAGTCCTCGACTATAGGGATAACTGTCCTCGATGCGATCGTCCTGGTCCGTTCAAATACGTAAAACCTCTCATAGTTCACGTACGATCCGCCCAGGAACGTGGTTATCATATTTCAGCCATTCCGAACGTGTCAATGATCCCGTACGATTTTCCGTTCGCTTTCGGTCAGTATGCCTCATTTTTGTCTATCTTTTTCATCATTTCTCATCCGATACGACTCGAAAGCGAAGAACATAACCAATCAGTCATAATAAAAAAGGTAACGAGATGTGTTTATAAACCTCATAAATGAAAGGAAATACGACAGAAATAAACAGCCGTTTATGAATGTCGGCTTTCGATTTCCAATGAAAGGATCGGATTCGACACGAAAGTTTACGAAAATCCTCCCAAGGAGGCGATCTGCAGTTCGTACCTGGAAAAATGCCATTTCTGGACTGCCGAATTCGGACCTTTTCCGTATTTCTTCAGTTTACGATGGCCCCTCAGCCGCATCGCAAAGCGATCACTGCGGTTTCCTGCTCGTCGTTCGTTCATCTGCTTTCGGTAACCCCGTGGCAACGATTCCGGGTGATCCCGGAATATCGACTCTCACAGAGATTCCGATGATCTCAGCGAGTCATCCTCGATCGCTGCCGGCAACGAAGAGGAATCGATCGACGAGGTTCCGATTCTTCGAAAAGCACGGGCAATACGTTAAGACCACTTCTCCGACGCAGATTGCCCCACGAGCTCAAGCGATGGAAATAAAATTGATGAAGGCCATGCTTCTGAGAGCATGGCCTTCGAAATGCAAGAAGCCGGGATGGGTGTCAGATCGCCTGCCGAAACTGGTGTCTCCGCATACCGAAGCCGAGTCTCTGCCGGAGAAGTTTGCCGTCAGGCGTTCGTCGCAAGTTCGTTCCGAAGGCGCCGACGCATTCGAAGCCCTCCGAGCATCGCGATACCAAGAGCCGTCATCAAGTAGCTCGAAGGCTCAGGAACGACGGTCACGTTGATGTTCGTGGTGCCAGTGATCGAAAACGTGTAGACGCCCGCCGGGATAGATGAAGGCGTCACGAACGCGATTCCGTTGATCGTATTGGTGAGCCCCGCTGTGTTGTCGTTACGCGTCGCACTATTCGAAAGCGGCGCTACGAGCTGACGAGAGTAGGTCGGCATCGAGACGAAGACCGATTCCTGAGTCGTCAGATCCTTGATATCCAGCCGGAACAGCGTGGAGGCTTCGGCAACCTGAAAATTGAGATCGGAGAACGCGACCAGGCGATCGATCAGGTTGAATGACAGCGCGACGGTATCGCTCGCGGAGAGAACGAACGAGCCGGAAACTGTCCATCCCGAGGTGGAGGAACCGATCGTGCCGGGAGGCAGGTTTCCGATACCTTCGGCTACCGAATCGACAGAAACGTTCGCGTTCGGAGCATCCGGCGCGCCGTTCGTAAATCCCGCCTCGAAGAGCCAGCGGGGATCGACCGGGCCGTTCATCTGCGGCGGAATGCGGGTCAAAACGTCGCTTCGGACATAAATGTCCGAGGCCGATAACCCGCCGGCAGGAATCCCGCTCTGTACGGCATTCTGCAAACCCGCGGCCGTTGGCGTGTATTGGGTGAGAACCGTGTTGTTGGGAACGCCATAAGGAGCAGTCGCGGAGTAGTTCTCCGGTGGTGCCGCTACGTTCCCCAGAAAGGACTGGGCGGCGTCCATCGTCGGAGTGTTGGATGAAGTTCCGCCGTAACCGGCGAGGGTCGCCGATGTGTTGGTGGTAACGGTGAAAGGGTTTCCGGTCAGGTTCGAAGTCGTTCCTGACTGAATCAGCATATTGTAAACTTTCTGCTGCGCGAAAGCGTAAACGGTTCCAGCCACCGAACTGGGACTCGACGATACGCCGATCAACGCCGCCATCGCGAACGACGCGAGCGTTCGAGGCGTTGGGAAGATCTTATACATGGCCTGTTTCTCTTTCGATCAAACGATGCGAACCGACGACCTGTCCCGATTTCTCGGCCGGCTCAACGGATGTGAGACTCATTCGTCTGGTGCGATCGACGAGAAACACCGTTTCGACGCGATCGGCCAGCCAGAACGGAACTCCGGCCACTGAAATTTACGACTCTTACGGAAACGCTTCAACTCTTTTAACGACAGTGGTTTCTGAAATCCATCACGTGAACGCAACCGCACGATTCGAAGCGAACGAAACGTAACGATCCGTATGACTCCACGATGCCGGAACTCTTACGATCGAAGAGATTCCGGCGATTCCGAGAACCGGCATCGTCGAGAACCGTCCCGTTTCGTTCGAATGAGGGTGTTGCCCTGGAGCGTCAGGAAATGCCGAAACCGCACGCAGGGGGACATTTCGAACGAAAACCTGAGCGAATCAGGCCGAAACGTTGGTCGATCCGGGCTTTTGCACGTCCGCATCGGTTTCCCGACGTGCGAATTCGATCGACGGAATATCCTGAACGGCCTCTCTCAAATGGTTTTCCCATTCCTGCCGCATGGCCATCAGGTCTTTATCCGCTTCCGGAAAGACACGATATTCATGTACCGCCAAATCATCCTTGCGGTATTTGAGCAGATCGATCGGCGGCCCGACCGTCAGGTTCGAACGCATTGTCGAATCGAGCGAGATGAGCGCATATTTCACGGCATCGCTGAGAGTCGTCTTTTCGTAAACCACGCCCCGGTCAAGGATCGGGCGGCCATATTTGACTTCTCCGATCTGAAGGAACGGGCACTCGTCCGTGGCCCGCACGGGATTCCCCTGGGGATAGACCATGTAAAGCTGATGGTTCTGATTGCGGATCTGGCCACCGACGATCAGGGAAACGTTGAACGTGAAATTGTCACGTTCCAGAGCCTCACGATCGAGTTCTGCGACTTCCCGGACACGGTTGCCGATTTCACGGACGGCGTCATAAAAGGTGTCGGAAGAGGCCATCCCGCGGCCAGCGTCGAAATCCTGACGCAGCAGGGTAATGATCGATTGCGAGCAACTCAGGCTGCCGGATGAGAGAATGACGAAAACCCGGTCGCCAGGCCGCTCGAAAATGTGCATTTTCCGCACTTTGTTGATCTGGTCCAAGCCCGCGTTCGTACGGCGGTCCGAGGCCAGAACCAATCCGTCGCGTGTCACGATTCCGAGGCAATAAGTCATGGCGGAGAGTGCTTTCCCGAGCAAATTCGACGCGATTCAGGCTGGTTTCGACAGTGGGGCCGCAGCGGCAGGTCGAGCCGCATTCTAGGAAAAATCGTCGGCGATCGAAAGTCGAATCGAAGAACGACCTGAAATCGATCCGCCTGATGCACGCCGGCAATTTTCGTCGCACCCGTGCCATGCTTTTCGCATTGCAGGACTTAAGCGATCATCCGGAAGATCCCGAGGCCCATTTTTTCGGACTGGTTACTGTTGCTGCTGAGTCTGCTGGGGATGGCTCGTCGGCAAAAACGGCTGACTTGCCAGACTTGACCGAAGCTCGGCCGCGGCTGGCGATTGTGACCTCGACCGACCCAAAAATCCCAACGACATGCGGTCTCGGTCATGCGACCTCAGTGCCTTGCGAGGCACGAAGCCCATCGTGTCCGACGGAAGCCGATCGACCGGCGAGATCTCCACGACGACGTCGATCGCTTCGTCCGCCTCACCCAGCCAGAGGCCCCGGTTCGGCGGTACGTCCGAATAGTCCCTGCCATAGGCGACGGTGATGTGGTCGTCGGTCGCGAAATGACCTCGGGTCGGGTCCAGATCGATCCATCCCGCTCGAGGACCGAACCACACCTGGGCCCAGGCGTGCGTCGCGATCTGCCCCGGCTGATGAATGTAACCGCTCACGTAACGTGCCGGCATCCCCTTGAGCCGGGCCAGGCCGATCAGAACGTGGGCGAAATCCTGGCACACGCCGCGGTTCAGTTCGAGGACCTCCTCGACCGAACTCCAGGCATGAGTGACGTCCGACTCGTAAGTGATCCGCTCGCGAATCACGTCCATTATCCGTGCAGCCCGGTCCGCCGCCGACTCACCTTCCGGCCAATCCATGGAATTCGCCAGTTCGGTCATCAGCGGCCCGTTGGGCACCAGAAGGCTGGGCTTGAGAAGCTCACGCATGTCCAGGCCAATTTCGGAACTCAGGCCGGAATGAACCACAGCGCCTTCGATTCGCGCATTCACGTCGCGCCGATGGGTGCGGACGAAGCTCGATGCCATCACCGAAAGCCGGGCATAGGGCTCGAAAATGTTGAACAGATCGACGCGATTGCCGTCGCCGTCCCGGAAGCTCGTGATCGGGGCCGCCGGATTCGTGGCGATCGAATAGTGATAGGCGGTCTGGTCGTCATCCGACCGAGGCGCCATACGAACTTCGAAAATCGTGCCCGAGACTTCCCGGGTGTATCGTAGTCGAGTTTCGTGCGTGATTTTCAGCAGCATCGGCGTACGCTCCGTTTCGCGTAAGGCAGGCGTAAGTCAGAAATAGGCCGCGTAGAGACGATCGCTTACGCGGTCGCACGTCCACTGAATCTCGCCGAGGATGTTCTCGACCCCTTCATCCAGAATTTCCGCGGACTCCGCGAAGGAGAGCAGGGCATCGAGCCGGCCGATCAGACGTTCCGCATCGCGCGAGACTTCGCTGCCCGCCTCGGATCCGATCCCTTCCAGGGCGGACCGGGCATGCGAAACGCCATAGCGGATCGAGTGAGGGAACTGCTCGTCCAGCACGAGCAGGTCGATCAGATATTCAGGCGTGACACCTTCCGGATACCGGCTCATGAACGTATCGCGTGCGGCACAGGCCCCGAGAAGCCAGCTCCAGTGTGCCGATTCGTATGCCGAAGTGCCTTCACGCATAACGCACAAGGCTTCGAAGAGCAGCCGGCAGAGCATTCCGACCGATTCCAGCCGCCGGCCGAGATCCAGGAAGTACCAGGGTGCAGCCCGGGGCTGACCGTCAGACACCAGCGCGAAGAACAGCAGACCGCCCTGGCTGACCTGATTCAGCACACGCGAAGGCGATTCGCGAAACCGGCTGCGGAACCGCTTCGAACCCAGAGCGTGATGCAGCCTGTTGAGCTGGGAAAACGGCTCGGCCCCAAGGACGTCCTGGGAGGCCCGTGCGTTCTCCTTCGCCTGGTTCAGAAGCATCGTCACCGTATGATCGCTCGATTGCCCGAACGTCATCGTCATCAATTCGTGCATGAGCCTGCCGGGCCTCGGCAGAGTCTCTTCCGGCAAACCGAGAATGTGCAGAACCGGGGCGAGCTTGGCGCCGGCGGGTTTGTCCTGAATCCGCCGCGGCACCGCACCGAGCTGCACCTGATAGGTGGCATCCAGGAGTCGGCAAAGGCCCTGCGCCCGCTCGACGTTACGTCCGATCCAGAAGAGATTTTCGGCGACTCGGCTGAGCATCATGGCCTCACTCCCCCGATTCCTTCGGAGCCGATCGCGGGGGCATTCCAGTCATCGCCGAGCACCCACGTGTCCTTCGTGCCGCCCCCTTGTGAGCTGTTGACCACAAGGCTTCCCTTGACGAGTGCCACTCGCGTCAGCCCCCCGGCCAGAACTTTCACGTTTTCGCCGTAGAGCACGAACGGCCGAAGATCGATATGCCGGGGCTCGAAGCGGTCTTCGACCAGCGTCGGATGCTGAGACAGGCTGATCGTCGGCTGGGCGATGTACCCGCGCGGGTTGGAGCGAACGCGCCTGGCGAATTCGTCCCGCTGCTCTGCCGTCGAAGCCGGGCCGATCAGCATGCCGTAGCCGCCGGAGGCATCCACGGCCTTGACGACCAGTTTCTCCAGATTGCCGAGAATGTGGTCCATGTGGCTCGGCAATTCAGGCCTGAACGTTTCGACGTTCTCGAGAATCGGGTCTTCCCGCAGGTAATAGCGAATCATGTCGGGCACGAACGGATAGATCCCCTTGTCGTCGGCGACCCCGGTTCCCACGGCGTTGGCCAGGCCGATCCGCCCAGTTCGATACGCCGCCATCATGCCTGCGACACCCAGCACGCTGTCTCGCCGGAAATAGAGCGGGTCAAGGAATTCGTCGTCCACCCGGCGATAGATCACGTCCACCCGCTGGGCGCCGCGGATCGTACGCATGTAAACCTGGCCGTCGTCCAGGAAAAGGTCGCGGCCTTCCACCAGGGGAATGCCCATACGACGCGCCAGAAAACTGTGTTCGTAAAACGCCGAGTTGTAGACGCCGGGCGTGAGCAGGACGATCTTCGGGTCGTCCACGTCGGCCGGAGCGATGTGGCGGAGCACTTCCAGAAGGTGAGCCGGATAGTCCTCGACGGGTTTGACGTTGTACCCTGCGAACAAAAACGGCAGTGCCTGCTTGCTGATCTCCCGGTTTTTGAGCACGTAGGACACGCCCGAAGGCGTCCGGCCATTATCTTCGAGCACGAGATAGCGGCCATCGCGATCGCGAATCAGGTCGATTCCGGCGACATGAATGTAGATATCTTTGGGCACGTTCAGGCCGACGCATTCACGCCGGTATCCTGAAGAACCCAGGACCACGTCGGGGCTGATCACGCCGTCGCGAAGGATATGGCGGGTGTGGTAAATGTCCTTCAGGAACAGGTTCAGGGCGATGATCCGCTGTACCAGCCCCCGTTCCAGACGCCGCCACTGCTGCTCGGAGACAAGACGCGGCATCGGGTCGAAGGGGATGATCTGCTCCACCCCCTGCCGCCGGCCGTAAACCGTGAACGTGATGCCCTGATCGCGCATGATCAGTTCGGCGACCCGGTCACAACGCCGCAACTGACGCGGATCGACGTCAGACAAATTTTCCAGCAGGGCACGGTATTCCGGCGAGGGTTGCCCTGGCGCCGAGAAGACCTCGTCGAATCCGACAGTCCCATAGTCCGAGAACAACCGTTCCTGCATAGTCTGACCTTGTTCCAATCGATACGGCATCTGATGAACGAATTCACAAGCACATCCCGTGCCAGAAACGATGCGCTCGAAGACACATGATCCTCAAGCAGTGCCTTGCGTGATCATCCGGCAGGCAACAATCCCAAACAAGCGAATTGCGAGAATATCATGGGCCAGGGGCGAAACAGGACCGATCAAACCGCCTTACCGGCCGGTCGAATTCAAGCCCTGATCGATATTTAAGGAACTTTCTCCGGCAAACGAAGAAGACCGACCGGCGGCTCAGTCTCCAGGTATCGCGCGTTCCAGACCCGGCTCGATCGCTCCCGGTGATAATTCCGGTGCGACGGGTAGCTCAAGTTCGCCGGGTGACAGGACCGGCGGACGATCCTTACCGCTCATTCCGCCCTGATCTTCGGGCATCACCGGCATGGTTTCCGCACGGGATTTCTCGTCTTCTCCTCCTGAGCCCGAATCGGATTCTTTCATCACGGGCATAGTGGCCATCTTCGGGGAAGCGGACCAACCGGGGCTGACCAGGGGAGCCTGTTGCATCATCATCTGGGCAGGCGGCATCTGCGAGGCCCCCTTCGAATCGCTGGCCAGGCTCGAAGAGGCCGGCATTTCCGCCATGCCGTTACCGGGCGAGTCCGGCTTCTGCCGGATTGCCGAACCCATTTTCGCCCCAGGGGACTGATCGTATTCGTTGTACATGGACATCATGTCCTTCATGATCATGGCCATCCTGATCAAGTCATTCGGGCTATTCATCGCTTCCGGCTCGACCGATGCGACGACTGCGGGATCGGCCAAGCTGACCGGATCGACAGAAGCCAGCATTCCCGACGGATCGATTCCGACCACAGCCGGGCACGTTCGATCCTCAAGAGTATCGAGCTGCGGGATAAGTCGGCCTTGCCGTTTCATCGCTCCGAACCCTCGAAATGCGTTTCGAGAATCGACCCGATCCGCAATGCCCGATCCGGATTCTCGACTTCCGAAAGGAATTGGATCTCCTGCGTTTCCGGGTCGACGATCGGCAACAAGGTCACGACCTTGCCCTCATATGTCCGGCCGCGTTGCGAGAACTTGACGGGCATGCCCGGTCGGATTTCGGTTTCGCGATCCGGAGAAACTTTCGCACGGACGAACAGCTTCGAATCATCGACCAGTTCCACCCATACCGGAGCGGCACCAGCCCTCGGCGGTTGATCACCGATCGTCGCGGCGACTTTCGTCACCACGACCTGACGAGCCTCGCCAGGGGCACCTTTAATCATGTGGACAGGTACTTTACCCCAGCTCATGTCCCGTTTGAAATTGGCCAGGTCGAGGTCGCTTTGCGCCTGAACGAGCCGGGATTCCGCGATCTGGACATCGGCATCGGCGAGCTGATCCTGCAGGGCCGCGATTTTCTCGGCCTTCGTCAATTCCGCGACCGCGAGATTCCAGAGATTCTCGGCACGCTGGTGCACTTCGATCGATTCCGTGTCACGCCGTTTCAGGCCAGAAATTCGCTCATGTTCCTGCCTTGCATTGAGTTCACGAATTCTGGCCTGGTCCACGGCCGTTTTCGCTTCGACCTTCGCCAACTCGGCTTTCGAACGTGCCGCTGCAAGCTCGATCTTCGCCCGCGAGGCTTCTTCGATGACTCCGTCGATTTCCGCCGGAGTTTCGAACTGAGTCGTCAAAATGTCGCTATCGCCCACCCAGGCGCCCTTCTCGCGTTTCCAGGTCAGACGTTGCCCCTCATGCACATCGACACGAAGAATCGGCCAATCGTTGTAAGGCATGATCCGAAAGACTCGATCCGGGATAGGCTCGACGACACCTTTGACCTTCGCCAAATGCCCGGTTTCGGATTCTGAGGAGCCCTGGGCAACGGCTTCACGTGTCGGACGAAGATAATTCAGAAGACCACCACCGCATGACCCTTCGATCGCGGAATAGGCGAGCGAGACCGCGGAAACGCAGACGGCGCCAAGCATGGTCAGGCTGCGCAGGGAACCTTCATGAAGCCCATTCATGTTCGAGACCTCGCTTGGAACCGACAGGACGGCCCCTGAACCGTAAAACCACTTATCTCACGTAATTATAACAGACACCTGCAGTGCCGCAACTTATCGAAAGTTGACGCATCAAAAGGCTATGCGGCCGATTCCGTGGGAACCGGCCGCGAAACGAAGATCGAAGAATCGCCCGGATTTCGACTCAGATCGATTCGAGCACCTTCGCGATATGGCCGTCGACTTTCACCTTGGGGAAAACTTTGACGATATTGCCGTCGGGGCCAATGACGAACGTCGTGCGTTCGACGCCCATCGACTTGCGCCCGTACATGTTCTTCTCCTTCCACACGTCATACGCCTGGCACACGGTCTTCTCGGTGTCTGCCAGAAGCACGAACGGCAGTTCGTACTTGTCGACGAATTTCTTGTGGCTCTTCGGATCATCCGGGCTGACGCCGAGAATCACCACGCCCTTCTTCGTGAATTGGGCGAAGTCGTCGCGAAATCCGCAGGCTTCCTTCGTACATCCCGGCGTGTCGTCCTTCGGATAAAAGTAAAGCACGACGTGCTTGCCATGAAAGTCAGACAAGCGGACGGTTGCCCCGTTCTGGTCGGCCAGGGCGAAATCGGGTGCGGCATCTCCGACAGCGGGCATGATCGGCTCACTTTCATTGAGTTGATGCATGACTGCATGCGACGCTCGGAATCGACGCTTCAGTCAACGGCATAAATTCGTTTTAGGACTGCGGCAAGCCCGCCGACCACATGGCCGGTTGATTCGGAACGCCGGCTCAGTCGAGCGGATGCAGCGAAACGGGATGTGCGGCCAGAAAGGCGTCCGACTCCGCGCGATCGAAGATCGTCGCCGTCGTACCGATGCCACGCACGCAACTGGCCCCCTGGGCCGCAGCGCGAGAGAGGCTCTCGACAAGCGTGCCGCCGTCGAAAATCCCGGCGATATAGCCGGCGTCGAACGCATCGCCGCCACCACTGCCGTCCACGAATTCCACAGGATACGCACCCATTCGCAGAGCAAGTTCATGACCGGCGACCACGGCCCCTTCGCCGCCACGCGTGATCACGACCAGCTTCGCTCCCATCTCGTGGAACTTGCGGGCATGCTCGAGCGGTTCGCCAGGGCCGAGAATGAGTTCCGCTTCGTCATCGTTCGGCAGAAAGGCATCCACATGGGGCAAAACAGGCGTGAGCCGGGGCAAATAATCCGCCGGGCCCGGTGTGGCCACGTCAATCACACGATGCACGCCGAGCGTGCCAAGCCATTCGAGAAACTCGCCGAGTTCGACCGGGTCAAGCCCTGGCATGATGAGGTATCCGCCAAGGTAGAAAACGGCCGGCGGGTTCGCCGGATCGATCGCGGCCTTCAGGTCGTGTACCGACATGCTGGCATTGGCGCCGAAGGTGTGAATGAACCGCCGATCCTGCCCCTGAACGTTCACGATCAGCGTCTGACTCGTGTCATGGTCCGGATCGATCGCCACACTGCCTGTATCCAGCCCCTCCCGTTCGAGCATTTCCAGAACGAAACGACCGAAAAGATCCGGGCCGACTTTACAGACGACCCTTGTCGGCACCTTCAGC
Source organism: bacterium (assembly GCA_016125085.1). Taxonomy (GTDB): domain Bacteria; phylum Planctomycetota; class Planctomycetia; order Isosphaerales; family Isosphaeraceae; genus QWQI01. The sequence goes on from WGMM01000035.1 coordinate 45,988, forward strand.
CTTGCCAGATTCACGGCGGCATTCGCGGCACAGCCACCCACTGCCAGAACGAGCCGGTCGACGACCAGAAGTTCACCGGCTTCCGGCACATGCGGCAACGGCGGGCAAAGGTGATCGGCCACGATAATGCCGGCGCAAACCACATGCGGGCCAGAAATCGATCGAGGTTCGGACGTCGTACTCATGAACTGGTCCGCCTGTCTAGGGCGGTTCCAAGGCGGAAGGGACTGTGTGTCGGATGAGTGGCAAGATGGCTGCGAAGAGCAGGGCTGTCCGAGATTGGGGATTTCAAACGGCACTCGAATCGCTGGAGGATCAGGGCGATCCTGTTCGACACGATTCGATCAGGAAAGAGAATCGGGACGGACGCCACGGGAGTGGCGCCCGTCTCGAAATTGCTGGGTCAGAGACCTTCCTGGGAAGGGCTGATCGACATACCACCGGCTTCGGATTCGTCCACAGCCGGGTGGCCGTTCACGTTCCGTTCCGGCTCAGGCGGGACGGTCGACTTGGCACGCAACTTCAGCGGAGCGTTCTTGTCCGTGACGCGTTCGCCCCAGAGCTGGCGAATTTCTTCTTCGTTCAGCTCTTCCCGGTCGATCAGGGCCTGGGCGAGTGAGTCCAGCTTATCCCGGTGGGTTTTGCAGATTTCGATGGCACGGTGGTCGGCTTCCCGCAGAATGCGGGCGATTTCCTCGTCGATGATCTGAGCCATATGCTCCGAATGGTCACGAGGTTCCGACATTTCGCGCCCGAGGAACGGGTGCTCTTCGTTGGCACGAATGTGCACCGGTCCGACACGCTCGCTCATGCCCCACTGAGTCACCATCATGCGGGCCATTCTGGTAGCCTGCTTCAGGTCGCCAGCGGCACCGGCGCTCATGTCCGAATAAACGACACGCTCGGCGGCACGTCCACCGAAGGCGACTGCCAGGTCGTCGTAGATTTCCTTCTGGCTGACGAGCATGCGCTCTTCCTCAGGCAGGAATTGCGTCACGCCCAGGGCACGGCCACGGGGGATGATCGTGACCTTATGAACCGGGTCGGCAAAGGGGCAGATCCACGCGACCAGAGCGTGCCCGGCTTCGTGGTACGCCGTCAGTTCCTTTTCCCGGTCCGTGATGATCTCTTCCCGCTTCGCACCCATCAGGACTTTGTCGCGGGCCATTTCGAAATCGGCCTGCGTGACTTTGTCCTTGTTGGCACGAGTGGCGATCAGGGCCGACTCGTTGGCCAGGTTGGCAAGGTCGGCACCCGACATGCCGACGGTGCCCCGGGCGACCGAGTCGAGATCGACATCGTCGGCCAGCGGAATCTTGCGGGTATGGACCTTGAGGATTTCCAGACGCCCCTTGCGGCTCGGACGGTCGACGGTCACGTGACGGTCGAACCGGCCGGGACGGAGCAGGGCGGGGTCGAGCACGTCCGGCCGGTTAGTCGCGGCCAGAACGATGACACTTTCGTTGGGCGAAAAGCCATCCATCTCGGTGAGGATCTGGTTGAGCGTCTGCTCACGCTCGTCATGACCGCCGCCGAGGCCAGCCCCACGAATCCGGCCGACCGCATCGATTTCGTCGATGAACAGAATGCAGGGGCTCGATTCCTTGGCCGTCTTGAACATGTCGCGAACGCGCGAAGCACCGACACCCACGAACATCTGGATGAATTCGGAGCCGCTGATCGAGTAGAACGGCACGCCAGCTTCACCGGCAACGGCTCTGGCCAGAAGAGTTTTACCTGAGCCTGGCGAACCGACCAGCAGAACGCCCTTCGGAATTCGACCGCCCAGACGCTGGAACCGTTCGGGGTTCTTGAGAAATTCGACGATTTCCTGAAGCTCGGCCTTGGCGTTCTCCAGGCCCGCGACTTCGTCGAACGTCGTACGCTGCTTGGACTTGTCGTGGCGCTTCGCCGGGCTCTTGATGAAGTTGCCCAGAATGCCGCCATCGAACTGGTCACGTGCCCGGCGCATCATCAGGTAGATGAAGACGATGAACAAAAGGCTGGGGAGCAGGAACGTGATCCACAGCATCAGCCCCGTACCCGGAGGCGGTTCGCTGTCGATATCGACAGGCTTGTCACGTGGCTTGTTGTTCGTGACGAGTTGATCGACGATCGGCTTGATCAAATCTTCGCTGGGAAGATAAACGACGAACGCATCGACTTCACGCGGCTGGCCGTTGGCCATCGCGTAAGGAGTCTTCTTACGCAGACGACCTGAGACTTTCGTCGACTGATTCGAAAATTCCTGGACATTGTCGGCACGAACCTGATCGAGGAACCAGGCGTAATCGACCTTGATTTCGTTACCCGGCGAAAATGCCCAGAGAATGGCCGCCGCAATACCGATGAACAGCAGCCACACCCACGGTGGCGTGGGCGATGAGCCTGAGGAATTCCCGTCTCCCGAAGACTTTCGCGGCATCTTCGACTTCGGTTCCTGATTCGGATCGGACTCCGCCATGTCAGTTGCGCTCGAATCTCAAAAGAAATCGGACACTCGGCCCCGTCAGCGAGGCGTGGCTCCGATCGATAGGTCTCATCATATTGTAGGAAACTTCGTGAGGCAAGTTCAGTGGAACGTTCACGATTCGTGCCTTGACTCCAGCCACTTCTCGCAGTCGATCGCCGCGGCGCAGCCCGTGCCTGCGGCCGTGATCGCCTGTCGATAGTGCGTGTCCACCACATCGCCGCAAGCGAAGACACCCTCGACACTTGTCGATGTCGCAAAATTCGGATAGCGGTCGAACCATGTCGAATCAGCGGGCACGCCCTTCCAGGCCATCGCTCCGCGTGTCAGAAGATATCCGGCCTCGGTCGTTTCGAGCTGGTCGCCGAACACTTTCGTATTGGGTGCGTGGCCGATCGCCAGGAACAGCCCGTCGATCTCCATTTTCCGGGTTTCGCCGGTGTTCACGTCCTTCACCATGATGCCATTGACGTGCTTGTGCGGCTCTTCGGTGCCCAGAACTTCCTCAACCGTCGTGTTCCAGACCGGCTCGATTTTGGCGTTGGACGCGACGCGGTCAGCCATGATCTTCGAAGCACGCAGCTTGTCGCGGCGGTGAATCAGGTAAACCTTGCGGGCGAAGCGTGTCAGGAAGGTCGATTCTTCCGCCGCCGAATCGCCGCCACCCACCAGGGCGACCGTCTTGTCCTTGTAGAACGCGCCGTCGCAGGTCGCGCAGGTCGTCACGCCATAGCCCATATAGCCCATTTCGGTCGGGATGCCGAGCGTTTTCGCCGTCGCACCCGTCGCGATGATCAGGGAATCGGCGAGATACGTCTCGTCGCTCGTTTCGATCACGAACGGCCGCTTGCTCAGGTCGACCTTATCGGCGTGCTCGAATCGCGTGTCGGCCCCGAATCGCTGAGCTTGCTTGCGCATGTTGTCGATCAGATCCGGGCCAAGAACGCCTTCCGGAAAGCCGGGGAAGTTCTCGACCATGGTCGTCCACATGAGCTGCCCGCCCGATTCGCGGCCCTCCAGCACGACAGGCTCAAGGTTGGCTCTGGCGGTGTAAATGGCAGCCGTCAATCCGGCACAACCTGACCCCAATACGACCACTTTGACGCGACGGGCCATGCGAGCGACTCTCCGATTCGACAAGACTGACTGTCAGGGGCCACTGGACCGGCACATTCGATCCGTCCAGCCATCGCCCATGATCGTTCGAACAAGGCTCGGGAATCAAGCTCATTCCGCGCGTACCCGAAGGCTCCCGGCGAAAAGAACCCGATCATTCCGAGGGCTTTGCCTCAGCGGCTGACGTAATCCAGAATCAACGCGACCTGATTACGCAAGTCACGGCGATGCACGATGCGGTCCACGAAGCCGTGGTCCAGCAGAAATTCGCTGGTCTGAAAACCTTCCGGCAGCTTCACACGAACGGTCTGCTGGATCACCTTCGGTCCGGCGAATCCGATCAGGGCCCGCGGTTCGGCCAGAATGACATCGCCCAGGCTGGCGAAGCTCGCCGCTACCCCGCCCATGGTCGGGTGCGTGAGAACCGAAAGGAAAAAGCCGCCGGCCGCGCTATGACGCGCCAGAGCCGCCGAGACCTTCGCCATCTGCATGAGGGAAAAGATCCCTTCGTGCATCCGCGCGCCGCCGCCGGACCCCGATATGATCACGACGGGCAGTTTCGCTTCGGTCGCGCGCTCGATGCTGCGTGCCAGCTTCTCGCCGACGACCGACCCCATCGAACCCATGATGAAGCCGGAATCGGTCAGGCAGATGACGGTACGAAGACCACGGACGAACCCCTGGCCGACGACGGCGGCTTCGTCCAGTCCCGTGCGTTTCTGTTCGGCCGCGATCCGTTCCGGATAAGGCCGACGGTCATTGAAACCGAGAGGGTCGCCCGGCTTCAGTTCGGCGTACCACTCCTCGAAAGTGCCTTCGTCCAGGATCTGATCGATGCGCGTTCGAGCGCCGATGATGAAGTGATGATCGCACTTCGGGCAGACGCTCAAATTCCTTTCCAGTTCCTTGCGATAAAGGACTTCATTGCACTGGGGGCACTTGGTCCAGAGCCCTTCCGGAACTTTCTTGTGTTCCGGCGAAGCGTTCCAGGGTGAGGCACTGTCAGCGTTCATGAGGCGAAATGTTCGGCGCGAGGCTTCGTATCGGCGGAATACACAAGCGAAATTGCCCGGGTATCGCTCAAATACGCGTCTTCGGACTCGAATCCGGTGCGGACGAACGACGCCACGGGGAATCGGATTCGACGTCAAGAGTCTCCATTGTTCCGACCATTCCCGAATCGGTCAATCGAATCTTGGTATCTCCGCGCAACCTGGCGCTGATGATCTGGGCCACGGGATCGGAAGCGATGATGCCCACGGACTCGTCCCGATACCTTTTCAGCAGCGACTCGAGGAACCTGTCGATACGCCGGTAAGCCTCGTCGAACGATTCGCCCATCGGGGCCTCGACCGCCCGAGGATCCTCAGCCCTCTGCTTCCAGACCTTCGGATGCCGCTCGCGAAGCTCAGCCCACGTGAGCCCCTGCCAGAGGCCCATGTCGACATTCCTCAAGTCCGACTCGCATTTTGGCCTCAGCCGCAAAACAGGGCCAAGCGACTCCGCCGTGCGTAAGGCCGCGAGACTCGGACTGTGATAGAGTGCGGCCATGTGCACATCGGTCAGCTCCGTCTTGAGCCTGCCGATTTGCCTCACGCCTTCCTCGCACAGAGGAAGATCGAGAGTACCGGTGATTCGATTCTCCCTGTCGTACGAGGTCGCCCCCGGACGAATCAGGTAAACGCGTGTCATGGTCCGTTCGGTCCAGTCGTTGGGTCGAAGGTGCGATAGCAGTCGAATCATGGAGTTTTGACACGAGGTACATGATCGGCGACGGACGCGTAAAGTGCATCCAGCGCCTGGCGCGGCGATGTGCCGCCCCGGAATACCGCCGAACCAGCGACCAGCAGGTCACAACCGGCCGAAACAGCCTCGTGAGCCGTCTTCAGGTTGATCCCGCCATCGATCGAGACTCGGAGATCCGACCGCAAAGCTTTCAGCCGTCGGCACTTGGAAAGCACCTTGGGCTCGAACGACTGACCCCCGAAACCGGGCTGCACCGACATCACGAGAACCGTGTCCAGCTCGTCCAGAAACGGCTCGATCATCGATACCGGTGTCCCCGGATTCAGACTCAGGCCAGCTTCGACCCCCGCTCTGCGAATATGCCTGAGAAGAGGCACGGGGTCGTGATCGATTTCGATATGGAAAACAAGCGTGTCGCACCCGGCCGCGACGAAATCGTCCACGTAACGGCCCGGGTTCGTCATCATCAAATGGGTGTCGAACGTCAAACCGGTATTTTTTCGCCATTCGGCGATGAGCGGGGCGCCGAACGTCAGATTCGGCACGAAATGGCCGTCCATCACGTCCAGATGGACGACAGTGACTCCGTCCGCATCGAGTTGCTTAAGCACTTCGTCCACTCGGCCGAAGTCGCAGGAAAGCAAACTCGGCGCGAATACCGGAGAACCGGCTTCGTGAAGCCTCTTCAACCGCTCCCGGCGATCGAAAATCGCTGAACTCATACGGACTTGGACGAACCTCCGGAAACCCCTGTCAGTGACTGAATTGTACGGGAACGAATCGCGATGAAAAGATCCACCTGCAAATTCGTTCCCCGCACCCCGGTTCGGAACTCGCCAGAACCGGTCAATTCAGGTCGGGAATGACCTTCAGAGAATTGAACGTTTTGCCTTCGAGCGATTCCAGGAACGCCCCGCCACCCGTGGAAACGTGGCTGACTTTCTCGGCGACACCGAACAGCTCGGCAGCCTCGGCCGTCTCGCCGCCACCCACCACCGTGATGCCCTTCGATTCGGCCATCGCGGCCGCCACTCCCGCCGTCCCCTTGCGGAATGGTTCGTCCTCGAACTTGCCCATCGGGCCGTTCCAGATCACAGTCCCGGCATTGCGGACCGCTTCGCCATAAGCCGCGATCGTCTTCGGGCCGATGTCGATGCCGATCCAGCCGTCCGGAATGTCCGAACCTTCGACTACCATCGTTTCGCTGGTCGGGTCGAGACTCTTCGAAACCAGATGATCCAGCGGCAGGCGAAGCTTCGGCCCGGCAGCTTCCAGAATCTGGCGAGCCAGATCGAGCTTGTCGGCTTCGACCCGCGAGCCACCTGTCGAATGGCCCTGAGCCTTGAGGAACGTGTACGTCATCGCACCGCCCACCAGCAGGGCGTCGATCTTCGGCAGAAGGTTCGTGATCACGCCGATCTTGTCCGACACTTTCGCCCCGCCCATCACGGCGATCATCGGCTTGGCCGGGTGGCCCAGCAATTTGTCGAGAATTTCGACTTCCTTGGCGACCAGGAAACCGATCGCCCGATCTCCGGGCGACTTGCATTCGGGAACGGCCACCATCGAGGCCTCGTCCCGGTGACAAGTGCCGAAGGCGTCGTTCACATAGCAATCGGCCAGGCCAGCCAGGGCGGCCGCGAAAGCCGCGTCGCCCTTCTTCTCGCCCTTGTTGAATCGGACGTTTTCGAGCAGCAGGACGTCGCCGGGTTTGAGTGCGGCAGCCTTCGCCTGGGCGTCAGGCCCGACGGTATCCGAGGCATGCACGACCGGCTGGCCCAGCAATTCGCCAAGCCGGGTTGCGACTGGCGCCAGTGTGAAAGGCCCGTCGGTCGCGGGATCGCCCGTCGGCCGGCCAAGGTGGGAAACCAGAATGACCGCCGCGCCTTCCTTGAGGGCGTGCCGGATCGTCGGCAACGCGGCACGGATCCGACGATCGTCGGAAATCGAACCGTCCTTGCCCTGCGGAACGTTGAAGTCCACGCGGATCAGACACTTGCGGCCCTTCAGATTCAGGTCCGCGATCGTCCTCTTCGCCATCGCTCGTCAATCCTCTCTCGGTGAATCGTCGTCCAACACCGTCGCTGCCTGAACACATTGCGTTTCGGCGATTCCGGCAGCGATCTCGCAATACGAAAGAACCGCAGGGCCCGCGGAGTCTCCGGGGCCCTGCCAGTTTCGATCGATCGAATCAGCCCAGGGCCGCCATCTTGCGCGCCAGCTCGACGACCCGGTTCGAGTAACCCCATTCGTTGTCGTACCAGCTCAGGATCTTCACGAGGTTGCCGTCGAGGACTTGAGTCCAGTCACCCATGAAAATGCTGGAATGCGGGTTGCCGATGATGTCGGACGACACGAGAGGATCCGTCGTGTACTGCAGAATGCCCTTCATCGGCCCCTCAGCGGCGGCCTTGATCGCGGCATTGATCTCTTCCTTCGTAACCTTCTTCGCCAACACGGCCGTCAGGTCGGTGATCGATCCGTCAGCGACCGGAACACGCAGGGAAATGCCGGTCAGCTTGCCCTTCACGGCCGGAATCACTTCGCCCACGGCCTTGGCCGCACCGGTCGTCGAAGGAATGATGTTGATCGCCGCGGCCCGGGCACGGTACGGATCCGAGTGAATCTGGTCCGCCACGCGCTGGTCGTTCGTGTAGGCATGGCAGGTCGTCATCAGACCCTTTTCGATGCCGAACGTGTCGTTGAGAACTTTCACGACCGGAGCCAGGCAGTTCGTCGTGCAGCTGGCGTTCGATACGATCCGCATCGAGGGCGAAATCGTGTCGTCGTTGACGCCCAGAACGATCGTTCCGTCCAGAGCGTCCTTGGCCGGGGCCGTCAGGATCACCCGGTTGGCACCGGCGTCGATGTGCTTCTGAAGCGATTCCTTATTCGTGAAGAAACCGGTCGATTCGATGGCGATCTGGCAGCCCAGATCTTTCCACGGCAGGTTCGCGGGATCCTTTTCCTTCGTGATCCGGATCTTCTTGCCGTTGACGACCAGACCGTCGGCGTCGGCTTCCACCGTGCCGTTGAACTGACGGTGAACGCTGTCGTATTTGAGCAGGAGGGCCAGGCTCTTGGCGTCGGACAGGTCGTTGATCGCCACGACCTCGAATTCCTGCGGATACTGGGCCAGAACGCGGAAAACCAGCCGCCCGATGCGCCCGAAACCGTTAATGCCGACGCGAACTGCCATTATGACCTATCTCCCATGTTCGATGTGCTTTGCACGGTCACGACTCGACTCGCAGCGGCTTCACGTATGCCGTTACGAATCGAACGAAACACGAATCAGAAGTATAGGAACGCCAGTCACCGCTTGTCAATCGACGAGCTTTTCACCTTCGCCTTCGCTCCTCCCGGATTGCACTGCAATCCACAACCTTCATCCAGGACTACGGTTAAGACTTATACATCACATGCCCGGGCAACAACGCCATCAGAAGATCGTCGTGCGGATACGCATGGCCCCTGTAAATCCGGAACCCTTCGGCGTGCCGTACGCCGATCTCCTCGCCCCGCTTGTGTGAAGCCTCTTCCTGGCCGTTGAGATATTCGTCGATGCCGTGGTGCTTGAGCAGCCAATCCCGCTGGCTGGCGTGGCAGGCCAGCATCTCACGCTTGACGGCGAACACATCCGTAACATCCACGTAAAGATCGACTCCATGACGTTTTCCGTCCCTGCCAAGCCCCTCCAGTGCGTCCACCAGATAGAGATGCGGAATGTGAGCCATCGGGGGCGAGGGTTCCCAGTGATGCGTTCTGTAATTCGGTACCGGAGCGGCGAAACAGGCATCCCGTACGAGCCTGTGGGTAATTTCGTGGTCACAAAGGTAGTCTTCCGCCGGCGGAGCGAAGATCAGGTCGGGCGAAATCGACCGCAGAAATTCGGTGACACGCCGCCGGGATGTGAGATCTTCGAAAATGGCCAGATCCCGAAATTCCAGGCAGTGATATTCGGCGCCGATCAATTTCGCCGCAGCGGCGGCTTCAGTTCTTCGGACCGCCGCAATTTCGTCGGCCGGAAGTGTCGCTGAACCGCAATCGCCAGGCGACATCGTGGCGATGACGATCCGGTGCCCGGACCTGGCGAGCAGGGCAAGCGTACCCGCACACTGGAATTCGACATCGTCCGGATGTGCGTGAATAGCCAGAACTGTCTTCGGATCCACGAGTCTCACCTTTCGGGTATATACCGGGCCATCGACGAACGCCCGAGACATCAGCCGTCGGGAATTCCGTGTCAGCGCGGACTGATCGGCCCGGACTGTATCGCGATCATGCTACGTTCCGGGCTGACTGGAATCAATTCGGTAGCGGGCTGAACGAGCCTCCGAATGCCTCAGCGAAAAAAAATCCGAATTTCTTCGACACGTCTCTTGATCGGATACTGTTCACCTGATAGCGTGAACAACCAGATACATATCGCGCAATGTTGACCCGGTTTGTCGAGATGCCGTAATGGCGCTCGCAAATCCGGAATTGGTCCGATTTTCCGCGACGAACCAGAAACCATTCGAACAGGATCGAACCGATGCGAAAAACGGTGAATCTGGATTCCCTGACCGACCGTCAGAAAGAGATCTATCTGTTCATCAAGGACAGAATTCAAACCCGGGGCTATGGGCCTACGGTACGCGAGATCGGCACACAATTCGAAATCGCCAGCCCGAACGGCGTCATGTGCCACCTGAAAGCCCTGCAGAAAAAAGGGCTGATCCATCGCGAGCCGAACATGTCGAGGGCGATCCAGCTCCTGGATACGAAAGGCCTGCCGCCTAGTGGTTTGAGGCTGTTGGGCACGATCGCGGCCGGTCCTCCGATCGAGGCTGTCGAGGACGCCGAACTGCTTGATTTCGACGACTGGCAATACGGCGGCGACACGTTCGCGCTGAAGGTCAAAGGCGATTCGATGATCGAGGCGATGATCGACGACGGCGACATCGTGATCCTCAAAAGGGCGAAAACGGCCTATAACGGCCAGATCGTGGCGGTGCTCGACGACAAGGGCGAAGCGACTCTCAAGCGATTCTACAAGGAAAAAGGCAAATTCCGCCTGGAGCCTTGCAACAAGAAGCTCAAGCCGATCATCCGAGACGAAGTGGAAATCATGGGGATCCTGGTCGGGGTCGTCCGCCGCGTCTGAAGCACCGAAAAGGCGACGATCGTGCCGACCGAGTCTTGACTCGAATCCGGAAATCACCGATTCTGATGACCCTGAATCGTTCGGAATGACGATGCGATTCCTGCATCGGCAGGATTTCGAGCGATCACGTATCACGGACGTCGGTGTTCTGGAGCCGGGAATTCGGCTCACGACGCTTCCGCCTTTCGACCGACTGGTTCTCTCGCATGTCCAGACTCCCTGCCGCGGAAGATTACGTCAAGCTTTACACGGATGGTGCTTGCAGCGGCAATCCGGGGCCTGGCGGTTGGGCATTCATTCTCGAACACCCCGCGTCGGGCAAGATTCTCGAACGATTCGGCGCCGATCCCCACACCACCAATAACCGGATGGAGATCGAAGGAGCCTTGAGGGGTCTGGAAATCCTCAAACGCCCTTGCCGCGTCGAACTGGTGACCGATAGCCAGTATCTGGCCAAGGGCATCAATGAGTGGCTTCCTGGCTGGCGTGCCAATGGCTACCGACGTCGTGAAGGGAACAAGCTCAAACCCCTTGTGAACGACGACCTCTGGCGAGCTGTCGATACGCTCCTGGCGCGGCATCAGGTACGTGTTGTCCATGTGCGTGGGCACGCCGGACACCCTCAGAACGAACGATGTGACCAGCTTGCGGTAGCGGCCTACAAATCTCTGGGCCGACGCACCGCCTCCTCAGCGGCACCGGACGTGGTTCAACCGGTTCGCCCGGTCAGGTCGCCGGACAGCATCGGCCAGGGATCCAGCGGGGCCTCAACCGACTTTGGCGAATTGAGAACGAAATCCAAGCCCGAATCTCCCGTGGCTTCAGCAAAACCGGCCGAAGTCGAAACTCCGGCTCAACCGATACCCGATTTCGAACCTGTGGCTTCGGCACCGATCGAGCCAGCTCCCGCCGAACCGGCGAAGAAGCCGAGATCGAAAGCCGCAAGCCCCCGTACACCTCGAGCACGGAAGACCGTGACTCCGGCTGCGGTCGAACCTGCGGCATCGGCCTCACCCGAAGCTCCTGCGGCCGAATCCGTAAAAGAGACCAAACCGGTCGAGGGCCACGCCGAAGCTGCGCCGAAGCGTCGTGCGACTCCCAAGACCCGCTCCGCACCGAAGAAACGGACGCCTGCAAAGCGTCAGCCCGAAATCGATTTCCCGGACCCCGAAAACGAGCCGCGCGAACCAGCCCGGTGGGATCCGGACGACACGGATGCCTGACCTTGCCCAAAACCGGCCGAGGGATCGATTTCGAAACGCGATCCCGATCCGCTTTCACGGAATTGACGAGTAAGGGTCAGTCTTTGCGAGTCGTTTTGTCGACCGCGGTGAAGTAGACGCCCGCACCGACCATGGCTGCGCCGACCAGAAGGCTCGGAGTCACAGGCTCGGAGTGGATCAGCGTACCCAGGGTGATGCCGAACAGAGGAGTCATGAACCCGAGCGCCGCCAGGCGTGCGGCTTCGTACCTGCCCAGAAGCAGCGACCAGACGGAAAAACAGACGCCCGATACAGCCAGCCCCTGGTAGACGATCGCCCACGCGCCGCTGGAATCGACATGCCACGGCTGTCCGGATTCGAGAATCGTAGTTCCGAGCAGGCAGAAGACGATCGCAAAAGGTGTCTGCCAGAGCAGTAGAGTCGCCGGAGCGACCTGCTTGTAAGACCATTTCTGAAAAATCGACTGAACGCCGAACAGGCACCCGGAACCGAAGACAATGATATCCGCCTTCGGATCGCCCCCGCCCATCAATCGACCAGCCATGAGCACAATAACGCCCGCGAAGGCCGACATCAGCCCGAGAAGGGCACGCCAGCCGACCCGTTCACCCAGAAGCCACACCGAAAGCGGCGTCACCACGAGCGGGTGCACATTGATGAAAACGCTCGACCGCCCCGCCTGGCCGTAACTGGTGCCCCAGTTGAACGAACTGACTTGCACCGCCAGGAAAAGACCGTGAATCGGCACGAGCCACCAGCTTGCCCGGCGAATGCCGAAGCGTGCTGATGTCCGCGAAGCGATCCAGGCAATCACCGGAATGCTGATCGCGAATCGGATCATGGCCAGCCCGATCGGCGGCACTTCGCCCACGACCGCCTTGACGGCTACGGCATTTCCGCCCCAGAGTGCGCAACATAATGCGGCTCCGGCAATGGCCAGGCCGTCCAAAGGTCGAGACATCGGCATACCGGGTTTCGCCGGGCCGGTCACTGTGCTCGCCGCACCGTCGATGGTCTTACTCAAGGCGATTTCGATCCTGCCGGCTTTTCCGACGATTCCGGCTTCGTTTCCGCAGGCTTCAGAAATGCGTCCGGGTCGGCCAGAAGGGTCTCACGGCACCCGCTGCAACAGACGTAAACGGTACGGCCGTTGACCGTCACCAGGATTTCGCCCAGCCCACCCGTCACCACGCACTCCGGTTGTCCGGATCCCTGAGCGATCGTCGTTCCGAGGCGGGTCAGGCCGAGTTCCTGCTGCCGTGACCATGTCTCAGCCCCCGCTTTGCGGATTTCCAGCGAGCCAGTCCAACGGTCCCGACTTTTCCGGATGAGCTGGATCCGCAAGGCTTCCGTTCTGCCCCCTGCGGACTCTGCGAATTCGTAACGATCAGCCTGTTTTTGCGGCTGACGATTCAGAAACCTGGCCGAGCCATCAGTCATCTTCAGTTCGATGGCTGCCGCCTCACCCGTTTTCGGATCGACTTGAACCATCATGGCTTCGAACGAATTCGAATCCGGTACGCGAAATTCGAGCGTCCGGCCATCGGTACCTGTCCACTCTGCGCGAGCTGTACTCGTCCAGGCTCCTTGGGACGATCCCCGCTTCACCTGGCCAGTCATGCGCCAGGATCCCATCATTTCAGCCCAGACTTTCGCAGGAGCCACAGGGCCGTCAGCTCTGAGGCTACCGAAAATCAATGAACTGATCAGCACGGGCAGAGACAATCGTATTGGCAATGAGATCATCGATGCACCGTACGGGAAGAGATCCGCCAGAATCCGGCCGACGGTTCAATCGTCAACCGCTCCAGCCTGCTGAAGTTGATTGATCTTATTGTACAGCGTCTTCAGGCTGATGCCCAGTTCCTTCGCCGCCGCGGGCTTGTTCCCGCCGTGCTTTTCCAGAACGGTCTGAATGAATTGCATTTCGACATCCCGAAGCGTCAGGTTCGGACCCGCCGTGATATGCGCAGCGTGGCTGATGATCGTCTTGACGCCCGACTGCATGAGCTGTCCTGACGCGTTCGAAGCCGTTTGTGCCGGGGCGACGGCTTTTCTCGGCGTGAAATTCGGCAGATGATCGGGCAGGATCACCCCGCCGGCGGCAAGAATCACCGCACGTTCCATGGCGTTGGCCAGTTCGCGGACGTTGCCTGGCCAATGATGCTCCGCAAGCGCCTGCATCGCCGCGTCGCTGATCTCAGGCAATGGGCCGCCGTAACGATGGAACCGCTTCAGCATGTGCGTCGCCAGATTCGGGATGTCGTCCCGCCTCTCACGCAACGAGGGCAAGTGAATTTCGAACGTGTTCAGGCGGAAGTAAAGGTCCTCACGGAACGTGTCTTCGGCGATCATGTCGCGTAAATCCCTGTGCGTCGCACAAAGCACGCGCACATCGACACGGAACGGATCGTTCTCACCCACTCTGCGGATTTCGCCCGATTCCAGAAATCGCAACAGCTTGACCTGAACGCTTTTGTCGAGTTCGCCGATTTCGTCCAGAAAGAGCGTACCGCCATTGGCCACTTCGAAAAGGCCCTTGCGGCTCGTCTCGGCTCCGGTGAATGCGCCTTTTCGGTGTCCGAAAAGTTCGCTTTCGACCAGATTCTCGGGCAGGGCACCGCAGTTGACGGGCACGAAAGCCGCCCCGGAACGGCGGCTGCGGTCATGCAGATTTCGCGCCACAAGTTCTTTGCCGGTACCGGTTTCACCAAGAATGAGAACTCCGGCGTCAGTCGGTGCGATCGTGTCGATCAATTGCCTGACGGATGCCATCGCCGGGCTTTGGCCGACGAGCAGGGGGGTGCCTTCGGCCTGTTTCAGTCGGGTTTCCAGTGCCGTCGCTTTGTGAGAAAGGTCGCGACGTTCGGCCACCCGGTCAAGGATCGCTTCCAGCTCGGCCCACTTGCAGGGCTTGGTCAGATAGTCGAACGCACCGAGCCTCAACGCCTGAACCGCGGTGTCGACCGTGGCGTGGCCGGTCAGGATGATCACGGCCGTATCGGGACAGATCGCCCGCACCTTGCCGAGCACTTCGATGCCTGTGAGACCCGGCATACGCATGTCCATCAAGGCGACATCGAATGAGCCTTTTTCGAGCGCCTTCAGAGCCGCCAGGCCATCGGGAACGACGGTCACGTCGTGCCCCAGACGCGGCAGTTCCATCTGCATCAGTTCGCGCAGGTGGGTTTCGTCGTCCGCGAACAGGATTCGTAACGAACCGCCTCGTGAATTGTCCGACATCGTCCTCGATCCTCCTTGATCCGGGCAGGTCGCGAACTCAGCCACGACCGTGAATATCCTGCTCTTGAGTCGCTCATGTGCGTTCGGTCATGCGGCACCCGCCTGCGCCACTGCGGATGGGCGTGAATCGTTGAAATCTTCGCCTAACGGCAAACGAATCGTAAATGTCGAACCCAGGTTTTCGCCAGGGCTTTCGGCCAGCAGTTCTCCCCCGTGCTGATTGATGATCCGGTGACTGATCGAAAGCCCCAGCCCGGTGCCCTTGCCGGATCGCTTGCGCGTGAAAAATGGCTCGAAGACGTGTTCCACGACGTCCGGTGGCATGCCGTGACCGTTGTCCGTGAACGATACCTCCGCCATGCCCTGGTTGGCATGGGCTTCGATGATCAGGTGGCCGCCCGACTCGATCGCCTCCAGCGCGTTCACGACCAGATTCAGCACGACCTGTTTGATCTCCTGACCGTCCACCTCACAAAACAGCGGCGATCGTGGCTGGAACCGAATCGTCCGGCCACGGTATTTGCCCATATGACGTGTCATCTCGACCACGCTCTGAACCAGCGAAATGACATCCGTACGCTCGCGCAGGGTATCGCCTCCGCGAGCGAAATCGAGCAGTCTTTCCGTGATTCGCTTGCAGCGGAAGGCCTCTTCCTGAATCATCGCCAGGTAGCTTTTGATCGGCTTGAGTTCCGAAGCCGGGCACTGGTCGGACCAGCGGTTGATCCGGCTCTCCAGGGCCTCCGCCCCGAACGCGATCGAGGCCAGCGGGTTGTTGATCTCGTGTGCCACTCCGGCAGCCAGAAAGCCCACGCCGGCTAGACGTTCCGACCGCACGAGCTGCCGGCTGCGGATATCCACCTGGCGTTCCAGATCGGCGTACATCACACCCAGACGGTTGGCCATGGAGTTGAATGCGTCGGCCAGGGCCTGCATCTCGTCGGACGACTTCAATTCGATACGATGCGTGAAATTTCCCCTGGCGACCTGAAGCACCCCGGCATGCAGGTAATAGACGGGCCTGAGCACCCACCGGTGGAACAGGCGAACCAGCAGAAACAGCAGGCCAGCGACGCAAACGGTCGACAGCACGACGATCGACCGGCTGGCTTTGTACGTTGTCCCGGATTCGTCGAGGATTTCCATCAGTCCTCGATGCAGACTGGCGGGCAGATCGCTCGTGTAGGCATTCAGCCTTTCGACTCGGTCCGCTATGGTGGGCGAAGATATGACTCGCCCTTTATTGTCATAAAACAGAAGCACTTCGGGATGATTCGCCAGATAGACCTTCGTGGCGTTGAACTGGTAGTAGATCGGATCGTCCGGTTCGATCAGCCGAAACAGCTCCGTGACTTCGGCATCGGCTCGGAAGGCCAGATCCAGTTCCTCGCGTTTTGACTCCATGTCCGCGAACCGGGTCGTATTCTTGCGAAGAACTTCGAAATAGACCTGAAGTGCCTGGCGAACGCGGATCAAATCCTGATGCAGACGGGACTTGCCCTCAGGCGATCCGGCGTCTCGGGCGTCCAGATGCGCCGCCTGTTTCAATAAGGCCGTCGCAGCCCCGAGTTCAGGGAGCTGGTCGACAAGCTTCTGATTGGCTCGATCGAACGAACGGAGGCCATAAACTGCACCCGACAGCAAGCTGCCGAGCATGACCATCACCAGCGCGAAGCCGAAGATGGATTTTCTTCGTAATGAACCGCGAGCCATCGCACGACCTCCGTGTCGCCGACTCCAGAATCGTTCGTTATGACGGGATTATCTCAGGGGCTCTCCAGATCGTCAATCCGGATGATCGACGAAACCGGAAAATTCCGCGCACTGGCATGATCCGAAAAATCCGGCCCACCGGACTCGGAATCCGATGCGCCGGATCTATGCCTGAAACCTGGAGATCGACCGAACGACCAATCTGACAGGACGTTCAGCCGATCGAACCGGGTGAGCCTGGATCAGCCGTTGGTCGTCAGGTCGATCGTCTCGGGGTAATCGCCGTCGAACTCTTCGGTCGGCTGCACATTGTTGGACGAGTCGAGGTAGATCTTGTCCTGCATGATCTCGTCGATGACGATCTGCAGCTTGTCGTTGGAGGTCGGCGTGACGTACGGCCGTGCCCCCTGATTCACCGCGATCAGCCGCTTCTGAATCAAAGTGGCCAGTTTGAATCGGCCGCCGATCTTATTGACGATGGCGTCTTCCTTCAGCTCTTCGATCATGGGCTCAAGCTCCTCGAGAGATGCGGTCAGACCACAGGGCGACCAGTTCGTCCACGGTCCTGTCCAATTGATCGTTTATGATCTGGAGATCGTACCAGTTCGCCTGGGCGATCTCCTCCACAGCGTTTGCGAGACGTTTGCGGACGACGGCCTCGTCGTCCGTCCCTCGCCCCCTCAATCGGGATTCGAGCACCTCCATGCTGGGTGCATGGATGAATGCGAACAGGGCGTTGGGAACTTTTTCCTTCACCTGCCGGGCACCCTGAACGTCGATTTCGAGAATCGCCAGCCGCCCCCGGCCGATCTCATCGAGCACGGGCCTCGCGGGCGTGCCATAGAGATTACCATGCACTTCGGCCCATTCGAGCAAATCACCCTGACGAATCAGATTTTCGAATTCGTCCCGGGCCAGAAACAGATATTCCCGGCCATGCGACTCGCCCGTGCGGGCCGCTCGCGTGGTCGCCGAAATCGAGACGAAGGGCGAAACCCTCGCATCAGCTGCAACCTGCTTCACCACAGTGCTTTTGCCTGAGCCCGAGGCGCCGGAGATCACCAGCAGGCGGGCATCGGGAATCACGATGTCAGCTCGCCTCTCACTCGACATTCTGGATCAGCTCCCGGATTTTTTCGAGCGTCGTCTTCATCTCCAGGCCGAAGCGGCTCATCTCGACGTCCAGTGCTTTCGAGCCGAGCGTGTTGATCTCCCGGCCCATCTCCTGAACGAGGAATTCGAGCTTCCGTCCCTCGCTCGCAGTACTGCCCAGAATCTCTTCGAACTGGTCCAGGTGCGCGCTCAGGCGGGTGATCTCTTCGGACACGTCCGAGCGGTCGGCGAAGATCGCGACCTCACGAATCAGGTCCTGCGGGTTCACCATCATATTGTGCTTGTCCATCAAAGCCTGGACGCGCTCCTGAAGGCGGTCCGAATAAGGACCGATCACGCCAGGAATCCGTTCCCGAGTCTTGCGCAAGGCCTCGCGAATTTCGCCCGCGTAGTTCTTGAGTTCCTGCGCCATGGCCTGGCCTTCGCGACGCCGCGATTCGGCGAGCACATCAAGCGCTTTCAGGACGACACCTGAAAGCTCGGCCCAGTCTTCATGGATGCTGACGCCTTCCGGAACGTGGTCCAGCACGACACCCGGCAGAACGAGCAGCTGAGACCAGTCGGCAGGCGGTGGATTCGACCACTCGCGGCAGAGGCCGACGATCTGGTCATGATAAGCCCGAAGTGCAGCCAGATTCAAACGATACGAGTCAACAGGCCGGTTCGGTTCGATTCTCAGCGTGAGGTAAACCGTACCCCGGCGAACCTTCTCGCGTACGAGCCGCTCAAGTTCGGCTTCGAGCGGGGTGTAGGGTTCGCTGATCTTGGCCACGAGCTTGAGATGCCGTGAATTCACGGAACGCACTTCGACAAGCACGTTCCAGCGCTCATCCTGCACCCGGTATTCGCCGTAGCCGGTCATGCTCATCCTGGACGCGAGCGATCTCCGAAATCACGAAAATCGGCCTGGCACCCGAATCCGAAGATCCGGCCGCGATCGTATCGCTGCCGGACCGTCGACCGAACGCCGGGGCCTGGAAATTCGACCCGACGAGAACGAATGCGTCGGATCAGGGTTTCGGAGTCTCTGCACCGGCCGGACGTTCCGGCGCGAAACCGCCACCCACCGGGGCAGGGGAAGCAGGTGGAGCGACGCTGGTCGTCGCCGACTTTTCCGATTCAGGATTCTTGGCTTCCGTACCTTCGCCGGATCGTGGCAACACCGGCTTCGAAGGCGATTCGCCAGCCTTGCGCTGGGCCGCCGCTGCGGCATTGCCGAACGCCGAGCCGCCCGTGCCTCGCGTAGCATTGGATACGACGACCAGAAGCATCGCCATGCAGACCCACACAAGACCGGTATAGATCGTAATCCGCGTGAATACGTCGCCCGACTTCGTACCGAAGGCACTCGAACCGCCGGCTGCGCCGAATGCTCCGGCCAGGCCGCCGCCCTTGCCGCGCTGAATCAGCACGAGGCCGATCATGAACAGACTCGTCAGAACGATGGTGACCTTGAGCAGGATTTCCAGAGCGATCAACACGTGAAAAGGACTCCTGTGCTGCGGGAACGTACGAAACCGCCGGTGCTTTCGATCGCCCGGCGGTCATGTCGGCCGTGACCGGCCACGCGATTCACTTCGAGGCCGAGGCTTTTTTGCCGGCTTCGATGATGGCCAGGAAATCGGCCGCCTTCAGGCATGCGCCACCGACCAGGGCACCGTCGATGTCCGGGCAGGAGAGCAACTCCAGAGCGTTGTCCGGCTTCACGCTGCCGCCATATTGAATTTTCACGAGCCCGGCCGTCTTTTCGCCGAACGCTTCGCCGAGTTTCTTGCGGATGAACGCGTGGACGGCCTGGGCCTGTTCCGGCGAGGCCGTTTTCCCCGTGCCGATCGCCCAGACCGGCTCATAAGCCAGCACGACCTTGTTCATTTCCTCAGGGGTGAGGCCCGCCAGCGAACCCTGGAGCTGTGCGGCGACGACGGCTTCCGTGCGGTCCGATTCGCGCTCTTCGAGCGTTTCGCCGAGGCAGACGATCGGATAAAGCCCCGCCTCCAGCGCGGCCTTGAGCTTCTTGTTGACCTGCTCGTCGGTTTCGCCCATGCCGTGGCGGCGCTCGCTGTGACCGAGGATCACGTGGGTGCAGCCCTGATCCAGAAGCATGGAGGCCGAAATTTCGCCGGTGTAGGCTCCGTCCTTCGCCCAGTACATGTTCTGACCGCCCAGACCGATCGGACTGTCGGAGAGCACTTCGCTCACGGCGGACAGATAAACGGCCGGGCACCCCAGAGCCACTTCGACTTCGGCCGATGTGCCGACTCCATCACGAACTCCGGCGGCCAGTGCTCTGGCGGCTTCGACGTTGGCGGGATTCATCTTCCAGTTACCGGCGACGAACAGCTTGCGTGCGGGCATGAGATTAAACCGCGACCTCCTCGGCGACATCGATCGACTTGTTCATCAGCTCCGCCAGTTTACGGATCTGATCCATCAGTTGGGCGTAACGAACGGGCAGCAGGGCCTGCGGTCCGTCGGACAGGGCTTCCTCAGGGCAATCGTGCACTTCGATATGCACCCCGTCGGCACCCGCGGCGATCCCGGCCAGCGACATCGCCGGAATCAGGTCCGGCCGGCCCGTGGCATGGCTCGGGTCCACGATGATCGGCAAGTGGCTGAGCCCCTTGCAGTTCGGCACGGCCGAGATGTCCATCATGTTGCGGGTCGAATCCTCGAAGCTCCGCACACCCCGTTCGCACAGGACGACCTTCAGGTTCCCCTGGGCCATCACATATTCGGCCGACATCAGCAAGTCCTTGACCGTGGCCGACATGCCACGCTTCAGCAGAACTGGCCGACGGCACTTGCCGACTTCCTTGAGGAGGTCGAAATTCTGCATGTTCCGGGCACCGATCTGGAACATGTCCGTGTATTGATTGACCAGGTCCACCTGGCGCGGGTCCATCACTTCCGTCACCACCGGCATGCCGTGCCGGTCGCCGACGCGGCGGAGGATCCGCAGGCCTTCTTCACCCAGGCCCTGGAAGCTGTAGGGGCTCGTCCGTGGCTTGAATGCACCGCCACGCAGAATGTTGGCACCGGCTTCACGCACGGCCGCGGCGATTTTCATCAGCCGCTCTTCGCTCTCGATGGCGCAGGGCCCGGCGATCATACCCAGATGCCCGCCGCCGATGCGGACGTTTTTCACCTCGACGACCGAATCGGCCTCGTGGTTGAACTCCCGGCTGGCAAGTTTGTAGGGCTTGAGAATCGGCACGACCCGCTCGACGCCGTCGATCGCCTGCAGAGGCTGAGACTCCAGCTTCATCTCGTCGCTGCCGATCACGCCGATGATCGTCCTGGCCGCGCCCCGGCTGACATGGGGCGTAAACCCGAGTTCTTCGATCCGGTCAATAACATGCTGGATCTGGGCGTCGGAGCAGCCTGGTTTGAGTACGATGATCATCGAAGTGCCAAGGATTGCTGGTCGGAGTCTGGTCGTCAATCTCGCGCGGCATTTTACGGAATATCACAAAGATCAGGCACATCAAGTGCTGATTGTGCGAAGGTTCCGCCACCGGAGAACCCGTAATCTTAACCGAACATCGGCACTCTGGAAAGAGCCTTCGAAGGAAATCTTCGCCAGCGGGCGTATCGGCTTCCACGAAAAGCGGTGTCGGCATCCTGCCGTTGAGAGCGCGACGTGTCAGGTCGATGGGTGTGAGAACGCGGAGTGACGCCGCGGCCAGTTCGCGACACCTGCGGATCACGCGTCAAATCCTGATATGTCCAGGAATTCGGCTGGACAAATCCCCGGGTTCCGGCATACTGAATTCATCCGCCAGATCTTGTGCGAACCCGAAACTTCTGGCACGGATCGTTTTTCGGCAGCTTCACCGCCTCGGCCCACTCTGATGTCGCGAACGGAATCGCACCTGGTCCTTGCCGTTGCCCCCGCACGGCCGCTTCGCGAAGTGGCCTGCGTCGCCATTCTGTGCATTGCCCTTGCGATCGTTCTCCATGCCCCCAGCCTGTTCCGGCCTGGCGATTACGTCATGTCACCGGCCGATCTCCTCCTGCGTCAGCCGGAGCTGGGCGGATCCGCGGAATTCGTTCCGCTGAACCGGCTTCTGATCGACCCGGTACTTCAGTTCGAGCCCTGGGAAGCCTGGATCGGCCAGGAACTCGCCGGCGGCCGGTTCGCCTGGTGGAATCCGTATTCCGGTACCGGGGCACCGCTGGCGGCCAACGGCCAGTCCCGTCTTTTCGACCCGCTTGCCTGGGCGTTCCGTGCATTGCCTGGCGGGCGGAATGTCGCGGCCGAATCCGCGATGCGAACGGTCCTCTGCGGCCTGGGCATTTATGCTTTGACGCTGGCAATGGGCGGCAACGCCTGGGTGCGCTGCTGGGCGGCCCTGGCGATACCGATGACGGCCTGGTTCACTCTCTGGCGGCTTTATCCACTTGCCTCGGCGGCCACGGTATTGCCCTGGCTTTGGCTGGCCTGCCTCAGGCTCCGGGAAAGTCGTTCATTCCGAAGTTTCGCCTGGGCATCGCTGGCGGTCGGCTGGACGGTCGTGGCCGGCAATGTGCAGGTCGCGGCGGTCGGTTTCTGCGGCGCGGCGGTTCTTCTGATCGTCACTCTCGAACCTCACAAGATCATCGATTTGCGTACCTGGCTACGCATCGCGACCCCTCAGGCTACGGCCCTCGCTTGTGGCCTGGCTCTTTCGGCACCGGCCTGGGCAGGGTTGCTCGATTATCTGGACCGAAGCCCTGTCTGGGCCGACCGGCTGGCTGAACATATGGGAAAGGGCCGAGGCGCCCATGCCCGCCTGGCGGACTTGCCGTGCCTCGTCTTTCCCTTCATATACGGCAGCGAACGCCGGGGCGACGCGAACGTGGCCAAGGCCATCGGGGCCACGAACGTCAACGAAGCGGCTTCCGGCCATGTCGGGCTGATCGCCGCAGTGGCGCTGATTCCGCTGGCGTTTTCGGCTCTGGGGCGTTCGAGCGATCGCATCTTCCGCTGGTCCGTGATTCTCTTCATCTGCGGCATCTGGATCGGCTATCGTCTGCCACCCGTGAACCTGCTCTGGCATCGCTTGCCCTTGTTTCAGGGCATCGACCCTCGGCGTTTCGTCGTCCTGGCCACATTCGGCGGAACCTTGCTGGCAGCGATCGGCCTTCAGATTTTGGCCACCGGCCCGGCCGGCAGCCGGTTCGAACGGCTGGCGCCACGAATCTGGATCATGATGGCCATCGGGTGCATCCTGATTTCGATATTTCCATTGACCGTCCACGGCCGGCTGGAAGCGCAGGCAAGGCGGCATTATGAGGCATCGATCCCACCCGGCCTTGACCATGCACGAATCGTCGAAGCACGCGTGGCCGACCAGCTCAATGGGCTGACTCGCTCCTGGCCCGCTTATCTGGCGGGGCGATCGATCTGGCTGCTGGCACTTGCCGGAATCTGGCGACGTTTCAGCGATCAGCCAAGGCGGCGGGCACTGGCGGTCGGGCTACTGGCGCTCGCGGAACTTACGGCATTCGGCTGGAGCTACAATCCGCAGATTCGGGCAGGGGAGTTGGCGAAGTCGCTCGATCTGCGCGTGATCGCAGCCCTCAAGGAACTCGACTCGAAAGCCCGTTCGAAAGGCCACGAGGCACGATTTCTGGCCGTTGGCGAATGCTTCCCGCCGAATCAGCTGATGCGATTCGGGCTGAAAGACCTGAGAAACTACGATTCGATCGAGCTGCTCGCGACTCTCGAAGGGCTGGAACAACTCTTCGAAACCGAAGATGGCAATAGGGACCGGTCCTCGCGCCGGCCGATCGAATGGGCAGGCGTTCGCCGATCGGCCGAGGTGCTCAGGGATCGGGGCGTGATCGGCGTCGTGGGCCATACGAAGCCGGAGACGGATATCTTTGACATGGTCCTGGAACCGATCCCGGGCGTTTTCGTAGGTGTCTGGGCATCACGGCCGAAAATCGAAGGGCCGGCGGAACTCGTTGAAGAGGCTGGCGGATCGCTGCGGATCCGGCTGGAGCGACCGACCGGCGAATTGCCGCGACCGGTAAGATTGAGAATCCGTGAGAGCTTCGATTCAGGCTGGCGGATTTCCGGCGATGCCGAAGCCGCCGCGATCCTCAGGCCCGAGCCGTCGACAGGCATGATGCTGTGCGAGATCGGGCCCAGATACGGAGGCAGCGAGCTTCTTCTGACGTATCGGCCGCTCTGGTTCGATCGTTCGATCGTTCCTGCGGCTTTGGCTGCGGGGGCATGCGCGCTGGGGCTCGTCGCTCCGCGCGGTCAGTTTCGAAAATGGTCGGAATCGTACTTTTCAGGCTGACGGACGCGGGGGTAGAATCGAAGAACCTTCGATGAAGGCCGGTCTCCGAATCCGTCCCAACTGGGGAAAACATCTAAGATGATCCACTACTCTTGCGACCTTTGCGGCAGAAGTCTGAATCCGGAAGCGGAGCGAAGGTTCGAGGTCAGGTTGGAGATTCGGCCGATGCAGTGCGATGCACCTTATGAGTCCGACATCGACCGGCTGGACGACATCGACCCGCTGGAACTGCTCGAACAGATCATCATCTCGGAAGAGCCCGAAAGCTTCGAAAAACCAGCGAGCCCAAGCTGCCTGAAATATCATCTGTGCTGCGACTGCCACAAAAAGTTCGCGGCCGATCCGCTCGGGCGAAAATCGCATAAGAACATTCACTTCAGCGCGAACTGACATTCAGGGGCCTTCGACGGCCCCTTTCGCTTTTCCGCCACGAGGGGCACGCCCGTGCATCGCCGCGCTTTCATCGATCGCACCATGGCTGCGGCCCTGTCTGTGCCTGCCATCGGGTCATCGCAGGCAGGTGCGTTTGAGCGTGCCAGGGCCAATGACGCAACCTCCGGCCCGCTGCCGATCGGCAACCGTCGCGAACTCTTCGTCGACCGGTACCTGATCGACACGATGAAGGGGACGGAACTGCGGCTTTCCGAGCCGGTTCTCACCCCGCCCATGACCGAGCCGGCCAACGACATGGAATACGCCACCGTCATTAAAGACGGTGACCTTTTCCGCCTTTACACCCGCGACGGCCGGGGCGCGAAGCACGACGGCGACGCGCCGGAGGTCACTCGCTATTGCGAAAGCCGTGACGGAATCCACTGGACCAGGCCCGAACTGGGGCTGGTCGAAATCGACGGCTCAAAGCGCAATAACGTCATCCTGCACGAGCCGCCCTTCTGCCACAACTTCGCGCCGTTTCTCGACACCCGGCCGGGCGTCGATCCGGCCCACCGTTTCAAGGCCCTGGCAGGCACGGTGAAGTCGTCGCTGGTGGCGTTCGTTTCGGGTGACGGCATCCGCTGGAAAAAGCTGCGCGAAGAGCCGGTGATCCGCTACACGAAGGAATACGCGTTCGACTCGCAGAACGTCTCGTTCTGGTCGGAACTCGAAGGCAGATACGTCTGCTACTTCCGCCATTTCCTCGACAAAAAACTCCGGTCCGTGTGCCGGACGACTTCCGAAAACTACCTGGACTGGACCGAGCCGGAACCGCTTCGGCCGAATTTCCCGGGCGAGCATATCTACACCACGCTCACGCACCCCTATTTCCGGGCCCCGCACATTTACGTCGCCCTGCCGACCCGCTTCTTCCCGGACCGGGGCGAAAGTACCGACGTGCTCTTCATGACCGCCCGCGGGCCAGGCCCGTTCGACCGCACTTTCCGCGAGGCCTTTATCCGCCCGGGCCTCGACCCCGCCCGCTGGGGCAACCGTTCGAATTACGCCGCCCTGAACGTCGTGCCGACCGGCAAGGAAGAGATGTCGATCTACATGACACCTTTCCGCCGGTTCGTGTTACGAACGGACGGCTTCGCCAGCCTCCGGGCCGGGTTCGACGAAGCCGAAACGATCACCAAACCTCTGACGTTCGAAGGCTCCCGGCTGTGGTTGAACTTTGCCACGAGCGCCGGCGGTGCCGTTCGCACGGAAGTGCAGGACGCACATGGCAATCCGCTGCCCGGGCTGACGCTGGCAGACAGCGTGCCGCTCGTCGGCGATGCGATCGAACGGCAGGCCACGTGGAAAACCGACAGCACTGAAGCCCTGAGGCGGCTGAGCGGCCAGCCGGTGCGGCTCAGGTTCGTCCTGCGCGAGGCGAACCTTTACGCCCTGCGGTTCGGCTCCTGATTTACCGCACGCAACCGATCGAACGAAATCCGAACCAGCCTGGGGAACGCACTTCGATGGCCCGCACTTATTCGATCGTCCGAGTCGTCATCTCCGCACTGGCATGCACAACTCCCGCATTCGCCGCCAATGCCGCAAAGCCCAATGTGCTCTTGATATGCATCGACGACCTGAAGCCCAATATCGGCACCTACGGCGACCCATCCGCGAAAACGCCGAACATCGACGCTCTGGCGAAGCGCGGGGTCGTCTTCGAGCGGGCCTACTGCAACCAGGCGGTCTGTTCGCCCTCGCGTAACGCGCTGCTGACCTCCCTGAGACCGCAGACTCTCGGCATTTACGACCTGCCCACGAACTTCCGCAAGGGTAAGCCGGACGCCATCACCCTGCCGGAACTGTTCCTGAAAGCCGGTTACCGCACCGAGGGCATGGGCAAAATCTTCCACCCCGGTCAAGGCAACCATGAGGACGACCGATCCTGGGGCGTCCCTTACTTCCGCCCCAAGGCCGACACTTACGCCCTGGCCGAAAACAAGGCTGCCAACGGTCAAGGAAATGCCGGTGACGAAGCCGGCTCGCGTGGCGCCGCCTTCGAAAAAGCCGACGTGCCCGACAACTTCTACGCCGACGGCAAAGTCGCCGATGAAGCCATCCGCCGCCTCGAAGCCGCAAAGTCTGACCCTGCACAGCCATTTTTCCTTGCCGTCGGCTTCATTCGCCCGCACCTGCCATTCTGCGCGCCCGCGAAGTATTGGGATATGCACGACCCGAAAGCCTTCCGGCCGGAGCCACTGCAGGGCTTGCCGCAAGGTTCGCCCAAATTCGCCGGAACGACTTTCGGCGAACTGCGGCGTTACAAAAACGTGCCGGAGCAGGGCCCGGTGAGCGACGACCTGGCTCGCGAACTCGTACATGGCTACTATGCGGCCACGTCCTACACCGACGCCCAGATCGGCCGGGTGCTCGAATCGCTGGAAACCACGGGGCTGGCGAAGAATACGATCGTCGTTCTGTGGGGCGACCACGGCTGGCACCTGGGCGACCACGGCCTCTGGTGCAAGCACACCAATTACGAACAGGCCGCTCGGGTGCCGCTGATCGTAGCCGCGCCAGGCATCGCCCCTGGCCGGTCGGCTTCGATGATCGAAACGGTCGACGTTTACCCGACGGTCGCCGAACTGGCCGGGCTGGCGGCACCGAAGGGCCTCGATGGCGTCAGCCAGATCGCGAACCTGAAGCACCCCGGGACCAAAGTGCGCGACTCGGTCATCCACGTCTACCCGCGTGCCGGCAACATCATCGGTCGGGCAGTTCGCACCGAACGTTACCGGATGGTCGAATGGAAACCCTTCGGAGCCACGGCCGAATCGGCTGAATACGAACTGTTCGACTACGAAACCGATCCGGCCGAGTCGCGCAATCTCGCCGCCAGCGAACCCGCCGTCCTGCGCTACATGCAGGGCCTGCTGGCATCGCACCCCGAACCCCGGCCCCAAGTGGGCAAACCGTTGCCCGCAACCGGGCAGCCGTTGCCCAATGAAGCCGCTTCGAAAAAGGCCGCACCGAAGAAGAAAACCGATCGAGCCGCCCTGTTCGCTCGTCGCGACACCGACGGCGACGGCAAACTCTCGCGCGCCGAGTTCCTGGCCAACCAGCCCGATCCCGATCAGGCACCCGCGAGATTCGACCGGTTCGACCTCGACAAGGACGGCACGCTCTCCCGCGCAGAGTTCATCGGCATGGGCCGGCCGGCGAATCCCTGATCGATGACATAAGACATTGTCGGAATGGCTGTCGATCGATCGCTGTATGTCGCTTCACGACTCCCATCCGGCGAAACTTTTCGCCCGGATCGGAGTATGTGAATCGTCGGAAAGCACATCGATCGATTCAGATATCTCGACCGCAGGAGATCTTCATGCGTCACGCACTGACTGGCATATGCCTGGTCTTCGGCAGCTTCTTGACCACTTTCGCCGCCGAGCCAATCGAAAGGAACTGGACGATCGGCGACGAACGCCGCGAGGCTCTTGTCTATCTACCGGCGCAAGCCAGCGACACGCCGGCTCCGCTCGTATTCGTATTTCACGGGCATGGCGGAACGATGCGTAACGCCATGCGCACGTTTGGCTTGCACAAGCTGTGGCCGGAAGCTGTCGTCGTTTATCCCCAGGGGCTGAACACCCCCGGTCAACTGACCGACCCTGAAGGCAAACGCAGCGGCTGGCAATCGTCGGCCGGGCAACTGGGTGACCGGGACTTGAAATTCGTGGACAAAATTCTGGCGGAGCTCAAGTCGGAACGCAAAATTGACCCGGATCGCATCTACGCCACGGGCCATTCGAACGGTGGCGGTTTCACTTACCTTCTGTGGGCGGAACGTGGCGACATTTTTGCGGCGCTGGCCCCCTCATCCGCCGCGGGGCTGAGGCATCTGCCGAAGATGAAACCGAAGCCGATGCTGCACATCGCGGGCGAGACCGACCCCCTGGTTCGATTCCCGATGCAGAAGCGCATGATCGACCTGGTGCGCGGCAAAAACGGTTGCAATCCGGAAGGCAAACCCTGGCACGACATTAAGTTCTGCACCGAATACGATTCCCGGGCGGGCACGCCGGTCGTCACGCTCATCCATCCCGGCGGCCACAAGTTCGAAGCCACCGCCCCGGCCGCGATCGTGCGATTCTTCAAGGAGCATCCGCGGAATTCGCTACGCTCGAATGAAGAAAAACCCGAAAAGGAGGAAACGTCAGCGACCGTCAAAAGCCCCTCTGCCAGTGGCTGACCGCCGTTAACCGAGTTCGAAACACGTCGGGCCGGGATCGAACGCTTGCGGCTGAATCCCGGCCGTTGATGCCTTTTCAAGTCTGGCGAGTCACTTTCGATCGATCGACCAAGGATCAGTTTTCCGGCTTCTTCTTCGGGAACTCGCCCTTTTTCTTCGCCGCTTCCATGAATCGCCGCATGGCCTGCACTGCGAATTCCTGCTCATTTTCCGTAATGAAGCCGTCGGCATCACGGTCGATACGGTCGAACAGGGGCGGGGCTCCACGCCATTCGTCGCGACTGATTTTGCCGTCGCCGTCGGCGTCCATCATTTTCAGACGTTCCAGCGGATTCGCGGCGAGCCCTTTTTTCGCAGGTTCAGGCTTCTTCACGGCTTCCGGCTTTGGGGCTGCGGCTTTACCTGCCGCGTTGGGCCCGCCGGCTCCCAGCACAGCCTGCACGCGTGCCCCGGCGGCTTGAAGTTCGCCCCGGCTGAGTGCCTTGTCGCCATCGGTATCCATCAGTTCCAGCAGGGCGTCGAACTGCTCACGGGCCGAGTCGGGCACTTCGGAACGCTGCAGCACTTCGTCGCCATTGGCATCAAGCTCCAGCACGATTCGCTGGAAAGCCTTGGCCTGCGGTCCGGCGGCTTTGCCCTTTGCCTTGGCTTTGACTTTGGCGTCTGCCGCACCGCCGGCTGCCTTTTTGGCCGGGTCGTCCTGCGCGATGAGCACCGGGACAAGCATCGAAGCGACGACGAAGAACGAACGGTGGATCAGCGGTGGTTTCATCGGACGGCTTCCCGCGAGGTTTTCGATACGATTCCTGACGACGACTTGCACCTGACGAAGGTCTCATACACCGGCCGCAACGGATAGTTTCGACAGAGCCCGGAGATCGAAAAAACCGAACCGATCGCGGAATTTCGGCATAAGCCTCGGCCCCTTCAGGCGAATACGGTTGTGATCAGCCATGCATCTCCTTAGAATGCACTGCGGCGATGCAGCGATCGGTTCGCACAATCGCCGGAAGTTTCGGTTTCGGCAAATTCTCCGGATCATGTACAGGCGGAAAGATCATGAATTCCCTCAGTGCGTTCGGCATTCTGGCACAAAACGCGGGCGATAACCCTTCGTTCTGGGCGATCGCGGTCGGTTTCATGCTGGTGCTCACCGGTCTGATCGCCCTGTTCCTGCTGATCTTCATGATCAAATACTTCAATCTCTACATGCAGTCGGTCATGTCCAAGGCGGGCGTGCGTCTGCGTGACCTGATCGGCATGACCTTCCGCCGCGTGAATCCGAACATCATCGTCAGGTCCAAGATCATGGCCAGCCAGGCCGGTCTGACCGAAAAGGACGGCATTACGACCCGCGCCCTCGAAGCCCATTACCTTGCCGGCGGCAACGTGCCCAGCGTCGTCCGAGCCCTCATTGCCGCGAACCGGGCCGACATTCCCCTTTCGTACAAGCGTGCCGCAGCCATTGACCTCGCCGGCCGGAACGTGCTCGAAGCCATCCAGACGAGCGTGAACCCGAAGGTCATCGACTGCCCCGACCCCGCCAAGGGCCGGCAAACCGTCGACGCCGTCGCGAAGGACGGCATCCAGCTCAAGGCCAAGGCCCGAGTCACCGTGCGCACGAACATCGACCGGCTGGTCGGCGGTGCCACCGAAGAGACGATCATCGCCCGCGTCGGCGAAGGGATCGTCACCACGATCGGCTCGGCGGAATCGCACAAGAACGTCCTCGAAAACCCGGACATGATCTCCAAGCGCGTGCTGGAAAAGGGTTTGGATGCAGGCACGGCGTTCGAGATCCTTTCGATCGACATCGCCGATATCGACGTCGGCGACAACATCGGCGCCAACCTTCAGGCCAGCCAGGCCGAGGCTGACATGCGCGTGGCCCGGGCCAAGGCCGAAGAACGCCGCGCCTTCGCAGTCGCCCAGGAGCAGGAAATGGTCGCCCTGGTGCAGCAGAACCGGGCCAAGCTCGTCGAATCCGAAAGCCAGATCCCCATGGCCATCGCCGACGCCCTCCGTGGCGGCAAGATTGGCATCATGGACTACTACAACCTGCGCAACCTTCAGGCCGACACGGAGATGCGTTCCGCCATCGCCGGGGGCGACAAGTCCGGGAACCGGAGCATCACCGAGGGCTGAGATGCCCCCGGAAGTGAGCCTCGGGATCGCCACGACCGAATCGGATCCGAATCGACGCAAAAGGGAGAGGGTCAATAAACATGCCCGACATCGAAGATATCATCGAAGGACTCGCCCCCTTTGCGTTCATTCTGATCTGGATCTTCTCGGCGATCATGGGGCGTGCGAAGGAACAACCCCCCACGAAAACGACGAGGCCCGTGTTCGCTCCGCCTCGATCGACGGAAATGACCGCGAGCACCGAAACCGCCCCGCAGGCTCGGGGCGGCGAAAAGGTGGACTGGACCCAGCTCGATACCCAAAACCCCTATAACAGCGAGAATTTCGATCCATCCGCGGCGGAAGCGGAGCGATCCGCGGCTCAAGCAAAGCAGGAACAGCTCGCCAAAGCACTGCGCGAACAGAGAAAACGCGAAGCCGCGGCCGCCAGGCGAGAAGCCGAAGCCGCTCGCAAGGCCGCGGCCGCTCGCAAGGCGGCCGCAGAACAGGCCGCGAAAAAGCAGCAGCAGGCCAGCAATAAGCCGGCCGATATTTTCCACCTCGTTTCGGATCACGCCGCCGAAACCCACCTGGAACATGCCCTGACCGATCGCCCGGCAGGGACTTCCACACCTGGCAGGAAGTCATCCATGGCCATGGCCTCCATCATCTCCGGCATGCAGGAGAGGGATGCCGTCCGCAAGGCCCTGATTATGTCGATCGTCCTGGGCGAACCGAAATGCAAAGTCGGCCGGGGCCCCGGCGCGTAACCCCAACGAACTTTTCGGATCATCGAAGCGACCCTTTAATCCCGCAAGCGGGCCGCCTTATCCCGTAAAGATAGGGGAAATTTGACCGTCGTATGAATTGAATAAAGGCATGGCATTCGATTTGATCAAGAAAGAAATCGATTCTTGACCGCGAGGGCCGATAGGTAACGTGGCAACGAAGGAGACGCTCAAGGTCCTCATGCGTTACGGCGAACGCGACTGTTTGACGCAAGTTGTACGGTCGGACTCTACGGAAAGACATTCTCGAGCGAAATCGGCCTCAAGGAAGTTGACTGTGCTCGTTTCCGGTGGGGAGACGCCGACCCATGCAGCCAAGATTCGTATCCTGCCGAGCGGCCCAGCGCATGCTCGCAGCCCTGTTGGTTATCGCTTGTTTGACGAGTCGTACCCATTCGACTCAAAGCTCGGACACGTTCGAGCCGATCGAAAAAACATTGACTTGGCTCGGTGATTACGGTGAAGCCCTGCGCGCCTCGGTCGCAGCGCAAAGACCTGCCTGGATTCAATTTACGGGCCCCTGGTGCCCGAATTGCCATAAAATGGACAAGGAAACGTTTCGGAATCCGAAGGTGATCGAACGACTTTCGAAGCACTTCGTCACAGCCAAGATCTCTTGCGAAAACGACGCCGAACTTGCTTTGAGCTTTGGTTTTACGCAATTGCCGAGTTCCGTCCTGATCAGCCCGGACGGCAAGATCCTGGCACGGCACGAGGGATTCGCAGACCCCGAAAAGCTGGAAAGCCTGACCGTCCTTGCCGGCGTGCCAGCGGAAGCCGGCGATACGAAGCCCGAAACCCTTCTTGCCGATGGAGATAAGAAGGCCGTTCTGGAAGCGGACCTGGTGTCGCGACCGACGGGTGGCGAGCATGAAACGATCGAAGTCGCCATGCTCGAGCCAGTCGACGCGGATCTTCCGCGAATTTCGATCGTCACCGACGAAGCACCAGTGACAGAAGCGGAAGACCTCGTCGCCCCTTCGGAATTAAACGCCAAAACGACGGCCAAAGCGGGCGATTCGGCCACGAACGTACCGACGCCTCTGGGTCATTACTGCCCGGTAGCGTTGCTGGACAAAGCCGTGCTCGTCGAGGCCGGGGCTTCGCACACGGCCGTATATGCCGGTTCCCGGTACTACTTCGAATCCGCCGAGGCGAAGGCCAGGTTCGCAGCCGAACCTGAGAAATTCGTGCCGGCCCGTGGCGGCGAATGTCTCGTGACTCTTGCCGAAAACCGATCGGAAGTCGCAGGTTCCGATAAATATCCCGTCGTTTACGATGGCCGCATTTACCTGTGTGCCTCGGAACAGGCCCGGCAGAAATTCCTGGCCAATCCGTCGACTTACGCCAACGGCGACTTGCGGTCCCAGGGCACTTGCCCGCACTGCGGTGCATCGCTGGCGTCCCAGCAGCACAGTCGCAACAGGTTCCAGATCCGGTTCGGCGGCAGCCGTTATCAGTTCCCCGACAAAGCCCACATGGAAGCGTTTTTGAAAGCTCCTCTCCGATACCTGCGTTGATCGACCCCGTGGCGATCGTCCGCATGTGCAAATCGC
Organism: bacterium; assembly: GCA_016125085.1. Classification (GTDB taxonomy): domain Bacteria; phylum Planctomycetota; class Planctomycetia; order Isosphaerales; family Isosphaeraceae; genus QWQI01. Next base: position 79,149 of record WGMM01000035.1, read on the forward strand.
ATTCTCGCGCGACAGAAGATCCGCATGACGCCGAAATGTCTTGCGGATCTTCTCGTTATCTTGTTTTCCGGTCCGTTTTCGATCAGGCCCGGGCGGGCGTGACGCTGTCGCGGCGGGCCACGGGATAAATCCGCGCTCCCTGTTCCTGCAGGAAGGCGAAGCAGCGGCGCGGCAGCATGCAGTGCACACGCACCTCATTCTCGTCGAACCGCTGTTCCTGCACTGTGGCGTTCTGGTTCAAATAGGCCAGAACCTTGCCAAGTGCCGGTTCGAAAACGACTTCGGTCTCGACGGCAAGTTCGTGCAATTTTTCGCGAACAGCCTGTTCCAAGCGATCGAGACCTTCTTTTTTGTAGGCCGAGACGACGATCGACTCATCGTGATGGGCCCTGAGAACGTCGATATACGAGCGATCCGGCACACGGTCGGCCTTGTTCAGGACAAGAATCGACGGGTGATCCTCAAGCCCGATTTCGCGCAGCACTTCGTTCACAGCCCGAATTTGCTTTTCGGCCTCGGGGCTGGAGGCGTCGACCACGTGAAGCAGCAGGTCGGCCTGACGTGCTTCTTCCAGGGTCGCCTTGAAAGAAGCCACCAGGCTGTGCGGCAGGTTGCGGATGAAACCGACGGTATCGGAAAGCAGGGCATAACCGCCGCCCCGGAAATTCCACCGGCGAGTCCGGGTATCGAGCGTGGCGAAGAGCTTGTCGGCGGCCAGAACGTCGGCATCGGTGATGGCGTTCATCAGGGTCGATTTGCCGGCATTCGTATAGCCGACGATGCCGATCGTGGGCACATCGCCGCGGCTGGCCACTTGCCTTTCTTTCCGCTTCTCGACCTTCTGGAGCCTGGCCTTGAGGTCGCGAATCCGGTGCTCGACAAGCCGGCGGTCTTCTTCGAGCTGCTTTTCCCCCGGACCACGCACGCCGACACCGCCGACGTAGCGCGAAAGGTGCGTCCACATCCGTTTGAGCCGGGGCAGGGCGTATTGGAGCTGGGCCAGTTCCACCTGCAGGTGGGCTTCGTGCGTGCTGGCCCGCGAGGCGAAGATGTCCAGGATGACCTCGGTGCGGTCGATGACCTTGACGCCGAGGGCTTTTTCGAGGTTACGTGTCTGGCTCGGTGCCAGGTCGTTGTCGAAGAGCACCAGATCGGCCTCATGGGCTTCGACCAGCGACTTGAGTTCTTCGACCTTGCCGCTGCCGAGGTAGGTCGTCACATCGACATGCGCACGCTTCTGCAACAAACTGGCCAGCACCTGAAGCCCCGCCGTTTCGGCCAGGCCCCGGATTTCGTCGAGAGGATCGTCAGGGTTATAGACGCCATGGGGCAAAAGGACACCGACGAGGATGCAACGCTCACGCCGTTTTCGGCCATTTTCGGTGATCAAAGTCTCGGACGACCTCTCAGGGTTCGTGGCTGAAGGATGACGGAACGCTGGGATTCGCATGGTTCGCGATCGATATTCGTTCCGCCTCTGATGGAATTATCCGCAGGCCGGATTGCTCAGTCAACCTGGACGAACCATTGCCGAGCCAGAATATCGCTCGAATGGCGAAACTGAATGCGTCGCTTAAAGTGGCAGAGGCTTCCAGCCGCTGTCGCTTGAAGAGTGATACTCACGATGAGTGAGGAATTCGAACGGCGGTGATTCCATACTTCGAAACGAGACTTGTTTCGTGCTCGCTCAAAGAACTCGCGAACAGCGGCGGGACGCCGCTGCCACTTGTGCCGCCCAATGTGGAAGCGGCTTCCAACCGCTGCCGCGTGAGAGCGATACTCACGATTCACGGCTCGAATGCATCTACCTCATCACTCCGAACCGGACACATTTCGTCCGGGCTCGAAGATCGAGCGAACAGCGGCGGGACGCCGCTGCCACTTGTGCCGATCCGATCAGAACAGGTTCTGGATCTTGCCCGAATCGTCGACGTCGATCCGTTCGGCCGCAGGGCGTTCCGGCAAGCCCGGCATGCGGACGATATCGCCCGTCAAAGCCACCACGAAACCTGCCCCGGCCGAGATTTCCATGTCGCGCACGGTGATCGTGAAATCCTTCGGCCTGCCCAGAAGTTTCGGATTGTCCGAAAGCGAATTCTGCGTCTTGGCCATGCAGATCGGCAGGTTGCCGTATCCCAGTCTCGCCGCTTTCTTGAACTTCGTCGCGGCTTCAGCCGTAAAGGCCACGCCCGAGGCTCCGTAAATGCGTTTTGCGATCGTCTCGACCTTACTCTCCAGCGGCAGATCCAGCGGATACAGCGGCTGTAGCTTGCCAGCTTTGCTCGCTGTGACCGTCGCGACAACCTGCCGGGCCAGGTCTTCGGCACCGGCACCGCCATGGGCGAACACGTTGGCCGTCGAGCAGGCCACGCCGCGGCCCTTGCAGTATTCGTGGATCACGGCCAGTTCGTCGGCTGTGTCCTCGCCCCGCTGATTGATGGCCACGAGCACGGGCTTTTGATATTGCGAGGCTGCGTCGATGTGGGCGGCCAGGTTATCGATCCCGCGCTGAACGGCCGCGGCATCCGGCTTCGTCAGTTCGGCAAGCGTCACGCCCCCGTGCATCTTGAGGGCTCGCACGGTCGCCACGATCACGATCGCCGCCGGATCCAGGTCGCCATAACGGCACTTGATGTCCAGGAACTTTTCGCCGCCGAGGTCGAAGGCGAAGCCGGCCTCGGTCACGGCCCAGTCGCCATGGGCCAGCGCCATCCGCGTGGCCAGAATCGAGTTGCATCCGTGAGCGATATTGGCGAATGGCCCACCGTGTACGAAGGCCGGCGTGCCCTCACGCGACTGCACCAGGTTCGGCAGAATCGCTTCGTTCAGGATCGCCATCAGCGAGCCGGTGATCTGCATCTCTTCGGCCCGCACCGGTTCGCCGGCCCGGTCGTAGCCGATGAGAATTCGATTCAGCCGTTCACGCAAATCGGCCCGCGACTGGGCAAGGCAAAGAATGGCCATGATCTCGCTGGCGGCCGTGATGTCGAAGCCGGCTTCGCGCGGAGTGCCGCCCATGGCCCGCCCGCCCAGGCCGATGACCATCTTCCGCAGGGCCCGGTCGTTCATGTCCAGGGCACGCTTCCAGAGGACGCGCAGCGGGTCGATCCGTGAGTCGCCGAAATGGATGCGGTTGTCGATCACGGCCGAAAGCAGATTATTCGCGGCCGTAATCGCGTGAAAATCACCCGTGAATTGCAGGTTGATCGCGTCGGAAGGCTCAAGCCGGCACGCCCCGCCCCCCGTGGCGCCGCCTTTTTTGCCGAACACAGGGCCCATGGATGGCTGCCGCAAGGCCAGAACGGCGTTCTCGCCGATTCGCCTCATGCCCTGGGCCAGGCCGATCGAAGTCGTCGTCTTGCCTTCGCCGGCCGGCGTGGGCGTGATAGCCGAGACCAGAATCAGCTTGCCGGCCTTGCGGGCCTTGCTGGCGGCTTCGATCGCTTCGAGCCGGATCTTGGCTTTGTCGCGGCCGAAAAGTTCCACGTGATCTTCCGCGATTCCTATTTCGCGGGCCAGTGCGTCGATCGGTTTCATTTCGAATCGGGTGTCGGACATGTTCGGGAAATCCTGAGGGATCGTGAGAGTTGGAGCTTTCGATCAGGAGCGGATCAATTCGATTTCGAAGCGGGAGTCTGGCGGTCCTGCGGGTCGAAGAACCGGTCGAAATGCAACCAGAGCACACGCGAAAATCGCACGATCGGCACCACCAGCGGAATGAATACCAATGCCGAAACGACGATGCACGAAGCCATCGAGCGTTCGGGGGAACGCCATTTCTGCAGCAGAGTCATCGCCGTCAGCGGCGGGATGGCCATGGCATAGCTGAAATACATCGCACCCAGAAAATAGCCGGGCTCACGTTCGAACTTCAGTCCGCACACCGGACAGGTCGGGTTCATCTTCAGAAACAGGTTCGCGAAGACTTTCCCGCGCCGGCATTCCGGGCATCGCATGGTGAAGATGCTGTGAACCACACCCGGCCGCTCTTCGGCCGCAGTATTCGCAGGGGCGGAAACGGCGGGAGGCGAGCCAGGCTCGCCACCCTGAACGGTGCCTTCAGGCGGATGGTCCGTCATGTTCATGGTTTCAGATACGTCTTGAGCCAGGCGTGCATTTCCCGCCACCAGACACGACGATTGTCGGCCTTCAGAATCCAGTGATTTTCGTCCGGGAAAAGGACCAGGCGACTGGGCACTCCCCGGCGCTGCAGAGCCGTGAACAGGCCGAAGCCCTGGGCCTCAGGCACACGATAATCGAGCGAACCGTGCGTCACCAGAACCGGCGTCTTGATGTTGCCGGCGAAGTTGCTGGGCGACTGGCTCTGGTAGCCCTTCTCGTATTCCTTCTCCCAGGGCGGGCCACCGAATTCCCACTCCGCGAACCACAGCTCCTCGGTCGTGCCGTACATGCTGGGCAAGTCCCAAACACCGGCATGGCTGATGAGGCACTTGAAGCGGTCCGTCTGCCCGGCGATCCAGTTCACCATGTAGCCGCCGTAAGACCCGCCCGCCGCACCGACGCGCTCGCTATCCATGTACGGATAGGTCTTCAGAACATGGTCCAGCCCCTTCATCAGGTCGACATACACCCGGCCGTTCCAGTCACGGCTGATCTGGTCCGTGAATTCCTGGCCGAAGCCGGTCGAGCCGCGCGGATTCACGGCCACTACGACATATCCCGGAGCCGCGAACAGATTCGAGTTCCAGCGGGCGTGCCAGGTGTTCGTCCACGCGCTTTGGGGGCCGCCGTGAATCAGGTAAAGTACCGGATACTTCTTCGCAGGGTCGAAACCCGGTGGCCTGGTAATCCAGCCCTGAACCTTGGCATCGTCGGCCCCTTCGAAGGTGAACGGTTCCGCGGCAGTGAGGTCCAGATCAGCCAGGACATCATCGTTATGGCTGGAAAGCCGCTTTGTGACGGTCGGCCCGTTGGCGTCTTCACGCGAGTAGAAAACGTCGTTGGGCGCGACACTGTCGTTCCGCAGATACACGAACAGGCCACCCTTGCGGGGGCTCTGGATCGCCGTATGCATACCCTTTCCGCCAATGACCTTGCGCGGGGGGGCGGTGCCGGCCGGATCGATCAGGAAGATATCCTGATGGCCTTCGTTCTCGATGCCAGCGACGATCCCCGAACCGTCGCCGACCCAGGAAAATTCATGAACGGTACGGTCCAGCTTGCGCGTCAGTTCGGTTACCTTGCCGGTGGCGAGTTCCAGCACGGTCAGCACGTTCTGGTCAGCCTCGAACTTGGCCCGGGTCTGGCGCAAATATGCCAGGTGCTTGCCGTCGGGCGAGAACAGCGGATAGCTGTCGGCGCCGGTGTTGGCGTCGGTCAGGTTTTTGAGCGGTCCGCCTGCGACGCTCACTTGCCAGAGGTCGTTGTTCGTGCTCCAGGCGTGGTCCTTCAAGGGCTCAGCCGTGAAGACGACGGTTTTGGAGTCGGGCGAAAACGTATAATCGCTCGATCCGCCGAAGGGGGCGGGGGGGCTGTTCGAAGTCAGGTCGGGCGAAAGGTCGCGGGCCTCGCCGGTTTCGGTATCGGCGACGAAGATGTGCGACCGCTTGCCGTCGTCATAAGTGTCCCAGTGGCGGATCATGAGCTTGTCGAAGATCATGGCCTTCGACTTCGCTTCGCCCCGCTTTTTGTCCTCTTCGACGGTCTCTTTCGGCGATTTGCCCGGGTAGACCCGCGCGGGGAAGGCCAGCAGCTTGCCGTCGGCCGAGATCGCCGGGCCGCCGGCCACGTCGATCGGCAGCTTCGTGACCTGGCGTGCTTCGCCACCGTCGATCGCGATGTTCCAGATCTGGGCCGAGCCAGAGCGAGTCGAAAGGAAGTAGATCGACTTGCCGTCCGGCGCCCAGACCGGCTCGCTGTCGCGCGCCGAGGTCGTCGTCAGCCGTTTCGGGCTGCCTTCTCGGCTGATGATCGAATACCAGAGATTCGAAATCGACTTGCCCGTGGCCTTGTCCGGCTCCGTGACCGAATAGACGGCCATGCGTCCGTCGGGAGAGATTTTCAGACCGCTGACCGACTTGACGGCCAGAAGGTCTTCGACGGTCATCGGCCGCAAACCGCCCTGTGCGGCCGCGTGTTGATTCGATGTCATTCCCAGCCATCCCAGGGCGAGCATTGTCGCGAGTGTTTTGCGAGTCGTCTTCATACGTGCGGATCCATGAATGAGACAGGCGGACGCGCGAGCCATCCGCCCGGGTGCGTCAGGCGATTTCTTCGTGTGCGTCAGTGAAATGGTCTTCCGTCTTGCCCAGCTTGTCCATGTGCATCCACCGGGTCAGGATGGGCGAAAGAGCCAGAACCAGCACGCTAGCGGCGAAAGCCCCAATGGCGATCTTACCGAACACGTCGCCATAAACCATCACGGTTTCACTGGGCGGCGGGATCACTTTGGCTGCACCTTCGCCACCTTCGGAAACGCTCGTCAGTTCGGCGATTTTCCCGGAGAGATAGTTGGCCAGAGCGATCGCAAGGAACCAAGCCCCCATCACGACACCGACGATCTTCTGCGGCGACATCTTCGTCACGAGAGAAAGGCCGACTGGCGACAGGCACAACTCCCCCGTCGTCTGGAACAGGTAGCCGAGAATCAGCCACCCCATCCAGACCATTCCCTGGTCGTTCGACATCTTGGCCCCGAACCAGAAGCAGACGAAGCCAAGAGACAACAGTGCCAGGCCGAAGAAGAATTTCACAGGTGCGGAAGGGTCACGGTTTTGACTCGCCAGAGTGTCCCACACTGCGGCGAGAAGCGGAGCGAACATGATGATGAACAAAGGATTGACGGCTTGGAATACCGAAGCCTTGATTTCGAAGCCGAAGATGGTCCGATTGACGTTGCGGTCCGTGAACAGGCTCAGTGAACTCCCCGCCTGCTCGAAGCACATCCAGAACACCATCTGGAAAAACATGAGAGCGAACACGACGAACAGCCGCTGCCGCGCGATTTTTTCGCTCTCCATAGCAGTCTTGAAAAGCTTCGTCATCGTGATAATGCCGACGACGACCAGAAACGCAAAAACGATATCCGGTACGTAGATCTTCGCGAAGAAACTCTTCAGCGATTCCATTGTGACTAGGACTGTCGAGATCAACGCCACGCAGCCGAAAGATCCGGCGAGAATTTTCGGGCTTTCCTTCTTGAGCAATTCCCTCGAAGGAGGCAGTCCATGCTCACCTAAAAGATCCTGGCCCAACACGAAAACGATAAGCCCCATCAACATCCCTGCGGTCGCAAGGCCGAATCCGTAATGCCAGCCGAAGGTTTCCCCCACATAGCCGCAGATTATGGGTGCGAGAAACGCGCCCGTGTTGATACCCATATAAAAGATCGTGAACCCCGCGTCACGCCGCTGGTCTCCTTCACCATACAACTTGCCAACCATGGACGAGATGTTCGGCTTGAAAAAACCATTTCCGACGATCAATAGAGCCAGGGCCGTGTAGAAGGCGACTTGGGTTTCGATCATCATCAGCAAGTGGCCAAGTGCCATCAGCACCCCGCCCAGAATGACCGCGATCCGAAAGCCAAGAATCCGGTCAGCCAGCAGCCCGCCGACGACCGGAGTTGCATAGACCAAGCCGGTATATGCCCCATAGACACCAGCCGCCCGGGCGTCGCCATAGGCCAGAAACCCTTTGGTCATATAGAAAACCAGCAGGGCCCGCATGCCGTAATAGGAGAAACGCTCCCACATCTCGGCGAAAAACAGCATGTAAAGGCCGCGGGGGTGACCGGTAAGTGCGCCCATGTCCGGGGTGTCTCCTCTTCGTGCGGAAGCGGTGAATGCCTCTGTTGTCGAGACCGTCGCAGGCTCGGCGTCGTTCGGATGCCGTTCGATCGTGATCAAGGTCCGGTTGATTCGCCACACTTTAGTCGAACCGCCCCGCGGGAAGCAACGATTGACGCAAGATTCCCCTACGCTGCCGATTCGCCCGAAGTCTTTTGTTTCAGAAGAATTGCAAGCGTACGAATCGAAAAGTTCACGGCTTTGCGAATCCGCATGACCGCTCCGGCAACAACCCCTTGCGGAGGCGAATCGATCCCGACCGATAACAATCCTCCTTCGATCGAACCTCACGGCGTTATCATCCACAAACGAATCATTCCAAAAAGCAACGAAGTCCACCAATGATTCCGAAATGCGACACCCAGCCCACCAAATTCGCCATTTATCTGGACACCCTTATCGAAACATTGAGGGCGCAGCGATGAATCGTTCTGAAGGATCGAAGAATACACTCATTAACCTGTCGTCACATCTATCGACCTAACGCGTTTAAGATCGACTCGGCTAATGAGTTCCATGAAATCCGAGATTCTTACACAAAAACGCGAACAATATTAATAGCCAACCCTCTGTAAAATAAAACTTTACAATAGCATGGCTATTTGGTTATATAAATTATTGTAACGCTTATGGGGTTTTCTCATTTCAGAGGACTCACTATCGCGTTCATGTTGCCACTCTATCGACACCCTTCGATCGATCCGCAACACCCGATATAAGAGGTGTATTGCATGCGTTTGAGTTCGATGATTCGAGGTCCGGGAATTGTGGCGATTCTGACACTATCATGTGCGTGTCAATCGGAAGTGGCTGCATTGGAGCTTTTGGCGTCATACACAACATACAACACGGCCATCGCGTTGAGGGATGGAGCAGGTGTCGGCGGCGATCCAGTTTCAGGTCGCAGCGGAACGAATGGTTTTCAGGACTACTTTTCTTCGGTCACCCTAGCCGCCGGGGCATCGGATTCTCTCGGCCCAACTTTCGCGTCACTGGCACCGCTCACTACGGACAATCCCCGGTTTTCGGGCATTCCGACAGCGCTGAACGGCAGGCCGGACACAAGTGGCGGCAACTACATTTCCCTGTTGCTGACCCGCAATCCGACATACCAAAACGTAGCGATCACCATAGGCGGGATCTGGTTAAACCCATATATTACAGCCGGTAACGCGGGTGCTGCGATCGAATTGCACGCATATTCGAACCTCAGCACCACGGGAACCGGTGCAGGTACATCCAGTGGAACATGGACCGGTACGAACACCCAGATGCGTGCTGCCGCTTCAGGTTACCAGACGTCATCGACGACGGCAGCAGCCACAGCCCAGTTTTTGTCGTTCGACCAATCGAATGTCATTCCTGCGGGAACCTCAGGAAATACCTTCGAAATTCGCATCGCTGTCGATCGATTCAACCAAAACCCCACGGCTTTCGCACTGGCTCCTTTCAGTAACATCTGGTCCGGGACCGCACCGAATTCCGGTAACTCGATTACTTTGGGAGCATCCTCTATCTTCGCCCTCGTCACCAGTACGACGATTCCCGTACCCGAACCCAGTACCTATGTGCTTTCGGCGCTGGCCGTCGGAGCGATCACCATTATCGCCAAACGCCGCAAGCAGGCGACCAGACGCGCTGAAACCGCCTGATCGCGGTCGTCTTTCCCGGCTCGGGACTTACGATTTCGGCCGCTCCGCAAGGGGGCGGCCGTTTCGGTTTCCACTGATTGAGAGCCACTCTTCGACCTTTCGTTATGATAGAAATCTGATGATGCATTCCCGTCGTGAGTCACTTGCGGAATCGAAGCATCCTGCGCCGGCCGCCCAGCGGACGAGCATCGAGAACGACGGTCAAGCCAGTTCCGGCCGACAGCGGAAATCGACCGATGCCTATTCAACGAGCTGTCCCGGTCCTTCGTGTCCGCGAAGTTGAGAAATCGATCCGCTGGTACGCCGAAACGATCGGCTTTCGAGCCAATCCCTTTCCTGACAAGCCGCCTTACGACTTTGCCATTCTCTTCGCCGGCGAGGTCGAAATCATGCTCCAGTGCGGCGACCCGATCGCCGAACATCCACCGAAACCTTATCAGTGGCACGTCTACTTGAAGGTCACGGGTGTCGATATGCTGGACATTTACGGTAAGCTCGAAGCAGCAGGTCGAACGCATCGTCGCCTGGAGCGGACGTTCTACGGCATGGCGGAATTCGAAGTCGTCGACCCGGACGGTTATGTCATCTGTATCGCGCAGGAACTCGGCCCCGGCGAAGGCCTGGACCTGCCCACCCCGGAATTCTGACCGATGACCATGAATCAGACGATTTCTCCGCCCTCGATCGCGTCCTCGGTCATCGACCTGATCGGCCATACGCCGCTGCTGGATCTGACACGCATCGTGCGGAAACTTGGCCTGGAAGGCCGTCTGCTGGCCAAGTGCGAAATGAACAATCCCGGCCTTTCGAAGAAGGACCGCGTCGCCCTGGCCATGATCGATGCCGCTCGCCGCGACGGCCGCCTGCGCGAAGGCCAGACCGTCGTCGAAATGACAAGCGGCAACACCGGCACAGGCCTGGCACTGGTGTGTGCGGCTCTCGGCCACCCATTCGTGGCTGTGATGTCGCGCGGCAATACGCCCGAACGTGCCGCCCACATGCACGCCCTCGGGGCGGAAGTCGTTCTGGTCGATCAACTTCCGCAATCCGTGCCCGGGCAGGTCACTGGCGAGGATTTGAAAGAAGTCGAAAAGGCCGCCGACCGGATTACGGTCGAAAGGAATGCGTTCCGGGCCGGGCAATTTTCCAACGAAGCCAACGTGCTCGCCCATGAATCGACGACTGGGCCTGAACTCTGGCGGCAATCGGGCGAATCGATCGAAGTCTATCTCGATTGCCCAGGCACCGCAGGGTCGTTCACGGGCGTAGCCAGGTTCCTGAAATCACGTAATCCGGCGATCCGGTGTTACGTCGTCGAACCGCAAGGCGCACGGGTTCTGGCCGAACGGGGCGAGGATTGCCTCTGCGTCGACTCTGCCGGTCACAAGATTCAGGGTGCCGGTTACGCCCGTACCGACGATGATCTGCCGCTGTTCGACCGTACCCTGGCTGACGGCTACCTGACCGTTACCGACGACCAGGCCATCGAAGCCGCCCGCCTGCTGGCACGAACCGAAGGCCTGATGGGCGGTTATTCGACAGGCGCGCATCTGGCTGCAGCCATCGAACTGCTGCGAACGACGGAAAAGGGCCGGACGATCGCCTTCCTCGCCTGCGACAGCGGCCTCAAATACCTTTCGACCGACCTGTTCGAAAGCATTGGCTGAAGATAATCCACAATTCGGTATCGACCAGCCGACCCCGAGGCCCATTAACAGATTGGCCGTGATTTCGGCCCTGGTTCATGAAATCGTTTCGAAAATGGACTGAATTCCGGCAAGTCATTGCCTCGGTCTACGTCAAATCACTCGAAGGGCTGAGCCTCGCGGAACCGACTTCCGTGCATGGGAGTTTCACCCGGACGACAGACTTGACCACATGTATCGGCATCTTCAGAATAGTGAGGTCCGCTTTTTCCGTAGTGTTCCTGCGTCAGTTTCTGCATGATTCGCAACAAATTCTCGCAAGAGATTCAGGAGATTTCGTGATGATTCGATATCGCATTCGATTCGCTGCGGCGATCGTATTTCTGACAGCTACTTCGGCTACTGTCCGTGCCGACAACCTGATCGTCAACGGGTCGTTCGAATCGGGCAATTACGACGCCCCGGGGTACGTGCGGGTTTTCCCGGGCGACCAACGAATCAACGGCTGGGTCGTCGGTGGCATGGGGGTGGACTGGCATGTCGCAACCGCCAATCCTGCTCAAAACCCGAATTTCACCGGCCCTCATTTCGGGCCGGCAGCCGATGGCTCGCTGGTCATCGATCTGAACCTGGATGGAGGCGGCACAGGCACCGGCACAATCCAGCAGACGTTCCTGACCGTGCCAGGCCATACTTACCACGTTTCGTTCCGAATGGCGGCTTCGAATTTCTTCCTCAACCCTCGTGCCGTCGTCGTTCAATTGCTGAACGGGCAGTCTGTTTCGAATTACACGTTCCAGACGTTCGCTTCGCCCCAATACGGGATGGTCTGGTCGACGATCGAGTTCAGCTTCGTCGCGGGTCTCGAATCGAACGAGACCACCCTGCGATTCGCGAGCCCCAATGGCTTTGGCTTTTGGGGACCGTTGCTTGACGATATTCAGGTGTATCCCGACGATTCATCGAAACCGAGGGTCACTCGCTGTCTCGCGAACGTCGGCGGTGGAGGGGCGGTATCGTTCGACCTCGAATTCAGCGAGACGATCGATCCCAGACGTGGATCGTTCCTGCCTGCGAATTACCGGGTCCTATCCTCTGGAGCCGATGGACTCTTCGGAACCAGTGACGACCGTGATTATCCCGTGGACTACGTATTTTCGGCACAATTCGGCATGATGGCCCGCCTCCAATTCGCCTCTGCCGTGCCGATCGCTACCCCTGTACGGGTCATCGTACGTGGTTCGAGGATCTTCGATATTTACGGCAATTCGATGGCGGAAGATTTCGTCAAGCAATTTCCCCAGGGACCAAGAGCTCCCCGTTGATCGAAACCGGGCTTGACCGATTCTTCTCACACGATCCCGGCCAGTGCTGTCGCTTCTGACAGCCTGTGCCGGGGATTTCATTTACCTCGGCATCCCGCCAGAAGCGAGTCCCGCGCGAATTGATTGCGAATTCAGCCCCGGCTCAGCTCTTCGGCTCCGGCTCATCAGCCGGGGCCGGGGCCGCGGCGGGTGGCTGTTCTTCGGCAGCCTCCGCCGGGGCGGCTTCCGCGGGTTGGGCGGGGGTGCTGCCTGCGGGGGCGGCGGCGATGCGATCCGCCGCGATCGGAGCGTTTTCCGTCAGGCGTTCCACTCGCAGATCGTCGAAGAAGGCATCTCCATCGCCTGCCAGGCCGAGCTTGACCGTCATCGACGTTTCGTCGACCACACGGCGATAAAGCACCACTTCCGACCATTCGGGCACCGCGGCTGAGCTGCGGAAGGCCAGGGCAGGGCCCCCCAGCGAATCCTCCACCACCACCCCGCCCGCGCCCGGCTGCTGCGGGCGCGGCATACGAACCTTCACGCGAATGCGGATCATCTCACGAGGGTTCACCTTGATCGGATGCGTCCGAACCATGGCGACCGGATTATCGACGAACGCGGCCAGCTCGTCGATCCGTGCATCCGACCGGCGTGAAACGTTCAGCCGCAAGACCCGCCCCTGGCCACCTGGGCCTTCGGCGGAGACGGCAGCCCCGGAACGCCCTTCGGATTGACGGCACAGGTTGATCCACCCCGCGGTGCGGATTTCGTTGGGATCGTCGAACGATCCGCCGAGCACGGAATTGTCCGTGAACTTGCCGTCGCGAATCCACGAGCACCACAGATAATGCTGCGGCAGCGTGTTGAAGGCCACCAGGCCCGGGCTTGCCATGGGCGGAACGAGAGCCGGCAGCGACGACGGCTGCCCCGAACCGTCGGGCGTGGCGGCTTCGCGCAGGTTATAGCGGGCGACTTCCTGCAAGTAGCGATAGCCCTGCATCCAGTGGTCGCGCATCATGATCCGCAGCGGCCTTAGCGCCCGGCGTGCCTCGGCCCACGCCTGAGCGAAGTCTTCACGGGCCTGGCTGTCGCGGGCCGAGGCGATCCGTTCCATACATAAAGCCTGCCACTGGCCGGCTTCGGCAAGGCCGATCCCGTCGTTGGCCAGCCGGTTGTGCACTTCGGTGGCCCACGCCAGCTGCAGCTCAGCCTGTTCGATCGCCATGGCAGAAGCCATCGCGCGGTTGCGGGCCACGGCGGCTTTCGTCCATTCGGCCAGGTTGTCGTCAGTCGTCAGCAGGATCATGGCCGTCGTGTCGAATTCCGGCACGACGAGCTGAAGGCCGCCTGGAACGCGGCGACGCTCGAGCACACGGACTTCGCCCGGCGAAATCAGATACGCCGTGGCATTTTCAGGCGTGCCCGGAATACGCACCGTCAGGTTGTTCAGCGACATTTGCGGCGGCTGCCACTGGGCGAATTCGTCGAGATCGGCGATCATCACGAGCCTGCCCCGTTTTTCAGGCAGATTGATGGCCGAGCCGCGAATGGAAGGATGCGCGCCCAGTTCGTTGGAGACCACGTTTTTCGAAGTGATACCGGAAAGACCGTTGCGTGACACCTGCATCGGCGGATCAGGCGGGAAGCACATGATCGGCTGAATTGGCCCCTGCTGGTCACTCAGGATCGCCTCGACCAGGTCGATTTCCTCGTTCAGAAAGCCAAGTTCCAGGAGCAGGGGCCTGCCGGCAGCGCGAGTGAGATCCGCGTCGCTGCGCACGCCGATCCCCCGAAAGCCCGACGCCATCGCCAGATAAGTATCGATACGCAACTGTTCCGGCTGACGCCTTGGCTGCCCCCAGATCGGCGGAGGATCGAAACCCCAGAGCTGCCGGGCAGCCGCCGGTTCGCCCCGGGCCGAAACCCAGCCCCAGAAGAGGATTCCGGCCGGATTGGCCAGCGTCGTCAAGTCCTTGCGCTGCTGAAGATAGGCCAGAACGTCGGAATGCGGTTTGGTGGACGACCAGATCGTCGGATCGACGGCCATCATTTCAAGATGGTTCTGGGGAATGGCATAGCCCGCGAACCGGCCGGCGACCATACCGGAAACAAGGTCGGCGAAAGGGCGGCCCTGCGTGGCTGAGACGGCCGCCTGATCATGTATCGCACGCACAAGATTGCGATTGCGTTCGAGCTGCTTCTGGCCGGTGGCTTCGTCGATCGTCAGGCCGAGATTCTGGCCGACATCCCAGAAAGCGACGGCTTCCTGCAGCGGGAACTTGCGGGCCCTCTGAATGACGTTCGCCGGGGCATCGTCTTCGACGAGCCGCCCCTGACCGATTCTGGGCGACAGCAGAAAGCCCATTCGCGTGGCATCGGCCACGGCATCGCCGGTTTCGCCGGAGTCGATCGAAAGAACGTCGAAACCCATGCGCAGAAGCTGATCCCAATCGGCCCCGGGGGCATCGACAAGGCTGAAGAACCAGCCCAGGCCGTCGCGCCGCAGTTGGCCGCCTTGAATCGCCACCCGGTGCACGCCCAGCTTCGGCTCAGCCGGATCCTGCATGGCCGCGTCTTCATTGGTGGCTGTCTGCTGGGCGATTCGGGTGGCGAGCACCGATGGGTCGACCGGCGTGATCCGCAGATCGTCGACATAAACCGTCGTCTCGTTCGGCCCGCCGTACAGATTCAGCACGATCCTTTCCAGGTAAGCCCCTTTGGTCGGCACTTTACGCTGGCTGCGAATACGCAACAATCGCGCCTGACTTTCGACCTCGGTGGCCAGCTCGTCGATCGAAAGCCGCTGCCATACGCCGACATTTTCGTAACTTCGGCCGGCCACGACCACGAACGAAGGCCGGCCAGTGTCAGGGTCCTTATCCTCCGGCAGCACGACCCGGGCAAGAACCCGCATCCCACCCAGATTCGACCGCAGGTTCAAAGTGATCTTCGTAGCCTTTTCGACCACGATCTTCGGCACCGAGTAACTGACGTACACGCCGCCGCCAGGACCGGCCCTGAATACGAAACGCTCGCTCCGGACCCCATCACGCGCAGCGAGATCGGACCGGTCGTGCGCCAGCCAGTCGACAGGGGCGTCCACTTCCTCACGCACCCACTTCGGACGTTCGTCCTCGAACGAATCCTGCCAGACGGTCGCGGCATCCGCGGAAGCTTCCGCAGGCTCTTCCTGCTGAGCCTGAACGCTGACGAAACTCGACGCAACCAACGACCAGGTCAGCGCAATCCATCCGGCGAAATATCGGCCCCGGTACATGCGAAAATGCCGGAAGTCGTTTTCGAGCTTGATCATGGAGCCCGTTCCTTCGTGGCCTGGCTGGCGGCTGCCGGCTTGCGGGCCAGGCCCTGCGCCGGGGGTCGATCCTTCGTGTTCCGATGCGCGTCTTATATCAAATCCGCCGTTTTCGAAAAGGCGGATCGGAACACGGGACATCGAACCGGAATTCGGGATCGGCCGACGATCCGATGCTTTTCTGGAATTGATTCAATAAAGCAGGCAATCTGTGCCGATTGAACAAGAAAGCCGGTTCGACTGGTTTGAGACAGCATCGACCGAGCCGAACATCTTGAATCGCCGGAGTTCTCCCCACCATGAGTCATCACCCTGGAAATTCAACGGACAACATTATGGACGATAGGGACTTATGGCGATCCGTCGCAAGCCGGCTCGACGCCATGTGCGAGCGTGACCGCAAAGAATGGGAACCGGTCGTGGAGACGCTCCGCGAGCGGGACCGGATGACGGTTCAGGCCCTTCGCCTGGCGGAATCGGGGCTGAAAATGATGGCCCGCAACGTTCGCCGGATGGAAGAAGAGCAAGCCCGGCTTTCCGGCGCGTTCCGCGTGCCGATCGGACCGATCGCGAGCCACCACGTACGCATGGACCCTCAGCCCGGCTCAGGCGGCTGCATGTGGATTTCCTGACGAACCTGAACGATCCGCCCCATGCCCCAGGTTCATCCAGGAACAGGGCAGGGGATCGAGATCCGATGCGAGGGAGTTCTACGTAAGGGATGCCCTGAGAAGGGTATCTGCTACTTGGATCGTGCATCTCGTGATTGCGGTTCGCCGCAAGCTTGAGACGGCACCGTGCGGGCGGTTAAGATATGTCTTGTCCGAAACCGCCTGATATCCTCTGCCCAGCGAATCTCGGGAAACTCCATGCGCGAAACGATGATCCGACTGATCGATGATCTATCGGAAGGGCATTCCCGGGTTGTCTGTCAGGTGATCGAAACGCGCGGGTCGACGCCCCAGAAAGCCGGGGCCTACATGGTGGTGGCCGACGACGGCCGCCAATGGGGCACCCTGGGTGGCGGTTGCGTCGAGAACGAAGTCAAGACGAAGAGTCTGATGACGCTGGCCGCGGGCGGGCGCAGCATCGCAAGTTATGTGCTGGACCACGATTACGCCTGGGCCGACGGCCTGATCTGCGGCGGCCGTATGGTGATCGTGTCGGAGCGCGTCGTCGATCGCTCGTTCGCCGATTATGCCCGGGCCTGGGTCGAACTCGACGCGGCAGGCTTCGGATTTCGCGAAGCGATCGTCCAGAAGCCCGGAAATGAAGCCGCACCGCAAGCCGAGCCAGGGCATCGGTTTCTGATCGATCACAAGGGGAATCTCGCGGCTGCCTGGCCTGTCGTTCCCTCGGCTGAGTCTCTGGCGATCGCCAGTGCGGCGAACGTCAGCCGGAATCGCCCGGTGACAGAGCAGGGGCTTTCGGTAATCGAATGGCCTGCACGAATCCAGCTCCTGATCGTCGGTGCCGGTCATGTCGGCCAGGCCGTCGCCGAACTCGCCGCCCGTGCCGACTTCGAAGTCGCCGTGGCTGATGACCGCGCGCAATTCGCCAATATGGAAAGGTTTCCGACAGCGAAGTCGTTTCATGTCGGGCCGTTCGAAGAAACATTGACAACATTCCCGGTCACTTCGCGCACCTATGCCCTGATCGTGACCCGTGGCCACGGACACGACCAGGAAGCCGTCGGACTGCTTGCGGATACGCCTGCGGCTTATGTCGGACTCATCGGCAGCCGGCGAAAAATCCGAATGATAATGGAAGCTCTTGCGGAACAAGGCGTTCCGAAATCGGCTCTGGCACGCGTGAAGGCCCCGATCGGCCTTCCGATCGGTTCGCAGTCGGTCTTCGAAATCGCAGTGAGTGTCGTCGCCGAGCTGATCGCCTGGCGCAATGCCGGCGAAGCCAAAGCCCGCAGCCTTGGCAGCACATCCTACTACGAGGAAAAGACTTCCGCCGAGATTTCGGAAGCCGTTCCCGCTCATTTCCGCGCTGAAGTCGGCCCCTGAGCTGAATCAGGACCAGGGCCGATTTTCATCAAAAAAAGTGAAACAGCTGGCTGAAAGTTGCCGCCTGAACATCACGAAAGTGAATCGCATGGAAACCGGGGGCCGCTTTCCGCTCGTAATCGCCGCTGCCGGAAGAAGCTCGCGATTCGGCCGCCCCAAGTTACTGGAAGTCATTCCAGGGCAGACAATTACGCTGATCGAGCACGTCGTTCGGGAATGTCTGGCTGGCGATGCAGGGCCGATCATCGTGGTGTTGGGGCCACAGGCGAGCGAGCCTTATGGAGCGATCGCCGCGAGGGTCGCAACTGCAGGCGCACATCCGCTTCATGTCGACCCTGCGCCTGAGGAAATGCGCCGATCGATCGAACACGGCATCGGTTACGTCGAATCGTGCCTGATCGGGTCGCCGGATCGTCCGCCCGATTTTATCGGCTTCATGCCGGCGGATTTGCCCGCGATCGAAGCGGCTTTCGTTCGTGAGCTGATCGCCCAGTGTCGCGGGAGACAAGAATCGCTTGTTCGTGGTGTGACTCGTGAGGGCAGGGGGCTGCATCCTGTAGCGTTGCGCTGGAACGACCGTGGTGCAATTGCGGAATTGCCGAAGGACGCTGGCCTGAATGCTCTTTGGCAAAACCCCCGGCTTTCCCGATCCGATTTCTTTTGCGCGTTCGAATCGATGCGGCACGATCTGGACAATCCGCAGGACTGGCAGAAATTCCCGTTTCCCCGCGATCGGCCCGGCGAATGATCATTCCGCCCATGGCCCCTAACCGACAAAAATCAAGAGACTCAGGACGAGATCGACTGGAGCGGCGACGATTCGCCCGTGTACCATAGAGCCCATCAGGATGAGCGTCCACGACGTGCAGCCGGTTTGCCGCGCTAGCTACGGCGGGGCCGTGCGGTCTTTACGCATGTTGGCTCTTTGTCTTCCTCCGCGCGTCTTCTCGGGATCCGTTCTCGATGCCAAAGTCAAGATCTCTCCATTTCGCCTGTTTTCTCATACTCAGCCAGGTCGGCTGGATGACGGCCGAAGCCGCCAATGTCGCGCCGACCTACCGCAACGTCCAGGAGCAACTGGACCGTTTGACGCTTAAGGCCGACCCGGTCATCGTATCAGCCCGGGCGAAGCTTGAGGCTGACCTGCGTAACGTCACGAATTCCAGAGAGTTGGATGCCCGCCTGAACGCCTATGCCACGCTTCAGGCCGATGCCGCTCAATGGGCCGCCTGGGCTGGATACGACCCCGTGGCCGCGGACGTCGCCAATGCCCTGAATCGTTGGATCGAGCCCCGGCTCCGGTCGGTTCAATATGCCATTTCGGCCCGGGATACGATCGCCCGGGGCGATTACTGGTTGACCGACGATCATCGCCGGCTCTATTCGGAAGTCGCAGTCCCGCTTGTGGATGCGCTCGAGGATTACGAAGCCGCGACGACCGCGGCCCAGCGTTTCGATTCCCGCGAGAAAGTTCGTGACCTGCTCGCACAGGCTCGCACCCGGCTGCAGACGACCCCCTGGCCCGATGCCCAGGCGATTCTGGATACGATCACGTCCAGGTGGGAATCGCCGAATATGATCGTGACCGTCGCTGCCGAAGGCCTCCGGCCAATGCTGGACCGGGGTATCGTCACCCCTGACCCAGTCTTCTACAAAGGCCGAACGAGCTACGTAACGCCACGTGAGCGTTATGGTTACGGGTTGATCCCTTCGACCGATGCCATTTCGTTCTACATCCGCCAGGCGATGACTTCCGTGACTCCGGTGACGGACTTCGAACAGCAGGTCGAAGCCAACCGTGGCGGCCGGATCCTCACGCGGGCCTATGCTCTTGGCAATACGATCCAGAACGACAGCCTGCTCACGATGTCGTTCGCGATCCGCCCCTCAGGCGTCGCCATGGCACCTTCTTATCAGAACAACGCCCGACCGAATCTCTCGGTCACGCCCCGGCAGGGCGGGGGGATCACCCGTGCCTTCATGGGCATGGCCGGCATGGACAGGCAGGCCATCGCCAACCAGATCTATTCGCGGTCGATCGGGCAGATTCAGTCCGAAACCGAAACCAGCTCGCTGGAACTGGGCCAGATGCGGGCCAATGAAGCCGCCGCTCAGCTCAACGGCGCGATCATGCCGTATCGTCGTGGCCCGAATGCGTTTTCGTATTCGAAGTTCCTCATCGACCGCGTCCTCACCCGCACCGAGCCGAGCCACATTCACGCCGAAGCCCGTCTGGCTTACGAATTTCCGGGGCTGGACACGATCGGACCGATCGACGCCGTGCCCCCGGTCGATCCGGTCGATGCCCGTTATGTGACGACGGCGATTCATATTCCGAACCTTCTGGAAAATATCGCCGCAAACTACCTCGCCGAGCTGGCTTCTCGCGGACCGACGACGATCGGCTTCATGCCCGATAAGGACAGCGACGGCGTGCTGGAGATCGAAATCAATGGCGACGATCTCCACTTCCGGTCCGCCCTGGAAGAGAACCTGCGGATCTCGAAGCAGCCGGAAGGGGCTGCCATGACGCCCGGCACTCCGCTGGCGGCGATCACGCTGGGTGACAGGAAGATCGTGCCGCACTTCACGGTCAGCGATAAAGGCAACCTTGTCATGCTGTTGCGTGACGTTCGCGTGGACGTCGCCTCGCCGGCCCTGACCCTCCTGTCCGCCGGCCGGTTCGGATCGGCGATCCGAATCGATGCACCCTCAGCTGAGGTCGAGATCGAATTCGTGAAAATCGCAGCGACGTCCGATCAGCCCGAACGTCTGGCCCTGAAGGTACTTACCGTGATGCTCGACCCGAAGGCCAAAATCTTCACCTTCGAAGAGCCCGGCAAGGATCCCAAGGAAGTGAGCCTATTGCGCAAGATCGGCCTGGTATCCGCCGCGACAGCCGTCATGACCTCCCGGCCGTTCGACTTGCCGCTCGATTCGCTCCGCCTTGGCGACCGGGTACGAGTCGTCAGTGTCGACCGGCTCGGGGCTCTCGGCTGGTTCCAGTTCGTTATCGATGCCGATCAGCTGCTGTATGAGATGGCTCAACCGGGTGCCACACCTCCACCTTCGGCACCGGCCACCGTTCCGACCATCACGAACGTGCCGGCCGCCACCCCGGCGCCGACGGACATCGCCGTCAATCCATCCGCCTATGTCGCGGGCGGACCGGGATATACCTGCAGCGTTCCGGCTGGCTGCACCTACTGGGTCGTACCTGGCACGAATCCGCCACGTGTCGAATACGACCCGAACACGGTCAACCCGGCCAACGGCGGCGCGATGGTGAACATCACTGTTCAGCCTGGCCAGTAAGCCGGACTCAGTCAAAAAGCGAGAAATCCCGGATCGGGCGGATTCCTGTCATGGAGTCCGCCCGATCGTCTTTTCCGGGGACATGAACGCTGATTGAAACAGGGCTCACAGGACGAAGTCCGTCGAATCGACCGATTCATGTCCGAAACGAGCCCCCAAAACCCGGCCCAGGAGAAAAAGCAACCATAAGAGTGATTATCGGACGTTGGATTTCCCGACCCCTGCCGGTCACTTTTCGGGATATGATCGATCCCGGTCGCCATCTCGTCCGATTCCATTGCGGGAGCCCAGAACATGCATGGACCATCACCCGACCAGGCGTATCCGCTGCCTGGCTTTCCCCAGGTCGGATTCCTCAAACCGCTCGTCAGCGCCCCGAACGTGGTCGTCGGCGACTACACCTATTACGACGATCCCGACGGCCCGGAGCATTTCTTGGCCAGGTGCGTGCTTTACCATTACCCGTTCGTGGGCGACAAACTCGTGATCGGCAAGTTCTGCGCTCTGGCACGTGGCGTCCGTTTCGTCATGAACGGAGCCAATCACCGGATCGCCGGTTTTTCGACTTATCCCTTCTACATCTTCGGCACCGGCTGGGAGAGTGCCGCCCCTCAGCCCGGCGATCTGCCGTACAAGGGCGACACCGTCATCGGCCATGATGTCTGGCTCGGGTACGATTCGATGATCATGCCTGGCGTGCAAATCGGACATGGCGCGATCGTCGCGGCATGCTCGGTCGTCACGAAAGACGTCCCGCCCTACGCCGTCGTCGGTGGCAACCCGGCCCAGCTCATCCGTTATCGCTTTCCGCAGGATGTCGTCTCTCGCCTGCTCCAGATCGCCTGGTGGGATTGGCCGGTCGAGAAAGTCACGAAGAACCTGAAATCGATCGTCGGAGCCGACATCGCCGCGCTCGAATCCGCGACTTGATTATCCGTCGCAAACCTTTATGCCAGAACGGCCTTAATCGGCTTGCCCTTGTTCGCGATCGTGAACGGCCGGCCATCGGGCGAATGAATTTCGTAGTCGAGGGGCAGGCCGAGAGCCGAGGCGATCGTGGCGTTGAAGTCAGCGACTTTGACGGCGTCGTCCTCGACGGTCATGGCGTCTTCGTCCGTCTTCCCGTGCACGATACCGGCCTTCACTCCCCCGCCCGCCAGCACGCAACTGAACGCGGCAGGGTGATGGTCGCGCCCGGCGTTCTGGCTCAGGGGCGTTTTCCTGCCGAACTCCGTACCTATCACCACCAGAGTCTTCTTGAGCAGCCCACGGCTTTCGAGATCACCCAGCAGTGCCGAGACAGCCTGATCGAGCATCGCACCTCGTGCCGGCATCGCCTGAAAGATGTCATTGTGCATGTCCCAGCCGCCCAGGTTCACCTCGACGAAGCGGACGCCGCCTTCCACCAGCCGACGCGACAGCAACACCCCCTTCCCGAACGGATTCTTGCCGTAAGCCTCCTGCGTTTCAGGCTTTTCCTTCGAAATATCGAACGCTGCCAGGGCCTTCGACCTGAGCATCGCCATGGCCGACTTGTACAGTTCGTCGTAATCCGCCAGCATGCTCGACTTCGACTTCTTGCGGAACTCCCGGTCGAATTCCTGCGCCAGCGCGATCCGGTTCTCGAACTGCCCCGGCTTGAGATACTTCGGAAAAGCCGTGTTCTGAAGCCCACGGGCCGGTTCGGAGATCGGCACCGGTGCGAACGTTGCGCCCAGGTACCCTGCCCCGATATTCGACCCGCCTCCCACGACCACGCTGGGCGGAAGCTCACGTGAGATCGGCCCGGCAAGCTTGTGAACCCAGGCCCCCAGGCCAGGATGGCGTGTCGTGGCGATGGGCTTGTAATTCGTGCGGATCAGGTATTGGGCCTGGTCATGATCGGCCGTGGTGGTCGTCATGCCGCGAATCACGGCCAGCTTGTCGGCCATGGCCGCCAGTTTCGGCAGCGATCCGCCGAAGCTCACGCCCGGCACTTTGGTGGCGATGACCGGCGTTTCCCCCTGGTTCTTGCTGCCCGGCTTCGGGTCGAACGTGTCGATCTGGCTCATGGCCCCGTTCATCGCCAGATAAATCACGTGCAGGGCTTTCGAAGCGTCGTAACCGGCCACGGGGAAGGGCGATCCCCCCTGCCCCGCGGTAGACGCCTTCTGGGTGTCGGCTGCGAGAACTTGCAGCGGCCCCAGGGCCGGCAGCACCGAGACGCCCAGCAACTGGCGGGCCAGCGTCAGGGCGAAGTCGCGCCGGGTCGGTTCGTCGAGCTGTCCGAGTTCCTTTCGAATCCGCAGCATGTTCATGGTCGATCTTCCGCTGTCTGAGGATTTGAGTGCCGGATGCGCTTCGAGCCAGCCGTGCCGGCGGATGCGATCATTGAACGAACAGGAATTCCCGCGTGTTGAGCAGGGCCCAGATCACGTTGCCGATGCCGGGCCGGCCGTTGGCGTTCGCTTCGCCGTATGCCACCCGTTTTTCACGCTCCGTAGGGTGCCGCGTCAGGATCGACATGAAAATTTCGTTGACCGTGGCGTTCATCGTGCGGTTGTCGCTCAGGATCCTGTCCAGCACCGATCCGTTCTCGATGATCATGTGCGAGGCTGCCCCGTTGAACATTTCCAGCAGTTGCGGCACGGTGCCGTCGGTGTGCCCTGCCCCGATGAGTTCCCTGTCCGACTGCCCGAATTCCCGCAGAAAGTGCCCCGGCGGCAACGGGCTGGGCAGCTCGCTAGCTCGCCGCAGAATCAGCCGTTCGGCGATGTCGCCAGCGACGTAAAGGCTCGTTTCGTCGGCCTGGCGTGCCGATTTCTGCACTTCGGGCAGCTTCTCGGCCCGAACGGCCGCTTCGCTCGCTTTTTCACCCTTTCGAACGACGATCAGCTCCTCGAATTCGGCATCGCTGGGCCGGGCGATCGCGTCGACGTTCGGCACCGTCAGCGTCAGCAGGCTGTCCCACACCTGCTCGGCCGTCATCCGCCGCAGTACCGGCCCGGGAAAGAGATAGGGCTTCGACGGGTCGAAGTCGTCGTAAGTCACCTGTCGCTGATAGGTTCGGGAGTTCAGTACGATCCTCAGAAATTCCTTCATATCGAAATTCAGGCGGACGATTTCCGTCTCCAGAAACCGCATGGCCGCTTCGTTCGCGGCCACGGTGTCGTCGTGCATGTCGTCCAACGGCTCGATCAGGCCCCTGCCCATCACGAGCTTCCAGAGCCGGTTGGCCAGCGTGCGGGAGAATCGTGGATTCTCTTCCGAAGTCACCCAGCCCGCGAACTGCACCCGGCCCGGCATCGAACGGACTTCCGTCGGCACGCTGCCCCAGAGCACGGCCGGAACAACCACTTCCCCGGGCTTGGCCCCGGGCGAGTCATAATCATGGGGATATTTGAGTTTGACCTTGTCGTTATCCCACACGTTCTGGCGATTGTTGTTCAGGATCACGTTGCGGAACTGACCGAACTTTTTGTCCTGCAGTTCTTTGCGGTCGATATCCATCTGAATCTGAGGCGGCTTCGCATACTGGATCCCGCCCGAGAACGCCGCCAGCTGATAAAAGTCCTTCTGCTTCCACTTGTCGAACGGGTGATCGTGACACTGGGCACAGCCGATACGCGTGCCCAGGAAAATCCGCACCGTGTTGTTCAGGTTATCGAGCGGCATGCCCGCGTCGCGCAGCAGATATCCGGCCGCCGGGTCGTCGAACACCCGCCCCTCGGCCGTGAGCATGGCGAAGACCATGGCGTCGAAACGCTCGTTGGTCCTCAGGCCGTCCTTCAGCCAGTCGCCGAATGGTCGCAGATAACGGTTGCCCGACCGGTCGACCAGCCGCAGCACATCGACCCAGTAGTTGAACATGTGGCTGGCATAGCCGGGCGAATTGAGCAGCCGGTCGATCAGGTCCGCACGCTTGGTCTTCGACTTGTCGGCGATGAAGGCATTGGCCTGGGTCGCGGTGGGGATCGTGCCGGTGATGTCCAGATACGCCCGCCGGACGAACTGATAGTCGTTCGTCATGGCGTTGGGCTTCTGGCCGTTTTTGGTGAGCAGTTCTTCGATGAGCGAGTCGAGCTTCGCGGCCGAAGCGAGAGCGGCGTCACGCTTCGCCGGGTCGACGGGTTTCACGGCCACGGCATTCGGGTCAGGCGTCACCACGGGCAGTTTCGGCTTGGCCGAAGCGGCCTTTTTGTACTCGGCCATCAACCGCTGCTGATTGGCCTTCGCCTTGGCGATCGCCTGACTTTTCGCCTTGGCGATCGCCTGCCGCTGCTGCCGGGCCAGTTGCTGCAGCGACTGCCCCTGAGCCGCCCCCCCTGCCCAGGCGAAGACGACAGCGACCAGGGCTGCAACCCGGCAAAATGCCGAAAACGAAAGCACGCGAGAGTGGATCAGATTCCGCTTCATGACGATTTCCGGTCGAGTTCGTCAGCGCCAAGCGCCTGAAACGAGAGAGTAGATAATTATGTTACGAACAAAATCAGGATTTGGGACGAAGGAATCGGAAAAGCATCCGCAGCCCCATTGCACGCACGCATGCATCCAATCGATTCCGGCCCTGGGACCTCCGAGCTCCAAGTCGGAGAAATCGCAATTCAAGGACGCGACAATCACATTGAAGCCGTTCACTGGTAGATATTTACGAATCGATTGAACAATAGATTACCTGCTTCGAAGCCTCATCGAATTGCCTCGCGCGATACTGCCGCGAATCTCCGAGCTGGTGCTCGGAGGCCCGGGAGCAAGAACACGCACGCATTACGCTCAACCACGACTTACGATCCCCACACGCCTCGGTCCAGCGACCGATAGCCCACCGCTTCGGCGATGTGGTGCGGCTCGATATGGTCCGCGTCGTCCAGGTCGGCCATCGTCCGGGCCACGCGCAGCACCTTGTCGTGCGCCCGGGCCGAAAGGCCCAGCTCTTCCATCGCCGCCCGCAGGATCTGGGCCGATTCGGGCTTCAGTACGCAGAATTTGCGGATCTGCCGTGGCGTCATCCGGCCGTTCACCAGCGTCGAAAGCCCCTCGAACCGCTTCGCCTGCCGGGCCCGGGCCGCGAGCACCTGCTTGCGCAAGTCCGCCGAACTCGGCCCCGCCGGAGCTTCCGAGAGTTGCGTAAACGGAACTGCCGGGACTTCCACGTGCAGGTCGATCCTGTCCAGCAGCGGGCCGCTGATTTTCGACAGGTAACGCTCTACTTGCATAGGCGAGCAGTTGCAGCTTCGGCGCGGGTCGCCCCGGTAGCCGCACGGGCACGGGTTCATGGCCGCGATGAGAACGAAATCGGCCGGGAAGTTCACGCTTCGCAGGGCTCGGCTGATCGTCACGGCCCCCTCTTCCAGCGGCTGGCGCAGCACTTCCAGCGTCTTGCGGTTGAACTCGGGAAGCTCGTCGAGAAACAGCACGCCCTTGTGGGCCAGCGAGATTTCGCCCGGCTGGGGGATCGACCCGCCGCCGACCAGGCCCGCGTCGGACACGCTGTGGTGGGGCGACCGAAACGGCCGGGTGGCCAGCAGCGGCTGGCCGGGCCTTAAAAGCCCCATGGCGCTGTAGATTCTTGTCGTTTCGAGACTTTCGCCCGGTGCGAGTGAAGGCAGGATTGTCGGCAATCTTCGGGCCAGTAGGGTCTTGCCGGTGCCGGGCGGGCCGATCATCAGCACGTTATGACCGCCTGAGGCCGAGATGACCAGGGCACGCTTGGCGTAGTCCTGCCCTTTTACGTCGACGAAGTCTTCCTCGAACTTGCACAGCCGTTCGAAGAGGTCGGCGATGTCCACGGCGGTCGGTTCGATATCGATCCTGCGCGAAAGGTAAGCCACGGCTTCTGAAAGACTTGTGATCGGGATGACCGGGATCCGGTCGACCACGGCGGCCTCGTGGGCGTTGGCGGCCGGCACGAGAAGGGCCTCGCACCCGCGCTGGGCCGCGGCCAGAGCCATGGCCAGGGCACCTTTGACGGGCCTGGTTTCGCCGTCGAGGGAAAGCTCGCCGACTACGGCGAATTTGCCTCGCCGCTCGATGGAAAGCTGCCCGCTGGCTGCCAGGATGCCCAGGGCGATCGGCAAGTCGAATCCGCCGGCGTCTTTACGAAGGTCGGCCGGGGCGAGATTGATGACGATCCTGTCCGGCGATTTGAGGAAGCCCGAGTTGATGATCGCCCGTTCGACGCGGTGCGTGCTTTCGCGCACGGCCGTTTCGGCGAGGCCGACGAGCACCGTCTGGGGCGTGGGGGCCAGGGCGATGTCGACTTCGACATCCACCGACTCGGCATCGATTCCGACCAGGGTGAACGACTGCAATTTCGAAAGCATAAGCCGGTGTCTTTCGCTTCGGAACCGGGACGGGATCGCGTTATGGCGGAGAGGGCAGCCTTCATGGCCTGAGTTGTGCGGTCGAAGCCGGAAGATACTGCCGAGCCTCAGGATACGGCGACTTCCCCGGCGTCCAGAAACCGGGCCCTTTCGGCCGGGCTGGGTAGCCGGCAAGTCTCGTAACTCCCGAAGATCCGATAGCGCCGGTTGGCCACGAACGTGTACAGTCTATCGCGGAGGAAGCGCGGAACCAACCTTCCCGGGGCCGCCAGAGCATGAATTCCGCCAAGGCGGCGGGCGATCTCCAGCGCGGCGTCGGAATGCGTGAACGCCCGGCCACCGGAAAGCAGCACCATCGTCTCGGGCGGAGTGTCGCCCGCGAAGCCCGCTTCATGCAGCAGCCGAAGGCCCGTGGGCGTGGTATTGGCCGCGAACCGGAACTGGCCGGCACGGTCAAACTTCAAAATGTGCCGGACCGCTTTATGGCAAAGTCCGCACCGGCCGTCGTAAATCAGAACGGGGTCGAAAGTCCGGGGTTCGGTTGCGATCGTTTCGGTTGCGGCGGTCATGTGAACGATTCGCCCGGGGGAGAGGGAGAAAACTCATCGAAGTTTCACGACACCTTCGCGCGGAAGGTCACTAGAATGATTTTAGCCGATATCCTGGGCATGATGGGCGGTTACCCGATTTCCGGCTGCGAATCGATGTGGGCGGGCATCCGGGCGAATCCGCTCGCGCCCTGCCCTATTCGCGCCGGGTATCCAGCGTATCGTGGAATTCGCGGACGGTCGAACCCGGTTCTCACCGGGCCGGTCGATTTCGGAACAAGGCGACATGACGGCAACCGAATTCGTGCATTTCTGGATCGGCTCCCTGATCGGGGGCCTGGCCGTCGGGTTCCTGTGGCTGGCGTCCCGGCGGCTCGACATCCTGCGCAAGCGTCGCCAGAATATTGACTTCCGCAGGGCTCTATGGACAAATCTCGAACGTCTCCATGCCCCGGATACGCCATTGCCCTCATTACGGCGGCATAAGGCGGAGATGGAGGCCATCGCGGCCATTCTGGACGAATGGCTGCCCCGGCTCAGGGCCGATCATGCCGACACGATCCGCCAGCTGCGCCAGATGCGGATCGTGCTCGATTCCATGACGGAAGGCGTTCTGGCCATTGACGATCGGATGCGACTGATCCTGGCCAATCCAGCTGCGGCGCCATTGCTGGGAGTCGAGCAGGAAGGGCTGGGGCGGCTGTTGCCCGAACTGATCCGCCATTCGTCGATTCTGGAATATGCCCATGACGCCGTCGAACGATGCCGGCCGCACGAGGTGGAAATTCCGTTGAATCTCAGGGACGCGATCGGCCGGCTGGGGGTGCGTATCCTCGAAGTCAGGATCACGCCGATCCGCCCGCGCGGGGAATCGGCTGCCGTCATTGCCTCGGGCCGGGCGGCCGGTGCGGTGCTGGTCGTTCAGGACGTCACCGAGCTGCGACGGCTGGAACGCCTGCGGCAGGACTTCGTGACGAACGCCTCGCACGAGCTGAAAACGCCGCTGGCTTCGATCAAACTCTACGCCGAAAGTCTTCTGGACTGGGCCCTTGAAGACCCGGGCCACAACCGGGCCTTCGTCGAGAGGATCGAGGAACAGGCCGACCGGCTGACGAACCTGGTCTCGGACATGCTCGCCCTTTCGAAGCTTGAATCGGGCAGCGACGTGTATCGCCATGTTCCGACGGCGATCGGGCCGATTTTACGGTCGCGCGTGGCCAGTTATCGCGATCGGGCCGAGGCGAAAGGCATCGATCTGCAGTTGATCGCGGACGATCCCGTGAGCGACTCGAAAGTGGTCGCCGCCGAAGAAGCGCTCCGCCAGATTCTGGACAATCTCATCGACAATGCCGTGAAGTACACGCCCGAAGGTGGCCATGTCGAAGTGGCGGTTCTTCCATATAACGTGGGCTGGCTTGAGGTTACGGTTTCCGACAGCGGCCTCGGCATACCCCGGGCCGACCTGGAACGTGTCTTCGAAAGGTTTTACCGGGTGGACAAGGCCCGCAGCCGAGAGCTGGGCGGCACGGGTCTGGGGCTGGCGATCGTGAAGCACATGGTCGCCGGCATCGGTGGCGAGGTCGGTGTGGAAAGCCAGGAAGGACACGGCTCGCGATTCCGTTTCACCCTGCCGCTGGCCGGTGAGAGTGCCCCTGTGGCCGCGGGACCGGAGGAGGGGCAACTTCGCTGATTTTTCGGCACAGTCGTTACGGTCGGCGGATCCGGGCGAATTAGCCCTGAGCGATCGTAACGACAAAATCGGCAGGGAACTTCACCAACTTTCGTTCTGGACACATCGGAATTATCGAATAGGATAAAGACATCATAAGAATCGCTGGTTTGCGCGATTTTTCCGACTCAACGACGCGTCAACCTGAAATGGTCAGTCCGGCCACAGCCTGATCGAGGTCGATCCCCATGAGTTCTTCGCTGAAAGACGACCTGGCATCGCTCAAGATCGATCGGGGCACGAAGCGGCCGTCGGTCATTTCGGCACCTCAAACCCAATCCGGGGCACAGGTTTCGTATCGTCCCTCGGGGCCGGTGAAGGTCAAGAAGGGGCTTGGCTGGCGGTTGTTCACGCTGGCGGTCTGGTGCATTCCTCTGGCGATCGTGGCCACGGCCGCGTATCTGGTGCGCGACCAGATCGGCAAGATGACCCCGGCTGCCGAGGTGAAGTTCGCCACGGTTCAGCTCATGACTGAGTCGGACATCGATAAAGTTCTTGCTGCCAAGGGTTACCTGCGGTCTCGAAACCAGGCCCAGGTGGGTGCCAAGGCCCCCGGCCGTGTGGAAGTGATGGCCGTGGAAGAGGGCGACAAGGTCGAGCCAGGACAGATCCTGGCGATTCTCGAACATAACGACCTGAAGGCATCGCTGACTTCCCGCCAGGCCACCGTGGCCCGGACGAAAGCCGAGCTTCGAGAAGCCGAAGCCGACTTCCGTGACAAGCAGCGGAAGGTGATCCGGCAGGAAACGCTGGTGACCCAGTACAAAACATCCAGCCGCGAAGAGCTGGAAGCCTCGATTGCACAAAGGGATATGGCTGAAGCCAGGGTTGAGGCCCTGAAGGCCAATATCGCCTTCGTGGAGGCGACGGCCAAGGAGACCGAAGAGACGATCCGCAACATGCACATCGTGGCTCCGTTCGCGGGCACGGTACTGGCCAAGGGTGCGGAAGTCGGCGAGACGATCACCCCGGGCGGCATGGGCGCGGCCTCGGGCCGGGGCTCGGTGGTGACACTGGCCAATCTGGACCTGCTGGAAGTGGAAACGGACATTACCGAGGCCCAGATTTCGAAAGTCGCGATCGGCCAGCCGGCGGAAGTCATGGTCACGGCCTCGCCTGGCCGGCGTTATCAGGGCCGGGTGCGGAAGATCGTACCGCTGGGCGACCGTGCCCGCGCGACGATCAAGGTGTACGTGCAGATTCTCGATCCTGACGAGCGGCTGTTTCCGGAACTTGTCGCCATCGTGAATTTTCTGCCGAATAAGGAACTTTCCGAAGCGAAAACGCAGGTATCGGGCCTGTTCGTTCCGAAGTCGGCCGTTCAGGAAGCGGGCGATGAGTCCACGGTCTGGCGGATCGACAGCGACAAGACGATCCACAAGGTGAAAGTGCTGACCACGCCGAAAAGCGATGACCTGCTGAAGGTCGAGGACGGGCTCAAGGCCGGCGACCGCGTCGTCTTGAATCCCGGCCCCGAGATGAGCGAAAATATGAAAGTCAGCCTGCCGGACTGATCAGCCCGGCGGAATCGACGATACCGTTGCGGCGCGAGCCGGCATGACGAAGGGGAGAGCCGCGAAGTGTCTGAAGATCTGGCCATCCAGCTGAACATGGTGACGAAGGAATACACGCGGAATTCGATGCGGATTCCCGTGCTCGAAAACCTTGACCTTGACGTTTGCCGCGGTGAATTCCTGGCTCTGATGGGGCCTTCCGGCTCGGGCAAGACGACGCTCCTGAACCTGATCGCGGGCCTGGACAGGGCGACCTCGGGCGACGTGATCGTTGACGGCCTGAACCTTTCGAACCTGAGCGAAGCCCAGATGACGAAGTGGCGGGCGGACCACATCGGCTTCATCTTCCAGATGTACAACCTGATTCCCGTCATGACGGCCCAGGAGAATGTCGAACTGCCGCTCCTGCTCCAGCCGGTATCACGACGCGAACGGCGCCGGCGTGCGACGACGGCCCTCAAGATCGTCGGACTGGAAGGCCGCGAGGATCACTATCCCCGCCAGCTCTCGGGCGGTCAGGAGCAGCGCGTGGCGATCGCCAGGGCGATCGTGACCGACCCGGCCCTGATCGTGGCCGACGAACCGACTGGCGACCTGGACCGGACCTCGGCCCAGGAAATCCTCGAACTGCTCGAAAGTCTGCACCGCGACCTCGAAAAGACGATCGTCATGGTGACTCACGACCCGCAGGCCGCGGCGCGTGCCAGCCGGCTGCTGCAGCTCGACAAAGGCAAGCTCGTCGGCGACGAAATGCAGACCGCCCCGATCCGCCCCGGTTCTGTCGTCGCCTGATTCGCTTCTGGAGGAGTTCTTGCGTGAAATACCTCGGCTACATCTTCCGGAATGTTCGCAGAAACATCCTGCGCACGATTCTGACCATCGGCTCCATCGGCATCAGCCTGTTCCTGATGATGCTGATGCTGTCGTTCCTCTCGATCAACGCGACCGTGAGCGAAACGCTCAAGGGCTCGAACCGGCTGATTTCCATGTCCAGCCAGGGCTTCGCCGTGCCATTGCCGATCCGGTTCGTGGAAGAATGCAAGGCGATTCCCGGCGTCGAGCATGCTTCGCCGCTGGCCTGGTTCGGCGGTTCTTTCAAGGAAGAGAAAATGCCCTTCGCCCAGTTCGGGGTCGATGCGGACACATTCTCCGAAATTCTGTATGACCGGAAGGTACCTGCCGAACAGCTCAAGGCTTTTCAGGACGATCCGGCCGGCTGCGTGATCGGCTACAAGATGGCCGCGGAGCGTGGTCTCAAGATCGGCGACCCCCTGCCCCTCAAGGGCGCGATTTATCCGATCGATCTCGACCTGACCGTTCGGGCGATTTACGAATGCAAGCCCACCGAGGACGGCCGGGCCCTTTATTACCACTGGAAACTGATGGAGGAACTGCTGAAGTCCAAAAATCAGGGGCGGATGGCGGGCAATGCCGGAGTCGTTTATCTGCGTCTTGCAGATGACGCGAACGAAGCCGAGATTTGCCGCAAGATCGATGCCATGAGCCTGAACAGCCAGAACCCGACCCGCACGATGACCGAAGATGCCTTCGTTTCCCAGTTCGCCGAGATGTGGGGCGACATGCGCACGATGATCACGGCCGTCGGCTTCGCC
This sequence comes from bacterium, assembly GCA_016125085.1. Lineage (GTDB taxonomy): Bacteria > Planctomycetota > Planctomycetia > Isosphaerales > Isosphaeraceae > QWQI01. The sequence continues at coordinate 111,911 of WGMM01000035.1, forward strand.
GTGGTCGTTTCCCTGATCTTCGTCTCAGGCAATGCCATGGCGATGGCGCTTCGGGAACGGACGACGGAGATCGCCGTGCTCAAGGCGATCGGTTTCACCAATGGCAGAATCCTCGGCATGGTGCTCAGCGAATGCGTCATCGTGGCCGCGATCGGTGGCCTGGTCGGCGCTCTCGGATGCAAGCTGCTCTTCGATGTCGTGGACGTCTCGACTTACACTGCCGGCGGCCTGCCCTTCTTCTTCGTGCCATGGCGAACCGCCATGTTCGGCCTCGGGGTATCCCTCGTCATCGGGTTCGTTTCAGGCTTGTTCCCGGCCATCTCGGCGGCACGCCTGGGTGTGATTCAGGGATTGCGAAAGGTCGTCTGACACGCTCCGCTCTGCGGCCAGCTTCATGGGTCGCCGCTCGCAAAGCGGCGACCCGTTTCACGTCGAATTCGAATCAGGTCAATCGCATGGTTCCTCTGAAATACAACCTCCGCAATTTGTGGGTTCGCCGCGGAACCACACTGATGACCGTCGTGGGAACGGCCCTGATCGTATGGTCGAGCTGCATTCTCTTCAGCATGGTCGAAGGATTGCGTCACAGCCGGGACGTCAGTGGCGACCCGCTCGATCTGATCATCCTCCGCAAGGGTTCGAACAACGAGACCGACGGCGGCTTCGAGCTGGACAAGGCGGACACCATGGTCAGCCTTCCTGGCGTGGCCAGCGATCCCAAGCTGGGCCCACTGGTTTCGCGAGAGATCGTGAACATCCCGACTCTCGAACGCACGGACGGTTCACGTGCCAACGTCATCGTCCGCGGCCTCGATCCGGTCGGCCGACTGCTCAGGCGCGATTTCACCATTACGGCTGGCCGTGATCTCGAACCCGGCAAGGGCGAGGCGATCATCAGCGAACGCCTCTCGGGCAGGTTCAAGAACACGAACCTGGGCGACATGCTCAAATGCGGCGAGAAGGAAAGCTACCGTGTCGTCGGCCTGTTCAAGGCGGGCGGCGGATCGGCCGAAAGCGAAATCTGGGTCGACCGTAAGGACCTCGAACGGAACATCTCGCGGGAAGGCTCCGTCTCCAGCGTTCAGCTGCGGGCTTCGAATCCGGAAGAGATGGACAAACTGACGAAGTTCATCACCGATGATCCCCAGTATCTGCTGCAGCCGAAATCGGAAACCGCATATTTCGCGGACCAGACGGGCTCGAGTGTCTTTCTCACCGGCTTCGGCATCGTCATCGCAGTACTGCTGACGATCGGGGCCATGTTCGCCGCCGCGAACACGATGTTCGGCGCCGTGGCCAGCCGGGCCCGCGAAATCGGCACGATGCGTGCCCTCGGCTTCTCGCGTTTCGACATCCTGATCTCGTTCCTGGGCGAATCGGTCATCCTCTGCTCCATCGGCGGCATCATCGGCCTGCTGCTCACGCTGCCGCTGTCGTTTTTGAGCTTCGGTACGATCAATGCCGACACTTTCAGCGAAGTCACCGTCAACTTTCGTGTCGGCTGGATCGTCATGATCGTCGCCTTCACGATGACGATGCTGATGGGCGTTCTGGGCGGTTTGCTCCCGGCCCTGAAAGCCATCAACAAGGATGTCATCGCCTCGCTCCGCGAGCTTTGATCCCCTGACCTGACCGCCGGCCAATTCGAACAGCCTGCCGAAAGCCCGGAATCACTCGCCCTGCTGGCTCTTGAGCGGGGCGATGAGCCTGGCTCCGTTCACGCCATAATGCTGATACGCGCCCCAGGAAATATCGCGGCTGACGCTTGCGTCAATACCACCACCGTCCCCTTCTCTTCTCTGCAGACGGCTCAGCTCGATCACGGCTTCTTTCCGGGCCTCCTTGAGCGCCGCTCCGATCGAGAGAATTTCGATCGTGACAGGTGAATCCTCATGCGTCGCTCGATGCACGCCCAGTGCGTGGCCGTAAAACGAGACGGCGATCCTCCGCGCGACATCGTCGTCCACGGCCCAGGCCGTTCCCACGTAGTTTTCGATCCCGCGCGAAAAGAACGCCTCGGCCATTCCGACCTGACGCGCGACGGCATCCTCGATCGAAAGATTCTGCTGAATCTGCCCTGAATGACAAGCGTTGGCGAATACCAGCCGGGGCACGCGCCGGATCCGGAAAATCTCTTCGGCCGTCAGGAGACAATCCGAATCGATCAGCCAGCCCATCTCGCCCGATTCGGCGTCGAAAACGCCGTGCCCTGCATAATGCACTGCGTCGAAGTCTTCCGTCATCAACAGCTTGAGAATCTCGATCGGATCGCATCGGTCGATATCGATATCTTCGCCGCAATCGGCGATCAGTTCCGCCAGCCGCGGGTCATCAGCGATACTCCCGTCACGGGCCGCATTGCCGATCCGCAAGTAGATCTTGATATCCATACGCCCATGCGAATCCTCTAGCGATTCCTCGTAATCGCCATAAGCCTGACGCGCGTCGGCGATCACCCGGGCGACATCGATCCCCTCCTGCTTGGCGAATTCCAGGCAGTCTTCCGGCCGGCTGGCCGGGTCGGCGATGATCAGAATCCGCAAAATGTGATTCAGCTCCGGCACGTGGCCGTTGGTCTCGCCCAGCACGGAACGGAACTGGCGTGAGATTTCCAGGTCGGTCCCGTAGAACCGCTCATCGGATCTCAGCTTGAATCCGGCCATTTCCCAGGGAATGCGTGCGGTTTCGCGGTCAAGAACGAGGGTCAGCTTGTCGCCGTCTTCCAGGATGCGCTGAAAGTCGTCGGGCACGAAGCTCCGCATCATCAGATATCCGTATTGCCACTGATCCTTCAGCCGGCCATGACTGAGCACCCGCCTGGGCAGCATATCGGCGAAATATTCCTGCACCGCCACGCGCCGGACCGGGATGATCGAACTCGATGACAGGGCCGAAAACTTCAACACCCGTTTTTTCATCGAATGATCGTGCTCGGCGGCCACTGGGTGCGGTGCCGGTGCGGCTTTGCTCGCGAACTGGAATTCGTCGATATTGGCCGAAGTGATCGTGATGTGGGCACCCCCGGAATCGCTGAAGTCTTCCTCATCTGCGAACCGCCCCGGCCTGTTCTCGCCACGAGCCCGCTGCACTGGTGCGGGATGTTCCGCAGGTTCGAACTCCAGCCTGTCACCGAATGCCCGCGAATCCCGCAGCGACTTCAGCGTTTTCTGAATCGTACGCCCCTGTGCTTCGCCTTCGTAACTGATACGCAGCACGATGTCGTCCACGTCGAACCGGCGCATCCCTTCCTCGATACCTTCGAGGATCGACCTCAGCGACTGCTGCGTGTTGAGCACCTTGCGCAGAGTGCCGATCAGCGAAGTGCTCAGCACGCGCAAACTCAGTGCCTTCATGGCGTAAACGACGTTCGTGAAGACGAACCGGACATTCTCCCGATTCATATGCCCAGGTTCGCCGAAGCCGCCCAGCAGGACATTCCTCGGCAGCACGCGAACCCGCGGGTCGTCGATCGTCGCCATTTCCTCCGGCAGCGGAAATAGGTTCAACGCTCCAAGCGACCCGACGACGATCCCCAGCTCGATGAACTTCTCGAGCGAAATCAGGTCAGAGCCGCGTCCTTCCTCATCGCCGACATGAAAGAGCTTTTTGCGCCTCGACCTCCGTGTCTTCCTGGGCATCGTCATCTGGCTGTAAGCCACGAGCTTGCGATTGATCTCGGCCGCCGGCCCGATCTGATTCACGCCCAGAAAATGGCCAACAAAGGCGACCTCGGCCTCGATCAGCGAAACTTCCTGGTCATAATATTCGACCACGAGCCGACGCCGGGCGTGATCTTCATGCTTCACTCCGCAGATGTCCGACTCACCGGAATCGACATTAATATTCCCACTCGCTTCGACGAATTTCGCGTGCGGCTGTTCTGGCTCGCCTGCCGGTCCCAGGGCTGTCGCATGCGGGCTGCTGCCGATCGGAGAGAAAAAGTCGGCTGGCACGTCGTGAACGGTCAGGCTCGTCACGCTTCGCTGCACCGCCTCATGAAGCTCAGTTCGTCGACGATTTCCGCGCGCACTTTTTCGAGGACTTGCCGGCATTTGCCCAGCGGATGCGGCATCACGTATCTTTCGCGGGCGTGCCATTGCGACAGGTTCCGGTTCCAGGCTTCGATCGTGGCCGGTGCCACGATCGAAGCCTATCACGGAGCCAGAGCCTGCCGCCGAAAGTCTTGGCGGATCCGGCTGTCATTCACGCAAGATTTGACGAGTTTGACGACTGTAAGTGACGCTCGCCGGCTGAGACGATCTCCTCAAGGCCGAAATTCAATCGGACTCCATCGGCGCTCGCGGGATGCCGTAGAGAACGTCATAATCGACAGGGCTCGTGGCTTTGGCTTTCGGCACGCTGATGCACTTTTCCTTGAGCTTGGTGCCGATCCGGTCACGCAGTTCCGGAGCCCGGTCCTGCTGCAGCTTCTGGGCCCAGAGAGCCGCGATTCCGGCGACGTGCGGCGCGGCCATGCTCGTACCGTCCAGGTACCGCAGCGGCTGGCCGGTTTCTTCGAAATCATGAGCCGCGGACAGAATATCGCACCCCGGCCCGGCAAGCATTGCTCCGCTGTTGGCGAATGGGGCGATTTCGAATGGCGACGTTTTCTTGCCGGTGCGCCGCACCGCCGTGACCGAGAAAAACCCTTTGGCCGCCGCGGGAAAGAACGAGCCGATGACCGAAGGCGGATCGCCGTCACGCGTGCTCGAATTGCCGCAGGCCGCGACGACGATCGGGGCGATGTCGTCTCGCACGCCGATGTATTGCGAAAGCGAGTCGAACACGCGGACATTCCTGATCATCTCACTGAGAGCCCGCCAGGTGGCTTCCTCGGGCGTCAGCCGCTTGTCATCGATACCGTAATTGGCGAATTCCTCACGCATGCTGACGATGTCGAACCCCAGCGACATCAGAATGACGTTCGCTCTTTCCTCGCAGGCCCATTCGATCCCTTTCAGCACGGTCGCCGTCGATGACCCCTCGCCAAGCACTTTGCCGATGAGGACCTGCTTCACTCCCGGGGCGACCCCGATGCGAATGCCGTCGACATCGCGCCCGAACACCGTGGCGGCCGTGTGGGTGCCGTGGCCGTTTTCATCGTCGACGGCGTCTTCGCCCTGCCCGTCGTCGAGAAAATTCCGGCAGATCATCTTCAGATTCTTGTCCTGAAACGCCGGGTGTTTCCGGTTGATACCCGTGTCGAGAATCGCGACGCGCACACCTTCGCCGTCATAAGGACATTTTTTCGGGTCGGTTCCGAACAGGGCACGAATGCCCCAGGTCATGCGATCGTCTTTCTCCGTTTTCAGCAGTGTCTTGCGGCGTTGATCATCGTCTTCGGAGCTTGAGGAAAATGGCGCGATCAGGCCGACAGGCATCGCGACGAATCCGTACTCGGCTGATTCGCTGGCCTCACGCACCTTGTCCGGCGAGACTTCCCGGGTCGAAACGACCGACTCTTTGGGTGCGGACGTTCCGAAAGCGATCGGTCCCCGATCACGCGAACCGGCCTTGCCTCGTGGCTTGATGACGACGAATTTCATTCGAGAGCACCTTTTCGATTCACTGCCGTTCGGGTATCTGATCCAAAGCGTCCGCTGCGACCGATGCCCTGCGGCGAAATGCAACGGGCCGGATTCATCGCCATGCCGTGCGGCTCCAGCAGGTCAAATTCGCTGCGAAGCGTTTCATTTCTTCTGTACGCCGTTTCTCTGGACGAAGAGCCGATCGGTCGGCAAGCCGTAATGCTGATAGGCTCCCCATGTATTATGGAAGCTGTGTGCATGGTCAAGCCGTTCCGGGGCCATGTCGTGCTCTTCCTCGATTTCGCTCGCGTCGCCGTAAATTTCGTAATCCAGATTCTTTTTCGGGCTGATCGTATTTCGTGCGATTTTCAGAGCTTCCCCGATGCACTTGCCTCCGTCAGCCGTACCGTCGCTCGTCAGTCCGATCAGTTCGCGATAGAACGCCAGAGAGAACTTCGAAGCCTGGTCATCGTGCACGTTCCAGCCAGTTCCGAGAAAATTCGGAATGCCTCTGGCGAAAAACGCTTCAGCCATGCTCATGTGGGCGAAGAGAGCCTTCTGCCTCAGATCGTTTCCATAAAGAGATATTTCCTCGTAGATCCGTTCCAGCAACTGTTCGGGGTTCTGCGCGGCCTTTACTTCATCCGCATCTCGCGCGCCGGGCGATGCATCATTCGCACTTTTCACATTGCCGGACCTGCACGCGTTCGCGAACACAAGCCGCGGCACCTGGCGAACCCGGAAAATCTCTTTGGCCGTGAGCGTGCAGTCCGAATCGAGCATCCAGCCCATTTCACCGGTCTCAGGCACGAATTTGCCGTGCCCTGCGAAATGCACGATATCGAACCTTTCATGCACCAGGAGTTTGAGGATTTCGATCGGCCGGCAGAATTGAAAGTCGATATTCGCGGGCGAACGGAACCGGCGTTTCGCAGCCGTGAACCTTTCTTTCATTTTCTGTCGATACGAGTCGCCATCGCCGGTTCGCCGTTCGTTGCCGATCCGAACGTGCACATGGATGTCCAGCCTGTCCCCATAGGCTTCCTGCGCCTGCGCAAACAGTTCCGCAAGAGCGAACCCCTCTTCGACGGCACCTTCGAGTGAGTAATCGGCGTCGCTGACGGGGTCGGCGATCAGCAGAATTTTCAATTCGCTGTTGAGTTCCGGAAAATGGGCGTTCGCAGTCCCGATCGCCGAACGGAATTGTCGAGAGATTTCCAGATCGGTGCCGAAGAACTTGTGCGAATTCTTCGAACTGTAGCCTGACATTTCCCAGGGAATCCGAGCCGTTTCCCGGTCGACCACGAGCGTGAGCTTGTCCCCCTCGTCGATCAATTTCTGAAAGTCGTCGGGAATGAAACAATGCATCATCAGGTTGCCGTATTCCCACTGGTCCTGAAACGAACAGACGTCCAGAACCGTATTAGGCAGAAGTTCGGCGAAGGAATTCTGAATGCGGACGGTTCGTGTCGGAATGGCGGAATTGGATGTCAGCGCTGAATATTTCAAATCCTTCCATCTTGATGCGACTGCCTTGTTCGCATTTTCGGATTTGACCGGTGACCAACCGGCGTCCTCGGCATGGTCCACCGTGACCGTCAGCCGCATGAAATTCGATTCGATCGCTTCTTCTTCGTCCGCTTCCTGGGCATTGCCCTTCTGGCCTTCGTCCCAGTTTCCGGCCGAGTGCGCCAGGTCAAGTTCGGTAAAGTCTGACTGATGACAAATTTTGTCCGTCAAGATGCGAATTTCATTTCCGAAGGTCGCCGCCAGATGCGTGATGGCGAACTTGATCTGACTCGCTCCGAACGGGAACTGACGCGAATCGAACACGACGCGCAGCGTAAAATCCTGCACGTCGAACCGTTCCATCCCTTCCTTGATGCCTTCGACGATCGCCCGCATCGATTGCCTGATGTTCAAGCTGCGGGAATGAATCCCGATCAGGTGCGTACTCAATCGAAACTTCTGGATCGACTTCATCGCGTAAACGACGTTCGTCATCACGAACCGGACATCGTCGCGCGTCAGCGACCCGGGCTCGCCCAGGCCGCCAAGCATCAGATATTCCGGCAATACCAGAAACTCACGGTCCTCCGCCTCGCGCATCGATGCGGGGATCGGGAACAAACTCAATGCCCCGAGATTGCCCACGATAATGCCAAGTTCGATGAACCGTTCGATCGAGTAAAACGACATCGTCGGGCACTGGTCGGAATCGCGATTCGTGCCGAATCGATTCGCATCGCTGAAGTTCTTGAATTTCTGATTGAAATCCTCCGCCGAGGCCATCAGGTTCGCACCCAGGTAATACGCCGCGAAGGCTACCTCGGATTCGACTTCAGGCAACAGGGCGTCGTAATATTCGATCCTGAGCGTCCTGGCGGGCTTTGCCCCCATCGCAGGCCCTTCCGTCGCCCTGGCGGATTCGACTTCGCCCAGTTTCTGGGAAACGTCGACTTTCTCCCGGACTTCGCCGGCGACCAGTTCCCTGATGCCGTCACCGCTGACACCCGCCGGTTCGGATTCCGGCATAACCTCAAGGCTGGGATTCGCAGCCGCTACTTTCGTTCTGCCGGGACGCGGCTTCGCCTGGCCCGCCGAACCGAAGTTCCTGAGCGGGTCCAGAAAATCGACTTCAAGGTGCAGACCGGTGTCCGCGGGCGGCGTGGCTTTCTGGCGGCTCATCGAGGTGCATCCTAAACTGCATGATCGCAATAACATCTCGTGTGTTCGGTCCAATCTAACACCCGCCATGGACGGGTCATAACCAAATCCGCTCGAAACTGGCGCAATGCGGTTCGGTCATGACGAACGCATCGAATCGGCGGCGAAGCGAACCACGGCAGGTCCGGCAGCATTTGCCGAAACGCATGAGAACGACCGATCGTAACGGGCGATCGAGCAGCGGTACCTTTTTGATCGCTTCTTAAAACGCAGCTCGATCAACCGAACTGCCAGAGTTCGCCCAAAGCCGTCTTCTGTGCAGCTTCGAGCGTGTCCAGGCAAGATTCGCCCAGATCCAGCATCCGGTCCAGGAGTTTCCGGTCGAATCCGCTTTTTTCGCCCGTGCCCTGCACTTCCACGAATCCCTGCCGGCCCAGACGGACCAGGTTGAAGTCGACCTCGGCACGGACATCTTCGGAATAATCCAGATCCGCCAGTGCCTGGCCGTCGACGACGCCCACGCTCACGGCCGCGATGCTGTCCTTGAGGATCCGGCCGACTCCCTCAGCCCCGAAGCGGTCGGCCACGGCGTCCACCACCGCCACGAACGCGCCGGTGATCGCGGCCGTGCGCGTGCCGCCATCGGCTTCGATCACGTCCGTATCGACCTGAAGCGTCAAAGGCCCAAAGGCTTTCAGGTCGACGACGGCCCGCAGGCTCCGGCCGATCAGCCGCTGGATCTCGGTCGAACGGCCGTCGGCCCCCCGGCTTTTGCGGTTCGAAGGGGTGGAGCCTGGCAGCATCGAGTATTCGGCCGTCAGCCAGCCGCTGCCCTTGCCTTCCAGGAAAGGCGGCACCGAATCGGCGAACCGGGCCGTCGTGAGGACACGCGTCCGGCCGAACCGGATCGTGCAGCTCCCGGGGCATGTCCAGAGCGACCGGCGCTCGATCGTCACCGGGCGGAGTTCATGCGGTTCGCGGCCATCGTTTCGAGGCATCTTGCGGTCTTTCTGGAGAATGCGATCATGTCACTCGCGGGCCGTTCCGCAGTACGGACGGACGATCAAAGGTCCATCCAGCCGGTCGTCAGCCAGACGATCAGGGCCTTCTGGAAGTGCATGCGATTTGCGGCCTGGGGTATGACTCGGCTGGCGGGTCCGTCCAGAACGTCTTCGGTGATTTCCTCACCCCGGTGTGCCGGCAGGCAGTGCAGCACGATGGCCCCCTTGTGGGCGGAACCCAGCAATGAGCCATTGACCTGATAATCGCGGAACGCGGCGAGCCGTTCGGCGGTTTCCGATTCCTGGCCCATGCTCGTCCAGACGTCGGTGTAAAGCACGTCGGCTTCACGCACGGCCTCTTTCGGGTGGCTGGTCTGAGCCGGGGCGTGGCCGAAGGTCTTCGTGAACCGGTTCACGAAGCTGGCGGGGAATTTGTACTGGGCCGGAGCGGCGAGCAGGAAGTCCATGCCGACATATTCGCAGGCCACGGCCAGCGAGCGGGCGACATTGTTTCCGTCGCCGATGAAGACGACCTTCGGCCGCTCGACATCGGGCAATTCCTCGCGGATCGTCAGCACGTCGGCCATCGCCTGGCACGGGTGGGCATCTTCGCTGAGGGCGTTGATCACCGGAATCGTGGCACATCGGGCCAGTTCTTCCACGCGGCTGTGGGCGTGGGTGCGAATCGCCAGGGCATCGACATACTGGCTGATCACCCGGGCGAAGTCGGCGATCGATTCACGGGCCCCCAGGCCGACTTCTTCACCCCTCAGAAACAGCGAACTGCCCCCCAGCGACGCCATCGCCGCTTCGAAGCTCACGCGGGTTCGCAGCGACGGTTTCTCGAAGATCATGCCCAGGAGCCGGCCATTCAACCGGTCCCGCACGGCATGGCTGGGGCCCGCCTTTTTCAGGTGGGCCGCCAGATCGAGCAGCCCCAGGGCTTCGTCGCGGTCGATGTCGAACAAATCGAGAAAGTGACGCCTCATGGCTTTGGCCGTGGTCGTTTCGGATGGAGTGTCTTTGATCGGTCGAATCGTACGAATGCTGGTCAAGGTCGGCGGGTCGTCACGCCGCACCGGTGGGAATCTCCATCCGGGTCAGAACGTCGCCGATGATGGAGCAGCCTTCCTCGAACAGGTCGTCCGGCAGGTTCAGGGCCGGCAGCAGACGGATCACCTTGCCCTGGGTGGCGTTGATCAGCAGGTTCTTCTCAAGACAGGCGGCCACGACGGGGGCCGCGTCGCACGTAAGTTCGACACCCACCATGACGCCCCGCACGCGAATGTCGCGGATCAGTTCCGGGCGCTCGGCCTGAATACCCTGGAAGAAGCTGCGGAACTTGTTTTCCAGCACTTTGGCCTGATGCAGCAGGCCGTCGGCCTCAATCGTCTCGATCGTCGCCAGGCCGGCCCGGCAGGCGATCGGATTGCCGCCGTAGGTGCTCGCATGCATGCCCGGCTTGAGCACGGCAGCCACTTCAGGGCGAGCCATCATCACGCCGGCGGCCACGCCACTAGCCAGAGCCTTGGCGACGGTCATCACGTCCGGCTCGACGCCGAAGTTCTGATAGCCGAACCATTCGCCCGTCCGGCCCATGCCGCACTGCACTTCGTCGAACATCAAAAGCGCGCCGGCTTCGTCGCAAAGTTTGCGCAGGCCCTGCAGATAGCCGTCGGGCGGGATGTTGATGCCCCCCTCGCCCTGAATCGGCTCGATCAGAACGCCGGCGGTGGTCACGTCGATCGCGGCCGCGGCGGCCTCAAGGTCGCCGTAGGCCACGTATTCGAACCCGGGCACCATCGGCTCGAAGCCTTCGTGATACTTGGGCTGAGCCGTGGCGCTGAGGGCACCGTAAGTGCGCCCATGGAAGCCGTGGGTCATCGTGACGATCTTCGACCGGCGCTGCGGGTGGCCATAAGCCCGGGCCAGCTTGATGGCGGCCTCGTTGGCTTCGGCACCCGAGTTGCAGAAAAACGCCTTGCCGCCGAAGCTGCGGTCCGAAAGAGCCTTGGCGAAGGCCCCCTGAGCTTCCATGTACCAGGTGTTCGGCACGTGAATCAGCGTACGCACCTGTTCGGCGACGGCTTCCACCACGCGGGGGGGGCAATGGCCGACGAGATTGCAGCCCCAGCCGGGGAAAAAGTCGACATACCGCCGGCCTTCGGCATCCCAGATCAGCGAACCTTCGCCCCGCACCAGGCAAACCGGGTAGCGGCGGTAGTTGCCGATGACATAACGGTCGAACTGTGCGATGACATCGGCTGATGAGAGCAGATCCGACTTGGCCACGACTCGCTCCGATCCAGGATGGTCCCGACGCCCCTCGGCGCCCGTGAAACCCGAAAACACGATCTTAACTTCGGCCCGGTCTCGACTCCAGCGAAATGGGTGCCACCGGGGGGCCGAACCAGCCCGGGGCCCCGCTACGACCGTCAGAAACCGGCGTTCAGGCGGATCAGCGGGCAGTTACGCCCCGCGTTTCGTCCACCGAGGCCGTGTCCGGCGAGATCTCGGTGCCGATGCCGGTCTTCGTGAATATTTCGATCAGCAGCGAATGCCGCAGCCGGCCGTCGATGATGTGGATCTTGCCCACACCGCTGGCCAGGCTGTTGAGGCACGCTTCGACCTTGGGGATCATGCCCTTGTCGATCACGCCCTCGCCGATCAGCCGCCGGCAATCGTCCGGGTTCAGGCTCGAAAGCAGCGACTCCGGATCCGTGCGGTCATGCAGGATGCCAGGCGTGTCGGTCAGGAAGATGAGCTTGTCCGCACGCAGAGATGCCGCCAGGCCTGCGGCGGCCGTGTCTGCGTTCACGTTCAGCAGACCGCCGTCGGTCTCGTCGATCGCCAGCGACGGCAACACGGGCACGACCCCGGCCAGGCACAGGTTTTCGATCGGCTCGACATCCACTTCCGTCACTTCGCCCACTCGGCCCAGGTCGACGGCCACGCCGTCTGCACCGGCCAGAGTCAGCCTCCGGCCACGCAGGCAAGGGTGCGTCAGATGGTGCAGCCCCTGAGCCCGGCCGCCGAACTTGTTGATGTGCCGCACGAGGTCGGCGTTGATCTCTTCGGCCAGGACTTTCGCCACGATGCCGAGGGTCGCCTCGTCCGTATAACGCCGCCCCTGCACGAAGCGGGCCTCGATGCCGGCATCCGCCATCGCCTTCGTGATCGCTTTGCCGCCGCCATGCACCACCACCGGCCGCATGCCGACCGACTGCATGAAGACGACGTCGATCAGCAGGTCGCGGATCGAATCGGGATCTTCCATCACCGACCCGCCGAGCTTGATCACCACGAACCGGCCGCGAAACTTGCGGATATAGCCAAGCGCTTCAATGAGCACCTCGGCCTTGCGGATCTCTTCCTCGTGTTTCACTCTCGGAAAGCCCTCGAAAATCGCCTGGGAGCGATTCGGAACTTGACGGCAAGACAAATCGGAAGGAGAAAATGTATCGCGAATCGCTGTCGATGTCAAAAGAAAATCGCGTGAATTTCAGGCCTTGGGTGTGCCCATATTTTCTTGTACGAACCCATAATTTCGGTTTCTTTGAGAAGCGATGAAGCTCAGGGCTTGATCGTCCTAATTGGACTTCGCGACTGAACGTCTTGCCCTGAAAGGGCATTCGGAACATAGCCCGGGGCAAAGCGCAGCGACGCCCCGGGTACCGAATCGGATCGAACGCCCGATTTTC
>WGMM01000032.1 GCA_016125085.1 bacterium
GAGCGAACCGCTTACCGTCGCTGAGTTCGCCGCGTAATCCCAGACATCTTTCGCGAGCGTCGAGCCCGCGACCGTCACAGGATTCGTGACGGAAGAAACCGCTCCGCCCGAGAAGGTCGAACGGGTGCTCACCTTCGCGTCCAGGTTGCCTTTGACGAGGTCTCCGAACGTGCCAGTGACGGAGGTCGACGACGTCGCGAATTCCCAGACTCCTCTGGCCACAAGAGCGACATCGACGGAACCGCCGGTTCCGCCCGAAGGGATCACGTTGTCGTCACCCGAGATCATCTGGGCCATCAACACGGCGATGACTCGCTGACTCGATGTGGAGAGATCGTGGATCGACACAGCATAATTGCCATCGGAAAACTGGCTGATCGGCGTGCTGGACAATGTCGACCGAAACATTCCCAGCCGAGGCGAGGGAGCTTCGGTCATCGAAGCGACCGGTTGGACGGGGCTGGCCTTGAACGTGTTGTCGGCATGGTCCAGCAGCAGGCCATCAGCGAGCCGTTCGACGGCGAATCCCAGGTTCGAACCGGTGACATATTGAAATCGAATACGAAGAGACATGATTCACTCCAGACTTCAGTTTTTGGTTGCTTTCGACGTTCACTCAAATTTGGAAATGGAGGTTTTCCCGCAGGAACACCGGACCTGTGTCACCCGATTTGACGCTTACAGGCCGGTTGAGCGGACCGGAGGCCAGGACATTTCCGCCGTTAGCCGCATCCGCGATGAAGAACCATTCGCAATCGCCCCAGTCCGCCGTGGCGTTGTTGAACTGAATGTCGATCGCGTTACACCATGTCGTTCCGTATTCTCCGAGTTCCCGGAAATTTGTCGTGTTCAGCGGTACGGCGACCCGGGCGTAATTGCCGCCGCTGATTTCGGTAATCCCGGTACCATCGACAGCAATGGGTGTTTTCGAAAGGCCGACATGGAACGTCGAAGGGAAGGTCTGAGACGGATAACCGAAAAGCCAGTCAGCGATCCGGTTTTGAATGTATCGGCTCCAGGAGCCGTCACGAATGGCGTTCGCCACCTGGATCCCGTTGGCTGGAATCGATAGGCTGGCGTTCGTGAAGAAGTCGCGAGTCACACGTTCCGTCTTGCCGACGAAAACGCTGGCGGTGTTGGAATTGCCGATCTCGCAGGTGAAGCCGGCTCGCCTGGTGATGACCGCCACCAGTTCGGGTGTGAAAGCCGCACTGAGATTGATGGCAGTTTTGTTGGTTTTCAGGCCATTGGCCGCGACGTTCCAGAAATTGGCGTCGTTATTGAGGAGGGACGACTGCGAAGTCGTACCGTACATCGTGTCGGTGAAACTGAAGGGGGTCATGACACCGTAACGAAAGACGATTTTGTCGCGGTCGACGGTACCGGTTCGATTCAGGAGAAAACGAAGGATCGCTTTCGCCGTCATGTCACTCACTACGGTCATGGCCATGGTCATGGGGTTCGCGACATTCGGCAAGAATGCGCTCGCCGTCATGTACATCGTCGAGCGAATATTTCCGGAGAGTACATGCTTCCTGCGTGTCGTGCGAAATTCGAGCGGAATCCAGCTCGGTGGTGTCGCAGTTCCTTCACGTCCTGCCGCGCTGCAGCCCCAAACGGAGACGCCACCTTCCTGAGGTGTCCGGATGAAGATCTGATGGTTGTCTTTCGTCCACCCGCCGAGATTCGGAGTCGAATAAAAGTCACGGTGCACGGTTTTCGTATTGATGTAGTCGTACATGGAGGGAACGACTTCGACGACATCGTCGAAACAGCTGTTTCGTGCGACATCGATCGTACCGCGCCAATCCTTGCCACGGATTTTCAGAACCGGACCGTCGCTCGGCAGGCCGCAATCCTCAATTCGGACGTCGCCTGGATAGTTGGTCCAGTCAAGCAGCAATGGATCGTCCAGATAAATCGAAGGGATCGTGGATGTCGAACCCAGGATCATGTTCTTCAGGATGAGCTTGTTGCCACCATGGAAGATCGACTTCTGAATGTAAATATGCGCAACCCTCGGCGAATATCGCACACCTTCCAGGTTGACCATGATATCTTCGAGCCGATATCCAGCTCCGATGCTTTTGCCGCAGTAAGCGATCAGAAAACCTTCCGCATAACCTTCGAAATCGTTGGTCATGCCGCCGTACAATTGAAGACTGCTGCCGGAAGCCCGCACTGCGGCACGCCCGACATAGCCGAATTTGATGTTTCTCGCGATGACCCAGCTCTGATTCACGAGAAACATGCCGGCGCCAGGGCTCTGAAGCTCGCAGTCATTGATGTAAAGGGCATAGCAGACATAAAGGTCGAGACACCCGATGCTGCTGTAAAATGTGCTGCGGATGGCCACATCGTTGATTTCGCAATGCAGGTAGACACCCAGTGTGATCCCTTCGCCGCATCCGAAGGTGTCATAGCCTTGAATGCAGAGATCCGAAATGATGGGGTTCGAAATGGCGGAAGGCCCGCCGTTACCCCCATTGCCATCAGGCGTGATCATGCCGTAGCAGAAACCGCCGCCCCTGTCGATGCATTTCAGATCCGCGCCAGTGGCTTCCTTATTGAAAAGACACCCGATAGCACCCGTGACTGTCGGATAATACGGCATCGCGAGGTTCGAATCGTTGATCGGTTGACCATCGACCCGAGCCTGGGCCTGACCAGCGGAACCGTGCACGAAATGAGCACCCGGGTAGGCCGCGACACCGACAATCGTGAAGTCGGTGACATTACCGTCATTCGCGTCCAGTTTGCCTGCGGAACGAGAAGTCGAGCCGATCGCGAAATCGGAACTTTCCCAACGGTTGATCTTGTCGAACTTCGTGAAGACATCGGCCTGCGACATCGACTGAAAGCCAAGAGGCTGCATCGTCTGCATCGAAAATGCGACCTGGACATTGTCGACGAAGATCGAGAACCGCTTGTTGACGAAATCGACCTGCACACTCACCCGGTGAAGTCCGAGCGTGGCCGGCTGAGCGAATCGCAACCAGACGAGTCCCTTGTCAATGAGCGTGTCGTTGGTCAACGAAAGGCTGAAGATGAAATCGTTTCCTTCACCCATAAGCAGCCAGGGGTCGGGGTTCGCGACTTCGCCGCAGCCTGCGATACCGCCGAAAACCTTGGCGTTATGCGCGTAATAGATAAAGTTGAAAGTTACCTGCGACTGATTTTCCCAGCCGCTGACGATGTTCCCTGAATTCGTGTTCCCCGTGGCCAGCGAACTCCCGCGAAACGTGCCTTTGACGACTCCCCGAGTCCGGAGACCGAAATATTGCCCGGCCGTATCGAACGGAAAGTTCAAAGGCGGAACGCCGGATGGACCGCTGCCCAGATCTCCCTGGGCCTTGAATCGGAACAGGTCCGTACGATACCGGGTGTCAAGAATCACTTCGTTGTTCGTGTTCCGAATATTGACGGTCGCTCCGGTATCGGAATCGACATATGTTGATTTTCTGGACTCCCAGTAGCGAGGATGCCGGCCAACGATGAATGCCGATCCCCACGTTTTCAGGAATGTCGCTCGTTTGCCTTCTCCCTGAATCTTGACATTGTGGCCGTTGATGAACACCGGCTTTTCGAGGTAGTAGGGATTGGCGAGCGAACTTGCGGGAATATATACGGTTCCGCCGCCTTCGATAGACGAAACGTAATCGACCGCAGCCTGAAATGCCGGGCTGTTATCGAAGCCCACTTCGGCCTTGGCACCGAAATCCCGCACGTCCACGAATACGCCGTTCGAGTTTGTCGATTTTCCGGAATTGCCGATCGCTGATGACATGATAGTTCCTTCGGATTGTTATGAAGCTTATTGAATGATGAGAACCTGACGACGCCACAAGTTGAAGGTTGCGGGTAAGGGAATTCAACGTCGAACGCGCGGCCAGTTCGATGCTCCGTCCTGAGTTCTGGTCGATCGATGGAGCAGATCGCTCCCCAATCGATCCAGAATTCCCGTCTCGTAGCGATCCACCGAAAGTTCCTCGTTTCCCATGAACTTTTTCAGGAATTCGCTGTCGTTCGAGGCACGCAGAATCGCCAGCCGTTTGATCACCTCCGATTTCATTTCCATAATTCCGGAGTCCTCTGACCGATACGATCCGAACCTTGATTCGACGGTGTTTTCGGCTCGTTCCAGAACCGGTTTCATGTCCAGAATTTTCACCTTGACGGTATCGGTTCCGAAAATCGACCCTGGTCCGCGACCGACATTCGTCGTATGTCCAGCGATCTTCAGTACGAATCCCGATGAAGTCACGGAATCGATCACATAAGTGAATTCCGTCCCGGGGGAAAATCCGAGCTTGACGATGCGAGCGATCATGCCTGGTTCGAATCCCGAATTCGACGCGTCGAATGGAGTTTGCAACAGCCAGGCGTTCGGATTGCCGAAGATCCCTTCGAATTCATCGATTCGGCAGGAAGACTCGATCGCTCTCATCGCGTCGTCGGCATAACTTGCCACAATTTCTTCGTTCGTGACCATCTGGTCGTCTCCTCACTGGCATTTCTACCTGGTACTGACACAGTGCCTTGCCGAGCTGCGTTCGCAGCTCGGCAAGGCCCGGGAAATCATCAGGCGGAGAAGCCGGTCACGCCTTCGAGCCATGCATGGTGAGACTCGTTTTCGAGCTCGACCGCGCCTTCGGCGATCCAGTCGCCTTCGATCGCGTCGCCACGAACGCCCCGAGGATTCCAGAATTCGTTCCGCTTCACTCGGAATCGCACTTCAGAGCTCGTCAGAGCGACAGCCGTGAACGGTCTCAGTAGCGGTGCTTCGATCAGCGTAATGCCTCCCAGGAACGGGGCCTCGAAGACATTGATAGGCACACCGAAGACGCTCGACCCGGCATCGATTCTTTGCACGGCATGGCCCCAGACGGCCAGACCGGTCATGAAATTCGAAGACAACAAAAGCACGTCCGGATTGCCGCCGTTCGCACGACACCTTTCCAGAGTGTCGCGGATCAGGTCAGAAGCCTTGTAGGCGGCGGCATTGACCGGGCTGGACACCAGATTCGTCGAAATCAGGGTTTTCAAACCCTTCTGCTTCGGACGGGAAGCGACGGCGGGGTCCTCACCACGGCCGTAGTAGCTCGTGGACTCCATGTCGTCCATCAGATTCTGCAGAGCGTCCATTCGGGCGTGATCGAGCGGCGTATTGCCATTGACGGGCGTCACGAACCCCGTGGAAGCCTGAAGAGAGCCAGCGATCTGAACCGGGTGCTGCCAGGTCTGACAGAACTGGGAGATGACCTGTGGCTTCATGCCGATGGCCGACTGATTGACTTCCGCACCGGTGCGGCTATTGCCGACGAGTCGGAAGGTGTCATTAATGGCAGCGGCAGCGGCCGTGGTACCTTCCGCGGCGCGACGGATCGTGACCGTGTCGGAAGTCAGATTCGGGTCGGCGACGACTTCGATCCGTTCTCCGGAGGGAGATTCCAGGACGTCGCCGATCATGAGATAGCTGACGTCATTGAATTTCGCGGACGTATCACCCGCCGCGAGAGCGAGCACCAGGCGAAGCGTACGGGGACGGGCCGAACGGTTCACGATGGTGAAGCTCGTAGAGGCCACAGGGACACGCGGAAGCCGCGTGACGAGCGGGCATCGGTTCACGAACCAGTTCATCGTCACGGCGTGAATTTCATTGCGGATCTGATCCTTGAAGTCGTTGACGAGCTGGATACCTTGAGAGAAAGAAGCGGGCATTTTCGAATACCTTTCGAGGAACAGGGAAACACGGAAACCAGAGCGAAGCAGGGAATATCGTCAGTCGTTCGGATGGAAACTCTGACGATCCAGAAGTCATGGGAAATGCAGGACGACCTGAGTTTCACAGATGTGAGTTTCGAAATCGAGAAATTCGAAATCGAAACGATCGTCCCCTTGATGCGGAAGGGTCAGGGAATTCGGGGCCAAAGACCGTCTTTTCCTTGTGAACGGGTGCGATGCTTCCAGCGTTCGATCACCATTTCATTAAGTGATCTACCGGATGTGTCCGACACGGTTTCGGCCGTGCCGGAATGCATCGTCGATTCGGACTTGCGAAGCACGCCGCCACGGGAACCAGGCGTTCTGAAATGACGATATTCGGCAGAACCAAGCCAGTCTTTGACGGCATCAGCGACCGGTCGGCCATCGCGACTTCTGACCCTGATTTCGTGATCATCGGTCACTTCGGCCACGATACGGTCTTTCAGCAATTTGACGAGCTGGTCAGAAACGCCGGGAATCAGGGGCTCGGCGGCAAGAGCCAGTGCAAGTTCACGCTCCGTGGCCAGATTCATGCACTTGCGTTTGAGTGCCGAAAGCCGGGCTTCCTGAGCCTGGACTTCGTCATTGGGATTTCCGGATCGCTGCGCGGTGTCGGAAACCGGAATGACAGCCCCGGGCTCGGAATCTACGGATTCAGCCAGGTTTTCGCTCGGAACCGGGCGAATCGAATCGTCAGGTTTCAATTCGTTCAAGTCGATCATGAGCTTACGGATCCTTTTCTCACAAACTTCTTTTTCGACAGATCTCGAATCAGTTCGAAATGCCCCAGCACGAATGGCAGAACGAACGACTTAAGATTGATGATCAGGAGGATTTGAATCGCCACGAACGTGATCGTCGAGTGCATTTCGATTGCGAGCCTTTGCGTTCAAGAATTCCCGAATTTCCATATCGCATTCCGAATATCTCTCGTCCGAAAGACCAGGCATGCAAAGACGTAACAGCTTGCTCAACAGCAGCGACTCCGTCTTCGGCAGAAATCCTGCCGACCTTACTATCCTTTGAAACCCAAGAGTCGCGTCGGCAAATTCCGCGGATGTCAACAAATCGAATTCACTGGGGTATTCGACCCGCACGACACTCATATCTTTCTCGACCGTCGCATCTTCACCATCATGCAGAACGGCAAGTACGAGTCGCGCGACCTGCAATTCGGCCCGGGCGAGCGACTTCGCCAGTTTCGCCAGACGGTTGTTGCCGTCCTGCAGGTCGATGGCCTTCGCGATGCCTGACTGCACTTGCGAAGTCCGGTCGAAATGACGGACAAGGGCCGAGTCGCGATCGACGTCGTCTCGGATATCGGCCTTGTTCTTGCGGATCGATTCGGCGCCATCCTTTTCGAAATTGACGACTTCGAATCCTTCGTAAGTGATCTGGCTGCCCGTGTTGTTCTTCTTCTTCGGCAGCAGCCAGCCTGGTCCGATCGGAATCGAACCGTCCGGCTGAATCAGATCTTCCGGGCCCTGCAGAATCGGGTGCGCCTGGGTCGTGTCCGATAGAATCAACTCGCTGTCGCGGTTGTAATATTCCCGCTGTCGCTCGGCGATCCCTTCATAACGAGACTGGCCCACGTTTCGGCACCGAGGCTTTCGCTGCAGAAACAGTCTCCGGATCGGAACGAATCCGAAGTCATGGGGCACGATTTCGAGCACGTGGCCGTCCTGGTCGAAAAGCGTCGAGGAGTCCGGAGTCCACAGTCGAAATGCCGGAATCGTCACGCCGTCACAGTCGAACGTTTCTGCGACCAGGCATTCAACGTAATCGCTGCCCGACTCGTCGAGCTTCCACCACAACATGTTCTCCGGCAGAATGAAGCGGGCGATGCAGTGGTCCAGGCCGAATCGAGCGCAGTCCTCTTGAGTTTCGATCTCAACGGTTTCGGGTGCCCTGGGCCGGTCGACCACGATGTCGATCTGACCCAGAGTCAAAAGCAGGGGAGCGATCGTTTCGATCATCCAGTGGTCGATCGTCAGTCCGCAGCCATTGACGTCATGCCACCAGGATTTCAATACATCCGGGCCTTCTCGAAACACTTCTTTCGAATAGATGCGCGAAAGATGGGTCTCGACCACTTCCGACAGGAAGGTCGGAACCGGTGTCCGAAATCGTCTCAGTTCGTAATCGTCATCAGTCGCAGGTCCGATCGAAGTCTGCTCAAACGTACCTGACATCGGCCAGTTCTCGCCAGCCCGGGGAACGCCGATCGCCTCCTGACCCGGCGATGGATATTCCCGTTTGTGCCTGACAAGGTTGCGGATCGGCTGGCCCTGCGTATCGAAGCCATAGATCGAATCACGATATTTCTGGCCTCCCTCAAGACTGTCCAGCAACCAGCGCCACCGCAAATGGTGCTCAGACCACTCCGGATGCCTTTTGTTGACAAGTTCGAATCCCGGACCTCGCGTTCTCATCAGAATACCCTTTTCGCTGAAACTCTCGGAACCAAATCGAAATCGGAACGATCTTCCGGCAAGGCGGCGCGAAGGCCGCCACGTAGTGCGTCCATCAAATCCTCATGCGGATGCTGCGGATCTTCAGGCCAGTCCTGCCACTGATTCGAACGGCGCGCCCTGCGATAGTTTTCGAAAGCCTGAATGAGCATGCGGCAGCGCGGGTGGATCTTGAGCCGAGGCGCACCGTAAGCCGGGCTCAATAGCGATTCGATTCGGGCGAGACTGTCCGCCACGGGGCCCAACGGCCAGGGCGTAAGTTTCAATCCGGACCTTTCGTATTCCGAAAGCACGGTCGGCCCGATCGGATTACGAGCCTTGCCGGCAGGGTCCGTCCAGGCTTTGTCGACACGTCCGTTGCAAAGCGAGCGTATCCACTCCTGAATTCGAATCGCATTGTTTTCCGCCGATTGCCCCTCACTGAGATATTCACCGAATACGGTAATTGTCGGGACCATGGCAGTTTTTTTTGCATTTCGGATCGAATCCGCCGAATTCGGAAGATTCTCCCAGGCGATCTGAAACGTAACCGCTCCTGTAAAAACGCCTGTGTCCAGACCCAGATGCACGACTTCGCCGGGTCGATATTCAGCCGATTCGGTCACATGAAGGTTTTTGTCGAAACCGCCGAACCAGATTCCATCGGCACGCGGGCCCATGCACAGATAATCCGCTTCGAAAACTTTCTCGCTGACGCAGCGGATTTTCTGGATCACGGCATCGATCGCGTAGTGGCCGTCGGACCGTTTCGCTCGAGGCGGGCCGCCGTCGTGCACATCATGGCACCATTTGACCAGAGGGCATTCAGGGCATTTTTCCAGAAACTGGCCTGACCTTGTTTCGTCGCATCGTTCCATGACTTCGAAAATGCAAAACCGGAACAGCGGAAATTCGCCGGCTTCTCCACGAGCCATCAGTTCGGTCATCGGTCCCCCGACACGGTGCCAGGTCGATGTCATAATCGTCGATGCACTCATGCCGTGCTGGTTCATGCACATGCCGATCGCGGATTCACGAAGCTCGACCGGAATCTCGTCGACTTCGTCAAGAAGCAATGTCGGAATATGCGGCCCACGCACCGAAGTTCTCGAGGCCGCCAGGATCATCACTTGCGAAGCGTTGGGATAAACGGCACTTTCTTTACGAAGCGCCGAAAACTCTTCATGACCATCCCCGACGGCATCCTCGATCGATCGGCCTATCGTGTTCATCGCCTCATAAATCTGCCGGCTCTGCGCCAGGCTGCCGCCCAGAACCCGAACCTTGTGGGAGTCATGCCACCGGCATATCAGGTGACTGCCCAAAGCCGTCAAAAACGACTTGCCGGCACCTCTTCCACCCAGAGCGAGGACGACGGGAGGCCGATCGAAATACATCGAGCGGAAAAAGTCCCATGGAGCGTGATGGCCCGGACAGACGGCATGTCTTGCGATCCTCACACCTGTGAACAACCTGATCCATTGCCACATGGCATCAGGCGTTCGCGGCTCCAGACGGGCAAGCGACAACCGCGAGCTTTTTATGATTTTTTTTTCGATTTCGCGGCCCATTTCGACGTTCCGTTGAGATTTCGAACAAATGCAAATCAATCTCTCCCTAAGCCACTATCAGGATTCGTTTTGTTTCGAAGCAGCCAAAGCGGAAGATTTACCCAGTGACTTTGCCGATTATTCACGGAACGACAACCAGGTAATTCTTGAGCCCGGCTCTTACTGTCCGTCATTTCGTCAATCATCCGTTTCGGGCAGTCTCGGGCCACAATCGTCAGGACCGAACGAATTCCTGCCGGATCGATGAACTGAGTCGTTGACCAGGTTTGACTGATCTGCCAATTTGTTGACGGCGATTTCGCCACCGGGGAAATCATGTCCGTACCCGGATTTCCGATGTCCAGAATTCGCCTTCGAAGAATACGTTCGAACTGGAAGGAAGAGTGAGATGCGGCTTTCGTTCCGTCACAAGATTCTGTTTATGTCTCTCGTTCTCGCCCCGGCACTGTCGATTACGGCAAGTGCCCAGGATTCGGCGAAGGCGAAAGCCTCCGAGAAAGCAGCTGGAAATGACCCTGTGCTCCTGCCACGAAAGAAGGCGGACACCGGCAAAGCGGCTGAAGATTATCGACGCGTGCCCCAATATTTCGGCCAGGTGAACCTGTCTGAAGAACAGCGCGAATCGATCTACGCGATTCGCGAAAAGTACGCCAAAAGGCAAGCACAGCTTGAAGAAGAGTTGGCGACCATTCGGGACTCCGTACTTCGCGAAAGCGAGGCCGTTCTGAACAAGGAACAACGTGACCGGCTGATCCAGCTTCGTGGCCAGGCAAAATCGAAAGCCTCTGCGAAGGCGAAAGCCAAGACGAAATCCTGAGCGAAGTGCCTGGATGAAGCACCGATAGATCGCCCGGCGGCGAACCTGGTTCGTTTCCGCCGGTCGATTTTTCGACAATTTCCAGTTTTACGATTTCGATCTATCACGCAAAATCCGTTGGAAGGGGCGGATTCTCCAGGCCATTCGATCCCTCGAACCGGAAATTGTTTGAGGACGTCGTCTCACTCTCAGTGTCCCGAATCGGCCGATCCGGGATATAATTGTCCTATCGAACGGCATCTCGATCGACTCGGGAACGTGGCCGGCGGCATCTTCATGGCTTGTGGCATCAGGCCAGAAAGCAGATTCGAGGATCGGGCCGGAGAATATCTGGAGATTCGGTTGATGGTGGAACGAATCTCGATCGTCTGCTTCGGCGGCACATACTTTCTCTCTCTTCTGGCCGACCTTACCCGGCTGAAATGGGGCGGAAAGACCGGTTGGCGCATCGTCCCCGGTCTTTTGGCACTCGGTCTGTGCGTACATGGAGTCTATGTCGCTCATCGAGGATTTTCGATGGGCCGTCTGCCGATTTCCACGATGTTCGATTCGACGATGCTGCTGGCCTGGATCCTGGCGGCGATTGAGCTTTATTTGCTGCTGAGATCCGAAAAGGCCAACGCCGTCGGCCTTTTCATCACGCCGCTGGTCCTCGTGGTGATACTTGTCGGAGGGCTATTCGGGCCGCGCACAGCGTGGTCCGAGGACTGGTCCGGCGCATCACGATTCTGGGGTACCGTGCACGCAGGATTCCTCGTCGGCGGGGCTGCCTGCACCTTCGTCGCTTTTTCGGCGGCACTTATGTTCGGCGCCCAGAGCCGCAGGTTGAAGAAGAAATCATCGGCAAAAGAAGGCCTGGCCCTGCCGAGCCTGGAGACATCAGAACGCATCAACCGTCTCGCGATCACGCTGTCGTTTCCTCTTCTGACGTTTGGCCTGGTCATCGGCGTCATGCTGAATTATGCGATCGGGCTGAAGCAATCGCGGGTGGCGATCTCCTGGACCGATCCCAAGCTACTCAGCGCCGCCGCCATGTGGTGTGTCTTCGCGGCTCTTTTGAACGCCAGATTTCGACCGGCCATGCGTGGCCGACGTATCATGTGGCTAACGTTCCTGGCGTTCGCGTTTCTGATCTTCACGTGGATCGGAATCGGCTCGCTCGTACCGACGGCACACGGCAAGCCGAATGTGGCGATGCTTACGGAAGGGCAAAATCCGTGAGACTCGTCGCCCTTGGCATCGACCATACAAGAGCACCCGCGGGTTTGCGCGAGTCTGTCGCCATACCGGCCGAGAGAATTCCGGATGCGCTGAGAACTCTGCGAAAAGCATTTCCAGGGCAGGAGTTCACGATACTTTCGACATGCAACCGGGTGGAAATCTATTCCGCGAGCGATTCGGACCGGATCAACGCTCCTCGCCGGTTCGCCGAAGGAGCCGACCTCGCGGCCGCTCTCGCCAGCTTTCACGGGATTTCCACGGATGAGGTCCTGAAGCATTCCTCGGTTCATCACGACGAAGGTGTCGTCGGACACCTGTTTCGGGTTTCGTCTTCGGTCGAAAGCGTCGTACTGGGCGAAGGTCAGATCCTTGGACAGGTTCGCGAAGCTTATCGCCAGGCTGTCGCGGCACAAAGTGTCGGATGGGTGCTCCATTCGGTTTTCCAGCACGCTCTGAAAGTCGGCAAGAAAGTACGCGAAACGACGGGCCTGGGCACTGGCAAACTTTCGGTGGCCAGCGTTGCTGTGGATCTCGCCCGTGAGGTGTTCGACCATTTCGCCGACAAAACGGTGCTCGTGATCGGTGCCGGCAAAATGGCCGAATTGACGCTTACGCACCTTTCCGCACTGAAACCGGGACGAACGATCGTGATCAATCGATCGTTGCCCAAAGCCAGGCAACTGGCCGAAAGGTTCGGAGGTTCAGTGCTCGAATACGACCGGCTCAATCAGGCTCTGATCGATGCCGACCTGGTCGTGAGCACGACTGCGAGCACCCAGCCGATCATGGACCTCGAAACGTTCACGAGGATTCAGCGAGCCCGCCGATACCGCCTGGCTTTGATTCTGGACATCGCACTGCCGCGCGATTTCGACGACCGGATCGGCCAGCTCGATCAGGTCATGCTTTACAATGTCGATGACTTGCGGGCCCAGGTCGAACGCACCATGGCCCAGCGGCGTGGAGGTCTTTCCGCGGCGCATCGGCTGATCGACACGGAAGTCGCCGCGTGCCTGGCTTCGTTGAGGCATCAGCGCGAGGCATCTTCAGTGCTGAAGGCCCTGGGCGAACATGCCGACCGACTTCGTGAATCGGAACTGGACAACCTGTACGACAGATGCCCGGATCTGACAGAGAAACAGCGCCAGGCGATCGAACGCATGGCTTTCAGACTCCAGAATCAGATGCTCCACGAACCTCGAGCGGCTCTGCGTACACGCAGTCGGAATGTCGAAAGCACGAGATTCTCGCTTTCGGAAGCGGTCGCCGAACTGTTCGGTCTCTTCGGCAGTCATTCCTATCGGCGTAAAGCGTATCAGAAAGGCCCACGTGCATCTCACGAAAAACAGCCGGTCCAGAAACTCGTCGATTGATCCTGGACCATCCTTCCGGAGATCCGCCGCTTGAACGGACAATGGCGTCAGCCAGGTTCGAACTTGCGACGTGCTCTCGGTTTCGCCGGGATCGCATTGGCAGTCGGCATCGCCTTACTGACGCTGCTGACTCTCGACGCTTATTACCGATTTAAACCGATCCACCCGATCAACAGTCCTTTCCGATGGATTCTTGTTTCATTGCCAGCGCTCGAAGCTTCTGCACTCTTTCTGCGCCGCTATTTCCCGGATCATGCGCGGTCTCACCGATTTTCGACCTGGATGACAAAGCTGAGTCGATCGACGAAACGGCGGTTTATCTGCCACCGGCATCGCATCGTTCGATCGATACCCCTCGTTCCGCTGGCTTTCGCGATCTTATGGATTCCTGAATATCTCATTCAGCCGCTTTGGACAGATCATGAGCACATGTTGATCATGGCACGGCTTTGGGATATCGGTGAATTCCCATGGACAGCCATGCGTACATACCAGTTTCCCGGAGGGATGGAAACCGTCTGGCTATCAGCCCGGCTCTTCGGATGGGGCTTCCCGGCCGGTATTTTCGCGACAAGTATAGGACTCCTGCTAGGCCTGGGGTTCGTGCTGATCAGGTGGTCGAACCGTGTTCTGGGCTCCAGTGCCTTCGGTTTCGCCGGGCTGCTCGCCCTCATGCTGGTCGAAGGCTCTCAGCCGTTCACGGGTGTCGCTCAAAGAGATTCGCAGGCCACCTGGCTGATCATGATCGCCTTTCTCGCACCGCCAGCGTTCCCGGGCCGACTTTCCGGCCTGTTCGTCTCTGCCCTGAGCTTCGCGCTTGCCCTGGCGATTCGGCCGCATGCCATGATTTTCGTACCCTTGATCTTGTGCGGCCTGTTTCTGCAACACGTACTTGAGGGTAAGTTCGAATGGCTTACGGTCCGCAATCTGCCATTGCAGTTGTTTCGAAATCGTGAATTGCGATTCTGGCTCCTGATTTTCATCATTGCTACGCCTGTGTTCCTGTCGCCGATTCTGGGACCGACACGTACTCCGGCGTTTCTTGAAGCCTTGCGATTCCCTCTCTCCCAGCCTGGTGATTATTCGCGCGGTGCTTTCACCTTCTGGCGGAAGACGCTGAAGCAGACTTTGACGACGGAGCGTCACGTTCTCTTTCTGATTTTCAGTCTGGCCATGATCTTCGTGCCGAACCCGCCAAAATGGAAACGTATGGGACTGCTCCTGCTTTTCATAGGTGGCTGCGGCTGGCTTTATCGTGCGGTTCATCCCGTGAATCACGGGTATCTCGAATTGCCATCGAAATTCTGGGAGTGCCTGGGTGCCGCGATATTCCCGGCCTGGATCCTGACGAAATTCCGCGCGCTGCCGTCATTCGCTTTGATTTCCCTGCTCGCGCTTGTCGGTTCATTTATGATTCCACCTACGCCCTTGTTCGTAAGTGTGCTCGAATGGCCTTCGGCCTTGCGCGATCTGACTGGAATCAAGCCCATGGGAATGTCACCGGTTGGCGCTCGTTACGCATATCCGGCTCCACCACTTCGATACCATTATGATTGGGCCGAATGCGAAGCCGTCGAAACATGGCTGCGGGAGAATACGACGAAATCGACGCGTGTGCTCAATTTGCTCACTTATCAGCCATTTCCGTCGTTCCTCGCCACAGCGGATCGCCTTCCGATCGGTCGACTCGAATCGTTCGTCATGCTGATCTGGTTTACGAAATACGATTTTGACACGGAGATCGTCGAATCGTTGCGTTCGGCTCCTCCGGGCAGTGTCGTCATCTGGGATAACACCCGAATCAATCCCATGCACCGGGCCCAGATCGCACGAACCGCCGATTTCATTCGATCGACTTTCGAAGAGAGAATTCGGATCGGCGAAATGGAAATATGGGTCAAGCCTTGAAGTCGATCAAGCCTGTTCGCTCAACGAACTTTCGAAATCAGCCGCTCGGCGTCGTACCATTCCAGCCAGGCCTGTGCCAGTTCGGTCTGACCGATTCTGCGTAAAAGTTCGATCAACTTCGTCGGGCCAGGTGGCTTGCCTTTCGTGAATGTCGCGTCGAGAACTTTCTCAAGGCTTATCGGATCCATCAGCTCGCGGATTTCGACAGTTCGACGTGCCTGGGCCTGTGCTTCTTCATGCCGGCCTGCACCTGCCAGCGCACGTGCAAGCCGATAATGCGTGCGCCAGTCTTGCGGCACACGTTCCAGAACCGATCGGAAATGAGGTATCGCCCTTTCAGGGTCGTTTTCGACTTCGAGCGCTCGCCGCCCTTCCAGCCTCGCCCATGCGATGCTGTTCCGGGCTTCGGCAGGCCACTGGTTCGAAGCCCGTTTCACTTCCTCGTAATCGCCCTGAAGAAAGAGAGACTCGACGTAGACTCGCCAGACATCGGGATCATTGGGCCATTTTTGCGCGAGTGCCGACACTTCTTCCAGGCTTTCGGCACCGATCGGCCCAGCCAGATCGGAGTCTTCGATGCGGCGGGCAAGTGCCCAGGCTTCTGCCAGAGGCGAATCAGGCTCGGCTTTCGCCCATCTTTGGAGGCGCTCACGAGATTCCTCGGCGTTCATCGCCGTCAGAATTCCGAATGTCGCAGCTGACAGTAACGCCAGAGATCGACGAGCTTCGTCACTGCGCAGCATCTCGCGCATAATCTCGTTGACTCCGTCACTATCGCCCAGAGCACGACGGATTTCGATCGAAAGCTGCCAGCCTTCGGTGCCCTCGCGTTCGGTACGAAGCCATGCATCGAGCGATCGTCGAGCTTTCGCGGGTTTGTCGAGCATGAGAGCGCACCTGGCCTCGCGGACCAGGTCATCCGGCGTCACAGAGCCTGGATATCGATGTACGAAAGTGTCCCAGAGCGTCTCGGCCTTCTGCCATTGACGGGTCCTTTCCGCTTCTGCGATCCGCTTCCGAAAATCAATTTCGGAAGCGCGACCGAACCAGATCGAGCACGCCAAAATGAGGGCGAGCAAAGCGGCGACGAATAGGGATGCGTTCCATCGTGCGAAGGGTTTCATGCCTGAACCGCCCGATTACGCGATCCGATGATCCGGCCTGTTTTTCCCGCAGGCCGCAGAGTCAGTCCAGCGGAAATGCTTCGGGGTTGTCACGCTCATGGCGAATTTCGTCCACCGGATCTTTCTTGCCCCAGCCCGCATAAAGCTTGTTGGCGGCATTGAAGACCATTCCAGGCACTTCGCTTACGCACCTGTAAGCGTGGGCCACACCGGGAGGAATGATCACCAGGGTGGGCGAGCTCGCTCCCGCGACGAATTTCAACCGTTTGCGGTAAGTAGCGCTTTCCGGCCGGTTATCCCAGCAGTAAACGCACAGATCGCCGGGGCCGATGAAGGCGAAACAGTCCGTTTGTTCGACATGTTCGTGCGGCCCGCGTGATACGCCCGGCAGCGTTGACGAGACATAGGCCATCTCTGGCCAGTGAGCTTTGTCCATTTCGTCGTGCCGGAAAAGCTCGATCAGCCAGCCCCGGTGGTCGGACCACGTATTCAGGTGTTTGACGATCACGCCTTCGATCGGTCCGTCCGAAAAACTCGCTGCTGACATGTTCATCACCACCATGCGGAATCGACTTCGTTCGCCAGGACGTTGCACGAATGACCTGGGCGAATCATAACCGATTTCTCAGTCAGGAAACTACGTCGTACTCGCCGGCGACGATCATGGGCTGCTGAAAGTCAGAACCCGCATATCGTGTTGCCGAAGAGGGCCGACGCCGTCACATCGTCAGGCGAAGTTTCAGCCAGTCAAGAAAATCGCGGTTGTTGATCAGTCCGATCTGCGAGACCGGGAAATTCGTCGGAGTGAACGAGATCCCCACCGGCGGAACGACCGCGGGTGAACCCCAGACCTGCAGGTTGATTCGCGAATCGCCAGGGAAACGACCGAACAATGTCGTAATCGGCGAAACACCGTTGCCCTGATTGGCGGTTACCTGAGACTGATACCAGACCTGTCCGGCAATCGTCGCGATTGGAGCCGACTGGCCAAGCGGCCACACCGTTCCACCCGTGCCGGTTTGCTGAATGAGCTGGGTCACGGTGGAGACGGTCACTCCGAACGTCGCCGACGAATTGTTCACTCGAGACAACCAGGGATTGTTGGCGGTGGTGCTGCCGGCATTCAAGTCGAGCAGCAAATTCGGTGAATTCAACGGGTCGCTGTTAACATTGCCGAGAACACTGTTGATCGAGAGGAAGTCATAATCCGCGATCGATTGACGGAAGTAGGCAAAATATTGCTGGCCGAAGAGCAGGGGGCTGGGCTGCTGGGTTTGCGGATCCGTGATACTCGCCTTGTCGATCACGAAGCCTGGGCCATTCACGACCGAAGTGCCCGCTGCGACGCCGGCGTAAATCACGTTGACGTTCGCGATGATATTGGCCGTCAGGGCATAGAAGGCGTCGGTGTAATTGCCGTTCCAGGCGTTGAAGAACTGAGGAATCCCTTCCATCGGCGAATTCACCATGATCAGGCTGTCGACGCTCGGCAGCTTGTAATTCGTCGAATTTCGGGTGAACGTGGCACCCAGCGATGGGCTCTGAACGTACGAACGAGCCAGCATGGAACCGCTGGCCACTGCGACGAGATCCACCGTGTTTATCGTCGGGTCATTCATCACCATCGTGGCCAGTGTGTTGCCGAAATAGCTCACCTGATACGCCGGGGTCGTCTGCGTCAGAACGTCTGCAGTCAGGTTGCTGAGCGTGCCGTCGGGGGTCGCGTCCACAGGGGCCTGTGTAATTCGCCAGTCATAAGCGGAATAGAATAAGTCGCGGCCGAGAACGTAGCCGTTGCCGATCAGAGAACTCAGAAGTACGGTGTATTCGCCCGTGATATCCAGCGAACTCTGGGGAACCCCCAGGTTGCCGTAATAGGCCGCCAGACCTGATTGAGTCGTGTCGACCGGGACGCTCCCGACCACGTCCGGTACGATGACCAGAGCCGTCGGCGCCCGCTCGATCGCCAGTGCCGTTTCGCGTGATTGACCGAAACCGTCGAAACCCGACACGCTGATGACGTTCGCGCCCATGGCCAGCGGCAGAGTCGTCGTGGCTGAACCTGTCGAACCGACCATGCCCCCGACTTCCGCCGAGGACGGGATCGTCAGATTCGTAGCGATGTACGAAATATTGGGCGAACCGGTCATGAGAATCGAGGCCGTCGAAGACCGGACATAGCCATTGAAAGGTACGGTAACCGCAGGGTTGAACTGGGTCGAGAACGAAAGCGGCCTAAGGGTCGTATTAACGTTCGCATTCTGGCGAGCGAGATTCAAGTCCCGATTGTTGACCGTTCCGTTGCCGTCGTAATCGGCTGAGGCATAAACCTGAGCGCTCACGGAAGCCGGGTTTCTGATCATGCCCTGAATCAGTTTGAAGTCGGCCTGATTCACGACGAAATCACCATTCGCGTCGCCCACGAGCTGCATGGCGACGTGGTATGTTCCCGTACGATTCGACCATCCGCCCGAGATCGGAAACGTGAATTTGCCGACCTTGAAATTGACGATCTGGGAATTTCGGCCAGCCGGGAATTGATGGACGCTGGGAACGATCCGCGGCGGCTTCGAAGGAGTCGGATTGTTCAAAATGTCGTATGCCGCGGGCCCCATGGTCAGGTCACCACCATCGGAAGCCGTACCGATGATCTTGACGGCGACCGTCCCTTTCGGCGAATAGCGGAAAAATCCACGATCGAAATTCAGGCGTGGGGTGGTCGCCTGATTGGGCAGGGCGAGCCGGCCTTCGACAATTGCGAAAGTCCCGACCGGGTCGACTGCGGGAACGGCTCGATCTTCGAGTAGTGCGAAAACCGGTCGATAGCGATTCTTGTTCGAACGTGGCATCGTCGTGGTGTCCCCTGGTCGCTCGGCGGCGAAATCCCCGAAAAGGGCGAAAAAGAAGCGAGCCTGGCCCGCCTCGGGCATTACCGAAGTCCGGTCATCCCAGAATCCTACGAATTCCCCAGTTTCATCAGATTAACGCCGGACAATTCTGCCCGTCAAGTGGCTGGAGATACATTGATGCATGCATGGTTGTGCTTTGCGGTATTTCGACAATCTGGTGCGCGATGGCGAACCAGATGCGGGGTCAGGAGAGCAGGTATTCCAGATCCTCGCGTGTCAGCGACTGGATCAGACGGCTGTCGCCGCCGAGGATCGCATTCGCCAGATCCCGCTTGTGTGCCTGGAGTTCCACGATTTTCTGTTCGACCGTGTCGGTCGCGATCAGCCGGTACGCGAACACGTGCTGCGTCTGGCCGATCCGGTGCGACCGGTCGATCGCCTGGGCTTCCACGGCCGGGTTCCACCACGGATCCAGCAGGTAAACATATTCCGCGGCTGTGAGGTTCAAGCCCAGGCCGCCCGCTTTCAGGCTGATCAGGAACACGGAGATCGACGGATCTGACTGGAAATTGTCCACCCGTGCCTGTCGGTCGCGTGTGCTGCCGTCGAGGTATTCGTACTTGATTCCCGCATCCTCGAGCCGCTTGCGGACGATCGCCAGGAAACTCGTGAACTGGCTGAACACAAGCACTTTGTGGCCTTCGTCGATCACCTCTTCCATGTGAGGCATCAGTACGTCCAGCTTGGCCGAACTTTCTCCTGCCTTCGAAGCATCGATGAGCCCGGGGTGGCAGGCAGCCTGCCGCAACCGCAACAAGGCTTCCAGTACTTCGATTTTCGATCCGCCCAGCTTGCCGCCGGACACCGCGGCCGCTTCGTTCCGAAGGAGGGCGTGGCGGTAATGGTCGCGGAACTGGTCGTAGTAAGCCCGCTGGGCTGGCTCCAGGTCGCAATGGAGGAACTGTTCGGTCTTTTCCGGCAGATCCTTCACGACCTGCTTCTTCGTCCGCCGCAGAATGAACGGCCGTAACGAGCGAGCAAGGGCTTCTCTTGCTTCGGGATCGCTGCCGGTTGCCGCTGTCGCAAGACGTTTGAACACGGACGCCGAACCGAGCATGCCCGGATTGATGAATTCGAACAGGCTCCAGAGTTCGCCCAGGTGGTTCTCGATAGGCGTTCCTGACATTGCCAGCCGATTTTTGCCCTTCAGAATCCGGGCCGCCTTTGCCGCCTGGCTGTCCGCGTTCTTGATCGCCTGGGCTTCGTCGAGAATGACGTAATCGAATTCGACTTTCGCAAGTTCCACGATGTCAGAACGGAGAGTGCCGTAAGTCGTGAAGATCAGGTCATATTTGCCGAATTGCGAAAATGACGTCTGCCGGTTCGGGCCAGTGTAGTCCAGAATTCGCAGGTCGGGCGTGAATCTGCCCGCTTCCTGAATCCAGTTGAAGACCAGGCTGCGTGGTACGACAATCAGCGAAGGCCCGCGACGCTTGTCCGACTCCCGCCATCGGGCCATCTGTGCCAGAACCTGAACCGTCTTTCCGAGACCCATGTCGTCGGCCAGAACACCGCCGAATCCGAATTCTTCCAAATAATCGAGCCAGCCAAGGCCCTCTTTCTGATACGGCCGCAGCTCGCCTCGGAACATGGGCGGCGGTTCGATCGGTCGAATACCCTGGAACGACTGAAGGTGAGACCTGGCCGTCGAAAATCCGTCGTCGAACGCGATTTCCGGCTGAGTGGCCAGCATGCTGTCCAGCAATGCCGCCTGATTCTTCGAAAACTTCAGAACGTCGCCTTCCGACTTGCCGAGCCCGGTCAGGAAGCCGTACTTGCGCAGCCATTCTTCGGGGAGCACTCCGACGGAGCCATCGGGCAGGGTGATCGTCGAATCGCCCTTCTGTGCCGCAGTCAGAAGTTCCGGCAGCGGAACCATCTGGCCTCCGAACGAAACGTTGCCGCCAAGCTCGAACCAGTCGATATGCGTGCTCACCGCCAGCTTGAATTCGCTCGCCGGGCGGAACCGCTTGCCTTCGACTTCGACATACCAGCCGAATGCGACAAGATCCTTGGTGATCTGATGCAGACGCTTGGGCGGGATTTCCAGCGATCCCGGGTCGGCGATGATGTCGGAGTTTGGCCTGAAGCCAAGTTCCCATAGCAGCCGCGTGGCATCGCCTTCGGAATCTTCATGGCGGTGGATGATCCGCAGCTTCTGACTTTCTACGGTGACCGATCCGGCCTGGCTCAGCGGGATCCGCGTGTTTCCGTAATCGAAATACATGTCGGCCACCAGCTTTTCCGGACCCCAGCTCTGACGGGGTGTCCGCAAAAGAATGCACGGCATGGGGCGTTCGTCCAACTCGGACCAGATCGTGCTGTCCGTGAGCTGATCGATCGAGATCTTCGACTTTTCGAGTATCTTCGCCAGCTTTTCGTCCTGCTCGAAATCACTGAGCTGGATCTCTTTCTCTTCCCGCAGCGTCTTCACGAGTTCAGGCAGCGAGGAATCATCGAACCGGGCGATCCTGCCGATGCCGGAAAAGACCAGCCCGGGAAGTATCGCTACGGGTTCCGCCAGATCGATCTTCTGATCGTTGCGGCGCAAGGCGCCACGCCAGGTCCAACGCTTGAAGCTCGGGTCGGACTTGATATCGAGGCCGAATTTCCAGGGTGGTCCGTCGTCCCACCGCAGCAGCGGCGGTTCTTCGAGCGGATTTTCGGATCTGCGGATTCGGCAGCGGCCGGTTCTTACGAGCCGTTCGATCGTCGCGGCTGTCGCATGAGGCTGAAGCTGAAACCTGAACTGGACGGGACCGCGCATCGGAAATTTGCGTTTCGCGACGGTGGACTTTCGCGCGGATGGATCGACGACCTGAACTTCAGCTGCATCCGGCTCGGTTGCGGAACTCAACAGATCCAGAAGTTCCATATCCTCGGGGGCTGCCGTCTTGAGGAACTCCAGATAAGACGCCTGCGACGGCTTCCATGTCTGGACGATTCCCCGGTCCTGGCTCGACGCGTCGATACGTTTTTTGCGACGGCCAAGATCCACGACGACATTGCCGCCTGTCAGAATTGGCGCAACGTCCACGATGAAGAACAGGACGGGTCGTTTGACTTCCGCCGCACGAGCGAGCGCGGCGTTGGCTGCGGCTCTGGCTTTGGCCGACTGATCGTTCCGCCGACCACCGATTCCGGGAGGGGCGTAATAATCCGCCGGATATCCCGGCATATGTTGAATCGGTTTGCCTGAAATGCGCATCGACGACATCGGAAGGCGCGCACCTGGCCCAGGGCCGTAGCGCATCGGTCCTGGCTGACCAGGCATTTGCCGCGGAACCGGTGACCGTGAACCTGCAGGCGCAGGTGGGCGAGCCGAACGGCCGCCAGAATAAACGTCGCGAGGCGAGACGGCACGACCATAACCGGATCCCGCCGCGACGTTCGATTTCGGCAGCGTCCAGTGCGTATGACCTGTTTCGAATTCGCCCGAGGAAACCGCTGGTATTTCAGGCCGAGAGACGATCCTGTCCACGAAAACGTCCGGGCTTTCCCACGGAGCTGTCAACTCGCGAACGATATTCGGGCGTGAAACGCCCGAATCCACGTGGTAAATCGGTTCGCCGTAACCGACCGGCCCGGAGGGTCGTACAGATGGCACCTGAGAGTGTTTGGCGTAATCGTAAGGAACGTAGGCACCAGTCATCCGCGAATCCCGGCTTCTTCCGGGGCCAGACGCCCGGGGCGGCACATAACCTTCCTGCCGACGGGGGGCGTGCGAACCCGGAACCTGAACGTACCGTCGCTGAGGTGCCGCTTGTTCGGGCTTGTATCCTCCTGAACCGACCGTATAAGAAGAACTAGAGGGATAATTCATCGAATCCGGGCGATGCGGCGGGACTGGCGGAGGAGGCACGACAAGATCGGGCCGAATCTGCGGGCTCTTCGATGAATTTGCATCGTCATAAACCGATTGACCAGGCCAGATACCGGGCACATCCGGCTCTGGTGCGACTCCAGAGGCCATTTTCGCGGATCGAGGCAGGCCGGGCTTGTCGATACCGTCGCGGCCCCGAACGTCGGGCACATAACGCACAGGGCGGCCGTCCGCCATGCGCAGGAGGCCCTGGGAATCGACCGCCAGGACTGTAGCCCATATATGCTTGCAGGGCGCCCCGTGTTCGCCGAAGAATGGGCAACTGCACGAAGTCAGAAGGGCGTTGTCACGCAGACGCATCTTGACCCGGTACGTCACCGTGCCGCGGACTTTGCTCGTGATCGCGTCGCCCTGAGCCGTGGTCGTAATGTAAACACGGTCGTCAATGAAATACGACTGGCCTCGTGAGCGTACGCCTTCGTCGAACTCGGCGGCAAGCTGTTGGGCTATCCCCATGATTCTGCGACTCGATTCCGTGATTCTCGGCTGATTCGTATTCGATTGAGCGACACTGATTCGGACATGACGGCATGCCGGTGCGTATTCCACCATCGATCGAAGGACACAAACGAACCCGCTGCGAAACCTAACCACTTCATCCGATTCCGAAAGCCAATCCCGAACGGTCTTTCGGGTTTCTCCGAATGACCTCGCCGACGGATGCCGGGGCATCGATTTACGATCGATAGACCGATCGCAAATCTCATCGGTGATCCGTCCGGATTGTCGTTAATTTTCGGAACCGAAATTCTCCGCTTCGATCCGGCCACCCGGTTCGGCATGCCGTACACCTGATCCATCCCGATCGAAGTCGAGCCAGTTCAGGTTACACGGTCCCCCATGGACCGTGCAGGCGTTTCGTCATACATCCAGGTTCTTCACTTCCAGGGCATGCTTCTCGATGAATTCACGCCGCGGCTCGACATCATCACCCATCAGGGTGTTGAACAGATCGTTCGCCGCCGCGACATCTTCCAGACGAACCTGCATAAGGCCGCGCCGGGTCGGATCCATGGTCGTGTCCCAAAGCTGGTCGGCGTCCATTTCGCCCAGACCTTTGAAGCGGGTGATCTTCAGACCTCGTTCGCCAAGCTTGCGGACCAGTGGCACCAGACCGCGAAGGTCGTCGAGCGTATGGCGTTCCTCACCCCGGCGATATTCGAATCGCGGTGGCGGTTCATCGCCTGTCACTTCATGCGGCAGAAGCATCGCGGCCGACAGCCCGTATTCTTCCCGCAAACGGGTCAATTGTCGGTTCACGCCCCGCAGCTCGTGCAGTTCCACAACTCGCGCGGAGTCCTTATCAGCATGTTCACCCTCAGTCGCTGATTCGAAATGCTCCGCGGATTCCGGCGAAGTTTCCGCTCCGTCGACCTGCTCGAGATTTTTGCCTGAGGCTCCGGAAATGGCGTCGGCCTCGACAGCGTCATGAATCCAGCGGGTCTGACCGTTTTGCAGAATCAGATAGAGCGGCAAAAGACCATGTCGGGGGTGATCCGCAGGCGATTGCGTGTCCGCCTGGGCGATAAGCTTCGCCAGCGGAATGTTCCGCCTGCCGAAGGTTCTCAATCCATTCTCCAGGTTCGTCATGATCTCCACAAGGGTCTTCAGCCGGTCCGCCTCGATCTCGGGCCCATCCTCAAGCACCTTCAACACAGCGTCCCTCAGGCCGTTGGCCATGAGGATCTCCTGCATTTCGCTCTCTTCACGAACGTACTTGCGCTCCTTGCGCTGCGTAATCATATAGAGCGGCGGCTGGGCCACGTATAGGTGCCCGCCATCGACCAGTTTCGGCATCTGACGGTAGAAAAACGTCATCAGCAGCGTACGGATATGCGAGCCGTCCACGTCGGCATCGGACATCATCACGATCTTGCCGTAACGCCGTTTGCCCGGGTCTTCTTCGTCGCCGATGCCGCAGCCCACGGCTGTGATGATGTTCCGCACTTCGTCGTTGCCGAGGACTTTGTCCAGCCTCGCCCGTTCGACGTTCAGTATCTTTCCCCGAAGCGGCAGAATGGCCTGATAATTCCGGTCACGCCCGCCTTCTGCTGTGCCACCGGCCGAATCGCCTTCGACCAGGAACAGCTCGGAATTGTCCAGTTCGTGCGTGGTGCAGTCCATCAGCTTGCCGGGAAGGCCGACGCCGGAAAGCACACCCTTGCGGTTGCGTACCAGTTCCCGAGCCTTCTTGGCCGCGATCCGGGCTTCGGCCGCGAGCGTCGCCTTTTCCCGAATCTTGCGGGCGATGGCGGGGTTTTCCTCGATGAACTGATTGAGCTTCTCGTTGACGATCCGGGCCGTGATTCCTTCCACCTCGCCGTTGCCCAGTTTGGTCTTGGTCTGACCCTCGAACTGAGGGTCGGGCACTCGGACGGAGACGATCGCCGTCAGACCTTCCCGGAAGTCGTCGCCGGTGATTTCCAGATCCTTGACCCGGGAAGACGCCGGATTTTCCTTGATATAGATATTGAACGACCGTGTCAGGGCCGTTCGGAAGCCTGTCAGGTGCGTGCCGCCTTCGTGCGTGTGAATGTTATTGCAGTAGCTCGTCACGTTTTCACGGATCGAGTCGTTGTACTGCATCGCCACTTCCACTTCGACGCCACGGTCGTCATCGCGGCCCAGGAACCGGATCGGCGTGTGCAGAACCGTTTCCGATCGATTCAGCCAGGCGACGAAACCTGCCAGCCCTTCCTCGCTGAAGAACATCTCCTCCAGCCGCTCGTCCTTGCGCTCGTCCACAAGTGTGATGCGTACGCCAGGGTTCAGATAGGCCAGCTCTCTCAGACGCCGTTCGAGAATGTCATACTCGAACGTGATCACGGGAAAAATCGTGTTATCCGGCAGAAAGCGAATCATCGTGCCCGTCCGGCCAGTCACGCCGCTCGAACGGATCGGTCCCTGAACCAGCCCCTGGCGATAATCCTGCCGCCAGATCTGGCCGCCCCGGTGCACTTCGGCTTCGAGCCATTCCGACAGGGCGTTCACGACCGTGATACCGACCCCGTGCAGACCGCCAGAAACTTTGTAGGTGTTATGGTCGAACTTGCCCCCTGCATGCGGCGTCGTCAGCACGACTTCAAGGGCACTCGTACCGGTATCGGCGTGAACGTCAACCGGAATTCCGCGACCGTTGTCCTGAATCGAGACCGAACCGTCGGGATGCAGAGTCACCGAAATGTCACTGCAGTGACCGGCCATCGCTTCATCGATCGAGTTGTCGACGACTTCGTAAATCAGGTGATGCAGGCCACGAAACGTCGTATCGCCGATGTACATCCCCGGCCTGAGCCGAATCGCTTCGATCCCTTCAAGGCGGCGGATCGACGAAGCATTGTATTCGCTGGGAGCGGTTGTCCGGGGCTTTTCCGATTCGGCGTCGATAGACATCTGATAGTCATTCCGGGTGGGAAATCGATACGATCCGATCTCGTCGGTTCGTCATGCGGCTGATGCGGCCCTGAGTCAGTCACTCCAAGCGGGCCTGCGTAGTGTCGTTGATTTCATCGATCCTCAGGCTCTGTCGTGTGATCGAAGGCGGAATCGCCGCTCGTGGCGACTTTCCCGATGCGGAACCGGATATCGCGAACGGTCGAACCGACCGGCGAGGATCGGATGCGCTTGAGGATCTCGGCCTTGCGGAACAGTTTGAGTTCTTCCATCAGACTTGAGTTCCCGACCGTCACCTGAAGAATTCCACGCCGCACTCCGCCTACGCTCGTCATCCCGGCCTTTGCCGGGCCAAGAATCGAAACCCACAACCGCTGAAGCTCGTTCGCCGAAATCTGCTGGACAAGTCCCTGACGGATGACGAACCGGTCGAGAGCCAGTTTGAGCCGAAAGACGGGGTCGGCACGGCGAATTTCGCCCGGGGGATAGGAACGTGCCTCGGCGTCCACACGCCGCTGGGCTTCGATCAGTCGCGTCTTATCGATGGCGTTCAGGTCCCGGTCCATTCTGATTCGCCTAGGAGTCTCTCGTCAAAGGCATGACGATGTAGTCGTAGCGATCCTCGGTATGGAACAGGGCCGCTGTTCTGGAATTGACGAGATCGATCGACACTTGAACCGATTCGTCAAGCACGACCAGCGCCTCGACCAGATAACGGGGATCGAACGAAATGCTCAGGGGCTTGTCGTCGTAATCGATGGGAACCGCCAGGCGGCTATCGCCAAGCGTCGATTTGCTCGTCAGGGTCAACTCGCCGGCGGCGAATCCGAATTCCACGCCACGACTCTCGTCGCTGGTCACGATCATCGACTGCTGCACGGCCCTGAGCAGTTCTCCGGCCTTGATCCCCACTCGCGCTTCGTGATGATTCGGAAACACATCCTGATAGCGCGGAAACCGTCCTTCGACCAGACGACTGTAGATCACGGCCCGCTCCGTTCGCACCAGGGCCGAATTGCCGTCCACGATCGACAGATGCACGGGGGTGTCATCGTCCGAAAGATTGCGTTCCAGAAGCTTTAGAGCCTTCACAGGAATCACGGGCGAGAGCCCTTCCGGCTTCTCGAATTCACCATGAACCCGCGCCGGCACCGTCATTCGGGCCAAACGACGCCCATCCGTACCGACCATCACGACGGAATCCTCGCGGAATTCCACCAGAACTCCGCCGAGGGCGTAGCGAGTGCTCTCCGTATCGGTCGCGAAGCTCGTCCGCCGGATCAGCTTCCGTAAGTCGGCCGAAGTCAGCACGTAGTAATTTTTCGACGAAAAGACAGGCACCTCGGGGAATAGTTCAGGGTCTTCGGCCGCGAAATGCCATTTGCCCCGAATACCCCGGATCTCGACTTTCTCGGAATCGGACTCGATCGCCAGATCCGCCTCAGTCGAAAGCCTCAGCAGTTGCTGCACGCGGGCCGTCGGGAGAATCGCGGCACCGGGCTCGTCGACACGCACGCCGGAAACCTGGTAGCGAATGCCCAGCTCAAGATCGGTCGCCATGAGCGTCGATCCGGACGAATCCACGACGAATTTCAGATTCTGCAGGATGGGTTTCGGACTTCGAGCCGGGGCGACACCGCCGACCATCGCAAAGGCCGTGGTCATTCCCTCTCGATTGCACAAGGACTTCATGAGGCTTCACCTGGAGAAACTCTGCGGAGCGCCTGCCCGGACCAAGAGGCCGGCGGCTGTGGCGTGCGATCTCATCGGTTCTCAGCCCACCGCTGGCCGCTAAACGGAACAAGCCAGACCGGGCATGAAAACGAAATCCGACGACACCTGATTTCCTGTGGGCGATGGCCGCCGTCGTCCGTGAATGGGATCTTTTCGATCCTCAGGACCTTCGAGACCCGTATCGTATCAAAGCCGTTGCGACGAAACAAGGCGGCTTTGCCCACCTGGTACCTCGTTCCGTTTTTATCGAGCCACTCTGTCGGCGAAGCCTCGATTCGCTCTTGTCGCGCCCGAAACCAATCAATAGGCTAGGGTCGGCCAGATGACCGGCTCCCCGGGATCATTCCCGGTAACCCGGAAACCGCGGCTAACCCACCCCGGCTCCGAAAAACCTGATCCTTCTGAACACGAGTCCATGGCGATGTCCGACACTTTTCTGGCGATCGATCTGGGGGCCGAAAGCGGCCGCGGCATTCTCGGCAGCCTGGCCGGCGATCAACTCCTGCTGGAAGAAGTCCACAGGTTTCCAAACGGCCCCGTACGGATGCTCAACACGCTGCACTGGGATCTGCCCCAGCTCTGGGCCCAGATCAAGACCGCCATCGGAAAAGCGGCCGAAAAGTCCGACCTTGCAGGTTGCGGCGTCGACACATGGGGCGTCGATTTCGCCCTCGTCGGCCGAAACGACACACTTCTGGGCAATCCCGTTCATTACCGCGATCAGCGAACCGAAGGCATGATGGAAGCCGCTTTTTCGCGCATCTCGCGCGAACGGATCTACGAAATCACCGGCCTCCAGTTCATGCCGATCAACTCCGTCTACCAGCTCCTGGCGATGCGGCTGGCGGGCAGCCCGATTCTGGATGCAGCCGAAACCTTTCTGATGATGCCCGACGTCATCACCTGGCTCATGACGGGCCGCCGGGCCTGCGAAACGACAGACGCCTCGACGACCCAGCTTGTCGACCCACGTACTGGCCAGTGGTCCGATGAAATCTGTAAGGCCCTCGACCTCCCAAGGCACATCTTCCCGGAATTCGTCGCGCCCGGCGAGCGCATCGGTACGATGCTCAAATCGGTCGCGGAGGAAACAGGCATCGGCAACTGGGACGTCCCCGTCTTCGCTCCCGGCAGCCACGATACCGCCAGCGCTGTCGTGGGCGTGCCATACACCGGCAATTCCGGCCCTGATTCCGTGCCCGACTGGTGCTATATCTCGTGCGGCACATGGAGTCTTCTGGGCGTCGAGACGCAGCGGCCCTACATCTCGCCGGAAACCTATGCATGCAACTTCACCAATGAAGGTGGTGTGTTCGGCACCACGCGCGTGCTGAAGAACATCATGGGTCTCTGGCTCGTGCAGGAATGCCGCCGCACCTGGCAGCGCGTCGGCCTGAATTACGATTACGCCGAACTGACGCGCCTGGCCGCCGCCGCCAAAACTCTGCGCACCGTGATCGACCCGGACGACCTCAGCCTGATCACGCCCGGGGACATGCCGGCCCGCATCGCGGCTCTCGCGGAAAAGGCCGGCGAGCCCGTGCCGTCTGACCCCGGCCAGTTCATTCGCACGGCGCTGGACAGCCTTGTCCTGAAATACCGATGGAGCATCGAAAAGCTCGAATCGATCCTGGGCGCATCCATCCGGACTGTGCACCTGGTCGGCGGCGGCATTCAGAACGAACTACTGTGCCAGCTCACGGCAGATGCGACAGGCCGGGCCGTAGTGGCCGGGCCCGTGGAGGCCACCGCCGCTGGCAACGTCATGGTGCAGGCCATCGCTTCAGGACGTGTTTCAGGCTTGAAGGAAGCACGATCGATCCTGGCACAGAGCTTCGCCGTGAAGCGTTACGAACCCCGCCCCGGACGCTCCGAAATGTGGGCCGAAGCCTATCAGCGATTGCTCAAGCAACTCGCTTGATCTGAAGCTTGTCGATCAACCCGCTTCCAGGTATCCCAGCGCCAGACGGTCGAAATCGGCCTTCTGGCGTTCCTGTTCCGGGGCCGACCAGCCTTTTTCTTCGGCCAGAATCCGGGCGACCTCGCCGGCGGCTTCGCGTGCTGCGCGGGCGTCCAGGAACAAGGCCCGGATGCGGCGTGCCAGAACGTCCTCGACCGTCTCGGCCATCTCGGACTGAGCCATGCGCCGTACCATCTCTTCGGTCAGAAGGGGCGACTCGATCAGCACTTTCGAGTTCGACTCGGTGGTGCGGTCGTATCCGGGTGCGTCGGCACCTTCATCCAGCGCGAATTCGTCTGTCCTGCATGGCTTGCGCGGTAATGCCCCTACCGTTTCGGCCTTATCGACGACATCCTGGCCCATCTGCCGGCAGGTCGTCCATTTGCCGCCGAGGATCGAAATCAGCCCGGTGTCGCTCACGAAAATTTGATGATCCCGCGAAACGGCCGCCGTCGACGCGACTTTGCCCGATGGCTTCACCAGCGGCCGGAGCCCTGCGAAGCGGCTCCTGATGTCGCTGCGCCGGGGTTTGCGGACAAGGTATCGCCCGGTGTAGTC
Organism: bacterium; assembly: GCA_016125085.1. GTDB lineage: Bacteria > Planctomycetota > Planctomycetia > Isosphaerales > Isosphaeraceae > QWQI01. Next base: position 30,668 of record WGMM01000032.1, read on the forward strand.
GAGCAGATAGTCGATCTCTTCTTCCAGCGGCTTCGGTTCGGCCTCGATTTTCGAAACGGGCGTGTCCGTCGTGCCTACGAGCACGCCGCCTTCCCACGGGATCAGGAACAGAACCCGCCCGTCGTCGGTCTTCGGCACCATCAGGGCACATTCGCCAGGGAAAAACGAACGGTCAAGGACGATATGAGCACCCTGTGAAGCCGTGACCCGTTCGGCCGCGTCCGGTTCGTCCATCCGAGCCAGTTCGTCGGAAAAAACACCGGCGGCACTGATGACGACCCGGGCCCTTATCTCGATCGCGCAGGTTTCGGTTTCGCCGGCGATGCCGATCCGTTTCGCTTCGATCTTGGCCCCGACGACCCGGCCATTCTCGTGAGTCAAAGCGACGGCCTTCGAATGGTTCAGAATCACTGCTCCGGCATTCGCAGCCGTGCGGGCCATCGCGAGAGCGAGCCTCGAATCGTCGAACTGACCGTCCCAATAGAACACGCCGCCCAGCAGGCCCTTTTCTTCCAGGCCCGGCAACTCGCTCAAAGTTTCGCTTTTGCTGAGCAATCGCGTATTGCCCCAGCCGTACGAGCCGGCAAGCAGGTCGTAAGCCGCCAGCCCCATGCCGTAATAGGGCTTGTCCAGCGGCGACCGGCAAGGGACGACGAAACCCCGCTTGTGAACGATACCCGGGGCGTTTCGCAGAAGGCGGCCTCGCTCGCGTAAGCTTTCTCGCACCAGGGAGATGCGCCCCTGCTTGAGATATCGCACCCCGCCATGCACCAGCTTGGTCGAACGGCTCGATGTCCCGGCAGCGAAGTCATTCGCTTCGACCAGTACCACTTTGTGTCCACGCAATGCGGCATCCATCGCTGCAGCCAGCCCGGTGGCACCGCCGCCGATGATCAGGATGTCGCATTGGCCACCCAGGGCTTCAAGCTTGCCCAGTTGCTCGGATCGTGACAATTTGCCCGACATGGCATCGCGCCCTTCCCGGGAGAAATCCGCCGCAATTCGACGGAATCGACGGACCGATCAAAACAGACTTTTGAGCGTAAGCAGCCCACCCACCGCCAGTACCGGCATCGCGAAATGGGGCAACTGCGCTGCCCACATCGCACCACCAGCGGCAAGAAGCGCGACGCCCAGAAGAATGCCGAGCATCCGGCCAATCGTGCCGATCACGCCGAAAACAAGCCGAAATGGCAACGTCATCACGAACCAGGTCAATCCGATCATGTCCGAAAGACTCCTTTCCTCTTCGGTCAAGTGCCGTGGTTCATCCCGAACGGCGAGGGAATGTCCGACTTCGTGCGGTTACACCTCATCGATTCCATCTTCCCGGCATTCGGCCGATCGGTCAAGAACACTTGAGTTCCGCATCATCCGTCCATACAACATTTCCGGGAAACTTCCGAATCTCAAGCACTTCGATCGACCCGACCTCATTCTGCCAGGATCACCGTGATCTTCACCGAAAGTTCATTTGACATTTCCTGGCCTTTCAAGGCGAAATCGATCCATCAAGCATGGTTTTGACCGACTCGACGACTCAAGGTGAAATCGAATGACTCTCAGATTCATCCTCAGGCGAATCGCCTTCAGTTTCTGCCTCCTGACAACGACCCTGCACGCTGAAGAACCGGCGAAAATTTCTTTGCTGTGCGACATCGCCATCCCCGGCACCGCGTCGGACCTATCCAACTTGACCGAAACACTTTCTGACGGCACCCCGGCCAATCGTCTCGGCGGCCCTTCCGGCCTCTCCTGGACGGGCAGAGGACTCGAATTCCTCTGGATCACCGACCGCGGCCCTCTCGACGGTGCGACCACACACACACCCCGCTACCACGTGGCCGACTTGAAACCGTGCCTGGATGCCAGTGGCGAACCGATCCTCAAGCGTACCGTTCTGCTGCGCGATCGCCAGGGCAGGCCTCTTTCCGGATCTTCAGCCGCGTTCGATAAGGAGCGGCCTGAAAACTCACTGAGGTTCGATTCCGAAGGAATCGCCCTTCGTAATGGCTCAGTAATCGTTTCCGAAGAATACGGCCCGGTCGTGCGTGAATTCGACGAAAACGGCAAGGCACAACGCGATTGGCCCGTGCCCGCGAAATTCGCGATTTCGAATCCGAGCGCTTCCGAAGAACAGGAATTCGCCGAGAACGCGACCGGCCGCTTGACGAACGCTGGTTTCGAAGGCTTGTGCATTGACTCCGAAGGACAGTTACTGGCCGCCCTCCAGCGCCCGTTGCGGCAGGACGGTGCCTACGACGAAGCCGGCCAACGCGTCGGCCGCAATGTGCGCCTGCTTCAGATGTGCGGGCCTGATTGCAAGCCCCGCGAATTCGTGTATGTGCTCGATGACCCGAAACAGGGTATCAGCGAACTCTGCCACGTCGGCGGCACGACTTATCTGGCCATCGAACGGGACAGCACCGTCGGCGAAACGGCCCAGGCCAAGAAAATCACGATTTTCGACATATCCCGGGCTACGGACGTAAGCGATACGCCCCGCCTGCCTTCGCAAGGCTTGCCCGCATCAATCGTGCCTGTCCGCAAGACTGTCCTGATCGACCTGCTCGATCCGGCGTTCGGCCTGGCCGGGGCCAAATTCCCCGAAAAGATCGAAGGCCTATCCTTCGGCCCGAAGCTTGCGGACGGTCGACGGTTGCTCGTTGTCGCCACCGACAATGACTTCGAAGCCGCCGAACCGATCCGTTTCTGGTTCTTCGCAGTAGCTGAGCCACTTCTGAAGAACGACTGAGGCTCGGAGTCTTCTCGAACCTGGCTTTCGCCACCTCAGGCACGTACACCTTTTCGTAACAGCCGGGCTGCCAGTTCAGTAAGGCGTTCGTCGAAGCCAGGATCCGACACCCTCAGCGTATCGATCCGCCGGATCGCGTGCCGAACCGTAGCGGCATCGCGGCCTGCGAAGTACTTGCCGATCTGGTTTCGCGAAAGTGCGCTGTGACGATCGCAAAGCCAGATCGCCACATGTCTCGGCAATACCATGCCGGGATGCCGGTCAGCGCTTTTCAGATCGGCCGTTCGCACGCCGAAACCTCGGGCCACAATACGGATGATCTCGCCCGGTGAGCATGTCCCGGTCACATCGGCCTGAGCCAACTCATGCTCGGCTCTCGATGCGTCGTCGTCGACAAGTTCCGTTATCGCCCGCCGTTCCACTCTGGATTTCAGCCGAAGGCGATCCAGTCTTCCTCGAATCGAGCCGAAGTCGGCCTCAGTCGCCACGAAACGGTCAATGCTCTCCGCCGGCAGAGGAAAACCCTGCTCGGCCGACCACTCCAGCACGTATCGCCGCCGGGCCTGTTCCTGGGGCAAAGCGACTTCCACGATCAGCCCGCCGCCCAGTTGCGACAACAGCCGCGGGCTCCATCCGTCGTCGGCTTTCGGCACCGAACCGGCCGCCAGCACGATCGCCGAACCGGAATAGTTCAGAGCATCGATAGCGAGTTCCAGCTCTTCCTGGGCCCGGAATTGCCCCTTCAGAGCTTCCAGGTTATCGATGACGACAAGGTCGGCCTCTCGAAGAATGGTCCTCAGCTCGGAATATTCGGTGATCCGCGACTCGTCGTCAGGCAGGAACCGGTATCTCCGGCCGTCTTCGCCAGACTCGCTCCAGGGGCCTCGTGTGCGCTTGCGGATCTCGTCGACCCACTGCCGCACGGTCGGGCCGTCGGTGTCGGTGACGAGTGCCTCGGGACGAATCCGGGCGAAATCCTCGGCCAGCTTCTTCAGAACCCGCGACTTGCCGCTGCCCGAAGGCCCGACGACGAGCAGGGGGCTGAAGCCCGCGGTCTCGCCCGCGGCGATCCGCTCGATCACGGCGGCCGCCAGCTCATTGCCGGGATGGGTCAGGAATTTCGGGAGGGCCATGAGGTGCCGTGCGGTGTCGGTTCGGCGATCGATGTGCGGTTCGGGCATGCGCTCATGAGCCCGAACGTTCAATCCATTATCGGTTTTCGTACGGATTGCGGAAGCCGTGCGACCGGCGGCATCCGGTTGCTCGATCGTTTCGATCGATTCGACCGTTATGACCGTGAGTCACAACCAATTTGGAGATCTGTCGCAAGGCTCCGATGACGAAGACCGTGACCGATTCGGAGTCAAGTCCGTCATATTCGCTTTCTCAAAAATGTTAATTCGTTTCGGTTTTTCTGATTTTATTGATAAATCTGAACTGTATGCCGATAAGGGCAATGATGGTCGTCCGATTGCAAGGGCCTGTCGGATCGGAAGTTCTGGCTGACTTAAGAGCCATCGAACCCCCACTGACCGTAATCAGACGTACGTGACGATCGAATCGACAGGGAGGGGTGAAATGGCAGTCAGATGCAGCAGAATACGAGGTTCGTTCGCATGGGCCCTGACCCTGTTTTCGTTGCTTGCAGTCGGCCATCATTGCGTTGCTCAGGAAGAGCCACCGGTAGGCTTTCCGGAGATCGTGGGAATTCCACAGCCCGGGGAAATCGTTCCTGTCCAGGCAACGGGTCCTCAACAGGTCGAGTCCAGACTCTTCGGCACGATTTTCGATTCGATCTTCGGGCCTGACGCCCCTGAAACCTGGCATCCTCTTCCGTTTTCCACATTACTTACGGAAGGGTGGAACGAGTCCTGGGTTTCGTCGCCGAACGGTTCCGGAGGCGCCCCTCGGCAGGGCTGGATCAACGCTCAGGACGGTAATTTTTACCGTCTTTGGTGGTTCACCTATTCGCAGGGATTCAACTCCGCTCCGAAAAGCGATTCCTTCCTGGGCGGATATACGCTCTACTCGCCGTTCAGCCGACGATTTCTGCTGATCACGAACGTGCCTTTCTATGTGCGGAACGTTCCTGAAAGCGGTCAACCGTTTCACCATCCCGCCAATCGGGATCTGCCGCAAGGACGGCCCCTCTCCGGCGTGGGCAATCTCATGTTCACTCCCCGGGTCTTGCTCCATGAAACGCAAGATCTTTCGGTCACGGCTGAAATGATCGTCAGCACCCCTACCGGTACGGGGCCCCTCGGCGGCAGCTCCACGACTCTGACGCCGGTTCTCGGTTTCTGGACGAACGTCGCCGACGGGTGGGTCGTCCGTGGCGGCACGGGGATCCAGGTGCCGACTCGTGGCGGCGCGGAATCCTACATCAACCAGTTGGCTGTAGGCCAGACACTCACCGGGCACGATGTTCCCATCATCGGTGATTTCACCTGGTATGTGTCCACCTTGATCTCCACGCCTCTCGACAATGCCGGGAACAGTCATGTTTCCCTGACGCCAGGCTTTCGTTCGCATGTGGGCAATAATTGGTATCTGCTGGGCGGTCTTCAGGTTCCGGTGACGAAGGGCCGGAACAACGATCTGGATATGATCTTCTGGTTCATGAAGGCCTGGTGAATCGATCCCGTCGCGAACGATTCTCCGGTTCGATCGGTTTCCTGACCAGAGCCCAGCAGCCGTGATTGGCTCGGACCACTGATCGTCCCGTCGTCGTCGGACTTCATATCCTCTCCAAAATCGAGTTTCGCCCGTAATGAGACACCGATGCGAATATTCATGAGCGATAGCCTATCCGTACGAACCCAATCATCCGTTATGACCGGTAGGATCGATCTTTCGACACGTTCGCCGAATTCGGATCGATCGAGTATTCGACCGCTCGGGCACTTCCCTCCAGCAAACGAGCGACCGAATCGGGCGACAAGCCTTCGGATCGATTCGATGCGAAATCGAGCGGGTCATTCCGTTGACCCATCCCGGGAGTTCCTGTCGAAAGTAAGGCTTCGCCCGTACGTCATCGAATCCGATGAATCACCAGTCTGTCCTCATTGACGCGTCGTTTTCTTCCGCGACCTCACGAATACGATCGTTGCGACGCTCAAGGAACTCAAAAGCCAGGTTCCCGGCTCAGGCACAGGAGTCAGGGTCACGCGATAGTTCATTCCGACGAACGACGCGAATGTCGACGTTCGATAGGCGAGAAGCTCGACCTTGGTTCCGGCACTCACGGAAAACGTCATTGCGCCGGCACCTCCCGATCCCGCGCTGAAGTCGTACGGGTTGGTTTTCGTGTAGGGGTCGACCGCATTCAGATCGCCGAGACTGAGCAGGGTCCCGTCTTTACGGATCTCCCATCTCATCGATCGGGTGTTCACCTCTTTCCACATCCCTCCCGTGATCGTTACGGTTCCTGCAAGCGGGCTCGTCCAGACGAGGCTCGAGAGATCCGTTCCCGTACGTGCCTCCTCGGCTCCGTGCATCACGATCGTACCGACATCGACGAAACCCGCCGTAAAAATGGATGTATTGGTAACTTTCATCCAGGCAGGCACGTGAGCGGTTCCAGGTGAAGCGGCATCCGCCCAGGCTTTCTGATTCGTTCCATTACCTGCCCAATCCGATTGATTCACCGTAAATGGCGAATTCGGCGCTTTATTGAGCTGCCATGCCCCGTTCGGGTTATTCACATCGCTCCAGTCGTCCTTGATGTCGTAGATCAAGTCGGCACCCTTCGTTGCCTGGACGTTCGAAACGGATGCAAGAACAAGACCACAAATGCACAATCTGATCATTCGGATGCCCTTCTACATAGATGCCGTTCAGACGAAGTCGGTCGACCCGGCGAAGTCGCCCGGCCAGCACCGCTTCCCTCTGAAAGACGAAAGCGTTGGAAAACTGCGAAGAATTTCCCCGAACCGAAAATGCCTGGTTAATCAAAACTCTTCTCTTCATAGATGTTTAAGTGGTGTCAAAAGGCAAAGCGCTCTATGCCACAGGCGAAACGAGCGAAGCATGGTGAGGGGGAACTTGTCGGAACCGGCGTAATCGCAAATAATCGATACGAAAGGCTCCGGAACGATACGTTTCGCAGAGCGGAAAGAAGTCTCGGAGCATCCGATGCAGCAAACGACATCCCCCAATCACGATGACTGCAGCACGGACTACGCCCTTCTCGAAATGCTCCGTGACGTTTCCGCCGATGAACCCTGGCGGCGATTCCTGAGAATTTACGAACCGATGATCCTGGCGCATTGCCGCGCCTGGGGCTTACCGGAAGCGATTTGCGATGACATCGCGGCCGACGTGACGCTCAAACTTCTTCAGGTTTTCACGGATGAATCCAAGCGAATCCGATGTACATTTCGTGGATATCTTTCGCGAATCGTCCGCAACCGGATTTTCGATCACTTCCGCGAATTGCGCAGGGAAAACGACCTGCTCATCAGTTTCGCTCAATTCGCGGGTAATGGCGACGAGACCTCGCTCGAAATCGAGACCGTGTCTGACTCCATAGAAAAGTCGATCGTCCGTCGCCTGCGTATGCTCGAAACCGCAATGAAATCGGTCAGCGCAAGGATCGGACCGCGTCAGTGGGACATGTTCAGGGAATTCGAACTGGAAGGTGCTACCGCGGAGGAAATCGCCTCGAAATTCGGCTTGAGTCTGAGTGCTGTCTATAAGAACAGAGCGCTCGTCCGAAAATTGCTGACCTCGACTCTGGAGGGCCTTGAAAATGGGGGCTGAAGAGGTCGAGCTGCCTGAATTCGAACGCAATTCGGCTTGTCCGGATCCTTCGGTGCTTGTCGAATTCGCACAGGACGATCTGACTCGCCGCCACGATGATGCGATCGCGGCACATCTGGAAAGCTGCACTCGTTGTCGTGATCGCCTGGATGGGCACGATGTCGCGGGCTGGATGAACTTGCCGGCTGTTCGCCGGATCGCCATTCCCGCCCAGCGAATGCCGGTTCTGGAAGGATACGATGTCATCGAAAGAGTCGGAAAAGGAGGGCAGGGAGTCGTTTACAAGGCGATCGAAAAGAAGATCGAGCGATTCGTCGCGATCAAAACGATCGACGAAGAAAGTCAGTTCGACGCGATCGCCCACGGACGGTTGATCGAAGAGGCCAAAGCCGCGGGCCGCCTCAATCATCCGCATATCGTGCGAATCTTGAGCGTACTGCATGCCGAAATGCAATCGGCTATCGTCATGGAATGGCTGGGTGGAGGGACTCTGGCCCAACGGCTGAAAAACGGCAAGATCGAATTGCGTGATGCGGTCACGATCATGATCGACATCACGGACGCAGTATCTTTCGCGCATCGAAACGGAATCATCCACAGGGACATCAAACCCGGGAACATCGTGTTCGAAGATTCCGGATTTCGCACCGCCAGGCTCACGGATTTCGGTCTCGCGAAACGGAGTCGCACAGAAGGCGACTGTTCGACGACTTCGGATATGGTCGGATCCCCGAACTACATGTCACCCGAAGCGATCTCGAGTCTGCGCGGCAAAATCAGCGAACGTTCCGATATCTATTCTCTCGGTTCCGTGCTATACCACATTCTCGCAGGGCGGGCTCCTTTCGAAAGCCACTCCCCGATCGAGACCGTTTACCTCTCGCTCAACCACGACCCGATCCCGCCTCGCGTTTACCGTTCCGACGTGCCGGACGATCTTGAGACCATCTGCCTGAAATGTCTGGCGAAGGATCCCAACGAACGTTATTCAAGAGCCCAGGATCTGCTCGAGGATCTGAAGCGATTCGCCGAAGGCCGCCCGATTCTCGCGAAACGTGATCCCCGATGGAAACCTGCCTTGCGTTGGGCTAGACGAAATCCTGCGGCTACAGCTCTGGCATCGGCCTTGATCATCCTGATCGTCGTGACGATCGCCGCCTTGACGATTCTGCTGAATCGGGCAAATGCCAGCGAAATTCGGAGCCGGGCCAATGCCAACCTGGCCAACGAGAACTTGATACGTGCCAGAGAGAGCGAACGAATCGCTGAGAGTCGGCTCACCGATTCGATCGATGCGCTGGGCATTTCCACGCCGATATTCAAAAGATTTCTCGAATCGGTCGATCCGAACCCCGGGGAGATTCGGAAAATCGACGAATTCAGGCAATTATGTCAGAAAATGGCGATCGATTCGAAAGACCCCGTCGAAAGATTGAAGTTTCATTATGTGACGCTGGAACTCGGCGATTCACTGTTCAAAATCGAAACGAGGAAAACAGAAGCGATCGAATGGACCCGAACCGCTCGTAAGAATATCGGCGAATTTCTTGAACGCCTCGATGATCGATCAGGCTCGATCGATACCTTTGTCGATCGACCAGACGTTTTCGTTTTCCGCCTTGCCGAAAAAGCACACATTCAATACGCCCACGCATGTTCCCAGCTTGCGGGAATCCTGATTTCGCAGGCCGGCGGACCGGGCCGCGCACAGCCCGAACATATTGACCTCCTCGAAGAAGCGATCGAACACGCAGAGACGGCCCTGGAATCGAACGCGGAACTCGACGAAGCCCGAGGCGATATCGCGAACTATCGAAGACTGATCGCGATGATTCGTATCGAAAACAAGGAATTCGAATCGGCGAAGTCTCAACTGAACAAGGCTCTTGCTCTTTCGGAATCGCTCAGAAAAACCTATCCTGACGACCCTGGCCGGTGGCTTGCCGTCGTCAGAAACATCGAACAGGTGAATCAACTTGCGATCGAAGTCGACAAGGATTTGCCTGCATTTTATGCAAATCTCGACCGCCTTGAAGAATTGCTCTCCATCGCCTTCCTTCGTTCCGGCGATGAATGGAACGAAGTCACGAATCAGATACTGATGCTGCTCGAAAGCAGACCTAGACTGCTCTACCGGACAGGCGATGCAAAAAGAGCGCTTGACCTCATCGATCGCCTGATCGCTATGTCCGGCTCGCTGAAAATTGCGCCTTCCCGCGATTTCGAAAAACGAAGGCGCACCTCCGATTTAAGGGTCGAAAGAATCGCGCTTCTCCGATTGATGGACAGCCCGCGGAGCGAACTGGACGAAGCGATCGAACGAACCCGAAAACTCTTCGAAGAGATCGATCATCCCGAATTGAAATCGATCTGTCTGGCGAATTTGATGATGTGTACGTCCGCCCCCGATCGATGGAATCATTCAGCCCTGCGCCAAGCTGTTTTCGCCGTTGAAGGGCGAAGCGATCAATGGAAGATCTGGAAAAAACTCAGTTCGATTCTGGATTCATCGAATGGACTTTCGGCTTCAGGCCCCACGGTAGACTGGACCGTTCCAGTCTTCGACGATCTCGACCAGGTTGGTTATCTGAACTTCGCAAGGGCCGAAGCATTGATCCGATCAGGACAAATCGATAAAGCCGCTACGCTTCTGAATCGACTCCGAATAGCAATCGACAGGAATTTACGATGTTCTCTGATCACCGTATTTCTGGAGGAATCCCTGGAACTTTCATTGCAGGAATGAATCGCTCCAAACATCCAGTCGACTCCACTCGGATTTCGATCCGAGAAAGGCTCGAATCGAGATCTCATTGCGGTGAATCGGAATGATCGTCAGGCGTTCTCGAACCGCTTTCCCTTGAGTATTTTGACACGCCCCCCAATTGAAGCGCACAATGATATGAGACAAAAGAACCTGCCTGACAAGCATCAGTCCCACTCGCTAACCGCCCCATAAGCCCATTCGGGGAATTCCGCCCCCATGAACCCCAACGACATCGCCCCGATCATCGATACGATTCCCGCTGATGCTTGCTTGCGCTCGGGATTCGGGCGCTCTGCTTCGCGCCGTGGGCTGCTGCGTGCCGGGTCGATCGCGCTTTGGGGCGGGCCGGCTATGGCGGGGCTCGATCGCTTCCTCGCCGCTCGCGAATTTTCTGAAGCGGCTCCCGGCACACGACCGCGCGGCGGTTCGTTCGGCAAGGCGAAACGCTGCATTCTGCTGTTCATGTGGGGCGGGCCCGCACAGCAGGACACCTGGGACATGAAGCCCGAAGCCCCCTCGGAATTTCGGGGCGAATTCCGGCCCATTTCCACCAGCGTGCCAGGCCTGTCCATCTGCGAGCACTTTCCCCGCCTGGCCCGGCAGGCCCATCGGCTGACGGTCATCCGGTCCATGACGCACCGCGACGTGAACCACACCACTGCCACGCACGAAATCCTTACCGGCCGGCCGATACCGCGTGTCGGTGGCGGCGACGTGCGCGAAGACTGGCCCCATTACGGCGCAGTGCTCGCCAAGCTCGACCCGGCCCGCAATCGATCGGTGCTGCCGTCTTACGTTCAGATGCGGCCCGAGCTGCCTGATGCCGCGCCCCGATTCGTCGAATCGAGCCACGGGCAGGGCGGCGGCTGGATGGGCCCGAACTTCGACCCGATGACGATCGACGACGATCCGTCGCTCGGCAGCTATCGCCCGGCATCGGCCAATTTGCCTGAAGGGCTAAGCCTGGAACGGCTCCAGAGCCGCCGCGAACTGGCTGAAATGCTGGCAGGGCAGTCGCCGGGTGTCGCGGCTTCCGGCTGGCAGTTTCAGCCGATGCCGACGGTCATGGACCGGCACAGGGCCCGGGCCATCGACATGCTCCGCGACCGCAAGGCGATCGAGGCCTTCGACCTTTCCCTGGAAGACCCGAAGCTGCGTGAGCGTTACGGCCTGAACCCGCACGGCCAAAGTGTGCTGCAGGCCCGGCGGCTGGTGGAATCGGGCGTGCCGATCGTAACGGTCTTCTGGCCCAACGACGGCATCACGAACGTGTCGGTCTATTGGGACACGCACAACCGCAACTTCATCGACCTGAAAAACCGGCTAATGCCGCCGGCAGACCAGGCCTTCGACGCCCTGCTGGACGACCTGGCGAGTCGAGGGATGCTCGACGACACGCTCATCGTGTGGAGCGGCGAATTCGGCCGCACGCCGCGTGTCGGGCAATCGGTCGTCGGCGGTGCCGGGGCAGGGCGGGACGGCCGCGACCACTGGCCCCACTGCTTTTCCACCGTGCTGGCCGGGGCAGGCACACGAGGCGGATACGTGCATGGAGCTTCCGACAAATACGCGGCCTACCCTTCAAGAGATGCCGTGACTTCAGGCGATCTGGCGGCGACGATCTATCACCTCCTGGGCATCGACCCCGATACCGAATTGCGCGACACGCTGGACCGGCCGATGGCGCTGACGACAGGGCAGGTGGTGCCGGAATTGCTGGGGTGAAGCAATTTTGGGTCGCATGACGGAATTTCGCATTTCGAGTGATCGTTCGAATGAAATGGCGGACCAGAGCCCGCCATTCCTATTCTCACCCGATGTTAGCCCGATAATTCCGGCTTTTGCTATGGGACCTGTTACAAGGCTTTCTCCGACCGGTCGCGGCCGATCAGGAGCAGGTTCAGGTCCGGGTCCAGTGTGACTTTCTCGGGCAAGAACGGGGTGTCGATCGTGAAATCGACCGACTTGCCGGGCTCGACCGACACCTTCGTGCGGACGTCTTTGTAAGGCTCGCCGGGCTTCTTCTCAGGCGGTGCGGGCAGCCATGACTTGCCGGGCGGGAAACGGCGGCCGACGGAAGCCGCGACCTCCACTTCGACCGTACCGGTGCCGTCATTTCGGACCTTGCCGGTCACTTTACGGGATTCCGCAGTTGTGCCGTCGGCCACTTTGACGTCGTCCAGGAACATATTCGGCAGGGCCTTGCCCTTGATCCACTGATCGGCAAAGCGGTCAAATGCCGGTTTGTCTGGCGCGTGTTCTCGCAGAACTTCCAGCAGGTCTTCCACCAGCGGCGCGTCCTGCGAGCCAGCCGGATACTTGCGGATCATCTCGGCCAGGCCTTTGTGGAACGCTTCCACACCCATCAGGCGCGAGAGCATCCAGAACACCCAGCCGCCCCGTTCGTAGGTCACTGTCTGGTCGGTCGGCTTGCTGCCGTCCACCTTGTTCAGGGCCTGTTCGTCGTCGCCGCGGCGGCCGAAGACATAGCGGAATTCCATGTTCTTCATCAGGCCGATGCGGGCCCTTTCGCCGAGTTCTTTCTCCACCAGCCGGATAGCCGAGTAGTTGGCCAGGGCTTCGGAAAGCACATTGCCGCCAGGGCCGGCGCCGGGAACCAGCATGTTGCCCCACCACTGGTGTGCGGCTTCGTGGGCGGTGACGTAAAAGGCTGTGTTCGAATCCTCGTCGCTCAGGGTCTTGAACCCGATAGACTCGGAAAATGTGATGTTCGTCGGGAAGCCCTGGGCGTAATCGGCGAGGCCGGCGAATTCGCTCAGCTTCAGCTCTTTCCAGGGGAAGACGCCGAACCATTCGCCATAGTGCTTGCGCGCGGCTTCCAGGCCACGAAGCATTTCCGGCACATTGCGGCCGTGGCGCGAGTCGTGATAGATCACTACGCCGTCGCCCTTCGCTTCGGTCCATCGCCCGGCGACGATGTTGAAGAACGAAACGGGGTGATCGCTCTTCCAGACGAACGTTTTGGTGCCGTCAAGCTGCTCGATGACCTTTTCGAGCGTACCGACGCTGTTCGCCCGGAAATCGCCCGGCACGGTCACTTCGATGTTCGTGGTCATCTTCGAACCGTCGCCGATGGCGGGGTCGACTTGCTTCTTGTAGTAATCGTCCGGATATTTTTTCGCCTCGGGGCGGTCGCGCGGGGCCAGGCCACGATTTTCGTCGAAGCCGAACTTGGGCAGGAAGCTTTGCGAAAAGCTCGTCAGTACGACGCTCGAAGGCACGATGAATTCCATGCGTGTCGTGCCTATACGGTTCATGCCTTTCGGGAACGTACCGTCGTAAATGAATCCGAATTTGGCCGTTTCTCCTGGGGCGAACGGTGTTTTGTCAGGCTTGCGCACGATTTTCAGGCCGGCGCGGTTTTCGGGCACGATGGGCTTGCCGTCCCACGTCCAGGTTTCGTTCGAAAGGTGGTGGCCGATGGTCATGGGGATTTCGTCCATCGGCTCCTTGCGATGATTCTTCAGGACGAACGAACCATCGGCATGAAAGGAACTTTTGGCCGGATCGATGGCGATCTTCAGGTCGACGGCCGTGATCGTCGGCGGCTTGAAGTCGAAGAAAGTTGCCACGTTCTTGCGCCAGTAGTCTTTGTCTGCCTTTTTGGTGACGGCACCTTCCGGGCCCTGGCGAATGCGCTGATAGATAGCCCCATAAGCGACCAGGGGCAGAATCGAAGCCGCTATGGCAGGCGCGTAACGCTTCAGGATCGACCGGAAGCCGATGCGCGAACGCCAGCGGACGATATCGGGAGTGTATTTCGTCACGCGCACCGAGGCCAGCGTCAGCAGGAAAACGCCCCAGCACATCATGGAGATCCGGTTTGCCGTGATCGCTTCACGGTAAAGCTCGAAACGTGAGATATCGCTATATCGCACAGTGCTCCATAACGGCCAGTTATTGGCCCAGTGCATGTAGTCGCGAATGCTCGCGGCGGTCGTCAGACCAAGTGCGAACGCACCAAGTGCGAGCACGGCATAGACATTCGACGAAACCGCCCGGAACAGGCAGATGCAGCTCGACCAGAAAAAAAAGCTGGGGAGCAGAAGCAGCCCCCAGATAATCCCCAGAGGGATCCATTCGATACCCGTCTGACGCTGATAAAGGATGGTGATAACCATGCCGACAAAGACACTGGCGACCACGGCGAAGCCGACAATGACGAAAGCCAGCGACTTGCCGACCAGCCAGGCGGAGATGGGCAATGGCGTGCCGAACACAAAAGGTTCTATACGTGCGGAGCGTTCCCGTTCCAGGGCATTCATGCCGAAGAACAGGGCGAGAAGGGACGTACAGAACGTCACGATTCCGAATGTCTGTGCCGCGAAATCGCCGGAAGTGACCAGAATCGTGGTATTGAGAGGCCCCGGCATTACGACAGTCCGCACCGTCGCGATGAAGGCGATGATCACGCCGAAAAGCCAAAGCCCCGGCCCGCGCACGAGATTGCGCGACTCAGCCCTGGCGATAGTAAGGACGTACCTGAGCCAGCCTGGCCGCCGGGTGCGCATGCCCATGTCCGCGAGCGAAGTCGAAATTGCCGGCGCTTCGACCTTTTCGCTCACAGGGACTTCGGCGATCTCAGACTTGATCCGTGCAGGTTTGTGTTTTCTCCGGGAAGATCCGACAGGCTCCATTGCCCGGCTGCCTGAAGCGAACACCAGCCCGAGTGACAGTGCCAGAATCAGCGCCCGGCTGCCGAGAAATTGCGGCTCGTAAGGAATTGGCGTCGTGTTGTAATACGCCGCGCCGCGGTCTTCACGGAGGAATTTCTGATTGAGCCATTCCGTGCCTGTCGGGTCTACGGCGATCAGGCCCTGCTTCACGGCATTCGGCATGCGGTTGAGCAGCGTTTCGTTGTAAAGAAACGTGTAGGCCAGTATCAGAAACACCGGCGAAAGGAACACAAGCACGCCGTTTTTGGTGCGAGCGCCCAGGAAAAACGCCGTCGCCCCGGTGAAGAGAAGCGATGGGCCGACGATCAGCAGCATCGGCCGGATGTAGTTCGACAGAACGAGCGGGCCTCGCGATTCGGCCATGTCGGCATTGGGCACGACGTGGTTGAAAAAGATCCGGGCGGCGATCTGAAGCGCCAGCATCATGGCCAGCCAGAACGTCGCTCCCAGGAATTTGCCGACCACGTAAGAGCGAGGACTCAGGCCCGAAGACCGTTCGATCTCCAGCATACGTGTTTCATGGTCGCGCGGAACCGCCATGCCCGCCAGCACGGCGAAAAAGAAGCCGTCGATCATCACGGCCAGCACTGAGCCCTGAAGCGCCTGCGAAAACTCGCTCGTCAAATGGGCCTTCACACCGCCCACGCCGCTCGATCCCGACGAAATCTGCACGATCCCGATCGACATGCCCAAGGCCAGCAACACCGTCAGCAGGCCCCAGACGATCAGCATCGCGAGGGATTGTGGATAGCGGAAATCATATCGGGCGACAGTCAGCGCCCGCCGGATCGCGGTTCTCACGCGACACCTCCCGCCACAGGCATCTCCGACGCATTGGCCGTAAACCGAGTCGAAACCAGATAAGCATCCTCAAGCGTCGCCGGCGAACTCGAAAATCCGGCTGGCGGCTCACCCTCTTCCAGGAAGATTCGAACTTGGTTCGTTCCGTCGAAGACCATCGCCTGGGTTACGTGATAATCACGGGAAATGGCCGCCAGGTGCTCGTGGCTGACCACGCCTTCATAGATTTTGCCGGCGATCCGGTCACGGGCGTCCTTCGGCGTCGTCAGAGCCACGACCGAACCCTTGCGGATCACGGCAAAACGTGGGCACAGCGTGGCGACGTCCTCGACGATGTGCGTCGAAAGCAGAATGATCCGCCCGACCGACAATTCCGACAATAGCCGATAAAACCGCATGCGTTCTTCAGGATCGAGACCGGCGGTCGGTTCGTCCACGATCACAAGCCGCGGATCGCCCGCGATCGCCTGGGCGATTCCCAGCCGCTGTCGCATGCCGCCGGAATATTCGCGCACCTTGCGCGTGGCCGCATGGGCCAGATTCACGCGGTGCAACAGCTCCATAGCCAGTGACCGGCGCCCTTTCGGACCAGTGACGCCTTTGAGTTCCAGCAGGAATTCGAGCATCTTCTGACCGGACAGGTGGCCGTAGAAGCCGAAATCCTGCGGCAGATAGCCGAGACGTTCGTAATGTGCCGCACGCTGAACCGGGTCAGCCAGGTCCGCACCGTCGATCGTCACTCTGCCGGCGGTCGGCTCAAGAAGCCCGGCCAGGATTTTCATGAGAGTCGATTTGCCTGCCCCGTTCGGTCCGAGCAGGCCGAACATCCCTTCACCGATCTTGAGGTTGACGTCCGTAAGAGCCGCCACGGGCGGATTGCCCGAATAGACCTTCGTCAGATTTTCGATCGCCAGCATGTGCTTATGTCTCACGGGGCGGAAGCGAATTCCAGGGAACGGACAATCGATAAGTCCGCTCTTGTATAAACGATTCGTTACAGATGTCACAATATCCGGTGCATTACGTCACAGGATTTCTGGAATGCGGGCAAAATCAGCCTGATCGGTAAACATGATTCTCTTTCGCGATCAGGTCGTCGTGCTTGCTCACCCGATTTCCTGAAGAATCCGGAATCCTGTCGCAGTAAAATTTCCGATCGGCGACTCACCGGAAGATCGACTTGCATGCATTGCCAAATAGTTATATAAGGCGTGCGGAAACAGTCGATGAGAATTCTGGGGGTCGTGCCTTCGGGCAAGTCGAGTCACCCCGAATCGAAGGATACGATGCCATGACGACGGTCACTAACGAGACTCCGCCGAAGCGAACGCCCTGGATCGGGCTGGTTAAAGGGCTGCTCGTCGCAGTCGGACTGGTGGCGTTCATCGCCGTTCTGATGCTCTGGCTGTCGGGCTTTTTCCAGGAAAAAGTCGCCGGAGCGCCCTCCGCTGGCAAAATGCAGGCCGCCTTGCCGGACGGCGAAATCGTGACCGTCGAACTCACGAAGCTCCCGCGCCTGGAATCGGCCGTCGGCACGATCCGGGCCGTGCATGAAGTCGGCGTGGCTTCGAAGATCCTGGCCCGAGTCAAGGAAATACGCATTAAGGCCGGACAGCGGGTGGCCAAGGGCGAAGTTCTGGCGCTGCTCGACGAAGCCGACCTCAAGGCGAGGCTCGAACAGGCAGAATCGGCCGAAATTGCCGCCAAAGCCCGGCTCGATCAGGCAAAGGCCGATCTCGTCCGTGGCGAGCGTCTCAAAGCCCGTCAGGCGATCTCGGTGGAAGAACTGGAAAAGATGACGACTGAAGCCCGCATGGCGACAGCCGAATTCGACCGGGCCCGCCAGGCCGTCAGCGAAGCCAGAATCACCGAAGATTACGCCACGATCAAGGCCCCGATCACAGGCATCATCGTCGACAAGAAAGTCAACGAAGGCGACACGCTTCAGCCCGGCCAGGTCCTTGCGACGATGTACGACCCCGGCCGCATGCAGATGGTGGCCACCGTGCGCGAATCGCTGGCACAGAAGCTGGCCGTCGGTCAGCAGCTGCCCGCCCGGATCGACACGCTCGACATGGACTGTCATGCCACCGTCAGCGAGATCGT
The DNA here is from genome assembly GCA_016125085.1 of bacterium. GTDB lineage: Bacteria > Planctomycetota > Planctomycetia > Isosphaerales > Isosphaeraceae > QWQI01. Next base: position 48,555 of record WGMM01000032.1, read on the forward strand.
GCCCGAAGCCCAGGCCGACAGCCGCTCATTCCAGGTCAAAGTCACCGGCCCTTGCCCGCCGGACATCATCAGCGGCATGTTCGGACGTATCTACATCCCCCTGGAGGACGAGCCGGTCCTGGCGATCCCGCCTGAGGCGATCCGCAAGGTCGGTCAGCTCAGCGAAGTGGATGTCGTGACCGATTCTGGCTTTATCGCCCGGCGCGTCGTTCAGCCGGGGCGCCTGCTCAAACCAGGGCGTGAGATTCTCTCTGGCCTGAAGCCTGGCGAAAAGATCCGCATCGTCAGGATTCAGGGCGAAGCCGTGGGAGAACCCAAATGAGCCGGCACGGAAATCAGAACGCGAACGAATATCCGGAAGGGCACAGCGGTCTCCTAAATGGCACCGTACGGTTCTTTCTCGATTCGAGCTTCTCGGTCGTCCTGATCCTCATCTCCGTCCTGATCGGCCTGGCCGCCCTGCTGATCACTCCGCGCGAAGAAGACCCCCAGATCGTCGTCCCTCTGGCCGACATTTACGTCAACGTGCCCGGCTATTCGGCCGCCATGGTCGAAAACCAGGTAGCCACGCCGCTGGAAAAGGTTCTCTATCAGATCGACGGCGTCGAGTATGTCTACAGCATGTCCGGGCCTGAGCGGGCCTTGATCACCGTTCGGTTCTATGTCGGTCAGGACCGTGAACGCAGCCTCGTCAAGCTTTACAAGATGCTCGACGAAAGCCGCGACATCATTCCGCCGGCCGTAGCGGGCTGGATCGTCAAGCCGGTCGAAATCGACGACGTACCCATCGTGACGATGACCCTGGCGGCCCGTCGGGGCGACAGCTTCGCCCCGCGCCGCGTGGCCGAAGAAATCGTGCCCCGACTGGCGGCTCTGCCGAATGTGGCTCGCGTGAGCGTCGTCGGCGGTGAACCACGCAAAATTCGCGTGACGCTCGACCCCGAACGGCTTCAGGCTTACGGTCTCGGCCCGGCTGACGCGAAAGCCGCTATTCAAGTTTCGAACAGGTCGCCCAAGGTCGGCACGTTCACGCAGACGGACCACGTCGTGACCGTCGACGCCGGCAAGCTTCTGACTTCGGCGGACGAACTGCCGAATCTCGTCGTCGGCGTCTTCGCAAATCGGCCGGTGTTCCTCAAAGACATCTCCACCATCGAAGACGGCCCGGACGAAACCGTCAGTTACGTCCGCCATCGCTGGGGCCCGGCACGGAACTTCCATGCCGAACATGGCGAACCGGGGCAGGTCATCGGTCCGAAGGCCGAAGAGCTGGAATCGACGGGCCTGCCGACTTCGGCCGTCACCATCGCCGTGGCCAAGCAGAAGGGATCGAACGCCGTGAGCGTGGCCGATGCCGTGCTGGCTGACGCCGAACGCCTGCGGGCCGAAGTGGTGCCCGACGACATGGAACTGATCATCACCCGCAACGCAGGGCTGACCTCAAACGAAAAAGTCAACGAACTGATCGAAGCCCTGTGGGTGGCGATCGTCATCGTCGTCGTGCTGCTCACGATCAGCCTCGGCTGGCGCGAGGCGCTCGTCGTCGCTGTGGCCGTCCCCGTCGTCTTCGGCCTGACACTCGGCGTGAACCTTCTGGCCGGCTATACGATCAACCGGGTGACGCTCTTCGCCCTGATCCTGTCGCTGGGGCTGCTCGTCGACGATCCGATCGTCGACGTCGAAAACATCGCCCGCCACTTCGAAGACAAGCAGAAGGCCACGCGCGGCATGGTCATGGAGGCCGTCGCCGAGATCCGACCGCCACTCATCAGCGCCACCCTGGCTGTTATCGTCAGCTTCCTGCCCCTGTTCTTCATCACCGGTATGATGGGCCCCTACATGGCCCCCATGGCCCTGAACGTGCCGGTGGCGATGGCAATGTCCATGCTCGTGGCCTTCACCATCACGCCGTGGCTGGCCTATAAGGCCCTGCAGGGCCGCTATAACCGCCCGGGCGGCCATGCTTCAGGGCACGGGCATCATGATTCCACCGACCCCGAGGCGATCAAGCAGACACTTTTGTACCGCTTCTTCAGGCCGCTGATGGCCCCGCTGTTGAGTTCACGTGCGGCGGCGCTGGGTTTTCTGCTCATCATCGGCGTGCTGACGGTCGCAGCCACTGGGCTGGCGGCGTATCGGGCCGTGCCGCTGAAGATGCTGCCGTTCGACAACAAGAATCAGCTGACGGTCATGATCGACATGCCCGAAGGCACCACGCTGGAACGCACTGACTCCGCAGTCCGTGAGTTGGAACGGATTCTGCAAAATCAGCCGGAAGTGACAGACCTGACGGCCTACGTCGGCACAGCCGCACCCATGGACTTCAACGGCCTGGTACGGCACTACTACCTGCGCAACATGCCCCACATGGGCGAAGTGCGGGTGAATCTCGTCAGCAAAAAGCACCGCGAAGCCCAGAGCCACGCCATCGCCCTGCGGCTGAGGCCTGAGGTAGACGCCCTGGCCAGGCGGCTGGGGGCCGTCGTCCGCGTTGTCGAATTGCCGCCCGGGCCGCCCGTGCTGGCCTCCGTCGTCGCTGAAGTCACCGGACGGGAAGATCAATCGTACGAACAGCTCCTCGCAGCGGCCGATGTCGTCGCAGACCGCATGCGGCGCGAGCCGGGACTGGTCGAAGTCGACACCATCGCCGAAGCCCCTGCGAAGAAGATGGTCTTCGCCGTCGATCAGGAAAAGGCCGCCATCAACGGTGTCTCGGTGAATCAAGTCTACGAAGCACTGGCCATCGCCCTGGCCGGATCGTCGGCCGGCACACTTTTCGACCCGGCGGAACGTAACCCGCTGCACATCGAGCTTCGTCTTGCCCGAGCCGATCGCTCGGACATCTCCCAGCTCTCGCGGATCCGGATCCGCAACGCTTCGGGCAATCTCGTTCCCCTGGCCGAAATCGGCACATGGAGCGAAGCCCGTGTCGACCAGACGATCTATCACAAAAACCTCAAGCGGGTCGTTTACGTCATGGCCGAGACCGCTGGTCGACCGCCCGCGGACTGCGTCCTCGACATTCTGGCTGACCGAATGGAAGAAACCGACCCGTCGAAATTCAAGGGGGCCGAAGGGTTCGTGACCGATTCGCCAGCGAAAAGTCTCGCCAGCCGTTCGTTCTTCGACATGGGCAGCGATATCGGCTGGGGCCTGGCACCTGGCTATGCAGTCGGCTTCCGCGGCGAGGGTGAATGGAACATTACGCTCGACGTCTTCCGCGACCTCGGCCTGGCCTTCGGAGCCGCCATGATCATGATCTACCTGATCCTGGTCGTGCAGACCGGCTCGTATCTGATTCCGCTGGTCGTCATGCTGGCCATTCCGCTGACAGTTCTGGGAGTCATGCCCGGTTTCTGGCTGCTCAACGCACTGACGGCGCAGAACGTGGGCGAATATGCCGACCCCGTCTTCTTCACCGCCACCGCCATGATCGGCATGATTGCCCTGGCCGGCATTGTCACTCGCGACTCGATCATCCTGGTCGACTTCATCGAACTCTCGCTGGCCAAAGGCCGCAACCTGTTCGATGCCATCATGGAAAGCCGCGTCGTTCGCCTGCGGCCGATCCTGCTGACGGCCGGTGCGGCACTCCTGTCGAGCCTGCCGATCACGCTCGACCCGATCTTCTCGGGCCTGGCATGGTCCCTGATTTTCGGCCTCGTCGCATCGACGATCTTCACTCTGTTCGTTATCCCGGTCACCTACTGGCTCATGTACGTCGGTCGCGAGCGCAAGAAACTGGCCGGGCAGGGGGGCTGATCCGCGGCGAAAAGTCCTTCATCGCCATGTGCTGAGAGTTACGGAATCGAAAAAACAGCCAGAGACCCGGAGCCGTGTTCCGAATTGATTCGGATTACGGCTCCGGAATCCGGAATCGCGGGTCAAACTGCGTGCGCGTGTTGCGTCGCGTCAATGTCTTCAAGCTGCTGATTTTCGTCGCCGTAATCGCGCGGGAATTTACGGGCGAAGTAATCGATCAGTCGCTCGCCGAGGACGTAATAGATCGGAATGACGAATCGCCCCAGGATCGTACTGATCGCGATACCGAACGCGATCACGATCCCCAGCGAATTTCGACTGAAGGCACCCGCGCCTGTGGAACGGGCCATCGGCAGCACGCCCATCACGAACGCGAACGATGTCATCAGAATCGGTCGAAGCCGCTCGCGCGAAGCGATCTTGGCCGATTCGACGATGCTCATGCCACGCTTCTCACGCATTTCCACGCCGAATTCCACCAGAAGAATGGCATTTTTCGTTTCCAGGCCGATCAGCATCACCAGCCCGATCTGCCCGAACACGTCCAGTGGCATGCTGTAATACCAGAGCCCCACGATCGCCCCGAACATGGCCAGCGGCACCGTCAGAATGATGATCGTCGGACGGACCCAGCTCTCGTACAGCGCCGCCATGAACAGGAACACGCAGACGACCGATAGTCCGAAAATGTAAGCGGCCAGATTACCGGTTTTGCGTTCCTGGAACGTCGTGCCCGTCCATTCGTAACCGAAGCCTTCAGGCAGCACTTTGACGGCGACTTCCTCCATGGCATTCTGAGCCTGGCCTGAACTGAACCCGGGGGCAGGCGCGCCGTTGACTTTTGCGGCTGCGTAAAGGTTATAGTGCGGCACGTCGATCGGGCCGAGCGTGAATTTCACCTCGCCCAGCGAACTCAGCGGCACTTTCTCGCCCTTGCGGTTCAGCACATGCAGGTTCTGAATATCCTCGGGCCGCTTGCGGGCTTCGCCCTCGGCCTGCATAAGCACCTTCCACACCTTGCCGTACATATTGAAATCGTTGACGTAAAACGCACCCAGATTCGTCTGAAGAGTGGCGAACACGTCCGAAACCGGCACGTCCAGCCGGCGGGCCTTGGTGCGATCCAGCTCGAATTTCAATTGCGGGACACGTGCGGAATAGGGCGAAAACACGTTCGCCAGTTCGGGCCGCTTGCGGGCTTCCGATTGGAACTGGTCGATTACTCGCTGCAAAGCCTGCGGTCCCTTGCCCGAGCGGTCCTGAATCATCATTTCGAAGCCGCCCGTCTGGCTCAGGCCCCGTACCGGAGGCGGCTGCAGAACGAGCACCACGGCATCGCGGACCTTCGCCGAAATCTCGCCCTGGAGACGCTTGGCCAGTCCGGCGGCCCGCAGCTCTTCGGTATTGCGTTCCGACCAGCGCTTCAGGGGCAGGAAGACCACGCCCGCATTGCTCTGGTTCGTGCCGCTCAGGATGCTCATACCGTCCAGGCAGACGACGTGATCCACGCCCGGCAGCTCCAGCGCGATCGCTTCCACCCGCTTTACGATCTTCGAAGTCGCTTCGCGGCTCGTGCCGTCCGGCGCCTGTACGGATACGATCAGATAGCCCAGGTCTTCCGTCGGGATGAAGGCCTTGGGCCGAGTCATGATCATCCACGCCGTCAAAGCCAGCAGACCCAGCGAAGGAATCACGATCGTCCACCAGTGGCGGGCCGTGAATTCGAGAATGCCGTCGTAGGAATTCTCAAGCCATGTCATTCCGCGGTTGAACCAGCGGAAAAGGAAGAACCGCGTTTCGCCGTGTTTCGGTTTGAGGAACAGCCGCGACATCGCCGGGCTGAAGGTCAGCGAATTGATGGCCGAGAAAATGAAAGAGAAGACGATCGTCAGCGCGAACTGGTTATACAACCTGCCCGTCATCCCCGGAATGAACGTCACAGGGACGAACACGGCCGCCAGCACCAGCGTGATCGTCACGATCGGCGTGGCGATCTCACCCATCGCCGCGATCGTGGCGGGCAGAGGTTTGAGCCCTCGATGCAGGTATTTTTCGACGTTCTCGACGACGATGATCGCGTCGTCCACCACCAGGCCGATCGCAAGCACCAGCCCCGCCATCGTCAGCGAATTCAGCGAGAATCCGAAAATGTACATCATGGCGAAAGTAGCCACGAGCGAAATCGGAATCGCCAGCATCGGAATGATCGTCGCCCGCCAGCCCTGCAGGAACACGAAAACGACGATCATCACGAGCACGAAGGCCTCGATCAGCGTGTGCTCGACTTCCTCGATGTTCGCTTCGACGTAGCGGGTCGTGTCGTAAGCGATGCGATATTCCAGCCCCTCCGGAAATGTCTTCGAAATGCGATCCATTTCCTTGCGCACTTCAGCCACGATCGCCAGGGCATTGGCATCGGCATATTGAAAGATCGGCATCGATCCGGCCGGCTTGCCGTCCAGATATCCCGAGGTTTCGAAATTCTCCGACGACAGTTCGATCCGGGCCAGATCCTTGAGCCTCACGACCGAACCGTCGTCCTTGCGCCGCACGATGATCTCTTCGAACTCCGCCGCCTTCGACAAGCGTCCCTTCACCGTGATCGGGAATTCGAAAGCCTGTCCTTCCGGCACCGGCTGTCCGCCGATTTTGCCGGCTGCCGCCTGCACGTTCTCCTGCTGCACGGCCTGAATGACTTCGTACGGCGAAATGTGCATTTCGGCCATCCGGTCCGGGTCGAGCCAGACGCGCATCGCATACTTGCGGCCGAAAACGGTCACGTCGCTCACGCCCTTGATACGCTTGATGGCATCGGCGACGTAAATCTGGCCGTAATTGTCGAGAAAATTGGCGTCGTAGAGATCCTTGCCTGAATTATCGATCAGATTCACCACGCACACGATGTCGGTCGACGTTTTCTTGATCGATACGCCGTACTGCTTCACTTCCGGCGGAAGCTGGGGCGTGGCCGTCTGCACCTTGTTCTGAATGTCGACGGCCGCGATGTCCTGCGGATATCCCACTTCGAATGTCGCCACGATGTTCGCCACACCGTTGGCCGTACTGTTCGAAGAGAAATAGATCATGCCCTTGGTGCCGTTGATCTGCTGCTCAAGGGGTGTCGTCACCGTTTCGGACACCGTCAGGGCGTCCGCGCCAGTGTAAGTGGAAGTGATCTGTACCTGCGGTGGTGCTATTTGCGGATATTGCGCGATCGGCAGCAGGAAAACGCAGATGCCGCCGGTCAGGAGCATCAGAAATGCAAGTACCGTCGCGAAGATCGGCCGTCGAATGAAGAAGTTGACCATAGCGTGTATGTCTCTTTCGTCGCCAGAATCGCCCTCGGGCGGCTTTCATTCTTCGCAAGTCGCCGATCGACCGTCCTGAAATACGGCAGGGACGGCGATTCAAGGATTCGGAATGTCATTTCGTCTGAGTTGGGACGTACCGATCCGCGCCGGTGTCAGTGAACAGCAGTTCGTGCGTTTTCGGCGTGCGGTTGGTCATCCTCGGTCTCGTGCTTTCTCGAAGCTGTCGCTTTTTCGAGTGGCGATGGATCCTTCTCTCCCCGGGCTGACGCTTTGCCGTCGATTCCTCTTGGCATCCGGGCAGGTTCGGCCTTGACCTCAAGCCCGGGCCGGATCAATTGCAATCCTTCAAGAATCACCGGCACACCGGCGTCCAGACCCGAGTACAAAATGCGCTGACCCTGGTATGTCGGCCCGGCATCGACCCTCTGCACCATGACCTTGTGGTCCTTGTCGATCACATAAACCACGGGGCCCGCTTCGGTTTCCATCACCGCCGTCTCAGGCACGACAACGGCATCGTCGATCTTCTCCACGGTGAATTTCATTCCGACATAGGCTCCCGGCAGCAGAACTCCGTTCGGGTTCGGCAACTTTGCCTTCATCAGAAATGTCGACGTCGTCGGGTCGATCGTATTGTCGATAAAATAGGCCCTGCCGCCCTCGGCATATTCCATTTCGCCTTCAAGGCCCGTCCGCGTCAGTTTGACTTCGAGCCCTTGTTCGGTCAGCTTGGTGATCCGTTCCAGATATCGGGCGCTGGGCCGCATGTCCACGCTCATCGGGTCGAGTTGCTGAATCGTGGCAAGCTCCGAAAATTCCGCACCCAGCTCAGGGCCGACGAGGTTGCCGATCTTGATCTTCGCTTCGCCGATCCTGCCGTCGATCGCGGCCGTCATGCGACAATAGCCCAGATTGATCTCGGCATCGCGAACAGCAGCCCGGGCGGCTTCCACCTGGGCTTTCGCCGCCAGAATCCCGACTTCGTAATCAGCCTTCGCCTGTTCGAGCGAAGCCTTGTCCGAACCGACCTGGGCTTCGTATTTCTTGCGATTCGCCTCAGCCCGGTCCACGTCCTCCCGCGAGGCCGCATTGCGGCTTTGCAGCGACTTCGCCCGGTTCTCTTCCACCACGCCAAGATTCAATTGGGCCTGATCCAGCGCCAATTGAGCCTGAGCGATTTCCCTGACTTTCGACTGCTCGGCCTTCGTCAAGGTGGCGTTGGCTTCGTCCAGCTTCGCTTTGGCCTGCTCCAGTGAGATCTTGTACGGCACTTCGTCGATCACGAACAACAGCTGACCCTTCTTGACGAGCGAACCTTCCTCGAAATGCTTTTCCGTCAGGAACCCGCGAACCCGAGCCTTCACGACCACCTCTTCCATGGCCCGGGTCGTGCCGTTGAGCGATATTTCGATCGGAACGGCCATCCGGCGCGATTCCACCACACCGACAGTCGGCGGTGGCGGCACAACGACCGCAGGCGGTTTCTGGCAGCCGGTCGGCATGGTGACACCGACAAGAACTGCCGCCACGATTCGAATCGCCGAACGTTCGATCCTGACGCCTCCGCCGAATCTATCGATTTGCATGATGCCGTCTTTCAATCGATGATGCCCAATTCCGGTGCGGCCGGTTATCATGGTCATCTTGCTCCGACACTCGTTCTGGAGCGAACGCCGAGTCGCGAACTTACCCTGCCATTCGCCACGATCGCAGGCCTTTCGGGCATTGCGACTACGTTCTATGGTAAACTCGGCAATACAGGAAGTCAACGAGCGTTTACTTCGTGATCGACGGGAGCGCATCGCAGGAAGGCGGAATGATGGTGGAACAGGACGGTGATTTGACCGATAAATGTGCGCAGGTCCGGAAACGGTGTTCATCGACCACGCGCGAAGCCATTCTGGATTCGGCCATGCGACGCTTCGCACGCCACGGCTTCGAATGCTCAGGCGTGCGTGAAATCGCGGCCGATGCCGGCGTGACCGCCGCACTCGTGAATCGCTACTTCGGCTCCAAGGAAGGGCTGTTCGCAGCCGTGATCGAACGGGCGTTCGATGTGGGCGACCTGCTCGAATGCGATCCCGCTGAATTGGCCCGGCGGCTCGCGGTTCACATCGTCCGATCACGGGAAAATCGCCAGGGCGACAAACCCACTCCGCTTCTTCTGCTGCTGCGAACGGCCGCCGAACCTGGCGCCGTGAACCTCTTGCGGCAAAATCTGGACCGAAACTTCGTCGGCAAACTGGCCGCGAGGCTCGAAGGCCCGGACACGCAACACAGGGCCGCCATGGTCGCCGCTCTGATGACCGGATTCGCCACCCTGGACCAGTCACTCAAATGCAGCGCGATCGAAGAAGACGATCGGCAAAGACTCATCGAAAAAATGACCGGATACCTTGATCAGTGGATCCGGGGCTGATCGAAATACGCTTGCGATTTCGATCTTCGGGCCCGATTCGCATTTTCCTTTTCCTGACATATTTGCGGACCCCGTGAATGCCCGAATCAATCCGGCCCTGAGCATCGAAGTTCCGTGAAAACACGGCTTTCGAAGCCCAGGGCCGAACGCACCACGTCCCCCGACTCGCGTCGTGGTCGTTTTCAATGACTGCAACGATTGACGGCCGCTGCGATGCAGGCCGATTCGACAATCTGGGCCGTCGCCCGATCGCCCCATGCAGCAGCCACTTCGGAAATGTCGTCGTCCGTAATGGACCCCGGTCGAACCGAGATCTTCTTCGCCAGAGCCAGTGCCTTGCGATGCGATGCAGGAATAGCGGCGTCTTCCGCGCCTTCCGCGATCTTTCTCAGAGTTTCGTCGGAATCTCCGTTCGCGAGGGCCGCCGCACGTGCCTTCGCTCCGGCAGCCGCAGCGTTATCAGCCAGGGCACAGATCCAGAAAATCCTCGACCGCAGCTCGACCGGCACGGCATCTTCAGGCGTCGATGCCGTCATCGCCCGTGTCCAGCTATTGAGCCGGGCTTCGCCGAAAGCCCCCTGATTTTTCAGGAACGCTTCGACCTGGCATGTTTCCAATTCGGAGGCGTTTCGAACCGCAGCGAACCAGTCATCGATCGAAGGCAATTCCCGCTTCGCGCCGGCGACTTCGCGGGCATAATCGATCAGCTTCGACTTCCTGCCGGACGTCTTCGGATTCGCCCTGTCAGCATAAGTGCGATGATCTTCCTGCGGAATGTTCAAGGGCCCCGTCCACCGGTTCATCGCGTTGTAATTGGCGATAGCCAGAATGATTTCGTCGATCTGTCCCTGGTCGAATTTTTTGCCTAGCGCTTCGAAGATGTCTTTCGGAACCGGCCGATGCGGAGCGACCGTCTTCCAGACAGCCAGGCGACGCGCGGCACGTGTGGGCTCGTCGGCTTCGCTCCAGTCGCCATCGAGATTCGCGATCGCATCTTCCGAGAGACCGGCCGAGGAAAGCTTCACTTCCTGATGACCCAGGCAATAGGCACACTGGTTGAGCCGGGAAGCGATCCAGAACAGTTCGACCTTGAACGTCGAATCGACTTTGCCCTGATTCCCCGCCAGGCCTGAACTGGCGAGCGAGGACCAGGCTTTGGGCAAATAAAATCGACGCATCAGGCCGTTGTTGACGATGCCCAGAGCGCTGGAACGGCCACGCTGACGGTCTTCCTCCGAAGGCTGCGGCAGGGGCAGTCGCGGCTTGTGGGCTTTCGAACGCTCCAGCCATTGGAGCGTCGCCGTGCGGTCCAGAACGAAATCGGGTGCCGACTTCGCGGATTCATCGGCTGCCTGTGACCAGGCCCCACCCAGCATAAGCCCGGCCGCCGCGATAACGGCTGCGGAAACTGGCGACACGCCTGATTTTCCGGAGACGACCGTTCGGCTCCGTTTTCTGCCATAAGAAATTCTCATGTCTCGATCTCCTGATATATTGCCTCGAACGATCCGCCAGGCAGAAACCGGGCCGGGCGAACGATCTCGTCCGGCCCGGTTCCGCAGGGGTTGCACGCAGGGATCAGCCCTCTTCGCGGACGATCATGTTGACGGGATTGGTCGTGATGGCATATACGGCCGTGCGCTGGACTTTCCGGCCCTTGCCGGTTTTCAGCGTCAGTCGCACGGGCAGCGTGACATTGTTGCCCGCCAGCCGGGCCGGCTGAGGCTCGAACGTGACGAGAGACGTGCCTGCCTTCCAGTCCGGGTCGTAAACGACGATCGCGGGATTGCCCGACGCCAGATCTTCACTCGAAGTGCCGGATTTCCAGGCTTCGAGGGCAGTCGACAGAATCTCTTCGGCCTGAGCAGGGTCGGAAACTCGCGAACCGCCGCAGGCACACCCGGATGCCAGAGTCAGGAACACGGCTGCGATCAGCCAGTGACTTGCTTTCGATGCAGCGATCGGCTTGAAGAATCGATTCATGGCTATTTTCTCTTTCCTGGTCGGTCAGGGCTGGTTCAATATGCGTCCGCGCTGATGACTTCGCCGCCGTTTCGCGTGCCCAGAGCCCGCCACGTCACCGGGTTCACGGTGTTTTTGACGAACCGGACCGACCCGTCAGCCAGGGCCACGTTCACTCCGCCCGGGTGGCGGCTGTTCGTCGTCGTCGCAATGCGAGACGGCGGATACATGCACGACCGCGAATTCGGAGGACCGGAGTGCCAGTAGCTGGTCGTCGAGTGATAGCCATACGTCCAGGGCGCGCCGACATTCGAATAGCCCTGAAAGCTCAGGTTCGTGATGTCGAACGTGCGACAAAGCTGGTAGGCTTCTTCTGAGGTGTTCGGATAAGTGCCGGGCCGGAAAGTGTCGGATGAATCGGTCACGATGGCGTTATTGAAATCGCCCATCGTGTGCTCGGCGAAAGCGGCCGTGTTCGATGTGCCGTCGATCACATCAGCCAGCCGGATCCTCTGCGAGCTGAAGAACAAGCCGTTCGGGTTGGCGACTTTGCCGTTGTTGACATTGGCCGTGTCTTCCTCTCCGTACCACATCGCCACGCTCGTGCCTTCGTTGGCACGATAGTTGATGCCGGCGGAAGCATAGCCCGGAGCCACAAGGCCAAGCGGGATCTGAGTGTTCACGTCGCTCGGGCACAGGAACGACATAACCGTCGTCGCCGAGGCGGTCACGTTCTGAAGGTCGAAGCTGCCGAATGCGAAATTGAGCGTGTCATACACATTCTTCTGTTCCATCTGCCCGAGGATCCGGGCGAATTGCGAAAACGGCCGGTAAGTGCCCGCCTGCAGCGTTCGGCCCAGAGGCAGGGCCTCGTTCACGTCGTGATAGTTGTGCATCGCCAGGGCGAGTTGCTTCAGGTTATTCACGCACTGGCTTCGTCGGGCCGCTTCCCGTGCCGATTGAACGGCGGGGAGCAGCAATGAAATGAGAACTGCGATGATAGCGATGACGACGAGCAGCTCGATGAGCGTGAAACCGCGAGAATTTCGGACGCGACCACGTACCATGTCTGAGGTACCTCCGGGAAAGGACCGATGAGGGCGATTCGAATTGAGATTGATTCCGAAACCGTTCGCCGGTTCGTATTTCCGGCGCGTACCGATTCCGTCGGTTCATTGGCGTGCCTGACCGTCGCGAATGTCGAATCGCCGTGGTTCCCCGCCGGTCAACGCTCGCACATGTGCGGCTGGGGCAGAAATGCGATTCCGACTTCGGCGCAATACCGGTCAGAAATGACTATGCGACAGGTTCGTCATGAATATCAGGACCAACTTCATACTCGCCCGTTCAGGCCAGAGTTACCTCGATCGAAGAACTCCCGCCGATTCGGTTGTGCTGCATTTCAGGTCCGAGATACCGGAGCGAACGTAATCGAATCGCCTGATACGGTATCGAATCCCTCAATGCGACCGGAGAGCCGAAAGCCACCGGACGGTATGAAGATCATGACGGACGCATCGCTCTCAACCGAAGCGAGGCGGTTCCGGTATCGGTTCGAAACAGGGAGAATCGAAATCAAGTGAATCTGTCAGGACGGCTCGCACGAAAGGGTCGGAACCCGAGGCAGGCAAAGCCCATGCCGTGCACTTCCAGGGGAAGGGGATCGTCGGCGTGCCAGCGACGCTGCCAGGCGAAAACGGCTGAGGTGTCTGTGACCGGCAAAGCGGCCCTTCGCAGCCGGACTTGCGGATCCTCGACGATTCGCCGGCCGCTGGCGACTGATCGGCACTGCCACGTTCCCAGGAAAGCGAATCGCCGTCCATGCTCGGCACATACGCGATTCGTCCGCAGTGCTGTGCCTGAGCCCATTGAGGGAAAGCCAGCGAGACAAAAAACAACAGACCGATCACCCGGATGGATGCGAACCGGATCGAGCGACCCAGCCGGGCAAGTGCGTGTCGGGCTTTGGCAATGCCTGCCAGGAGCATCCGGCGGTCCGTTCTGGTCTTTCGAAGTTCACAGGATCACGCGACGGAAAATCGCGCTCGGTCAGATAGATTGAGTCTACTTCGGGAAATCGAAAACATACAAGCGAAATTTCGAAAATTTTCTCTTCGAATTTTTTCGTTCGCACGATATAAAGAAATGTACTCTTCTCTCTCACTCACAGATACAACTTGTCATTCGGAAGAAGACACTCATGTCCCGCCGACCGGTGCGCGCCATGATCGTTCTCTCGGCTCTTTGCGTCTTCAGCGGGGCCGGATGGATCGTCGTCGCTCAACAGCCCGAACTACCTGGTTCTTCGCGCTCCGCCTCGAAGAAAATCGATCTGGACAGGTTCGAAAAGCAGGTCCGAGACTTCGAAGAAGCGGACAAAGCCAACCCGCCGCATCCGGGCTCTATCGTGTTCACCGGCAGTTCTTCCGTCCGTCACTGGCACAAAAATCTTGCCAAAGACTTCGAAGGGCTGGCCGTTCTCGGCCGTGGCTTCGGTGGCAGCACCATGCCGGAATTGTTCCACTTTATGGACAGGCTCGTCGTGCCCTATAAGCCGCGGGCCGTTGTCGTCTATGAAGGAGATAACGACCTCAACGCCGGGATCACGGTCGAAGAACTCCTCGAAGATTACCGCAAATTCCATAAACGGCTGCAACGCAAGGTTCCCGGCTGCCGCCTTTTCGTTCTGGCGATCAAGCCGAGCCCGTCCCGCGAGAAAGTCTGGGATCAGGCTCAGGAGGCCAATACCCGGCTTGCCCAATGGTGCAAGTCCGAGACGAACGTCACTTTCATCGACGTGGCCACTCCCATGCTCAACGAAGCCGGCAAGCCCAGACCCGAATTGTTCCTCAGAGATCGACTGCATATGACGCGGGAGGGGTATGCGGTCTGGCTCAAAGCGATCGAACCTCACCTGGCCAGGTTCGCCACACCGGAATCGGCCCAACTTCGCTGAATCTTGTCTCGCCGTTCTTTCCGATTCCTGCCCGGATTATCACGTCGTCTTATCTTATCTTGATGGCTTCGTTGACATCATCGAACTCATTCATTCCGCTTACGCATTCGACTCGTGTTCCCGAATGCCCTGGGATATGATCGATCGTCATGAAGAGCGATGATTCCACAGAGATGGAAGTTGGCCATTCCGTGCCGGATTCACCACCTGGCGGCAAATGGCTCGGGAAATGCGCCGGGTTTTTCCACGCGGGTGTCTTCCTGGCGTTCTGCGGGGCCGTCATTGGTTATGCGGGATCGCTCGATTTTCGTCTCGACCTGTTCGCCCATTTTCGTCTGACTTACGCCGTGGCGCTGGCCGCGGGCTTTGCGTTGGCCCTGATTTCGCGCCGAAAGCGGTTGGCCATCGCATGGGCAGTCGGTTTCTGCGTCAATTTTCTGGCCATCGCCCCACTCTGGCTGCCCGGGAATTCGACTCAAGCGAAAGGTTCGAAGGGCAGCTCAATTCGCGTTCAGATGATCAACGTCCTGCGAGATAACACCCGGAAATCCGCCGTGATCGACGCCATCCGCAAGGCTGATCCGGATCTCTTCGTCGCCGTGGAGCTGGACGACGAATGGCTCGCGGCCCTGAAACAGGCCCTGGCCGAACGTTGGCCCCACTCCATCGGCGAAGCACGCGGCGATGCCTTCGGAATCGCCCTGTTTTCGAAAAGACCGCTCGAAAACGCGACGTTATTCGAAAGCCCCGGCTCTTATGCCCCTTCGATCCGGGCCGAAGTCACCCTGGATGGCTCCCGATGCACGGTTTACGGCACGCACCCGTTTCCGCCCGTCACTCCGTTCAATCAGCGAAACTGGATCGCGCACATGGATGACCTCGCCCGGCGCATTCCTGGAGAATCAGGCCCCGTCGTCGTCATTGGAGATTTCAATACCACGCCCTGGTCCGAGAATTACCGCCGGTTCCGGTCCATTTCCGGCCTTGCCGACTCCATGCAGGGCTTCGGGCCCCAGGCAAGCTGGCCCAGCTTCGTGCCTTATGTCGGTCTGCCCATCGACCATGTCCTGGTCAGCCCCGGCATTCGCACGATCGCCAGAAAAGTCGGAGCGTTCGTGGGCTCGGATCATTACCCGGTCACGGTCGATCTGGAAGTTCCGGGCCATTGAACCGGCGTCAGAATGGCCAGAGGCCTCATTATCGCGTGATAATTCGGCAAGTCTACGGTCGTCGCCAGTACAAAAGGACCTTGATGACGTTCCTATCATGATGGCCGCGTTGGTGGCCGCACTCGGACGGCATCGGCGGCACGTCACCTGGCTCATAGTCTTCCGAGTAACCACGGCCGCACTCCGGGCACACCCAGCAAATATGCATCGTCTCGCCTGGCACGCCAAGCAACTCGGCTTCGATCCGCCTGGGGCTTCACTCGTCGTTTTCCATCAGACTTCTCCTGCTGGTTGGTGCTCAGGCTTAGCGCTACGATCCGCCGTGCATAACCGTTCATTGGCCCCAATGAGGGCCGATGTCCACAGGAGCATGATACTTCGCTCGGTCAGGAATGACACGATGCAAAAGTAGTAGGGCACGATACCTCGTGCCCTACTACGAATAGCCACTCGGGACCGAACTGAGAATAAATTATTCGTTCCGGCTGGCGAGCCAACGCGAGTGAATCCAATCCAGATGGCTGAGCTGAGTGAGACGAACATTGATCGGACGCAAGGACCATGCCAGAATTCGGGCCTCGACTCTTGCCCCGACTGGTGGATAGTCGGTCGGGAACTCGATTCGTCGCTGAGGGGCGGTCTCATTGATCTTGAAATGAATGATCTCCAGAAGTGCGGTCACATCAGGGAGTTCGTCGAGCTTTACGAAAACTCCGAAGACCTGGCAGGAGGTGACGACGCCTGCAACTGGAGTCCCAGGCGGGTACTTCGCCATCATCGCAACCCACACCTCCTGGGTAAATTTCAACGAAAGCCTCCATCGCCTGATTATAGGGTGAAGTCTCAGAAGATAGCATAGGAGCCAGTTCGTTGGGAGTCCAGAAGGCGGCAAGTATCGTCATCCGGTTACCTCAACGACAAAAGTGACGTGCGATATTGCATTGTCCGGACATCCAGGAAAATCACTCGATCCGCTGCTTCTCGTATGACGCACCGACCGTCACTTGCGTACCTCTCGATTTTCGCACCGAACCTCGCCAGCGCAAGTCGAGCCGTGGACGTGAGTCCACGGATGCGAGCGACCATCACGCCCGCGTTCGGATGCGATTGCGACCGTGGCCGATAATCTGCGGGCACATCCGGTCTTCGCCCGTTTGCCCACTGCGTTCCGCATCCGTGGACTCACGTCCACGGCTCGACGGAAGCGGCGCTCGCTGCAACTTTCGATCTGAGAAATTGCATATGAGGCTCTTCGCACCCAGCCCCGTCGAGAACGGCCTTGAAGGTTCCATAAAGAGCAATGGGAGGCCAGTATTGCTGCGGTGCGAAGTCAGTCGCTCGCTTGCCCCCGCAACTCAGCAGCGAGGGAGCGGAAGCCCTCACGTTCGGACACCGACCAATCGCCCCAGGTCGAAGCACCGATGGCCAGCTGAACGCACCGACGCCGCACATTCTCCAGCACCTCGTCGCCGTAATGAGCCACAACGAGGGCCTGCCATTCTTCGGAGCAAACATCATCGGCCGCGAGACGGACGAGGAAGTCGGCGAATTTGAGTCGCGGATCTACCGGAGACATCGCACCCCCTGAGAGAGCAGCCTGACGATCACAATCCCGGGACTGAAAAAGGTGACGGGGGTCATTTCCAAGGTCGTACCAACAAGGAAATGACCTTCGTCCCCAATACCTTGACGGGTCTATGCTATAGCCTTGGGCCAGTTTCTCCAGTACCGGGCCGGAGTTCGAAAACCTCCCGGGTGATTGCCATCAGTTTATGCAATTCGATCTCGGCAAGATACGGAACACATTCAGCGACTGTTCCGAAGCGCACCCATAACAACGCACCACAGCCACCGTAAGTGCTCAAAATACCTCACATCTCAGGGCTTGACCGATTTCGGATTCGGGTTCTAACTTTTTCGCGGGCACGTTCGTAGTCCAGAAGCTCCATCAGTTTCACCTGGCCTCGCCAGAGGACGA
>WGMM01000009.1 GCA_016125085.1 bacterium
ACCCCAAATGGCACTTTCGGCAAGTGAGTGACGTGGTTCGTTTCCGGGTCAATTGACCGACGGTTTCTCACCCGGAGACTCGAACGATGGACGACAACAGCAGCAACAAGCGTCGCAAGTGGACACCAGCCGAGAAGATGCGGATCGTCATCACCGGCATGCAGCCTGGGGTCGAGATCAGCGATCTCTGCCGCCAGGAAGGCATTCACGCCACCCAGTACTACACCTGGAAAAAGCAGCTTCCTGGCTCCGCCGAGCGGGTCTTCGAGCGGCCCATGACCGAATCCCGCACGGCCAGGAAACAGGACGAAGAGGTGCAGCGGCTCAAGAACGTGATCGCCGAGATCACGGCGGAGAACCTCGAAATAAAAAAGGGGCGTTGGGGCTAGAAGATCACGGTCAACTGCCCCCGGAACTGCAGAAACGCGTGCATCAGGAAGTCGAACTGGCCGGAGACCGCAGCGGCTGGCCCGCGAAACGCACGCTGGCGGCCCTCGGCGTGCCGGCTCGCAGCTATTACCGCTGGCTCAAGCATCAAGCCTGGGCCCGTGAAACGTCTGCCGAACCGGCCGCTCCGCCCGTGTCGCCCTACGAAGCTCTGCCCGAGGAGAAGAAGGCCGTGATTGACTACGCTCGCAAGCACACTCACCTGCGGCACCGCGAAATGGCCTGGAGGATGGTCGACGAGTGCGTGGCCATGCTGAGCCCTTCGAACGTCTACCGGATCCTTCGCGAGGCCGATCTGGTCTGCCCCTGGTGTCGGCGATCGAAGCGGATCAAGGCGGCCGACGAACGTGCGACGGCTCCGGACCAGCGGTGGAGCACCGACCTGATGTACCTGCAGGTGGGCGGCCAGACGTACTATTTTCTGGCGTTTCTGGATGATTTCTCGCGAGCGATCGTGCATCACGACGTGCTGCCGGGCATGGACGGCATCAGCGTGAGCGACCAGGCCCAGAAGGCGATCGAAACGCTGCCGAAAGGCCCGGACGGCCGCGCGATGCGGCGACCCGAGATCCGGTCGGACAACGGCAGCTGCTACGTGTCGCAGGAATTCCGCCAGGTGCTCAAGGAGAACGGCCTTTCGCACCAGCGGATCTTGCCGCATTGTCCTGAAGAGAACGGCCTGATGGAGCGCGCGAACTGGACGCTGTGGGAGAGCCTTGAGGACGAGCCGATGGAGAACCTTCTGGAGGCTCGACGGGTAATCGCGCGGCATGTCAAGCGGTACAATCACGAGCGGCTTCACATTGCCCTGGGATACCTTCCGCCATGGGAGGTTTACCGAGGCAACCCCGAAGAACGCCATGAACGCCGGCGGCTGAAGCTGACCCAGGCCCGCCACGCCCGCCGCGAACGAAACCTTGAACTACGCCAGGGCACGTTGCCTCTGGCCGCAGGAGGAAGCGGACTCGTCGCTTAACCCGACTGCCGGTTTGTGCCACTTCCGCTGTAACGGAACAGGATTGTCTGCAGCGAATGCGTCATATCGTTCATTAAGGGCCGCCAGACCGTCGTGACTTTTGCGGAAATCGACCGGAGCGCTGGCCACCAGAATCCGGAGCGGACTGGGAAAGGTCAACATAAGCCGCTCCGCACCCGTACCGGAAGCCACGCTTCGAGCACGACACGCAGCGTGGCTGCGTCGAATCCGGCGGACACCTCGATCCGAGCGTCGCCAAGATCGATCGAAAGCATGTCATTCCCGGGCCCCGTTCGAATTCGGCCTGCGCTCGCGTCGCTGACCACCAGTTGTGCGAAACGGGGCACCAAACCGGACGGCTCGCAAACCTTGCGAGCCAGTTTCCGCTTCCATGCGTAAAACTCCGACTCCGAGACCTTCCGCTGCCGGCACCAGTCAGGAACGGACAGCCCGCTGACGGCATGCCCATCGATAACCTGACGCCAGAACTGATGCTTCTCCAAAACCGTGCGAGGAATTTCGCCGCTTGACATTCGCATGAGGTTTCCGACGGGTGAGAACTTGTCCCAACTACGGCAGACAAGCTACCACGTGTGGGAAGATGCTGTTCTCCGGACGGTCACGAAAAGTTGGCCTAGCCCAGAGACTCCTGCCGCTGGGCTAGCCCTTCAATAACCTCGAACGGAGTACGCGAGCCTTACTTAGAGGATATCGCGTCACATGTTACGCTCGTCGGCAAGCTTCTCGTACAACTCATGCCGACGGTCATCCGCCCGCCTTGCCTTTTGGGGACTCAGGTCCGGCTTCTCGACCATCTCGTGACGGTCCGATTCGTCTGCGACCGTGAGCTCATGGAAAAACCGCTCCAGATCGGCACGGGTCTAGCAGCGGATGGATCCGATCTTCGTGCTGTTGAGGAAAACCTGCCCGTTACGCAAGCCGACCAGCTGCCAGCGACGGACGGTTGCCGCGCTGACTTTGCGACCGCGGATGCGGCTCGGAATCCGCGAGGCGATCTGATCAGGCGTCAGAAACCCTTCCAGCTCGAACGAAGCACTGTGGTCGATCATCAGCGAAGCTCCTTATTGCATACACATCGATGCGGAAATCGTTCGACTGAGGTCGACTGTAAGAAATCTGTCAAGTACCAACAAATCCGAATTCTCGGTATTGTTGCAAGGATTTGTAAAATAAATGCTTGCGTGATTTCTTGGGGGTCTTGGTTCGATGCGGTGACCCCGAAAATCGGCATCGGCTCGTTCATCGAGGCAGGCTTGCCAGCGATCGCCATGAAAGGGTTATCGAAAATTGTCGGCATCGCGAAGCCGGCGTCATCAAGTCGTGTACCCGCAGGTGTCCTTTGTATGATCGACTAAGGTCGTCATGCAGGTTGATGGCAAAGACCAACTGCGGATGACGTCGCGTATCGCTTGGGAACCATCCGGTGAGCAGTCTCTTCCCGCGAGTGTTAGCTTGTTTCCATGGTCGAGGCCAGTTCCTATCCGTAACGAGCATAAGGTGTGGCTGGAAGCGGCAACCCGCAAGGCTGTGCTGACAAATCGGAGTTCCCGCGGCAGGTTGTGGAGGCAGTCCGGAACCAGGCTGAGCGTTCGTGCGTGGCGTCGGTGATATGGCGTTTCGCACGCCGGGTTATATGGCTGGCGACGGGAGCCTGACAGACAAAGAACCACCCATCGCACCTGGGCCTCCCCGCCGGACGTCCCGGAATGGGATACGTTACGCGAGCAGACGTATCAGGAATCGGTGTCGGGCTCACGCTCGACTTGCCGGAGCGTTGCGTTCGACTGCGTCGATCCCGGCATTGGCTTCAGGGATCGAGAGGTCTTCGATCCGGTCGATGCCGAAGTGGTCGCTGGCGAGGTTCTGCAGCTCGATCCGCTGGCGGCTGGCGAACGAAAAGATCGCACACAAATGGGTTTGCGTTGCAGAGCAAGCATGGCGACGCTGCGAGTCAGGCGGCCTGTATGAGTTGATTTGCGGTCGGCCGAATTTTCGTTCGAGGGTGTTCCAAAAACTAGTTTTTAGACCGCCTCATTTTTCTTTTCGCGCTTCAGGCGTTGGATGGTCTGCTGGCAGAACTTAATGCTCTGGTGCACTTTGCGGGGGAAGCCATCGGGGGCGACCTCGGGTTCCACGTGACAGTTGGCTCGGATTGATCCTGAGTTCAGCAGACCGATCGTCTTCTTAAGTCGTACCCTCTTTATAGCAGATTAGGTGCGAATGCTACAAAGGGATGGTTGGTCGATCGGTTAAGTTCGGGGTCGTCGGTGGGGTGAGTCGTGATAGGGTGATGGGATCCAGTTTGTGATACTCCGTAAGTCGCGTGATCCGAGCAGTTTTCGGAATCGGTTGATTCCACGTTGCGGGGACGCTGTCCGCGTGGGCGTTTGGGCGTGATGCCAACGTGGCGATCGGCCTGGACGTTATCCCAGTCGATGAAGCGGTTGTCGGTTTCCTCCTGGATCTCGAAATCGATGGCGGTCCGAATCCCTTCGTGGGCATATTGTATGCTCCTTAGACTTGTCATCAGCTGGCTCGGAGGTTAAGTAGCTGTGGAGCCCTCGGCGGAAGAAATCGAGGGTCGGCGTCGCTGGTTCGACTGGTACATCGACCAGCAGGCCCACAACTCCGTGCGCCTCCCTGCGGTGGGCGGCCCGTATTGTTGCCCTAGTTGCAGCTGCCGGACGCTCGACGAGCGAGGCATGAGCGACATCTGCCCGGTCTGTTTCTGGGAGGACGATGGCCAGGACGATCACGACGCCGATATCGTCCGCGGCGGTCCGAACGGGGCACTGAGCCTGAGCGAGGCGAGGGCAAATTACTTGCGGTTCGGGGCTTGCGAGATAAAGATGCTTGGGAATGTCCGTCCACCGCGCCCGGAGGAACTTCCCGACGGCGGCACCAGCTGACCTCTCGCTGCAGCATACTCGGCCCGCACGGCATGGTATTCTGTTTCGGGAAGGTTCAGCAGTCCGGTCCGCTGAGTTTCTTTGTTCGTCCATGGAGGCTTGCGGTGGAACTCGACCTCGAACGAACGCACGGCTGGATCGTGGAGGAACTCGCTCGCGGCCGACCTGTTGCCGAGTCGATGGCCACGCTGATCGATCAGTTCGAGGCCGCCCGCCCACACCCGGACTGGGCGAAGCTACGGGCATTGCCCTACGCCGACCTGTCGCCGCTGATCGACTGGATCCAGACGCCCTTCCGCGAGGATCCGCCGGCGGTGCCACTCAAGGGCCTGTGGATCAGGCTGTTTAACCCGTGCCCGACGGCCGCACGCCGGTCGCTGACATCTACGTCTGCGGCTCGGAGCGGTTCGACCCGGACCCGCGTGACAACCACTGGGCGGTCGGCCCCGCCTGTTGGCCGGACAACCGGTACGCCGATTCGGCCGTGCTGGCCGAAGTTTACCGGATCGCCTACCGCACGGGTGCCCGGGGCCCGGAACAGAAGGCGTGCCTGGGTAACGACGCCGAGTACCCGCTGGTCCTTGGATACGGGGCTTTCGTGGTGCGTGAGCTACTCGGGCAGGTCGAGTCGTCTCTGGTGCTGTGCCGGTCCGACTCCATCGGGGTGGCGGTCGGTTTCGACAGCGGCGACTTCGTCCTGCTTGGGAAATTGACGACCGATGGCCTGAAGCCCATCGACCAGAATGCCCAGCGTACGGAGGTTCCCATCGAGCCGGTTCTGGAGGCTCTGCGCTCGTGCGACGGCGAAAAGGTCTTTCACGCCGTTTTCTAGTTGCACCGGTTCGGGGAGCGAGGGCGCGCAGCCATCCCGGAGTTGCTTCGGCTTGTGGACTCCGGCGAGTTCGGACTGCGCCAAGTGGCGTTGAACTTGCTCGCGGCTGTCGCCCCCGACGATCCTCGCGCCAAGGCGGCGGTCCTGCAAGCCCTGAACGACAGTAGTCCGTTCATCAGGCGGGAAGCCCTTCAAGCGTTGATATTGATCAAGGGGCTGTCGGCCGCAGATCTGGCCCGGATCGGAGACCTGAAAAACGATGCGGACGAGCAAGTGGCACGCTGATCGGAAATTGCCCTTCGCAACATCCGGCTGCGAAGCGAGGCCGCCGAACCTGACCCTGCAGCAGGCGGCCAGGGCTGACAAGTTCCCAGGAGTTCGTCACTCACTCGGCCCCCCGCTGCTGTTGAGGTGGGCCGTTAGGCGGATCGGAGGCTTCCTGATACATGACGCCCTTGGATTCCGAACGACTCCTGCGACGGATGCTCATTGAGGTGGGCGTGGACGAGGCCCACCCCGATCCCGCCCCCGCGTGGGAGGTGTTCAAGCGGTTCGCCACCGTACCGGTCGAGTGCGCTCGCGACTACCTGTTCTTCCAGGTCGGCGACGGGCATCCGGAGAACGAACTGGACGGGTACTTTGACTTCACCCGCGAGTTCGAAATGCGGGGCGCAAGCGGGGATGAGCCGTTGTGGTTCGAGCAGGTCCACATCGAGTTCAAGGTCCCGCCCCCGTTGCGACTGGGCGTCGGTGACGTCACACTGTTCTCGGTCGACTTTCCCGACTATGCGGCCTTCTTCAGGGCGGTTGAGGCACTGCCCGCATTCCGGGCCGGGCTGACGTTCCAGGGGTTCGCATTGTCCATCTTCCACACCGGGGTGTAGGGCATGATCCGCTCAACCTCGCGCTTCAGCGGATACGGCCCGCCTCGGTGGTTGGGCTGGAAGGCTCGCAAATGTGACGCTCAGCGGGGCGGTCCGCTGAGCTTGGTCGTTAGGCGACGGGGGAGTTCGTGTCGTGGACCTCGACTCGTCCAAGATCGATGACGCGGTCCTCGCCCTCTTGTATCTCGGGCTTCACGACGGGGTGCGGGCTTGGAAGGGATTCAATTGGGACGCGATGGACCGGCTGCACCAGGCCGGTCTGATCTCCGACCCGAGGGGCAAAGCGAAGTCCGTGGACTTCTCCGAAGAGGGGCTCAAGCGTGCCGAACTGCTCCTGAACGAACTGTTCGGCAAAGGCGACTAACCTCGCAATGCAGCGGACCCATTCCGCCGCAGCGTTTCCTGGTAGGTTCGACGGTCGCTCGAGCGGGGTGATCCGCTGAGCTTGGGCGTTTGGTGGAGGGGGCTTCCGTGTTCGAGTTCCACGGGTGGGCGACGATTCGCGTCCCCGACGACGACGCGTCATTCAGGCCGATCGGGCGAGGGGCTGAGTTTGACGCGATCAAGCGGCTCCGCGCCGCCGTCAGCGAGGCCCACGACGAGTTCTGTGACTTCGACATCCGCCGTGCGGGCAACGGCTTGGTCGTCCTTTCGGTACACGGCCTTCGCAACCACCGCTACGAGCCGGTCATCGAGTTGTTCCGCTGGGTGGCGGCCGAGTTGCCGGAGTCCTACGGCTTGCTCTACATCCACGACGACGAGGACTTCAAGCGGGGGTCCGACTTCAGCAACGAATTCCGGGTGTGGCGGCTGGCCCGCGGCAAGTGCGAGGAGCTGGCCGAACCGTTCCTGTCGCCGTACATCCCGACCGTCGAGTCATCGGAGTCGTCCGGCGACCCCGCCTAACCTCGCTCTGCAGCTTTACAGTTAGGAGGCTCTACCGATGTCGCGTCGTCTGATCGTAGTCGAGGAGACGTTTTACATCAAAGGTCGAGGACTCGTCCCGCTCCCCGGAATTGTGCCTCAAGGCGATGAGCGATTTCACGTTGGCGATCCACTCCTTCTCAAGCGCCCAGATGGCTCGTGCCTCGAATCAGCTATATTCGGCATCGAAATGATCCACGGCACGGCCCCCAGACCGAAGGGCGAAGTGGTTGTCCTACTGAAAGATCTGACGAGGGAAGACGTACCCATCGGCTGCGAAATATGGTCAACCGCTCCCTAACCTCGCGCTGCAGCGGACCCCGGCCACGGGCCGCGCTTCTTGTACTCATCATGCTCACTGGTCCGTGGCCGGGCCTGCTGAGTTTTGTCGTTAGGTGCCAGGACACATGAGCCGCAGCCGCCTCCAAGAGCCATTTCTGCGAGAGGTCGCCTCGACCTTCCGTGCCACCCAGACTCGCATCGTTCGGAGCATCGCGGAGGCGCCGTCGGAGGCAGCGTCCATCGTCGACGACGAGCTGCGAGGCCTGTATCACGCCTTGTTCGTCATGTTCGACGGCGGCACGGCCCTGGCCGATGAGGGGCTGGTCAGCATCGTCGATGAGGACGGCGAGCCGTTCGACCGCTTCCTTCACGAGGTCTGCTTCGCCCACTGGCCGAAGGCCGACTCCTAACCTCTCGCTGCCGCGGACCCGGCCCGCCACAGCGCACGCTGGTATCATCAGGTTTCCTCCGGTGGGCAGGTCTGCGTTGGTCGTTATGTGGAAGAAACATCCAGACGAAGTCGATTGTCTGGACGCGGCAGTGAAACTCAACGGCGGATCGAAGGGGGCATCGCAGTGCTAAACAATGCTCGGTATGTGCGCTCGCGAGTCAAGGCTCGGTGGCCCTACCTATACAGTTCCGTTACCCCCAACTATCCTGACGCACAAAAGACGAATCCATGCCTGTTCCCTTGACACATGAAGTTATCTCAGACCTTCGACGGCAATTCCCGACCCTTCGCGACGATTACTTCAACTACCTAATGTCCGTCGGTTGGGGTGAAACGGAAGCCGGCCCAATGATTTACGAAGGTCCAATCACATCGGAAGAGATCTACGGACCAAGAGATGAGCTGGCCGGTATTCTTCTGCTCGGCGACGACTTCCAGGGTTGCTGTTTTGGCTACAATTCCAAAACCGATTGCTACGGTGAGGTCTCTGTCAGTGGCGCATGGGAACCTTGGCCTGCTTCGGCAGGATTCGCTCGCTACGTTTCTGGCCCGAGTGAGGACACTACATAACAATCGGTTCAACCGGAGCTGTGGGCCGCGCGGTTTCTGATAACGATGTGGGTTGGCCGTGGCCCGGTTAACCGTGTCGTCAGGAGGCCTCTGATGACGATGAATCTGGGCGCGGAGGTAGCCTTCCGCATCGCACTTGCCGCCGTCGAGGCCGCTTGGGAGGCGGGTTGCCCCGTCGCCGGCAGCGACCAGGCCCGCCGTGCTGAGGTTGCTCGGCATGCCGTCCGTCGTTGGGGCTCAGCGCTGCGGCGTGGTGTTTCCACCGGCCGTCGCGTCGAGGACTTGGCCGCTGGCCTCGTCGCGGCCTTCGAGCCGAAGCCCGAGCTTGTGGGGCCACTCGCGCGCGATTAGAATTACCTGGCGGCCTGCATCGCGACGGCGTTACAGGGCCAGCAGGCCGACGCCTAACCCGTCATTGCAGCGGACGGCCTGCGGCCGCCGCTGAGCTTTGGCGTTCGGCCACCGGAGGGCTTGGCAGAGTGGAGTATCTGATCCCCTGCTCCGAAAGCGACTGGGCGCTCGGCTACGACCAGTGGCCGGACGTGTTCTGTCCGAACACCCTGCCGTTCGAGTGGCTGGCGGGTCCGGCCCACCGGCTGCTCATCGCCGGGGTGCCGGTGTACTTCGCCGATGAGATGCCGGGCATCCAGATCGCCGTCGAGGGCGAGTTGCCTGAGGCAGTTGGTCGGCAGATCGCCGCCGACGTGCTAGCCAACCTCCAGCGGGTTACCGGGCAGCAAGAGTACGTGGTGGAGGTGTGAGCGTCCGGCCGAACCCGGCGCTGCAGCAGACGGCCCCCGCCTGTAGGTTTCTCGTGACCCCAGCCAGCACGGGCGGCGGCCGCTGCTGAGCTTTCTGTTAGGCGGCGGAGGGCGCACTTGATGGAGCGTCAGCGAGTGGTGACGAACGTCACCGGCCGGTTGATGCTCCTGTTCGTGGAGATGGAGGGCTGGGATTGCTGGCTCCTCCCGAACGAGGCCGTCGAATTGCGTGCCGAGGTCGATTCGCCTGCCGATGACTTCGAACTCCAGGACACCCCCGAGGGCATCACCGTCTGGCCTTCTCGTGGCATGGGCGTCATCACTGTCTGGCAGGGTGACCGCGAGGTCGAGATCGGGCATCGGCGGCCAGACGGTTGGCCGTGAAGCCGGGCCGTCTAACCTCGCGCTGCAGCGGACCCGGGCCACTGCGGGGAGTGCGGCAGGAGTATTCGCAAGGGGCACGCCCGGCGGTCGGGTCCGCTGAGCTTGTGCGTTAGCAGCAAAGAGTCATGAGCCAAGTCGAGTTACGCCTGAACACGATCTTCGGAACCGCCTTCAACAGTGGCCCCGTCACGGAGGACTCTATTGCATCCGCGGAAGCAAGTCTTAACCTTCGATTTCCTCCGAGTTACCGCCAATTCCTCAGACGATATGGCGCGTCGCTGTGTTCCGGGTTCGAGATCTGTGGACTTCCTCCTGTTCCAGAACCGGCTGAGCAGCCGCAATGGTTGAACGTTGTAGAATCTACTCTCCGCTTGCGTCCATCTAGCCTGCCCGAACACTCCGCCTACATTGCGCACGATGGCGTGGATCACGGTTACTACCTGCAATGTTCACCGTCGGATACGACCTTCGAAGGCCCAGTGATAGAATGGGGGCCAAGACACGATGGAGGAAAGATCATCGCCGCCACGTTTCTGGATTTTGTCGAACAACAGATTCGCAGCTAACAAGCAGCTAACAATCAGTTCAACCGGTGCCGCGGGCCACGCGGTTTCTGATAACAATGTTGGTTGGCCGTGGCCCGGTTAACCAAAGCGTTAGGCAGTTCTCCCCGATGCTGGCCAATTGGGTCTTCACCGAGAACCTCCGGCCCTTCCTCATATCACTCGGCTGGTTCGTTGGCTATGAATTCGACCTGGATGACTGGACGGCGATCCGCTGCGGCATCGAGGCCACCGATCAGGAGGCCGATCGCTGGTTCGAGTTCGAGTTCGCGGGCCGACAACGGGCAGCTTTCTGGCTCGCTTGTGATCCCGGTACTTCGGTCGTTCACGTCCGAGTCGAAGTCCCTGCGGCCCTCGTCCCAAAGGTTGAGGCTGCCATCGCCATTTTCCAGGCGTTCCGCATCCAGGTCGACTCCTGACCTTGCGCTGCAGCGGACCCGGCCCGCCCCGGCGGTTTCAGGCGATATCAAAACTGTTCTCGGCGGGCCGGTCCGCTGAGCTTGCTCCTTCGGTGACGGAGGCTTCGGGGATGCGAGTTCACAAGCTGCGAATCGAGTCACGGGCCGTCCAACGTCGCCCGCACCTCTTCGCCGGCGACTTGGTGATCGACGGACAGCGGTTGTACGATCAAGTCGAGAGAGTCGCCGGGCGGTCGCTAGATTTAGCTTCGCCCCTCGGCTGGATGCCAGCCGAGTACCTGCGTGAGTGGTCGGCCCGATTGGTGGCCGCGAGGCCCACCCTATTGCAGTCGGGCCGTTGTGAGTTATTCGTTTGTCCGGAGTGCGGTGACCTCGGCTGCGGTTGTGTGTCGTGCGCCGTCAGCCGAGACGGCGAGTGGGTTGTCTGGACGGACCTGGGCTGGGAGACCGACTACGACCCGGCAGGGCTGGTGCGATTCCCCATGGGCGGGTTCCGGTTCCGGGCCGATGAGTTGGCTGGCGTGTTGGGGCTACCAAACCACGCCATATCAGACGCTGCAGAAGACGACAAGGGCTAAAATGTTACTTGGAGTTCGCAGCTCACCCAGCTCCGCTGCAGATGAGCTTGCTCTATAGGCGTCTTGTGCCGATGTCAGAACAACCTCTCGCACATCTTGTGTTCCTTCGTCGCAGTTCCGTGCTTCTGGTCAAGCGGCCCGAAGCCGACTGGCGTCAACTGCAGGATGAGTACGACGAATACATGACGTCGCTTGGCCCCTGGCCGGAAGCGGACATCTGTGAGTACTTCTCGATCGAGTACGGGCCGGACGATCGCCGTTAGCCATTCACACGACCGGATGTTGCGGAGTTTATGCGGACGACTGACCGACTTGTGCTGGAGTCGCAATCCTAGGTTGAAGCCGTCCAAGTTTGTCTTGGCCGTATTAAGCAGGTCCAGGCACAGAGCCTGGATCGGACTCTGTCCCTGGACCGTAAACGACACTCAGAGATCAGCCAATCCGCTCCATGGCCAGCCGTGCCTGGGCCTCGTCGCGCTCGGCGTAGATCTCGGTCGTCGCGAGCGTTGAGTGGCCCAGCACCGCCCGGGCGACCTCGATCCCGAATTCGCGACGCAGGTTCGTCGCGGCCAGGTGGCGAAGCTGGTTCGCGTTCCAGCGTGCGATACCGGCTTTCTTCGCGGCGTAGTGGATGGCCCGGTTGTAAGTCTTGGCATCGTAGCACGTTCCCGGTGGCCGTTTCGGGTCTGCTATCCGCCGGTAGATCTGCGATGGCTGAACTTTCGTTTTCCGTTCGGCCCGCATCTTCTGCCTGCGAATACGATCCGAGAGTTCCGGACTGAAGACAAAGGCCTCCGGGTCGTCAGGCCGCAACCAAGGATTCAGGATATCCTGAGCTGCCGGTCCGAAGTAAACGACTCGGGATCGACCCATGTGCTGGGTCTTGTGCGACTGTGGTCGATAGGCCCAAACCGATTCCGACATGTCCAGGTCGGCCGTGCGCAGACGACAAACCTCGCCTGGTCGAAGGCCCGCTAGTCTCTGAAGATCGACCATCGCCATGATCACCGGTGATGCGTGCGGGCGGATCGCTTCGATGGACGCCTCGGAGACGGCCGTGACTTTACGAGGCTCACGGGCTTCGCTCCGGCCCGCTCGTAAACCGGGAATGGCTTTCAAGGCCATCAGGGTCTCCGGACGTAACAGCGATTCCGTCACGCCCCAGCGGAACATACGCGTGATACGAGCAACCTGCTTGTTGATCGTCGTACGCGCCCAGCCCATGCGGATGAACTCCGCACGCAACGTCTTCAACTCGGCCGGGCCGAAGTCGTCGACACAGATCGAGCCATAGTATTTTCGTAGTAGCTTCAGAATGTACTTGATGCCATCGACTTCGGAGGTGGGCTGTCCGTCCTTGACGTAGTAGCCAACTGCGTAGTCGTAATAGCGTACGGCAAGTTCGGTGATGCGAACTGTGCCATCACTTAGATTATCAGCCAACGCGCGAGTGGCTGTTGAGGTTCGGCGGGGTTTCGGCGTTTTGCGGCCGTCGTTGAGCCACTGAGCGAGAATTCGTTCGTAAGCCTCTTTTGATTCAGGACTTCCGTACGCACCCAGGTGGATCTCGCGACCGTTCAGGATGACCCTGGCATATTTGCGCTTGTGACGCAGGTATCTCGGCACTCTCATGATGTATCCCAAGCCTCTGGAACTTGGGGATTCCCCAACTTTCCGAGCCATTCCGAAGGCTATCGCCTCGTATTTGGCTCCGATGTAAGTCATGAAAGCTTAACGCTTTCCAGAGAGTCGGGGCGACACGATTCGAACGTGCGACTTCCTGCTCCCAAAGCAGGCGCTCTAGCCAGGCTGAGCTACGCCCCGAGCAAAATCAAGATGTTTCAGACACCTTGTTCTTGAGTATCAAGTTTTACGGGATTCCGCTCTTCAGGTCAAGCACAGCATCGGAAGGATTCTCTTGATAACCGGGTTCCGAAGAAGGAATCCGCGTGAGGAAACCCATGCGGACTGTCGTTCCCGAATTTGGCGAACGACAGTCCGGATCGATGGGGGAAAGATCGGGATGCGTACGATCGACCCGCTTAACTTGCCATGCTGCTCAGCATGGCGTTCAGCTTCTCCCATTCGTCCGCTGTTTTGAAGGGAATGATGACCTGGCCCGATTCGCCCTTTTTCAGCTTCACCTGAACGGCAAGTCCCAGACGCTCGTGGAAGGTCTGTTCGAAGAGAATGACGTGTTCAGGACGTTCGGCCGGGCTCTCGTTCGATTCGTCGCTCTCGGATTTCTTCGGGCGAGGCTTGGCCGGGGTCGGTTCGCCGGTCGCTACGAGTGCCTCCGTCTGGCGAACGGAAAGCTGCTCGTCGATGACTCGCTGCATCGCGGCCAGTTTGCCTTCTTCGGTTTCGAGAGAGAGCAGGGCCCTGGCGTGGCCCATCGTGATCTTTTTCTCGCTCACGGCGTTTCGGATCGCTTCAGGTAACTCCAGCAATCGAATGAAGTTACTGACAGTCGACCGCTCCAGGCCGAGTTTTTCGGCAAGTTCGTCCTGAGTCGCTTCGAACTGATCGAGATACGATTTGAAAGCCGTGGCCTTTTCGATCGCTCCAAGATCTTCGCGCTGGAGGTTTTCGACCATGGCGATCTCGCAAACGCGACGATCGTCGAGGTCCATGATGCGCGCGGGCACTTCGTGCAGCATCGCCTCTTTCGCGGCACGCAGACGGCGCTCGCCAGCGATAAGCTGGAAGCGTTCTCCGACGGCACGCACGATGACCGGCTGGAGCATGCCGTGCTGCCGCAGGCTGTCGGCAAGTGCGGTAATTTCGTTCGAATCAAAATGGCGGCGTGGTTGATACGGGTTGGTGTCGATGAGGTCCAGCGAGACCTGCGACAGGTCGCCACCGGAATTCAGGTCCCAGCTCGAGGGTTCGAAGCCACCCTCTTCCCGACCCAGCAGGGCATCCAGCCCACGGCCCAGTCGTTTCTTATTCACGGTCGATCACCTCCATGACCAGTTCCCCGTACGCCCACGCACCACGAGACCGCGGCGCGTAATCCAACACCGATACGCCGTGGCTGGGCGATTCGCTCACCGCCACGTCTCTTGGAACAAGAGCTTCGAAAACGACGTCTTCGAAGTATGACCGCACTTCCGAAACGACTTCCCGGGCAAGCTCCAGGTTCGGGTCGAACATCGTGAGGACGATGCCCCCGATCTCCAGCTTCGGGTTTTCGCGTGCTTTCGACTGCTTGGCCATTTCGATGATCTGACTGAGCCCTTCCATGGCGAAATATTCGCACTGGATCGGGATGTAGAGTTCGTCAGCAGCGGCCAATGCGGCACGAGTCAGTTGCCCGAGCGAGGGCGGGCAATCGATCAGGATATAGTCGACACGGCCGAGGTCGTTATGGAGTTGATGTTTGAATTCGTTGGCACGCTGACGGTTGATCGAAGAAAGCGCGTCGGCATCAGCGAGGCTCTGCGAGCCTGGGAGGACGAAAAGCATTTCCTGCGAAGTGCCTTCGACCTGATCGGCCAGCCGCTTGCCTGAAAGCAGCGGGTGCTTGGCGGCTGGTTCGACACCGAGACCGCTCGTGGCGTTGCATTGCGGGTCGATGTCGACCACGAGCGACCTGCGACCGGCCTTCGCAAGCCCGGCTGCGAGGTTGATCGCGGTCGTCGTCTTGCCGACTCCGCCTTTTTGGTTTGCGACCGCGATGACCTTCGCCATGTCCCATGGCCTCCCGACGACTTGAACGAATCCTGCCGCCAAAGTCGTGACGGATTCAGTCCATGCCGGCAGCACGGTCCGATCCCACTCAGTTCATACAATCGGCAGATCGGACCGTCGGAGTTCAAATTCGTCGAAACGAGCGCGAGGGAACTTTACTCACCAGTCATGCCAGCGAAGTGCGATCTTCGCTCCAACTGCTTTCTGCGCATGAGATCATGCATTCACGGGGGATTGCGATCCCGCGGAAAGATTCTTGCTGCGGTGTCGACAGCATGAAATTGCCTGATCGGCAAAGTCAGGCTGATCGGAACTTCCTGACGATTTCCACATATTGAGCCGCCAGATTCGTGATCCGGCCGAAATCTCCAGCCGCGACGGCTTTCGGTTCGACGAGGCTGGAACCGACACCCAGGCAGCATGCGCCGGCTTTCAGGAACGATTCGGCTGTGGTGAGATCGACACCACCAGTCGGCATCAGGCGGATCTGGGGCAGGGGGCCTTTCATGGCCTTGAAAAATCCGGTTCCGACGACATCGGCGGGGAAGACTTTGACGATATCGGCCCCGGCTTCCCAGGCCGTCAGGCACTCCGTCGGCGTAAACGACCCGGGCATAATGGCTTTGCCGTAACGCTTCGCCAGTTTGATCACGTCGAGATTCAGGCACGGGGTGACGAGATACTCCGCACCTGCAAGGATGGCGGTTCGGGCCGTTTCGGTATCGAGAATCGTGCCGGCACCCAGAACGACTTTGTCGCCCAGGGCTTTACGCACTTCACGGATGACACGGTCGGCGTCGGGCACTGTGAATGTGACTTCGGCGGCCGTAATTCCGCCTGCGACCAGGGCCTCGACGACTTGAATGAGCTGGTCGGGTTTCTCGGACCGAATGACGGCCACGATGCCACAGTCGAGAATTCGAGAAAGCGTATCTGTCGCCATCGTTCAGTCGCCTGCTTCAGTCGTCCAGAGTTTCGTGAGATTTGCCTTGTGTGCTTTACGGCGATCGTGATCTTAACCTTCGGAACGATCCCGGTTCGAGATCAATCCGGACGATTTTCCAGAGAGTGCCTCGTTCGTACCTACAATTCCGAAAAGAGGTATACGGGAAATCGGGAATGACCGAGATGCCGCAAGCGAAATCGAATCGCGTGAAGCCCAGCAGGATATGCAAGGTCTGTGATCGGCCGTTCGAATGGCGAAAAGCCTGGGAACGTGACTGGCAAAATGTGAAATATTGTTCAGACCGGTGCCGCCGAACGGCCCGGCGAAAATCGAGAATTCAAGACCTGGACTCTTCGAATCATCGTATGGA
Organism: bacterium; assembly: GCA_016125085.1. Lineage (GTDB taxonomy): Bacteria > Planctomycetota > Planctomycetia > Isosphaerales > Isosphaeraceae > QWQI01. The sequence continues at coordinate 16,011 of WGMM01000009.1, forward strand.
CTGAGAGGCCCAGACTCATGAACGAAACGGCGATCGTCTGGTTCAGGAACGACTTGCGGCTGACCGACCATGAACCGCTTATGCGTGCGCTCCGAAATCGCCCGAATCATCTGGTTCTGGTTTATTGCATCGATCCACAGCAGTTCGAGAAGACGGGTTTGTGCGGATTTCCGAAAACCGGTCCCCATCGCGCCCGATTTCTGATCGAATCTCTGGAGTCTCTTCGCAATCAGCTCCAATCGCTCGGAAACGATCTGTTCGTTACCATTGGTCGACCCGAAGAAGTTCTGCCGGATCTCGCATCGCAAGTCCGAGCGAGCCGTATCCTGTTTCATGAAGAGGCGACGGACGAAGAAATTCGGGTTGAGCGAGCGGTTACGAACGCAACGAAAGATCGAGCGATCGCTCTGGAGCCGTATTGGGGCAGCACGCTGTTCCATCGTGACGATCTGCCGTTCGAAGTCGATCGATTGCCGAACGTTTTCACGCAGTTTCGAATCCGTTGCGAGCAGGCAACGAAAGTCCGGTCGCCATTATCCAGGCCGACCCAATTGCCACCTCCGCCGCCAGGTTTGCAATTTCGGAGGTTGCCTGAGCTAAAGGAACTGGGGATTGTCGATCCGCCGGAAGATTCGCGTGCTGTGATGCGATTCCACGGCGGTGAACCGGCCGCGACGGCACGGCTTGATGCCTGGTTCTGGCGTGAGGATCGCCTGCGAAATTACAAGCTCACTCGCAACGGCCTGCTCGGTGCCGATTATTCGTCGAAGTTTTCGCCCTGGCTTTCGCTTGGCTGCATTTCGCCTCGAACGATCGCGGCCGAAGTCGCCAGATACGAAGAAACCCGGGTGCGTAACGACTCCACATACTGGCTCGTTTTCGAACTCATGTGGCGTGACTACTTCCGATTTCTGGCTCTTCAGGCCGGGAATTCGCTTTTTGCAAGAAACGGGCCTGCCGGCGTCTCGAAAACCTGGTCGACGGATCGGGGGGCACTTCAGCGCTGGATCGATGGACGGACGGGAATCCCGTTCGTTGACGCGAACATGCGAGAACTGAAGTCAACCGGTTTCATGTCGAATCGAGGGCGCCAGAATGTGGCGAGTTTTCTTGCTAAGGACCTGAACATCGACTGGCGATTCGGAGCCGAGTGGTTCGAGAGCCAGCTGATCGATTACGACGTTTGCGCGAACTGGGGAAACTGGAGCTATGTCGCAGGGGTCGGCAACGATCCACGTCAGGACCGGCGATTCAATGTCGTCAAACAGGCACACGATTACGACCCCAGGGGCGAATACGTACGCACATGGCTGCCGGAACTGGCCCTGGTCCCGGATCCCTATGTGCACGAGCCATGGCGCAGGTCGGACGCTAACAGATTGCCGCTGGATTTCGGCGAGGATGGACTTTCGGACTATCCTCCGCCGATGATCGGGATCGATCGATTCGATCCAGGATCATCCAGCCGCCATCTAGCCGAGAAAGACGGCCGGAAGCGAAAGTGAGGGTTCGTGACGAATCGCACGGTCGCTCGTCGACCTTCGATCAATCTCCCTGCCGGTTCGCCTCCACCGATTTGCTGGCTTTAGGTTTTTTGCTGGACACGAGTTCCCGTGGTGTCGCTTGATCGAGCCAGGCGAACGGATCGGCATCGGCTGCGGAGTGTTCGGGCAGAATACGTTTGTCGATGCGTTTCTGCAGGTTCGAAACCAGCATGTTGAAGACGAACACGGCGGTGAGAGCGGGCAGCAGAGCCGCGAGCTGACAGCTCTTGGAGTCGATACCGGTTTCGTCGATGACGCCGCTGCCCAACAGGACCCCGGGGAAGGGGCTCGCGCTCATGGCGATGAAACCGGCGGAATCCGTAATGTTGGCGACGCCGGAAGAGATGATCATGATCCCGACGATGATCGGGAGAATCCACATCACGAAAATGAAGAGCAGCATGGCTCCACCGGCGTGTTTGCCGAGTCGAAGCCGGAAATACTGAAGTGCAAGACCGAATTCGATGACGACGAGGACAACTGTCGCGGAACTTGCGCCAGGGAATTCGAAGCCTTTTTCGCCACCGGACGACATGATGAATGTGGCAATGGAGATACCGATGGTGAGTAACCCGGCCATGGCGGCGATGGCCCAGCGATTGACCGCACGGTCTTCGAAAGGGCCAGGGCGTCGATGGCCGAGCCTGAGGCTGCGCCGCAAGCCGCCGATATAAGCGACGCGCTCCGGAGCCGTCGTCGGTATGAGGATGAAGGACAACAGCACCCAGAACGCACAGATTCCGATGAGTATGCCACCAAGAATGGCGGAATCGATGGTGTCTTCGGGTGCGGAAAGGAATCCGAGTCCAGCCAGAATTGCCAGAAAATAGGCCGCGATTGCCTGTTTCTTGCTGAGCGAGGGGCGGATGTCATCTTTGAGTCTCCGTACTCCAGCTATGGCGAAGAAAACGAAAGCGACGGCCCCCAGACCCATGAAGACGACATACCAGGGCAGTCTGAGACCGACATAGCGGAAACTGAACGGATCGCTGGCCAGACGGTCGATGGCCATCGCACGCGAGAAAAGGGGCCCAAGGAACATCATGGAGATGATCACGCCCCATGCGGCGCCGGCACCTTTGGCGGCATTGACGTTCGGCGTGCGCGCAAGCATGGCCGAAACGATCGAAAGGCCATGAAACAGCAGGACCATGACCAGGATCGAGGCAAGAACCAGAATCGCGCCCGGGAGGAAGGTGCCGTAAAAGGCGCATGCAGCCAGGAACAGGATCGAACCGACACCGAAAATCATATATTCGCGAATTGGCCCCCCCAGAATGAAACCCGCGAACATGCTGCTGGGAGATTGCGGGCTCAGGCGGTGAAAGTCGAGCATGCCGGAGGCACGAGTCGACCCGACGAGCATACCCGTCTGTTGAGAGCCGATGATGAGGAGAAAGAAAATCATCCCTGCAAGTGTGTAGCCGGCAGACCGGTCATACCGCTGAGTGCCGAATTGATACTCCATCCACATATGACCCATGGCCAGAAGAGCGAGCATCGCCACCCAGCTGAACAAAGAAGACCGTTTGAGACGGACCCGGGTCTGCTTGATGATTATCGGATTGTCGAAAAGCCAGTCGAAGCGCGATGCGGCGTTCGGCACTCCGGCATTGATCGTGCCCGCACTCGGAGTCTCCGGGAACGCTTCGCTGGAATTTGTTTCGGTCATTGTCGTTTGCCATCCCGTTTCGAAGGTATCAGGAGACTTCCCTGGCGCCGACTTTGAGGAACAGGTCCTCGAGCCCGACGCGGCGCGGGGCAAAGCTGATGACGCGAAAACCTGCCGAGCACAATTCCGCAAGAAGATCGGCGACGTCAGAATCTTCGGTACTCGTCAGCTTGACATGAACGGACCGCGGATCGGATTCTGGCGTGACGAGAGTGACGCCTTCGTAGGCATTCAACCAGGAAGCGAGTTCTTCGCCCCGATCCAGGACCTGGATCAGAAGATCCGTGCCTTCGGCGAATCTGGCCTGCACTTCGGCGATCGTGCCATGCACGACCATGCGGCCTTTTTCCATGATCGCGACGCTTGTGCAGAATTCGCTCATTTCGCTCAGAATATGCGAGCTCACGAGGACCGATTTGCCTTCGGAGGCGAGCACTCGAATGATCTGTTTGAGTTCGATGCGTGCGTTCGGGTCCAGGCCTGAAGCCGGCTCGTCGAGCAAAAGAACCTTCGGATCGGGCAGGAGCGTTTTCGCCAGAGTCAGGCGCTGCCTCATGCCTCGTGATAGCGTTCCCGCCGGCACGTCCCGTTTTTCGGTCAGGCTGACGCGGGCCAGTTCTTCGTCCACCCGCCGGGCGCGGATCGACTTCGGAATCTTGTACGCGGCCGCGAAAACGTCAAGAAATTCCCAGCATTTCAGATCTTCATATACTGGTGCGAAGTCGGGCATGAAGCCGATGACCTTCTGGGCATCGTCAGGCTGCTCGCGAGCGTCGATTCCAGCGATCCGGATCGAACCGTAAGTCGGTTCGAGAAGCCCCACGATGGCTCGCATGATCGAAGTCTTGCCTGCGCCGTTGGGCCCGATGAGCCCGCAGACTTCTCCCGCATTGACCTTCAGCGAGACGTCTCTGACGGCACAAAAGTCGTCGTAGTCGATTCGCAGTTCGGAAACGTCGATCATCAGAGCAACCTTGGTGAAGGCTTCGACAGGATCTCCACGGACCGATCCTCGTTGAAGGATTCGATCGGTTCGGGGATTTATTCGATCATCGTAGAAGCCCTGCGACGACCACGCAAGACGACCGAAGCCAAAAGCAGCGTTGCCCCGAAGAAACCCGATAGCACGATCGTCATCAGCAGAACGAAGGCGGCCAGGTGGCTTTCCATACCCGTATGCATCAGCGACCAGAGCCGAACGGACATCATTTCGACCCCGGGCGGAACTGTCATATTGGTCGCAGGCAGTTCTCCCAGAGCCAGAGCGAACATCGCCAGGGCCGATACGCAAGCGGTCGGAGCCATGATGGGCCATTCGATTCGACGGAATCGTTCGTATCCGTTCAGACCATTGAGGCATGCATATTCTTCGATTTCTTCCTGAATCGAACAGAATGCTGCCCATAAAAGGAATACCGCGATTCCCAGGAATCGGAACAGGATCGCCATGACGATCACGAAAGGGCTGTCGTAGATCACGGGAACGGGCATCCACAGCCATAGAACGGCAAGCCCGGCCACCGGGCCGGGAACTGCGAGCCCGAGCGATGCTCCCAGTGCCAGTGCGATACGCCCTGGTTTCGAATCCGCCATGGTACGAACCATGCACCAGGCGATGACAGTCCCGGCGATCGCCACGATCAGGGAAATCGAAAGCGTCCAGAGACTTGTGTCCGAAAGGTCGGGGGCCGCATCGACAAGGTTTCGGGCGAGCGCACCGATGGACCAGCTCGGGAAACGTTCGATCGAAGCGACTCCGCCGGATCGCCCGGCCCTCCATACGAGCGAGAACAGCGGGAGGATACCGACAAGAACGGTCACCGCGAGCACCGTCATTCCGGCGATTTTTCCCTCTTTACCCATGAACCAGGGGGCGACTTCGCTTTTCCGGAGTCCGGGCCGGATCGTTTCGCCGAATTTTCTCGAATCGAAACGAATCCAGGCAAGAATCGCCAGGCTGAGGATCGCCGTGATCGGCAGGGCCGTGCGTGCCGCCGCCGTAAGGCCATCTCCCATCTGGGCTTGTAGATAGGTTTCTTCGGCGAAGGTGCGTTCCTGAACCAGGTCCGTGACGGTCATGTCGCCTGTCGTGACGATCAGCACGATCAGGATCGTGGCGAAGATCGTCGGGCGGATCGATCGAAGCGTCGAATGTACGATGGCCAGTCGACGCGGATGGCGAAGCCTTGCATCGGCTTCAAGGTCGGCATCAGTGCGTTCCAGCGTCATTGCCAGAATCGTCACCACGAGAGGCAGTGTCGCTATGGTATGCACGAACCAGGCAGCGGACCAGCCGGTGATCAGCGGCCGGGACGAGATCCCGAAAACCTGGGAGCGGCCGAGGTTCGAAATCGCACCGAGCCAGACCGTCGCGACGATCGGCAGGGGCAGAAAAAGACCGAGTGACCAGAGGAATCTTGTGGGAACAGCGAGCGTCCAGCGACATCGAACGAGTGCGAACGCGATGGCGATGCCGAGAGCGGGCGCGGAAATGGCAGTAAGAGAACTGAGTCGCAAGCTGCGAAAGATCAGTTCAGGCCATCGATCGAACTCGGAGCCTGGCTCAAACCACGAAGGAGGAGAAGCCATCGGGGAAGGGGCCTGGAATATGGATTCCGAAGCCTCGGTGCCGCTGGAGATCGCATGACGAACTATGGTCAGGAGCGGCAGGAGCCAGATCAGAACGTATGCACATAGGCTGAAAAGCCCATTCGTGCGGACGAACCACGAGCGTAAGTGACCGTTCAAGTGAGTTCGTTCATCTTGCGGAAGCCGGTTCGCTTCAGTTCACGATCTCGAATAGCGACTGCGTTCTCAATATCGTAAGTTCCTGCGGGAAGCTATGGAAAGTCTGAACCGAGAGATAATGCGAGGCGTAATCGATGTGCACCCGAACGATCGGAGTCACAGACCAGCGACTTCCTTCGGAACATTGCCAGTACAGGTCGGTGGGCGTCGGTTTGAGCGACATTTCCTGAGTCAGAAATCGGAAAATCGAAGGTTCCGTCCTTTCGACCTCATAATTGAACTGATAACGTACGGATCCGCCCGATTGGATCGTCGTAAAGTCTTCTTGTGCAAGACTTCGCTCCCAGACGATCCGATCCGCTGGCAGTTCGAGCTCGTGGTTCGAAAGGATCTCGGTATAAGCCATCCGCTGGTTGGAGAAAATCACGGCGTGTCCCGAGTCATGCACCCAGATATCAGCGCGCCAGTCGTCGAACATCTGCAAGCGGCGATGTTTACGTCCGTCGAACCAGTCTGCGTCGAGGGCTCGGGTCATGATGAGCACCCGCTTCTCCGAGACTTTGTTCGATTTCGCTGGGGGTCGCATTTTTCGTTCCGGTCAAAGTGAGTCGAATTCGGTCTGCCCGGGAATCCGGTTCTTTCGCGTTTCGGAATCCGACAGGACACCGATCCGGACTGCGTCGTCAGTTGGCCAGGCCTGAATCATTTGCGTGTGACGGGTCTCCATACTCGCAGATTCACTATAGGTTCGCCGGGCGTATCCGACAATCCGATTCGGAACATTCGCGCTTTCGTATTTATTTTTTGCAACCGAACACGCTCCAAAACGAACGAAGCTGGCCTCATCCCGGAGTTCCTGATTCCAATCCCGTATTGACGGTTCCGCCATCTCCAATAGGATAGGACCGCGACGGAAATCGAGCGGCCATGGCGGTGCGTATCATCGATCGAAAGCAACGACTGTGTCGTTCTGAATCACCACCGTGCTGTCAGCCCTCGTCGATCGCAGGACACGGAGGTCTCGCGTCATGCCCGATTCCATGCAGCGAATGGCGGTACTGGGTCAGCCCGGCAGCCAGAGCCGATTTCGCAGGGCGATCGATTGCTATCGGCGCGGTGGAACCGCTTACGTATGGCATAAGTCCATGCGTCGTTTGCTCGGCAACGATTCTCCCCTGAAACGGAAGCTCCTTTACTCCCACCCGAGGGATTACTGGACTCTCCGTGGCGGTGCCGAATATATGGCGGAACAGGAAGGGCAGCCATCTCGCACCGCGCGTTCTCAATGGCTTTCCGAACGCGTGGCCGCCTGCTCACCGGAGTCCATCCTTGAAGTTGGCTGTGGCTACGGCAAACAGCTCGAAGCCATCAGGTCAGCCGTCGGGGATCATATCCCTCTCACGGGGATCGACTTCAGCCCCACGCAACTTCGCCTCGCGGCGGAACGACTCGCGGATGTCGACCACCTGACGCTGGTTCTTGGTGATGGTCAGCGGTTGCCGTTCCCGGACGGGGCTTTCGATCTCGTGCTCACCTCGGCCGTGATCCTGCACAACGAGCCTGAAATCGCCGACAGAATGCGGGCCGAGATCGTCCGTGTTTCACGTCGATGGTGCGTGCATAACGAAGACACGGACGAAACCTACAATCGATACGGGTACGACACCGCCGCCTGGTATCGGCATCGGGGCCTGGAAGTCATCGAATCCGGGCCGATTCCCGAATCGGTCTTTTCCGCAAGCGACGATCCGGATGGCGAATCGTCGCGATCCCAATACTGCCTGGCCCGCCCTCGATGAGCACCGCGGACGCTTTCGCCCCGGGTAACGTCGATTCGATCGACCGGAAGCGTCGTGGTCGTTCGCTCTGGTCGCCGGCGCTTCAGCTTGCGCTCGTCGCACAGGCGGAACGGGTCGTCGGGTTAGGCGTGGCTTTTACCTCTCGCTGGTTTCTCGGCCCCGTGGAACTGGGAATTTATTCGGGGCTGCGGCTTCTGCTCGACAATACGAATCGCTCCAGCTTCGGGGTGGCCCTCGGAGCGATTCAGAAATCGATCGCCCTGCGGGCACGGTGTGATCAGGCGGAATCGGATCGCATTCTGGCTGTCGCTGCGACAACCAACACCCTCACTTCTTCGATCTACGGCGTGATGCTCTTTTTCTGGGGCTTGCATACGTGGGTCATCGCTGGTGACCCGCGTTGGGGCGTCGGCCTCATGATCGTCGGCGCGCTTGCCGTGCTCAAACGCAGGCAGGATTTTCGAATCGCTGTGCTGCGAAGCTATTCGGATTTCACAACGGTCGGACGCGTCAACCTCCTGCAGAATCTGGCATTCGGTCTGAGTGCGTCGTTCGGAATTCTCCTCTTCGGGTTCTGGGGTCTGCTGGTCGCCCTTGTCTTTTCGTTCCTGGTGCAGGGCGAGCTCCTGAAACGATCCGGGCGGCTTCTCTCGTTCCCAGTGCACTGGAACTTGCGAGAATCCCTGTCGCTGGCAGCCATCGGGCTGCCGATTCTTGCGGCGAACACCGCCTGGGCGATGGTGACGACCCTTGATCGAGCCTTGATCCTTGCCAACTTCCCGAATGGCGCAAAGATGGCGGGCTATTTTTCCATCGCGGTTCTCGGTTGCGGAATTCTCGAAGATTTCGCCAGCCGCGTCGCGATCGTGCTCGCCCCTGGGTATCGAAACGACTTCGGAAAAGGCGTGTCCATCGATTCTCTCCTGGCTCGCGCGGAAGCGACCGGGCTTGGGCTGCTTGTGATTTCGATTCCGTTCGGCTGCATCCTCGCTGCGGTCGGCAAGACCACTCTGATCGCCCTGTTTCCGAATCTCGCCCCCGGGGCTGACGCTCTTGCGCCACTGATCCCCGGAACGATCGCCCTGTGTGCCAGCATGCCGCTGCGTGAAGCCTGGATCTCGGCCGATCGCCCATGGATTCCGACGATGATCGCAGCGATTGGGGCAGGAATGATGATGGTCCGGATCCGTTCGCTCAGTTCTGACGCAACGCTCGCGGCGATCGCGCTGGAATCGAGCACCTGCCGGATCGCCTCGTTCATGGCGATGTTCGCCCTACCGGTGATGGTCCTGAAATGGAGCAGGGAAAGGGCTTTCCGTTGGGCAGCCGCAGGGGGCTGGACCTTCTACTGGGTTTGGGCATTCCGCATGCTGCGAAGTATCGAGCCGAATCTGGGCGGTCTGCTGCAATCAATCGGTATCGTCATTCCAGGACTTATTTTCGCTGCGATCGTGCATCGGGCATTCTTCGAATGGAAAGATGAAGGAGCCGACGAACTGCCATGATCGGTGACCTGGCATTTCTGATTCTTCTCGGTGTCTCATGCATCGCAACAGGTTCGTATGCCTGGAAAGTCGCGACGGGTCGATTTCCTCGCTCCGACGAATGGCTCGGTATCGCGTTGCCGCTCGGGCTCGGTCTATGCGGCACGATCGTCGGCATCGCGGCTTCGACCATCTCATTTCTCGCAGGCTTCGCAGCGGTGGTGGTCTTGTCCGGCATCAGTGCCGTTCAGGTATCGAACAGCCCTGAAGCGAGACGTTCGCTTCGTTCTGCCTCGCGATGGTTCGGCTCCCGAGCGGGAGCCAGTCTGGTGCTTCTCACCCTGGTGTTGATCTTGCCAGGGTTGGTCATGCCCGTGATCGACGGCGATGCCCTGTGCTATCACCTCGAAGTGGCCAGACGCATGGTTCAGGACGATATTGTCCGCTACGATCCGGATCTCCATGAAACGGCCTATCCGCTGCTCGTCGAATCGCTGCAGGCGGTCGCACTCAAGTGCCGGGGGCCGGTCGCCACCCGGGCCGTGTCGTTCTGGTTCGGTATCGCACTGGCCTTCGGTTCGACCTGCCTGGCCGGGGCACTCGTCAAAGGTCAGGCTCGATATTGGGCCGCGACACTGGTTTTGATCACGCCCGTGGTGCATTGCGGCACGATCTCGCCCCTGAACGACGTCGCCCTCGCCGCCATGTGCACCAGCTCCCTCGCGGCATGGGTCGTTACGGAACATGATGGATCGAAGTCCTGGCGACGATTCGCCCTGGTCGGCGTCTTCTGCGGCTTCGCCTGCGGCGTCAAATTTCCCGGTATCGTCTGGCTGGCGGTCATTACCGGTTATTTGACATGCGTTTCCATCTCAGGCGAAAGCTGTCGCAGGGGATTCGCAATTCGCACCACGGCGAAAGCGGTTTCGATATTCGCCGTATTCGCTGTCGTTTGCGGCAGCTTCTGGTATGGCCGGGCGGCGATCCTGACGGGCAATCCCGTTCACCCCTATTTCCGCAACACGTTCGGTGGCCATGGGCTGGACGAAGTTCTGGAAGACGCCCGCAAGCCGATAGGGGTCCATTTCTCGAATATCGCCACGGCTCCTCTCGTGATGGCCCTTTCGCCCAGCCGGTTCGACAGTTTTTCGCATCAGTCCGGGCCTCTGTTTCTTGCCCTGATCCCGCTCGGATTTTTGCAGGTGACTTCGACACGCTGGAAGTCATACGTGTTCCTCGGCTGGCTTCTGATGGCTCTCTGCCTGACTCAACGGCAAAGTCCGCGGTTTTTCGTCACGACATTCGCACTCTGGTCCGCGGCGGGTGCCGCGACCATTTCGAGCCTGATTCATTCGATGAACGTCGACGAATTCCGCCGCGAACGCATATTCCGATTCTCCGCAGGTTGCATCTGCCTTCTGGGCGTCTCGATCAGTGCGTTCGACCTGGCCAGGGTGCGAGTGGGGGGCTTGATTCTGGCAGGCCAGGTTTCACCGCACGCCTGGCTCGAATCGAATGAGCCGACGTCGAAGCTTCGATCCTGGGTGTCGCAGAATCTGCCTGAGAATGCCCGGCTCGTCGGTCAGGATCATAGAGGCTATTACTGGCCGCGTCGATTCACGATGGAAAAAGCCCACCGACGACGAACAGGGTTGCTGCAATTGGCCGGATCGCCGGAAGAGGTTGTCGACCGTCTTCGCTCCGCTGGCTTCACGCACCTGGTTATGGCGGAACCCGACCCGGTCGAGGCTGTCGAGTTCGACACCGATCTCAGCGTCGCGCTCGCGCCATGGCTCACGGTCAATACCCCGATGGTCGATGTGACTCTGCCGGAAATTGACGGTTATGTGCGTCGATACCGCATTTACGACATCGACGGAACGGCGGATCGGATCGATCAGGCAAGCCGATCGAATGACACCCTGTCGACAAGCACCTCGAAAAAGGCTCTTCGGTGAACCCGCGCGAACCTCGTCGCTTCACGAGCGAGGCCATGCCGTCCCTGGCTGAAATCCGCCGCAATGGGCAAAAGCCTCGATATCGAGAAGAAGGCAACTGGCTGGCGCGACATTGGGCCAGGCCCGCAGCCGTTTACGGCACCTGGCTGGCGATCCGTCTGGGAATTCCGCCCCACGCGATAACGGTAGCGGCCGGAATCTCATGGCTACTGGAAGCGGTCTTCCTGGCCATGGGTGACGCCCGTGCGATGATTGCCGCTGTGGCGTTCGGCTACCTGGGTTTCTGGCTCGACCACGTCGATGGCCAGGTCGCCCGCGTCACTGGCAGCCAGAGCCTCGAAGGCATATTTCTCGATTTCTGGATTCACACCGCGCATGCCTGCATGCGTGGCCTGGGCATCGGGTGGGGCTTGTATGTCGCGACGAACCAGGCTCTTGCGATTCTTCCGGGCCTGGGTGCGGCGTTCGGCTGGGTCATGATCAGCAATGCCAACGACGCTTCGTACAAAGCGATTTTCGCTGAACTGAAGAAGCTGCGGGAGAATGGGGCGATTGTGAGACTTCGCCCGGCTGCGAATCACGACGACCGAGTCGGAATCGATCGCAGAAATGGCCTGCGTGGCATGATCTCATGGGCGCTGGTCAAATGGCAGGAACCTCATAGCGTATTGATCTTGATGAGCATCGCGGCCGTCGTGCGGATCACGAAACCTGAAGCGGGCCTGCCGATCTGGTTCGCCCTGGTGCTTTTCTGGGGCATCTTCGCACCGGTCGTGGCTGTGGTGCGTCTCTTCCGAACCATCAGAAGCAATAAGATCTCGAGCCAATTCGAAGACGCGTTCAGCGTTCAGCGTTCGATGGAGTCAGGAGATCAGGCGGCGAACATCGAAATGCGTTTGCCGACTGGCAAGTGACGACGTATGATCGGAAGCGGCGCGAACTCGGAAATTTCCGGGAATCGTGGCCTCCCTTTGTTCCAGACCCCCTCGACGAATCAGAACTTCCCGTGACTTCCGAAACTCTCGAACAGATCGCCCAAGCCCGGTTCCCCGCAAAACCGTATGCTCCCGACGCATTCGGGATCGGCATCGTCGGTGCAGGCTTTATCGTGCGGGACTGCCACCTGCCAGCCTATCGGGATGCGGGCTTTCGCGTCGTCGGTATCACTTCGCGAATGCGTTCGAAAGCCGAGGAAGTCGCCGCGCTGCACGGAATCGGATCAGTCGCGGACGATCTCGACGAACTGCTCGAAAATCCGGAAGTTTCGATCCTGGACATCGCCGTACCTCCGGACCAGCAGCCGGAACTCATTCACAGGGTCCTGAAGCACAGGGCCTGCCACGGTCACCTGCGTGGCATTCTGGCCCAGAAGCCGCTGGCACTTTCGCCGCGCGACGCCTGGGGCATCATTCGCCACTGCGAAGATGTCGGCGTCGAGTTGCAGGTCAACCAGAACATGCGGTACGACCCTTCCGTGCGTGTCGCGAAGGCATTGCTTTCGGACGGGCAGCTCGGCAAACCGGTGCTGGCGACGATCGACATGCGGGCCGTGCCGCACTGGATGCCCTGGGCACGCAATGGCCGAAGCCTTTCGACCTATATCATGAGCATCCATCACCTCGATTGCTTCCGCTATTGGCTCGGCGATCCGGTTCGAGTGCTGGCGAGCACCAGGCCCGATCCCCGCACGAGTTTCGAACACCGGGACGGCCTGAACCTCTATATCCTCGAATTCGAAGACGGGCCGCGAGCCTCAGCCTGGGACGACGTCTGGGCCGGGCCGGTCAAAGAGGGGGCTGCACCGGCCATTTCGATCGACTGGCGAATCGAAGGAACGGACGGTCTCGCCAAAGGCCGAATCGGCTGGCCAGGGTGGCCCGAGCGGGTTCCGAGCACATTGAAATTCAGCATGCGGTCCGACGACGGCCGCTGGCATGAACCGAAGTGGGACACAGCCTGGTTCCCGGACGCTTTCGCCGGCACGATGGCGGGGCTTATGGCAGCCCTTGAACAAGGCTTGATTCCGGATATTTCAGGCTCGGACAATCTGCGGACGATCGCCTTGTGCGAGGCTGTTTACCGTGCCGCGACTGAACACAGAGTCGTCGATCCGCAGGAAATACTCGACGAACTACGCTGAGTCATTCGATTTCACAGTGTGCTGAATATCGCAGGGCGGGGAAACGGGAAATGAAACTCGGACTGATCAACTCCGCTTGGGCCCAGACAGGGCGTGACACGGCCTATGGTTTGACCAAAACCAGGGAAATCGGCTTCGACACGGTCGACATTTTCGCTGACCCGCTCGACACGAGCTCGGATGAAGTCGAGGCGATCCGGCGTCATTGCGAATCGCTCGAATTGCCGATCGTGAGTGTCGCCTGCGTGGCGCTGGGACTGATCGATTTCAATCCGAGCGTCCGGAGATTTCATCTCGATCGATGCGAGCGTTACCTGGAAATGGTCCGCGCGCTCGGTGGCCGGAATCTGCTGTTGGTCCTTGGCGAATACGTCTGGCAGCGTGAAGTGATCCCGCCGCAGGAGCAGTGGGGCTTCGGTGTCGAAGCGTTGAAGATCCTGGGCAAATCGGCACGTTCGAAGGGGCTGGAGATCGTGATGGAACTCGAGCCGTTTCGCGAGAGTCTCCTGAACGACGTTCCGAACATGAAGCGATTTCTGGACGATGTCGCGGATCCGGCCGTGCTGGCCAATCTGGACATTTCTCACCTTGCCCTGGCGCATCAGCCGGCCGAAATGCTCGAATCGCTCAGAGGGCAAGTGGGGCACATTCACATTTCGGACTGCGACGGCAAAGTGCATGGCGATCTGCCGCCAGGAAGGGGCGTCGTCGATTTCGATCCGTACCTGGCGAAAATCGCCGAAATGGGGCTCGCTGATCGGGATGTCGTCATGTCGATCGAGCTGGAATATTCACCCGAGCCGGACAAAATCGAAGCCTGGGTCGAAGAGGCTTACGCCTCGACGAAGTCGCTGATGGCGCGTCATGGCCTGAAATGACCTGGAAGATAGGCTTGAAATTTCGATCCCGCCGAATTCAATCGCCAAGGTCACGATCGAGCATCGTTTTGCAGAGCCACGCCATTCGAGGCAAATGAAATGGCCCTTTCCACAGGCTTCCCTTGCATGTCTGGCTGACGGAACCGTCGCGATGCAGGTATCCGTACCATTCGCCATATTCCGGATCGGCGAAATGTGCGAACGACCAGTCGTGCACGTTACGGTGCCATTCGGAGAACTTCGCCTGACCGGTCGCCTCATAGGCCATGAGTGTGGCGATCATGGCCTCGCAATGTGGCCACCAGAATTTCATATCGTGCCAGTATTCCGCCACAGGTTTCATTTTCACGTCCCGGAAATAAAGAATTCCGCCGTGGGCCTCGTCCCAGCCCCAGCGCCACATCCAGTCGACGATCGTCGAGCCAAGCTCGACATACTCCGGAATGCCGCCGCGAATGCGTGATTCTTCAAGAATGAACCAGGCGCATTCCAGAGCATGGCCGGGATTGAGCTGCCGACCTTCGATGTGATCCACGAACTGATCTTCGGGGCCTACGTTTTCGAGAACCGCCTGGAATTTCCGGTTCACGAAAAGGCGGTCGATCTCGCCGATCATGCGGTCGATGATGGCATCGTACCGGTTGTCAATCAGGTTCTTCCGCAATTCCTGGGCTGTCGCGATCGCGATCATGCGAGACGCGAGCGAAGTCAGCCGGCGCGCAGGTTCGAACTTCGGCGGCATGCGGCCAGGAGCGAACGACCAGTCCATATAAACTTCGAACAGACGCTGGGCCCTTTCTTTGTGATAAGAATTGCCCGTGGCCCGATAGGCCGCTGCGTGGCCGATCGCCCCGAATGCTTCGGAATAGACGTAGCGGCGCATGCGTAGCGGTTCGCCTTCCCGCGTGACCTGAAAATAAAGTCGGCCCGATTCGTGCGTGCACTTCCGGTCCAGAAAATCGAGGCAGCTCAGGGCGGCGGTCAGCCACGGTTCGTGTTGACCTATTTCATTATAAAGCGTAGCGAACATCCACGCGGCCCGGCCCTGAAACCAGACGCTTTTGTCATCATCCGCAACGTTTCCCTGGCGATCCAGGCACGTGACGATTCCGCCGTGCTCCGTGTCCATGCCATTTCGCAGCCAGAAGGGGATGACGTCATCGAGGAGTAATCGTTCGTACGTCGTGCGTAGCGTCGCTTTGTGATGTGAGGTCGGCATTTTGTCGTATTTCTCACTGTTTATCGGGACTGCGGGATCGATGTGGCGTCTTGCATTTCCGACTCGAACGTCGTGATTGCCGGAGTCCGACGGCCGGGTGAAATTTCGCCGGATATGACGATATCGAGGTCTTTCCAGCTTACCGACGGTGCGGTTACGACCGGATTTCCAGCGTGAATTGCATTCCTGGCGATTCGCCAGCGATCCTGACCTGGGTCATGCAGAAGAATGTCGCGGCTCCAGCCAGGGTGCTGCTCGGGCGGTTTCGCGTGGTCGGCCGCGATCGCACCGGACAGAATCGCCAGTTCGCCGGATTTCGTTCGGATCGCGGGCGACGGTGCCGCAGCGGCTTCACGTGGCATGTCCGCGAGACGTTTCCATTGGCCCGCGACCGGCGAACGACCGGGCGTATATCGCCAGACCTCCCGCAAATAGGGCTTGCGGCGAATCTGGGAACCGTCCGGTGCACGTTCCGCGACGATGCCTGAATATACGAACAGGCTTCGGCCATCCGAGCCTGCGATCGATTGAAACCTGCCGATACCGGGCAATTCCGGGGCGCGTTGCCACCCTCGATCGGGATTCGTCAAATTCAGAACATAAAGCCGGTTCGAAGCATCGCTGGCTGTGGGCGATGATAATCCACCAAATATGTAGCAATGGCTTCCGATAACAAGACCAGTTGCGTCCTTCAGCGGTTCGGGGAGGGGCGGTTCGTTACGGAATTCGAACTTGCCATCCTTAATCCCAAGCGAAATGACATTGGCCAGGCACTTCGGCACAGCTTCCATCGCATTTCTGGAAGGACCGGTTTCGCCGCCGATGAAATACGCTCGTTCATTCCAGGATATCGAAATTCCGTATCCAGCGGGTAATGGAAGGGGAATCGGCAACAAAATCCAGCTTTTCGATTCGGGTGACTCGAGCACGAAAAGCTCGTCATACCAGAGCTTGCGACCACCTTCCCATGGGTAGTGATTCGGAAAGTTCGCACCCCCGGCTGCGACCAGTTTTCCTCCTGCGATACCAGCGAACATGCCGGCGAATCCTTCCCGGTCAGGCAGGGGAGGAAGATTGCGTATCCTGCGTGATCGCATTCCCGGGTTCGAATCCGAACGCTGCGTGTTTTGGGCCAATAATCTCTCACTGCCGGCGATCGCCAAGCCAACAAAGCCCGAGAACCATCTGCGACGATGAGGATGGAATGCGGAAGACGACATCATTTCCAGCTTTCGAAACTCGGTACGCCCAGAGCTTTGACGTCGGCCATCAATTGAGCGACTTTCTCGGGCGTCAAATTCTCGAGCGGCGCACGCACGGGGCCGCAATCGCAGCCTCTTAGCCCCATGACCCGCTTGGCCGCAGGGAGATAGCCGTAACTTGCGATCGTACGGATCAGGCGGACAGACTGATATTGCAGGGCTCGCGCCTTTTCGAAATCCCCTGCCCGAAAGGCTTCGATAATTTTGAGATAAAGCTCCGAAGCGAAGTTGTAGGAACTGCCGACGGCACCTCGAACGCCAAGCGCCAAAGCTGCCAGCAGACATTCGTCGGTTCCGAACAGAATGTCGAGCGAGCCGTTCCGGAAATGCAGCAATTCCTGAAGCGATACCATGTCATCGCTGGTGTATTTGATTCCGCGAAAGTTCGGAATTCGCTCCGATGCTTCCTGGGCCAGCTTGAGCATGTCGACACGCACACCAGTCATGGACGGGATGTCGTAGAAATAAAACGGAATTTCGGAGCATCCCTCCGCAACCGGCACCAGCCAGTCCACGAGAGCTTTCGGATTCGACGGCCGAAAATAGAAAGGCGCCATGGTCGAAACCGCGTCGGCCCCGATCGATGCGGCGTGCTCGGCCAGGGCTCGTGCTTCGAGATTCGACGTATGGCCGACATGAACGATGAGCTTCAAGCCATGTAGAGGTGCCTGACGAGACCATTCCTCGGCCAGGGTGCGGCGTTCCTGCGACGTGAGCGAGACGCCTTCACCCGTGGAACCGTTCACGAATACGCCGGTCGCACCCTGCCGGGCCAGAATGTCGGTTTGTGCGTGGATCTTTTCCGGGGCGATCGAGCCATCTTCATGCATGGGTGTGTGCGTGGCAGGCACAAGCCCTTCCAGGCGAAAATCGGCGATCGACATTTCTCAGGTCCTTCGTTCGGGGGTCGCCAGCACCGGGTTTCAGCTTTTCTTCAGCTCGAACCCTTCGCCTGGCTTCAACACAATGGCATCGACACCGGTTTCGCTGCGTACCTTTTCGGCCCAGGCCTTTTCGTCCTGGCGAATCGGCGGAAATGTGTCGTAATGGATCGGCACGACGTGCTTCGGCCGAACGAGCTTCACGGCTTTCAGGGCGTCTTCCGGGCCCATCGTGTAATAGTCGCCGATTGGGAGAAAGGCCAGGTCGACATTCTCGTCGCCGATCAAGGCCATGTCGCCGAATAGCCCGGTATCGGCGGCGTCGTAAATCGTGAAGCCGTCATTCGTACGGATCAGGAACCCTGCCGGATTACCGCCGTAGGTGCCGTCCGGAAGTACGGAACCATGAAACGCTAGTGTCAATTTCACTCGGCCGAAAGGCAGGTCGACGCCGCCGCCATGCTGAAGGCCATGGACATTTTCGAGGCCCTGGCCAAGGAGCCACTGGCTGATTTCGAAATTGGTGACGACTGTCGCCCCGGTCCGTTTGGCGATTTCGATCGTGTCGCCGATGTGATCGCCGTGGCCGTGAGAGACCAGAATGAAATCAGCCGCGACTTCGTCCGCGGATACGGTCGCAGCAGGGTTTCCGGTAATGAACGGATCGATCAGGACGGTTTTGCCCGAGGTGACGATCACGATCGCGGAATGGCCCAGCCAGCGGATGTGTGTGGACATGGTTCGGGTCCTGAATTCATGTGAAGTTTTACTTTCGGACGCCTTCACCTGATCGCTTTCGAAAGCATCCGAATCGTATTCGATCAATAGGAAGACGTGGGAGTCGATCCTTGCGACGATTCGATCGCCGGCAGGCCAAGCCGGGCTCGCCAGGGGTCGAGAATCGCGGCGGTGGCGCTGGCTCCGATTCGCGAAACGCCCAGGCCGATGACTTCGATGGCCTTTTCCAGGTCTCGCACTCCGCCTGCGGCTTTGACTTTCACTTGGGCCGGCGACGAAGCGCGCATGAGCTTGAGGTCGTCGATCGTCGCACCGCCCGTGCCGTAGCCTGTGGAAGTTTTTACGAAATCCGCCCCCGTTTCGCCGCAAATCCTGCAAAGTTCGCGGATTTGTTCGGGCTTCAGGTAGCAGTTTTCGAAAATGACCTTCACGATCGCACCGCCGGAATGTGCGGTACGGACCACTTGCTCGATATCATGCGCGACCCGGCCATATTCGCCGCCGAGCACATCGCCGATATTGACGACCATGTCCAGCTCCTTCGCTCCATCTTCCATCGCCTTTTGCGATTCGAAGACTTTCACGTCGGTCCGGTGCCCGCCGTGCGGGAAGCCGATCGTCGTGCCGACGGCGACCGTCGAGCCCTTAAGAACTTCGACGGCGAGCTTCACGGCAGAAGGTTTGATGCACACGCTGGCGACATCGTATCGACGAGCCAGTTCGCAGCCGGCCCTCATCTCGGCGTCCGTCAGAAAGGGTTGTAAGAGGGAATGGTCGATCGTCTTGGCAACGTCGGCGTAAGTTTTCGGTTCGTACGGCATCGGTTCGATCGTCCGTGGTTTCGTTGTGTCAGTGCTGGTCGGTGAAATCGGGTTGACGAGACTTCGCGGGATCTTCGAAAGCCGATACGAAGGTCGATCGGCGCTTGACGAATCGCGATTCGAAATGGTACACCAAGACCTGATGATGAGTGGTATTTCGCGATTGTTGCCGATGAGTCCCGTACATGTCCAGCGACCTCAGCGATAAGACGTGCCGGATCCGCCCGACGACCAAGCCCACCGTGGCCGTGATCGGCGCCAGTTCCGACCCGGACAAGCCAAGCCATAAAGCCGTTCTCGCATTCCGTGATTCGGGTTTTACCGTGTTTCCGGTCAATCCGAACGCGCAGGAAGTTGCGGGAACGAAGTGCTATGAAAGCGTATTGAGCCTTCCGGTCAGTACGCTGGACCGCGTCGCGTTGTACGTTCCCGGCCAGGTCGGCATCAAGGTCATGGATGAATTGAGCCAGCTCGCGATCGGCGAAATTTGGGCTGCCCCAGGTGCTGATGACCCGGCCGTCATCGCAGCCGCCAGACGCATGGGCCTGGCTGTGTATAAGCTTTGCCCGCTCGATCAGCTTGGCGTGGCTCACTGACGACGATCCGAACGTAATGAATCGATTGAAGCCGTGGAAAAGTCCAAGTGGACATTTCCACGGCTATTCGCATTTGCTTCTCGAATCATTCGTACATCGACGAACGCAAGTCAGCAACGAAAAAAGAGCTGGCCTGTTCGGGCCAGCTCTTCGGATATCGAATGATCGATTCGCCTGGAGGCGGATCAATACATGTCGTCGTAGCCGCCGCCGGCGGCCTTTTCCTTCTTGTCTTCCGGCAGGTCGGCGATCAGGGCGTCGCTGGTCAGCAGCAGGGTGCTGACGGAAGCGGCGTTCTGAAGGGCCGAACGGGTGACCTTCGTCGGATCGATGATGCCGGCGACGACCATGTCGGTGTAGGTGTCGTGGAGGGCGTCGTAGCCATTGTTGCCCGTGGCTTCGGCGACCTTGCTGACGACCACGCCACCGTCCTGGCCAGCGTTTTCGGCGATCTGCGTGATCGGGGCCGAGCAGGCCCGGACGATGATCTGATAGCCGGTCTTTTCGTCGGAGGTGAGGTCCGCCGAAGCGGCGACCTGACGCGACGCACGCAGCAGGGCGACGCCGCCACCCGGGAGAATGCCTTCTTCCAGAGCCGCGCGGGTGGCATGCAGGGCGTCTTCGACGCGGGCCTTCTTTTCCTTCATTTCCGACTCGGTCGCGGCACCGACCAGGATCTTGGCGACACCGCCGGAGAGCTTGGCCAGACGCTCTTCGAGCTTCTCACGGTCGTAGTCGCTCTTGGTGTCGGCGATTTCGCGGCGGATCGAGTCGATCCGGCCCTTGATGTCGTCGGAGGTGCCGGCACCTTCGATGATCGTCGTGTTGTCTTTGTCCACGACGATCTTCTTGGCGTGGCCGAGGTCGTTCAGGCCGACGTTTTCCAGGTCGATGCCCAAGGCTTCGAAGATCGGCTTGCCGCCGGTGAGAACGGCGATGTCTTCGAGCATGGCCTTGCGGCGATCACCGTAGCCAGGGGCCTTCACGGCGACGCAGCGGAAGGTGCCGCGAAGCTTGTTGATGACCAGGGTCGCCAGGGCTTCGCCTTCGACTTCCTCGGCGATGATCAGCAGGGGACGGCCGGTTTGAGCCACTTGCTCAAGCACCGGAACCAGGTCCTTGACGGAGCTGATCTTCTTTTCGTGGATGAGGATGTAGGCGTCTTCGAGGACGGCTTCCATCGTCTGAGGGTTGGTGACGAAGTAGGGCGAGAGGTAGCCGCGGTCGAACTGCATGCCTTCGACCCACTCGACCTCGGTCTTCAGGCTCTTGCCTTCTTCAACCGTGATCACGCCGTCCTTGCCGACCTTCTCGGTGGCTTCGGCGATCATGCCGCCGATTTCCTTGTCGAAGTTCGAGGCGACCGTCGCAACCTGCTCGGTTTCCTTGCGGCTGGAAACCTGAACCGACATGCCCTTGAGCTTTTCGACGATGTCGGCGACGGCCTTGTCCATCCCCCGCTTCATCAGCATCGGGTTGACGCCGGCGACGACCGACTTCAGACCTTCGTTGTAGATCGCTTCGGCCATGACCGTCGCGGTCGTGGTTCCGTCGCCAGCGACGTCAGAGGTCTTGGAAGCGACTTCCTTGACCATCTGGGCGCCCATGTTCTCATACTTGTCTTCCAGCTCGATCTCCTTGGCGACGGTGACGCCGTCCTTGGTGACCGTGGGAGAGCCGAAGCTCTTCTGAATGACGACGTTGCGTCCGCGAGGACCCAGCGTGACCTTAACTGCCCGAGCCAGCTTGGCAACACCCCGCTGCATGGCCTGACGGGCTTCCTGATCGAAGGCGATCATCTTAGCGCCCATAGGGAATCGCTCCTTTAGATGTGTGATCGTGATAGTACGGATGTGCGGAAATCTCGCCCCGGACATTTCGCGTCACGGGACGTATGACGAATTCAGCCGACGACCGCCAGGATGTCGTCTTCACGCATCAGAAGGACTTTCTTGCCTTCCGGAAGCTTGAATTCGTCGCCGGCGTAGCTGGTGAAAAGAACCGTGTCGCCGACTTTGACTTGAAGGGGGCGACGCTTGCCGTCCTTGTTCAGGCGTCCCTCGCCGATAGCGAGAATCTTGCCCTGTTGAGGCTTGTCCTTGGCCGTATCCGGCAGGACGATACCGCCCGCGGTCGTCTGCTTGGCCTCTTCTCTCTCCACTACGACTCGATCGTTCAACGGGACGAGCTTCATTGCGACACACTCTCTGAAAACGGGAAATCGACGCAAAACCCTCTCGCCGTGGTTACCAGGCAACCCCGATTCGGCGATCGGATTCACTGGAGCGACAATCTCATGCAATTCGCGTGCCGCAATCGACCTTCGTTAATATATCTATGCAGGGCAACGGATTGCATTGATTGCGAGGTGGTTCCGAAATCCGGGTGCTGCCAATTTGGCAGTCGGTTGTCTTCCGGACAATGATCGCGAATCAGTGATTCGCGCGGGCCTGAAGTACGCCGCAGTGAGCGAGGGTACGGATCGGCGACTGGTTCGGATCGGCATTCCATCCCGATCGATCGAACCGGTCAAGATATTCGGCACGGCTGTAGGCTCGTCCTTCGGTCAACAGGAAGAGGTCGGCCGAATAAAGAGCGATGGGCAGGGGGCCATCGAGTGCGTCGTTCAGAAAGACGTCGTGCAGGATCAGTCGGGCGCCGTGCCGGCTCTGGCCGAGCCAGTGACGCAGCAGATGATCGACTTCCGGGAGATCCCAGTCATGCAGAATGTTCGACACGAGCAGGACATCCGCATCGACCGGGAATTTGTCGACGAACATGTCGCCGCCGATGCACTCCAGCCGGTCGGCGACTCCTTCCGCCACAGCATTTTCCTGAGCTACCTTGAGCACTTCGGGGCGGTCCCAGACGACGGCCTTCGCATGTGGATGGGCCTTCAGATAAGCGATCGAATACCAGCCGGAACCGCCGCCGATGTCGATCAGAACTTTCTCGTCGGCATTCAGGGGGACCTTCGCGGCAAGTTCCGGCGCGACGCAGCGCCCCCGTCCAGCCAGAGAAAGCGTCAAAAAACGGGCGGTTTCCGGATCGTCCATCGCCGAAGGTTTGTCAGGCCGATAGGTGAAGGCCGTGCCGGCATCGGAATCCGGTTTATTTGCCTGTGATTCCAGCGCTTCGACGAACCGGTCCACCGCTGGCGTGTGAGCCGAAAGGCCGAGGTAACCGGCCAGGGCGAATTCCGATCCGGGATCGAGAAACAGCCTGGCGGAATCGGTCGGCCTGTAGACTTCACCTGACGTCATTTCGACCATCTCCATGGCCCGCAGAGCGGTGAGAACGACATTCAGCGCACGATCGCTCCAGTTCATGGCCCTGGCAAGTTCGGCGAAGGACATTCCGGAATTTCCGAGCATTCGAAAAAACCGGGTTCGGCATGCGACGGCGCAAAGAATTTCCGTGGAAAGCCGGCCCCGGTAGAGGTCGAACAGTGGCGCGGGATCGAGGATGCAGGAATTCAGCGGCATCGTGCAAGTCCGATAGGAGAGAGGCGATCGGAATGGGAAGGGGGCTTTTCGCTGAGGTGGTCAGAATCGACCGCCTGGTGGTCAGCGGGGATGGTTCGCTCAAAACTTGTTGTCTTGAGCGTTTCAACTGTCAATGTCAGTTCAGATCTGCCAGTCGATCTGGCGTTCCTCGATGGGCGAGCCGTCTCTGTAACGCAGGCGGGGGTTTTCGATCGTGACGGTCGTGTGGGGTGCCACGCTGCGCGTGATCCAGGCCGACGAACCTACGACCGCATGGTGACCGATCCGCGTATTGCCGCCAAGAATCGTCGCGTTGGCGTATATGACAACATGGTCTTCGAGGGTCGGGTGGCGCTTGGTGCCGCGAACAAGGTCTCCCGTGGTTTCGTCGCGGGCGAAGCTGAGGGCGCCGAGCGTGACGCCCTGATAGATTTTGACGTCGTTGCCGATTTCTGTCGTTTCGCCGATCACGACGCCTGTGCCATGGTCGATGAAGAACCGCCTGCCGATCGTTGCGCCGGGGTGGATGTCGATACCGGTTTTCGAATGCGCGTATTCGGTGATCATTCGAGGAATCATCGGGACGCCCAGTCTGTGCATTTCATGGGCGAACCGGAACAGTGTCACGGCCGTAACGCCAGGGTAGCAGAAGACGATTTCGCTGGTGTTCTTCGCCGCGGGGTCTCCGTCGAACGCCGCCTGAACGTCCGAAGCCATGAGTTCGCGAACCTTCGGCACTTTTTCGAGAAAGGACATCGCCATGTCGTTCGAATGCCCGACGGCGAAGCTCTGCGAGCAGTCCATCGTGCTCAGCATGGCGCGACGGATTTGCTCGTTGAGCCTGACGATCAGATCGTCGACGAGATGGCCAACGTGATAAAGCGCGTTGTTCTCGCTGAGTTTCTGATGGCGACCGTATCCAGGGTAGGTCAGTTCGTAGAGATCCTTGACGATCTCGACGACTTCGCGATAGCTGGGCAGGGAGCATTGGCCGAGATGGTGGATTCCGCGAAATGCGGAATCGTCATACGTCCGAAGAATGGAACGGATCAGGGCTTCCTGGCGATCTTCCATATGCGAAAAGGTCACAGCGAGGGGATCGGGTGCCGTCAGGAATCAGTTGGACGATGCCGAAACACGTCAGGATTCCGGGTCCGAAACTTGACGCACCTGGATCGGCGTTTTATTGTGCCCTAATCCCATTCAGGGAATCAACGGAATCTGAGATCGCACGGCGGCCGGTTACGGAACGAAACAGGTCCGTACGAAGAGAAAGTTCGGAATGACCATCATGAGCGAATCCGAAGCTCCGCTGAGACTTCTCATTCTGGGAGCGCATCCGGACGATGCCGAGTATTCGGCCGGTGGCCTGGCGGCACTGTATCGGTCCCTGGGGTACGTCGTGCGGATGGTCTCTGCCACGAACGGAGAAGCTGGCCACCACAAGACTTACGGGCCGAAGCTCGTCGAACGGCGGAAGCTCGAAGCCGCGGCTGCTGCCGCTGTGATCGGTGCCGAACATGAGGTCGGAGACGAGCGGGACGGCCGACTCTGGAACACCGAAGAACTTCGCGAACGGCTGATTCGGGCCATCCGAACGTTCCGCCCGGACCTCGTCTTGAGTCACCGCCCGCAGGATTATCACCCCGATCACCGGTCCCTCGGTCAGGCAGTGGTGGACGCTGCCTATCTTCTCACCGTCCCCGCGATCTGTCCCGATGTACCGCATTTGACGAAGATGCCGGTGTTCGGCGCGATGTTCGACCGATTCACCCGGCCATGCCCGTTCGAACCGACCGTCGTGATCGATATCGCACCGGTCTGGGACAAGAAACTGGCCATGCTCGAATCGCACGAAAGCCAGTTCTTCGAATGGCTTCCGTACAATATGGGAATGCCGGCCATTCCCTTCAACAAAGAACAGCGGCGGAAATTCCTGGACAAATGGATGCGCGAAATGGCGACATCGACGCGCCCCTCGCTCGAATCGGCCATCAAGCGGATCTACGGCCGGGACATGTGCGATAAGGTTCAGCTCGTAGAGGCATTCGAAATCAGCCAGTACGCTCATGAGCCGGACCGGGATCTCCTGCACCGGCTTTTTCCCATGATGCCCAAACAGCCATATTGACGCCATCGCAAGTCGATACGAATCCGAATTGGCCAGCTGGATCCGTGCGTTTCAGCCGGCGGAACCGAGAGACAGAAAGCCTCACCCGATGATCGATGCGATCGCGCTGCTGAAAGAACTGATTTCGATCCCCAGCGTCAATCCGATGGGCCAGCCCGTCATACCCGAGATCCACCTGGAACATCGGGTGACCGATTTTCTCGAATCCGAAGTTCGAGACCTTGGCGTGGAATACCGGCGGATCGAAGTGTTACCCGGCAGGGACAATCTCCTTGCCTGGTATCGCGCGCCTCAGTCGGACTTCACTGTACTCCTTGATGCGCATCAGGATACGGTGCCAGTCGAGACAATGGTCATTCCACCGTTCGAGCCGCGCCTGGCTGAAGGAAAGCTCTACGGGCGAGGCTCTTGCGACGTCAAAAGCGGTGTGGCGTCCATGTTCGCGGCATTCGCCCGGCTCGTCGCGGAGAAGCCGAAACATTCGTGTAACGTGTTGATGGCTTTTACTGTCGACGAAGAGTACACGCATCGCGGTTCCAGCGCTCTAGCGGGAATGGATCACGGTTGCGGTCTCGGGATCGTGGCCGAACCGACTCGCATGAACCTCATCGTTTCGCACAAGGGGGCCGTGCGATGGAAAATTCATGCCGGGGGCAGGGCGTGTCACAGCTCGACGCCGCACCTGGGTGATAACGCCATCTACCGAATGGCCCGGGTGCTTGAAGCCCTCGCCGAGTTCGCGTGCTCGCTGGCTGGTGCGCCGGCGGACGAAATGTTAGGTGCGCCATCGCTTTCCGTCGGTCGGATCACGGGCGGTCAATCCGTCAATATCGTGCCTGATGATTGCTCGATCGAAATCGACCGCCGTCTCATTCCGGGCGAAACCGTCGAAGGGGCGATCGATCAGGTCCGTCAGTTCCTCAAACAGCGGCTTTCACCCGGAGATTTCGACAAAATCCGCTTCGGCGAGCCGTGGGTGCGCATGCCCGCGCTGCGGAGCGAAATCTCCCGCTCGTTCTGGGATAAGCTTCAGAAGGGGCTGGCCGGGCCGGAGGGACATGTGCCGGAAATCGGGGGAGTGCCCTACGGCACCGATGCCGGGCCTCTTGCCCAGGCTGGTCTGCCTTGTGTCGTTTTCGGTCCCGGAGATATTGCGCAAGCCCATACCGAAGACGAATGGATCGAAGCCGTCCAGGTTACCGACGCCGCGGATCGCTACTTCCGGCTGCTCGCGGACTGGCATCGATAAAGCGACGAATTGTGCGGTGAACAGGCGAATTCCGAACAAGTCGCAGGCTTTGTGATCGACCGATCGACAAATTCGATCAGCGACCCTCGACGATCGAAATTTGACCCGTCGGCATTCGGACGTGATACTTCGCTTGATCGAACGTTCCGTTCGGCGCTGAATTCGTACTCGCCCCTGACCGAAAAGCGATCCCGACATGCTCAAGGCGGCCAAGTTCACCTATGACGTCGTGCGCAAGGTTGCGGGGCTTCCGCTGGTGCATCGTGCCGGCCGGCTGTTCGACGATTTCATCGAAAAGACCCGAAACTGCCCGGAAGTTCAGGAAAAACTGCTTCTCGAGCAGATCCGGCGCAATGCCTCCAGCCAGTTCGGCCATGATTTCGGTTTCGACGACATTCGCAGCTACGACGATTACCGAAGGCGCATGCCGATCGCCCAGTACGATGACTTCGAGCCTTACATCGCCCAGGTGCGGGAAGGCAACACGGGGGCCCTTTTCGGCGAGAATACGAAGATCCTGATGTTCGCGATGACGTCAGGCACGACCAAAACGCCGAAGACCATTCCGGTCACGGAACAAAGCGTCAAAAACTATCGCGAAGGCTGGATGATCTGGGGCATCCGGGCCTTTACCGATCACTGGGACATGCTCAAATGGGGCATGCGGCCCGTGTTGCAGATGGCCAGCGACTGGTGCGAACGCCGCACGCAGGCCGGAATCCCGTGCGGGGCGATCACGGGCCTGACGGCCAAGATGCAGAGCCCGCTGGTGCGCATCACATACTGCTTGCCGGTGGAAGCGGCGAGGATCAAGTCGATCGAAGCCAAGTATTATGTCGCTCTGAGGATGTCGGCTTATCGTGATCTGGGATGCCTGATCGCGGCGAATCCATCGACGATTCTATCGATCGTCAAACTGGGCGATCGTGAAAAAGAGACCCTCATCCGGGACATCGCCCAGGGCACGATCGACCCGAAATGGGATATCCCCGGAGACATTCTTGATTCGTTCCGCTGGCGCTGGCGCATCAAACACAAGTCCACAGCGAAAAGACTCGAAAAGATTGCCGAAGCGACTGGGCATCTTATGCCTAAAGATTACTGGCCGCGACTGAGCCTGCTGGCGAACTGGACTGGCGGCACGATGGGCAGTTACCTGAAGTCGTACCCGGAATTCTTCGGCGATGTACCGGTGCGCGATGTCGGGCTGATCGCGTCCGAAGGCCGAATGACGATCCCGATCGAAGACGGAACTTCCGCCGGCGTTCTCGATATTCGCCATAACGTTTTCGAATTCGTACCGGCCGACAAGATCGACGACCCAATGCCGGAAACGCTGCTGCCCCATGAACTCAAGGAAGGGCACGACTACTTCATCCTCCTGACGACGCCCGGCGGGCTCTATCGATACAACATCCATGACATGGTCCGCTGCCGAGGCTTCGAAGGCCGAGCGCCGCTGATCGAGTTCCTCAACAAAGGTGCCCACTTCAGCAGTATGACGGGCGAGAAACTGTCGGAACATCAAGTGGTCGCGGCCGTGAGAGCGGCTCAGGAAAATCTGGGCCTGCGGCTGACCTCTTTCCTGATGTTGCCGGTCTGGGGCGATCCGCCCCGTTATGTACTGCTGGCGGAGCAGGGGGACTTGCCCGCGGACCGCTTTGCCGAAACGGCATCGCTCCTGGCGCGAGGCGTCGATACGGAACTCGGCAAGCTCAACGACGAGTTCGAGAACCGCATCGAAACGCGACGACTCGCTTCAACCCGCGTAATCCGTATCCCCGACGGCTCCTGGGCCGAATATAAGAAGGCCCGGCTCAATCGCAGCGGCGGCACGGTCGAACAATACAAACAACCATGTCTATTGCCTGACTTGAAGGCAATCGATCAATTTCGCACGGTCGATTCCGTCACGGCCGAAAATTGACCTTGTCAGTTTTCGGAAAATCCGCAATCTTCGTGCGTCTTCGAAACCAGGATGGTCTTCGAAGTCACTTTACCCCGGTCTGTTCGAGGAAGGTTCATCAGCGGGGATAAATCCGGCCGAGCGAAGGGAATCTCTCGTGAGTCGATCCTCGAGACGGGCGTATCGAACGTCACGTGGCATGCACACCCTGGCCCTGGTGGCAAGCCTTTCGTTGACACCGGGTTGCGCCAAGCTGCACCACAAGCTGCATAAACACAAGCACGCTAACGAGGAAATGGCCTATGTGCCGTTTCCGGCGAAGTCGAGTCACACCGGCCTGGCCAGCGTCAGCCCGCAAATGCCGACCATGGTGAATTCGACGGTCTCCAAGCAGGAGCCTGTCGCGTTTTCGGCTGCTCCGGGAGTCGTCGTTCAGCCGCCGCTGACGGCACCGCAAAGCCCGGCAAGATCCGAACTCAGAACGTCGCCTTTTGCGACCGGACCGTCGTCGAACGACGATTCCAAAGCCGCACAAGTGCCTGCACCGGTAACGATTACGCCATCGACGCCACCACTTGCCGCTCCATCGGTTTCGAAGCCGGCCGCTTCTCCGCCGGTTCAGGCCGAATCCAGGCCTCCGGCCACTGAAGCTTCGAAACCTTCGACACCCGCGGCGGATTCGGTCATTACACCGTCGATCGAACCGAAACTGCCGTCTACACCGCCCGAATTGCCTTCCACCGACAAATTGCCGATCGATTTGCCGAAGGATCTGCCGCCTCCACCTGCGAGCCCGAATCTTTCGAATCGTACCGAGAGCGAAGGTACCGGATCCTCCGGCAACGCAACCATCGCCGTCGCGGCCAATCCTCCATCGGCATCGCCATTTGCGACATCTGCGGAGAATTCGAAAACACAGTCCGATACGGTGATCACACTTTCGCAACCCGGAATCGCCATTGAACCGGGACCAGATGCGAAGACCGCACCGGCCGACGCCAAATCCGCGGCTCCAGGCGTCACCAACGCTGCGCAATCCGAAGCTTCGGAACTTGCGAGCATCCTGGAAAAGACACGTCGTACGTTCGCTGAGACTTCGAATTACAAGGTCGAAGTCGCCCTCCAGGAACGCATGAACGGCCGCCTGCTGCCCCAGGACAAATTCACGTTGTACAAGCGCCGCCAGCCTCTGGCCGTTCGCATGGAGTGGATCGAAGGCAAAGATGTCGGTCGTGAAGTGATCTACTCGCCAGCCGAGACGAAGGGCATGATTCAAATCCGAATGCCCAAGGGACTTATCCCTCGTATCTCGATGGCGCCCGACAGCCCGCTCGTACGTTCTAAAAGCCGACATCCGATCGACGAAGCCGGTGCCGATTCGGTTGTCGATCGTCTGACGGCGACGCTCCGGAAGTTCGAGTCCGGTAGCCCCGAAGCCGGAAGTCTGAACGTCGAATCCGTCGTCGATCCGCAGCTCGGTCCCATTCGCCGAGTGTCGCACCACACGATCGAACGGGAAATCTGGGTTGTCGATCTGGACGAGAATACCGGCTTGCCCCTGACCATCCACGCGACCGACGAAAGTGGCGAACTGCTCGAACACTATGAGTTTCGCGGGTATCAGCTGAATCTGTCCGAATTGCTTACCGCAGAAGCATTCGATCACAATGCGAGATGGGGCAATACGAAACTTTTCGGCCGTCTGGCCAGTGGAAACTCGAAGGAAGAATCCACGAAACGCTGATCTCTCAGCCCATCTTTCGCATCGACAATCCATGCACGGCACAGATCAATGTGCCGTGCATTTTCGTTTTGCCCGATGTTCGTGCGGAAATTCGATGCAATAGCGAAGTCGATCGCCTGATAGGGCAAAAAAGAATCGTGAAATCGCGGCAAGGAAACGAAAAAGATCTGATGTTGAATGCTCCGAAAGATAAAGGACTGGCGAAGGTCGGAAAGTCAAAAAAGCGTGTGATCGAGGCGACGCTTCGGTGAACGATTCCTGTGAAGACTGGACTGAAGAGTCGATGCAACAGGCTGCATCAGCGAAGGTTCGGCATACCCAGAATGAGTACGGCCGGGGCCAGGGAAGACAGAACGAGAGGACCGTGGGCAGGCGCGGTAGAATCCGCCGGAAATCCACGGAAAGTAGCGCGACGGGGGTGTTGACAGTGTAGAGGCAATCGGGTATTGTCTTACTTCCACTACTTCGCCAGAAGCGAGTATGAAATTTCCGTGTCGGAGATCGAAACGGTCGATTTCCGTCGTCTCGACAGCGGGTCGAGAAATGATTCCGAGCAAGGGCGCTAACGCGTAACGGGGTTATGAGCAACGATCGCATCCGGATTCGAATGGAAGCCTACGATCACACGATTTTGGACCAGTCGGCCAAAGAGATCGTGGAGACCGCTCGACGTACGGAAGCACAGGTCCACGGGCCGATTCCGCTCCCGACCCGCATCGAACGTTATACGGTTCTTCGCAGTCCTCACATCGACAAGAAGTCGCGTGAGCAATTCGAGATTCGTACTCACAAGCGTCTGATCGACATCATTCTTCCGACAGCCAAGACGATCGACGCCCTCAACAAGCTCAGCTTGCCTGCGGGTGTGGACATCAAGATCAAGGCTGGCGCAAGCGGCAATTGATTCGGAAAATTCTGCGAGTGATCCTGTGAAATGATCGCAGGATCTGGTACGATATTGGCTGGTCTGGAAAGCCTTGCCGCTTCGGGTTCGAAACCAGTGTGACACATACACTGAAGTCGACCCGCCATTTCGGTGGTTGCGGCGGAAAATGGCGTGCGACAGGATAATCACCTGTCGGCCTGCAGTCCCGAACGAAAGCTGGCAGTCAGATCGACTGCAACAGCTGGGATGATGAGGCGATACCTTCAATGGTGTCCAGTAGACGAAATCTGTCAGGAGCGAGCCCGGGCGTTCAGGGTTCATCGCTCCCTGGAGAAGTGAGAAGATGAAAGCGGGATTGCTCGGAAGAAAGATCGGAATGACCCAGATATTCCAGGAAGATGGGACGATCGTTCCCGTCACGGTTCTGGAATGCGGGCCTTGCACGGTTCTTCAGGTGAAAACTCCTGAAAAGGATGGCTACTCGGCCCTTCAGCTCGGCTTCCTTGACAAGCGTCGCAAATCCGCGTCCGCTGCCGAGCGTGGCCATGCGAAGGCTGCTGAGGCTGAACCCAAGCGTTTCGTTCGTGAAATTCGCCAGGAGTCGCCTGCTGCGATCGAAGGCTTCGAGACTGGCAAAGTCCTGACAGTCGATCTTTTCGCCGACATCAAGAGTGTCGACGTGATCGGAATCAGCAAGGGTCGCGGCTTCGCAGGTGTCATCAAGCGGCACGGATTCAAAGGTCTCCGGGCATCTCACGGTGTGAAGCGGATGCACCGTCACCCAGGTTCCAGCGGTCCTTCCGCTGACCCATCGAGAACTTTCCCTGGTGTCCGCAAGCCTGGCCACTACGGTGTCGCCCGGGTCACCAGTAAAAATTTGAAAGTCGTCAAAATCGATGCGGAGTCGAATCTCCTGCTCGTTCGCGGAGCGGTCGCCGGGCCTAACGGAGGATTCGTCACCGTGCGTCAGTCGGTCAAGGCGTGATCGGTCTCGACCGGTACGAAGTGATGAAATCCCCTGGAACGAATGAGG
The DNA here is from genome assembly GCA_016125085.1 of bacterium. Lineage (GTDB taxonomy): Bacteria > Planctomycetota > Planctomycetia > Isosphaerales > Isosphaeraceae > QWQI01. The sequence goes on from WGMM01000009.1 coordinate 48,185, forward strand.
TCCGATCATGTTGAGTGTGCCAGTTTACAATACGAAAGGCGAAAAGGTCGGCGAAGAGTCGATTGACGCCTCTCTGCTTGGTGGTGAAGTCAATAAGCAGCTTCTGCACGACGCGGTTTTGATGTACCAGGCGAATCGTCGTGTCGGTACCGTCAATACTCGGGGCAGGGCGGACGTCGCCGGCAGCGGAAAAAAACTGTTCCGCCAGAAGGGTACCGGCAATGCCCGTGCCGGCTCGAAACGTACGAACAAGCGGGTCGGTGGGGGTGTGGCTTTCGCGCGTCGAAATCGTGATTACTCCTACACGATGCCGAAGAAGGCTGTTCGTCTCGCAGCGAGAATGGCTGTCCTTTCGAAGATTCAGGATCGTCAAATCCTCATCATCGATGGACTCCAGAGTACCGAAGTGAAGACGAGTGTCGTGGCTCAGGCCTTGGCAGCACAGCAGCGACCAGACATCAAAAAAACGTCTGCTGAGAATAAAACCCAGCAGGCCAAACAGACGCTTGCGACAGCCACCCTTCTTTTCGGGCTTCCTGAGCACGACCCCAAGCTTTACCTCTCCGCTCGTAACATCCCTGGCGTGAAGATCGCACCTGTGAGTGACTTCAACGCCCTCGACGTTTTGAAGCAGCGTTATCTCGTACTCACACGGGAAGCGTTCCTGAAACTCAAGTCGAACGTCGAACGTCCGATTACTCGTCGCGCCGACGCGGCTGTGGAGGCCTGATACAGTCATGGTGACACTTCGACGACCCCCAACCGGAACTCGTCCTGGCCCTGTTCTTGAGCCTTATCAGGTTCTCGAAAGGCCTTTGATCACGGAAAAGGCCACGTTCGCTGCCGAACGTTACAACGCCTACACCTTCCAGGTGAACCCACTGGCGACCAAGACCGAGATCAAGAACGCTGTTGAGTCGCTTTTCAATGTGAAGGTCGTGGACGTCCGGACGGTCAATCGTTCAGGCAAAAAACGTCGCTACAAGACGCGCGTCGGAATGACGAGCGGCTACAAGAAGGCGATCGTACAACTGTCGGACGAGCATCGCATCGATTTCTATTGAGATCGATCGACATATCTCGTCCGAACAACACGAAACAATGCGGAAGGTGAATCATGGGTATCCGATTTTATAAACCGACGAGTCCGGGCCGACGCTATGCCTCGGTCTCCGACTTCGCGGATCTGACGGACAAGAACAAGAAGCCTGAAAAAAGCCTGCTCGTTCCTCTTCGGAAAAAAGCTGGCCGTAACAATCAGGGTTTCATTACGGTTCGTTCGCGTGGTGGCGGCAGTCGCAGGAAGTACCGTCTGATCGACTTCAAACGAGTCGATTTCGATGGCGTACCCGGAACTGTCACGCACATCGAATACGACCCGAACCGTACCGCTCGTATCGCTCTGGTCAGCTACGAGAACGGTAAAAAGAGCTACATTCTGGCTCCGGAAGGACTCGCAGCGGGTGCCGTGATCAATTCCGGTCCTCAAGCCGAGCCTAAACTCGGGAATTGCCTGCCTCTTTCGAAGATCCCGACCGGTCTTCAGATTCACAACATTGAAATGGTTCCTGGTACTGGCGGCAAGCTCTGTCGTTCCGCTGGCTGTGCAGCCGTTCTTACCGCAAGGGAAGGCGACTGGGCTCAGATCACCCTTCCTTCCGGTGAAGTTCGGCGGATTTCGGCTGAATGCCGGGCTACGATCGGCATTCTCGGTAATTCGGAACACATGAACATTCGGATCGGCAAGGCCGGCCGCGCCCGAAAGATGGGCATCCGACCCCACGTTCGTGGTACGGCCATGAACCCGCATGACCACCCGATGGGTGGTGGCGAAGGTCGTACCTCCGGTGGTCGTCACCCGTGCAGCCGTACCGGTGTTCTTGCCAAGGGCGGCAGGACCCGCAAGCGTCGCAAGCCTTCCAACAGCATGATCATCAAACGACGAAGGTCCGTGCGTTACGGCCAGTTGAAGGTCTGACCGGACTTCGATTCGAGAGAGATATAAGACATGGCAAGATCACTGAAAAAAGGTCCGTACGTCGACGAGCGGCTGTTCGAAAAGGTCGAGAAGGCCGAGACAGCCGGCAACAGGGAAGCGATCAAAACCTGGGCTCGAGCCTGTACGATCGTTCCGGAATTCGTCGGACGCAACTTCGCCGTTCACAACGGCAAGACGTTCGTGAAACTTTTCGTGACCGAAGATATGGTAGGTCACAAACTTGGCGAGTTCGCCCCGACTCGCACCTTCCGTAGTCACGGCGGCAAATCGGCCAAAGGCAAGAGATAAGGCGTGATCGACGCACGAGTCATTCAGGATTTTCGAGCCCCACTATGCAGTATGTAGCTCAACACAGATTCGCGAGAATTTCATCGCGAAAGCTCAAACCGGTCCTTGACCTGATTCGCAACAAGTACGCCGATGATGCTCTTGACATTCTGAAGCACTTGCCCCACCGCTCGGCACGGATGATCGAAAAAGTCGTGAAGAGTGCGATGGCGAATGCGGAAGATCAGGGCGTACGGGATCCGGGTGATCTGGTCGTTATCGATGCCCGTGGCGATGGCGGTCCGATGATGAAAAGAATCATGACCCGGAGCCGTGGCATGGCTTACACTATCCGTCGTCGTTCCAGCCATATTTCCATCGGCCTGATCGATCCGTCGATGATTCTCGAGGATTGACTCGTACCAGAACGACATTCAGGAGTTTCGAATCATGGGTCAGAAAGTCAATCCGACGGGATTCCGCATAGGTGTGATGGAAGACTGGCGTAGTCGTTGGTACGCCAGCAAGCAGGAGTTCAAGGATCTCCTGGGTGAAGATTTCAAGATTCGCAAGTACATCAAGCAGTACTACGGCAACATCCATAACCGCGAAAAGTTTCGTGGTAGGGATAAGGACAAGGACAAGAAAGACGCTCCTGTCAATGCCGGTATTCCCAAGGTCGAGATCGAGCGTACCCGCGATGCCGTCAAAGTGATTGTTCACACGGCTCGTCCGGGTATTATCATCGGCCGTAAGGGTGAGCAAGTCGAAAAGCTGCAGGAAAAACTGCAGCAACTGACGGGGCGCCGGATCGAAATCAAGATCGAAGAAGTCACACGTGCTGAAATCAACGCTCAGCTGATCAGCGAAGACATCGCAGAACAGCTTCAGAAACGTGGTAGCTTCCGACGCACGATCAAACGTGCTATCGACAACACGATGGGCGCGGGCGCCAAAGGCGTGAAAGTTCTGCTTTCCGGGCGTCTTGGCGGTGCCGAGATGAGCCGGTCCGAAAAAGCGGCTTCCGGATCGATTCCGCTCTCCACGTTGCGTGCGAAAATCGACTACGGTTTCGCGGAAGCCAAAACTGCCCAGGGCCACATCGGTATCAAGGTCTGGGTGAACCAAGGCGATTATCTCGAAAGGGACGACTCCAATGCCAATGATGCCCAAGCGGGTCAAGTATCGAAAAACGCAAAAAGGCCGCGTAAAAGGTAATGCTACTCGCGGCAATTACCTTGCCTTCGGTGACTATGGTCTTCAGGTTCTTGAGCCGGGCAAGATTTCGGCTCAAACACTCGAAGCCGGTCGTATCGTCGCGAGTCAGTCGGTCAAAGGTGGCGGACGTCTCTACATTCGCGTGTTCCCTCACAAGAGCGTGACGGCCATTCCGGCCGAAACCCGGATGGGTAAGGGCAAGGGTGAAGTCGAGTTCTGGGCGGCCGTCGTGAAACCTGGCACGATCATTTATGAACTTGCCGGTATCAATGAGGATGTCGCCCGCCGTGCACTGGCGCGAATCGCATATAAGTTGCCGATGGCGTGCCGGTTCGTGACACGTCGACCGACGCTTTGAACCACATTCTCGGAGCGAGACGATCATGAGCACGAAAACGAAGACTCGGGAACTTCGCGAACAGTCCAGCGACCAACTTGCGGCTTCCCTTTCCGATGTCCAGAATCAACTTTTTCGCTTGCGGATTCAGCGTCAGACCGAGAGGCTTGAAGCTCCCAGCGAAATCATCAAGGCCCGACGTGAGATTGCGAGAATCAAGACGCTCCAGCGTGAGCGGGAATTGAAATCTCAGTGATTTTCGTCGCACCGGCACTATCTGAAACCAGGATTCGTCCGAATTTGAGTCATCGAGGAAGAAAGTCATGAGTTCCGCCGCTAACCCCGCTCGCGGCAGTCGAAAGAGCGAAATCGGTGTGGTGACATCCGATAAGACCGCCAAAACAAGGCGTGTCGAGATCGACAGGCTTGTTTCTCACCCGAAATACGGCAAATTTCAGCGTCGTCGTACAGTGGCGATCGCTCATGACGAAGAGCAGATCAGCCATGCCGGCGATCTTGTCGAAATCGTCGAAACGCGACCGATTTCGAAGACGAAGCACTGGCGTGTCGTCCGTGTGATCCGTTCCTCGGCGTCCGCCTCCGACCAGGCAGATTCCTGATCGATCAGGCACTTCATCGCATTGAGGATTCTAGATCATGATTCAAATGCAGACGCGACTCGACGTCGCAGACAATTCCGGGGCCAAAGAAGTCATGTGCTTCAAAGTCCTGGGCGGTAGTGCGAGCCATTACAAAAGACGTATCGCCGGTGTCGGTGACGTGATCATCGCCAGCGTCAAGAAAGCATCGCCCGGTGGTGATGTCAAGGCTGGTGATGTGGTCCGATGCGTTGTGGTACGGACACGGAATCAGACACGTCGAACTGATGGGTCTTACGTCAAGTTTGACCGTAACGCTGTCGTCATCATCAATAATGATGGCGAACCTCGTGGAACCCGTATTTTCGGGGCGATCGCCCGCGAACTTCGTGACCGCCAGTTCACGAAAATCATCAGCCTGGCCGCTGAAGTGGTCTGAACAGAACGAGCAGAGGTCTAAAGGTCATGTTGATTCGCAAGGACGACCTGGTGGTCGTCATCACCGGGGACGACAAAAGTCCTGAGCCCCGTAAAGTCATTCGTGCTTTTCCTTCCCGGGACAAAGTTCTGGTCGAGGGCGTGAATCGTGTTTACAAGCATCTCAAGCCCAGTCAACGTAATCAGCAGGGCGGGCGTCTGTCCAAAGAGATGCCGATCGCAGTGTCCAACGTGATGTATTACAACCAGACGCTCAAGCGTCCGGTCCGTCTTGGTGTCCGTGTCGATGCCAACGGTCGCAAGGAACGTTACTGCAAAGTATCGAAACAATCCATGGGGCCCATCGGCAAGGCCAAGCCTTCGAGGCTCACAGTCAAGTCGACCACTTCGAGCGAGAAATCCTGATCATGGTCCGCCTTCACGAACAATATCGCAAGAGCATCGCTCCCGCGATTCAGCAGAAATTCGGCATCAAGAACGCTCTTGCCGTTCCGAAGCTCGAAAAGATCGTCATCAATATGGGTGTCGGCAAGGCGACCCAGGACAAGAACATTCTCGAGCAGGCCGTCGACAACCTCTCGAAAATCGCAGGTCAGAAGCCGTTGACCACCAAGGCACGAGGTTCAGTCGCTGGATTCCGGCTTCGTGAAGGGAACGCGATCGGCACGAAGGTCACACTTCGTGGGGCTCGCATGTATGAATTTCTCGACCGGTTGATCGCTGTAGCCCTCCCCCGAATTCGTGACTTCCGCGGGATCAATCCGAACAGCTTCGATGGTCATGGCAACTACAGCCTTGGTATCAGCGAACAGGTGATTTTCCCCGAGATCGATGCGGACAAGATTCAGCATACGCTCGGAATGGATATCACGATCGTGACCAGTGCCAAGTCTGACGATCAAGCACGTGAACTCCTGACTGCCTTCGGCATGCCATTCCGGCAACCCGGCCAGCGTGCCGGCGGTAAGTGATCTGACACGAACAGGGTTTACCCAACATGTCCACGAAAGCGAAGTTTCTCAAGTCGCTCGCGACTCCTGAATTCAAGGTTCAGCACAGGAATCGCTGCCAGCTGTGCGGACGCCCCAGGGGTTACTACCGCAAGTTCGGCATCTGCAGGATCTGCCTGCGGAAAATGGCTCACCAGGGTCTCATCCCGGGTATGAAGAAAGCCAGCTGGTAATCCTGTCCTTCCCACATAAATGGCATCTTCTGGAACCCATCACGACGCCTGAACCGGTACGAAATCCGACAGTGACCCGTGGTGTGGAATCGAGGCAATTACTTCCATGATGACCGATCCGATCGCCGATATGCTGACTCGTATCCGAAACGCTGTGCGAATCGAAAAGCCTTTCGTAAGCATGCCGTCTTCTGCGATGCGACGCGGAATCGCGCAGACTCTCAAGAACGAAGGCTACATCTGGGATTTCGAGGAAATCGATACCACTCCTTCGAAGACCCTGCAAATTCATTTGAAATATGGCCCTAACGGCGAACGACTCATCTCGAAGATTGACCGGGTTTCCAAGCCGGGCTGCAGGGTTTATGCCGGATACAAGGAACTTAAACCGATTCTGTCGGGCCTTGGTATTCAGATCTTGAGCACTCCGAAAGGCGTTCTCAGCGATCGTCAGGCTCGTTCGGCCAAAGTCGGCGGCGAAATTCTGGCCCTGGTCTATTGATCTTCACCCGAGAATCGAAAAGAGGTCAGGAAAATGTCGCGAATCGGTCGTAAACCTGTACCTGTTCCTGCTGGCGTCAAAGTCGCGGTGAACGGTCAGGAAGTCAAAGTCGAAGGGCCGAAAGGCAAGCTCGAATTGAATGTCCATCCTGCGATCAAGGTCGCCCTGGGTGGAGAAGGCAAGGAAATCCTTGTCGAGCGTGGCGATGACGAACGTCAGAGCAGGGCTCTCCACGGTCTCACACGCAGTCTCGTGAACAACATGGTCGTCGGCGTGAGTCAGGGCTACGTCAAGAAGCTCGAGATTCAGGGTGTCGGCTATCAGGCTCAACTCAAAGGCAAGCAAGTTGCCCTTCAGGTTGGCTTCGCGAATCAGATCGTTCTCGATCCTCCTGCTGGTGTCAGTGTCACTCTTCCTGATCCGACGCATATCGTCGTGACCGGAACCGACAAACAAGCTGTCGGTCAGTTTGCGGCCGAGCTTCGTAAAGCCCGTCCTCCCGAGCCATATAAGGGCAAGGGCGTTCGTTACGAAGGCGAAATTGTCCGTCGCAAGGCTGGCAAGGCGTTCGGCTCGAAGTGACGCATATCATTCCCATATTCTGAGCCGGCGGAGCTGTCCGGTCGGTAATCGGGTAGCATGTTCCCCGGAAAGGAAATCAACGTGAGCGAGAAAACGATAGCTTCAGTCAGACGCAAACGGCGGCAACTGCGGACCCGTGGACGTCTCCACGGTACCGCGGAGCGTCCCCGTCTGGCTGTATTCCGTAGTTCCAAGCACATCTATGCTCAGCTCGTCAATGACGATAAGGGTGTGACTCTGGTTTCCGCTGGAACCGTCGAACCGGAAGTCCGTCAGAGCGTTCCCTATGGCGGCAATAAGGCCGCGGCTTCGCATGTTGGCAAATTGCTTGCTGAACGGGCGAAGGCGAAAGGGATTCTGGCTGTCAGTTTCGACCGGCGTGGATACCGGTATCATGGCCGGGTGGCGACACTGGCCGATGCCGCTCGCGAGGGCGGTCTGCAATTCTGACCTGAATCCGGCCGGCTCCACTCGCAACGGCACAAGCGTGTCGTGACGGTAACTCGGATCGACAAACGACATCATCGTACGACGGAAAAATCCTCATCATGGCAAGCGATACGAAAGAAAAAGACGGTTGGGTCGAGAGCGTCGTCTCGATTCGTCGTTGTTCCGCGACCGTCAAGGGTGGTCGCCGCTTCACCTTCAATGCCCTGGTCGTGATCGGCGATCGTCAGGGTACGGTCGGGTGGGGCTACGGTAAGGCGAACGAAGTCCCGCCTTCGGTCGAGAAGGGTGTGAAAGACGCCAAGAAACAGTTGCGGAAAGTGCTGCTTAAAGGTGGTACGATTCCTCACCGGGTCGAAGGACGATACGGCGCGAGCCGCGTGGTGATGCTTCCTGCCAATCCCGGTACCGGCGTGATCGCGGGTGGTGCCGTTCGCGCGGTCGTACAGGCCGCTGGCGTAACGGATATTCTCACGAAATCGTACGGCTCGACCAACAAGCTCAATCTTGTCAAGGCCGCGATCGATGGCCTGGCGAAACTCCGAACCAAAGAAGACATCGCCCGACTCCGTGGCGTGGAGCTCTGATCCCGATGCAGATTCATGATGTCCAGTCAGGCGTCAAAACCTACAAGAACCGGAAACGGGTCGGACGAGGTATCGGTTCCGGTCATGGTAAGACTTCGAGCAAAGGCCATAAAGGCCACTCGTCTCGCCAGGGTTTCAAACTGAGCCCGTTGTTCGAAGGCGGCCAGACCCCGCTGATCCGTCGTATTCCCAAGCGTGGTTTCAACAACGGTGATTTCCGCAAGGAATATGCCGAGGTCAAGGTTTCCGACCTCGATCGCGTTTTCGCCGCCGGTGATGTCGTCGACGAAGCTGCCCTTCGCTCGAAGGGGCTCGTCAAAGGACGTCACGATCACGGCGTGAAGATCCTGGCGAACGGTGAAATCACGAAGGCATTGACCGTCCACGCCGAAAAGTTCACAGCTGCGGCCGCCAGCAAGATCGTCGCCGTCGGCGGCAAGGCTGTCGTCAAGGCCGACTGATCGATTCTCGGGTTTCCACGGAACTCGTCAACTGATCGGATCCGTATTTCGAATATGTCTCGCAGCAAAGGTCTAGCGCATCGTGGAAAAACTCATCACCATTCTCTTCCGCGTGCCCGAACTCCAGCGCAAGATCCTGATCACGGCCGGATTTCTGGCCCTGTTTCGGATCGGGTCCTATATTCCCCTTCCGATCGTCGATCAGGTCAAACTCGAGAACCTGCGTGATCAACTCAGCCAGACTTCCGCTGGCCGAGTGATGGCGACAGTCGCGATGTTCGGCGGCACTCAGATCGGAATGTCCACGATCTTCGGCCTGGGGATCATGCCGTATATTTCGGCTTCCATCATCTTTCAGTTGCTGGGTTCCATCGTGCCCAGCCTCGAAGCGATGATGAAAGAGGGCGAGAGCGGGCGGAGACGGATCAACGAGTACACTCGTTATGCTGCGGTCATCATCTGTATCGTCCAGTCCGCTTTCTGGGTTCGGTACATGATGAATTCGATGGATATCGTTCCGGATGCCGAAAAGACGCTCTGGAACGGCCTGGTCAGCGTATCGATCATGACGGCCGGAACGATTTTCCTGATGTGGATCGGCGAGCAGATCGACGAATACGGTATCGGTAACGGAATCAGCCTGATCATCATGGCAGGCATTCTTTCACGCATGCCGACGTCGATCTTCAATCTTCTCATGAACAGTTCTTTCCAGCTCAATCCCGAGCCTGGCAAGTACGGAATCATGGTGCCGATCATTCTCGTCGTCCTGTTCGTGGCTGTCGTGATCGGTGTGATCGCGATTACCGAGAGCCAGCGTCGGATTCCGACTCAATCGGCAAAGCACGTGAGAGGCAGGCGGGTTTACGGTGGAACTCGTCAGTATCTGCCCTTGAAGGTGAATCAGTCGGGCGTGATGCCGATCATCTTCGCTTCGAGTCTGCTGATGTTCCCGCTGTTCCTGCTTTCGGGGCTCGAATCGGCAACGGCTCCACTGCTGGGCAGCGAAAGCGTATGGAAGAGCGGCTTCGCGGGTATCATTCGTGAACTGACCGAAGATATCCGGAATCATGGCTTCCTCTACACGATCCTGTACGTCGTTCTGATCTACTTCTTCTGCTACTTCTGGACGGCCATCATGTTCAATCCCAAGGACGTGGCGGACAACCTCAAGGATTACGGCAGTTTCATTCCTGGTTATCGCCCTGGTGCCCGGACTGCGAACTACCTGGAAAAAGTGATGCTTCGCATCACCTATGTCGGAGCGGCGTTCCTGGCACTTGTTGCAGTGATCCCGGCGCTGATTCAGACCGCTCTCAACGTCGATTACGATATCGCGTCGTTCCTTGGCGGAACGGGGCTGCTGATCGTGATCAGCGTGTGTCTTGACCTGATTCAGAAGATCGACAGCCACCTGATCATGGGCAACTATACAGGCCTCATCGGCCGCAAGTGAGGAAAGACGTTACGATCGAATGAACGGGTCTTCAGGCTGGCTTGGCAAATCGTTTCCCGAGGGAGTTCGTTCGCGAACTTCGAGGCCTCGTACTGCCTTTCAGTTGAAAAGTCCACGCGAGATCGATCTGATGCGGGAAGCCGGTCGACTCGTAGCCCAGGCCTTGGACAAGGTTCGTCAGGCGATTGCCCCTGGGGTAACGACCGGTGAACTGAATCGACTTGTGAGCGAGCATTTCGAGGCACATAAAGCTGTACCGCTTTTCAAAGGCGTTCCGTCTTCGATGAGAGGCAAACCGGCGTTCCCGGCCGTGATTTGTGCGAGTGTCAACGAGCAAGTCGTCCATGGGATACCTGGTAGTCGTGAGCTGAAAGATGGCGATGTCATTGCGATCGATACAGGTTGTCGACTCGCTGGATGGTGTGGAGATTCCGCCTTCACTTTTGCGGTAGGCCGAATTTCCGAGGATAAGCAACGGCTTCTTGACGTGACCCGTCAAACTCTGGAGCTTTCCATCGAGCGGATGAAGACCGCCAAAACGTGGTCGGAAGTCGCTCAGGACATGGCAGAATTCGTTCGTGGTCATGGCATGTCGGTGATCGAGCAGTTCGTTGGACACGGTATCGGGCAGTCGATGCACGAAGAGCCCCAGGTTCCGAATTACGTGAGCGAATCGTTGCGAAAGCAGGACTTCGCTCTTGAGCCTGGTCTTGTCCTTGCGATCGAACCTATGGTGGCACTTGGCACGAAGAACGTGAGAGTGCTACCCGACGGTTGGACGGTGGAAACCACTGACCGCCGCGCAGCGGCCCACTTCGAACATACAGTAGCGATAACCAGTGACGGTCCTCGGGTTCTGACCCTTCTCGAGGATTGACGTGAATCGGTCTTGCGTATCGTATACCGAATCGGTTACGATATCCGACTTTCCCGTCTCGGCCAACGGTCTGGATTTGCATCGTGGAGCCGAATCAGGGTCCAGAATCGAATCGAACTTCCTGCAAGGTGGTATCTCATGAAAGTACGTGCGAGTGTGAAACGGATCTGTGACTCCTGCAAGATCGTTCGACGCCGTGGCAAGGTGTACGTGATCTGCGAGAATCCGCGTCACAAGCAGAGACAAGGCTGATCGAACCTACACTGGCCCAGAGTTGACGGAGATCCGACAGACATGCCCCGTATCCTTGGCGTCGACATTCCGAACGACAAAAAGACGGTCATTTCCCTGCGTTATATCTATGGAATCGGTCCTCACCTCGCTTCGCAGGTTTGCGAGCGAGCCTCGATCGACCCGACCAAGCCTGCTCGTGACCTGACCGAAGAGGAATTGGCGAAGCTGGCCGGTCTCCTTGATAATGAGTACGTAGTCGAAGGCCAGTTGCGTCGTCAGGTTCAACAGTCGATCGCTCGCCTTCGGGAAATCGGTTGTTATCGTGGCCTTCGCCACCGCCGCAGCCTCCCTGTTCGTGGACAGCGGACTCGAACCAATGCCCGTACCCGTAAGGGACCGCGCAAGACCGTCGCCGGCAAGAAGGGCGTGAAGGATCTGCGTTGATATTTCTCGATCGTGTTCCGGCTCGAACGCCAGGCAGACGCGATCATTCCGTTCTCTCGTAGGTGCCGAATCTCCAGGAGTTTCCGAACGTGGCCAAGGCCAAGAAACGTAAGACGCGGCGTAACGTCAGCAAAGCCGTCGTCCATATCAAGTCGACCTTCAACAATACCCTTGTGACCATTACGGATCCCAACGGAGATACCCTGTGCTGGGCGAGTTCCGGTACGGTCGGTTTCAAGGGAAGCCGGAAAAGCACACCGTTCGCCGCTCAGCGGGCTGCGGAAACGGCTGCCGGCACCGCCAGTAAGTATGGCGTCAAAGAGGTTGAGGTTCGTGTCAAGGGCCCTGGTGCCGGACGTGACAGTGCGATCACGGCAATCCATGCCTCCGGCTTGAACATCAAGGCGATCGAGGACGTAACGCCTTTGCCTCACAACGGCTGCCGTCCACCCAAGAAACGTCGCGTCTGATCAGCGCGTCCATTTTCTTCGTACGCATCGAACATCTCGCGGTGGACGCAACGCCGCAGTTCTGACTCAGGTGAATTGATACTCATGGGACGTTACATCGGTCCGGTATGTCGGTTGTGCCGAAGAGAGGGTGTGAAGCTCTTTCTCAAAGGCACGCGTTGCAATTCCGCCAAGTGTGCCATCGAGAAGAGTCGTGGCATTCCCGGGATGCACAAGCTCCGTCGCGGCAAGCCCAGCGAATACGCGCTGCGGCTTCGGGAGAAGCAGAAAGTCAAGCGGACTTACGGAATCTTCGAACGTCAGTTCCGGAATTATTACCAGGAAGCGACACGTCGCCCCGGTAACTCCGGTGACGCTCTGCTCGCCCTCATCGAACGCCGTTTCGATAACGTGATCGCTCGTCTGGGCTTCGCTCAAAGCCGTGCCCAGGCACGCCAGATGATCCGTCACGGGCACTTCACCGTGAATGGCCGCAAGCTCGACATCCCGAGCTACCTCGTCAAACCTGGCGATACGATCAAGGTCAAGGATCGTGAAGCTTCGCGAAAGTTGGCTGCCGAAGTGGTGGTCAACGAAGCCGGGCCGTCCGTGCCGACCTGGCTCGACCGGATTTCGACCGATCCCCCGGAAGGCCGTGTCTCGCGTCTTCCAGGCTCCGAAGACCTTTCGGGCGAATTCAACGCTCAGTTGATCATCGAATTGTTGAGCCGCTGATCGGCCTCGTCCGTTTCGGCTCTCATGCCTGCCGCTTTCTGTCGATCGGGCTCACTGAGTCAGCCCTTTCGACGAGGCGGCAATGCTCGCTTGACATACTTCCTGAATTCCCATAAGGCACTGGAGCTTTCTCGATGCGAATCAAATGGCGTGGTCTCGAGCTTCCCAGCCGGGTCGAATGCGATCGCCACTCGCTGTCGGACAATTTCGGCGAGTTTCATGTCGAACCGTTCGAAAAGGGGTTCGGACACACCATCGCAAACAGCCTTCGGCGGATCCTCCTTTCCAGCCTGGAGGGCAGTGCGGTCACCAAGATCAAGTTCCAGGGCGTGCAGCATGAATACAGCTCCGTTCCCGGAATGGTCGAGGACGTGACCGATCTCGTTCTGAACATCAAGGGCCTGATCGTCAAGAATCACTCCGACCAGCCCCGGGTGATCCGGATCGAACGGCACAAGAAGGGCGAAGTGCGGGCGTCCGACATTCTCACTGACGAGTCGGTCGAGATTATCGAGCCTGAGCATCACCTGTGCACGCTGACCGAAGACATCGATTTCAACCTGGAAATGACCGTCGCTAACGGACGCGGTTACAAGCCTGCCGCTGAAGGTCATACCGACGATCTGGAAATCGGTGCGATTCCTGTCGATGCCATTTTCAGCCCGGTTCGTCGTGTCGAGTACAAGATTCAGGAAACTCGGGTCGGCCAGCTCACGAACTATGACAAGATGGTTCTGAGGATCTGGACGAACGGCGTCATTGGCCCGGAAATGGCGCTTGTCGAATCGGCCAAGATCTTGCGTAAGCACTTGAATCCGTTCGTGCAGTACTTCGAACCTGGCCCCGGGGTTCCGATCGCCGCGGGTTCCGGAGATTCGAGTGCCTCGCTGGGTTCGAACGAACTCTTGCGTCACAAGCTCGATATGAGCCTGGCCGAACTCGATCTGTCCGTGCGAGCGACGAACTGTCTCGAAAGCGAAGGGATCACGACGGTTCGTGATCTGGTGAGCCGCAGTGAGGACCAGCTCCTCCACTTCCGTAACCTCGGCGAAACCACGCTCAAGGAAATCAAGGCCAAACTCAGCGATCATGGTCTTTCGCTCGGAATGGACATTGCCGCGATTCGCTGATTCAAGATCTGACTGAAGCGATGGGGGCGATCCCTTCGCTTCATACCCTGAAGTCATCCATTCATAAGAGGTCATAACGATGCGGCACCGTTCCGCCGGTACGAAACTGAAACGGGAACCTGAACATCGCAACATGCTGTTGCGTAATCTGGCCACTTCCGTTCTTGAGCACGGCAAAATTACGACGACCCTGGCCAAGGCCAAAGCGGCTCAACCGGTTGTCGAACAGCTCATTACGCTCGCCAAAGGCGGCTGGGATCTGAACAAGTTCCGACGTTCTTTGACGGTCGTGACCAAGAAGGACATCGCCTGGCGTCTTTTCAAGGATTACGTCGACTCTGACGAGAAGACTCACAAGGCTATCGGTGCCCGATTCGCCGATCGTCAGGGTGGTTACACCCGTATTTACAAACTCGCCAAGGTTCGGCAGGGCGACTGTTCCCAAATGGCCGTTCTCTCGCTGATCCCTGAGGACGAAACCCTGGCCCAAGAGCCAGTCGCTCCGAAGGTCACGAAATCCTGACTTCGACTGACAGGTCGGATCTGGCGATCATTGTCTCAAGCCGATCTCCGGAACGGGATCGGCTTTTCTATTGCACGGCGTCTGCACTGAAGTCCGATTCAGCGTCAGCATAAGGACTCAATCGATGGATCATTGCCTGTTCTGCAAAATCATCGAGAACCGGATCCCAAGTCGAAGAGTCTACCAGGATGATGTCTGTATCGCCTTTCTCGATATCAACCCTGTCAATCGCGGTCATGTTCTTATCGTTCCAAGGCTTCACCATGAAGACTTGACGTCTCTGCCTCCCGAAGTCGCTGCACATGTGGCATCGAAACTGCCGGCTCTTTGTGCCGCGGTCGTACGTGCGACAGGGGCAGAGGGGTTCAACGTTATCGTCAACAACGGCAAAGTCGCCGGTCAGACGATCTTTCACGGGCACTGGCACATCATTCCCCGATTTCACGACGACACCGTGAACTGGCCATGGCCACAAGGGGCATATTTCGGCGACGAAATCCAGCAGATCGGCTTCGCAATCGAAAAGGAGCTCGCCGCTTTGCAAAATCCTGAGTCGGGTGCCTGACGTCTTTTCTGTCTTCAAGTCTTTTCCTTCGAAGCAGATTATGTCCTTCGAGGACTGTTTTCGTTCGTTCCGGGAACGAATCCGGATATGCCCTGAATTCGGTTCGTGAGGGTCGTTCCGGCCGAATTTCGCTCTGTGATGCGCAGACGCGCTTGAGCTTTCACCGATAGCTACAAATGGACGAGTGAAAATCGGGAATCGCTTCCGGTATTCGTCTCGACTTGGCGTTGACGATCGGATCGACTCGGGCTATGGTTTCCGAACCGCAGACCAACAACGGTTCGATCGAAGGGAAAATCGATCGACGTTTTGACACGGGAGCCATGAGGGTTCCCAGTCCGCATGCAGGGAGGCAGTTCATGGCACGTCTCGCCATGGATTCGGACGTCTCGTCAGATCAAGAGGAAGCCATATCGCTTGCTCGTGACGTCGTTCGAACCGAAGCGATCGCTTTATGGCGACTTACGGAACGTCTCGACGAGACAGTCGTCGAAGCTGCGCATTGCCTTGCGAATTGCCGGGGTGTGATTCACGTCACAGGCATGGGCAAAGCGGGCCTGGTTGGCCAGAAAATTGCTGCGACGATGGCTTCGCTCGGACTCCGTGCCTTTTTTCTCCATCCGGCGGAAGCCGTACATGGCGACATGGGCCGCGTGGCGCCTTATGATCTCGTCCTGGCGCTCTCGCAGAGTGGCGAGACCGAAGAACTGATGCGGCTCGTCACGGCGATTCGGCCGAACGTGGCATCGATTCTGGCGATCACGCAGTCGGACACGAACCCGCTGGGGCGGATCGCGGATCATGTCCTTTCGATCGGCGAATTCGAAGAAGCATGCCCCATGGGCCTGGCTCCGACGACGAGTACCACTCTCATGATGGCCGCAGGCGATGCCCTGGCCATCGTCGCCGCCCGCATTCAGGGCGTCATCCCGGAACGCTTCGCAGCCAATCATCCGGCGGGCAAACTGGGCCGGAGGCTCGCGGGTGTCGAACGGATCATGCGGACGGGAAGGCACTTGCGCATTGCACACAAGGATGAGGTCGTTCGAGAAGTCTTGCTTCGGCTAGGCGGTGCGCGACGGCGTTCCGGAGCGATCATCGTCGTGGATTCGGAGCCTGGTTCACTGGTCGGCATCTTCACGGATAGCGACCTGGTTCGACTTTTGGAGCGTGGTCGCGCCGGAATGCTCGATCGACCGATCGGCGAAAGTATGACGGCCAATCCGACCGTCATCGGGCACAAGGCGACTGTCGCGGATGCGGTGGACGCGCTTCGAGCACGTAAACTGAGCGAATTGCCGGTGGTCGATGACCAGGGCATACCGATAGGACTGGTGGATGTCACCGACCTGATCGGCCTGATCCCTGGCGAGTTCGAAGAGGACCTCATCGCATGAGCCTGGCGAACGAGCGGATGGACGGCGACCTTATTGAGCGGGCACAGCAGGTTCGCCTGATCGTGCTGGACGTCGACGGCGTGCTCACAGACGGTGTCATCGCGATCGATGAACATGGGCACGAGATGAAGCACTTTCATGTGCGGGACGGATCGGCTGTAGTCGGCTGGATTCGGTCGGGCGGCAAAGTCGCGATTCTCTCCGGCCGTAAGTCTCGCGCGGTGGAACATCGGGCCAGAGAACTTGGAATCGATCTCGTGCTTCAGGGAAATCCGCAAAAGATACAGGGGTTTCATGAGATTCTCGAGTCGTCGGGTGTCTCGGCGAATCACGCTTGCTTCGTCGGCGACGATCTTCCGGATCTGCCGCTGTTTCGGCTGGTCGGTCTGGCTGCCTGTCCTTCGGATAGTACGGACGAAATACGCGAAGCTGCGCATTTCGTAAGCCGATATCCGGGCGGCCGGGGCGCCGTGCAGGAAGTGGTGAGCATGGTGATGAAGTCACAGAACCTCTGGCAATCGCATGTTCATTGGTACGAGCAGCGATCGTAGTCATCGAACCAACAAGTTCGTCATTTGACGTGAGCCGGAACCGTGCCGAACGATGTCGACCGAAGCTGGAAACCATAAACCGTGCGTGTGATCGAGAAAGCCGCGAGAATTCTGGTCACGGCTGCTCTTCTGATCTTCGGTTCGGAAGCGTACAAGGTCGGTTTCGCATTTGCGGAACGTCACCTGGCACCGCCGCTTCCGAAGCGCATTGTGCGAATCTCGGAAGAATCCGCAGGACCTGCGACGCTTTCCAGATCGGCTCAGGAAGCTCGTGATCTGGCCTCTCGCGCTTTCGGTCAGGACCATTGGGCAGCCAGCAAGGATCTGAAGATCCGGTTCTACGACGCGCAGCGCGGCTTCTGGATTTATGCACAGCATTACGACCCCAAGTCGGAGAATGGAGACCGGATTCGATTTTGGCCCGTGGTCTTCATCTGGCGGGGCGAGGCGGATCCGAACACACCGAACCAGCGCCGCAACCTGATTTTCGGCGGCGGCGATGAAGCCATCATCGAGATGAGCCAGCCGATCGGGGTGATCAAGCCCGGTAAAGAACCTTCGAAAATCGTTCGAGCGATGGTCCGGGGCAATGTTCTAATCCGCGACGACAAGGCGACACCGGCGGATGAAGACGACCTCGAAATCGGGCCGCTGGCGGACATCCGTTTTGACGAACCGACGCTTTCGATCCGTTCCGACTCGGACGTCCGCATCAAGGACCGAGACCTTCTCATCACCGGCAGGGGGCTCGATATCGAGCTTTGGCCACGTGAACTTCTTGCGCCAGCTGACAACGCCGGGAGCAAGTCAAGCCAGTCCAGCTTCTCGGGCACGAAGACGATTCGCCTATCGAGCGATGTCCGTATCGAAGTTGCGAACGTCGGCAAATCGAATGTTCTACCGGGGAATTCCAAAGACAGAACCGCATCGATTCCTGCCTGGCTGACCTGCGAAGGTGCGATGCGCATCGAAATGCCGCGACAGCACATTCAGCCCAAAGTCGGCCCGCCACGGCCCACGGCACCGACGATCGCCACGTTCGCGAAAACTGTCGTCCTGCAGAGGGGACTCGAAAGGCCCGATCGAGTGACGGGCGACCTGTTGAGGGCCGAACTCTTTCCTGTCACGAAAGAAACCCAGACCGGTGATGCCACACCTGCGGAGACCGCGGATTCGAAAAAACCGGCCAAAGTGACAGGCCCGATGACCGAACTCGATCTGAAATGGGCCAGGATCACGGGCAAGAAGGTCACGATCCTGAGTCAGGCACAGGGGTTATCGGGGTACGGCAGCGAATTGATCCTGAAACGTCCTGGCGGCCAGCGGCCTGATGAAGTCTATTTGCGAGGAAGCGATTCGGAGCAGCTCCTGATGGAGCGGGTCGATTACGTCAAAACCGCCGATGGTCAGTTGACCGAAACGGTGCGCTCGATCGAAACTCTTTCGGCACATGACGTAACCGTATTCGATGAAAAGCCGAAGTCGGTGGATGCGAATCCCGCCCAGAAAGTCGCTTCCACGGCTGTGGAAATATCGACCGTAGTCGCTCGAGGAGCAGGCAAGGTCGAAGTGCGCGACTCTCGCCAAGGCCCTGTCGTTCGATCAGCGACATGGTCGACGCAGGCTGTGCTTGTGACGGACGGCAGCGGAGAAACCGAACGCAAGGTCATCACCCTTGTCGGTTCGCCCGTGGTCAACGACGTGAAATCCGGAAATCTGCGAGCGGAACAGTCTTTGAACGTTTGGCTGGCTCCGCGTGGAACGGCATCGGGTTCGAATGTCGCGCCGAAGGCTCCGGAAAAAGCCGTTGCGGGTAAGGACCAGAAGCGTTCCTCGCAACTTTCGGCACAATCGTACGAAATCGAGCGAGTCGAAGCGCACCGGAACGTGCTGCTCGTGGCCGGGGCACGGGAACTGGCTGCCAGGGAACGGTTGGACGTCGAATTTCTTCCCGGAACGACCGCTGGTCAGAAACTGGGAGCCGCACCGGCGGATCGCGTTCGCCCGACCGCTTTCTGGGTGGATGAAGCGGCGAATGATCGTGAAGAAAACCGTCCAACTGAGGAAGCACGCCGCCAGGAACGCAAGCAGGACGACCCGGTTAAAGTCGCCGCGGATCGTGTCTGGGCGAAACTTGGCCCCAAGCCGAGATCACGCGCAACCCGTGGCAATGCGACATCTGGTCTTGATGCCGCAATGGGAGGTGTCGAACTGATCGAAGCCCGGCTTCGCGGTGGTGTTCTGTTCCGTCAGGATAACGGCGATTCGAAGAAGAAGCCTTCGATCGTCGAAGCCCAGGCCGTGGACATCGTCCACCAGGGGCAGGGGGCGTATCACTTGCTGGCTTTCCATGTGGATCCTGCATCCACCGCTTCGCCAGCGGACGCGAAACCTGTAACCGTCAGCTCCGATCAGTTCGATCTGGAAGGTCCGATTCTGGGAATCGATCAGGCCGCATCTACCGCCTGGGTGAACGGCCCGGGCAAGATCAAGCAGTGGATCGGCTCGGAACTGCTGAAGCAGGAAGGTTTCGGGGCACAGGCCGACAAACCGGCTCAGCCTGAAAACAAGCCGGAAGCCAAACCGCAGCAGGCGATCATATCGTGGAAGAAGCGGATGGATTTCTTCGGCAAGCCGAACGATTCGAAAGGTTCGCCGCTGGATGGCCGGGCGCATTTTCAGGAAGGGATCGTGGTTCGGACGACGGATGCCTTGCTGGCAGCCGAGCAGCTCGACATCTATTTCGATCGCCAGATCCCGCTCGATCAGTTTCGGCCTGAAGCGACCATTGCCGGCACGAGTGGCGCAGGGGCCTCCCGTGCCGCCGGAAACGATAAGCCCCAGGTACAATTCGTCGACGCCAAACGTAATGTCACGATCATCAATCGCCGCCGTGATGCGGCCTCGAACCTCGTGCAGGAATTGCAGCGAGTCGAAGGCCCGCGCGTGATGTACGACAAGGCCCGGGACATGGTCGAAGTCGACGGGGCCGGGATCGTCCGCCTGTATCAACGGCAGGAAAACGGACGGTCGATTCCGGGGCTCGAAAAAACGCCGGCCAAGCCTTCGACCGGAACGCCTAAGCCATTCAACCTGACAAGGGTGGAATTCCTGAACCGAATGCAGGGCCGGATCGGTTTCGATCCTCAGGCGAAGTCGAGTCAGAATGCGGATCGCACAGCCGATTTCTTCGGAAATGTGCAAATCGTCAATGCCCAGGTCACCGACGAGTATCGAGACGTCAGTATCGACAAACCGCCGGCCGATTTTGTCTTCCTCTCTTCGGAATGGCTCGAAGTGGAAAGTCTGGCGAATCCGGACAAGCCGAAAGAGGCCAGGAATCTGATCCGGGCCAAGGGCACGGCGACGGCAAGATCGTCCACCATGTCCACTCAGGGTGATGAGATCCATTTCGATTCCGCGGACGAAAAGTTCCACGTCATCGGCCTGAACGGCAAAGAAGTGACGCTCGCCCACCAGACGCGGCCGGGCCAGCCTCCGTCGATCGCCCGTGGAACGGCTTTGGTTTACAATAACCGGACCGGTGAATCGCAACTGGTCGATCCGCAGTCGATTCAGCTCGTCGATCCGAACAGCGGCCGGCGCCCGGGCCTTTCGAACCAATCCGCACCGCAAATCGGCGGAGCGAACGGGCCAAGGCGTACGCCCCTGCGTCTGCCTTCCGCGAACGACAAGGAAAGGCGCAGCTTCTGATCGCCCCGGCCGATGCGCCGACACTCGTGATGCCTCAAAGAGTGTCATGGGAAGCCACGACGATCAGAAAAGGAATACCGGCGAACATGACGTCCGGCGAATCCGGCCCGCTCGAACTCACGATGATCAGCCGCAGATTTCCGCCCCAGATCGGAGGGGCGGAGAAGGTGATGCGTAATTTCTCGGACGCCTTCGCCACGATGGGGCACCGGGTGACCGTGCTCACAAGCGCGGATCCTGCGGAAGGAATCCGGCCGACGGTCGATCATTCTCATGCGACCGAGGCCGTGAACCCGGCCGTCGTGCGTCTTCCGTACAACGGCATTCGATTCGTCGGGACGGCTCTTTATATGCGTTCTCTTCGGCGATGGCTCCGCAGGAACCCGCCGCAAGTCGTTTATGTCAGTATGCTCAAACATGATGCCTATGTGGCGACGCGGTGGTGCAAGGCTGCGGGGGTTCCAATCGTTCTCAGGCCAGAAGGAGCCGGACCGACAGGCGATATGGCCTGGCAAAGCCGCGACCGCTTCGGGGCAAAAATCCGTGAGGCCACGCAGAATGCAGATGGCTTTGTGGCTCTATCGGAGCGAATCCGGGACGACCTCATCGATTCCGGATACGATTCGAATCGCATTCATTTGATCCCGAACGGCGTTCCGATTCCAGAACGCGAATGGAAGCCCGCCGGAAACGAAATCACTCCCGAAGTGGTCTTCGTGGGGCGACTCGCATTCGAAAAGGGCATCGATCGATTACTGGCCGCCTGGCCGCTCGTACTTCGGGATGTTCCCGGGGCACGGCTGAACCTGATCGGCGAAGGCGTCGAATTGGCATCGCTCAAATCGCAAGTGAGCACTCTTGGCATATCCGGCTCCGTGCGATTTTCCGGCGCGCGGCAAGATGTTCAGGAAATCCTTGCGCATTCCGGAGTCTTCGTGTTGCCCTCACGTGAGGAAGGGCTGAGTATCGCACTGTTGGAGGCGATGGCTCTGGGGATTCCGGTCGTCGTTTCGGATATCCCCGGCAACGCCACGCTTGTGCAGCCTGATGCGACCGGTCAAATCGTCGACGCCGATTCGCCACGTGATCTCGCTGGGGCAATCGTCGCTGCCCTGAAACAATCGCCCCGGATTCTGAATTTGGCGCAGACAGGCAGATCCCTGGTCGCGGATCGCTTTTCGATACGATCGGCCGCGGATCGCCACATTGCGTTATTCCGTGATCTGATCAAGCGAAAACCGACGATCTGATCCGACGGATTCCGGCGATGAGAAATGCCTTACCGGTTCGGCCCGCGGCTGACCCGAATGTGAGGCGCTTTACGGTCTTCCGGGCGATCATGACCAGAATGGGCGTGCCAGCGTTTCGGCCGTTGATGCCGTTCCCCTGGAGCCCGGGATTCCTGCTGCGATACGAACTGAAATCGTTGACGCTCTTCCATGAGCGAATCTCCCTGGTCCTGTCGAACTCGATAGTCAGCACACAATCACAGTCATTCCCGACATTCGTGTCAAGATTTGACTCAAAGGTCAATCGTCCGAGACGCTCAATTCGATCGTTCGGAATCCGGCGTCGCCTGTGCGCTCGCGGCTTCGATCGGTGGCTTGAGAAGCTCCGCGGGTTTCGGGAATCGAATCGACGATTTCGGTTTCGAAGCGATCGGCTCCGAAATCTCCCGGCTTGCGTTCCAGGCCCAGATGAGGATCATTCGCTGCCGCGTATCCTGATCCGTCGTCGGGGGATCGGTCAAAAGGAACCAGCCGAGGCTCCCTTCGCGGGTCGCATCGAGCCCGATCACGAGGCAGTGCGAAGGCTCGATCGGCACGTTGAACGTCAATTCGCGAAGCAGTTCTTCGGTCTGCCCGGACCGCAAAGCCAGTTGGGTCGGTTCGAAAGGGTTCTCGCCTGAAACCGAAGCGAAAGAGGCTTTGACGTCGCCGTGATGCAGCTCCGGGACGACTTTCAGGACGACACCGGAATCCGTTTCGATCTGGCCTGAGATCCGAACGAAGCCGCTGACGTTCTTGTACGATTTGCCCTGCACCTTTCCGCCAGTGTCCATGAGGATCGAACACTCAGGTCGATTTTCTCCGGTCGCGATCTTCGTCGGTTCGCTGACGGGCTGGTTCACCAGGAGTGGCTCGACCGTCTGACCTGCGGGACCAGACTTTTTCATCAGGTCCTCGACATCCAGCGGCAGGCTCGATCGGAGCATCCCGACTCTCAGGCCGTTGCTCCTCAGCGTTTCTCGAATGTCGGCGGGAATGATCTGGTCGTCCGCCGTATTCCAGATGGATCGATCGATGGCGGAATCACGCACTGGCCCGTGGAGTATCGCGATTTTCATTCCGATACGCTTCGGGCCGGCAAGGGGATGAACGCCGCTTTTCGTTGATTTGAGCGCTTCGCCGACCGATTTGTCGGAATCGGCTTCGCTGATTCCCAGACGCACGAACTGGCAACCTGTGCTGCAAAGCCCCAGCGTCGTCGCGACGAAACGGCGGCGTGTCCATGGATTCATCATCCGGGATCCTTCCCCAAACGAGACTGCCCGATTCGTTGCGGCGATCGATCTTCGCGAAGCTGGTGCATTGCCCTTTTGCGTTCGAGCGATCGGCATCCTTGCAGAGACCTCAAAATACCCGAATCGGGGATGAGGTCAACGCCAAGATGACCTGGTGCCGTACTTGCCGGTCTGGGTCGCTCGCTCGCATGGCCACAATCTCATCGAATTCAGCCGAGACTGATTCAGGCCAAGGCCTGAATCAGGCGTAACCGGCGCCGATGGCTTCGGTATGCACGGCATAAACGGACGTGCTGCCTGTCATGAACAGGATGTTCCGTTTGCGGCCGCCGAAGGCCACGTTCGAGCAGATCTCAGGGAGCAGGATCACACCGATGCGACTGCCGTCTGCGGCGAAGCAGTGCACACCGTCGTATCCGTCGCCGACCCATCCGGCGGAGGCCCAGATATTGCCGTCCTTGTCCGCACGGATGCCGTCGGCCAGGCCGGAGCGGCCTTCGAATTCCATGGAAGCGAACGTGCGGCCGTTGGAGAGCGATTTCCCGTCGCCGGTCACGTCCCAGACCTTGATTTCCTTGGCCGCTTGCGGATAGTGGCTCGATCCCGTATCCGCCACATACAGCCGTTTCTGATCCGGCGAAAAACAAAGCCCGTTTGGTTTGTAGATGTCATCGGCCACTTTGCTGATCTTGCCGTCCTTCGGATCGATACGATAGATAGCCTCCTTGATTTCCAGGGGGCCCTTGTTGCCTTCGTAGTGCATCAGGCTGCCGTAACCCGGATCCGTGAACCAGATTGCGCCATCAGCGGAAACCACGGCATCGTTCGGGGCGTTGAAACGTTTGCTCTCGAACTTGTCCGCCAGAACGGTGAGGCTACCATCGTATTCGTATCTTACGACGCGTCTGTTGGCGTGTTCGCAGCTGATCTGACGGCCTTCGCGGTCGAAGGTGTTACCGTTGGACTGGCCGACTGGAGAACGGAACGTGCTGACGTGGCCGTCGTCTTCGATCCATCGATGCTGGCGGTCGTTGGGGATGTCGGACCAGATCAGATACCGGCCCACGCCGTTCCAGGCCGGCCCTTCAGCCCAGAGAAATCCGTGTGCGATACGGCGAATCGGCGTGTTGCCCAGCTTCAGGCTTTCGAATCGCTTATCCAGGCTGATGATGTGCGGATCGGGGTAGCGCACTGGGGCCGCGCCGGGGCGGTAATCGCGCGAATCGGTCGAAGGGACTTTCTTGCCGGCGATGACGATCGAATCCTGGCCGATCGTCGGCGTTCGCGCGGCAATCAGGCCTGCGAAGCCCAAGCCTGCGGATTTGATCAGTGCGTCTCGACGGGAAAGTTGGGCAGGATTCATGGCGATACACCGGAACCGTGGGTTCGGAAGTGGGGTGAAATCGAGGTTTCGATCGGAATTTCCTCATCTTGACCAGCAAGCCGGGGATTTTCCAGTGATTTTCGCAGATCGAAAAGATCGCGACATCGATTTTGCGAATTCCTCGAAATCCAGAGTGTGATTCGAGTGTTTCGCGAAAACGCGATTCCGATGAAAAAATGATGGATGTTCCGAAAAAGCGATTCGAAGCCGTGAAATTTCCTGAAATCGTGAACTCGTACAGTTAAAATAGGACTCCCGTCTCAGGAAATCGTCGTCTTCTGAAGGAATCGTCCGCTGCCCTGTCGAGCAAGTTTTCGTTCGCGATCGAATCGAAGATCATAGTCAGATCGATTGCGTGAACGCCCGAGCAGATTCGAAGCCGGAATGCGATGGCCCGTCCAAAAAGCCTCCCAGACAAAACGACGCAACGGGTGGCACTGACACTGTTCATGTCGTATTTGATTTCGCTCCTGCTCCCTGTAGGCCTCGAGCATGCCGCATTCAAGCAAGGTTACGAGTTTTTCATTCTCGGCGGCGTATTGCAGTTGGGGCTGCATATGCTTCCCGCGAACATTTTCTTTCTCCTCGGCTTGCAGGCGATGCTCGAGGGGCATCGTACGATCGGGCTGGTTTGCGGCATTCTGGCGATCGTGATCGGCATCTGGGGCGCCCTCCCGATCGCGGAACAAACCAGCATGTACCAATTCCCTGCATTCTGGTCGTGGCTCGGGAGTTTCGGTTTACTGGCGCTCTGGTCATTCAGTCAGATTGCGGCCGACCGTTCAAAACGTAACCGGCGCCGTCGCAGACATTGAAGGTCGACTCTGCCGAACGGATTCCCCGGCCATTCGCTGTGACAGGGAGAATCCGGAAAAATCGAGGAATCCCGGATCTTCCGATATCCGCTCTCCAATTCCGTCTGGAAAGCGGAAGAAGAAAATGCTAATCTACGATTTGATAATCGGTGGCGGGACATTCCGTCATCAAGGACATTCTGGTCCGTTCGTACTGTTACGAACAGTTGACCACCTACGCAAGATCTTGAAGAGTCCATGAAAAAAGGCATTCACCCCAACTATCGGGAAGTCGTCTTTCAGGATACCTCCTGCGGCTTCCGGTTCCTCACCAAATCCACCGTTCGCACGAACCAGACCACGACCTGGGAAGACGGCAAGGAATACCCCATGTTCGTGCTGGACATTTCTTCGGCCAGCCACCCCTTCTACACAGGTGCCGGGAATCGTTTCGTGGATGCCGCCGGCCGGATCGACCGCTTCAACAAGCGGTTCGGCAACAACTACGGTTCGAAGAAGAAAAAAGCCGCCGAGTGAATCGCAAGCGATCATTTCGACTGTGAATCAAGAAAGGGCCGAATGCCGAAATTCGGCCCTTTTCCGTTGGTCCCCCGGCAAGCCGATTCGTAGACCGCCATCGGCGACATTCTCATAACCAGAGCCCTCATAGCTAACATCTTCACGTCTCGCGTGTCCAATCCATCGCCGGCCGCAGGTGCCGAAACCATCCTTGAACGATTGCAAAGCGATTGGCGCCGGTACGTCGAAGTGGAAGATCTACTCGCCAACCCCGAGATCGCCTCGGATTCCGCACGTGTCACGACACTCGCCCGTGAACGTGGCAACCTCGCCCGGCTCGCTGTTCCCTACGGCCGTTATCTCGACCTCAATCGCAGGATTTCGGAAACCGAAGCCATGGTTGCGACGGAATCCGACGAAGAAATGCGTGCCTATGCCGCCGAAGAAGTCGACAGGCTGAAAATCGCTCGGGAAGAGATCGTCGAACAACTCAAGAACCTGGTCTACGATGCCCAGGTCGGCGCGGATCGAGGTGGCGTTATCGTCGAAATCCGCGCTGGCACAGGTGGCGACGAGGCCGCGCTTTTCGCCCGCGATCTTTTCGAAATGTATCGACGGTTCTGTGAATCCAAAGGCTGGAAGTTCGAAACTCTGGAGATCGAGCCGACGGAACTTGGCGGATTTCGAGAGGCTTCGTTCAGCGTTTCGGGCGAGGGAGCTTTTCGCCACCTTCAGTTCGAAAGCGGCGGGCACCGCGTGCAGCGCGTGCCGGAGACCGAAACCCAGGGACGAATTCATACTTCGGCTGCGACAGTCGCCGTTCTGCCTGAGCCTGAGGATGTCGAAGTCGAGATCCGGACGGAAGACCTGCAGGTCGACGTGATGCGGGCAGGGGGCCCGGGCGGGCAACACCAGAACAAGACCGAATCAGGCGTGCGGATCACCCACCTGCCGAGCGGTGTCGTCGTCAATTGCCGGGACGAACGTAGCCAGCACAAGAACAAGTCAAAAGCGATGAGGATCCTCAAATCCAGGCTGTACGACCAGCTGAGAACCCGGGTGGACCGCGACCGTGCCCAGGCCAGACGCAGCCTGATCGGTTCTGGGGATCGCTCAGAACGTATTCGGACATATAACTTTCCGCAAAACCGGCTGACCGACCATCGGATCGGACTGACCATGTACAGTCTCGATAGGATCATACTTGGTGATCTCGAGCCCCTCACTTCAGCCCTG
Source organism: bacterium (assembly GCA_016125085.1). Lineage (GTDB taxonomy): Bacteria > Planctomycetota > Planctomycetia > Isosphaerales > Isosphaeraceae > QWQI01. Next base: position 75,337 of record WGMM01000009.1, read on the forward strand.
ATCGACCACGATCGCCGGGAGCAGTTCGGGGGCGAATTATGAGCGGAAGTTCGCCAGAAGAGGAATTGTGGACGATCGGCCGGCTCATCGCGTGGACGACCGACTATCTTCGCCGAAACGGGTCGGAAAGTCCGCGACTCGAAACCGAGATACTCCTGGCTCATGCCCTTGGTTGGCCCAGAGTCAAGCTGTATATGAACATCAACGAAGAGGTCGGGGCATCGGGGCGAACCGAGTTCCGCAACCTTGTCCGCAAAAGGTCCGAAGGCGTTCCGGTGGCCTATCTTGTGGGGCATAAGGAATTCTATTCGCTGGATTTCGAAGTCAGTCCGGCCGTGCTGATCCCTCGCTCCGATACCGAAACGCTCGTGATGACGTTTCTGGAAATGGCGAAACCTCTGACGGATCCGCTTTGTGTCGACGTCGGCACAGGCTCCGGCTGCGTTCCCGTAGCTTGCGCCATGCACCACCCGACAGCTCGTTTCGTGGCGATCGACATCAGTGAGCCCGCGGCTGAAGTGGCACGCCGAAATGTCGCAAAGCATGGTCTGGCCGATCGTGTCGAGGTACGTGTCGGAAACTTGCTGGAACCGCTGAAACCGGGTGACTCGCCTGATTTTATCCTGTCCAATCCACCTTACATTCCATCATCCGATATCCCGAAACTGGAGAGGAACGTCCGGGACTACGAACCGCACTCCGCTCTGGACGGTGGTCCGGATGGGCTTGAGATCGTGCGTCAGCTTGTCGATCAGGCTGCGATGAAGCTCAAATCGGGCGGGATCATTTTGATCGAAATCGGATTCGATCAGGGCGAAGCTGTTCGCTCTTTATATTCTCAAGACCCGAACTGGAAATCGGTCGATCTGCGGAAGGATCTGGCCGGAATTCCGCGCGTAGTCGTTCTTACACGTTCGTGATCATCAGCGAGATCGAAATCCCGCCGAGGCTTTTATCTGCTGGAATTCGGAGTGATTCATCCGGACGGATATCGGCGGCTCAAGTCGTCATCGAACCGCTTGAGAATCCTTGCGACCTGTCCGTGAGATTTCGGATACGATTTTCGGAATCGGTCGTCCAGCGGCCCGAAAGTCCTGGGCCAGAGAACGAGCCCGCCGGCCAGAATGAACGGTATCCCCGGGCCAGGCAAGGGTATTCCAGCGATACCGATGGCGATCAATAATGTCGCGACCTCGGGCGGTAGAGCGTGCGGCTCGTGCTGAGCGTATGGCTTGTCGGAATTCCCGGATTCTGTGGACATTGCGTACTGACTCATGGTCGTCGCCAAACGGTGAGCGATGGGTTCGATGCTTTCCGCTTATTCTGAGGGATACCTGCGTTCCAGGTCGATCTGGAATCGATCCAGCCAGATCATGCCTGACGCGTGCGCCTTTGGCATCCGTCTGCGGACCCAGCGATCGACGGGCCGAAATGCCTTTGGCCAGAGCGAAAGCCCGCCGCCGACGATCAGCGGTGCACCGAACGGGCCAGGCAGGATGAGACCGACGAATCCGGCACCGACGATCGTCAAGCTGACTTCGACAGGCAGCCGTTGCAGCGACACTTGGTGATCCGTGTCCGACGCTGCCGGTTCGATGGCTTGATTCTCGTTCTTCACGGGATTCTCTCCTGATCCGCACCGACGGGTTTGCGGACCTTCCGGTGTACGGAATAGATTCCGAAGTTCGTCAGCAAGACGGCTGCCAGGCTGTCGAGCCCCATGAAAAACGCGCCTCCTACCGCGGCGACATTCGGCATGATCGCGCGCATGCGAAGCCCGAACGATTCGCCACGCGCTTCCGCCGCGATGTCGAAGAGTCTGCCCCAGTTCGGATCCCGGCCTGATGCAAGATTCACGACGGCTGCAGCCGGGTGCGCGCTTTCGAAATCGGTATTTGTGGACATCGCGAGATCGACGGCCGAGGCCGTCCGTGGATAAGCTTCGGCATCGCCGATCCAGCCGATTTTTTTCGTTCCCTGATCTCGCAGGGACTGTATCAAGCGTTCCCGGCCTTCATCGCCATCGAGTGCGGCGAATCCACGCAGGGCCGTCTGTCCGTCGGCAGTGGTGAGGTCGATCCAGGAAAGACCGCGAATTTCGGCGACAGCCGCAAAACGGCTCATCCTGGCGAGGGTCGAACGGTCCAGGCTGCCGGGTTCGACGATCCACAGATCGATCGATTCGAGTTCAAGGACTGCTCCCGGTGCTCGCAGGAGAAATCCATCATGAAGGGCTTCTGCACCCAGCCTCAGCCGCTGCAGCCCTTCGCCCATGCCCACACCCATGGCGTAATCGGGCCGAAGGACGGCGACCGCTTCACTCAAGCCGACCGTCGCAAGCCCTAAACCCGCCAGGGCCAGAGTCGGCTTGACAGTTTTTTCCGCGAAAGCCTGACCATGCTCATTTACGGCGACAGATCCCTTGAGAACTCCGGAACTTCGCAGAATTTCCTGCCGCACGCGTCTGACACGCGTCTTTTCGCCAGCAGCGGTCACGCGCATGCGGATGCGGCCCTCCCGCAGCCACCCGCCTGCATAAAGCCGGAACGTTACGTCGCCCTCGGTGACTTTTCCGACGACCGACTCTCCGAAAGCATGGATGACTTCTCCCTCGCCGTCGATCCATTCGCCATCGGCCGGTATCGATTCCGGGGCCTGAATTTCGATCACGTCGCCCTGTTTCAGGCGATCGACTCGTACGATCTCCCTGCTGCCGTTCGGCAGGCATTTTGCGACCCTGCCGCGAGCGATGACCAGTTGACCGAGCCACTCCGACTGAGCCAGCGCCAGAAGTGAGAAATAGCGATTTTGCCAGTATCGGGACGTGAGGGTCATGAGCGACGCAGCGAACAACGCCCCGCCGATCATCGTGCCGGTGACGATCAGGACCGTCAGAATCGGCAGGCCCAGAATGCCCTGGCGCAGTTCGCCGATCCCCCGGCGCAGCATGGGCAGATTGAGCCAGATGATGACAGCCGCAGCGACTGGCCAGAGTGCGGGAGTCAGCCACTGGGCACCGATGGCCAGAGCGACCGCCAGAACGGGAAATCGCAAATCGGCACGCGGGAATCGTTGTTCCGCAAGCGTAAGCGGGTTCTGGGCTTCAAGCTGTTCCAGTGTGTGCAGAAGAAGGCGTTCGTCCAGACGCTGTCCGGGTACGGCCGTAATCTGAATTTGTCCAAAACGCACGGTCGCAATGACTTCCTGCACGCCATCGATGTGGATCAGGGCGTCTTCGACAAGTTCGATCATCCGAGGATCCGAAGCGATCCGCGGGTTCATGAGCGTGAGAGACGATTCTCCTCGCTCCTGAATTCGCCAGAACGTCAAAAGCCGCCCATATCGATACAGTTCGAACGAAGTTGATGGGGCTTCGTCCCAGAATCGAACTGGGGGATGCAAGGGTGCTTCTCGATCGTCCGACAACATGCGAATGAGCTGCTGCATGATCTCTAGGCTGCACATGTCCCGAGAATCGAGTCGAAGACGCAGCGTCAGAGTGGCGGTCTTCCTGTCGCATACCATGCTCATCACTGCTTCGTGTGCGAACATGCGATCGACAAGAACGCCAGTCCGCTGCCTGATCTCCGGATCTTCTCCAGCCGCTTCGCCGAACAAGTGCTCCGACTTGAGAGTGATCGACTCGGCATCCCAGCGGATCTCGCTTACCAGCGGTTTCGATCCGTCCGCTTTGGGCGGCACATGAAATTGTCCCTTGCGGATCGGCTGATGCCGCGAGAACCGGTCCGCCGAAGCGGTTTCATGTGTGCGTTCGGCGGTGGCGGACATTGGTGGGCGCGATCGATGCCCTGAAGTGTTTCGGCAGTCGGTCGCTTACTTCCTTTCGGGTCGGTCAGAGTTCGAGATCTTCGGCGATTTCATGAATCACGTCGCGGGCCTTGGCTCTATGGCGATCGGTGACGAACATCCGGGCTGCGAAGCCATATTCGGCGAACACTTCGAGCTTCTCGACCGGTTCCAGAAAATGGGCGTAAATGGTTACACCCATGGGGCCGCGCAGAGACAGGATCGGTTCACGGGGATGCCAGTCGATTTCGACTTCGATCGGGATTTCGCTTCGCCTGGATTCGAACAGCGTCTTGATGTCCGACTTGAGCTGATCGTCCAGACGACGCCGCAGCCGCCTTTCATACAATTTTTCTTTCGAAGCCATGGATCAGCCTCATTTCTCGCTCGAGCTCCTGCTCGGCTCGGACTTTCTTGAGCTGCCTGAGAGGGGCCATGCCGTTGGCGAGTGCTGCGACAGCCGTGACATTGTTCATGAACACGCTGACCATCACGCCGAACCCAAGAGTGAAGGCGCCGACGATCGTCATCGCATTGGGAATGATGATCATCGTCCAGCTGCGCTTGATGTTCCTGTCCAGGTTTCGGGCGATGTCCCTCAAGTCCAGCAGCTTCGCCAGCCCCTCTTCCATGAACACGATATTCGCCGTGTCCGTCGCGATCGTACTCGCTCCTCGCAAAGAGATCGAGACGTTTGCCTTTTTCAGGGCGATCGAATCGTTGATGCCGTCACCGACGAAACAGACCTTGCGGCCTTCATCCTGCAGTTTCGCGACGTAATCGGCCTTGTCCTGCGGCAGAACCTGGGCGAAGTATCGATCCATGCCCAGAGCTTCGGCCAGTTTGCGTGTCGGGGCTTCGTGGTCGCCGGAGATGATCGCGATATGCTTGATGCCCCGCTGCCTCAGTCCGGCGATGATCTCAAGAACCTCAGGACGAATCGCCGCCTGGAGCTCGATCGCGCCAGCCAGGCGGTCGTCATCGGCCACCATCACCATCGTGTTGCCTTCGTCATGGGCGGCATCCTGGGCAGCACGAATTTCAGCCGGGATATCGATGCCTTCCATGGTCATGTATCGCGGACTGCCGACCCGGATCGTTCGGCCTTCGATACGAACCCGAATTCCGAAACCCACGGCATAATGCGAATCATCGACGACGGGCAGGTCGAGGTTCATTTCCTCGAACTTGTGCAGGATCGCTTTCGCGATCGGGTGCGAGAAGCGGTATTCAGCCGCGGCGGCCCACGCCATGACCTGATTTTCGTCGTAGCCGTCTGCCGAGAAGATCCGGCCGACTTCCGGGCGCTCGCGCGTCAGCGTGCCGGTTTTGTCGAACAGGAACGTATCGACTTCGTTGAGTTGCTCCAGAGCGCGGCCATCCTTGATCAGAATGCCCTTCTGCGCGGCAAGCGCCAGGCTCGAGAGCAAAGCCAGCGGCGCCGCCATGCGGATGCCCGTGCCGAAGTCGCTGTTGAGAACCGCGATGGCACCCGCCGGGCCCATCGTGGCCAGAGCCGTTCCACCCAGGGCGAGCGTTGGGATCACGGCCTTGTCCGCAAGCTGTTCGCCTTTGTTCTGCGACGTCAGCTTGTAACCGGCCGTATCGTTGAGGATCTTGCCGATCTTGGCCGAAGCCGTTTCGGAACCAGAGCTTTCCACCTGGATTTCGATCTTGCCGGCCACCATTACGGTCGATGCGAAGACGCGGTCGCCGACGCTTTTCTCGGCCGGAGTCGATTCGCCAGTCAGTGCATGCTGGTCGATCATGGCCATGCCGGTCTGAACGACACCGTCCACAGGGACCGTTTCGCCTGTGTTGACGACGACGATGTCGCCGGGGCGAAGCTTGTCCACCGCGACCTGAACTTCCACGCCGTCCTTCAGCAGCCACACGAATCTGGGCTGTTTGCCGAAGGCCGTCATAAGCATTTTCTTCGAATCGTCCTGCGTCTTGCGGACGAGCAGCCGACCGAGCGACAAACACCAGCACAACACGGCACCGGCGAAAATGGACGACGTCGCCAGACAGCCGACGACCACGATCGAGTCCAGAACGTCCACCCCCAGACGTTTTTCCTCGAAAAGGGTCTTATACGCCTCTTTGAATGTCGTGATTGAGCAATAGGCGAGCAGCACCGCACCGACGGGAAGAAGCGCCGGAAACGCGAACTGGGCGAGGGCCGCGATGGCGACGCCGCCCGTTGCGATCGGCAGTTGCAGGTCAAGCTTGTCCAGCCGTGCCGGTACGTCCGCTGCCACGATCGCGTGATCAAGCAACTCAAGAACTTGCTCACGTCGAATCTGGCGCGGGTCGTAAGTCAGGGAAAGCGAGGCCGTGAGCGGGCTGGTCTTGTAGCTGTCCACACCGAGCACGCTCATCAATTCGCGCTCGATGACCTGACAGACTTCCTTGCGTCTATAAAGTGCCGTATTGCGCAGCTTCAGCTTGCCGGGAGAATCCATAAGGATTTCCCACGCGGTGACCAGTTCGCCATTCTTGTTGAAAGAAAGGATGTGAGGATTGGATCGAGGCTTCAATTCGCCGGCTGGCACTTCACCGGGATCGGCCTGTGAATTCAGATCATGCGGCCAAAGGCGGTCGAGCCATTCAGGCCGACGCATTTTCGGATGGGTTTCGCGATGTCGGTCGCGTACGAACGCCGGATCTTGAACTTCATTCGCTCGTGAATCGTGCACTGCATCGTTCTGATCGCCCGCGGCGGATTCGGATGCGATCTTGTGATCATCCCCCGTCAGGAGAGCCGTCGAGGTCGACGAATCCTCTCCTTCGCCTATGGCAGATTTGTGCGATCGTGCTGCGCCGCTTGTCTGGCGATATGACTGTTCCGGGAATTCCGAATCGGCTTCATCAGGTTTCGAAATCTCCTGAATGACGGCAGCCATGACCTGGTCGGCACGGCTTTTCCTCGAGTCGAAGTAGATCTCGGCACGCGAAACGCCGTCCCTGGATTTCCCGCGAATCGTGACTCGTTCGACGGTCATGACTCGCATCGCACGTTCCACGAACGTACGCGCTTTCGGCTCGGAAAGATCGCCGAACAGATATTCGCTTCGAATATCGATTCGGCCGACTGAAGGGAAGCGGATGCTAATGTCCATTTATTGCGTGTTCCAGAATGTTGTCTCAATCGGATCGATCCGGACGCAGACTGAGCCATTGAGCGATCGGAATCCGCGCGAAGTATTCCGGAGCACGTCCGTAATTCTGAATCCTCGGTTGATCCTTGCGACGATCCAGGGCATCTATTCGTACACTTGCGCGATCAGGCCGCTTGATTCGGCTCGGAGCATGGAGATTCGTGCATGTTTCGGCCATCACGTTGAGAAATGGTCTGGGCCATCCGGGTGGCAGCTTCGAAACCGGCATGAAGCCCCGACTTCCCGGCATCCACGAAGCCGGGAGCGTTTTTGAGAAATTCCTCGACAGTCTCCGAGAGTTTGCGACCGATTTCGCTAGCCTGTGGCATGGCGGAATCCTCGCTGGACGACTGCTCGCGCAACGTGTCATACTGTTTTTTTAGCCATGGATACGCCGCGACAGCAGCGACTCCGGCAAGCAGTCCACCGGTGAAGAACATGGCTTCGGATCGAGTGACAGGCATGCGAAAGCACTCCTCGGAGTCCGGCATCGGCCGATAGAAAATCGGCCACTCGTGTCGGATTCGATCTGTACGATACGGAAAGACGTTCTGTTCGATTCCGGACGAAATTCACCAGCGCCGGATTTGAGAATCCGGTTCAGCTCAAATCCGAAATCTTGACCGGTTCGGGACTTCAGTCAGTTCCAGGGAGCGATTTCGCGCTCATGGCGGAGACAGCGTCACGAGCGGCCGCTGCGCCGTCGGTAAGTCCATGTACCAGGGCGTTGTTTTTCGGAATGTACTGGCCGACGAAGACCGTCGGAAACACGACACCATAGCTGATTGCGTAGCTGGTCGTGTAGGCCATACGCGAGAGGAACAGATTCACGCGCGGCACGGCACCCCGGGCGGAATCTGCGGCATCGGACATGCCGGACTTCGCGGCCTCGACCGCATTGGCCATCGCCTGGGCGACCCCGGCTAGCGGGTCTGCATTCGTCACTGTGGTGCCGTCGGACATGGTCGAACCTCGGTAGTTTGACTCGATTAGGGGGTGTCCTTCAAAGTTTACTCCGAATTCCGTTCAGGCAAAATGATTTTATTCGACAGGGCAATTTGGATAAACAACTTCTTACGAATATGACGACTGTGTCGACGACGGGCTTAGCCGATTTCGGGTACTTCTGCGCGATTGTTCGAGCGGCTCAGCTGGCTGATATGCGGTTCCGCGATACGACGATATTTTGCTTCGATCAGTTTCGAATCCGAATCCCGAAGGAATTCCCGTCTCAAGGCGACATCGCTTCGCGGTGCCGCCATCTTGTCCTCAAATCGCCACACAGGCAGAATGAAGACAATACCGTACCGGAAACCGATCGTGTTCCGGATCATGACTTTCGCGGGGAAGGATCACGCAGATGCATCGACGACGTTTTCTTCGCGAATCCGGCGGGTTCATGCTGGCTGCCGCCTGTGCGTCTGAAGTTCAGGCCACACAACCGGATGGCTGGATCGACCTGATGGGACCAAAAACGGATGGTCTCACCGCTTTCGCCAAGCCGACCGGATTCTGGAAACAGGCCCGTGATGTCGAGATGGACAAGTCCGATCCGCGCAAGATCGTCTGGAAGGAAGCGACGACACCGACGGGAATCTGGGTGAACGGTCCGAACGGGCGGACGAATAACCTCGTCACCGCCGAAAAATTCGGAGATGTCGAAGTCGAGCTCGAATTCCTCGTCGCCAAGGGCTCGAACTCCGGCATCAAGTTGCAGGGACTCTACGAAATCCAGATCTTCGATTCGTTCGGCGTTCCCGCCGAAAAATTCGATGCTTCCGGCATGGGCGGAATCTATCCCCGGGCCGAGCTCTTGCCGCGCTATCATCATATCGACAAAGGCTATCCGGCGAGTGTCAATGCTTCATTGCCGCCCGGACAATGGCAGTCGATGCAGGTCGTCTTTCGGGCTCCTCGATTCGACTCTACGAGCAAGAAGATCGAGCCCGCGAAATTCGAACGGGTGACGATCAACGGCAAACTCGTGCACGAAAACAAGGTTCTTCCCACGCCAACCGGCCACGCCTACGTTCTCCCCGAAGTTCCTGTCGGACCGCTTTTTCTGCAGGGCGATCACGGTCCGGTCGCATTCCGCAATGTCCGGATTCGCCGGTTGACGAACTCCATTTCCTGAATCCGCTTCGACCACAGGTCCATTCTCTCAGTCACGATCCGCCGATAGCCGGCCCGATCGATCCCCGGAGCCAGATCGCATCATGTCCGCCACATTGACCGAAGCCGCCGTCGAATACCCGAAACAACGCCGCATGTACGTCGAAGGGGAATGGACGGACGCGATCGACGGAAACCGCCTGGATGTGATCAACCCGGCCGACGAATCGGTGCTGGCATCGGTCGCCCATGGCCGCCGCGCTGATGCCGACCGTGCCGTCGCAGCCGCCGTCAAAGCCTTCCCGGCCTGGAGCAAGACCACGGCCTACGAACGTGCCAAAATCCTCAAGACCGTCGCGGATCTCATCCGCACCCGTGCCGACGCCCTGGCCCGGACGATGACGATGGAACAGGGCAAGCCCGTGCCCGAAGCCAAGGCCGAAGTGATGCAGACGGCCGACACGTTCGAATGGTTCGCCGAAGAAGCCAAGCGGGCCTATGGCCGTATCATTCCGCCCTCTGTAGGCACCAAGCGGCACATGGCGATTTCGCACCCGGTTGGTGTCGTCGGCACGATTACGCCCTGGAATTTCCCGATGGCGCTGGCCAGCCGCAAGATCGCCCCGGCTCTGGCGGTGGGCTGCACTGTGGTCAGCCGCCCGGCCGATCAGACGCCCCTTTCGCTTATCGGGCTGTTCGAATGTCTGGCCGATGCCGGAATTCCTCCGGGAGTGGCCAACTTGTTCGTCGGTTCCAGCCGCGAATTCGCCGACGCCCTGTTCGAAGAGCCGGCCGTGCGCAAGGTCAGCTTCACTGGCTCCACGGAAGTCGGCAAGGCTCTGATTCGCCGCTCGGCTGACACGGTCAAGCGAATGAGCATGGAACTCGGCGGGCACGCGCCCCTGATCGTCTTCCCTGACGCGGACGTCGCCCAGGTCGCCCAGGCGGCGGTCATCGGCAAATTCCGCAATAACGGCCAGGTCTGCATCAGCCCGTCGCGGTTCTTCCTGCACGAGAAGATCCGCAAAGACTTCACCGAAGCCGCCGTGGAATTCGCCCGGGGGCTGAAGATGGGCAACGGCCTGGAGCCTGGCACACAGGTCGGCCCGATGTTCGAAGCGAAAGCCCTGGCGAAGGCTCAGGAACTGGTGGACGACGCCCGGGCCAACGGTGCAGCCATCCTGACCGGCGGTGCCCGCTCGACCCGGTTCGATAAAGGTTACTTCTACGAGCCGACGGTCATCTCTGACGTCGACCGGTCGATGCGTATTCTCAACGAAGAGCCGTTCGCCCCTGTGATGCCGCTCCTGGGCTTCGACAAGCTGGACGAGGTCATCGCCGCGGCCAACGACACGCCTTATGGCCTGGCGGCGTATGTCTTCACGAACGACCTGACGATCGCCACGCGAATGGCTGAAGGGCTCGAAGCCGGCATCATCGGCATCAACGACCCCGTTCCAGCCACACCGCAATGCCCGTTCGGCGGCATGAAAGAATCAGGCCTGGGCCGCGAACTGGGCGTGGAAGGGCTGGAGAGTTATCTGGAAACGAAGTACGTGTCGATCGGCCTGAGGGGCTGATCGGGATGCATTCATCGACGCGTCGATGGCTCGGCGCGTCGATCGATGGCCTGATCCATTCTTTCGATTCGAGCCTTCGAAGGGCAGGGGCTTTCTCTTTCCCGAATCGCCTGATCGCATCGATCGACTACGAATCGAGTATTCGACATATTGTCGGATGTTAAGGGGATTGATTATGTTCTGTCCGAAGACCGGCATGCCCTGGTCCGATCCTTCCTGTTCATCCTGATTGAGGGCCTCCTGGCCCAGAACGGCATCGCTTCGCTGGTCTTCGTGATTTCCTGAAGCCGGTTCCACAGGCTTTACGCGATCATCGATCGACCGCATCACGCTTTGTCTCCACAGTCGAATTCCTTTCCTTCATTGCCTGAGGAATCTGCCGAAGATGTCGCAACTTCAAGACGCCGAAGCCCTGATCCGCCGAATCGAACGCCTCGAATCCGAATTGGGCCGAACCTCTCGCCGGCTTCGCACGACCTGGCTGGGCATTCTGGGGCTCTGTTTCTGCGGAATGGTACTGGCTTCCAGCCCGGCGGCTCAGGCTCAGTTCGGCATTACGCTTTCGTCTCTGAACACGAGGCTGATCGCCGTCGAGAACAAGACCGCGCCCTTGTCGTACAACGATACGAGCAAACTGCTGAGAATCACCGGCGCGAACGTCCAGATCGTCGATGGCACGGGGAGCACGAACAGCTCGTCACCCATGGGAAATCTGATCGTCGGTTACAACGGCGAGCGTGGTTCCGGCAATGTGCGGACGGGATCGCATAACTTGATCCTGGGCGACGCCAATAATTACGCCGGAAGCGCCAATATCGTTTCGGGTTTCAGCAATGCGGCCAACGCCAATAACGCAGCCGTCATCGGAGGCGTAGGCAATTCCGCCAGCGGCGACGGATGTGCGATCCTCAGCGGTCAGTCCAATACGGTCTCAGGACAGAACGCAACGATTACGGGTGGTGCGTTCAATTTCTCTTCCGGATTGACTTCATCCGTCAGTGGGGGATTGCAAAACCAGGCGACCAATACCGGCGCGAGTGTTTCGGGCGGCATTTCGAACACGGCCAGCGGTTTTTTCTCTTCAGTCAGCGGCGGCGATAGCCGTTCCGCAACCGGCACTTCGAACTGGGCTGCCGGTGGACTCAGTCAAACGAACTGAGTTCGAACTTCGACCGCTGCATTCGAAACGGTCGCGGAACCGTCAATCGCAAATCGACGAGTACGTCCTGGATTTTCCAGGACGTGCTCGCTCGATCAATGGCCGGAAGAATCAGGCATGCCCCCGGATCTGACGGGTTTCTTGTTCCGGGCCTCATGCAAAGTGAATTCGGCGCCGAATTCGATCGAATGAGCCTTTGCGGTGCCGATGCGCTGGGACATGTAAATGCCGCGGTGGCCTGAGGCTACGTAACTGACGATACAGGCGAGAGAAAGCGGTACGGCCAGACCGGCCCCGAACAGTTCGATGCCCATCATCAGGCAGGCGAGGGGGGTATTCGCCGCGCCGGCGAACACGGCCACGAAGCCGAGCGCGGCGAATGTCGGCACCGGCAGGCCGAAGACGCTTGCGAAAGCGTGCCCGAGCGTGGCGCCGATGCAGAACAGGGGGGTGACTTCGCCCCCTTTGAAACCGCTGCCGAGCGTCACGGCCGTGAATACGATCTTGAGAGCGAAGGCCCAGAGGACGATCTTGCCGGGCGAAAAGCTGTCGGTGATCAGTGGCAGGCTCAGGCCCAGATAGTCGCGAGTGCCCGCGGCGTAAGTCATTGCGATGACAGCGGCTCCGCCAAGAATGGGCCGAAGCCACGATACCGGCACCGTGGCCTTCATCGCATGTTGGACGGTATGAGTCAGTTCGGCGAACAATAATGCGGCGATGCCGAACGCCAATCCCGCCGCGATGACCCACAGGAGCAGCACAGGCGTAACTACCGGGGCAGCACCGACAGGGTAGGGATTGTGCACGATCCCAAGGGCATGGCACGTGAGGCTGCCCACGGCCGAAGCGGCGAAGCAGGGCACGAGTGCGTCGTAACGAAGTCTCCCGATCGTAAGAACCTCAAGGCCGAAGATCATGCCGGCGACCGGAGTGCCGAATACGGACCCGAAGCCGCCGCTGATGCCGCTCATGAGGAGGATTCTTCGATCGAACCGGTTCGAATGCAGGATGCGTCCCAGAAAATCGGCCAGGCTGCCGCCCATCTGCACGGCGGTGCCTTCACGACCTGCTGAGCCGCCGAAGAGGTGTGTCCCGATGGTGGCCAGGGCGATCAGCGGGGCCATGCGTATCGACACATACCCTTCCATGTGGTGGATGCGTTCGAGCAGCAGGTTATTGCCCGCTTCGACGTCGCGGCCGTACCGGTCATAAATCCAGCCGATCGCCGCCCCGGCTGCCGGAAGGAGCCACAGGAGCCAGCCGTGTGCGGTCCGAACTTCCGTCGCCCACTCCAGGCCGATGAGGAAAGCCGCCGAAGCGATGCCGGCAAGGACGCCGACCAGTGAGCCGAGAAGACACCATTTCGCAAGGCCGGTGATCAGGGCGATCTGCTCCCGGGAATCTATTTTCATCGTGCCGAAATCCTATTCGAACCATTCTGCGGGCGAGGAGTTCGTGTCGTGGCATGCGAACGTCGAGCTCTGGGATAGGTCCACGACCCAGATTCCAAATGATGACGCATCAAAGTGAAGAAATCACCACATCGGAAACGAAAGACAAGCTTCATTGCACGCGAAGTTCGCAGGCCAGGTCGGCCGGACGTAAGCGGAACCCCCGGCAAAATGCCAGGGGTTCCGAGGGGGGGAGTCCGATTCGGAACGTATCCGGCCTGGTATTACACCCAGCCGCGAGGCTTGGTGTAGATTCCGCCCAGAGGGCGATAAGGCGGATAGTAGTAATACGGTGAATTCTGATTGGCATTCGGACGAACGACAGTCACCGAAGGCGGTTGATAAGGTACGTTCGGGAATGCCGCTGCGTCGGAATTCGTCACGTTGCCCGGGTCGGCGAAGCCGTGGACTTCATCGACATACTTCAGGCCATTGAGCAGGGCCGAGCGTTCGACCCCCGCCTGATCGCTGATCTGCGTGATCGTGCGATAGGGGTCGATCACGTAGCCGATGTAGTAGGGCCCATCGACGGGAAACGTAATCTTGGCCCCGAAGGCCGAAGTTTCGTTGGCCGCCAGGGGCAGATTGGCACGCCGGCTGCCTTGAAGACCACGCATGCCGCCCCGGATCGGCCTTTGATTGAGCCCCGAGAGGCTGTCGATGACGATTTCGTCGAGAATGACGTCATCCGGGCTGAAGTAGGGGTCATTCGAAGCGACGAGGGCGACCGTCAAAGGCCCTTGCGTATCGATATTCGCCGCACCGTTATTGGCGATCACCACTTCGGGCGTGAAGACCTGGCCAGGGACGATCACGTTCGGCGAGTTGTCTCTGACGAACTGAAGCTGCGGCAGCGAAGGCTGAATGTTCACCGGCATCGACCACGAACCGCCATTGGGCGAAGCCATCGGCAGGCGGATCTGGTTCGTGACTCTCGGCACGAAAATCATGCGGAACTGACCGCCGGCAGCCGGGAAACCGGCAGGGGGCGTATCCGGCAGATCGATGTTGATGACTCCGTTATCGACGCTGTTCTGGCGGATCGTGCCCATGTCGAGGGTCTCGATCAGAACGCGATTTCGACCACGGGCGAGATAAACGTCGACTTCCGTTGCCGCGTCGGCCATGCTTGGAGCAAGCGGCCATTGCGGCAATTCAGGCAGGCTGCTGGCACCGCGATTGAAGGCCAGTACCTGAACGGAGAACGGCTGGCCCCAGGAGGCGACCGGCGAAGCGTTATTGGCGACCGAAAGGTCGGGAAGCGAAAAACCCATGGCCGAATAGGCCAGGACTTCGCGGTTTTCGAGCGTTTCGGGCCCCAAACCTTCAGGGCGGAAACGACGTGTGCGGCGTGGTTGATCGAACGAAGCCACTGTGACCTCCGTAGGGTCGTTCGCGATCGCCGTCCTCCTGCCGCACGATCGATTCGAATTTTTTCCGTAGGGGCTTGATCGTCCGAGATTGATCCACAGCCCGTGACTGGCCCATCCCTGACGAACCTGTGCCTGACGACACCGATTCGCTCATCACGCATAACATCGATCAGGTCTGTGGCCGTTCTGTATTTTCTCGCTGAGGTTTCGTGGCCCGAAGAGCCGGTCGAAACCATTGAGCATGACATTCCGGCAGCACAAGCCACGCCGATCGCACCGGTCGCACCGGTCGCATCCTCCGCACGCAATTCTCTCGTTCGATCGATCAAGTAATTTGGCGGGCGGTTCGACGGCTTGGGTAGAATGTTCATCGGTGAGCACGAAACCTGTCGTAACGACCATGCCTGGCAGATCGCGGAGACCAACTCGGAAATGTTACTTCGGCAAACCCTCATCGCAATGTTCCTCATCGCTGGATCGACTCCTGCGTTCGGTCAGGATGCCGCCAAGCTCAAACCCGCTGTGGATTACGCCGCCCGGGCCCGGGAAATTCACAAAACGGCCATCTTGTTCGACGGTCATAACGACCTCCCATGGCAGTTGCGTGAACATGGGCAAATCGGCCTCGACAAGATCGATCTCTCCAAAGAGCAGAAACTGCCGTATCAGACCGATTTGCCGCGTATGAAGCGGGGCGGGCTGAATGCCCAGTTCTGGTCCGTCTATATCCCCGGCAAGCACGAAAATCCGCTTCGAACCGTGCTCGAACAGATCGATCTGGTCAACCGCATGACCGAAGCCTTCCCGAACGACCTCGAACAGGCCTACACAGCAGCCGACGTGCGGCGTATCGCAGCCTCAGGCAAGTGCGCCGGCATGCTGGGTGTGGAAGGTGGCGTGGCCATCGAAAACGATCTGGCCATGCTCCGCATCTTCCATAAGCTGGGGGTGCGCTACATGACTCTGACGCACAATCAGACACTCGATTGGGCCGATGCCGCCACCGATACGCACAAGCACGGCGGTCTGACGAAGTTCGGGGAACGAGTCGTTCGTGAGATGAACCGGCTGGGCATACTGGTCGACATTTCGCACGTGAGTGCCGAGACGATGTCCGACGTGCTCGACATCAGCCAGGCCCCGGTCATCGCAAGCCACTCGAGTGCCTTTGCCCTCTGCCCGCATCCCCGGAACGTCAACGACGATATCCTGAGGCGAGTTCGGACCAATGGCGGCGTCGTGATGATCAATTTCTTCTCCAGCTTCATCGTTCCCGGCGCGGCCGCCAAAGTCACAGCGAAGCAGAAGGAAATCGCCGCGACCGTCAAAGACAAGGCCGAGGCCGAGAAACAGCTGGAAGCCTGGATCGCCGAAAATCCTGACCTTTACGGCACGATCAACACGGTCGTCGATCACATCGAACATGTCATTCGCGTGGCCGGAATCGACCACGTCGGTCTCGGTTCCGATTTCGACGGAATCAGCCGATGGCCCAAAGGTCTCGACAGCGTGGCTGACTTCCCGAAAATCACCGAAGAACTCCTGCGGCGTGGCCATTCCGAAGAGGCGGTCCGCAAGATTCTTGGCGGCAACGCCTTGCGGGTCCTGGAAAGGTCCGAAGCGGTCGCCAAGCGGCTTCAGGCGGAAACGAAGCCTGACTTCGACCCGGTGGCGACGACCAAACACGTCGATTGACGTTCGATGCTCGTGAGGATTTCAGGAATGCGAAACGGCATTGCGACCGCTGTGCTTACCTGCCTGACGATCGCGTCGGCGATCGTCGCCGCATCGGGGCAGGACAACCCCGCCGCCTCGAAAGAACAGAACCTGGAGCGGACTCATGCCCCGGCAGCATCCGAATTTCTGGTGCTGCCACTGCATGTCTACCGGGCGAAATCCGCAGATGTCGCCGAGATCGATTGCCGGCAACTCAGCGACGATGACATTCGCCGCATCGTCACCAAAGCCAATGTCATCTGGGCATCCGCCGGGATTCACTGGCAACTTGAGTCGATCGAAGACGTCCAGGCCGAGAACACCGGACGGGTGAAACTGGCGGCTCTGATCGATGCCGACGACGACGAGGCTCCCGGAAAGAAACCGGCGAAGAACGCTCGACTCCCGCATGCCGCATTCCGGCGTGTCATTCCGGAATCGACGCGAAAAGATACGAACGTGTTTCGGGTGCACTATATCCACGATTTTGACGTGAACGGCGTTTATTTCGGTAATCGCGAGGCGATGGTCAAGGAAACGGCTGCCCTTCGCAAGGTCGAAAGCGGCATCGACGAACCTTTGCCACGCGTGACTTCACACGAGCTTGGCCATGCTCTGGGGCTGCCGCATCGGCAGGATACTCTGAACCTGATGGCCTCCGGGACGACAGGCACGTTCCTCAACGAAGACGAAATGCGGAAAGCTCGCGAAATCGCCAGGGCGAACCCTGCATGTCGGACGGTCGATTCACTCGAAAAGGAAGGTAAATCCTCTGGTGAAGATCGTAAAGCAATGATCAGTCGTACCTTGCGTTCGGTTCGCGCGCTCGCCGGAAAACGCATTCACCCGGTATTGGATTTCGACTTCGCCGCATTCGAACGAGCCATTTTGCCGGAGCCGGCCAGGCCATGAATCAAGGCACCGCCGAGATATGGGACGTCGCTGTGATCGGCGGCGGTGCGGCTGGGCTGTTCGCCGCTCTCACGGCTGCCGAACAAGGTTCGCGGGTGTTGATCCTCGAGAAGAACCGGCGCCCGGGGGTCAAAATCCTGATGTCCGGCGGGACACGGTGCAATCTGACGAATGCGAGAGGCTTGCGCCGGCTTGATGCCGTCACCGGTCCGATCGATCCGGAATTTCCCGTCGACCGATTGCAGGGCATTCGCTCGATTCAGGAGGCGTTTTCGTCTGCCGCGGGCCGATTTCTTGGGCCATCTTTGAAAGCTTTTGATGTCGACGCCACAGTCCGCTGGTTCGAATCGCACGGGGTTGCGACTAAAGTCGAGGCCAACGGCAAGATCTTTCCCTGTTCGGATCGCGCTTCGGACGTTCTTGAAGCTCTCGAAAGTGCCGTTCGTGCGGCGGGGGCGAAGCTCTGGACGCTAACCCCGGTTCAGGCGATCGAACTTGCCGAAGCCGAAGGCCTGTTCGTCGTTTCGACACCCAAAGGCCCGGTTCATGCGAAGCGCATCATATTGGCGACCGGCGGTCGCAGCTTTCCCGGCTGCGGGACGACGGGCGACGGCTATGGGATGGCTGCGAAGTTCGGGCATACGATCGTCGAAACCAGGCCAGCACTCGTTCCGATAGTCGTCGAGGCCGATTGGGTCCGCGATTGTAAGGGCATCACGCTGACGGATGTGGGAGTCAAAGTCGTCGACCCAGAAGGCCGGGTCGCGGACTCCAGACGCGAATCTCTCTTGTTCGCCCACTTCGGGCTGACCGGCCCTGCGATTCTTGACGTCAGCCGGCCGCTGGCACGTGCTGGCTCGACACGGGGCTGGACGATTCGCATAGACCTCATTCCCGATCACTCGGCCGAAGCGTTCGAAAGCCAGCTCGTCGAATCGAGCCGAAAGGGCCGCGTCGGCATCTCCAGGCTTTTGCCGGATCGAATCCCGAACCGTATTAAAGAGCTGGTTTTGAGCCAGTGCGGGCTGGCCTCAGGAGCGATCGCCGCGGAAATGCCGCGTGAGAAGCGCAAGGCACTTGTCGCTGCTGTCAAATCGCTGGCGATGCCGGTCGCAACGACTTTAGGCTTCGAAAAGGCGGAAGTCACATCCGGCGGTGTTTCGCTCGAAGAGGTCGATCCGAAGACGCTCGAAAGCCGGCTTCGGCCGGGTCTGCATCTGATCGGCGAGGTGCTGGATATCGACGGCCGCATCGGCGGTTATAACTTTCAGGCGGCCTGGAGCATGGGGCGGTTGGCGGGCAGAGTGGCCGCGGAGTTGACGAAAGGCTCGTCCGAAAGGGCCAGCTCTGGTACGATCGAGGTTTGAGGCTACCGAATCCGCTGCGCGAATTCGAGGTTCTTCGAACTTTCAGACCAGGAGAAAGTCATGCGGATTTCCCCACTCCGGCTCCTTTCCGCTTCGATGATCATCTGTGCGATGTCCACACAGACGCTTTCGGCTCAGGAGGTTCGTTCTCCTAAGGACGAAGCTGCCATGAAGCTGGCGAAGGAATTGACTGACGCAGGCACGAAAATGTTCGCCGCCGGCGACGGCGCCGGGCTCGCGGCCCAGTATCTCGAAGATGCCGAGATCGTCGAAAAAACGGTCGAATCTGTCGGACCCCCCACGGTCAAGTTCCATCGTGGCGGCGACGCGATTCGCAAGGTCTACGAAAACGTCAAGGATCTTACGAAGTTCAATCTCACCAACGATGTCCACTATGCACGTTTCGTAACCCCGGACACGCTCGTGATCTCAGGCGATCTGCTGATGAGCGAGAACGCTGAAACCAAGCGGCTTCCCTTCATGCAGGTGCGCCGAAAGACCGGCGATTCGTGGAAGATCGTCTGCCTGGAACTATCCCTGAGCCGCTGAATGTCAAGGCCACGCCCCCGTAAAGGGGGCGTGGCGATCGCAAGCGACCGGTTTCAGCCATGCCTGTGCGGGTGCCCGTGGTCATGATCATGGCCTGAATGCGGGTGATGATGCCCGTGGCTGTGATCATGCGTGTGGGTATGGCCGTGTTCGTGCGAATGATCATGATCATGACTATGGTCATGCGATTGACCTGGATCGTGGTCATGAGTATGGCCATGCTCGTGATGATGATGGCTGTGCTGGAGGTCGGGGGCTGGTTCCTCGGCAGCCCAGACCCAGTCGCCGTTACGCCAGGCCTGACGTGCGGCTTCCTGAACCGTTCTGAGCGTCGCTCCGTGGCTCTTCGCCGCTTTGGCGCAGGCGTCGTGCTCAGGCGAGAATCGTTTGGAATCGTTCTCGGTTCGCCAGAACGCCTTGCCAGGAATCTCGCCGAATTCGGTTCGTACCCTGGCTGCCTTGCGAGGTAATATCGTGCGGTCTTTTACGCTTCGGCGAACGCCAAGCGTTTCCGTCTCTTCGAACAGAATGCTTTCCATCTCATGCGTGCGAATCGGGTCGCACAGCACGCTGAGAAGCACTGCCGGCCGATTTTTCTTCATATAAATCGGCATCGTGAATACATCGAGGGCACCGGCCTGAAACAGTCGTTCGCTGACATGGCCGATGAGTTCGCCGGTGGCATCGTCAAGGTTCGTTTCGAGGATCATCACCTGATCGCTCGTGCGGGATTCGATGAGTTCGCCGACGATGATTCTCAGCACGTTGGGCTGTGATTTCAGGTCTTTCGTGCCAGCGCCGGTTCCGATCCGGTCAATCGTCATGGCGGGCAGGGGCCCAAACCGGCTGACGGTCGTCGCCAGAATGGCCGCTCCTGTCGGCGTCGTCAGCTCCATTTCGATCGTGCTGGCGGCAAGTGGCACGCCTTTGAGCAGAAACGCCGTCGCTGGAGCGGGGACGCTCATGCGCCCGTGAGCCACTTGAATGTAGCCGGTACCGGTCGGTACCGGGCTGGCCATGATCTCGTCGACACCAAGAAGATCGAGGCCGACCGCGGCACCGACGATGTCGATGATCGAATCGATCGCGCCGACTTCGTGGAAATGGACCTTTTCGATCGGAACGCCATGGCTGTCCGCCTCGGCTTCGCCCAACTTGCGGAAGATCTTCTTCGCCAGAGATTTCTGACGATCCGAAAGCGTCGATCGGTCGATGATGGCGTCGATATGGTGCAGGTGGCGATGGGCGTGTTCGTGCGGGGCGTCCACTTTCGCGTAAGTCGCCCGCATGCCGCATCGTTTGGTCATGACGAATTCGACGCCGCCGGGCAGACCCAGGCTGGCGATCGCAGCGGCGATCGCGGCACCGTCAGCTCCGGCATCCACCAGCGCACCCAGCGTCATGTCACCGGAAATGCCGCTGGCACAATCGAAATACGCCACTCTCATCGGTCGCCCGCTTTCTGCGTCTGTTCAGTGTCGGAGATCAGCCGTAACACCATTTTGAAAATTCGGTGCGCAACCTGCAAGGTGTCGACCGGATGGTGCCATCGAGGCGTTCAATAGGCCGGTTGATATTTGTCGATGTTCGACGAGTCGACCACCGGGAGTTCCGTATAGATGTCCTTTCCGAGAGATTTTCCGGAAAAGTGGTCGTGAGCGGCTTCGACCGATTTACGGCCCTGGACGGCTGCGTCCTGAAGGACCGTCGCGCTCATTTTACCGGCCTTGATGGCTTCGAAACCGTCGCGATTGCCGTTGAACCCGATCACGATGACACCCTTCCAGCCTTTCTCACTCGCCACCTCCGCCGCCGGCACAGCCATTTCGTCGGCCTGGGCGACGATGGCCTGGATCTGACCAGGCTGGAAACGCTGTGCCAGATCGGTCATCATGCTCTTTGCCTTGTCCTCCTGGAAATCGGCGAACCTGCTGTCAGCGATGACGATCTCCGGATGTTTTTTGAGGACTTCGTCCAGCCCCTCCTTGCGTGATCTCTGTGGGCTCGAACCTTGTGTGCCCTGCAGATAAATGACTTTGCCGCCTTTGGCGCCAAGCGATTTCGCCAGTGCCTCGCCCTGGGCGACGCCACCGGCCCGGTCATCGGCACCGACATAGCAGACCACTTCGCCACCGGCAACTCGGCGATTGAGCGTGATCACCGGGATCTTCGCCTTGTTCGCGGCTTCGACGGCAGGCACGAGAGCCTCCGAATCCCGCGGGCAGAGGATCAACAGATCGACACCCTTCTGGATCAGAAATTCCACCTGCGAGATCTGCTTCAGGTCGTCGTCCTGGCCATCGCGAATGTCGATCTCGAAGCCCAACTCGGCCGCTTTCTCTTCCAGCCCTTTTTTCTGAGCGACGAAGAAGGGATGGCTGAACATCGGCAATACGGCCCCGATACGCTTTTTGGCGGCACCGGCTGGGGTCGTATTCGACTGCGGTGCAGGGGGGCTCGTTTCGCTTCCACCTCCGCCACAGCCTGATACCAGCAATGCTAAAAACAGATAAGCAGGCAGAGAGAATTTCTGCGCTTTCGCAATGGTTGGGATCATGACGTCGTTCTCGATTTTTGGCGATTGAGGGGGGCTGGAAGTGTTCGGGCATTTTCACCCGGAATGCGATTGGGCCAGATTACGCGGGCAGTCTTCGGATTTTCAACCGGGCTCCCGGAACCGGAGTCGCTGCAAGCTTCGAAAGCTCCGCGGCCGCTGCGGCCTCAGTCGCGAGTTCTTCAAGCTGCGGGCCACGTTCTTCGGCATCTTTCGGCAATTTCATCGCCCGGCCACGCCACTGGGCCGATGCAGACTGCCTGTGCTTCATCACCGCCTCAGCCAGCTTTTCGCCAGCCTGGAAGGAGGCCGAGCCTGGGTTTTCAGGCATTATCACGGAAATGCCGCGGGAAAGTTCCAGGCCGCTGACTTTTCGCACGACCGGTTCGGCATTCGAGTCTGCCTGAAACGTCAATTCGAATATGCTTTCGGGTGGTGTTTCGAGTCTGATCGAAATGGCATCGAATCGATCCGCGACCGATTCGAGATGGATCGATTCCTGGTCGACCCCCGCGCCAAACCGCCATGGGACTGGCAGTGCCAGGGCAAGTTCCAGCACTTGATCGAGCTTTTTCGAATCGACGACACTACCGCGATCGATCCGGGCCGCTTCGAGATTTCCATCGATCGAAATCGTGGCTCTGGGGCCCGTCAACCCGATTTGACCAGCCAGTACGATGGCCATCACGGCATGACCAGTCGCGTCAGGGTGAACTGCGTCGGGCATCAGCGTGAAGCTCACACGCTGCTCGCGGCGTTTCGCAAGGTGCCGGTTCATCGGCCCATGAAGATCAGCCACAGTCTGGCCTTGCTCGCGTAAGCTCAAAAGCCACTGGGCATAGCGGCCGAGTGTGTCGTCGTAATTCACGGCCGGGTACTTGTAGCCGTAATGGACGGCCTTCGGGTCGCCGTTTTTCCGCTGGTAGGGGTCGAAAGGTGGTGGTGTGCAGAGGATCAGTCTCTGCACCCGGGCTTCGCCCTTCGCACGCTCGATCAGCCGGTTCACGCCTTCGACATACTTCGAAAAACGGTCCTCTTCGAAAGGGTGATAGTTACCGTCGTTCATGCCGAAGCAACTGAAGAGCAACGTCGGATGCCATTCGGCGACGTCGCGAGCGAACCGCTCGTGCGCCCACGGCCGTCGCGGATCGTGATCGGGCTCGGACGTGCCCGAGATCGTTTCGCTCGAGATACCGTGGTTGTGGATTTCGATCGCGCTCGCCGGAAATCGAAGCCTCAGAAGCGTTTCCAGGTGGGCAACGTAAGCGCCGCCCTGGGTGATCGAATCGCCGAAGAACACGATCCGTTCACGTGGGCCGATCAGCGGTTGTGACGATGTTTCGCCCGCATGGATCGCGGGCGAAACGAGAGTCCGCAGGGCAGGGGCAGCGGCGAGCGATCGAATCAGATTGCGCCGGTTCATGATCATGGACGTTACCTCAAGTCTGACTTCAGCGCGACATCAGCGAGGTCGCTTCGCGGATCAGCCGGTCCCACTGGAACGCCGGACCAGGATCGACCTTGTTCGTCTGCACGTGATAGTGGCCCAGAATGCCCTGATAGCTGCGGAATGCCTCGTCGGGCAGCTTTTTTGGAATCAGGTTGCCGTCCGAGTCTTTGGGGAAATCGCACTTGATCTTAGGGAACACGGTGCACAGCGTGGCAGTGAGTTTGGCCAGCGTTTCGTATTGCTGCGGTGTCAGATCGTACTGAACCAGATTCTGTCCCTGTACGGCACCTTCGACCGGATCGTTCCTGTCCGGCCGGATCGGGCTCGGCGGGTTGCGGATGCCTGATTTTTCGAGGCCGCCGGGGATCGTCATGATGGTTTTGCCCGTCGCGTCTTTGGCGTACCAGGTTTCGAACGGGTTCTTGCCTGTTTTCGGATAAGCGCCCATGTTTGCGATTTCGATACCGATCGAACGGTTGTTGGCGATCGTGGCATGCCAGGCGGCTTCCTTAAGGTCGAGCGTCTGATAAAGCGTGCCGTCGACGTCCAGCATGAAGTGGACACTGAGGCCGCGGGCGTCGTGCAGGACCTGGAAGCAGCGTTTGCTCGTGCCGCAGACGTCGAAGTGAATGACGAACTGATCGACGACATCGCGGAGTTCGTCGATCGACCAGCCGCCGCCCCGGACTTTCTCGACCATCTCGGGCGAAAGGCCTTTCGTGCGGGCACCGTAGCGATTGGGCGTCTTCACACCGCCGGCCTTTTCGGTTTCTTTCCAGTTGGCCTTTTCGAGGGGGGCGAAGCGACGGTCGACGCGGTAAGCATCGTAGCCGCCCGGATCGGTCCAGAGCACCACCGGAGCACCTGTGTGAAACAGCTGACCGCAGACCATGATCTCGTCACCCTTGCGAGCCAGTGGAGTGCCGGGTTTGACTGGCGTACCTGTGTCGGCCGCGCAGATTGCGACGAGGCCGAGGGTGACCGTCAAGCTGACGGCAAGACGTTTGCCGATGGTGTTTTTCATGGTTTCTGGGCTTTCGGTGGGTATTTCGGGGCGTGCTGCGAAGCGTCGCATCCAATTCCCAAATTGTAACGGCATTTACCCGCCGCGGCACCCTGTTGGCCCGAAAGACGATTCGAAGTAAGATCGAAATCATCCAGGCCTGCCCAAACATCAACGCACACAGACCACTCCAATTCGAGAGCAGAAATCATGTCGTCGAACGACCCGAATCGCCGTCACGCCATCCGTCTCGGGCTCGCGGGAATTGGAATGGCCGCCGTCCGCCCTTCGATCGCCATGGCTGATCCCGAAGGGCTCAAACCGCTTGCGATCGGGGCGAAAGCGCCTGACTTCGACCTGCCCGGTGTCGACGGCAAGCGTTACCGCCTGGCCGATTTCGAAGCTTCGCCCGTGCTCGTCGTCATCTTTACCTGCAATCATTGCCCGACCGCTCAGGCTTACGAAGAACGCATCATGAAGCTCTCGGCCGACTATAAGGGCAGGGGCGTGGCTGTGGTGTGCATCTCGCCGAACGACGACAAGGCGTTACGGCTCGACGAACTTGGCTTCACGGATGTCAGCGATTCGCTGGAAGACATGAAAATCCGGGCCGCCGACCGGAAATTCACGTTCCCGTATCTTTACGACGGCGAAACGCAGACGATTTCACTGGCTTACGGCTGCCTGGCGACACCGCATGTGTTCGTCTTCGACCGGAATCGTAACCTGCGGTATCAGGGCAGGTTCGACGATGCCGAAGTCGGTGAGGTGAAGTCGCATGATACGATCGCCGCTGTCGAAGCCATCCTCGAAGGCCGGCAGGTTCCCGTGGCGACGACACGCGTGCGGGGCTGCTCGACGAAATGGTCCGACAAGCGGGCCCAGGCAGCCGAACATCTTGCGAAATGTGACGCCGAGCCGGTTTCTCTTGAGAAGGGCGATCTCAAGACCTTTGCCGAGATCGCCCGGAATGACACTCCCAAATATCGGCTGGTGAACCTGTGGGCGACATGGTGCGGGCCATGCGTGGCCGAACTCGCGGAGTTCGTGACGATGCACCGAATGTACCGGAAGAGAGATTTCGAGCTGATCACCGTCAGCGTCGACAAACCTGAAGAATTCGCCAAGGTCGAATCTGCATTGAAAGAACACCACGCTTCGTGCCGTAACCTGATCTTCACCGGCGAGAATCAGGATGCGCTCGCGGATACGCTGGACAAGGAATGGCCCGGACCGGTGCCTTATACATTTCTGATCGCCCCCGGCGGGAAAGTCGTTTGGCGCAAGACTGGCGAGATCGACGCACTGGCGCTCAGGAAAGTCCTCGCTGACAAGCTGGGCCGAACTTACGGCCCCCGAGGCTGAGATCAGTCGAAGGCGGTTGCATTCTCAGCCGACACGCCGTTTCACCCGGTTCCGGCTCCAGAATTTCAGAGCTATCCAGCAGCCCAACGCCCAGGCGAACCCTGCCAGCCAACCGGCCAGTACGTCGGTCGGGTAATGCACGCCCAGGTAAATTCGGCTGAGCCCGACAAGGAACGTCAAAACCATCGCCCAGGCAAGGCAATAGAGTTTCGCTCGCCGTCCCTTGACGACGTATGTCGCGAGGATCCCGAGCGTAAGGAAAACGACTGCGGAAACCATCGCATGCCCGCTGGGAAAGCTTGGCGTGGTGACCTCGCGTAAATGGGGCACGACCCCCGGCCGGTCACGTCCCAGGGCATATTTCAGAAGCAGGGCGAAGAGGGAGCCTGTCAACGTCGTCACGGCGGTCATCGCCATTTCCGTGAATTTTCCACGAATGCGCATCAGCCCCATGACGGCGGCGACCATGAGAATCAGAACGACCGGGCTTCCGAGTGCCGTGATATCGAGGCCTGCCTCGCGGATCCAGGCCGGTCCGATCGGCACGGATGGATCGTCCGCTCGGCGCAGCGATCGTAAAACCCATTCGTCGAATTGCCGGGTTTCTCCTTCGAGAACTTCGTCCGCAAGTTTGACGAACGCCAGACCACAGGCGATGACGCCGAATGCGATGACCAGAGTCAACGGTGCGAAATCGGCGTTTTCGGATTCGAGAGAATGGCTTGTGCGCCAAACTGGCAACTTATCTTCATCAGATGGCTTTTCCATCATTCCGGATCCGTGATTTCCGTTCCGATCCTGCACCGATCGGAGTGCTTCAAGGCCATGTTCCAATCTGTCGAACTCGGTTATGGAGTGCAAGATTTGGCCGTCGCCGAAATCGATCGAGCATGCGGAGCTGATTCCTGTGTAATGACTTGGAACGAAGCGGGAGTTCGAAAGGCAGGTTTTGCGGAATTTGCGATCTTCGGGGTTGACGTGATTCGTCAGATCGTTATTATCAGTGCCATCGTGAGCAACGACTGACGGATAAGTCGTGATCTCATGAAACGATTCGCAGGAAGCGATTCGGCGGAAAGGACTCGACCATGAACTATTCCGATCGACTGACACGATCCGATGAGGCTTTGGCGGAAACCCGTTACGGGACTGCCGAAACTTGCGGCCGTGCGCAGAAGTCGGCAGGTTTGGGAGGCAAGGCCAGGATGGCGACCGAACAGACCAGGACTGAAAAGTCCGCAATCGTATTTTCCGTGTTTGGGGGCCGTTACCTCGCCGAATCGAAGTCACGTGTCATTCCTGGCGCGAACGTTTCACGGCACGGCCTCATCAAGGACGATCACGAGGGAAGAATCATGCACCGGATGCGTACCAGCTTCATTTGCTCTCTGATTGCAGTCACTTCAGCTTTTTCAGCGGCCAGGGCCGACCTGATCCAGCCTGTTCTGGAACGGACGTATCCTGATATCGCCGCCGACGTCAACGGCGTCGTTCAATACAACTATTCGAATGGTTCCGGCACTTTCACGATGCGGAACACGCCGTTCCTTCTGGCCACGGGGCCAGATTCGGCACAGGAATTCACGATCCTTCCGACCTCCGATGGCGTTCGTCGCCAGTCGCTGTCCGTTGCCCTCGATTCGAATGGCAAGTTCGTCGACAACGCTTCGAACACATACGAACTCTACGGAACCACGACCGTCGCTGGTCAAACCTTCTCGGGCCTCCTGCTCCAGGGCAAGCCGACGAATTTCGGCTACCAGGACAATGGCGCCTTCGACATGTTCGACCTGGAAATCAACCTCACCGGTGGTGCCCTGGCCGATGCGTTCGGAGATAACGCTTACATGCTGATTCGCCCTGAGCTGCAAAGCTCGTTCACCGGCGACTTCACATCCACCTTCAGCGCCCAGAAGGCCACTTCCAACACCCGCGGCAGTTACACTCCGGTCCCGCCGGTTCCAGAACCCGCGACCTGGATGATCCTCATCGGTGGTGGTGCTGGGCTGGCGATGTTCAATCGTCGCCGCCTGCGGGTCGCTGCTCGAGAAATCGACTGAATCGGATTCCGAAGGCGAATCTGACCTGTAGATTGATGTTTCGAATCATGAAGACTTCCGGCGTCAATCCGGAAGTCTTCTGTTCTTGATATCGAATCGAAGACTGCGGGCCTGATTTCAGTGTGTCCGAAGCAGTTTCAAGCCTTCTCGCAAACGACGCAAACGCCGTAAGAAAGTCTTCCGAAATCGATCCGGTAATCCAACGCGGCGAGCCGGCCAAGCATCCTGCGCACCGGGTGATCCGATTTGCCCGATCGATAGAACGGCCAACTCAGCCAATCCGTGAGCGGCATCATGAATAATCCGCCGTAAGTGAATCGAACGGAATTCCATCCCGCAGTGCCGAAGATGGTCTCCAGCTCTTCTTTCGTAAAATGTTTGTGCCATTCGACATGGCGCTCAAGTGCATCGTAATTCGAGTCGCGAAGACCACGCCGGACGATCGATCGATACAAGCCAGGTAACCGGTGCCGCACGTTGTTCGAATCCATCCAGGCGAAAAGCCCGGCATGTGGTACGGTGACGATCAGAACCCCACGCGGCTTGAGTACTCGGCGCATTTCCTGAATCGCCGAAGTCCAGTTCGTCTCCGGCAGATGTTCCAGCACTTCGAGGCAGGTGACGCAGTCGAAAGTGCCATCGGGGAAGGGCAGACGCTCCGCGACCGCCCTTGAGAGAATCGCTTCCGGCCGATTCCGTGTGGCGGTGCTCAAGGCCGTGGAATTCAGCTCGACCCCAGCGAGGCGGGCTGAAGGACGGCGGTCCCGAACGTCGCTCAGCCACGCACCGACATTGCAGCCGACGTCAAG
The DNA here is from genome assembly GCA_016125085.1 of bacterium. Taxonomy (GTDB): domain Bacteria; phylum Planctomycetota; class Planctomycetia; order Isosphaerales; family Isosphaeraceae; genus QWQI01. Next base: position 103,765 of record WGMM01000009.1, read on the forward strand.
AAGACTCAGTGGCTCAGTTTCGGGAACGGACCGGTATGCGTTCATGAATCGCTCACCTGAAATGCAGAAACCGACCGGCGAATCGATCCGCCGGCCGGTCTGAATATAGCAGAAATGATTGCGATCGTGGTGCGTTTCGGTAAATGGCAATCCGGCTCAGTCAGCCAGGAGAATCGCCGATAGCTTGCCGAGTGCTTCGTTTTCGATCTGACGGACTCTTTCCCGGGTCAGGCCAAGAGATTCGCCGATTTCCTTGAGCGTTTTGGGAGGCATATCGTTCAGGCCGAAGCGCATCCGAAGCACGGTCGCTTCCCGTTTGTCCATTTCGCCCAGGCGATTCATGACGATTCGCAGATTGTCGGCTTCGACCATCTCGACGTCGGGCGTCTTGGTGCGCTCGTCCATCAGCATTTCGCCGAGCGTCCAGCCATTCTCGCCCTGATCGGTCTGAGGCACGAGATTGTAGACGCTGATGGCTTTCTTCACGATCGCCAGCTTCTTTTTCGGAATCTCGAGGACTTTGGCGATCTCTTCGGCTGTCGGAATACGGCCAAGCGATTCCTGCAGCTCGTGCGAAGCCTTCCGCCACTTCGTCAACAGCTCGACCATATAAGCCGGGATGCGAATCGGCTTGGCCGTATTCACCAGTGCCCGTTTGATGGATTGCTTGATCCAGTAGCTGGCGTAAGTCGAGAACCGGGTGCCGACCTTCGGGTCGAACCCTTCGACAGCGCGGAGCAAACCGATATTGCCTTCCTCGATAAGGTCCTGCAGAGCAAGGCCTTTACCCACGTAACCGCGGGCGATGTTCACGACAAGCCGAAGGTTGGCTCGAATCATGCGATCCCGGGCGTCTTTGTCACCCTGGCCGATGCGAACGGCGAGATCCTTTTCCTCCTGAGCGTTCAGCAGGGGAGTCTCATTGATCTCCCGGAGATACGTCTCAAGGGGACTTTGCACCGTATCACGGCGGTGACGTCGAACACGAGCCATGGGAACCTCGAGCAGCCAGAAGGAACACGAAATGGTTGACGACGGGTAGTGGTCTCCCCCGGAGACCATACCTTTCCGTACCATCGCATCTTCCTGATGGCCCCCGGCACCCTGAGGTCGCGGGGAGTCGGCTGCGAAGTTGATTCCCAACTCGCTTGTATCAGCCAACCTGGATGGACAGGTTCGACGACGAATGCTTGGACAATTTCTCATCGATCCGGAACGGAAGAAATCCGTTCCAGGGCGGCATTCCGGTGTCCACTGCCCCCGTTCCAAACGATTCCTGGGGCGAGTTCGACATGTTTAGTATCGACCGAAAAAGCTGGGAACTTTGGGTGGTTTTCGGAAACTGAGAAGCCTTTGCGAGAGTCGTGGAACAGGTAACGAGTTGCGTTCATGAAACGAAATGGCCCGGTCTCCGCAGGGGAGACCGGGCTCAAATTCACTTGCTGTTCGCGAGAGCAGGATCAGTCCTCGTCGGACTGTTCGCCACCCAGCGAGAACAGTGGGCCGCGACCGCCCAGACCGCCCTTGAGCTGGCCGGAATCGGTCTTGGAATCACGCTGGCTGGAAGACTCGTCGGAACGATCCTCGTCTTCATCGCCACCGTCTTCACCGGACCAGCCAGCCTTCTTGCGGGACAGGCCGATCTTGCGTTCGTTACGATCGACACGCAGCACACGAACTTCGATTTCGTCGCCGACCTTGACGACTTCTTCCGGGCTGTCCACCTTATGGTCAGCCAGTTCGCTGATGTGCAGCAAGCCTTCCAGGCCGGGTTCCAGCTCGACGAAAACGCCGAAGTTGGTCAGCTTGGTCACCTTGCCCTTGACGGTATCGCCAGGCTCGTAACGGTTGGGGATTTCCGTGTCCCACGGGTCCTGACGCAGTTGCTTGAGACCCAGGGCGATACGCTTGCGGTCCTGATCGACCTGAAGCACCTGGCAGCTGACCTTCTGGCCTTTTTCCAGGACTTCGTTGGGGTGGCCGATCTTGCGGGTCCACGACATGTCGGAGATGTGCAGCAGACCGTCGATCCCTTCTTCGATTTCGATGAAGGCACCGTAATTGGTGAGGTTGCGCACGACACCTTCGACCATCGAGCCGATCGGATACTTGTCGCCGACGTTGTCCCAGGGGTTGGCCTGGGTCTGCTTCATGCCGAGGCTGATTTCCTGCTTGTCCCGGTTGATGCCGAGGACGACGACTTCGATCTTGTCGCCAGGGCTGACCAGCTCGCTCGGATGGTTGATTCTCTTGGTCCAGGACATCTCGGAGATGTGCACGAGGCCTTCGATGCCCTCTTCGAGCTTCACGAACGCACCGTAGCTCATCACGTTGACGACTTCGCCGGTGACCTTCGTGCCGACCGGGTATTTGTCCGCGACCGTTTCCCACGGGCTGGTCGTTTTCTGCTTCAGGCCGAGAGCGATCTTCTCGCGTTCCTTGTCCACGTTGAGGACCATGACTTCGATCTGGTCGTCGATGCGGACCATGTCGCTCGGGTGGTTGATCCGGCCCCAGGACATGTCGGTAATGTGCAGCAGGCCGTCGATGCCGCCCAGGTCGACGAACGCGCCGAAGTCGGCGATGTTCTTGACCGTGCCGGTGCGGATCTGCCCGGTTTCGATCTCGGAGAGAAGACGCTTCTTCTGCTCTTCCCGCGTCATTTCGATCAGCTTGCGGCGGCTGACCACGATGTTGCGGCGGCTTTCGTCGATCTTCAGGATCATGCACTTGACCGTCTGGCCGACGAAATCCTGGATGTCGGGCGGGCGGCGGATGTCCACCTGGCTCGCCGGCAGGAAGACGTTCACGCCGATATCGACCAGCAGACCACCCTTGATCTTCCGATTGACGGTGCCTTCGACGACGTCGCCTTCGTTGTATTTGGCGATGACGTTTTCCCAGGCACGCATCCGATGTGCCTTGCGGCGAGAAAGACGGACTTCGCTCGTCTCGTCTTCCATATCCTCAAGAAGGACTTCGACTTCATCGCCCGGCTTGGGCGGTTCCTCGTTTTCCCACTCGTCAATGTCCACAAGACCTTCGGCCTTGAAGCCGATGTCCACGGTCACGCGGTCCCCATCCACGGAGATGACGCGTCCGTTCACGATGGAACCGATCTCGAAGCTCGGGCTGCCTATCTGCAACTGGTCCATGTCCGGCGATTCTTCGCCGATCATCGCGGCCAGTTCTTCATCAGTGATATCGAAGTCGTTAATGAGGTTGCGATCGACCATTTGACCAATGCCGGCCAGGCGCCCGCGAGCTTTCGCGAAGTTTCACCGCTCTCGGTGCTTCGCAAACCCCTGTCGAACGACCACCGGTTCCTGGAAAACACCTGCGGACATGGACCTGACGCCGAACGGACGCATCCGTTCGCCGTGAGTGACGAATGCCGCTATAATACGTTAATATCCAAGCCATCACAATCCCCGTTCCCATCGATTTTCTCGCGTCCGAGGCTCGTTTCATGGCCGACAACCATTCGTTCGATATCGTCAGCGAAATCAATGACGTCGAAATGCATAACGCCGTCACCCAGGCCCAGCACGAAATCGCCGTCCGTTACGACTTCAAAGGCACAAGAGCCAGCATTGACTGGGACAAGAAAAACCATACTCTCACCCTACTCGCCGATCACAAAGGCCAGCTCGAAACCGTAATCCAGGTTCTCAAGGAAAAAATGGCCAAACGTGGCGTCGCCGTCAACGCCATCAAACGGGGCAAAATCGAGGAAGCCACGCACGATTCCGTCCGCGAAGTTCTCACCATGCATCGTGGGATCGACACGGATAACGCAAGGGCCATCGTCAAGAATATCAAGGGTTTAGGGCTCAAAGTCCAGGCCCAGATCATGGATGAGAAAGTGCGAGTCATGGGCAAGAAAATTGACGAGCTCCAGGCCGTCATCAGCCACTTCAAGGCGAATAACCCCGGCTTCCCTCTCCAGTTCATAAACATGCAGTAATGGAATTCGGTTCTTAAGTCTCTGTCGAAACAGGCATTGTGGCGGGGGAAATGTGCGTTCCCGCTTCCCGGCTCTGGAGGATCGAAGCTCCGCGACAGGTGGGTTTGGGACGAAACCTCCTATTCCCCCTGTCTTCCATGATCCGTGCGATCGGATCGGTGAAGTCATGATCCGTCACCTCCAGGCTGGGTCTCGATACGGTCCGTGGTCGATCAGGAATGATGAAGGATTCGTGGATTCCGGATTTCTCTGACTACGGGACATTCCGGGCAGCACGACCGATCGACCGTAACCCAAAGGAGTGGGACAATGCCGTTTTTTCATGGACGAACCGGATTCGTGCGTTTCGCCGTCGAAATTCGTAACCCGGAACCGTTCGGTGAAGAGACCATCGAAAAGCTGACGAAAAACGCCATCGGTAAGTACGGCACCGCGGATACGCCCGATGGAATCAGTGTCGGCTTCAACGGCGGCAGGCACTTGCTCGACAGCGAAATCTCGCTCGAAAACAACGTTTTTGACGACACGCTGCACATCGGTATGCGGTTCGACGTCGACAAGATCCCGGCACCGATTCTCAAAGCCTACACCGAGATCGAAATCAAGGCACTGGCCGCCGGCAATCCTTCAGGCCGTCCCACCAAGGAACAAAAGGAACAGGCCAAGGAGTCGGCCCTGGCCCGCGCCCAGGCAGAAGCGGCCGACGGCCGTTACCGGCGTCTGGCGTTCCATCAGCTTTTGTGGGACACCTCGAGCCAAACTCTTTATTGCACAGCGACTTCCGCGTCGGTGCTCGACCGTGTCGCCCCGCTGTTTCGTGATACGTTCGGCGGCGACATCCACATGATCACCGCTGGCAGGCTCGCGATGGGACTGGCTACGAAGTTCGGGCTGAATCTGCCGGAAGGTGATCCGGCCCGCTTTTCGGTCTTCGTGGAAGGGCAGGAGCAGGGTACGATCAACTGGGCGAATCCGGAGAGCCAGTTGCCGGACGTTCTCGGCAACGAATTCCTGATCTGGCTCTGGCACACTCTGGCGACGACGGGCGATACGGTCGCTTTGCCGGACGGAACCGAAGTCACGGTCATGATGACGCGCACGCTTCAACTCGACTGCCCGAAAGGAGAAACGGGGCGAGATCAACTGAACGATGTCGGCCCCGCCCGCATGCCTGAAGCGCTTAAGGCCCTTCAGTCCGGCAAACTGCCGCGCAAGGTGGGGCTGATCCTCGTGCGTCATGAGCAGCAGTACGAACTGACGCTCCAGGCCGAGACGTTCGCCGTCAGCTCCGCGGCTCTGCCGAAGCTTGACGAAGCCCCGGGGCGTGAGTCGATCCTGGCCCGCATCGAGCAGATCCGACACATGACCGACACGATCGACCTTCTCTATGCCGCGTTTCTTCAGAAGCGTCTGGGACAGGCGTGGGACGAGAATCTCGGCGAGATTCGTCAATGGGTGAAGGTCGCCTGATTCTCAAGGCGGATGTGCGGAACCGGTAAGGTCCGGGCGGATTTCCGGGCCTCGCCGGGGTGTCATGATCCGAAGCGTCCACCGGCAGGAGGCCGGCGACTTTGGGCAATTTTCATCAGCACCTGAAATGCTCGTCCAGCTTCGGCGTCACTTACGCCATGAGCACCTGGCTGCTCATCGGCATCGATTGGCTCTATGGTTCGGTCGCTTTGTTGCTTTCGATGCTGGGCGGAATGCTGCCGGATCTCGACAGCGATTCCGGCATGGAAATCAAGCATATCAAGTCCATTTCCGCAGTTCTCGGAGCACTGATTTTCTGGGTCGCGTCGGGCCGCGTCCAGCCCCCGATGGCGTTCGAACTGCGGATCTGGATCACGCTCGGTGCAGCGGCATTCTGCTCCAAGGGAATTCGCTGGATTCTCGGTAAAGTCACTGTGCACCGGGGCATGTTTCATAGCCTGCCCACATGCGCGATCTGGGGTTCTATCGTTTATCTTTATTACCCTCACTCCAATCATTACGTCCGTGTTTATATGGCCACGGGCATCATGGTGGGATATTTTTCGCACCTTTGCTGCGACGAATACTTCAGCATCGAAAGCCTTGCCGCCATGCGTTTCAACAAAGCCTTCGGCACGGCCATGAAGTTCTGGTCCGGGAAGCTGTTCGCGACGCTGCTGTGCTATGCGATTCTCGGGTTTTTCGTGAAGCAGGTCGCGGATGTGTGGCCGCGGGCCTCGGATGGAAGCCTTGCAGGGATCGGGCATCCATCGGAATCGGTCGATCGCTACTCGAACAAAGTCCGTACGAAAGCGAAAAACGCGGCCGAGACAGTCCGTAAAAAAGGTCTGGTCGAATTTCTCAAGGAAACCGTGACCGAAATCAGGGAAGCCGCTGGCACGAAATGGAACGACGTCCGCGAGAACGCGTTGACGGAGGAGAGCCTGAGATCTCGCTATACTCAGCTGAAAGAAGCTTCGAAATCGCTTTCGGAAACCAGCGGAACCTACGATACGCTCAAGCAACTCGCGACGGAAGCGAAATCCACGGTGACGGATCAGGTTCAAGTCGATAAACAGGCCAGTTCGGACCGGCCTCTCGTCGTGACGAAATCCGACTCAGGCGATTCGGTGCCGAATGCATCCGGGCGAACGGCCAAGGTCGTGCAGGAAAGCGATTCCGACAAGAAGAAGCCGAAGATGGAAGTCTATGTGCCTCGACGTCGGAGCGGCGGCACGTCTGGGCAATCGGATCAGGACTCACCCCGGGTAATCGCCCGCCAGGAGAAGAATCCTCAAGAGGTGGTTATTCCTTCCGCACGAAATCGCAATCGTGTCGTCCCTCGCTGAGGTTCGAACGGTGGATTCGAAATGAATCTGTCGCACGTAATCGAACCTTTTCCATGAGCGAAATTTCGCGCGGACAAATTCGGAAATCATGGTATAAACGACATATTCGATACGCGCGCCGACGTATTCGGTAAGTCGCGGAGATTCACGGCGCAAAGGCATCGTGAATCGGAATTTCAGGAACGGACCGACACGGGAGGTTTGCGAAAGCGATGGCGAGACGAGAAACTGCGATTCGAACGATACGTTTCGGCTTCTGGGTAGCCACGCTCGGTTTCGGTTCAGCATGGGCTCAGCAACAGCAGCCGGCCGAAAAAGCCGCGGCCCGGCTCAGCCCTGAGGTCGCTGCCGTCAAAAAGGCGAACGACACCAAAAAGAACGAAGTTCTTGCGACGGTCAACGGCGACAAAATCACTCGTGGAGATCTGATTCAGTTCTTCTCGAAGTTTCAGTTGCCTGAGAATTTCGATCCTCAATTGCTTTACAGGAACGCTGTCGAAACGATCGCCAACACCAAGCTGGTCATGCAGCAGGTGAAGGCATCCAAGGTCTCGGTAAGCCCGGCCGAAATCGATACCGAAATCGAGAATCTCAAGACGGCACTCAAGGAACAGAAAGCCGACCTTGCCCAGGTGCTCGCCGAATCGGGTCGAACCCTCGAAGAAGTTCGAGCCGATATGGAGCAGTTCCTGCTCTGGAAGAAGTACATCACGGGTATCGCTACGGACGCGGCGATCAATAAGTACATCGCTGACAACAAGGCCATTTTCAACGGCGATCAGGTTCGTGCCAGCCACATCCTCGTGAAAGTTCCGGCGGACGCCAAGCCTGAAGCCAAAGAGGCCGCCCGGAAGAAACTTCTGGACATCAAACAGCAAATCGGCACCGGGAAAATGACCTTCGCCGAAGCTGCGAACAAGCATTCCGAAGACGAAGGCAATTCCGAAAAAGTAGGCGGCGATCTCGGATTCTTCTATCGCAAGGGCCAGTTCATCGAGCCCTTCGCTGCCGCTGCATTCGCTCTGAAGAAGGGACAGATCAGCGATATCGTCGAATCTCCCTTCGGCCTTCATCTCATTCAAGTGACCGAACGCAAGGACGGTCAACCGCAGGATCCGAATAACCCGAATCTGCGTGCGGCCGCTCTCGACGCTTTCGCGCAGGAACGTCAGGAACAGCTGGTCATCGAAGCCAAGAAAACCGCCAAGCTCGACATCAAACCGATGCCGAACGACCTCTTCCCGCCAGCCCCCAAAGCGGCTGCTTCTCCGGCTGCCAAGTAAGCTGGCCGGACATCGCGGCTGACACTGGAGTATTCGATCGAGGCGAGCCTGTTTCAGGTTCGCCTCGATCTTTCGCGATCGTGTTTCGAGATTTCCGAAATTAACGCATATGGGCCAGACTGGGCGGAATTTCCAGGCCGTGCTTTTCGACGAGTTGCCTGTCGCTCAGTACGACTCTCGGCAGATCGTCCGCCACGATCGAGCCTTCATCCAGGAGCACGGCCCGGTCGCAGACTTCGAGAACCATCTCCAGATCGTGCGTGGCCAGAAACTTCGTCATCGGCAGCCCGGCGATCAGTTCGAGAAATCGGCGTCTGGCACGCGGATCCAGGTTGGCCGTCGGTTCGTCCATCACAAGGATCGTAGGGCGGCATGCCAGAACACCCGCCAGGCAAACACGTTTGCGTTCGCCGAAGCTGAGCTGATTCGGCGACCTGTGGCCGACATGTGCCAGACCGACCTGTGCCAGGCATTCCTGGGCCAGCTCGAGAGCCTCATTTCGTGGCATACCATGATTGAGCGGCCCGAAGGCGACGTCTTCCAGTACCGTCATCGCAAAAAGCTGATCGTCGGGATCTTGGAAAACGAGTCCGACGCGACGGCGAATTTCCGGCGCTGATTTTTTCGAAATGCGGATTCCGTCGATCCACACGCTGCCGGTACTTGTTACTGAATGGCTGCCTGTTGTCGAGGTACCACCAGAGTGGTCGTGAGACAGCATCCCCAGCCACTTGTGCTGTGGCTCTGGCAGAATTCCGTTCAAATGCAGCAGCAGTGTCGATTTGCCTGCCCCGTTCGGGCCGACCAGGGCAACGCTCTGACCAGCAGGAATCGCCAGATCGAGCGACCTTAAGGCCAGCTTCTCCGAGCCATAGCGGTAACTGAGCGATTCCAGCCGGATCGCGATCGAATTTCGTGGTTCTTCCGAACGATTCACTTCGAATTCGGATCCGTTACAGGAGTGTCGATGCCGAGATTTCCGGCGTGCTCGATGTCGCAGGTTGCCTCTTCGCCGGAGAAGCCTGATTGTACCTTCGCCGATGGACTTTGCCACCCGCGAGACAGCATCGCCGAGTGAATCCGCTCGGACCGTTTCAGGCTGATCGTCAAAAGCGTCGAGAGACCGCCCGATTGCACCAGCCAGATTCCAGGTAAAGAAGGTCGGATCATCCGGCTTTGCCTTGCCCGTTTCATTCGGCGATTCTGATCAGCCAGGACAGGCCCGTATCTGGCCATCATGGCGATCGTCGAAACCAGTTCGAGCGGCAGCCCAAGGCGGGAGATCATCGACAGCAGCCGAAATTGACCGACTGTTTCGACCAGTGAGACGACCGTCGCAAGCAGGATTCCGTTCTTGAGTGCCATTCCCGCCATGATCAGAGGCCAACCGAATTCACGCCGCCCGGGATGCCCGATCGCGACGAAATAGGCCAGAAAGAACATGGTCAATGCAATCCCCAGCCAGCGCCTCAACATGACTTTCGGATCGATCGCGAAAAAACCGGCAGCGAAACAGAAAAGTACGGCTTCGGCCGCCAGAACTTCGATCGCCGTGATCGGTGTCATAAGAACGAAAAGAACCCAGCCGACGAAGGCCCAGCTCCAGGGCGATCGCCAGCCACGATCAGATCGGTCATCGGTCCGTAAGCTCGCGGAATGAATCGTCACGGTACGGCAGGGCCTTCGCTGGCCGTCGTTGCGGCGATATGTGCAGCCAGTCGTCTGGCCGCAAGACTTCGTGTCAGAATCTGTCCTGCGATGAGTACCGTGACACTGCCGATCAAGCCCGCGGCGACAGTGGACCAGCGGCCTTCCACCATGCCGGGAACCGAATAGTCGGGCAGGGGGGCTGACGGTTCGCTCGCTTCTGCCTCGGCTGGAAGGAATCCGAACTGTTCGCCGACATACTCAAGGCCGTCCGGATAAGCAGAGGCGAGCGGTGCCAGAAGTATGACCACGGCGCATGTCGCGATGATTCCGCCAACCCAGCTGACGATCCGATCCCGCTTTGCCGGTCGGGTGCTGGCCTCCGTAGCCGTATCGATCAGATCCGGTTCGGACCACATCACGCCGCGCAAGACGAGCCCGGTGATCAATGCCTCGCCGACAGCGATCACAGCATGCACGAGAACCATCCAGGTGAGGATCTGCCCCACACCGCCGAATCCATTCGAAAACCCGAGCTCGATCGAAAACGCCGCGGACGAAACGATGACGGAAACCCAGGCGGCAAGCATCGCGCCGGTGATCGTCCCCAGTCTCGCTCTCGCACTCAGGAAGAGGAAGACAGGATATGCGGCCACGGAGCCGATCAGCCCCATGTTGAGCCAGTTGGCACCCAGGGCCGTGATCGCGCCATCTCCCATCAGTACGGATTGGACGATCAGGACAGCTGCGATCGCCAGACCGCCCCCCCATGGCCCAAGCAGGACGGCCGCAAGCGTCCCGCCCATCAGGTGACCGGATACTGGCGCGATACCTAGCGGGAAGTTGACCATCTGGGCGGCGAAAACGAACGCAGCCACAAGACCTATGCGTGGCGATTCTTCCGTACCCTGGCGGCGCAGCCTCCGTACGCATTCGCCGATACCGGCGGCTGCGAGAGCACCTGTCGCGAGACTCACCGTGGGCGATAGAACGCCATCCGAGATATGCATGCTTCCCGCTAACCTTTGCCGCAAGGGTTCGTGTGCAATGCCCTGGCCGAAATCGCGTGAGACTTCATGATCCGTACGAATCAATCTATCTCGCGTGTGAAGAAGTATCAAGTTCGTGTTACGCGGCAGATCCCGTGATCTCTGCCATGAAGCGCGTTACGAAGAAACCGGTACACGTCGTTTAGCATTCGAGACGGGTGGAAATTCGATCGCTTCTCCGTTAAACTTCCTTCGGAAATTCGCCATAAGCGAAACCCTCACCTCTCCAATACCCTGCCTGCCTCTCGGGAGAAACCAGTCCGCCATGAAAATTCTGATGACGGGCGGTTACGGCTGTATCGGTGCATGGATCGCGAAACATGTCGTGGACCGGGGCGATGAAATCTGGATCTACGACATCGCGGAAGATTGGCACCGCATCGATCTCCTCCTGGAACCGGCGGCTCGCGAGAAAATTCACCCCATTCGCGGCGATGTCGCTGATCCAGCAGGCTTTCTGGCGGCTGTCGATGCCGTCGGAGCCACGCATATCATCCATCTGGCGGGACTGCAGACGCCTGCCTGCCGCAGCGATCCGATCCGCGGGGCGATGGTCAACGTCATCGGTACTCTATCCGTATTTCAGGCCGCGGCAGCGCGGAAGGATCATGTACGAAGAGTCGTCTACGCATCGTCGGCCGCAGTGCACGGGCTGCCGCCCTCCGGTGACCTCGGCGAGTGCCTTGCGGACGACGTACGTCTCGTTCCGCAAACGCATTACGGCGCGTTTAAGGTCTGTAACGAGCTGAACGCAAGGGTTTACTGGTCCGATTCGGGTGTCTGTAACGTCGGTCTCAGACCGTGGACGGTTTACGGCGTCGGCCGTGACTTCGGCATGACCAGCGAACCGACCAAAGCCGTCAAATCCGCGGCGATCGGTCGGCCTTACGCCATCACTTACGGTGGCCTGCAGGATTTTCAATACGTTTCGGACGTGGCCCATACTTTCCTGGCCGCGGCTGAGCGACCTTTCGAAGGCGCAGACGCCTTCAACCTCAGTGGCCGTGTCGTCGAAATTTCGTCTTTCGTCTCAGCACTCGAAGAAGCGATGCCCGAAGCGAAAGGACTCGTGACACACGGCACTCGGCAACTTCCGATCGCGCCGAACCTGGACGATTCCAGACTCATGGCGACATTCGGTCCGCTTCCGAAAACCAGTCTGGTCGAGGGGATCCGCTGGTCAGCGAACAGGTTCCGGCAGCTCCACGCCGAAGGTCGGCTCGATCTTTCCGACCTTTAAAACCTTTCGTATCCAGTACCTCGTCATTTCGGTCCACGGATCTCAGCGCCGAATCAGGTTTGCTGATTCGATGGATTTCGGGACGATTCCTGGAATGCGAATCTCCGATCGAATGCGGCAATCGGCTCCATGTTCATCGACGCTTCCGAAAGGTTGCGCACCTGGGACAGTCGAAATCAGGCAGAGTCGCGTTCCATGAGTACGGAACGGGTTAAGTACTCATGGAACGAAGGATCGAATCGTTCGAATTTCATGGGCTTCCTGCAATTCTGCTCATGTCGCAGGTCGTACCGGACTCAGCAATAACCTGCGTAAAATCCTGCGATTTGGATCCTTGCCGGTCGTACAAATTGTGACTGCAAAAAAAATCGGCCCCAAGTGTAATTTTTCGCAATTTCCTTTGACCCTTTTCGGAAGATCGCATATCATCAGTATATGCTCAATTGATTTTGAAGCACCACCTCAGGGTGGAAGTGCCTGCCTCGCGGTCATCCCCAATGTCATCTCAAAACCTCTGAAAGACTACTACCTTTTAAGGGAAAGGCTCATGCCTCCAACGAAGTCTTCCGCATCAGTCAAACAAAGAAGCTATCGCGTCGAAGCACGGGAGCAGTCGGGCGAGCCTCGGAAGGCCGCTACGGCGAGACGGCCCGTCGCGAAAAAGCGTGCGACCACGAGCAAAGTGGCTGCCGCCAAATCGACACCGGCACGAAACGGTGCTGCGAAACAGTCGTCGAGCAAAGCGTCTTATACGCTTGCGGGTGTCAAACGGGCTTCGGTCTTGCTCAAGCAGGTTTCCGATGCCACACGGCTTCAGATCCTTCTGCTGCTCTCCGATGCGGAGCACAATGTCGGCGCGATCTGCAACGAACTCGGCGGCCAAAGCCAGCCGGCCGTAAGTCATCACCTGGCGAAACTTCGTGACGGAAGGCTGATCGAGCCTCGTCGTGAAGGCAAAAATAACGTCTATATGTTGACGGAAGAAGGGCGTCTCCTCGCGCACACGGTCAAATCCCTGACCTGGCTGAAAGCCTGATCGTAATCTCTGATCGCTGATACGCTCGATTTTCCGAACGCCCCCGGATACATTGGTTGAAGGGGGTGATTTTATCGCTCCGATCAGATTTCGGACGCGCGGTCACAGCGTGTCAAGCTGCGGGATGGATACCGATTCGATGTCGAAAAAAAAAGTCCGGGTCGAATTTCGGAAAAACCGGCAGAAAAGAAAACGTGTGAAAGACATCACACGAGGTTTTCATGATGACCCCGCCGCTTCGGCCGACCTGACATCTTCGGAGCGAGTTCGAGCCAAAGGCGATCTTTCACGATATCGAACGATCGTTCGCGCTTCTGCTGCGAATCAATCCGACGACACATTCGGACCAGTCGGCCCCGATACGGATCTGGATCAGTGCCTGCTCGGCACGATCCTGCGAGTCGAAGGACTGAACAACACCGTACTCTCCGACGACGGGAAGCGATTTCGATGTCAGGTTCGACGGATCCTCAAGACTTTGTCGATCGATCAAAGGCATCCTGTCGCGGTCGGCGACCGCGTTCGCATCAGGCCCGAGAACGATGAAACAGGATGGATCGAAAGAATCGAACCACGTCGTTCGGCCCTGATGCGCGGGTATCGACGCAGAGGCCATCTGATCGCCGCGAACATTGACCAGATTCTCATCGTCAGCGGCTTCGAAGAACCAGGAATCAAGCCGGCTCTTATCGATCGATATCTCGTTGCGGCTCAACGCGGTGGTGTCCGGCCCGTGCTCGTTTTCAACAAGTCCGATCTTGTCGATCTCGCTGCGGCGCAATGGGTTCTGGGGCTTTACGCTCAGCTCGGATACGAGACCATTCTGACCAGTGCAAGGACGGGGCAGGGACTCGAGCGGCTCAGGAAACTCATACGCAAAGGGATCACGGCCTTTTCCGGTCAATCCGGGGTCGGTAAAAGCTCCTTGCTCAATGCGATCGAGCCCGGTTTGAATCTCAAGGTAGGCGAAGTTTCATCCTGGACTTCGAAAGGCAAACACACCACGACGACGGCCGAACTCATCGAACTTGAGTGCGGAAGCCTGGTGATCGACACCCCGGGGCTTCGTCAGTTCGAACTCTGGGAGATTCCGCCTCGAGAGATCGAGGGGGGCTTCCTCGAGTTTCACCCTTTCGTTCCGCAATGTAAGTTTCCGGACTGTACGCATCGTACGGAGCAGGGATGTGCCGTTCGCTCGGCAGTCGTCGAAGGCCTCGTCACGGAGTGTCGCTACGAGTCCTATACGAAAATGCTCGAACAGGAAAAAGACAAGCTCGAAAACGAGTGAGAACGCTGAGTTCCTTCACTTATCTGTCCGGATTCGGATCGTCAATATTCAGGTGAACATTCGCGAAGTGAGTTGCCCCTGACGTGTGTCGTCCCGGCGAACAGGGATGGCACCCGGATCGGCCTTTTCGCATCTGAAGCCTAAAAGAAACAGGAATCTCGTTGTCGAGATTCCTGCCGGAAGATCAGGTTAGGTCGGAAATCAGGCATACCCAAACAGGAAATTGCCAGAATTCCAGAGCCGGATCAAGAATTGACTTCGGATTTCACGCCCTGCCTGCGGCGACCGTAGAAGCCGAGCATCCCGGCGGAAATCGCGGCCAATGCATAAGTGGACGGTTCGGGAACCGGAACCGTTGTGATCTCGAACTGATTCGGCAGAGAGGAAACACCCGTCCATGAACCTGGCAGACCAGTCGTGGAATTCGCCGCGAACGGATTGATCGCGACATTCGTCCCGACGACGTTGCTTGCGGTGTTATAGTTCAGCCAGTTGACCTTCTGAGCCGGTGTCGACATGAAGACGACCCAGTAGGAGGTGTTCGCGGCAAGCACGATGCTGTTCGTCGCGTTGAACCGGACATCCTGATAGGTCAGAGAACCTGAGCCGTTCGGATTCGACACGGAGATGTTTCCGGTGAAAATCGCATTCGGCACGAGGGTGTTCGGACGCCGCGAAGAAACGATGTTGTTCGCCGTGCTGGTGTAGATGTACACTTGTGCGTTCGTGATCGAAGCACCCGATTCGTTCTGGAGTCGAAGGGTGATCGACGCGATCGGATCCGCTGTTCCTACGAATGCTGTCGTACGGAACATCGTGGACATATACTGATTGTTAGAAGGCGAATAAGAAGTCTTGCCGGTGGGTGTGTTGGACAGATTGCTGACGTCAATCGTCACAGCGTAGGTGGCGCTTTGGAAAAACGCCAGCGTCGCTAACGCGATTGCGCTGAGCCTGCTGATCCTCATTGGAGTCTCCCGCATGGGTGAATGACCACTGAATAATCTCGATCGGTGTTAAGAACTCGCCTACGATCATTTCGCAGACAAAGTCTATTCACAGGCCTTGAATGATAATTCGGAACGTTCCAGCCCGCAAACGAAAATATCGGAAAATTTCTCAAGATCCGATCGTACGAAACCGAGTGTGTATAATTTCTCAGGCTGTCTATGCCATAATCTGCGAATCGATGGCGAATTCGATGGTAATCATATAAGCGATCGATTCGCTGCTTCCGTCCCTCGCAGAAAGGTGCGGGACTTCGTTCGATCCTGCTCGAGTCATGCGGTCAGGCGTATTGCAAGTACATGCCTGAAAGGTGGATGCGGTTTGTTGTGATGCGGTTCTCCGTGCGGCTGAGTGACGTCTGTTGTGCCATGGTCAACGTGATGATCCCGGCGATCTTTCATGGATTCATGTGAAGCGATTCGCAAAAGGGAGTTCTTCCATTTATGGCAGTACATGCTTTTTCGGCACGATTAAGTGTTCCATTCGCCACGTCGATATTTCGCAACGTTCTCTCGCTGGGTCGCTTGGTGAACCGATTGAGGGTATCGGCCCGATGATCGGCGAACCCGCGCCAGCGTTTCATGGGTTGCTAGGAAATCGATTCCGACCATAGAATGCAGTCAGAGGCTACCGAATCGCAGAAACCTCTTCCGGGAAGAGAATTCGTTCTATCTCCGCCTGAACATCCGCTAAGACATCAAGAGAACGCACTGTCGCCAGAGATTTCCATGAGTCGAAGATTCGTCAATGAGTTGAATAACGGTGACAACGTAGACGACGTGTTTCTGGTCGTTCAGAAGCAGACCCGGGCCAACCGGCAGGGAAATCATTATCTGTTTCTCGAGCTGAGGGATCGCACCGGTTCGATCGACGCGAGACTCTGGAACGTGCCGGAAAACACACCTTTCGGTTTCGCTGAGGGGGATTACGTTCGAGCCCGTGGCAAGGTTCAGCTCTTTCAGGGCGCCTTGCAGATGATCATGACTCATGTCGAGCATCATACTGGTCAGGGCGTTGACGCAGCCGATTTCATCCCCCAGTCTCTGGTCAATCCGGTTCTGCTCCTCAAACAATTACGGGAACAGATCTTCCGGATCGAAAACGTTCATCTCAAAGCGCTCTGCGACACGTTGCTGATGGACGATGCTCTCGTCACGAAGCTCATGGCGGCACCTGCCGGAATCAAGAACCACCATGCCTATCATGGTGGCCTGCTTGAACATATCGTCACGCTCATGCAGGTTTCGCAGGCCATCATTCCGTTCTATCCGATCCTGGACCACGACCTGGTCATGGTCGGAATCCTGCTTCATGACCTCGGCAAGGTGGATGAACTGGCCTACGACAGGGCCTATTCCTACACCGACGAAGGCCAGCTTATCGGTCACCTCGTGATGGGTGTCGAATTGCTGAGCGCCAAAATCGGCGAGGCGGAAAAACTCACGGACGAGCCGTTCCCGCGTGAACTTGCGTTGCGGCTAAAGCACATGATCGTCAGCCATCACGGCTCACTCGAATTCGGTTCGCCGAAATTGCCGATGACGCCGGAAGCACTGTTTCTGCACCACATCGACAATCTCGATGCCAAGATTCATGCCATCACGAAAGAACTCGAGGATCATCCGCACCGAGACAGCACATGGACACCCTATCAGAACAGCCTGAACCGAAGGCTCTTCAAAGGTGCGGGCGCGAAGGCCCTGGGATATCCCGATCAAGATTCGGATGCCTGATTCTTGTTCTAGCGCAAACGTCGAATGAATCCGCGGTTCCCTGAAAGCATCCAGGCGCGATCCCGTATCATTCGAGAAGACTTTACCGGCGAATTCCGCCGAACCCTACGAACAGGACATTCGCCGACAAGGCGATTTTTCGATCATGACCGAATACGACCCGGATTCCGAATCAGACGACACGACCGGGAATTCCGGGCCATCGGAGCACGAATCCTCCGACGAATCTCATCCGGTCGAGACCGGGTCCGAGGAGTTGCCGAATCTCTGGCCCCGTGTCCGTGCCGTTCTGAAGTCCAATACAGGTCAGGGTTTGACGGTCAAGGCTCTGGCTCGGCGACTCGAACTCGATTCCGATTCAGCGATCACTCTTCGGCGGAACGTCAAGCATTGGCTCAAGGCAGGGCGTCTCGTCGCCGTCGGCAACAAAATGGTGGCTTTGCCATCCCGATTGCCTGAGAAGTCCATTCAGGGCAAGCGATCCGAAAAGGGTGAGCCTCGTTCGGAGAATTTGATCCGGGGGATTTTCAAGCGACATCCCCGCGGGTTCGGCTTCGTCCGTCCAATAGACAAACTAGGTTCCGGAACGAGAGCCTTCGACCTGTTTTTGCCTCCCGACGAAGCCGGAGATGCCGCCACGGGCGACGAGGTGCTCGTGCGCAGGATCTCGACCCGCCGAGCTGGCCGACCCGCCGCGGCCGGAGGCGAGTCGACCGAAGCCAGGCTTATCAAGATTCTCAAGCGATCAGCCGGTCAGTTCGTCGGAACCTATTACGAGGAAAGAGGGAAGAGCTGGGTTCGGATAGACGGTGGCCAGTTCGCGGATCCGCTGGAACTGGGCGATCCTGGTGCCAAGCGGGTAAGTGAAGGCGACAAGATCGCCGTCGAGATCGTTCGCTACCCATCATCCGAGCGTCGGGGATCCGCCGTCATCGTCGCTGTCCTTGGGCGGCATGGCGAGCCGGGGGTGGAAACCCGGATGATCTTGCATGCCTATGAACTCAATCCTGAGTTTCCGGAAGAAGTACAGGCCGAGTCACGTGCCCAGGCCAGGCTCTTCGAAGCGACGTTGGTCGATGCGAAGTTTACAGGCCGTAAAGACTTCCGTGGCGAGACTACGGTCACGATCGACCCTGTGAATGCCCGCGATTTCGACGACGCCATCAGCCTCGATCGCAACGCTGAAGGGCACTGGCGATTGCTCGTTCATGTGGCCGATGTGTCCGCATTCGTCGAAATCGGCAGCGTTCTGGATGCCGAAGCACGCAGACGCGGAAATTCGGTGTATCTGCCCGATCTCGTCGTTCCCATGTTGCCGGAAGTGATTTCGAACAGTCTGGCGAGCCTCCAGTCCGGCGAACCACGTCTGGCCGTTACGGTCGAAATTCATTTCGCCCCGGACGGAGTCGTCACCTCCTCACAGTTGCACCGTTCGGTCATTCTTGTCGATCATCGCTTTACCTATGAGCAAGCTTATCAGGTGATGATGACTGCACCTGAATTGCCTTTGCAAGGGCAGGAGGTGAGTGACGATCTGCGCCGGTTGCTCGAACGCATGCATCAGCTTGCCATGATCTTGCGTGAACGCAGGTTCCGCCGTGGGGCGCTGGAGCTGAACCTGCCTGAGATCGCACTGACGCTTGATGATGAAGGCCATGCCAAGACCGCGCAGCTCGTGCCGCATGACGAAAGCCACCAGGTGATCGAAGAATTCATGCTCGCAGCGAACGAAGCGGTCGCCAGGCGTATCGGCGAAGCGGAATTGCCCTTCATCCGCCGCGCCCACCCCGATCCCGATCCCATCAAACTCAAAGACTTCGCCGTTTTCGCACAGGAGGTCGGCTTTCATATCGCGGACCCGGAAAGCCGGTTCGAGCTGCAGAAACTCTTGAAAGAGACGGACGGCAGGCCTGAACAGCATGCCATTCACTATGCCTTGTTGCGAAGCCTGAAGCAGGCGACTTACACGCCCGAGGAAATCGGTCACTACGCTCTTGCCAGCAAGGATTACTGCCATTTTACGAGTCCCATTCGCCGTTACCCCGACCTGGTCTCGCACCGACAGGTACTCGATCTTATTCGGGGAAAGCGGCCATTCTCGGACTTCGACGAATTGCTGGCTATTGGCGAAGAATGTACGCGAACCGAGCGCAGAGCCGCCGCGGCCGAACGGGAACTCGTCAAGCTCAAGATTCTGCTGCATCTTCAGGATCACGTCGGCGAGGTCTTCGATGCCATCATCACCGGAGTCGAAGAGTACGGATTCTTCGCTCAACTGGTGCAATGGCCGATCGATGGCCTGGTCCGGCTCGAACGCCTCAGCGCCGATTCGCTCTGGTATTACGAGGAAGCCAGCCGATCTCTGATTGCGAAACGTGGCGGAAAGCGTTATCGCCTGGGTGATCGCGTCAATCTCAGGATCATTGACGTCGATGTCGAAGGCCGCGACCTTCATATGGCTCCGGCGGAATTCCCCTGGAATTCCTCGATGGTCGTTTCGAGAAGTCGTGTTCCCGTCGAAGGTGGCAGGCCCGGGGCCCGCAAGCCGGAGGGCTCGGAAGAAGCCCCGAGACGGAAACGCATCACCGGCGCGAGAGGCAAACCCGTTCCGCCACGCAGGGGGCCATCGCAGGGCCGTATTCGTGGCGGCAAAAAGTCGCGGAAACGTCGTTGAGTCAGGCTTCGCCTTTCGGATGCATCGGGCATTCGAATCGCGTCAGCTTGCAATCACTAATTCGGTACGTTTTCAGGAAGCGTTTCCAGCGGTACGGCTGCGCCGCCTTGCCATGACGATCATCGACGCTGCAGCTGCGATGATGAGACTCGTGATACCTGTTTCCGGCACGGAGGTGACGAGCCGGATGGTGCCGATATCGACCGTCGCGGAGGCACTGGTCGTATTGTCACCTACGAAGAAATAATTCGAAAGCGTGTACGGTGCCGAGCCGAAGGCCGCGTAGCTGCGAGTTTGCCCGGACAGGATTTCGGCGTCGTTGGCGAAGAGATAATAACTCGAGTCCTTGATCAGGAGCCGATAATTCACGGCAGATGCGGTGGTGACAAAATTCGTCGATTCGCCTTTGGTGAAAAGGGGATCGGATGTCTGGGCCCAGATCTGGTCCGTCCAGAACCCGATTTCGATCCCTTTGTTGTCTGAGCCGAGAAGGATCATGCTGGTCCCGGCACGATTCCCGGAAGAATGCGACTCCGCGATCATCTGCATCGACCAGTCGATGGCGAAGCCATCGGAGCTCGATAACGTCGGAAATGCAGCATTTTTGAACGTGTTCAGAACCGGGATCGTATTTGACCAACCGGCTTGGGCCGCAAGATCCGTCGTCAGCCTCGTCCCCGAAGTCCCGTCAAGTGTCTGTGTCGCGGTGCCAGCCGCACCATAGAAAAGCCAGGGCTGCGTTCCGGGGAGCGTGCCGAGAGAAGCGTCATAAAGCACATAGTCCAGAGCACATACACGGCCCACTGCCCCGAAAGACCAGAGGCTCAGCAGAAGCAGGCTGATTCGACAGAAGCGATTCATGGAGTGTGCCCTGATAACGCCCGATTCGAACGACACAATGAAATGGTTCATCGGTTCGATCAGCTTCCGGCTTGAGCCAATTCCTTTTCGCTTTATGAAGACTTAGGAATCAGAACCGCACAAACGGCCGCTTGCAGGTTCGATCACGAAAGAATGAATGGATTTGCATTTTCTTACGGGAAACGGACCATCGAAATTCGCATTTCGGCGAACTTTTCGAGCGGGTCAGAACATCATGACATCGCGGAGGCGATCGTTTTCGGATCGGGCGATGTAAAACGCATCGGCAAGACGACTTTCGAGCAGCTTCAAAGCATCTTCTTCAGAAAGTTCCTGAAAATCGTCAGGCGTTATCGGCCTGGCGTATTCGACGAAAATCGGATAGCTGCCAGGCAGGATATGATTTCGCGGCCAGGCTTCGAAAGCACCTGAGATGCCAGCGCAAGCGATCGTCGCACTGGATTTTCGGGCGATATTCGCGACGCCGGACTTGATCGGCAGAAGATTGCCGTCCGAGGTCCTCGTTCCCTCAGGAAACATACCGACCATCGATTCATAGCGTAACCGGCGGAGAGTTTCCTTGATTCCGCTCGCTGCGCCACCGCCTCTCTGGATCGCAAATCCGCCGAGATTGCGAATCAACCAGCCAAGGCCAGGAATGAACAAGCCGGATCGAGCCATGAAGTCGATATTGCGTGGCTGGGAAATACCGAGAACGATCACGTCGTAATAACTGGCATGGTTAGCCATCAGCAAGGCTCTGCCCTGCATGGGGATACGGTTGCGGCCCCGTGCCCGGACACCGCAGACGACCACCATCGTGGTCAGCAGCATGGACCGGAAAGCCCAGTAAAGCCACTTCGAATACCAGGGTCTTTGATCGAACGGTGTATCGAAAATGCTTGTTTCGGGCATGGTTGCGTCGCTCACTCTCCAGTGATCGAAGTGAGGAGCGGGTGAATGACCCGAGTCATTTCGTCCAGAACCTCTTCGAGCGATTTCCCAGTCGAATCGATGAACCTCGCATCTTCGGCCGGAAGCATCGGTGCGATCGCCCTCGTCCGGTCTTCCTGGTCGCGACGTCTCTGGTCGGCAAGAATTTCCTCGTATTCGATGTCATGACCTTTAGCGATCAATTCGCGAAATCGCCGCATGGCTCGTTCTTCGTCCGACGCTTCCAGGAAGAATTTGACGAGAGCGTCGGGGAAAACGATCGTGCCCTGGTCCCGTCCTTCCGTCACCAGATCGTGGAATTCGGCGGCCGCTCGCTGCCAGTGTACGAGCCTTTCCCGAACTCCCGGGTTACCTGCAGCGTAACGAGCCGCACGAGTCACGCGAGGCTCGCGAATCTCGGCGCTCACATCCCGGTCGCCGACGAAAACATGGCCGTCGACGAATCGGGGTTGGATTGTGTCCGTGATTTCGACAAGCACATGGTCATTTTCAAGATCGGCTTCGGCTTCCAGCGCGACGAGAGTGACGACACGGTACATCGCCCCGGTGTCGAGAAACGACCATCCGAGCCGATGTGCGAGCTGGCGGGCAACTGTCGATTTCCCGGCACCGGCCGGGCCGTCGATCGTCACGACTTTTCGCTGCGTCATCGCTGTGTCCATCCCGGCGATCCCGTCCATGCCGTAAATGGCAGAGCACGTTCGAGTTCACTCATGCGAATCGGACCAGGAACGGTCTCCGGAATGATCTTCGAACCCTGCTCCGGCACCAGCCACCAGGGGGCGCCGCTCGTCAAATTCAGCACCCGAACGATGCCAGAAGAGGATTTCCGGCTCATCGGGCATCCAGCACAGGTCGATCTCCTGACCGTCGATCGATCCCGGAAAGTCGCAATGGCCGATGGGGCCGCGAGAGTGCACGCCAAGCCGGTTCAGTTCATGGCGAAAGGCTTCCAGCTTCTCTTGTTCTGCCACGAGTTCGCGGCGAAAACCTTCGATTTCGTCTGAGAACTCGCTGTCCGAAGATGCGTTTTTCTTGCTCTTCGACCGTCCCAGCCGTTCAAGGCGATGGGTTAATTGTTCGACCAGTTCGTGCTGGGCGACCAGATCCTTCGCGATGGCCCGGACCAGAGGCAACATCCGATTGGCCTGATCCACGGTGAACCGCTCGGGCACGCCTGAATTGCGGGCTGGGGAGTTCATGATTCGTGAGCCTCCTCAAGGCGATCAGGGGATCTCGCGGTCGAAAATCGACGCGATTCGAGTTTCCCGAGTATCAGCCTGTAAAGAATTCTAGGGCCCTGCGTCGTATCACGACAAGTCGTGCAGACACAGGTGACGAATTGACCGGAATGGTCGGCTAGAGGGTAGGGGGCTTTCGCTTGATAAGATTCAATATATCCTTCGAACCTGAAACGTTCAACACGTCCTTGGGTTCGAGCCCTGCGCGTCTCGCCACTCCGACACCGTAATAGACGTCGTCGAGTCCTGCGATCGAGTGGGCGTCAGGGTTGATCGAAATCATGACGTCGCAATGCCTTGCGAATCTTGTGCCGTCCGTGTCAAGGTCCAGTCGATACGGGCTCGCATTGATCTCGATCATCGTTCCTGTGCGAGCACAGGCATGGATGACCGCTTCCAGATCGACGTCATACCCGGGCCTCGCGAGCAGAAGCCGGCCGGTCGGGTGGCCAAGCATCGTGACATACGGGTTTTCTGCCGCGCGGATCAATCGTGCGGTCTGTGCCGCGCGGTCCTGCCCAAAACTCGAATGGATGCTCGCGACGACATAATCGAACCGTCTGAGGATTTCGTCCGGATAATCCATCGACCCGTCCGCCAGGATGTCGCACTCGATACCCTTGAACAAACGGAACTTCGATCCGAAGGACGCGTTGAGTTTGTCGATCTCGTCCCATTGCTTGTGCAGTTTTTCGACGCTCAATCCACCCGCATAAGCCGCCGAGCGGCTGTGATCCGCAATACCGAGGTACTCCCAGCCACGGTCCATCGCGGCCTGAGCCATTTGCTCCAGCGTATTCGCCCCGTCGCTATAATCCGTATGGCAGTGGAACGTTCCACGCAGGTCTTTCAGTTCAATCAGTTCAGGCATCTTGCCGGCTTCCGCCAGCGCGAACTCGCCGGAGTCTTCGCGCATTTCGGGCGGTACGAATTCCAACCCCAGGGCTTTGTAGATTTCCGCCTCGTCACGGCATGGCGTCGGCGTGCCGTCGTCTGCCACGAGGCCATATTCGCTCAGCTTCAGTCCCAGTGCGATCGCCCGCTTGCGCATGGCGATGTTATGGGCTTTCGAACCGGTGAAGTAGCTCAGCGCGAAAGGGAACTGTTCGTCGGTAACGGCCCGAATATCGCATTGGGCGCCTTCGGATAACCGCACGCTCAATTTCGTGTCGCCATGCGCAAGAATGGACACGACTTCCGAGCGATCCGCCAGATCGTCGAGGACACGCCGCGGGTGGTCGGTCGAAACGAGGATATCCAGATCGCCGATCGTCTCGGCGCGACGTCTCAGGCTGCCGCAAATGCTGGCCCTGAGGACGTCCGGATGCTCGCTCGCGGCGGCCAGAATCGGTTCCGCAAGCCGCAAGGCAGTGCTCTGCAGCATCCGGGTTCCGGCTTTGTCGAGAAATTCAAGACCTTCGAGAATCTTTGCCTGGGTTTTCGCCCCGAAGCCTTTGATACCGGCGATCGCACCTTTCTCTGCCGCTTTTTTCAGGTCCGCGACTCCGCTGATACCGAGCGATTCGCGAAGCAATTTGATCCTTTTGGCACCCATTCCAGGTATCCGCAAAAGATCGAGAAGTCCCGGCGGAACTTCGCGCCGAAGCGCTTCGAACTCAGTGCAATGGCCACTTGTGGCAAGCTGGGCGATTTTTGCGAACGTGGACGCGCCGATACCCGGCAGTTCCGTCAGACTGCCATCAGCGACGAGCGCCGAGATATCGCCGACGACTCCTCTGAGCGAATCTGCGGCGTTGTGGTAAGCCCTGCATTTGAAAGGGTTTTCACCCTTGATTTCGAGCAGGCTGCCCATGTCGTCCAGAATGTCGGCGATCTGCTCGGTGCGCATCGCAACGTCTTTTCTTGATTGGCTTTCAGACGGACGAGAAAGTCGCCGGGCCCGTTGCTGACGAATTCCTGCGACAGTCACGACCCCAACGATCGGCGATCTTCGCAGAATCGCTTCAAGTTTCGAAGTCGTTATGTTCGATAAATAAGGATGTCCGCAGGGAGAGTCCTTCGAACGGATTTCGACACTGGCCCAGGGACGGGCTGGACTTCCCGGCGGATTCGGCGAATTCGATGATTTCGAAAGGCCTGGCTATGACGCGCATGTCGAAGAAGCGTTTGATCTTCGTCGGGTTAGTGATCGCAGCGTCCAGCTTTGTCCCGGAATCTTCCGCAGCCTCGATCCGGGCCGGTGCCTTTCGAAATCGGAATACGACGCCTCGACAGAGGGCCATGACAAGAATCCAGGCGAATCGGGCACTCCGTCTCGCCATGAACACCGGCTCGATGAACATGCCCAACCCCCTTCAGGGCATGAAAGGGGCTTCGCTCCTTTCGGCGGCGGCGATCACTCTCGACTCATCCCCGACTGCGGCATCGACGGTGACGGCTTCCGCGACTCCGACACTGCATCAGGTATGGGAATCACTGGCGCCGACCATGCGTTATGCGAGCCAGCTCGAACCTGACCCGAATACGGGGCTTTTGCCTGACACAGTCTTCGTAGCTGATCTTTACCAGCGACGCGCCATCAATCAGGCGAGGTTCGATACCTATCATCCGCAGATTTCGCAACTTCTGGATTATGATACGACGATCCGCAACAGCGGTAATCCTTCAGGCTTGAATCCCGCTGGCACGCCTTCGAATACGAATCCTCAGGTCGTCATTCCTGAACCGTCCAGCATTCTGATCGCTGTCGGGCTAGTCGGATTCGTCGCATGGAACCGGCGATGCGGGAAAAATTCCTGCTGATTGAGGTTCATACTCACCTTCGTGTCGCATTCGTGGACTTGCATCGAGAAAAAGATGTTCGACTCTCGACGCTCGGTGAGTTAGTGCTGACGCGTGATTTCCCGAATCGCACGGAAACGCTAGAATACGTGCGCTACCTAAATCGTCCCTGATGAAGTGCCGTCGATCGAATCGACGGCATGACCGTTTTGTCTGGATGCGGCTCGACGCTAGCGAGTGGCCACGAGGCACAAAACTACGCGAGACTGGATTTCAGGGGCTGCACATATACTGGGGATTCCTCGGGCATGTCTTCCGATCGACCGAAGTTCTACATCACCACGGCCATCGATTATCCCAATTCCCGCCCGCACATCGGTACGGCTTTCGAGAAGATCGGGGCCGACGCCCAGGCGCGATTCCGGCGCATGCATGGCTACGATGTCCATTTTCTGATGGGCAACGACGAGAACACGATCAAGGTCGACCAGCGCGCCACCGAACTCGGCCTCGGACCGAAGGCTTACGTCGACGATATGGCCCTTCAGTTCCGTCAGGTGTGGTCGGATCTGAACGTCTCGAACGACGACTTTATTCAGACCAGCGAACCACGGCATCACGACGGTTGCCGTAAATTCATCCAGGCCGTATACGACGCCGGCTATATCTTCAAAAAGGCTTACACGGGCTTGTACTGCAACGGTTGCGAAGCTTTCAAAACGGAAAAAGAGCTTGAAAACGGCCGATGCCCGAACCATCAGGGGCAGGAACTCAAGCGAATCGAAGAAGAAAACTACTTTTTCCGTCTTTCCGCGTTCGGCGACCGATTGCTGGCCCATTATCGCGACAATCCCGACTTCATCCAGCCGGAAAGCCGCCGGAACGAGGTTTACAACCTGGTCGAATCCGGCCTTCAGGATGTCTCCATCACGCGAAAAGGGTTTTCCTGGGGCATTCCGGTCCCATTCGATCCGGAGCAGACGATCTATGTATGGTTCGATGCACTTCTCAACTACATCACGGCTCTGGGGTACGGTTCGGACGACGAGACCCGCTTCGAGAAGTACTGGCCGGCCGATGTCCACGTCATCGGTAAGGATATCACCCGGTTCCACTGCGCACTTTGGCCGGCCATGTTGATGGCCGCGGGGCTGCCATTGCCGAAGTCCGTGTACGCGCATGGTTTCGTGTACAACAAAGGCCAGAAGATGTCGAAATCGGCCGGTACGGCCATCGATCCGATGACCGTCTACCGGACCTATGGCGCAGACCCGTTCCGCTACTACTTCCTCAAGGAATGCGTTTTCGGCGGCGACGGGAATTTCAGTGAAGAACGGTTCGTGGAGCTTTATAACTCGGACCTGGCCAATAATCTCGGTAATCTCTACAGCCGAACGCTTTCGATGTGTGTCCGATATTTCGGCGGAAATCTCGAAGGCTCGGCCGCGATCGATCCGGTCGATTGGCGAGAGGGACTGGACCTTGACGCACTTGCAGCGGAACTGGAAGGGCTCGTAGGAACGTTCGAGTTCTCCCAGGCACTCGTGACGATCTGGTCGAGAGTCCTCGACACAGCCAACCGTTACGTCCAGAACACCGAGCCCTTCAAGCTCATCAAAACCGATCCCGACGCGACGAAAGTCGTGCTTGCCAACATGGCAGACGCTCTCAGGGTCGTCGCCATTCTGATCAAACCGTTCCTGCCGGCGACCGCCGAAATTTTCTACCGGGCGTTCAATTTCGAAGACGCTGAACCCTGGAGCACGGTCCGCTATCCGTCGATCGCCCGCCCGCCGATGAATCGTCCCGACTGGACGGTCACGGCTCCGCTCGCCGATGGCAAGCCATTCCCTCTTTTCCCGAAGATTCAACCGCCAAAAGAATCTTAAAACCGAGCAGGGAGCGGGTTGGCTCGGACTCTTGCGGAAATACGATCGACCTTATCAGCTCCTGGCGAGTATTGACCGTATCCCGGAAGGAATTTCCGGGATACGGCCGCTTTAAGACTTTCGTGATCTTGAGGACCTTCAGAAATCACATCTCGGGATTGTTGTGATGGTGATAGGTGTGCTCAGGATGGTGGTTCTGCCGCTTTTCGATACGTTTCTTGAGCAATGCCGTGTATTTGTGATTCGCCTGGTTGAATGCGGCAAGGGCATCGTGGTCTCGCCCTTCAGCGACGAGTTCCCCGTTCGGGTTCAGCATGTGGGCCACGATCTTGCAGGAAATATCGTTAGCTCCGCCCTTGTTCTTGTTCGTGTCCACGAGATGTACCGTGAGCCGGGCGATCTGATCCTCATGGTGTTTGGTCGCCAGGGCCAGGTGCTTCGCGATGTAATCGTGAAATTCCCCTTCGACGGTCACATGACTGGTGTGCAGATCGAATTCCATGGGAAGCCTCGCTCGAAACGGTTCGTTGCCTTGGTTGACGGAAAAGACCGATGGGCGGAAGTCGAATCGAACGTTCGACTTATTCGAAGCACTCGGTCACGACGTCCCCGGAAAAGCGGGTATCGGACCCGCTGAATTCCGAAGCTGGGCGCAGAAGACAAGAGTTTTGAGGCATCGATCGCCCCTCAACCCTGATGACTGAGCCCAATTCCTGCCGGCGAAGAATTCGCCCTCTCTTTCTACGATTCCCGAACCGGAAAAGCAACCCGCCAAAAGCACCCTTGCATGGAATTCGGACCGATGCATCCGTCATTGTCCGACCTGTTCCAAAGCGAACCATCGACGGGCGGACGGGTCAGCCGTCCGGGTGTCGTCCACATAGCCAAGGAAAAGCCCTGGCCGCACTTCGCGTATCTCGTCGCGAACGTTGCGGTAAAGCCACGAACTGCCCGAATAGTCCAGCACGATCGCAGGAGCTCCGTCCCTCAAGCTCGGTTCGATCCGCACATTCGCCCTGATCATCGGCAGACCGAAAAATCGGTTCACGGCGACCAGCGAATCGGCGTCGATCCGTTTGCCTGACCACACCACTCGCCCTCCACGGGAAGCGACGTTCGCGCTGGCACTTCCTGGATTGACCAGAGGGAGGCCCCTCAACGGACCGGCGGGTACCGCGGTGACGTAGCCAGCCGCGAAGACGGCGTTCAAAGTTTCGGGCGTGCAAAGGGCGAGATCATCGGCACTGCGGATGACGATCGTCTCCTGGGCAGTGGCTGGGCCGGCAGGAGTCGCCAGCAATGAGATTCCGCCGAACAGAAGCCCGTACACGAAGGACCGGATGGTACGTTTCATGCGATGTTCCCGTCAGGTTGTCGATTCGAAGGTGCTGAAGCGGCCCGGGAAATTGCGGTCAAAATGCCGCATATCGTGAATTATGCTTCCGGATTCCGTGCATGCGCCGAAAACGAAAAAAAATCGCGATCCTGGTCAGAGATCGCGATTCGGAGTTTTACGCTGTGCGTCGTTCGGGAAGAAACAGATCAGGTTCGGATCGAACCTTTACTGTCCGAGGCGGACGGAGAGACCGACTTGGGAACGCTGGGAGGGCCTGAGGCTCTTCGCCGGATCGAGCCATCCGGCAAATTCGCCGGGTTCTGACTCTTCGGCGAAACGCCGACGGCCGCTTTCAGCAACCGACGCATCGCGTCATGAGAATGGGGTGATGAGAACATCCGAACTCCTTGAATTGGATCGGCCCATATCGGAATCGATACGGACTTTTCCGGAATGAGTGAGACGAAAGAATGAGGCCGTTTGATTTCCGAAGTTCGCTTGCCGACCAGGATCGGGCAGTCTCTCGGAGATCGGGTGTCACAGTTCGTTTCAAGGAGGCGTCGTCGAATGACCCACGCTCATAGCTTCAGTTGATACGCTGGAGCATCGCAAGTCAAGTGAAGGTTTCTTCAATTTTCCCGAGCGTTCGCCACAAGCAGACTTTACGAACGCATTCAGGATGATTTCGATTCGCTCCTTTCCCCTGGACACTCGGGGTTCGACTTCCGCAAAGAGATTCAGACCGCTCGCGTGGTCTGCGGAATCAGTCCGAGTTTTTCCATGCCTTCGGCGATCCGATTCCGGGCGTCGTCGTCCAGGTTGCGCAGCGGCAGGCGGACCGGCCCGCAATCCACACCCTTGAGCGACATGACAAATTTCGAAGCCGGGAGATAGCCGTGCGAAGCCAGCAGGTTGACCATCGCGACACTCGTCGTCTGATCGGCCCGGGCCAGCACATGGTCGCCCCGGTCGAATGCGCTCATGATCCGCAAATACAATGGAGCAGCGATGTTATAGCTCGAGCCGACCGCGCCTTTGACGCCGGCCGCATAACCGAACAGGAAGGCTTCGTCGCATCCGAAGAGAACATCGAGACTGCTGCTGGAGAATGTCATGCATTCCACCAGAACGGTCATGTCGGGGTTCGAGAGCTTCAGGCCAGCGAAGTTCGGGATCGTATCCATGCAAAGGGTGAGAATTTCGCCCATCGGCAGCCGGATTCCCGTCATCGCAGGAATGTCGTAATAGTAAGTGGGCAGCTCGGGTGCATAGCTCGCGACATCGCGGAGCCACGCGGCGACTTCCGCAGGCCGGGGCGGTTTGAAGAAGGAAGGGGCCATCGCACCCATCGCGACGACGTTTTCCAGATTGCCAGCCTGTTTCGCGAGTTCGCGACTGTCCGGGAGGTTTTGGCTGCCCACGTGCACGATCAGCTTCAGGCGAGAGCCAGTGAGGGCTTCGGACCATCGCTCAGCCAGCCGCAGCCGTTCGTCGACCGAGAGACTGTGGCATTCACCCGTCGTGCCGCCGATGAAAACGCCGCTGACACCGTCCTGGTCAAGAATTTCGGCCTGCCTGTCGATCGCGGCCAGGTTCAGGTCGCCATGCACCGTGAACGGTGTATGCGGCGCAGCGATCAGGCCCGTCAGTTTCTGGTGCGAAATCATGGTGGTCGATACCGTAGGTGAATGTGCGGTGATTTCTGTCCAAACGTCCCGAACTTACCGGCGTTTCCTCTCTTTACGAATCTAACTCCGATTCGGCGGGGAATCCAATCGGAGGTTTCGAGAAATTCCGAAGAATCGGCGAAAAATAAGTACGATCGACAAACTCGCCTGGTGAGGACACGTGGCCCGAGCGATAGCTGATTTCCCGGTTTCCGAATACGAAAAGATCCGGATTTCGCCTTGCCGAATACGGAAGTTTGGGCCCTTGACTTCGTATTCGACGCCCTATAACTTCAGAGGAGTGTGTATCGGACAGGATTGCGGACATCGACGCCATCGCCATTTCGGGCGTTCTCGTGTCGGTTCCACCATCGAAATTCCGACCATACAGTCGAACGGCACGTTCGGCGTTTGCGGAATCATCGGAATCTCCGATTCCTGATCCGTCCCGGGTCCCACGTCTCTTGTGTCCCGAAATCCCGGGGTTCGTGTTCGGCAGTATTCCACCTGTAGGAGTTTCTCCATGCGTAAGATGATCCTCGGTCTGGCTCTGATGGCATTTGCCTCTCCCGCGTTCGCTCAGTCCAAAGTCAAGGTCGGCGACAAGGCTCCCGTTTTCTCGGGCATCCCGGCCGTCTCCGCTGAAGGCAAGGCCACCACGCTGAACCTTGGCGACCTCAAGAAGGACGTCGTCGTCGTCGTCTTCCTGGCCAACCACTGCCCGGCCGTCGTCGCCTACGAAGACCGCATCATCGACTTCGTCAACAAGAACAAGGACAAGTCCGTCGAAGTCGTCGCCATCTGCTGCACCGATCCTGACTCCAGCTACGGCAAGCAGGACGACCTGAAGATGATCGAAGCCAAGATCAAGGAAAAGGGCTACAACTTCACCTACGGCTTTGACGGTGAAGGCGCCAGCGGCAAAGCCTTCGGCGCTGTCGCCACGCCTCACTTCTTCGTTCTCGACAAGGACCGCGAACTGGTCTATGCCGGTGCGCTGGACAACGACAATAACGAAGCCAAGGCCAACAAGAACTACGTTCAGGAAGCCGTCGACGCCGCTCTGAAGGGTGGCACGCCCGAAACGACCCTGACCCGCGCCCGTGGCTGCGGCATCGCCTACAAGAAGGGCGAGTGAACCGGTTTTGAGGTCAATCGCAAGATTATTGCCTCAGACGGTTTAAGTCAATCATAGCAGATCAGGACAAGGCCGTTCTCTGAGAGGGAACGGCCTTGTTCGATTCTCCTGACGTTCGATAATGCCTCTCGGATTCGCCGATGGGAATGCCTGCAACCTTTCGAGATATCAGCCCCATGTTCCGCCGAACCCGCACCATGATGACTCCGCCGCTTGTGGCCGCGATCTTCGCGATGTCCGGCTGCGGGGTCGAAACGACTCATCAGATCTCGCCTGCCGCTTCACCGACAGCCAGCTCCAGCTCTAACGCACCAGCCGAAATCAAGAGCAACATCGAGAAGTCCGTCGCGGCTGAATCCGCCACGGCCGACACTGAAAAGGAGAAGCCGGCACCGGCTCCTGAAAGTGTCGTCACCGATGCGAAACCCGTCGAACCTAAAGCCCTTGCCGCAGCAAGTCCATCCGCTGCGCCGGCGGCAGTCGACGGCGTGAAGCTCGTTCCCGCAAAATGGAACGAATACCTCGAATTCGTAAAACCGAAAGACGGCAAGAAGTTTACGCTGGTTGACGCCTGGGCGACCTGGTGCGCCCCGTGCAAGGAAAACTTCCCCCACGTCGTCGAAATGCACGAAAAATACGGCCCGAAGGGGCTGCAGGTCATCTCCCTGTCGATGGACGATCTGACGGACGCAAAAGCCGTGAGGGAAGCGACCGAGTTTCTGATTTCCAAGAAAGCCGCCTTCACGAACCTGATCATGAACGAGTCGCAGGATGTCGCCTTCGACAAACTCGAGATCTCGGCCATCCCCTCGGTGTTCCTGTTCGATGCCCAGGGCAAGGAAGTGCACCGGTTCACTCTCGAAGATCCGAACGACCAGTTCACCTACGATCAGGTCGAAAAGGCGATCGAGGCACTTCTGGAAGGCAAGCCGATTCCCAGCTTCAAGAAGTCCCCAGCGAAGTGATCTTGCAGGGAACGGAATCTCCACGAATTCAGTGACTTCGATGCATCGGCGAGAGAAGCACTTGCCGATGCAGCGTTACATGTGCAAGTGAAACGGAGTCATCGATTTCAGACCATCATGCCTGCGTGATTGCGTGCGTGGCTTTTGGCTTAGCATCGATTCCGCTAGAACAGGGCTTGAAGGAAACCGGTTTACGGCCCATGATTGAAGTCATCGTCCGGAATCCGTGCCTCGGACGCGATCGGATTCGCTCCGCAATATAGACCTGGACGCCATGCCCGACACCTTCCTCGGATGGCTCGTCGTCATCGAAACCTGGCTGGTACTCGTCTGGGCGTTTCGCCATCTGGCCATTTCGGTCGTCTTCTGGCGTACGCCCTGGCTCGATTTGCGCTCGCCCCGATTTCTCCCGGTCGAGGGGGAAGCCCCGGCCAAAGTGTCGATACTTCTGCCGTGTAAGGATGAGCAGGAGAACGTAGCGTCATGCGCCTCGGACCTGCTCGCGCAGAATTATCCGGATTTCGAAGTCATCATCATTGACGACCGCAGTTCCGACGGTACTGGCGAAGCCGCGCGAAAAGTGGCGGATGCGGATTCAAGAGTCAAGGTCCTGCATCTGACGGATCGCCCGTCTGGCTGGACGGGCAAAACCTACGCTTTGACGAAGGGCATGGAACTGGCGACCGGCCAATGGCTACTTTTCGTGGACGCGGACACACGCCACCATCCGGATTGCCTTTCCATCTGCATGGCCTGGGCTCAGCGGCGACAGGCTGCCATGGTCAGCCTTCTGCCGAAAATGCGCTGCGAATCTTTCTGGGAACGGGTCAATCAGCCGCTGTGCGGCATTGTGCTGATGCGATCCTTCCCGCCCGAACTCGTCAATGCCGACTGGTCGGGCATGGCCTTCGCCAATGGTCAGTACATACTTGTCGATCGGTCCGTGTACGAGACCACAGGCGGGCATGCGTCCGTTCGCGACAAGTTCGTCGAGGACATTTATCTCGCCCGCGAGGTGAAGCTTCGTCTCAAACGACGCGTTCTCACGGCAGTGTCGCCAGAAATCTGTTCCACACGGATGTACAACGACTTGCGTTCCCAGATTCAGGGCTGGGCCCGGATTTATTACGACGCGTGGCGGAGAAACGTGGTCACGGCTCTCTGGAAAATCGCCGAGCCGCTCATTTTTACCCAACCGGCGTACGTCATGCCGTTCGTGGCGCTGGGCTTCATGGCATTCGGTTCGCAAAGCCAACTGGCCTTGCGACTGCTTGGGCTATCGCTTCTGCACAACGTGCTGATGTTCACAGTGATCGCCCGCATGTATCGCTTCAACCAGGCCCGTTGGCAGGATGCGCTCTGGTATCCTCTCTCAGGGGTGATTTCCGACTGGATCTATCTGCAGGTCATACGGATGTGCCTGACTGGCCAGGTTACCTGGCGGGGTACCACTTACGCCACGACGAAAGGCCCGAACGGTGGTTCGCTGTCAGATCCGCACCTCCACGGTGCGAATGTCGGGCAGCATGAAGCGGCCGTTTGAGATCCGCCCTTTTCGAAGCTTGCCGCGGTGACGATAATGTAGTTGTCGCCATCGGAGTTCGCTCCTGCACAATCAGGCGGATTGCGTAGAAGCTACGGATATACCGCAATCGGACGAGACGCTGCCATGACGGACACGACCGGAAAGCGTAAGCTCAGAATTCTCAAAACCGGCCATGGTGACTTGTGCCTGGCCGAATGGGAACTCGTTGACGGCAATTCCGTCACGAACGCACGAGCCATTTTCGAAGAAAATTTCACCAGCGGGCGTCTTGCGTTTCGACTTGACGGACCTGGCCGATCGACCATGATTCGTTCATTCGACGAAACGGCTCCGGAAATTCTGATCGTACCGGCGATTCAGGGTGGTTGATGGTTTCCTCGTATCGGAACCGATGACTCTCCCACCGGAACTCCATCGACTTGCGTGCCCATGATCCGCACCGGTTATCTTCGCTGGGAAATCGACGCTCAGGATGTCCGCTGCCCACAGGATCCGGCCGCGCGTGAAGTGCGTCTGCTCGCCCGCCCCACTTTTCGGCGAATTCGCGTCAAACACAAAACCGCTGGCAACCTGGCCGATCGCTTCGCCCAGGGCGAAATTTCCTATGCCGAATATCGCGAGTCGCTCGAAGAAGGTGAAGATGCGGACGAACTGGTCGCTGCCCAGAAGCCGCCACCCGATTCGCTGATCACGATCGATGATGTCGGCCCGCACGTGTTCCGGTATTCGGAAGCCGACCGTGTTCGCTTGATCCGATTCTGGATGGACAAGCTCCAGCGCGAAGTCGAGTCATTCTCTCACGAGGTCGTGCGGGCAGGGGCCCGGCATTCGGTTCTCGTGGCCAGAACGCCAGCCCTGAGAACCGGTTACGCGCACATGGTCGCCCATGAGACGATGCGCGTGATCGAAGGGCGGAGCACCCCGGCACCCACGGACGAAACCGAGCCGATGAGCATCGATCTCTCCGTACAGGCCGAGGGCATTCCTGAACTGGTCGCTGCCGAGCTTGTCAAGGACATCGTCACGAGGGAAGAGTTTCACGAGTTCAGCACTTACGACCGTCTTACGGTCGCGCATGGCGAGTATCTGTATCGCGTTCCACGCAAAAGCCATGGGCTGATCGAAGTCTGGAACGCGAAAACGCTCAACCAGGTATGCCGGTTGTGCGTCGTTTTCGAAGATCCCGGGATGCCGCCTTCCGACGAAGTCGTCATGAAGTATCTGCTGGTGAAGCATCAGCCCGACCTGATCTGGAAAATCGGCATTCGTTTCCCCTCGACTTCGGCGCGGTTCGATGCCCCACCGCCGAAACGCTGGAATCGCTGATCACAAGTGCGACGCCCGGCGTGTGGCTTTGTTATCATGATGCGCGTGGCTTGAAGACCAGATGCTCCCGCGACAGTGCATGCAACGAACCACCGGGATTACGGCTGACACCCTCAATGGAACCTTCGTCGGACCACCAGAAGCGATGGCGAGTCGCCGTTGCCATTCCCTGCTTCAATGAAGCACCCGCGTTACCGCAAGTTTTCGCCGATTGGCGCAAAGCCTTGCCCGAGGCCGACCTGATCCTGTTCGACAATAATTCGACGGACGGTTCGGCGCAAGTGGCCCGGGATCATGGCGTGAGGGTCGTTCCTGTCAGCCGCCAGGGCAAGGGGTATGTGGTTCGCGCCATGTTCGCCGAACTAGGAGACCGGGACGCGGTCGTCATGGCTGACGGTGACGGCACCTACCCTGCGGCTGAAGCTCCCGGGCTGCTCGAACCGGTCCTCGCCGGTCAGGCGGATATGGCCGTAGGAGCCCGAGTGCCTGACGCTTCCCTGGGCGCCATGAGCCCGGTGCGAAGTCTCGGCAATGTTCTGCTCAGGCTTGCGTTCTTCGTGCTGATGGGAATTTCGGGCGGTGATCTTCTTTCCGGTTATCGCGTTTTCGGGCCCCGCTTTCTTCGATCGGTCCGTCTGAAGTCGAACGGATTCGAAATCGAGACCGAGCTGGCGTGCCGATCGCTCGCCGGTGGCTTTCGTGTCTTCGAAAAGCCCGTTCCGTATTTGCCCAGAGCCGCGGGAACTGCATCCAAACTGAATGCCGTGCGTGACGGGCTTCGGATTCTCAAGATGATGATTCGTCAGAGCTTGAGGCTGAAGCCCTGGCGTCTGGGCGGGGCGCTTGTCGCGACGCTGATTCTGCTCGCCTGGGTTTCCGGCTCCGGGCTTCTCTGGCTCACGGCCGGCACACTTCTGGGGGCGATCCTGGCCCTGACGCGGCCGCAACGTGAAGTTTGAATACGTAGAGTCGTTCGCGCGTTTCGAACGATCCGCCCATCTGATCTTGTTGAGCGCTTCGTGAAGCATATACTTTCAGTAAGTTCCGAAAGGACGGAACGAACCGGGAGACGTGCCATCTTGCGTAGCCCGGGCTTCAGGACTCTCTGGATCGCATGTTCGCCATGAGTGCTCGCCTGAATATCGGTCTGGTCAGCTACCTGAACGCCAGGCCGCTCTACTTCGGCCTTCATAAGCGTTTTCCGGAGGCCCGGCTCGAGGCGGATCTGCCCAGCCGCCTGGCCTCTCGGATGGCCGCTGGCGAACTCGATCTGGCCATGATCCCCTCGGTCGAATTCCTTCGGGGCGTCGGCTTACATGGCTATTTCGCGCTGCCTGGTGCCGCGATATCGACCCGCTCTGCCGTGCGGAGCGTGAAGTTGCTTTCGAACGTGCCGTTACGCGACATCCGCCGACTCGCTCTGGACGAAGGCTCGCGTACAAGCCAGGCATTGTGCCGGATCTGGCTCGATGGTGTTCACAAGGTGCGTCCCGAGTCGCTCGAGGAACTTCCAATCGGCGTTCCGCCTGAGGAATCGACTGCGGATGCCGTTCTGGTGATCGGCGATCGTGCGATGCGTATCGACGAATCGCGTTATCATGAGGTTGTGGATCTGGGCGAGGCGTGGAATCGCTGGACGGGCCTGCCGTTCGTGTTCGCAGTGTGGGCCGCTCGGCCCCGTGCTGGAATCGACTGGGACGCCCTGGCCAAAGCCCTCTGCGAGTGCCGCGACGATGGCCTGCGGCACGCAAGCGAAATCGCGGCGGAACATGCGTCACGGTTGGGCCTCACGTACGATGAATGTCTGAGCTATCTCACCAAGAATCTGAACTATTTCCTCGGCGAGCCGGAATTGGCCGGCCTGAAGCTGTTCGCAGCGAAGGCCGAAGCTCTGGGCCTTGTGCCTGAAAGGTGCGACGTTGTCCTCCACCGTTCGAGAGATCTTGCGTGCCGCGACTGAAGGCCGGCGTTTGACTTACGACGAAGGCGTCACGCTGATGCGTTCCGGCGGCCTGCACGAGCTGGGGCGGGCTGCCGATGTCGTCTGTCGCCGTCTGCATCCTGAGCCGTTTCGCACGTACAACATCGACAGGAACATCAACTATTCGAACGTTTGCGCGGCCACGTGCGATTTCTGCGCGTTCTACCGCCGGGTCGGCGACACCGATGCGTATGTCCTCGACACCGACGTGATCCTCCAGAAAATCCAGGAAACCGTCGACCTGGGCGGCGACCAGATTCTCATGCAGGGCGGTTTCCACCCCGATTTGCCGTTCCAGTGGTACATCGACCTCTTGCGGGCGATCCGAGATCGCTTCCCGCAAGTGAATATCCATGCATTCAGCCCGCCTGAAATTCATTTCTTCCACAAGCGTTACCGGATGTCACTTGAGGATGTCCTGGGTCAGCTGAAGGAAGCGGGCCTGGGCAGCATTCCTGGTGGCGGCGGCGAGATCCTGGTGGATCGCGTGCGGAAGGAAATCACCAAAGGTAAGGCCCTCACGGAAGATTGGCTGAACGTCAACCGTGTCTGGCACAAGATGGGTGGCAAGTCGACGGCCACCATGATGTTCGGGCATGTCGAGACTCTCGAGGAGCGAGTCGAGCACATGCTCCGCATCCGCGAACTTCAGGACGAAACCGGCGGCTTCACGGCGTTCATCTCATGGACATGCCAGCCTGAACACACCGACATGGCCCACGTACCGGCCGCTGGAGCTTTCGAATACCTGCGGGTTCAAGCGATTTCGCGCTTGTTCATCGACAACGTCAGGAATATTCAGAGTTCCTGGGTGACCCAGGGGCCTGAGATCGGGCAGATCGCCCTGTTCTTCGGCGCGAACGACATGGGATCGCTGATGATCGAGGAGAATGTCGTCAGTCAGGCTGGTACGGTGCACCATCTGACTCTCAAGCAAATCCAAAGGGCGATTCAGGAAGCTGGATACGTACCCCGACAGCGTAACGTATTTTATGAGTACATCGACGAGAATCCGCTGACCGGCTCGGATGTCGTCTCCGGCTCACTTACGGCTTCCGCCGCCCAGGACTGACGATCGAAGAAAGCTCTCGGAGCTGGAAGCG
Source organism: bacterium (assembly GCA_016125085.1). GTDB lineage: Bacteria > Planctomycetota > Planctomycetia > Isosphaerales > Isosphaeraceae > QWQI01. Next base: position 142,258 of record WGMM01000009.1, read on the forward strand.
ACAGGTGAATTCGGAACTCTGATCTGCGTGGTCTTTCGCGCCCGCCGATCAGAGTTTTCTTTTCATGGTCGGACGGGCGATCTGCCTTGAGTCGCTGCGTGCCTTCGAGCGTAAGTTCTGAAGACATCCCCAAAAATATTTTCGGATTCCTGAGCTTTTGATGTCACAGGTTCCTGTTACACTCGTACCTGATTCAATCGCCAGACATTATGCGCTCTTCTAAGGTACGTCGTCCTTCATCATGATAGGAGACCGGCCGATGAATCTCGTACGTCAATCCGGAAATAGCCGCATCCTGCGTGTGAAAAGTGATCTGAGCCGGAGACGCCGGCACGAGATGAACCGCGGTATCAGAAGCTTTCGAGCAACTTTCGAAGCATGCGAAACACGTGCGCTGATGACTCTGCCGCCCGTGCTCGAAATTCCTCTCATTCCGGAACTCGACCAGTTCGGCGATCAGATTCTGGTCGTTCAGGGTTTCGATATTCCGGAACGAGGCGCACTCGGTATTTTCGATTCCGGCGCTTCGGCAGTGACATTCTCAGGTCAGGATCAGGCTTTTTTCGATTTCAGTGGTTTCGGGACGATTCCGATCAAGGTTCCCGGTGGCGCTCAGGCTGAAGGGATCGGCGGCGATATCATCGGCGACGTCTCCGAGCCCGGTCTGATCGTTTCCGATGGAATGGCGTCGTTCAATTTGAGCTTCGATGATTTCGGCTTCCCGGTATTCGACATCTCGCTGAGGCCGAGCGCGCTGGAAACACCGGGAATTCAGGCGTTCGTCGGGACAGAGCAATCTCCGTTATTGCCGACGATCACCGGAACGCCGGCCCTGAACCCTTCGCCCAAGTATCAGGACGGCGCTGCCGCCTGGGTAAGGATGCTCGGTGCGGAACTGGACTTCTCCGGGCTGCTGCCGGGTATGGATTCGCTCGTGATCCCTTTTCCGGACCTGGAATACTCGCAGCCTGGAATGATACTTCAGCCGGATCCGACCTATGGTGAAGTGTTCGACACCGCGACGTTTCCTCTGATTCCATTCGGGGCCGACAACTCCGCCGATCCCGGCGATCTGATCACGGAATCGTATTTATGGATGATTCCCCAGGTTTCCGCCTACGATAATTCCGCTTCGACGGGCGATATGAATTTCCTGTTCGACACGGGGGCGCAGCTTTCCGTCATTTCGACGGAGAAGGCGCTAGAGCTTGGCCTGGACCTCGATCAGCCGGAGACCACGATCGATGTCCAGGGTGTCGCCGGCACTTCGACCGTGCCTGGATACACGCTCGATTTTCTCGACTTCACCCGTGAAGACGGCGGCGTCGTCCGATATTCCCAGGTGCCGGTCTATGTCCTCGACGTCGCGCCCGGCATCGACGGTATCTTCGGCATGAATCTGATGAACGTCACCAGCCAGTTCGTATTCGATCCGCATAATCCGGATGGCGCTCAGCTTTCGGTCTCCTATTTTTCGAATCCGGATCGCGGCGGGACGATCGACGACGAACTCGGCAATGAACTTGGCGCGTTGCTGAGCCTGTCCGGGATGCCGGTTCTTGGCGGAGCGCTGATGACCGGAGCCGGTTTGCCGGGCATCGGCAGCACGAAATACAGCCCGACGACGAGTTTGAGCCTCTCGCCGTCTGACGTCCGGTTCGGGGATTCGTGGTCGGTGACCGCGGCTCTCAGTTTCCCGGATGGGGCGGTGGCACCCACGGGCTCGGTCGAATTCCGATCAGGCACTACGATCCTGGCTACGGTTCCGGTCGACCAATTCGGTCAGGCGACGTGGAGCTTCGCAGGTGCTGCATGGGACGCCGGGCTTTATTCGATTTCCGCCGTGTATTCCGGAGATTCGAAATATCATGCGTCAGCCGGATCGACGGAGCTGACGATTCAGCAGGCATCCTCGACTCTATCGGTTTCGACCGACCTGACGACCGCGGCAGCCGGTCAATCTGTTTTGATCAGCGGTTCCCTGGAATTCTCAGGCGGATCGAGCGCCTCGGGCCGAACGGTCAAACTGATCGTAGATGGAGCGGCAGTCGCTACCACGCAAACGGCTGTCGGGGGGGCATATGAGTTCCAGGTTTCGAACCTTGCGGTAGGGGCTCATGAGATCAGAACAAGTTTCGAAGGCGAAACGAATTTCGAGGCCGTCACCTCGAGTGCGACTCCGCTGATCATCACTCCGGCAGCCGCTGCCACACTGGCATTGAACGTTCCGGCCACCGCTGTTTACGGGCAGACCGTCACTTTGGCCGCCTCGGTCGGAAGTGCTTATGCAGCCGCTTACGAGGGTGTGTCCGTCAAGTTTTTCCTGAACGGCACTTTGCTGGGGTCGGCGGCATTCGCATCAGGCGTGGCGAGCCTTCCGTTCACGGCTTCGCAAGTGGGATCGGCGTCGGTTACCGCTACCGTTTCCGCAATCGGTAGCTATCCGGCACTGTCGACACCCGAGGCGTCCACCATTCAGGTCGGCAGAGCGAATGTCTCGATCACCTGGACTGTCGCCAACGCCGCGGGTGGCATGACGGACTGGGTCATCACTGTCCAGCCAGTCAGCCCGGGGGCCGGGACTCCGACCGGCTTCATCCGTATCTCGAGCCGGGCAAGCCGGTCCTACCCACGTGTGCTTCAGCTGATCAATGGGCGGGCGATTTTCCGGTTCCGCGGCCAGTCGAACGCGCCTGCATCGATCACCTATCTCGGTGATTCCCACTTCATCGGCGGCAAAGTACTGGGGTAATCAATCCACGGTTCGGCGGTCACTCGATGATTCGCGAGAAAGTGAGTTCAGAAATGCACTGAGCTCAATTTCTCCAGGCAATTCCTCACAGCCGTAATTGAAGATTGCGATTGACGAATCCGTCAATTTCGGCGACCGTTTCATCGAGCCCGTTCGGGTTTTGTCGAAACGAATGACCGTGGGAGTTCGCCGATCTTGCTCTCGCCTGACCCGGAAACTCTTACGCATCGTCTGATCTTGCCCAGGGATGCTAATCATCACGGCACCTTGTACGCGGGCAGTCTGGTTTCGCTGGCACTCGAGGCGGCCTATGCCACAGCCTATCGAGCGGTCGGCGATTCGGCGAACCTGGTTCTCAAGCGGGTCGTCGATCTCCGGTGTCTCGAACCTGTGCCGATCGGTGAAGTGGTCCAGATTCGAGGTTCCGTGCTCTGGACACGTACGGCCCAGGTGATCGTCGGTCTCAACGGTGCTCCGCTCAAAGGCCGAAAAGACTCCTGGATGGATGCAATCATGCAATTCGTTCAGATCGACGCATCGGGTCGGCCTCGACCGCTTGACGAATCGGTCGCGATCGATCGTCTGGATGCTCCGCCGCCCTGGTCGCTACTGCGATCCCGCGCCGAACGCCTGCTCCCCATCCGCTGAAGCACATGCATGGATCCATGAATGCAAGAAGGGGATTTCGCCGTGAGACTCCGCAAATTCCGTCACATCGTGTTTCTGTCCAGGCGAGGTTCCTTCCTTATTGCGGTTTTGATGCTCTGTGCGAAGCTGATGACAGTCGCCAGCGGATCGGCTCTTGCCGCGGATGACGTTCCCGCCCTGGATGCCATCGTATGCGTCGGTGAAGGTCTCGGGCAGAAAGTCGATCTGGTCAAAACTCGCGGTACGAAGCCGACCGTCTATATGTTCCTCCAGAAAGAGCATTGGGACAGGCCGACAGCGCGACTACTGCGTGAACTGGATCTCCAGATCCGCGACAAGTTGACTGACGGAGGCATCGTGGCGGTCTGGCTCACGGACGAACCCGTACAAGGGTTGCAGGAACATCTGCCGAGGGTTCAGCAATCGATAAAACTCTCGATGACCACTTACGCCGTCTGGCCGGGCAACGCGTTCGGGCCTCCGGATTGGGGCCTCACGCGGGACGATCACGTGACGATCGTTTCTGCGAAGGGTGGCAAGGTAATACGGCGGCATACGTTCCGTTCGACGAACGATGGGGATGCCCCGAAAGTTCTCGCGGACTTCGGGCTATGATTCGTTCAGGATCGATTCGGGGTCGCATCGATCGCTCGCACGCTCTCTCGAATCGTTCTCTGGAGGCTCGGTAAGTCATGCGAAGGAATGCACGCAAATTCGTCGTCGCAGGGCTCGTTCTCGTCGGTGTGCTTCTGACGCTCACGTTCGGCGTTCTGCGCATGGCTTCGTCGCCTCCCGACTATTATTCCGAGATCATCGCTGCGGAAGCCGAAACAGACGAAGAACTTCGGCATGAGCAGGCGAAAGAGCTGGTCGGCGACGTCGTCCAGATGCGCAACGACATCGCCAACGACCCCGAATGGACGATCCGCCTGACGGACAAGGCCGTAAACGCCTGGCTGGCCGAAAATTCCCTGACGGAGCTGATCGAGGACTTTCCCGCCCAACTGTCGCAGCCCCGAATTCAGTTCGCGGCCGAACGGCTGAATCTGGCGTTCCGCTGGGACGGCCCTCCGGCCGCGGCGGTCATTTCGATGAGCCTGAGGCCGGAATGTGCGGAGCCGAATGAACTTCGGATCGGAGTGGACAATCTGCGAGTCGGCATGCTGCCGCTTTATGGCCAGCGCTTTCAGCAGGATCTTGTCGATGCTCTTAAGAACGCAGGCATCGATGCCCGCTGGGAGGTCAAGGACGATCTGCCGACGCTTTGCCTCAAGATCACGCCGACGCTGCAGTCACGGAGTGTCGAGCTTCAGCGGATCACGGTGCTGGATGGCGAAATTCGCATGAACGGGCGTTCGCAAGCTGAAGTGAACGTCGAGCGTCTGGGTAAGGAAATTCGAGAATCCGGAGGAATCCGACGTGTCCGCTGATTGCCCTGGAACCGCGAGTTCACCATGAGGGCTTGGTGAGATCATTCGGGCGGGGCGGGCTCAGTCGATATCGCGGCTCGAGCGCGCAGGATCTCCGATTCGGTCATGGTCGCCTCTGTTGACGTCCGCATCGGGATCACCGGCTCAGATATCCGCATTCCTGGTATTTCGATCACGAACCGGGCTCCTTCGCCCGGTTGGCTCTCGACGCGAATTCTTCCGCCGTGTTCACGGATGATCTTGTCGCTGACCGGCAGGCCCAGGCCTGTGCCCTTCGAGCCTTTCGTCGATTCGAACAACTCGAACAGATGGGTCATGTCTTCCGGGGCGATTCCTGCTCCGTTGTCGGAAACTTCGATCGTCAGCAGGTCTTTCGATTCGTCGTAACCGGCATCGATCCGGACGACGCTGTTTTCCCGGCCGGACAGGGCATCCATCGCGTTGGTGATCAGGTTGAGAATCGCCCTGTGCATGCCTTCTTCATCGAGCGATGCGACAAGGCTTTCCGGAATCTCGGAGGATTCGATGCGAATTTTCTGCGAATCGGCCCGGGGCCGCATCAGTTCGACGAGATCTTCGATCAGGTCACGGATTACGACTTGCGATCGCACCGGTTCGCGGCTCTTCGAGTACGAGAGCATATCCAGAACGAGGTCATAAACCCTGTCCAGGTTGCGTTCCAGGATGGTGTCGCCCCGTCGGGCCAGCGAAAGGTCACCGGTATCGAGCCCGCTGCGGATCAGGGCCGACCCGCCTTTGAGGCCCTGCAGGACGTTTTTCACATGGTGCGAGACAATGGCGATCGTCTGGCCGATCGCCGCGAGGCGTTCGGCGTCCAGCTTCGCCTGATACAGCGAACTGTTTTCGACGGCGAGTCCCGCCTGGTGCCCGATCGAAACCATCAGTGCCAGGTGATCCTGCGAGAATCGCCGGGGCGGTGTCGCAACCGCTTCGGGGCCGAGTTCCTGCACGCTGCGGTGATCGGCGTAGATCACGCCGAGAATCGAATGCCGGCCCTGGAGGGGCACGCAGATGGCTTCACGAATGCCAAGTTGCATGACGGAAGGCGCCGTCGCGAAGCGGCTGTCCGAAAGGGTGTCTGTGCAGATGACGCCCTGACGCTGATGCAGGACGTGGTCCACGATCGAATGCGAAATGTGCAGCCTTTCGCCTTTCTGGGCGTTCCCGCGGCAGCGGACGGCGCGTGGCTCGATCACGCCGCGGGCATCGGACAAGAGGATCGCGCCACGGTCCGCCCCGATCGCGTCGAACACCAGTTCGAGAATTCGGGGCAGCAATTCGTTCGGGTCGGTGATGAGATTGATTTCGCGGCTGGCCTTGTAGATTACGTCCAGGCTCGAGAGCCGTTCCTGCAGCCAGAAGGGCGGGGCGTTGCCGGCGAAAAGCTGGGACATGTCCGACATGACCGGCAGGGCCTGAACGATCGCCGATTTGTCCTCTCCGGTGTCCGGGGGGACGATGCGTACCTGTTCGAGCGTCGCCCCCTGGGCCCGGATCGCCAGGTCGTCCAGGAACAGCAGAACGGTCTGACCGAGCTGGATGCGGTCGCCACGCTTCAGGCGCGTTTCTCGAATCGTATCGCCGTTGAGCGTCGTGCCGTTCGAAGAGCCCAGATCCCTCACGCGGAATCCCAGGTCGTCTTTGATCACGGCCACGTGGCGGCGAGAGATCTCGGGGTCCTTGACCCGGATTTCGCAACCCGCTTCACGACCGATGACCGATGTTTCGGCGTTCAATTCGAACCGTTGTCCGATTTGTTCGCCCTGAACGACCAGAAGCTGAGCCACGACCCGATTCCTTGTTTCGATTTCTCGACATTGCCGACGACGATCACCTGAGAGGCGGAAACTCGTACTCTCCGGGGCACATCCGTCCGCTGGCGGAAGTCGAACAGGTTCGGACTTCGTTCAGGAACGATCGGCACGAGGTGTCGAGACGACCAGATCCACGCGTTCAGGCGGTGCATTCGCGGCATTCCAGAAGGACGGCGTACGCGAGCCGAAGCCGACGGCCGTGACCTTGCGCCACTTGAACAGACTTACGTAGGATATACTGTGCTGCCTCTCGAGGTAATCCCGTACCGATTCGGCCTGCTTTTGCGTCAGGTGCAGATTCAGCGGTTCGCCGCCGGTTCCCGGCACTGAGAACGCCGCGACGACGATGTTCGAATCCGGTTTCAAGGCACCGCGGATCAATCCCACGGCATTGTCGATCCTGCGGCGGCCCAGGGGAGTCAGAATCGCCGTTCCCGATTCGAACAGGTCCGATGCGGCCAGGCTTTGTCGGATCTGGTCCGCTGTGGGGTCGAACAGGGTCGTATCCCTTTCGTAAAACCCCCGCTCTTCGAACATTCGGGAAAAGAACCATGACTGTTTCAGCGATTCCAGATTTTCCTGAAGATCCTCCAGCGTTCTTTGCCCCTGATCGCCTACATCGACGAGCTTGCGGTAAGCATCGTCGTTCATCACGAGTTTACCGATGCTGCCTTCGCCCCTGGCGATTACGGCCGTGATGGCGTTCAACTGCTGCACACCGGTGCTCGCCTCGGCGGTCAGTTTTTCCAGTTTCGCCAGCGAATCGGATGCACGTTGAGTCAATTGAGCGATTCCGTCGATGGTGCGGCCGGCGATCGGTTCCGCAGGGTCGAGTTCGCCCCCTTCTGCCGTACCTGGCGTAATTTCGACGACGGGCTGGCCGATCATGCCCTGGTGGGCGATCGTGACGCTGCAATCGGACCGTAAAATTCGGGCGATCGCCGGATCCAGCTTCAATGTGACGACCAGTTCTTCGCCCGCTTTCGCTGGCGGATCGATCTTTGCGACGGTGCCGACCCTGAGCCCCTGCAGCCGTACCTGATCACCGGCACGGAGTCCGTCCACACGGCCGAAACGCACCGTGATTTCGGCAGATCTGCCGAACGCTCCGGATCGAAGGCCGATTTTCGTCACCGCGACGAACGTCACTACGACCAGCAGAACCGTGCCCAGTATGTGAAACATCGCCCTGCGGCGGGAGATCGGTCTGTGCATGTGCGACACGCCTCGTCCGATTGTGCCGGTATTCGAACTTCCGGCGATTCCCGAATAGCGGATCGGGTCCCGATTAATGAACCACATGGAATCTTACGCCCTCCGCACGGCCAATCTCCAGCGAAAAATGACCGATGTTCACGGAAGCTGTACCGGGCCACCAAAAGTCATCCTATGCAGGTAGATTCAATACATGGTGAAAAGCGTTCGCGTTGCCCATTGAATTGTGGGAACCATGACCATATCGGCAGCCAGAACCGCGCAAATCGAGCCTACAACACCTTTTAAAGCCGCCTGTCCGACGGCTTCTGCCTCGCGCGGGCAATTCAGGCCCGCGCAGCCTGCGATCAGGGCCATAAGTCCTCCGAAAACTGCGGTTTTCAGCGTAGCTGGAAGCACGCGACCAAGTGTCAGCAAGTCGAGAGAACGATCAAGGAACGCTTCGACACCCATGTCGCCCCAGGCGTATTCAGCCGTCATGGCGCCGGCGATCGATGAGATGTCCATGACGATCGTCAGTACCGGCAATGCCAGGGCCATCGCGACGAACCTCGGAGTCAGCAGTGTCTCCGTCACGTTCACGCCCATGGCTGACAGGGCGTCCACTTCTTCGGTCAGGCTCATGGTGCTGAGTTCGGCGGCCGTGCTCGCCCCAAGGCGCGCTGCGCAGATGAGCCCGGTCAGGATCGGTCCGGTCTGAATGACGATCGCGGCGGCGACCAGGCTCGGCAGGTTCCCTTCAGCGCCATAAGTCCTGAGAATCTCGCGAATTTGAAACCAGGTGACCACGCCGACGGAAAACCCGGCGGCCGCGACGATCGGCATGCCCAGCCATGCGGCGTGTTCCCAGTGCCGCAAAACGATGCCGCGGCGCTGGCGCAGAACTTTGCCCAGAGTCCGAAACACGGCGAGCGTCTGTTTCGAACCGATGCGGACCCAGCCCAACGCATTACGAAGAGCCATACCCGGTGCGTGATGCGTCGATTCGGACATGGTTTTCACTGGCCTATGGAGTTGCCGAAAAGCGGTCGCTGTCGGATTACGGCAGCGCGAAAGTCACGTGAAGATCTTCCCGAAACGATCGACTTTCGGCTATATGTAGAATAAGACACTTCGGCGTCATGCAATCATGCTGGCATCATGGTCCGAGCCTCCTGCCCGTTCCGAATCATTCGTATGATTTTTCGGAACACCGAACGCCCTGGCTGTCAGTCGAAATCTTCCCGATTCGAAAATATGACCAGACGAACCGAAAGGGGAACGCATTGATCCGGAGTCGCAAAAACGGTTTCACGCTGATCGAACTGCTGGTGGTCATCGCCATCATCGCAGTGCTCATCTCTCTGCTCCTGCCTGCCGTTCAGTCGGCTCGCGAGGCTGCCCGCCGAGCCCAGTGCGTCAACAACATGAAGCAACTTGGCCTCGCCATCCATAATTATCATGACATTCATAATGTCCTTCCGCCTGGCCGAATCTGGGCCCCGAATAACCCGGCCGGTTGCGGATACAACTTCTTCCAGTGTCAGGACACCAACTGGTTCATCCTGATGCTGCCCCAGTTCGAACAGGGCACTCTGGCCAACGCCTTCAACTACACCACCGGGTCGGGCGGTCCGCTTCTCGGTCTGCCGGTCGGCTTCTTCGCGAATTCGACCGTGATGGCGACGAAAATCGGACTTTTCCAGTGCCCCAGCGATATCGACAACAAGTTCCAGATCACGCCCCAATACGTCGGCGGCGCGCTTTCCGGGCCGATTTCGACGAAGGGCAATTACGTCGTCTCCTGGGGCAATACCCAGTGGGATCAGACGGACATCGTCACCAACAGTCTGAACGTCAAATATCTTCAGTCCGCTTTCGGGCATAACGGCAATATCGGCCTGAACCGGTTCACCGACGGTACTTCCAACTCCGTCGTCATGGCCGAGATCATTCAGGGTGCCACATACGACATCCGCGGCGCCATCTGGCAAAGCGTTCCCGGTGGCAGCCACTTCGAAAGCCGCGTGGCCCCGAACAAGTCCATCGACACCTATGGTACGGGCGTCTACGGCGACCGGCTCAATCAGGTGATCTTTTGCGTCAACCAGCCCCCGTACTTGCCGTGCACGGGCGGCGGTGGCGACCGTGCGAGCTATGCCGGTGCCCGCAGCCGGCACCCCGGCGGACTGAATTCGCTTCTGGGGGACGGTTCCGTCCGGTTCTTCAAGGACACCGTCAACGCCCAGGTCTGGATCCAGATCAATTCCATCAACGGTGGCGAAGTCGTCAGTGCCGACGCTTATTGATCTCCACTAATCAAGAATGATGGCCCCGGAAGCCTTTCGAAGGCATCCGGGGCCATTCCTGTCCCTCCAGGATCGACCTGATGCCCGCCTGGCCTGCTCGAATCCTGATCATCGCGTTCTGGGCCCTATCCACCGCATGGCTCGTCAGCCGGGATGTGTTGCCGGAATATCTGGTCGGCCAGCCGCCTGACTGGAAACGGGTCGTCGCCGCGACGGTCGAGGCACCGTCCCGCTGGCTGATTTCGGTCGAAGACGCGCCGGATCGCCTGCGTGTCGTCGGGCAGGCGTTCAGCGAATCGCATCGCAAGCCAGACGGATCGACCGAGCTCGATAGCCGCGTGAAAGTCGATGGCCGGGGCCTGCTCAAGGGGACGCCGCTGGCCGTCGCCGAAGCGACCGAATTCGTTTTCCGAAGCTCCACAAGAATTTCGCCCCAGGGGCTGCTCGATCTTGCCCGGGCGGACGTTCACATCGGCGATCTTGGCGAAGAGCCGGTGCTGAACGTTCAAGCGGTTCCCGCACCTGGCGGCAAACTTGACATCCGCTTCTCGAGCAGGCTTTCGCCTCTTTTGAATTTTCGTCAAACCGTCGATCAGGATCCACGTGCGATGGTCCGAGGAGGACTGGAACCGCTTGACCGTTTGCCCGGCCTTCGTGTCGGTCAAACCTGGTCGACTCAGGTGCTTCAGCCACTTACGGCCCGTCCTGAAACGATCCGGTCCGAAGTCACCGGTATCGAACGCCTTTTCTGGAACGGCAATCCGACGGAAACCTTCGTCGTGATGCACAAGGCGTCGACGTTCTCGGCCCGGATGTGGGTCCGCCGTGATGGTCTCGTCATTCGGCAGGAGCTGCCGACGCCGCTGGTGAAACTGGTCCTCGAGCGTGAGCCGGAGGAACCTGTCCGATGACCGCCAATTTGACGAGTGCCGCAAGTTCGGCCGGTTCCGGTTCCGAAATGATTCGCTTCGATGGCGTAACCAGGCGTTTCGGTCCGAAAACGGCCGTGGACGGTCTCGATCTGACCGTACGGGCCGGAGAGCTTTTCGCCTTTCTCGGACCTAACGGGGCTGGCAAGACGACTTCCATAAAGATGCTTTGCGGCCTGCTCAAGCCGACGTCGGGCACGATCACTCTCGGCGGTTATGCTGCAGGTTCGGCCGAAGCCCGGGCCATGCTCGCATATGTGCCCGATCAGCCTTTTCTTTACGATAAACTTACAGGACGCGAATTCCTGTCGTTCGTCACGCGCATGTACGGTATGGACGCGAACCGTGCCGCGGAGCGGACCAAAGAGCTTGTCCGCATGTTCGAAATCGAGAGCTTCCTCGACGAACTCTGCGAAGGCTACAGCCAGGGGATGAAGCAGCGACTCGTGTTCGCCTCGGCCCTGGTGCATGAGCCGAAAGTGCTCGTCGTGGACGAACCCTTCGTCGGGCTGGACCCGCGCTCGGCCCGAATCGTGAAACGCATGTTCGTCGAGCAGGCCCGCTCCGGCGTGGCCGTGCTGATGTCCATTCACCTGCTTTCGATCGCCGAAGACCTGGCTGACCGGATCGGCATCATCCACAAAGGACGGCTGATCGCGGACGGCAAACTTGCCCAACTTCGCGAAACGCTCTCGCATACCGGATCTCTGGAAGACCTTTTTCTTCAGCTCACTGACGGCGATCCGGCCGCGGATGCTGAAGAAAAGGCTCCTGAGACTTTCGAAGAGCAGGGCCCGCCGTGAATCGAAGCGTGCCCGACGATTCATCGCCTGCCATCGTTTCCGCGGAACCGGGCGGCATGGCACTGCGCTATCTGCGGCGCCGGCTCCTGAAGAACACCTTGAACGACCTCTGGAACAACAGCCGGCTGCGGCTGGGGGTCGCGGCTTTCTGCTGCTTCGTTTTCTGGGCCGGAATGTTCGTGCTGTTCCTGGGCGGATTCGCATTCGTTGAGCAGTTCAAGCTCACGGCCGAGATCTACGAATATCTCTTCAGCCTGTTTTTTCTGACGCTATTCGTCATGCTCGGCGTTTCGACCGGAATCATCATCTATGCAGGTTTGCTCTACGGCCGCGAGTCCGCCTGGCTGCTCACTCAACCCGTTCGCGAAGACCATCTGTTCGCTCACAAATTCGCTGAATCGGTCGTTTTCGCCGGCTGGGGCGTGCTTCTGCTCGGGAGCCCCGTACTTGTCGCCTATGGTCTGGTGGTCAAAGCCGGCGGCCTGTATTTTCTGTCGATCGTGCCGCTCCTTGCTGCATTCGTAGGATTGCCCGGAGCCCTGGGAGCGACCGGGGCAATGATCATTGGCTATCTCATGCCACGGCGGCCGAAAACGATTCTCGCCGTCGTTTCGGTATTTCTGCTGTACTTCGTCGGTCGATTCGTGTGGGATGCGTTCCGCACGCCCGGGACGGCTCTGACGCCTGACTGGATGGACAACCTGCTCGGCCGGCTCTCCTTCAGCCGGCATCCTCTACTGCCCAGCCGCTGGATGGCCCGGGCCGTCATCGGCATGGCTGAGGGCCAGACGGCGACGGGCCTGGCCTACATCTGCACGATCGCGGCCAACGCGGCCATGGCCTGGCTCGTTTCCACGTGGGTGGCAAGGAAGATCCTTCGCGCCACTTTTTGCCGGGCTCAGGGAGAGCGATCAGGCCGAAGAAGGCGTCAGTCCGAATGGATCGAGCGTATCGTCGACATGGGAGTGCCGTTCATGTCGCGATCGGTTCGGCTCATCATCGCCAAGGACGCCCGCTGCTTCCTGCGTGATCCGGCCCAATGGTCGCAGTTTCTCGTCTTCTTCGGGCTTCTGGCGGCCTATTTCGCGAATATCCGCCGATTTTCGACGAATCTCGAAAGCCCGGTCTGGCGCAATCTCGTCAGCTTCCTCAACCTTTCCGTCACCGCGCTTCTGCTGGCGACTTTCACCAGTCGCTTCATTTTCCCAATGATGTCGCTGGAAGGCCGTAATGCCTGGATGCTCAATCTTCTGCCGCTGAAACGCTCGCAGATTCTCTGGGGCAAGTTCGTCTTTTCGGCCTCGCTCGCCTTAGTGGCCTGCGAATCGCTTCTTTTGATTTCTGACATCCAGCTCGGGCTCGATGTCGGTCTCATCGCCGTACATGCCACCCTTATGGCCGTACTTTGCCTGGGTCTATCGGCGATTTCGGTCGGCCTGGGTGCACGCCTGCCGAATTATCGTGAAAGCGATCCATCGAAAATCGCGGCCGGCTTCGGGGGCACGCTCAACCTGGTAGTCAGCCTGCTGTTCCTTCTTGTGGCGATCGGTGCCGTGGCTTTGCCGTGTCATCTTTACTTCGCTGGGCTGGATACCCGGGCAGAAGGCTTCCGCCGCATGACGTCGAGCTGGACCGCCGATCAATTCCGGTCGCGCCTGGCGATCGGCCTGGGGCTTTCCGTAGCAGTCGGTATCGCGGCCGTGACGGTGCCGATCCGCATCGGCCTGAGAGCTTTGGAGGAGCAGGAGTTTTGAGGCGTTGAACGTGATGGGTTATAATGGTTCTGTCGATTCCCGCCTGAGATGAAACGAAGTCCGACCGGGCCGCCGCTACAATGATTCCGTTCAATCACAACGATCGAAATTCCGGTTTCGCGACGATTTTTCGATTCGCGTCAACGCTGTCCGCCTCGCTCGCTCTGAGCGTCTCGGCCTCTGCAGAGGAATCGGTCGACTTCGCCCGCGAAGTTCGCCCGATCCTCGCCCGCCACTGCTTCGCCTGCCACGGCCCCGATCAGGCCCAGCGCAAGGCCGAACTGCGGCTCGATACGAAAGAGGGGGCCTTCGGTGATCTCGGCGGATATGCCCCGGTCGTTGCCGGAAAAGTGGACGACAGCGAGATCATCGCCCGTATCGTGTCCGAAGATGCCGACGAAGTCATGCCCCCCGGCGGCCCGGAAAAACGTCTGAAGCCCGAAGAAGTCGCCACGCTCAAACGCTGGATCGCCCAGGGCGCGCCCTGGAAAAACCACTGGGCCTTCGAACCGCCGGTGAAAGCCGCATTGCCGACGGTCAAATCGCCTGAAAAAGCGAAATCGCCTATCGACAGGTTCGTTCTCGCCAGGCTCGAATCGGCCGGACTTACACTCAATCCCGAGGCCGACAAGGCGACTCTCATCCGCCGCGTTTCGCTTGATCTCACTGGCTTGCCGCCGACTCCGGAGCAGGTGGCCGAATTCATGTCCGATACCGCGCCTGACGCTTATGAACGGCTCGTCGAGCGCCTCCTCGCCAGCCCCGGCTATGGCGAACGCTGGGCCCGGATGTGGCTTGACCTGGCCCGGTTCGCCGACACGAAAGGCTACGAAAAGGACCGCTCCAGGCCAATGTGGCGCTATCGCGACTGGGTCATCGCAGCCTTCAATCGTGACCTCACTTACGACCGTTTCACTCTGGAGCAACTCGCCGGAGACCTGCTTCCGGAAAGCACGCCCGAACAGCGGCTGGCCACGGCATTCCACCGTAATACGCTTACGAACGAAGAGGGTGGAACCGACGACGAGGAATTCCGCTCGATCGCCGTCAAGGACCGTGTCGATACGACCGCTCAGGTGTGGATGGGCCTGACCTTCGGCTGCGCCAAATGCCATAGCCACAAATACGACCCGATCTCGACCACCGATTACTATCGCTTTTACGCCTATTTCAATCAGACCGCCGACGCCGACCGGGGGGACGAATTCCCGACCGAAACCTTTCCGACTCCTGAACAATCGGCAGAACTGAAACGTCTTTACGACGAGATCGCAAGCGTCGAATCAGGCCTGGCCTCTGGCCCGCCCAGGCGTGAAACGTTCGACAAAATCAAAACGCTGCGGGATCGCTACAACGCTATCGAAGCCGCCTGTCGAACGCCGGTTTTCAAGGAACTGGCCGCCGATAAGCGCCGGATGACGAAGATTCACAAGCGGGGCAACTTTCTCGACCCCGGCGATACCGTCACTGCAGGCACGCCCGAGAGCTTCCCCGGGCTTGCCGCCGGTCAGCCCGACGACCGCCGAGCTGTGGCCGCCTGGCTCTTCGATCCCTCCAATCCGCTGACGTCGCGGGTGGCCGTGAATCGTCACTGGGCCGCGTTTTTCGGTACAGGCCTGGTGGCCACGCAGGAAGACTTCGGCAGCCAGGGCGAGCCGCCATCGCACCCGGAACTGCTCGATCATCTCGCGATCTCCTTCCGCGAGGCGAATTACAGCCTCAAGGCTCTGTGCCGCATGATCGTCACCAGCGCGACTTACCGGCAATCGTCGAAAGCCAGCGCCGACCTGCTGGCCAAAGACCCGGCCAACCGGTTGCTCGGCCGGTTCCCGCGGGCCCGGCTCGAAGCCGAAATGATCCGAGATGCTTCTCTTCGCGTCGCCGGCCTGCTTTCGCCCAGGATGTTCGGGCCATCGGTCATGCCGTATCAGCCCGAGGGCATCTGGCGCAGCACCTATAACACCGACAAATGGATCACCAGCCCGGGCGAGGACAAGCACCGCCGCGGGCTTTACACGTTCATCAAACGCACCAGCCCCTATCCGGCCATGATCACGCTGGATGCCCCCAGCCGCGAATTCTGCACGATCCGGCGCATCACGACCAACACGCCCCTGCAGGCTCTGGTCACGCTCAACGACACCGTCTATGTCGAAGCCGCTCAGGCTCTGGCTCGCCGCATGATTCGCGAGACCGATGCGACCGACGTGAAGGCCCGCATCGCCCGGGGCTTGAAGCTGGCTCTCGTGCGTGAGCCGAAGCCCGATGAACTCGAAGCCCTGGCGGCTCTTTACGCTGACCGGCTCGCGGCCTATCGATCCGATGCGACCGCCGCGAACGCCATGGCCACCGAGCCTCTCGGGCCCGTTCCCGCCGGGATCGACACGGCCGAACTCGCGGCCCTGACCAACGTGGCCAACGTGATCCTCAACCTCGACGAATTCCTTACGAAGCCCTGAATCGTATTCGCCGGATCGTAACGAACGATCGAACCGCGACCGACTCAGCAAGAGAACTCGAAAGATCATGACTCCGTTCGAAGAACTTCACGCCGAAACCGTGCTGAACAAGACTCGCCGCCACTTCTTCGGCCAGATCGGCGTTTCGCTCGGCTCGATCGCCCTGGCCGACTTGCTGGCCCGAGACGGGCTCGGCAGGCTGAACGCCGCTGAGCCGGTCAATCCGTTCGCTCCCCGGCCGCCGATGATCCCGGCGAAGGCGAAGCACGTCATCTATCTGCACATGGCCGGCTCGCCCAGCCAGCTTGATCTGTTCGACGATAAGCCCGAGCTGCGCAAGTTCGACGGCAAGGAGTGCCCGAAAGAACTGCTGGAAGGCAAGCGGTTCGCCTTCATCAAGGGCGTGCCCAAAATGCTGGGCAGCCCCTACAAATTCGAGAAGCACGGGCAGTCGGGCACGGAGCTTTCGCAGCTCTGGAAGTATCTGCCCGGCGTCATCGACAAGTTCGCTGTGCTCAAAACGGTCAAAACGGACCAGTTCAACCACGCCCCGGCCCAGCTTTACCTGCACACCGGCACGAACCTCTTCGGCGGCGCATCCATGGGGGCCTGGGCGACTTATGGCCTCGGCAGCGAAAATACCGACCTGCCGGGCTTCATCGTCCTGACCTCAGGCGGCAAGACGCCCGATGCCGGTAAATCTGTTTGGGGCAGCGGCTTTCTGCCTTCGGTGTTTCAGGGGGTTCAGTGTCGCTCCGAGGGCGATCCCGTCCTCTTCCTGGCCAACCCCAAAGGCATGGATCAGGCTGGCCGACGTCGCACGCTCGACACGCTCAAAGCCCTGAACGATCGACAGGCCACCGAGCTTGGCGACCCGGAAACCGTCACCCGCATCGCTCAATATGAGCTGGCTTATCGCATGCAGCTGACGGCCCCCGAGGTGATGGATATTTCGCGAGAGCCGAAGGAAATCCTCGAGATGTACGGAGCCGTTCCCGGCTTCGTGCCCGACAGCGACGCAGCCGCCGACCCTCGCACAGCCTACAAAGCCACCGACGCCACCTTCGCCAATAACTGCCTGCTGGCTCGGCGGCTGGTTGAGTCGGGCGTGCGGTTCGTCCAGCTTTTCGACTGGGGCTGGGATCACCACGGAGCCAGCCCTGGCGAGGATATCGTGAACACCCTGCCGATCAAGGTCGGCCAGATCGACAAGGCCATCACGGCCCTCGTGAACGATCTCGACCAGCGTGGCCTGCTCGACGAAACCCTGATCGTCTGGGGCGGCGAATTCGGCCGTACGCCGATGGCCCAGAACAGCCCGAACCAGTTCGCCCCCGGCCGCGACCATCACCCCTATGCTTTCACCATGATGATGGCTGGTGGCGGCATCAAGGGCGGGCAGACGATCGGCAAAACGGACGACATCGGGTACTATCCCGTGGAACGTCCACTCGACGTTCGCGACGTTCAGGCGACGATCCTGACGCTTCTGGGCCTGGACCCGTATCGACTGATCTATCCCTATCAGGGCCTGGAGCAACGTCTGATCGGCGTCGAAGGCAAGGGTAAGGTGCCGGATGGGCTGATCGGTTGACGTCGCCGGTTCGCGGGTTTTCGCCCGATTCCGTCCCGTCCGGCTATCAGGCACTGACCTGGTGGGCCCTGGTCGACCGGCTCGAAATCAGAAACAGCACGCCGATGACCACCGGCGGCCCGGCGATCAGGAGGATCGTCGATGCCGGGAACCGGCTGCCCGCCATGGCGACATAAGCCGCAGCCAATAGGAAAAACAGGGCCGCACCTGCGACCTGGTGTTTCCATGCGATCGCAACTGCGGCAAGAACCAGCCAGGTCGGGATCAGGTGAATCGCCAGCGCCACAATCGTCGCGCCGACGCCAAGCCCCTCATCGAAAACGTCGAGCGCGAACATCGCCAGAAACGAGGCGAATGCGATACCGAGCACACGCGGAACCCATCGAACGATTGCCTGATTCATGTCAGTGCCTTTCTCTTTCGACTTTCTAAATTACGACATACCTGTCGGGATTCGTCAATGCGTCTGCCGACGCATTTCGGACGAATTCGTCCCCTAATTAGCGACTTGCGGTGGATAGCCGCATTCTTTTTTCAGACATGCTTTTTCATTCATTCGTCGAATCCTGCTCTGTTGTGTCATCCAGGATAATCGTCGCAATCGGTAGTATTAGGCCAGGTGAGTCAGGGGGTTTCAGCCGACAGCGTAAAATTTTATGATCAGGCGTATTTTGCCGGTTTTCGTTCAGCCCGGACAGTTCTTCAAAGCAGCGGTGGATGCGTCGTAAAATGCTGTTACGTATTGTGTAAAGTGCGGATTTCCGAACGGAATTCGTGGCCCTTTCGCCCGTTCGTGCCTTATCGAACCGGTTTGCCCTGATTCAGCCATTCTCATCCGCTCCCGGAAAATTGCGGCGGCGTGAAGCAATTCGAACGTAAGTCGTGGATTTGTCGAACTTAAAGTTCGGATTTCCGAACGGAATCGGATGGAATGAACGAGCGTTCGCCCGTGTGAGAAACTTCGAATCCAGAATCGGCGCAACACAGTTTGATCCAGTCAGATGCGACCGTATTGCGAAACGGAATCGATCCTCTTTTTCGGATTGGCGGCGTTCACGGTTTCGCTTCGGGCGATAGTAACGAGAGAGCAGGTTCGATCTCCCAGGAATTTCGGCTGAACAGGTTGGAGGTCGTCTCGACCACAGCGGTATTTCGAAGCTCCGTCATGTCGACGCCGCCGGACTGACAACTTGAGCCGGTGGCGAAGGTCGGATAGATTCCAAAGATACGCGTGAGTTCGAACGACTTTCCCAGATTTTCCGGTTGGTGGCGATTCTCGAAACGACGCCCCTTTTCCCAAGGCACCGACGACCATGCTGAACATCGGCTATTACAAGGGCTTGCCGACCGAATTCGTGATGAAATATTCTTCGGGCAGGCTGCGCAGGGAAGGGCAGGGGCTGGCTTTTTTCTATTGGAAGCATGCGACCCAGATCGTCGCCGTTCCGACCGTTTCCACGGACTCTTCGTTCATCTTCAACGAAGTGACGAGCACGTTTCAGTCCGTCTCGATTCAGGGCCAGCTCACGTATCGCATCCAGGATCCGAAAAAAGCTGCGGAATTGCTCAATTTCACCATTTCGCCGTTTGTGCAGCGTTACGTTTCGGACGACCCGCAGAAGCTCGCGCAGCGGATCGTGAACATCGTGCAGATGGAAACCCGCAGCGTCCTCGCCACCATGACGCTCGAAGAGGTCCTCGCCCGGTTCGAATCGATCGCCGAGGCCGTGCAGAAGCGCATCCTCGAAACCCGCCCGCTGGCCTCGCTGGGCGTCGAGTTGTTGAGCGTCTACTTTCAGGCGGCCAAGCCCACGCCCGAAGTCGGCAAGGCGCTTGAAGCCCAATATCGGGAATCGCTCCTGCGCAAGGCCGACGAAGCGATCTTCGCCCGTCGCGCCGCCGCGGTCGAGGAAGAACGCAAGATCAAGGAAAACGAACTGGCCACCGATATCGCCCTGGAAGAGCGGCGGCGGCAGTTGATCGCACTCGAAGGCGAAAACGCCCGCAGTCAGGCCGAAAACGCCGGCCAGGCTCTCGAAATCGAAGCGGGCTAGCGAGCGAGAGCGCGCGAGATGGAACTGGCGGTCTTGAAGACGATGGAGCCCCGGGCCGTCCTGGCCCTGGCGATGGAAGAACTCGGCCGCAACGCCGAGCGTGTCGGCAACCTGACGATCACGACCGAAATGCTGTCGTCGATTCTGAACGAAACCGCCCGCAAGGGCGATTGAAAGCAGCGAGCGGCCTCGAAAATCTCATCTGGTCAAGTGCTCCAATGAATCGCCCCGAACTCGAAAAGATCGTCGTCGTCACTCGCAAAACCGATCTCGACGAACTCGTCGAAAGGTTCGGCACGCGCGATCAGGCCCGGTTCTATGTCGAAAAAATGGGCCTCGATTTCGACGAATACGAGCAGGCGAACGAAGTTTATCGCGACGCGATCGAAGTGCTCCGAAAATCGTTGCCGCAAAAGGTTCGCAACCAGTGGATAGACAGGACGTTCCTGCCCCGATTTCAGTTCGGCCAGAAGGATCTGGTCGTTGTCATGGGTCAGGACGGTCTTGTGGTCAACACGGCCAAGTATCTCGCGGATCAGCCCGTCGTGGCCTTCAATCCCGACCCGAGTCGATTCGACGGGATTCTCTTGCCCTTCGCGTTGATTCAAGCCGAGTGGGCCATCGAAAATGCTCTGATACGGACGTTGCCCGAACGTCGCGTGAGCATGGCTCGGGTCTCGCTCAACGACGGTCAGGAGCTTTTTGCCGTCAATGACCTGTTCATCGGGCACAAGTCGCACGGGTCCGCCCGATACAGGTTGGAGTTCATGGAACGCGGCGAAGAACAATCCTCCAGCGGAATCATCGTGTCGACCGGCGCCGGATCCACAGGCTGGTACTCCTCGATCCTGAGGGGCACGCTTGGAGTCGTGTCCGCATATGTGGATCGAGGTGCGGTACAGCCTTTTCTCGATAATGCCACCAAAAATCTCGCTTGGGAATCGAAAGATCTGGTCTTTTCGGTCAGGGAGCCGTTCAGGAGCCGAACGACGTTCGCCAGAATCGTACACGGCCGGATCCAGCCCGGAGAGACATTCCGGCTGACGTCGCGCATGCCGCAATCCGGCGTGATTTTCTCGGACGGAGTCGAAAACGACTTCCTGGCCTTCAACAGCGGCACTGTCGCCGAAATCAGCCTCGCCCAGCGCTGCCTGACGTTGTGCATGCCCTAGGTGAGAAACGTCGACCGGATGCGCGGCACTCCCCGTGCGATACGAATTCAGGAAGGATTGAACGAAACCCGAGACTCTTCGTATTCGGAAAGGTGATTTCCGCGTTCCAGAGTCCAGGACCCAGCCAGCATTCGAACCGTTTGCGTAATTTTTGTCGCTGATACTCTTTGACGAGACTTTTCATGTTCGGCCGAATCGACTTACCGAAAGGGCGGCGATGTTCATCCGCAAATTACGCATCTCCCTCCGTGGGGCGGCTTTCGTCGTCCTGTTTCTGGCCCTGGTGTTCGCGGTTTTCGAACGGAATGCCCGGATCGCCCGTATCCGTGCCGCAGCCGATCGATACCGCGCAGCGGTCGATCGTGCGGAATGGAGCCGGGCGATGCAGGCGAAGGGCTATCTTTCGAAGCCGGATGTCGAGCGTGAAGCGAAAGCACTCGCAGAAGCGGCACAGTCGCTGGACGCATCCTTCTGACCAGTCAAGGATGCCGCTTCGGCACACCCAGGCAGATCCGGAAGCCGTCGCGCGAGTCCGAATAGACTTCGCTCTGCAGCCCCAGACGCACGGCGATGCGGGCATTGCCCGGAACGTCGAAATAATTGCCGCCCCGGCAGACCGGCTGCGGGTTTTCTTTCACCGTGTAAAGCTCCTCGTGCCCGCCTTTCGGGTCGAAGTGATCGAGAACCACTTCCCACACGCCGCCGCACATGTCGGCGATGCCGAAGCCGTTACGGCCCTTTTCGCCGTAATGATCCACGGGCGAGACGAAAGCGTATCCGTCGCTCCAGGGGGCCTTGGCCAGCGGCCAGGTCTTGTTCCGGCCCGGCAGGAAGTCGATGGCCGAGATATTCAGCCGGCCCTCGCCATCGGCCAGGTCGTCGCCCCACCAGAAGGCGTAGCTCTCCTTGCTGCCGCCACGCGCTGCGTATTCCCATTCGGCCTCGGTCGGCAGGCGGTATTCGAGCCCTTCCGGCAGCCGGCCGGCTTGTCGTTCGCGCTTCGTCAGCCATTCGCAGAAGGCTTTTCCGTCATTCCAGCTCACGCAGACGACAGGAAATTCGTCCTTCAGCGGGTGCGGGAAGTTCGGGTCGCGCCAGCTTTTGCCCGGCATCGGAATCCACGGGTGGGGCGGGGCTTTGGCCGTGATCTTCCAGTTCGGGTCATAAACCTGCGTCTTGCCTCCCGGCTTTTCGGCATCGGTTACGTATCCGGTTTCGGCGACGAACCGCTTGAACTGGCCCACGCTCACTTCGGTCCGGCCCATCCAGAAGCCGTCCTTCACCTTCATCGGCCGGGGGGCTTCACCTTCGTACTTTTCGCGGATCGTGCCAGGTGTCGCGCCGCCTTCGATTCCCGTGGCCCAGTCCTTTTCGGCCTGCGTGCTGCCCATGAGGAACTCGCCGGGCGGAATGTAGAGCACTTCGAGCGTGACATCGCCACCCAGGTCAAGCCGTTTCGCTTCGCCCTTCACAGGTTCTGCCGCCTTCAGCGACAGGCAACAGGTCGTCGAAACGAAAGCTACGAGACATTGGCCGACAAGCCCCGGCATGCGATTCGAAGCGGATGCGAACACGATACAGGCTCCTCACGTCGAAGTTTTCGTACGCCGGAAGAAGTCCGGCGATCGATCCCGTTCCTTTATATCCGGGCGGAACGCCCCGCGAAACAACTCGGTTTTCCGTGCGTGACGTCGATCGACATCGATACGCTAAAGATGGAAACAAAAACGGAGCACCACCATGAAAGACGACTCGATCGTCATCTCCAGCCGGTTCGCGATCTGGTTGGCGGTTTTGCCGCCCGTTCTGGTTTCGATGATGCTCCTGCTCGCGGGCGGGTCGTTTTACTTCCGAGAGGACAGGGCCGTTCAGGATCGCTCGCTCACGGCTTTCCTCTTAGCCTTCGGCGGTGTCGCATTGCTTTTGTCGATGATTTCGTTTGGGCGAAGTTATTCCTCGGCCTTCGTCCGCGGGAACATCCTCGTGATCCGGAACCGGGGGCGCCGCTTCGAGATTCCGCTCGATCAAGTTCAGCAGGTGATTCCGTGCTATTTGCCGTCCCGCAGTCATCCGCCAACGATCCGGATCGTGTTTTCCGACCGAAGTCCAATCCGCGACGCCGTTCTGGCTCTCTTGTGGCTCGACGACCCCGTCGATTCGATGGAAGCCCTGATCGATCAGGCGAAACGCAACGCCGAGCAATACGAACCGTATCGCCCGGCGTGAACTGCTTCAGTTATCCCAGCGATCGTGAGTCAGAAGGGGACGTCAGTGTCGTCCAGCGACGAATCCATGACCGATTCGCCGCTGGCGGCGCTCACGGTGGCGAAGTCCGATTCGGACACGCCCCTCGACTCGGCATCGACTGGTGCATCAGCTTCGGCCCTGCGGCGGTGCTTCGTCGGGTCGCCCATGCCCTTGGGCCAGATCAGGAAGCCGCCGTGCCAGGTGATGACGTCCTGAATCTCCCAGCGCCCGAAGATGCCCTTGCCTTCATTGAAGCCGTCGTAGCTGACTTCATGCTTGCGGACATACTTCTTGTTCCAGATACATCGCCCGGATTCGACTTCATAGCGCCCGCTCAGCAGGAATTCGCCGACGAAATCGCGTCCCTCGCCAGTGATTTTCCCTTCCGAAAACGTCAGCATCAGCTCCATCAGGTGCCGCTTCATTCCCGTGTGGCCCATCAGGAAGAAGCCTTCCCACTCGCCGCTGGGGAACCGTTCGTCGGTCTCCAGCTTCAGCTTGGGCTTCAGATCGTCGTTTTTCGGGTTGCGCTTTCCGGGTGTGGCCATTCCAGTTGCCTTGTGCGATTCGCACACTCCAGAGCGGACAAAATCCATGCACACATTCACGAACAACCGTAA
The DNA here is from genome assembly GCA_016125085.1 of bacterium. Classification (GTDB taxonomy): domain Bacteria; phylum Planctomycetota; class Planctomycetia; order Isosphaerales; family Isosphaeraceae; genus QWQI01. The sequence continues at coordinate 166,058 of WGMM01000009.1, forward strand.
CTGTTCGACGATCACGTCTCGAGGTCAAGAGCCTTGGAGACGAAGAAGGTTCGACCTGCGCCGGGATCGGAGTTGAGGGGCCAGTTCCGCATCGAGTTTATTAATCTGGGAGGTTTTTGCGGACGATAACGATATTGACGGTGCGAATGTGTCTGTCGAGCCGAATAAGGGCGAGACGACTGGAGGTTCGCTGGAACCGGAAAAACAGTGAGGTCATGTTGACTCGATTCAGGAAGAAAGACGATCGACCGGATTGGGCCAGAAAATGGCTCCAGGTCTTGATCGCTTCGTTTCTGACGTGTTCCTTAGCCTCTTCGAACGGCGCATTCGCACAACTGCCACCTTTACCCGATCCGACGGATTCGCCGCTGCTCGAAGGGGCTGCCGTTCCGCCTTCGGATGCGGGATACTACGAAGCCGAGTCTGCACCAGATGCGTCCTTTGTGCCGGATTTGGACGAATCGGCGGCTGCGACAGACGGATCTCCGCAATCGACATATCTGAGCCGGGAAACGCCCCTTTTCGCCCGCTTGAGACAGGCGATTTCGATGGAACAGCCGACGTTGGGGCGGCTCTATACTGGCTCGGGCCGCTTTGGCTTCGGCGGTGAAACGGCCTATGACTCAGAGCTGGAAGGCCCGGGCTTCGTAGACGTTCTGTTCCCGGAGACTTCGAGGTCACTGCGAGAGCGATTCGCAAAACCGGATAGCACTGCGGCAGAGGCAGAAACGTCCCTTCCATCCACATTCCTTTCGAGGCTCAACGGTCTGTTCTTCAACCACTTAATTTCGGATTCGACGCTGCCGTTCTCGATTCGCAACCCGGCACCCGACCAGATCAATTTTCCGAACTCGGCTTATACGATCGAACGTGGGCATATGTATATTGAGACCGAACCGCTTCAGATCGTCGGTCCGACGAACATGAACGCCTACACCTACATGTTCGACTATCTCATCCGTTTCGGTCTGACGGACAGGGTCGAGTTTCGCCTGTTTTCCAACGGGTTGACCTATGAAGCAGCTTACAAGGGCAATGCCTATACGGGCGTCGGGCCTTCGCCGGCCGTGACGGTCGCATCGCCGCTTTTCATCGACTTCAAGATCAATTTCTGGGAGCAGCGTCTTAGGTCACTCATGCCGGCGATGGGCATGGAAGTGTTCATGTCGACGGAGACCGGTTCTCAGGCATTCCGCACGGGCGTTTCCTACGGGGTCAATCTGCTTTTTGACCTGAACTTCGGCGACGGCTGGAATCTCGAATGGAATCTCGGAATTCAACCTGACAATATCAACGACCCTCGAATGCCGGACGCCGTGACCCCCCAGTTCAACTTTCAATGGTCCGTACAAAAGGCACTGACGGACAATCTGGCGGCCTACGTGCACGGTTATCTCAACGGTGCCGCACTGCCCAACTATGGCGGCGATGAGGTCATTGGGGCAGGCCTGGCTTATTTCATCGGCAAGCGATGGTCCGTCTGGGGCAGTTATAACGTCGGGCTGGATTCCGGAGCCGGGCCGCCCTTTCTTTACAAAATGGGTATCGCTTACGCGTATTGAGCCTTCCTGCCGTCACTCGCCGCGGTCGCTCCATTCCCTGACGACCCGGCAATTCCCAGCGGGGAGCGTCTCTGACCAGCTCATCGTTCGGTTTTTCTCGTTCCATGTCATCCGGGGCAGGGGGATGTCCGATTGGCGTGTGTCGAAACGCCGCCAGTGCCTGGGCTCTGCAAGCACGGGCAGCACGATGCCAGTTTCCAGCGCGAACGGGTTCCCGGTTTCCCATTCCATCGTCAGCACGTATCGGCCGGTGGTCTCGTAGCGGATCGAATAGCGGAACCAGCCGCCGGGCAGGTTCAGACGCGCCCCCTGGCTATGACTCGTCCTGGGCATGATCGGCCTCATCGAAATCCGTTTGTCGAGCGCGTCGTACGACAGCCCGCCGAATTCCAACAGGATTTCGCACACCTGAAGTTGGAGCCCCCAGACGCCAGGCATCATCATCTGGCCGACTTTGTGCTGGTCGTTGCCGAGGGGGCCGACGCACAGCCCGAGCGGGCCCGTCGCTTCGAGCACGCTCTGCATATGCACCTGGGCACGGGTCAGAGCCGCTTCCTCGCCCGTCCGTTTCGCCAGTTCGAGCTGGTATCGGGCCATCCAGAGGCGTGTCAGAACCTGGATGTCGTGCCTCAGCGTCCGATACGAATTCGCCGAATTGTTCCGGTCCTGGATGTCCGAATTGAGCATCAGGTAGCTTTGAACCATGATCTCGCTCTCGGCCGGAATCAGCCCGAGCGGAATACATGGGCCGAGCGTGCCTGGGTCGGCGATATCCGGATCGTCCAGTTCCGACGGGTCTTTCACGACCCAGTGGCCCAGTCGACGGTTCATGCGCCGAACCGGTCTCAGGTGACCACGGCGGTCGTCGACCATGCCGGGTTTGTCAGGCGCGAAGCGGCCCAGGATGCCTTCATGAAGGATCCTGTCCGAGCGATCCCGCCATTTTCGAGACAGTTGCGGTGATTCGTTAAGGATTTCCGCGATCTCGGCCGCGGCTCGCAAGCCTGCGACCGAAACGGAGTTACCGAAAATATGACACCCGAAGCGCAAATCCCACATGCCGGCCGACCGGATCAGGCTCAGATCTTCGACCCACGCGAGACCCGGATGGCCCGTTTCGCCCATCATCACTTCCGCAGCCTGGCGAACTGCTGGCCAAAGGGCGGCATAAAGTTCGGTCTCGCCTGACCTGCGGACATGCCGCATGAGTGCCCAGGGAAACAGGCCCGACTGATCTACGGATGGAGTTTCCCACTCCGGCACTCCGTCCATCGAATATTTCTGAAACCAGAACCGGTGTGCTGGGTTTCGGTCACGTACGGATTCCAGCCATTCGAAAATACGCCGGGAATCCTGATGCAGACCGAGCTTGCCGAGTACTTCCGCCGTGAACATCGCTTCCCGAGGCCTGCAATAGGCGTTCAGGCCACGATCGAACCCGCTGGCGACCGAGCCGAACCCTGAATCGCAATGAAGAATGGCCGAGAGCGCCGATCTCTGAAGCAATTCGTCCCATTCCAGCTCGGGCGAGAATACCTTGTTCAGTTCCGTGGCCAGTCCCTGCCAGCGCCGGATCGTCGAAGTTTCGACAGCATGAAGATCCGCAACCCGAAACCATTCGAGCGTGGGTCGCAGGGTCCGTTCGAAAAGCGCCTGATCGCCCTGATTCATGCTGAACGAACCGGCGATCAGCACATCCACGCGTTCGGAACCTCGTGGCGGCAGTGTCAGGGAACGTGTCAGGACAGCTTGCGATGGCGCCACCGGTTCGCAGGTCGTCGACCCGCGCCCGTCGAGCGAAATCACGAAACTCACCGTCGAGTCCCTGGCGAGCTTTCGATTCGAATGGCCATGGCCCGCGTTAGAGGCCATCAGGGCCGATTCGGCATCGTTCCATGACAGCACTGGTTCGCCGATCCCGCCATTCACCTCCGAATGGACGAAAATCGCGAAGATCAGGTTCCGCTCCACGTCGCTGTCGTTGCGGATCTCGTACCTCTTCAAATAGGTGCAAGGTACGATCGGTCCGGAAGCCCCTTCCGGCCAGGACTCGCAATCGACGGCGAAATCATGGACGAAGACACGTAAATGGTTGTCCCGGTGGCCCAGAACCGTCTTCAGAACGTTCGTGCCGGTCTCATATGACTGTGTTCCCTGCCAGATCGTTTCGCTGAACCAGTCGATCGCTCCGGCTTCCGCTAGGCCTGCCACGATCCCCCGGAAGTGCGTGCGGCTTTGCGGCGTTTCTCCCTCGGCCGGCCGAATGTTCGAATGCAGGGCGACGGATGGGAAGTAGATGTCGTAAGTCGATGCCTTAGAGTCGATTCTGGACGTCGTACGACGGTTGCCGATGAGCCCCTCGGGAACGTCCTGGATCACATGGCTATTGTCGATCCAGCGCGGCGGATTGGGGCGGACTACCGCATTGAGCGTGTGCGTGCGGCTGACCTCGTCGTTTCCTTCACGCCTGGCGACGGCTTGATAACGCAACTTCGTGTGGATACCCAGCGGCGGAATCGGTACGTGCCAGTAACTGTTGCCGGCCTTGTTTTCCAGCCAGTAGCCTGGCAAATAACCCAAAGACTGATCGTTGACTTCAAGCTCAAGCCCGACAGTCTGCCCGACTTCGACCGGATGCGTCCCGATCACAACGAAAGCCCACTGGCCAGCCCGAATAGGACCGCCGTGACGACCCTGCACCGGAGACTCGATCCATGTCGATTGCATGGCCACTGCGTCCCTACAGGATGCGAACGGAAGGGAAATCCGCCTGACTCCGGATCGAACGTATGACGACCTGACTTCCTGGCGGGTATGATACCCTCACCGGAGAGCACTTATTGTTCACCGGAAGCGAACTCCGCGCCAAGGGATCAGTCCCAGAGGACGCACGATCATCAATGTCGTGAACCGGACAAGTTACTCATGATACCTGGATTCAGCGCCGGAGGCCTCGGTATCAAGCTGCCTGAGCCGGATTTTGGGCTTCCCGCGATTGCAGCGGCAGGTTTTCGGGCTATCGATCTGCGAATTCGTGATCTCTTCGAATCCCGAACTCCGGCGCGGGAACTCCGCCGCCGGCTCGACGATGTCGGGCTCGTTCCAGGAACGTGTCAGTTCCCGCTCGACTGGCGACATGAAACGGCAAATGAAGCCGAATTGATTCGGGCACTTCCACCGTATCTCGAATTCGCTGCCGAGATCGGTGTCGTGAATTTCTACACACGAGTGAGCGAATCGGTGCCTGAGGGAGCCTCGGCCGATGCGATCGTGCGGGATCATCGCCGCAAGATCACCGCGATTGCGAATGCTCTTGAAGAATACGGGATCGGCCTTGCGCTCGAGACGGTCGGCGTCGAGAGTTTCCGCAACGGACAGCCGGCTCTGATGGCATCTCTTGCTCAAGTCCGAGACAGGCTGGCCGTTTGTTTCGAGGATTGCCCGCAGCTGGGATTGCTTGTGGACGCCTTTCATCTGCATGCCGCTGGTGAATCGGTCGAAGAAGCCCTGGGACCGTTCGCGAGCCGCGTATTGGGCGTGCATGTCGCCGATTTGCCAGGCCCGGTCCGAAATCTGAGCGAGATTATCGACCACGATCGCGCCTTGCCGGGTTTTACCGGGCAGGTGCCAGTCAACAGGATTCTTGCGGCATTGCGGAATGCAGGATGTCCGGAGCGGACTCCCGTCATCGTCGAAACGATCCGGTGCCCGGATCCGTTCACCGGAGCTTCATTCGAGACGATCGTTCGAAACGTGTTCGCTACGCTTGCCGATGCAATAGGCTGAAGCGCGAAAAGGGGGGGCCGTCAGGCGGGATCGGCTTCGACCGCTGGAGAGAGTTCCAGCAACTTCCTGGGGCGGAATCCGAGCGAATCCGCCGCCACGCATGCGAAACGGATGCCGTCGAGCTCACCCTGGGGTACCGTCTGCCATTGGGCTTTGGTATGCACGTGTCCAAAAACGCACAGCGTGACACCGGCATCTTTCATGAGCGCGACGACCGGGTCGGGCCGCCCCCAGCGATCGAAAGGCGGATGGTGCCACAATACGGCGATCTGTTTGGGCTCGCCGGCGGCATCGCGCAAACTGATCGCTTCCGCAAGTGCCAGTTTCAGCTTGGCATAGGCTGTTTCGGCGACCTGTTCCGACTTCGGATCGATCGGAATCGGGTCGTCCGGTGTTGGTACGGACCGGGCGCCGCAGACGATCAGTGGGCCAAGATCGACCGCGTTTCCATCGACCGCGAACTGGCCGGGACGGAGAATCCGACTCACTCCGGCCATCCTGCCGAACCATAAGTCGTGATTGCCCGGGCTCAGGACCATCGCGCCGCAGCGGCGTTTGGAGAGCCACGCAAGATCCCGCTGCACTTCGGAGTGATTGCGGGCCGATGAGGCATCTCCCGGGATAAGAACGATGTCACCTGGGCCGACTTTCTCAGCCCAGTTTCGTGCGACCTTCCGGGCATTGGTCAGCCACGGAGGCTGATGCGCGGGCGTCAGGAACGAGAGTTCCGCCGGCATGGTCGCGAAGTGCAAATGGAAATCGGACAAGCCCCAGACGCGAATCGGGGCCTGTCCGGATTCTTCAGATCGCCGCTTGGTCATGGCGTTTTGGTCGTTCGGTCCAATCAGCGGCCGGCCGTTTCGAGTATCGTTACTGTGCCCAAAGGAACCGGAGTACGCTCGGATGCAAGTGGGGCTGGGGCGTTCACGACCGTTTTCGCAGAGACTACGGCATAAACGACTTCATCGACCGAGGGACTCATCCAGGCCAGCAGGAATGGCGTCGGCAGAACACCCAGGGCGACGGTCAGGAACACGAGAGGAATCGCGATGATGGTTTCTCGGGTATTCAGATCCGGATAGCTGCCGCCTTCATGCCCGTGATCGTCATGCCCGTGGCCGTGACCATGTCCATGATCGGCAGCCCCTGCCGGTTTGCCCAGGAAAACACGCTGCAACGTCCAGAGAACGTATGCCGCTGTGAGTATGACGGCCGCAGCCGCCAGGATCCCCAGAATTCGATTGAAATTGAAGGCGGCGAGGACGACGAACACTTCCGCGACGAAGCCGCAGAGTCCCGGCAGGCCCATCGATCCGAAAAAGATCAGGAACGAAATACCAGCGTAGACGGGCATCGTGGCGAAGAGGCCGCCGAACTTGTTCAGATCGCGGGTGTGGGCCCGTTCGTAAATGACACCGACCAGGAAGAACATTCCTGTCGAAGTGATCCCGTGGGCGATCATCATGAACATCGCCCCGTTGACGCCGTAGGAATAGATCCGGGGCTCGTTGGCGAGGCTCATCGCCGCCATGCCCAGCGTCACGTAACCCATGTGGCTCACGGAGCTGTAGGCCACCAGTTTCTTGAAGTCCGTTTGTGCCATCGCGGCAAGAGCACCGTAGAGAATGCTGACCACTGCGATGAGAGCGACGAGATAGGACAACTCATGGGCCCCGCCCGGAGCGAGCGGCCATGCCATTCGCACCATGCCGTATCCGCCGATCTTCAGAAGAATGCCGGCAAGGATCATGCTGATCGGTGTCGGTGCCTGCACGTGGGCGTCAGGCAACCATGTGTGGAAGGGGAAGCTCGGGAGCTTCACGGCGAAACCGACCAGGAACAGGGCGAAGATGACCGTCTGAATCGAGCGCCCGTAATATTCGGTCTTCGTGGCGGCCTGGGTCAGCTTCGGAATGTCGAAAGTGTGAGCCGTGAATTCGACTTTCTCGATGGCCGAAGTCGCAGGATTCATATCCGTGATCAACGCGTGGGTGTTGCCCGGCCAGAAGTACAGAATCAGAACCGCGACCAGAATGAAGACCGAGCCGAACAGTGTGTACAGCAGGAACTTGATCGCCGCGTATTCCCGGTTCTCGCCACCCCAGATGCCGATGAGGAAGTACATCGGCAGCAGCATCACTTCGAAGAAGACGTAGAACAGGAAAAGGTCCAGCGAGAGAAACACGCCGATCATGCTCGCCGTCAGAAGCAGGAAGAGGCTGTAGTACCCCTTCACGGACTTTTCGATGGGGAACGAGGCAAGACACGAGAGTACGGCCACGAATCCGGCGAGGACGACAAGGCTCAGGCTGATCCCGTCCAGGCCCAGGTAATATTGAATGTTGAAGGAAGGAATCCACGGCAGGCGGACGACAAGGTCGTTACGACCGTCCCGGCCATTGCCGATGACTTCGACTCCCGTCGAGTCCTGACCGTCTGGAGTACGAGTGATGACGTTGTTCATCACCCGGTCGGCCAATGTCGCCGAAGCAGGCACGAGGCCCGACTCGTTCGGGGTCAGGTATCTCAGAAATGCCACGAGCGTCAGCGCAAAGGTCCCGATGCAGACCCCCAGGGCCAGCCATTTGATCAACCGTTCCGAACTTTTCGGCACGGCCAACACCGCCAGCGAACCGACGAAAGGCAAGAGCCAGAGGCCTGTCAGAAGGATCGTATCACTCAACATGGTTGCGGACCATTCGCTAGAGGCTTGTGCACGCTTTCGTTCGCGTGCGGAATGATGAATGCCGGCCGGCGTGATCTGGCGATCCGTTCGTACGGATCGTCGTCTCGCTGAGGCTTACCCCTGAATCCAGACGTACAGAAATCCGAACAGACCCACGACTCCGACAGCCAGGAACGCCAGATACTGACGCAACCGGCCTGTCTGCAGACCGCGACCTTTTTCGCCGATGGCGAGGACCGTGTCGGCGAGCGAATTCACGATGCCGTCGACAGCGACCTTGTCGAACAGACCGCTCAAACGGCTGACCAGCAGGGTGACTTTGCCGGACCCGTTCACGATACCGTCTACGACCTTCTTGTCGAATTCTGCGATGTTTTTCGCCAGACTCATCGTCGGCTTCACGAAAATCGCACCGTAGAGGTCGTCGAAATACCATTTGTTCCTGAACAGGTCATACAGGAACGAGAACCGCTTGGCGAAAGGCTCTGCGCTGAAGATGCGCCAACGCGAGTAGAACAGAGCGGCACCACCGATGCCCAGCGAGGCAACGACCAGGCTCACCATCATCGCAGGTACGTGATAGGCCGCCAGGCTTGGTGTCGCCACCGGAGCGTTGTAGGCGATCATTTGCTCCAGGATGGGCTCGCCGAAGGGCAGTATGGTGATCGGATAACCCACGATGACCGAGGGAACCGCAAGGGCGATCAGGGGCCAGGCCATCAGAGGCGCGCTCTCGTGGGCATGAGCCACGGGGTCGCCATGATGATGCCCGTGACCATGGCCATGGTCGTCGTCATGCCCATGATGTTCCGTCTTGTGCGATTCCGTTTCCAGGTGGGCCGAACGGGACGTGCCGTCGAAGACCAGGAACCACATGCGGAACATGTAGAAAGCCGTCAGAGCCGAACCGAAAGCGGCGAATGCGAAGAGAGGCACATGGCCTGTCTCGTTCGCGAACTTCATGGTCGCCGCCAGAATGGCGTCCTTCGAGTAGAAACCGCTCAAAAGAGGAACGCCGGAAATCGCCATCGTCGCGATCAGCATGCAGAACCCGGTGATCGGCATCTTCTTGAGCAAACCGCCCAGCTTCGGCATCTCGTATGTATGCACCGAGTGATACACGCTACCGGCCGAAAGGAACAGCAGCGCTTTGAAGAAAGCGTGCGTGATCAGGTGGAACAGACCCGCGGCCCAGCCCAGCGAGCCCAGGCCCAGCATCATCATGCCCAGCTGACTGATCGTCGAATATGCCAGCACCTTTTTGTAGTCGGTCTGCACCAGGGCGATCGTAGCGGCGATGATCATCGTGATGCCGCCTGTGTAAGCGATATAGAGCAGTGTCTCGGCCGTGAACAAGGCGTAGAATCTGCCGACCAGATACACGCCCGCCGCGACCATCGTCGCCGCGTGGATCAGGGCCGAAACCGGTGTGGGACCCGCCATTGCGTCGGGCAGCCAGACATGCAGCGGCACCTGGGCCGATTTGCCCGCACAACCCGCGAAGATTCCCAGCCCAGCGACGGTCAGCAAAACGTATGGGATCGACTTCGTCACCATGTCGCCGGGCGAACCGTCTTCGTTCGGGGCCGATCGGATCGACACTACGACATCGTCCCCGGCGATCTGCCTGGTCAGCCGGCCATCGTCATCACGCAACTTCGAGGAGGAAAGGGCGGCGTTGATGTCCGCGATCTCGAAAGTACCGAAGAACGACCAGATGATGCCCAGGCCGATGAGCATACCCACGTCGCCCACCCGGTTCGTCACGAAAGCCTTGAAGGAAGCCCGCGCGTTGGCGAGGTCCTCGAACCAGAAGCCGATCAGGAAATAGGAGCAGACGCCGACCAGTTCCCAGAAAACGAAGATCATGAAGATCGACGGGCTGGCGATCAGGCCGAACATGGAAAAGCAGAAAAGCGAGAGATATGCGAAGAACCGCGGATATCGCGGGTCACCATGCATATATCCCATCGCGTAGATATGCACCATCAGGGCGATGAAGCTCACCATCGTGAACATCAGGGCCGATAGCAGGTCGATATAGACACCCAGAGTCAGCACCAGCGGCTTTTTGCCCATCAGGGCACCCATCGCCGTCCATGTGAACTGACCCTTCCAGACAACCGGGCCATGCGAGCCTGCCCCGTGGCCGCCTTCGCCAGCCGAATCGCCCCCGTGCCCTTCTTTTTTGTGGGCTTCACCGCCCGCATCTTTCACCTCACCACCGTGTTCGGCGGCAGGGGCATCTTCTTTTTTACCGTGCTCGTCAGCTTTGCCGTGTTCGTCGCCATGCTGAACGGCATGTTCGCCTGATTCGTGGCCATCTTCGCCATGCTCGTCGCCATGATGGGCGTGAAGCGCCAGAAATGTACCGATTCCCGGCCCGGTCGTCACATAGCTGAAAAGACCGAATGCACTCAGGGCGAAGCAGGTCGCTACTGCGGCAGTGGCCACATACGCGTTCTTGTTGCCCAGCCAGCGCATGCCCAGAATCTGGATGGTGAACGCACCCAGGGGTATCAGGACGGCGGCGACGTAAAGCCAGGCTTGCCAGTGTTCCATAGGAGATCGGCGAATTTCGCCCCACGTCTTCGGGTCGTAGCACGCTACTGGAGCATGCGGAAACAGCACGGAAATTCGACGGCGAACGACTGTGTGAGCCGCCGACGAACCCCTCCGGAATCAAGTTCGTGCATGATGTCACAAAGCGGGCGCCGAATGCAAGACCCTCGACCGCCCCATTCGAGCGGAATTCCTGCCCGCCGCTCATTGCAACCGGAACCTTCCTTCGACCATGATGAACCGAACCAATAGTCGCCCGGATTTCGACCTGACCGGATCCTCTCGCGAACGCCGATCACGGATGTGCAATGGCTCAATTTCGGCTCTTCTCAAAACGTTGTGGCGTAATCGCTTGCCTTCTAATATCGGCTATTGTCGGCTTGCCGTCCGCGTGTGCCCAGAGCGGGGGCCAGGTTCCGCTTAAGGAACCTTCGCTCTGGATCCGGCCCGTCAAGCTCCATTCCGTCTGGGCTCAGATTATCGATCTGTGCCGTGATACGCCCTTCGATTCCCCGGCCGCCGCGCTCTCGGCGGCCAAACTTGCCGGGCTTCAGCCAGCAGGGGGGAACAAGACTGTCGAAGCCGCCGTTTCCCTGTTCAATAAAGCCATCCTGCCCGATCTGGATTTGTTCGATCGCTCTCTCTTCGCCCTCGATCCCAACCTGCCCCTGCGCCGCATCGACTGGGGCGCGGGTGTCTCGCCCGACGACGGTACGGCTGAAGCACTCGTGACGGCGCTCGCTCTTGACCGTAGTCAGCCTGCTGGCCAGGTTGCCGGCTTCGATCTCGAATCGCTTGGCGAAAGCCTTTTTGTCGCCCGTGGCCGGGGCCAGACCTGGTTCGGCACCGACCGTGCCGCTCTCGAACCTGCTCTGGTGTCAGGCTCCGATACCCGGCTGCTGACTTTGACTCCGCCCATCGAATCGGGGCTTTGGCTCCGCGTCGATCCCCGGCAATGGCCTTCGACGATCGGCCGCAATATGCAGGAATTCGTCACGCTGGAGACCCTTCGACGATTCGCGGCGGGCAAACCGGCGGAGATACGAGTTTTCCCCTGGGGGGAATCGGTCCAGGCCGAATGGATCGACCTGTTCCGAGCGATGCCTGTCAGCCCTGTCCAGTCGCGCTGGCTGGCACGCTGGGACGTTCCGCTGGGCGGTCTGCTCATGGCTCAGGCCAGTATCGGGCTTGATCCTCGCAAGCCGTTCTGGAATCAAGTCTTCGGGCTCGCAACCGAAGTCGAACGGGCGATCCCGGGGCATGAGAAAGTGGCGAACGTCCGGGACCGGATCAACATCGCCTCGCTCCTGGCACGCGTCAGCCCCGAAACCGATCTCTACCCGAATCTGATCGGTGTTACCATCGGTGCCGTCGTGCCTGATGCGCCTCAACTGCCGCCGACGGTGGTTGCCACACTGCACACACGCGACGTCCGGGCCACTCAGATCGTCGTCGAAAAGCTCCTGGTGCCCGTTGTCCGAACCATCGGCGGTGATCCTAAAGGACAACTGCCAGGCGGGATGCTTCCGAGGGGCGGCGATGACCGCATCCGCGGACTTGCCATCGTCAGCAATCGGCCGATTTTCCTGTTTCTCGAACCGCCCGATATTCACATCGTCTGGGGCTCGCGCTCAATCGCTGAAGCCGCCCTTGCTGCCTCGGACCGAGCCGCCACCGCCGCAACCGTACCGATGCTCTGGTTCGACAGGTTCGCGGCATCGGGACCGGTGCATCGCGCCGCAGCGATTTATCCTGAGGCCGTCGTTCGATGGCAAATTCTCAAGGGCGAGCCTGACTCAGTCTGGACCCAGTCCGCCAAAGGCCTGCCGCCGCTTGTCTGGCTGGGGCGTTCCGAAAACGGCGAAAGTCGCGACATCTGGGCTTTCTCAGGTTCGAGGGCTTACGTGAAATCTTTGACGGCGAAGATTCCTCCGCCGCAATCCAGGTGAATTGACGATCCCGATCGGAAGCAGGGACAGAAGCGGATCGATCGTTCGGTCGAAAATTCTAAAGAATGAAACGAAACCGCCGGACTTTCGCTTGATTCCCAAAAAAACCAGGACGGCAAAGCTCGCTGGATCCATGCGAGCGAAAGCCGTGTGCAGACATGTAGATGCGGCGTCTCGCCGCATTCGCGCGCGGGTCGAAGCCACTCTTGCCGATCGATGCCACTGGGTGCGTCGAAAGCGGCAAGATGCCGCTTCCACGTGCCCCGCATGATCAAGCCCGCTTTGCCGTCCTTGAAAAAAAGGACGATCCCGAAACGCCTGCCAGGCATTCCGGGATCGTCCGTGTCTGGTCGAAACTTCTTATCTCTTGCCCACTTCGGTCGAAACGGCGTCACGAAACTCGATTGGCACGTCCGAGACGATCGTCAGACCGAGCATGCCTTCCGATCCTTTGGCCAGCCGGGTGCGAACGAGAATCCGATTCGAACCCCTGGTCAGATCGACCGGGGCTTCGTGGGCGGTTTGATCGCCGGAAGCGACTATCGGAAGTTCCTTGCCGTTGACCCAGACGCGTGCAGGCATGGCGGAATCGAGCACGAGCCGTGCTTTCTGATCCTGTGGCGCGACGGCCACGGTCCAAAGATAAACCGATTGCCCTTCTTCCGCCGAGCCGATGTCGATCATGCCCTCGGCTGTGGCCGTCAGCCGCCGCCAGGCGAAGGTCTTACCGTCCGCAGACTTGATCGGATCGTTCACGCGCACCGTCGCGTCGGGCGCGATGGCGGGCTTGTCGTCCGGATCGGCCGCGGCCGGCAGCGGGCCAAGGGCCTGGAACTGGCCGACGACGCTCGATGGACGCTTGAGTGTCGACAGATAAGTCATCAGATCGACGAGTTCCTGATTCGTCATCGTCTGGGCCAGGCCTTCCGGCATGAGCGAAACGGGCGAGACTTCCGATTCTTCGATGTCGGCTTTCGTCACCCGCACTGACTTGCCCTCAGCCGTTTTCAACACGATCGCGCCTTCGGATTCCTGCAGCGGCAGGCCCGTGATCACGCGGCCGTCCTTGAGGGCCAGGACGTACGGGCGATAGTTGTAACCGACTGCCGCGGAAGGGTTCAGAATAGATTGCAGAAGCTCTTCACGGCCGTACTTTACGCCGATTGTGGAGAGATCCGGGCCGACCCAGCGGCCTTTACCTCCGACACGGTGGCAGCCAGCACATGCGTTCGCGGCGGTTCGGAAGAAGACGGCGGCGCCTTTCTCGGCGTTGCCTTCGCGGCGAACCAGTTCGTAGATCGGCGGCAGCGGTCGTCCTTCCGCCGATTTGGGCGGAGGCAGAACTTTGGCCGAATCTTCGCGGATTTCCCGGTTCGGATGAGCGTAAAGAGCTGTCGTCGCTTCGGTTTTGAGATCGTCCGGCAGCTTGCTTTCGCTGGCCAGCCGTATGACGACCTTCGCGCCAGGGACCGCCGAGGCGAGCGAACGTATCGCTTGCCGACGCATGGGAAGGGGAAAGTTCGGGTTATCGAGCATCGCCCGAAGCGTCGCGGATGCCGGCCCTTCGATCGCAGGTATGGAGCGAACTGCGGTTTCGGCCAGTTCGCTCGATTTTCGGGATCCTGTCGCGGCTTCCAGAATCGAATTGATCCGTGCCGCCGTGGACGGAGCCTTGTTCGCGACCAGTCCTTCCAGTGCGGCGATGCGCACCGGTTCCGGGCCGGTCGCTTTCTCGAGGATACCGTCGAGCGTGGCGAGCAGGGCAGGGTCGCCCGTACGTGCTGCCAGTCGCACTCCAGTTTCAGCCAAAGCTGGTTCGCCGATTGCCTTCGTCACGAGTGTGCGGATCGAGGCTGAGGATTTGGCCTGACGCCAGTCGCCGTCGAGTTTGTCGGCCAGGAGGGTAAGAATCTGGCGAGTCCGGTTCGCGTCGCTGGATTCCGTCGCGAGCTTCGCCAGGAATTCGGCCGCCTTCGGGTCCGAGATCTGCCTCACGGCGTCGTCCCAGGCCTGATGCAGATCTGGCGTGTGCAGCGCCGGTCGAATCTTCGCCAGAAGTTCGAGAGCTTCCGGACGCTTTAGCCTCCAGGCCAGCCCAAGTGTCTTCGAAAGCGAATTCGCCGGCAGATTTTTGGTTCCCGTTGCCAGAAACGCTTCGCTCCGGTCGGTCGGGAAGTAGGGCGGCAAGGCGAGCCCGGCGGTTTTGCCGGCGTCTTCGAGCTTCAGATCACCGAAGAGAGTGCCATCGAAAAGCCCCGCCACGAAATGCGATTCACGCTTTTCCAGCGCCAGGCCGAGGGCCTCGAGATACCAGCGGTCCTGACCGTCCCATTTCGCCGTCAGTTTTTTGAGCGTGTCGCCGACTTTTTCGGTCGGAAGGTCACGCAACGACAGGATCAGCTCGCGCCGAACGCCGGCATCGGGGTCATCCGCAAGTTTGGTGAGTACACCCAGATTCTTCTCGGCACGCGGGGCCGGTTGCGTCTGCCCTTCCGGCAATGTCACCTGGCCGACCCGACTGACGTCCCGGCCCAGCATCCGCACGACTTGCTCGCGAATCCTGGCGTCGTCCTGCTTCACCAGGGCGAAGGTCGCGATCGGGTCACCCGCGATGGCGTGCCAGACCCAAAGCGCCCGGGCCTTGAGTCGCGAATCGGCGGGCTTGGATTCCAGATCCGAGATTGCCTGCAGCGATTCATCCTTGCGTTCGATCAGGGCACGCCGAGCTGCGTCCCGAGTTGCCGTCGCTGGTGAGCCCAGGGCGGCGATCAGTCCGTCGATCGTGGCGAATTCCGGCTTCACGGCCGGAACCTTGGCGCCCTTCGGCGTCACGCGGTAAATCCGGCCCGTCGTCTGGTCGCTGAAAGCGTGGCCGCCCACGCCGGCGTCGTACCAGTCGGCCACGAAGACCGATCCGTCCGGGGCCGCGGCGACGTCCACCGGGCGGAACCAGGGGTCATCGCTGGCCAGAAAGACATTGTGAACCGTGCGGAAAGCCGCGCCCTGACGTGTCAGCGGGAACCAGTTGATCTGCCGCGTGCCGGCGTCGGCTTCCAGCAGACTGCCGCGGTTCGCATCGCCGAAAAGAGTTCCCTCATAGCAGAAAATGCCGCACGGGCTGCCGTTGCCGGTGCCGACGAGTTTCGGCACGTTGCCGGGCACGTCCTCACCCCAGTGCAGGGGGCTGCCCGGCGTGCGATAGCCGTATCTACCGCCGTCCATAATCCATAAAACGCGGCTGCCCCGGCGCCCGTCGTCGTCGTTGTCCGACACGAACACGTCGCCGTAGCTGTCCTGAGTGGCTTCGTAATTGTTCCGCTGACGATCGGCCAGAATTTCGAACTTCGAACCGTCGCGATCCACACGCAGCGTCGTCGCAAGCTGGTCCGTCGTCACCTTCCTGCCCGATTTTTCGGTGACGTCGAAGTTCTGGACCTTTTCGCCACCTTCAGGCTGAACCGAGCAGCATCCGTCGCCGTGCGTGAAATAGAGCTTGCCGTCGATGCCCAGCGTCATCCCGTGTACACCGTGGTCCGAGTCGATGCCTCCGAACCCGGTCAATAGCGGGAACCGGGCGTCGGCCTTGTCGTCTCCGTCGGTATCTTCGAGCACGAGCACATTCGGGCTGTTGCCTACATAGACTCTGCAACCTGTGTATTTCCCTGTGCGGTCGTATTTCTCTTCGACGGCGATTCCCATAGGCACGGGGAAGATCTTGTCCGCGAAGACAGTCACCTTATCCGCCTTGCCGTCGTGGTCCGTATCTTCCAGAATCTTGATCGCGTCGGCGTCCGGAAGACGCTCCATCTTCCGGGCTACGTTCCGGTGCAGGCGGTAATTCAGCCCTTCGGTCACCCAGACTCGGCCGCGGCTGTCGATGTCCATCGTCGTCGGGTTGATCACCAGCGGCTCGGACGCCCAGAGAGTCGCCTCCAGCCCATCGGCGGGCTTGATCATCCGGGCCGACGCTTCCGCGTTCACCTGGGCGTGACCGTTTTGGGCATAACCCAGGCTTATCGCTACGAAGGCCGCGGCAATGAGCGGTCGACGGACAGGGAAAGGGCGTTGATAGGTGCCGTTCATCGTTTTCGGTGACTCCCACGAGCTGTCGGCCGTGATCGCGTCACTGCCGGGCCGGAACCGTGCGGGCGGCGGGCGGTTCCCTGATTTTGTCCGCGGACCATCCGTGTGTGGACTTCCGTGCATAAGGGATTCCTATTCTGACCGGAACCGGCAGTCGAGTCCAGATCATAACCGAAGTGTCCTGCCACTTCGCGACTTCAGGTAACGGTGCTCAGGATCAACCGCACGAATCTCTCGGAAGCCATTCGAAAACATGTTCCGAGGCTGCAACGCCTGCATGATTCCGGCCGACCTGAATTTCTCGAATCAGCCTGTTTTCAGGCTTGCGATCGATGCGCAATTCGCCCGGGGTCAATTCTTCCGAAGGGCCGATCACGATCAGATCGATCCGGATCCGGTCGCGGTCATCGCCTGGATCGGAGTCGATGATGACGCCGTGGCATCCCCGTTTGACCGTTCCCCGGCCGCCTGAAACCGGGCCTTCGTAATCCAGATACTCCCGACGGTGCGGATCCAGCGGCACGGCTCTGCCGGCAAGAGGTCGATCCCGGGGAAATATCTGGTCGAAACTCCACTCGGGATACAGTGCCCAAGTCGGTAACCGATCGGCGCCTGCCGCGTTCCGCATTTCGATGATCAAATCCAGGTGCGGACCGGGCCAGTCGTGCTTAAGAACGACGAACCGGCCCTGGACCACCCGGTCAGTAAGATTCCCGGACTCGCCTTTGCCCATGCCATTCCTGATCGAAGTCCATCACGTTCGATTTACGTAGACGCGAGGCCCCGCCTCAATGCTCGCATTCACTCTGTGCCTCGCTTCATTCCGTTTATAGCCCGCTCCGGTGGGCTTCACAAGATGTTTGACGATCCGGCAGAAACTGCCGGCTGGGCAGTATCGCGAAGACCTGACGGTCCGGGAAGAAGTGCCTGCTTTTGCGATGATAGGAAACATTGCTACGGCTATCCCGTAAACGAAATTTGCTGAGATCGCCACGATCTTCCATAATTCCAGCGAAATGACAGTCAGTTGCCAGAGAACTGGCGTCCTGTATCGGCAGGGGCTGTCCCGCGTACGACTGGTGTCCCCTATGCGGGGCTATCGCGTCGGTTTCTCCCGGATTCGGTTTTCGCTCGAAACAGTTCGGAGCACGCCTCACGATGACTCTCTCGGCCAATCTCACACCCGTCGATGCATCAGCCCCGCCACCGACCGTATCCGGAACCGATCGCTCGGGCTTCGCGAATTTCGAGCCTCCGAGAATCCCGGCCGGTGCGGACGCTCCACCGCTTCAGCGCCGTATCCAGGCGAATCGCGACAACGCCCGAAAGTCCACAGGGCCGAGGACGTCCGAAGGCAAAGCCAGAAGCCGCAATAATGCGATCAGGCACGGGCTCACTTCACGTCTCGCCCTGCCAGCTGAAACCGTTCACGAAATCGCTGATCATTTCTGGCGTTTGGTTCAGGCTTATCGGCCCGTCGATGCCGTGACGGTCAACGCGATCCTGGAGCTGACCATCTGCTCGTGGAAATTCCGTCGCCTTTTCGAACAATATGCGAGCAACCAGGCTCGCGCTCGGCTCACTGTCAACGACGATCGCAAGGCGCGTGAAATCAGGCTCGCCCAGCGCTGGTTTCGCAAGCTCTCCGAAGATCCCCGCAAGGCGCTGGCCCATCTCCGCCGCACGACATCGGGCCTTTCGCTGATCGTCGAGAGTTTCGAAAATCTCATTGCGGAATTGAATCAGCCTGAGGGTTCCTGGACGAGCCGCCAATTCATGCTCGCCGTGAATCTTGGCGGATTCGACGATTTCGAAGTCTGGGACAACGTCGCTCTTCGATCGATCTGGAGTGCCTGGTTCGCCTGCCGCCCAGGCCGAAAAGCCGTGCCGGAGGATTTTCATGCCATAGAGCTGGCATATCCGGAGTATCGCAACCGGGCGAAAAAAGCGATCGAATCCGCTCCACTGGCCGCGGAAGGGCGTCGGCAATTGATCGAATGGGTTCGATCTCTGCGTGATGAGGCAGTGCGACGCCTCGAGATTCAAGATCAGGTCGAAGACGATCTGGATTCGATTCATCCCCTGGCCGCAGGATGGCCAGCCCCTGAAGAGACATCCCAGCATATGCTCTATCTTCGATATTCGAATCAGGTCGACCGCAAAACACGCGAGCTTCATGCCCTCATCGGCACCAGGGCCGTCGTCGCGAGCGGCGATTCATGGAAATTCGACGAAGAACTGCTACCCTCGGACTGGAAAGCCGTGCTGGTTGAGCATCGTGCGATCAAGTCGGTCGTCGCCGGTCACCACAAGAGCGAAATGCCTGAATCGATGGGAGAAATCCTGATGCCGGCCGATTCATGCGAACCTGTGGATTCGAACTTTCATCGAAACCACGAGAAATCCAACGATTCCCATGCGGAGGATGAATCCAGCCCGCAGAATCGTCATGAACTGTTCCAGTCGATCGCACCTCAGCCGACCGCTGATTCGGAAATGCGAGCGTCCGGGACGACTTCTTCGAATGCGATCATGAAACCTGGAATGAAGGACCAGTCACCGGACTCCTTCGTCGATCCCGTCATGCCTTCAGAAAATCAGGCTTCCGAGGTTCGAGAAATGCCTGTTTCCGTCGATCCGATTCGAAAGAATCCATTCGAAACCCTTAATGAAACTCAGGCTTCGATTCGGCCTGAATCCGTTCCGGTTTCTGGAAATCGTGCTCGCACACCTGCCCCGCCGAGGTCGAATCATCGCAGACTCAGGCCTGACAAACCGACGGATATCCGCAGGGAACGACACCGCCACACTGTTACCAAACCCGCCAGGCCACCTGAGAAACGGTCGTCGTGAGGCAACCGATCGACGACAGGTTCGCAGTGACCGCATGTCGCGCCGGAGCGATCGAAACCTTGCCGCAAGTCACTTCGCCGCAGTTCTCCGCGTCAGAAATGCGATCAGGTCGCGCATGGCCGGTTCACCGAGTGCCCCGGCCAGCCCTGATGGCATGATCGAGCTGGACGATGGGCGGATTTCCGTCACATCGAACGACGACACCCGCTGGCTGCGTGCGTCGGTGTCCAAAATCTCCAGCATTTCCCTTTCGACCGCCCGAACCACGCCCATCGTCACCTGGCCGCCACGCAAAGCGACGCTGAAGCTGGGATAAGCCGGATGAATCCGGTCACTGGGCGCATTGATATGGTGAAATATCAGTTCAGGCCGGGCACCTTTCAGGCCCGAAAGGTCCGGCCCGATCTTGCCGCCTTTGCCGTCCACCATGTGGCAGTTCAGGCACCTGGCCGTGGCCGATTCGAAAACGGCCCGGCCTTTTTCCGGATCTCCGCCCGTCAGTTCATACGGCGGTGGCGTCAGGGCCGTCGGCGTTTCGGGCATCGATTCAGGTACCCAGGGAGTCAGCAAGCTACTTTCCGGCAGGGGCTTGCGATCGTCACTACCGACGAGAGCGCAAACGGCGACATCATCCCCGGCGTGTATCGGCCCCTTGTCCGCTGGAAAAACCCAGGAAATATCCTGTTCCATGCCCGTCGACTCCACATCGACGACCGCTTCGAAGCGATCCCCGACCGGACCGGAAACCGTTTCCGTACCTGCGACGGTGATCGTAAAGCTTCTGGCCGAAGCGAACTGCAGCTTGTGCGGGCCTTCGACCAAACGAAGCCATCCACGCAGCGTCAGTGGAGTTTTCGGGTCGTTCCAGGCTTTTTCGATTCTGGCGACGTAATCGTCCAGCTTCGCCATTTCGGCGAGGCCCTTGCGGTCGGTCAGGCGTGGCAACACGGCGTCGTGTGTCGCGTCTTCGACCAGATTCGGTCCTATATTGGCCGCCAGGCCCGTGAATGTCGCTTCAAGAGTGATTTCGCCCAGTTTCAGGCGATAAACTTCCGGCGAAACGACCGGATCAGCCGTGAGCCGGATGCGGCGCCCGCCTGCTTCGGCCTTCAGGCCCACGATGCTCGTCGCCGCCAGCCGCCCCTGACCAAGCAGCACCCTCGGGTCATCCGGCCCCGTCACGCCTGCCGGCCAGGTTCCCGCGAGTAGGTATCGACCGACGAACGGGTCGAGATCCTTTTGTTCGACGGGCTTGTCGCTGTATGCGATCCATTCGCCGGGGAGGACGGAGAAGGCTTTGAGGGTGGTACCGGTTCGAGCGGCGCCAACCGGTTCGCTGCTTCGGATCGCTACTTTTGGAGAGCAACAGAAAGCGATGATAACGATAGTCAGCAGGCGCGATTTCGTCATGGCCGGATCGAATTCCAGGGACGGGACCGTCATACGGATTTGGCAGGCGGATCTGCGAAGCCGAAATCCGCACGTAAGTTCATTCTGTATGAAATCGATCGTCCGGGTCAATCGGCGTCCGATCTGTCCAGATTTGAGTGATACGCAATATACGATCCAACCGAACATTGCCTGGTTCGCATGAATTTCCCTGCTCATCGACATTCGAACGACTTCAATGATTCGCACCTTTTCCGATAATTCCGGAGCCAGTTCTTGCAAAACGCTCCTCAACGGCCCGCGACGCTCGACTTCACTCCCGCGATCGTTTATCGTTACCTACCTGCGATGGTGAACCTGCGCGATCGCAGTCGATACTCCAGCCTCACTCTCCCGTAACTACCGAACGCCAGACATCCATCATGAGCGCCCTACTTCACGGCCCCTCGCCCGGAGCCGAAAACGAGCCGCCGGAAAACCCCGCCATCCAGGCCCGCAATGCCCGGCTCGGCCTGAGGCTTTTTGCCGTTTATGGTGTGATTTACGGCATTTACGTCGTCGCCGGGGCGTTTCTGCCCGGGGTGATGAAAGTCGCTCTGGCTGGCGTCAATGTCGCTGTCGTCTGGGGCTTCGGTCTGATCATTCTCGCGTTCGTCATGGCGATCGTCTATGGCCGACTGTGCGACCGCCCGATGGCGGGCACGGAAGAGAAGGGGGCCCCGCGATGAACGGCGGTATCAACCCCGAGGCCGTGGCCGTTTTCGCCCTGATCGTCGGTGCCACGCTGGCCCTTTCGTTCTGGCTGGGCGCCAAAGCCAAATCGGCCAGCGGCTTCTTCGCGGCCGGCGGTGACATTCCCTGGTTCGTCAACGGTATCGCTTTCGCCGGCGATTATCTCTCCGCGGCCAGTTTTCTCGGCATCTGCGGCATGATCGCTTTCTACGGCTACGACGGCTTTCTCTACTCGATCGGTTACCTCGCCGGCTGGGTGGTCGCCCTGTTCGTCGTCGCCGAACCGCTTAAACGGCTGGGCAAGTACACCTTCGCCGACGCTCTTTCCGCTCGCTTCAAGTCACGCGGAATCACAGCCGCCGCCGGGCTTTCCACGCTCGTCGTCTCGCTGTTTTACCTGATCCCGCAGATGGTCGGCGCGGGCGTGCTCGTTCGTCCGCTGCTGGGCCTGCCGCACTGGGCCGGCGTGGTGATGGTCGGTACCGTCGTGATCGTCATCGTCATGTCCGCCGGCATGGTCAGCACGACTTATGTCCAGTTCCTCAAAGGGCTTCTGCTGGTCACGTTCAGCGCCCTGCTGACTGTCATGATTCTCCAGCGCGGCTTCACCTCAACGCCTGCCGACAGCCCCGCCAAACCGCTCGAACCGCAAACGCAGGTCACCCGCCCGGACGGCCAGGTGCTCATCAACGGCAAGCCGAAGTCCGAGTCGGCGTTCCGCCCGGTCGGCCACATTCTGGAGCTGCCAGGCGGCGTGAAGGAAACCGGCCCGCTCACGCCCTGGGGCTATCTCAGCACCCTCGCCGGTTCGAAGATCGTCACCTGGTCGTCGAAAACCACGAAAGACCCCGACGGCACGACGACCGTGACCTACACGCCCAAAGTGCAGCAGGGTTCGGACTTGCTCCAGCCCGGCAACGCGCCGACCTTCGCCGGCCTGAAGAACGGCAAACCGGTCGAGCGGCTCAATTTCATTTCGCTGATGCTGGCCCTGTTCTGCGGCACGGCCTCGCTGCCGCATATCCTGATCCGCTACTACACCGTGCGGAACCCCGCCGCAGCCCGTAAGAGTACGATCGTGGGCATCGGCTCGATCGGCTTTTTCTACGTCCTCACGCTTTATCTTGGTTTGGGGGCGATGACCAACGGCTCGCTGGACGTGACCAACAACAACATGGCCGCGCCACTGCTGGCCCGGGCCTTCAGCGACAGCCTCTTCGCCATCATCTCGGCCATCGCCTTCACCACCGTCCTGGGCACCGTTTCGGGCCTGATCATCGCCGCCTCCGGCGCCGTCGTTCACGACCTCATGACCACCGTCTTCCGCGTCGGCCTTTCCGAAGAAGAGCAGGTGAGCGTGGCCAAGCTGGCCAGCGTGGCTGTGGGAGCCATTGCGATCATCCTGGGCATCCTGTTCGAGAAGATGAACGTCAGCTTCCTCGTCGGCTGGGCCTTCAGCGTGGCGGCATCGGCGAATCTGCCGGCGCTTGTCATGCTCCTGTTCTGGAAGCGGACGACGGCCGCAGGCATCACGGCCGCCATTCTCGTGGGGATGTGTTCGTCGCTGGGCTGGATCCTGCTGTCGTCCGAGACCTACAAGAACGTGTATGGCCTCGACCCGGCCACCGCCCCGTTCCAGATGAGCCAGCCCGGCCTGGTGACGATCCCGCTGGGCTTCCTGACGCTCATCGTCGTCTCGCTGCTGACGAAGCGGCGTTTGGCGGAAGCTTAAAAAGCCGGGCGGTCGGAGCGAATGGCCGCCCGTCATCATGATTTCGAAAAGAGCCCTGGATTCGTACGAATTCAGGGCAATTCGGTCGGCGTGATGATCAGGTAGCGCTGCATCGCCTTGTACGGGTAAACATCCTTGTTCCATAGCTTGGGATTCGCGAGCTGAAAGGCGGCGGTGACCAGGTTGTCATCGATCTCTTCGATCGTTCGGCCGAGCTTGATAATGAGGCTCTTGCCTTGCGGAAGCTCTGCCGAGGCCTCGAATGAATCACTCTGCGAAGTCACGACCGTTTCTGATACGCCGTGAGGCGGTAAGTTCGGGCGCTCGACTTGAATGGGAGATACGACCTTTTCGATCGTTCTGGGCATCGATTCGAGCCCTTTGATTTCGACGAAAGTCGCTTGCGGCCCTGACATTCCCGTCACTCGCGAATAGATGTCGTATTCCGTCGTCTGAGGAAGTGGTTTGACGGCCCGGACTTTCCCGTCCTCATTAATTGGATGATACTTGACGGTCGTCACGGGCATTGTGAACGTGAAGTTCAGAGGTTCCCCGTCTGCCGCCGTGGTTTTTGGGGCCAGATGGATCAATTTCCTGCGAACGGAATTGGCAGCATTCAAAACCGGTTCGAGATCGACGATCCACGCTTTATGATCGTCGGCCGTTCGCAATGTGGCGAATTTCTCGTCCAGAAAGCCGTCGAGATGCTTACCGCTGACCGAGACGAGCCTGACTTCGAAAGTCATGTTCGGATTCGGTGCGGGAACTTTCGATTCGCGGAGCGATTTCGAACTGATGCGATTCATTCGCCCGATCCAGATCTTGCCTGCCACAGGCTGAACTGAGTTTCCCCCAGCTTGGTCGACCGACGAATCCTTTACTGCTGAACTCGTTTTCCCGGTCGGTTTCTTCTCGCTCGCCTGCATGACCTGGCCGATCGCGGCCAGTTTCGTCGCCATGAAGGCAAATGCAAACGACAGCACCAGATACGTGCCAAGCCGCGTCTTCGATATCTTCACAGGACAGACTCCTTCCGGTCCCAAAAGTGCCTCGATCCTCATGCCGAGACGGCCTCGGCACCGGGGAGAAGCGAACGTGATCGCAATCGATTCGAAAGGCGAGAGACGCGGCATCCCGCCCGCCCGCGTGGCCGCCGATTCCAGTGCTCTCGCCAGTGCGAGCGGGTCGCCCGTCACTTCCATGGCCATGCGGTCCGCCGCCATTTCCCGCCAGAGAGCCGCCTGGCGATTCAAGCTGTGCATCGCCGGATGAAAGAACCAGACGATCCCGGCGACACGTTCGATCAAGACATACCACAGATCACCTCGCCGGATATGTGCCAGTTCGTGCGCAAAAACGGCTTCCAACTGGTTTCCGTGGGTTTCGAGGTTCCAGTTTTGCGGCAGAACGACACATGGCTTCCATAACCCCATGACCATCGGCTGATCGACCGATTTCGAAACGCGGACGACTGGCGGATTTCGAAGCCCTATGCGTCCGGCCAGGTCGTTCGCGATCGATTGCGACTTCGGATCCGCGGGCTCGAAGCCGCTCCGAAGACGGAAGATCAGGCAGCCTGCGATGAGTCGAACGGCGAGAACGGCCATGCCGGCGAGCCATATGGGAATCGCGCAATCGGCCACCGTGCTCACGATCGTTTCGAGCGATATCATTCGTGAGGATTCGTTCGAGCGAACTGGCGTCGAAGCCGCCTTCGACGGTCGAATGTCTTCGAAAGTGTCGTCTCTCGTTACGCTGGACGAAATCGTGGCAATCTCGAAATACGAATTGGGGTTATGCGATGAAATTGACGATGGAGTTGGCATGGCCACTGCGATCACGAAAGGCGAGACGATACATGCGAGAATGGCGAAACGAATGAGCCTTTCTCGCTGCGATGGCGAGATAGTTTCGATCCGAAACCCGCCCAGCAAGCTAATCAGAGGTATTGACCACAGCGAATGGCATAATACGGGCCAGAGAAACTGGGCGAAATGCGATTCGATTTCGAACATGATGATGCGGCCTCCCTGCTTAGCGTTTCGGTTCCGAATTCCCGTCATCCTCGCCATTGACACGTGCCATCACGATCGCCAGTCGCACGAACTGGGCCACGCGTAATCCTTTTTCGCCGAGGATCTGTTCGTACAGAAATCGCGGCTCTTTCCTGTAGGGTTCCATCGATTGTCCCAGACGAATGCACAGGCTTTCGCCCGGTTTCAACTTCCGGGTATCTTTCGAATCGATCGCTTCCGTCACGCTCATCATTTGGGGCGACCGATTGCCCCTTGTTTTGCCAGGACCGGGATTCGGCGAAGGTACGGGCTTCATTCGATCATTGAAGTCCGTGATTTGCGATCGCAATTCGACGCCGTCCGGTGTCAGTTCGCCGACGAAACGAAATTCCGTCCAGACCTTTTCATCCCGAATCTTGTCCGGCACTGGACTGCCGAATTGCTCGACGAGTGAAATCTTGACCTGGTTCGGTCCCTCCCATCGCCCGTGGATCGTTGACCGGCCATTCGCAATGATGCTCGGCATGCGCATGGAGCTTGCCGACGGATGCGAAATCAGAGATTGCCTTATCTCCTGGCCGATCACGATATGTTCAGGCAAAAACGCTCCTTCGGGCAGATTCACAGTCGATTTCAAAAGCGTGCCGGCAAATTCGGAATCCACATTCACCAGTGCGATCTCATATGCGATTTTTGGGGCCGACTCGTTCACCTTCGTGAGATCGAACTCCGCTGCCCCTTCGATCGGCAGTGCGGTTCGAAATCTCGATGTACCGGAGAAAGGCCTGGTCTGAATCAGCAGGAGCGACAGCACTGCGAGAGTTGCTGTCATCGCGGCGAGAATCCATTTCGCCTTCCGATTGAATTTCTTCGGGCGAATTTCTTCGAATCCCAGAACCGCTTCGACCCGCGTGATCACCTCTCCCCGAGGCTTCGAAGTCAGAAGGGGCAATCCTGCGTATACGAAAGTCGATCCGGAATCGAATCGATGCCTCTGCGATGCGAACGCTTCCAGCGCGCTTGCCAGCGCCAGCGGTTTGCCGGTCAGACTTACGGCAAGTCTGTCCGCAGCGATTTCCCGCCACAATGCGGCCTGTCGATTCCATCGGTGCATGGCGGGGTGATAGAACCAGACGACGGCGGCAATCCGTTCGAGAAAATGACTACGAAGGTCAGAACGCTTGATGTGCGCCAATTCATGTGCCAGAACGGCTTCGATCTGGTCAGAATCCGTCGCGATGTTCCAGCTATCCGGCAAGTAAACGACCGGATTCGAAAGACCTGCCACCATCGGTTGCTTTATGGATTTCGAAATGCGAACGGATGGCGAATGAGACAACCCGAGACGCTGGGAGAGCGAATCGACGAGCGATTGCAGCTCAGGACAAGCCATGCTCGAACCGACCCGGTGACGGAATACAGCCGCTCCGAGAATGAGTCGAACGCCAAGAACGATCATTCCGGCGAACCAGAAGAAAATTGCCCAGGGGGCCGCGTACTGTGCGGCGTATTGCAGCGATATCAATAATGAAGGATCCGTCGATTTCGATCGAATGACGCCATTCGTTATTGCGCTTCTCGAAGCAATCGATCTCTTTTCGAATGTCGACTCGTTTGGGGAAATCGAATCGGCCGTTCGTTCAGCAGGTTTCGATTTCTGTTCGAAAGCCGTGACCGTCAGAGCGATCAGGCCGGGGACGAAAAGACACGCGAAAACGGCTTGTCGCAGCCTTTTATGGATTCGGGTCGTCGGAATCGATTCGAGCCTGAATGTGAAGATCATGCCGATGAACGGGATCGCCCACAGCGAATGACATAGCATGCTCCAGAGAAACCCGGCGATTAGAGAGGCGAATTCCTGCATGACGATCGAACCTCCGTGTTCAGCGTTTCCGATCCGATTTCGAATAGTCCTCGATCAGCTTGCGAATTTGCTTCAACTCATCGGGCGAGGGCTTGGCATTGTCAAGCAGTTGAGCTACGAGAGCTGTCGCCGAGCCGTCGAACACGCGGCCGAGCGTGTCGGCCAGCATGTTCTTGAGGGTGCGTTCGCGGGGGCGGGAAGGGCGATAGCGAAACGCCTTTCCGTCCGGCTCACGCTGGAGAAGCCCCTTGTCGGCCATAATGTTCATCAGGGTCATGATGGTCGTATATGCCCGAGGCGTTTCGGCGTCCTGATTGAGAATTTCGAGCACCTCACGCACCCGCATCGGTACGCTGGTATCCCAGAGAATTTTGAGGATTTCGAATTCGGCCTTCGTCGGCGTCTCGTCGCTCATCGAGCCTCCATGCGATGCTTCGAACCGTGATCCGATCAATTACGAAATGAATCGTACGAATTATTTAGTAGGCGTCAAGCGAAAAATCTCAGCCGATCGACAAAAGGTCGATCGGCTGAGATCGAAAATCAGAGAGAGCCTGGATTACGGAAGTGAAACCGTTTGTTTCGAAGGGCTTCAGACCAGCTGCCGGCAAATCGCCAAGAACGGTTCGATCAATGCCGGAAATGTCTGCGCCCGGTCAAAATCATGGCCATGCCGTGTTCGCGGCATGCGGTGAAGGTTTCGTCGTCGCGTTTCGAGCCTCCGGGCTGGATGATGGCCGTGATGCCTGCAGCGGCTGCCACGTCCGGGCCATCCCGGAAGGGGAAGAACGCGTCGCTGGCCAGAACGGCGCCTCTGGCCCTGTCTCCGGCTTTCGAACATGCGATGCGGACACTGTCCAGCCGGCTCATCTGGCCTGCGCCGGTGCCCAGAAGCTGGCCGTCTTTGGCCACGACGATGGCATTCGATTTGACGGCCTGGCAGACGACCCAGGCGAAGGCCAGGTCGCGGCTTTCAGATTCGGTCGGGGGGCGGTCGGTGGCGACTTTCCAAGCGGAGTCGTCGGCCTCGACGGCGTCCCAGTCCTGCAGCAGCACGCCGCCTTCGACACGCCGCCAGTCGTAACCTTCCGGCAGGCCGGTGCCGGGCTTGAGTTCGGCTTCGAGCGAGACGAGCCGGACGCTGTTCTTCCAGGTCGGTTTGGTGGTCAGTATCTGCAGGGCCTCAGGCGTGAAGCCGGGAGCGATCACGCATTCGAGAAACCGGCCTGGCACAGCCATGCGTTCGGCGGTGGCAGCATCCACGACCCGGTTGGTGCCGACGATGCCGCCGAACGCCGAAACGGGGTCGCCTTCATATGCCCGCTCGAAGGCGGTCGAAATATCGGCCGCGATGGCCGCGCCGCAGGGATTGTTGTGCTTGAGGACGCAAGCCCCTGGCCCGGCGAAGTTGCGGACGAGCCGCAGGGCACTGTCCAGGTCGAGCAGGTTATTGTACGAAAGTTCTTTGCCGTGCAGGATCTTTGCGGTGGCGAGGTTCGGCCCGGCGGTGTCGGGCTCGACATACCATGCGGCCTTCTGGTGGGGGTTTTCGCCGTAGCGAAGGGTGCTCTTGAGCTTGAGAGGCCGGTCTGGCGTCCACGATGGCGGGAACGCTGCGGCCGGGGCTGGCTCAGGGGATGTGGCGAGCTGCTTTTCGACCCAGGCGGAGATCATGGCATCATAGCGGCTGGTTCGACGAATGGCTTCGAGCATGAGCCGCTTGCGGGTGGCGATCCGGGTGCCGCCGGTTTCGGCGAATTCGGCCAGGAAGGCGGCGTATTGGTCGGGGGATGTAAGCACAGCCACGTGCGAGTGGTTCTTGGCCGCACCCCTGACGAGCGAAGGTCCGCCGATGTCGATTTGCTCGATGGCTTCTTCCCACGTGACGCCGGGTTTGGCGACGGTCTGTTCGAAGGGGTAGAGGTTGACGACGACAAGGTCGATCGGTTCGAAGCCCGACTCAGCCAGCACGGACATGTCATCGGCGAGTTCGCGCCGGGCCAAGATGCCGCCGTGAATTTTCGGGTGAAGGGTTTTCACCCGGCCGCCGAGGATTTCCGGTTGCCCGGTATAGGCCGAGATTTCGGTGACTTCGAATCCGGCGTCGGCCAGGGATTTGTAGGTTCCGCCCGAGGCGAGCAGGGCGACGCCTTTGCCGGCAAGGGCTGTGGCGAGTTCGATCAGGCCGGTTTTGTCCGAAAGGCTGAGAATAGCGCGACGAACGGGGACGAGGTCGGCCGTCGAGGCCGGGGTGTGATGGGCGGACACGGCTTTCGAAACTCTCCGGTGCGGATAGACGCAGGACAGACCCGCGAAGCGGCATCGCGGGACGCGAACTCGAAACGGAAACCGGCACGCCGTCGGGGCGTGCCGGCTCCTATTTTGCACGAATTCATTCCGAAATGCGAGCGATTCGCTTGCGAAGGCATCGGTTCGATGTCGAGACCGATCGAAAGCGTCGCAAATTCGACGGATTCAGTCCGTCATTCGAAATCGCTGCCGGATTCGGCATTGGGTTCAGCGACCGGTTTTTCCCTGGGTGCCGGATTCTGAATTTCATCCAGATCTTCAGGCGTGGTGCCGAAAGGGGGAAGTTTCGGGTCGCGTAGCGGGGCGACCTGTGTGGCGTCGAGCTCGCGCAGGCACAGCAGGATGCCGTCGTCGCTGGCGAGGTAGATGCGGTCGTTGTACTCGTTACCCATACGGTGCGGATAGTTCTTGAGGTCCACGCCGTAGCTGGAGATGGAAGTTTCCGGCGTGGCCAGGATCTTGCCGTTGTCACGCTCGATAATGGCGATACCGCCGTCCGGCGAGATGCCGTAGAGCCGTGAAGGCGATACGGCCAGCAGCTTGCCGCGGCCAGGTGTGGGAAGATCCCAGCGAACGGAGCCGTCTTTCATGTTCAGCGAAAGGAAAAGCCCGTCGCGTGTCACGGTGAAGGCTTCGTCGCCAGCGACGAGCACGCCCCGATCGATCGGCGAGGGCGTCGGCGTAATCCAGTTCGTCGCGGAGTCGTTCGGATTGAAGACGTCGATGCAATAAATCTTGTGGTCTTCGGACCCGACGATCACCTGGCTGTAGCCGTGGGTGCCGAGGTGCCCCTTGATCGGGCCCTTGGTCTCGATCCGGTGCAGAATCTTGTGATCCTTGATCGAGGCGGTGTAAACCTTGCCGTCTTCGCTGGCGAAGGTCATGAAGTCATTCGTGACGATCGGGGGCGAAGAGATGGCCTTGTTGGCCTTCCAGCCATAGAGGTAATAGCCGACGCTCGGTTTCAGCAGCGAGCAATTGTCCGGGTCATGTCGTTCGCCGCAGGTGTGCAAGCCCTGATGCTTGACGTTGAAAACCTGGACCTTGCCGTTTGCCAGCGAGACGGCCGCGACTTCTTCATTGACTCCGGTTCCACGGGCGATGTCTTCGAGCTGGGCTTCCCAGATCGTCGAGCCGGTCGAAAGTTCCAGCCCGTAGACCTTCTGACCGACCGCCGTCACGGCCATCGATTTGTTGACGGCGATCGCCGAGGGCTGGATGAGCGGACCCGGCAGGTGAGCCGTCCAATGCCGACGGCCGGTTTCGGCGTCGAAGCAGATGACGATGCCTTCGGTCGTCTGGACGAACAGGAATTCGCCGTTCTGCCCGGCCATGTTCATGTTCGCGACACGATCCGCGCCGCCGGAAAGAGGAATCGTCGTGAACCAGTGGCGTTCAAGGCCCAGGTTCGCAAGTCCCGTGCGTGTCGGAATCTTGCGCGAAACGGCTCCCTGAGCCGGAGCATATCGCGGAACCGACACCATTCCCACCACACCGGCCATCCAAATGCGTCGATTCATGATCTTTTGACTCCGATTCCGAAGCGAATTATCCCGAGTGCCGAGACAGAGGACGAGCGGACTTCTCAAGTCAACCCGTACTCTCCATTCTATCGTTCCGGCACGAAGCGCTGAAGTTCCTTATCCTTCGAATCCGTCGTGGTCAAACGAAATGGACCGTTACGATCCGAATTTTTCGTGAACCTGTATCGATCATGCTCGACACGCAAACCTGAAGAGCAGTGCAACTCTTTGAGAAGTTCGTATCCTGGCGTGTTGGAGATTCGGATCGGTATCGGCCATAATCTTCTCGAACGGTCGGAATTTCGAGAACCTGATGGCAAAATGGGCGGCATTCGATGCAAAGAACGAGATCTCATGTGACAGGGATCGCTGTCGGTCTTGCCGTCTCGGCCTGGCTGACTACACAGGCCCGAGAGCCCGGACCGCGAAAACTCGTTCGTGGAGTTTTCTCAGGGATCGGTGTCGCCGTGCTGTTGACGCACCTGCTACAGCGTATGGATGAATCCGGCGATTCCCGCAGATCGTATCGTCTCGCTAAAACCCGATATATGGAAGCACTTGCAGCGTCGATATCGAACTCCGGGAAAGAAATAACTTCAGATCGTGAAAGCGAAATCGGTGGTGGCGATTCGCTCGACTGGCTCAAGGATGTACCTGATACCAGCATTCACTCCCGGGATTCTCTCTTCGAGGACGAGCCTTCGGCAGGGTCTGCGAAGAGCGATCCGGAGATCGAAATTCCGCCGGCACCTGAAATTCCGCTGGACCCCCGTGTCGCATTCGATTCGGCCATGGCGGATGGATCCTGGAATGCGGCCTTCGATGCTCTTTTGCGTGGTCGCGAGGCAAATTCGGAATTCGAGCCGGGGCCCGATGACCAGATCAAGCTTCGGAAGTCCGCGATGGAAGCGATTTTCCAGCGCATGCATTCGGGCACCGTCCGCGAAGATGTCGCTCAGCTGGCCGAGGCTGTCGTCTCGGTATTCCCCGAATCCACCGAGGGACGCACGCTGGCTCAGGTCCTGGGAGTTCTCAGGCGTTCAGCAGGCCTGTGCCCCCGCTGCTCCCGGCCGTACCGAGGCATCGCATCGGCCTGTCATGATTGTTTGCGAGGCACGAACGAGGCCTATCAGATCGCCTGGGATGATGATTCAGGCGAAACAGGAAGTGCCGACTGATCCGCTGTTCAGTCGGCACCGATTCCCGTAACTGAGCGTAATCCATTCACTCGGCCGCTCGAGGGGCCGCTTTCTTCTTGGCTGCCGGGCGATCACGCTGCCGCTGGCGGATCATGGCTTCGTAGCCTGCATCATCTTTCGGAACTTCAAGTTCTGTCCGCAGGCGGCCGAGTTCGGCACGCAAGTCTTTTTCGACCTGTTCGTAACCCGTCTGGCCCAGCATATTTTTCAGTTCGGCGGGGTCTTTTTCCCTGTCGTAAAGTTCCCAGTAATCGACATCAGGCGCATAGAAATGCACGAGTTTGTAACGGTCCGTCACCACGCCATAATGCCGCCTTACCCTGTGCGGCAGTGGGTACTCGTAGTAGTGGTAATAGAATGCCTTGCGCCAATCGGCAGGCTTTTTGCCTTCGAATATCGGCAGCAGGCTCCGGCCCTGAATGTCGCCCGGTACGCTGACGCCTGCGGCCGACAGGAAAGTCGGAGCGAAGTCGATGACGCTGACGAGGTCCGGTGTGGTCGTTCCATGTGCGATCTTCCCCGGCCATTGGGCCAGCATGGGAGTGCGCAGGGATTCTTCGAAGATCCATCGTTTGTCGAACCAGCCGTGTTCACCCAGATAGAAGCCCTGATCCGCCGCATAGACGACCAGCGTATTCTTCGACATGCCGTTGGCGTCCAGATAATCGAGCACACGGCCGACCGATTCGTCGACGGCTTTGATCGTGCCCAGATAATCGTGCATATAGCGATTGTATTTCCAGCGAACGAGGTCTTTGCCGGTCAGGTTCGCCTTTTCGAATTCGGTATTTCGGGGTCCGTAATAAGCTTCCCAGTCGGCTTTCTGTTCTGCGTTCAGGCGGCGTGGCGTGACGAGTTTCAGGTCGCCCGGGGTCATGGTCTTTTCGATCGTCATATCCTGATCGGCCACGGCTGGGCCACGGCCCGAATAGTCGTCGAAGAGTGTCGCCGGCTCAGGGTATTTCCGGTCCTTGTCGTGGCCAAGATGGCGCAGGGCCGGCTGCCAGTCGCGGTGCGGGGCTTTGTGCTGAAGCATCAGCAAAAAGGGCTTCGACTTGTCGCCGGAGCCGACCCAGTCGAGGGCGAAGTCCGTCACGAGATCGGTCACGTACCCTTCGTGACGCATCCGGGTGCCGTTCTTGATCATGTCCGGGTTATAGTAGTCGCCCTGGCCGGGCAGGATATGCCATTCGTCGAACCCGGTCGGGTCGCTGACCAAATGCCATTTGCCGAAAAGGCCTGTACGATAGCCGGCTGCCTGCAGCATTTTCGGAAACGTCGGCTGGGATCCGTCGAAGACGCTGTAGGTGTTATCGTAAAAGCCGTTCTTGTGATTGTATTTGCCGGTGAGGACGCACGCGCGGCTGGGCCCGCAGATGGAATTAGGCACCACGGCCCTGTCGAAACGCATTCCCTGTTTCGCCAGGCGGTCGATGTTCGGGGTTTCGAGCAGTTTTCGGCCTTCGCCATAAGCGCTGATCGCCTGAAATGCGTGATCGTCCGTAAAGATCAGGACGATGTTCGGTCGATCGGCGGCTCCTGCGTCAGAGACGGGCAGGATCGAAGCCACGCAGGCAAGGATCAGGACGATGAATTCGAAATGGTTACGTGCGAAGGTCATGGAGAGTGTTCCCTGGTCAATGGTCACTTGTGGTTAGGCGCCTGTATTCGCGGTCGATCGTGTCTCGATCGGGTCGTTTCGAGCGGCTTTCGGCTGCATTTTCAAGGTGGGCATCGCCGCGCCGGTTCGCTTTCGCCACTGGTCGAGGGTATCCGCCAGTTCCTTGACGACTTGTGGATGCGTTCCGGCAACGTCGCGGGCTTCGGATATGTCCGAATCGATCCGGTAAAGTTCCTTGCGGCCGTCTTCGAGATATTCGAGCAGCTTCCACTGGCGGCCGATCAGGGTGGAGACGGGGGTCGTCCGCCACCGCATCCCTCGACCTTCCAGGTATCCTGGCAAATGAAAATACAGGAATTCACGGTCAAGCCGGGCGGTTTCGTCACCTTTCCAGAGCGGAACGAGGCTGAGCCCGTCAAGCGTCTGTTTCGGACGATTCGCTCCTGCGATTTCGACCAGTGTGGGGAAAAGGTCGACGTGGGCCGTTGGTTCCTGACTGGTAGTTCCGGGCTTGACGACACCTGGCCAGCGAACGAAGAATGGCACGCGAAGGCCACCTTCGTAGTGCGTTCCCTTGCCGTTTCTCAGCGGGGCATTGTCCGTAAAGTTGCGGGCATCGGCACCATAACCGCCTACGCCACCATTGTCCGAGGTGAAGATGACGATCGTGTCTTCGGCGGCTTGCATTTCGTCAAGCTTTTTCAGAACCCGGCCGACGGAGTCATCGAGCGACCCGATCATAGCCGCATAGGTCGGATTCGAATGGCCGCCCGATGTCGGCTTGCCTTCGAAATGCTCGATCTTCCCGGCCTTCGCTTCCAGCGGCGAATGAACGGCGAAATGGGCCAGTACCAGGAAGAAAGGCTTCCCGGACGGTTTCTCGAGGAATTCGCACGCACGGTCGGTCAGCCAGTCGGCCAGATAGGCATCCTTCGCGTGTTCGGTCGGCGGCTGGGTGACGAATTCGAAATGCCGGCCCATGCTCGTGATCGCTTCGTCCCAACCACGGCGGCCCGGATGATGATCGCCCTGCTGGCCCAAGTGCCATTTGCCGAAATAGCCGGTGCGATAGCCGGCCGATTTCAGGACATCGCCGATCGTTTCCCGATCCAGGGGCAGTTGCGTCACGTTCTCGGGCGTGTTCATTTTTCGGTCTTCGGCCTGACCTCGTTCGAGCGTTCCGACCGTATAAATTCCTGTGCGAGGGGCATATTGACCGGACCAGAGAGCGGCTCGCGTCGGCTGGCAATTCTGCGAATGATAATGACGCTGGAACTTTCGGCTTTGTGATGCCAGGGCGTCGATCGAAGGCGTTTCGTAATATTTCGAGCCCTGAGTGCCGAGATCGGTCCAGCCCAGGTCGTCGGCCAGAATTACCACGATGTTCGGCCGTTTCTCTGCCGATTGGGCCACTGCCACGTGAAGTCCGGAATGCAATCCGAGTACGACCATGAAGGCTGCGATCGGACGGATGAGGCGTAGCGATTGCATGGCTTGAGAAGCGGACATGGCCGTTCCGGATGGAGGGGATTAAGTGTCGCGAGGGGAACCTCGTCTGATTCGATGAATGTAACTGAGGCAAGTCGCTGTGGAAAGCATGCGTGGCGACAAATTTACGATCGAAGCCGAGGGGGAGGAACGCAAGAGACAAAAACGCCCGCTGGAAAACCAGCGGGCGTTTGATGTTCGGTCAATCTTTCGATCGGATGCCTCAGCCGACCTTGGATGCCCCGGCGGTTCGACTGGCGGCCAGTTCCTTTTTGGCCAGCAGCTTCTCCATGTGCCAGGCTCCTTCCTGCTCGTCGCGGCAGATGTCTTCGAGGATGACTCGCAGGCCGACATCCTGATCGCCGCAAAGGGCAAGGGCTTCGGTGTAAAGGTCGACGTGCTTCTGTTCGATGGCGTGGGAATGCTCGAGCATCTCGTGCAGTGTCGTCGCCTGACGGACTTCTCCGCGCTCGACGGTCGGAACCCCGCCGAGATTGACGATCAGGTCACCCACGGTATGGGCGTGGGTCAGAGCTTCCTTGCCGCTTTTGCGGAAGACTTCGGAATAGACTTCACGCCATTCGCCTGTGATCACGAAGCTGAACTGGGTGTACTGAATCATGCCGGCCCATTCCCAACGAAGGATTTCGTTGAGTTTTTCGAGCATTTTGGCCTTGTCCATTGCCTTTTATCCTTCGAATCAGTGGTGTGCCTTCGGCACGTTTCGTCTCGGGTTTCACGGTTGTTTTCTTCCGTCATTGTACGAATTCCGGGGAATCCGTCCAGTGACCGGGACGAAGCGGGCGTCAGGCGAGTACGCCCAGCGGCTCGAAGCCCCCGCCGAGGACGGCGGCCGGATCGACGCCCAGGTGCTTTGCGAGGATGTCGGCGTAAATACGGCGGAAATCGGTGTGGAACATGACGTCGCCATCGTTCAGGTCTTTCGGGTCCATGCTCGGGTGGGCCCCAACAAGTCCCTTGCGGGCAAGCGTACCAGTCATGAAGACCGGAGCAGCCGCGCCGTGATCGGTGCCCAGACTGGCGTTTTCGGCCAGCCGGCGGCCGAACTCACTGAAAACGAGTACTGCCACACGGTCCGTCTGGCCCGCTTCGGCCATATCGGCCTCGAACGCCGCCAGAGCCGAGCCGAGCTGGCCGAGAAGGCCGGCATGCACATTCAGCTGATTGGCGTGGGTGTCGAACCCTTCCAGGCTGGTGTAGAACACGCGGGTGTCCAGACCCGATTTGATCATCCGGGACACAAGTTGCAGGCGGCTGGAAAGGCCCGATTCAGGATATTTCACCGAGCCGGGCCTGGTGTCGAGATCGGCCAGCTTTTTCGACGACGCCACGGCTGTGGCCGTCGTACGGGCCACGAAGCCGAGCAGGGGGTTGTCAGTCATCGGCGCAGCCGGTTCCGGGGCTTTTGAGTTGGTCTCGGCCAGGCGGAGCCTGTCGACATCGGCCGCGATCCGCGTAAGGGTGTTGTCGCCCTTGATTTGAAGCTGGTCAAGCCGTTCGAGACTGGGGATGTCCACCCGCCGGGCTCGCAGGGCCAGGGGCAGGTTCCTGGCCCCGATGTGCACACCATTGATGCGTGCTGCCGCATCGGAGCGTTCGGCGGCCGAATCCATCGCGCGGCCCAGCCAGCCAGTGGCGAGGTCGTTGGGGTCGAGTCTGGCCGATTCCCAGATATCCATCGACCGGAAGTGGGATCGGTCCGGATTCGGATAACCCACGCCTTGAATGACGGCCAGACGACCTGATTCGAGTGACTTTTCCATCGGCTTCAGGCCCGGGTGCAGGCCGATTTCGTCCGACAGCTTCACCAGGCTGGCGGCCGGAATCCGCAGCCCGCGGCGCCCGCGGGCGTAGCCGTCGATCTTGTGCGGTACGACGGTGTTGAGACCATCATTACCACCCAGAAGCTGGATGACGACGAGAATCTTTTCGCCCTTCGCCGGTGTCTCGGCCGCACGGGCAGTTTGGCTGAGAAACAGCGGCAGCGTGCTGGTTCCTACGGAAATCAGCGGGGCTGAGGTGAGCCCGGCCCGCATCAGGCTTCGGCGCGTGAAGGAATTCATGGTGGATTATCTCGAAGTCGCTTTCGGTTCGGCGGTTCGGTACAGGGCCGCGTTCGATTTCGGAAGTCGCTGGCTGGCTTTCGTTTCAGGCGAGCTGAAATGCCGGTTCGGTGAGAAGGCGGGCCACGATGGCCTTCATGTCCTTAGGCGCGGATTCCGCCTGGGCCCGGATGCGAGCACGAAGACCTTCATCGGCTGCATCGGCCAGAAGGGTTTCTGTAAGGGCAACGGCCGTCTCGACAGGCGTCTTCGCACCTGCCCGTTTCGCCCAGTCGTCAGTGTTCAGCTTGCCCGCAAGGGGGCCGCTTGCGGAGCAGAGTCCAAGAGCGAGATTGGTGCGGGCCACAAGGCGGGTCGTGTCGATCCAGGCCGCACCGCCTTCCCATCCAGCGACGCTGGGAGGCGCATAAAGGCCCTGACCCATGGCCGATGTCGCATCGGCCAGAAGTTCCGGCGAAGGCATCGGATCGGTCATGCCGAGCATTCGGCAAATGCCGACTACATAAGCCACAGGGCTTTTGACGCGGCGACGGCGCGCGGCCGGGTCGTGAAAAACTCGCGAAGCCAGAATCATACGGACCAGGGTTTCCGTGCGGCCGCCGGAAGTCTGAAACGCTTCAGCCAGAGGACGCAGGAGGTCATCCGAAAAGGTGTCGGCCTCGCTGACATAGAACCGTACGAGCTTACGGGCCAGGAACATACCGCTGGCGGGCTGTTCCAGCAGCACGCGGTGAATGTCCTCGCCATCGAAGGGCCCGGTTTTGCCGAGCACGGTCTTATCGCCGGTGTCGTGCTGGGTCTCCAGGAACGAGAAACGGTTCTGGACGACGAACCAGCCTGTGTAGGCCCGGGCCGCTTCCTGAATGTCCTTTTCGCTGTAATTGCCGCGTCCGAGGGTGAAAAGTTCCATCACTTCCCGTGCGAAGTTTTCGTTGGGCTTCGACCGACGGTTCGCGGCGGCGTCGAGCCAGACGAGCATGGCCGGGTCGCGGGCAACGGAATCGAGCATGGCCGCGAACGGCCCGAATGCGTGCTTGCGAAGCGTCGCGATCTGGGCCACCATCAGGCCGGTATTCTGCACCTTGACCTGGCTGGTTGCGAAGTGGTCGTGCCAGAAGAGCGTCAGTGCTTCGAGAGCCGGCTGGGGCGTATTGACCATCCGCTGCAGCCAAAGACCCTGAATGCGCCGCAGTGGGCCGTCCGGGCCCAGGCGGGCTTCGGTGCGGTCGAAAAACCGTGCGAAATCGGCAGCCGGTGTACCGTCGACTGCTGTTTCGTCGCCCTTGATCAGGCGATCGACCGCTTCGGAAGGCGATCGTTTCGTGTCCGCGGATAGCCGTTCCGGCCCGGCGCCGAAGGCCGCGCGCCGGTGCAGGTGGGCCACGGCGGCGGCGTTCCATGGGTTATCGGGCATGGGCTCATAGGCTGCCCATGCCGATCGAGGGTCTTTTCGATAACGGTCGAGCCAGTCGGCCATCGGTGCGTCTCCCGAATGGTGCTATCACTTGGCCTGGTTGAGGTCGAAAGACAGCTTCAGGGTGAATCGGTCCTTCGTGTCCGAAGCCGTCGCCGTGGCGTGATTCAGGCCCCTGACGAGGGCTTCGAGGGAGCCGATTTCGGTTTCGGCGGCTTTGCGGCCATTGCCCTTTTCGACCATATTCTGCATGACGAGCCGTTCTTTGTTCGTCTCGACGATTTTGCCCAGCTTCTGGCCGTCGATTTCCAGGAAGGCCGAGTCGGGAGGGGTGTCGCTGACCGGGGCCGAGGTCAGGGAATCGACGACTGCCCGGGCCATTTCGACGGTGCTGGAGACGACGATCTTGTCGCCCGCAATCGTCAGTGTCGGACGGAAGTTGTGACGAATATGCACGCCTTCGGCAGGTTTGTCGGCATCGTTCTTCACGTCGGTCGCCTTCGCCGGTGGCAGGAACGCCGCGGAGAATATCGACGCACCCTTGTATTGTTCCTGATTCTGCACCATCGCCGGGGCCTTTTCCTGCGCTCCGACGACATTGAGCACGCCTACGAACGACTGGAACGCGATCACCCAGCGCTGGCGGAAGTCTTCGTCCTTCGTGTCGTAACCGACGCAAATGGCGAAAGAGGGCAGAACGAGATCGGGCTTCGGATTCAGCGCAGCTACGTTCTGTTCGGCCACCACAAGCCGCCAGTCGGGCTTGAGGGCACCCAGCACACCGGTTTCGAAATCGCGGCCGCCGAAGAACTGGCCGATGCCGTTATCCAGACCATCGAGCCCCTGCTGGGCCGGGCCTGCGACGACTTTGTCACGTACGTTCCAGACCTTGCCCAGGTCACGCCACAGCGAAAGCGTGCCGATCTGGTTTGGAACGGTCAGAGGCCGTTCGGCATAACTTCCGGGGGGTGGGGCGAACGCGGTGCGGATCGGCCCGGCGGCGGTTTCGGCCGAGATGGGCATCGTGGCTTCCAGGCTGGGTTTCGCGTCTTTCCAGGAAAGGGCCAGGCCCGTCCAGCCCGCCTTGTTGTATGCCTCCACCCATCCACCGAAGAGCAGCGCCATCAGGGGGTTGTATTCTTCGGGTACATAAAGGCCTCCGTTCATGGTCCGGAGTTTTTCGAGATTGACGAATGCCCAGGCTTCGCGGGTTTCGGGTTTGGCGGCTTCGTGGGCTGCCGTGTAGCCAGCATCGGCGGCCAGCGGTGCTTCCGTCTTCTTGTGCCCGCGGAAGGCGTCGATCGCGTCCTTCAGAGATTGTTCCGAACCGGTCAGCAGAAAGCGGCCATCGAGAATCGTGTGAAACTCGGTCGGAGCCAGACTGAAGCATTTCTGGCCGGCATGTTCGAACCGGTTCACGGGACTGGGGTTGCCCTTCTGCGTGGCATCGCCCTCGGCGAATTCGAGGAGCTTGGAGTGCAGACGCTCGAGCCGCGCGGGATCTTTAGGGCGTACCGACAAGGCAAGCTTGTTGGGGCCGGCGATGGCCAGTTCGGCGGGGCCGGCCAGCAGTTCCTGGACCATATCCAGCCAGCTCATGTCTTCGGTCGCGGCCAGGGCTCCGAGAACGGCCTTGGCCTGGTCGAGCTGAGGATTTTCGAGCTGTGGGCCGACGGTGGGGATATTCTTGAGTGCGTTGAGGAAGACCGGGTTGCGGAATTCCTGTGCGAAAAGTTTCCCCGGTTCCCTGATGGTCAGGTAAAGCGGCACTTCCGCGGCCGGAACATGATCGGCCAGACGCTGGCCTGGGGGCTCCTGTGCGGGAACGGCCGGAGACAGAACGCACATGGCGGCCGCGATCGCGGCATGAATTCGAGCAAGGCGAGACATTCGCTTACGCATCGTGCAGCATCTCCGCGGAGTGAACTGTCGTCCCGAAGAAATACGGGAAAACTGGGAGCGATCTTCGATTTCGGGCAGAGTGAATCATCGGATTATCGCATGCGGTTCGATCGGAGTCTATAATGTCATTCGTCGGGAGTTTCGGAATCTTCGTTCCGAAATGATCCGATTTCGAGGATCTTGCGGCGGCGACCTTGTGGCGTGACCGAACCCGAATGGCGGTAACAACTTGAAGGCCTATCTGGAACCGATCGAACGCCCTGGCCCGAAGATCCGTCTGACGAAGCGGATCAGCGTCGTCGGCCGGCTTGAAGGTACGGATGTCCGGATCGATCATGCGAGTCTTTCGCGTCGCCATGCCGTGCTGGTGATCGCCGAAGGGCTGGTTGTCGTCAGGGACCTGATCACGACAAATGGCACTAGGGTAAACGGCAAAAAAGTGCGCTGGGCGGCCCTGATGCCTAACGACACGATCGCTTTCGGCACGCAGAAGTACCGGATCGTATACGGCCCGGATACGAAATACGAGAACGATTTGCGGCAGGCGCTGGCCGAACCTGAGATTCCCGACAAATTATCGGTCTACTCGCACCTTTTCGACACCAGCGATCCGGCGATTCGCCCGGGCGACCGTGACGCATCGGGGAAACGGGTCGACATCGCTCAGGAAAGCCTGTCGGACTGGGAATTCGATGACAGCCAGAACACAGAGCTGGGAGGCTGGCGGCCAGGCAAGGGTGATTGAAAACGTTCGTGGTACGCAATCGCATGAAGACTCGTTGAGATCTTTCGATTTTCAGGAAAGCAGTGAATTATGTTCTACTTCATGGGAAACAGCGAATACGGGAAGACGGACCATCTTCCCGGGCTCATGTACGTGAAAACCAGGTTTTTCTCTGTCTGGTGGCTTCCGCTGATCCCTCTGTATTCGATGCTCTATCGCGACGACGACTCGGGCGAACCAGTCCTGGAAATCGGATTTCATTTCAAATCGATCCTCTCGGCCTGGATAAGGACGATCGCCGGTTTCGTAATCGTGATTCTCACCTACCGAATCGTCCGGTTTCAATTCGGCCTCCACCCGGAAGCGGGCGACGTGCTCTCTCCCGTCGATTATCTGGGGATTCTCGGCATGATCATGCTGATGGCGGCCGTCTACTATGCGACCTATGCATGGTCACAGCCACGATTTCGTCGTGCATGCATCTATGCCGACGATCTGGGCCTGGACCAGAAAGTCCTGAAAATTCATTATCCTGAAAGATTCATGAAGGGTTCGGATTCCTGATTTCCGGGCCCACTGAGAACCAGATCGGTGAAAGGAGTGTCGTAAATCCGAAATCACCGAGACTACATCATGCGCAGCAGGATTTGTGACCATGAAAAAGCTTATTTGTCATCGTTTGTGCAGATTGCAATTGCATCATTTCTCGATATGTAAAAATAGACTTTGAATTGCCAAAATCAGATTGGACTGTCTCATTCTTCTTCGAAAAAATCGTTCGAAAGCTCCTTCACTTCGTATGTGCGTTTGACGAAGACCCCCAGAT
Source organism: bacterium (assembly GCA_016125085.1). Taxonomy (GTDB): domain Bacteria; phylum Planctomycetota; class Planctomycetia; order Isosphaerales; family Isosphaeraceae; genus QWQI01. Next base: position 208,362 of record WGMM01000009.1, read on the forward strand.
TATGGTCGATCATCAATTCGGCGAGTTCCTCCCCGTCGATCAGAACTACTTTCTTACCTTCGATCCGCCCAACATAATCCTCGGCATCTTTGCTGAAAGAAGAAGTCGTGATGATAACGCCTTTTCTGCCGCGATAATAATCCATGCTTCCTACGAAAGCCTGAACGACCGGGCGTCCGACCGTAGTTTCCCACCGCTTTGCCTGAATGCAAACGACATCGAGCCCCAGCTTGTCCTGATTAATTACTCCATCGATGCCACCATCTCCTGAAAGCGGTGTCACACGTCCGTGCCCCAGCTTTCCTCCGTAACCCATTTTCATAAGAAGTTCGACCACTATCTTTTCGAAAAATGAAGGAGAGCAGGATTTCAGTTTCGAAAGCAATTCCCCCTCGACCCTCGCACGAATCTGGTCATATGCAAAATCCAGATTCTCTTCCGGCGAAAGCGTTACCGTATTCGTCGTATTACTTTCGGATTCGTTGGATCGATCCGTTCTGGCTGTTTTTTTCCTGAATTCTCGGAAGGACTCGAACTTTTCGAGCACTCTTGCGTCGATCGGGCCTCTGTGCTCTGTGAGCAATCGGATTCCGTCAGGCGTGATTCTGGCATGGCCTCTTTGCGGATTTTCGATAAGCCCCGCTGCTTTGAGGTAGGTTCTTGCCCAGCTAACACGATTATGAAATACGGACTGTTGACCACTGGGTAGCAATTGGTCGAACTCTTCCGCTGAAAGGCTGAATTCGGTCGCGAGGGTCGCGACCATGTCGCGAAGCGATTTTGTTTGACCATCGGCTAATAATGCGAGAACAGGCCGCATCAATGACTGATAATCCGGAATCGCCATCTTTGCCTCTTCTAGTCCTTCGGAACCTGTATCGGAGTTCACAAAGATACCGAATGATCCACTTCGAAGGAAGATTCCGATCGACTGCTACCACTTGCTACTCGCTTGCCAACGTCTTGCCGATCGACGAAAATTCAGCGATCGTCCGACGCAACCGCCTGATTGTCGACCCGCCAGGAGAACCCGCACGTGATCAACCGCCGCCAATCGATCGTCGCCATCTCTGGCCTTGGGCTGAGCCTGAGCCTTCGGGCAACTTCGGCGCAGCAGACCGCGACGAAGCAAGCCGTGAAAAAGGCTGGGCCGACCGAAGGGCTGGTATGGAAGAATGTCCTTGATTTCGGCGTCGAGGGGCGTGCCTGGACCGATCTTAAGCGGGCACGTGATTTCGACCGGTTCCCGGCCGAGGCCGAAGGCAAGGTGCCGCCCGCGGTGTGGGGCCTGAGCCGCGATTCCGCCGGCATGGCGGCCCGGTTCCTGTCCGACAGCCCCAAAATTGCCGTGCGCTACGAGCTTTCGAAAGACCGGCTGGCCATGCCGCACATGCCGGCGACGGGTGTGAGCGGGGTCGATCTTTATGCGAAAGACGATCGCAGAGGTTGGCGCTGGGTGAACGTATCGTTCCCGGAGTCGAAAAAGGTCGAATCGGTCCTGTATTCCGCCAACGACAACAAGCGTGAGTTTCTGCTTTATCTGCCGCTCTATAACGGTGTGGACAAGCTGGAAATCGGCGTCACGCCCGATTCGCATTTCGAAGGACTCACACCCCGGCCGAAGCCGATCGTGTTCTACGGAACGTCCATCACCCACGGAGCATGCGCCAGCCGCCCCGGAATGGTCCACACGGCCATTCTGGGCCGATGGCTCCATCGGCCGGTCGTGAATCTGGGGTTCTCCGGTAATGGGCGGATGGATGCGGGAGTCGGTGAATTCCTGGGAGCGATGGATGCCTCGGTATTCGTCATAGATTGTCTGCCGAATATGAGCCCCGCGGAAGTGACGGCCCGCACCGAGCCTTTCGTGAAGGCTTTGAGGCAGGCGAAGCCCGATGTGCCGATCGTTCTTGTCGAAGACCGCCGCAATACGAACGCCGAATTCATGTCCGGCCGGAACGCACATCACGACGGAAACCATAAGGCTCTCAAAGCCGCCTTCGATGCGCTGAAGCAGGGCGGAGTGGACAAGCTCTATTACGTGCTCGGCGACGGCCTTCTGGGCGAAGACGGCGAAGGCGCGACAGACGGCTCGCACCCCAACGATCTCGGCTTCATGCGTCAGGCAAGCGAATTCAGGCCGGTTCTGGAAGAAGCTTTGGCTGCTCAGTGACAGCGGGCTTTCGAAGCCGCTTCTTCTTGCGATGTGGCTGACTCCCGGAGATTTCGCAGGATGATCCAGCCACTGGCTAACCTGCCGGATTGACGTTATCCTGAAAGTCAACGCACTCCGAATTTCGGGCGCCGCTGGCTCGTGCCGCCCATCCTTCCCCGATGCCCACCAGGGTCCTGCCCATGTCTCTCTCCCGCAAAGCCTTTGCACGTCTGTTCGCCATGATGCCGCTGGCCGTGTCGCCGCTGCTCTTCGCCTGGGCAGATCCGCCCACGCCGCCGGCGGCCGTATTCGCCGGGCATGCGGATCCGGTTTATGGCCTGGCGTTCACGTCCGACGGCAAGTATCTGGTGAGCGGTGCCTTCGACAAGACGATCCGAGTGTGGGACGTCGCCACAGGCAAGGAAACGGGTAAGCTCGATGGTCATACGGATCTCGTGTTATCCGTGGCCGTGAGCCCGGACGGGTCGAAGATTCTCTCGGGTGGCCTGGACAAATCGGTCCGGCTCTGGGATTTCCCCGGCTATGTGGCAGTCGTCCCAAAGGCCGAAGAGAAGAAGGAAGAGCCGAAGAAGGACGCCCCCAAGGCTGAGGAAAAGAAGGAAGCTCCCAAACCGGCGGGACCGGTGGTGCTGGAAGGGTCTGGCGGGCAGGTCTATTCGGTCGTCTTTTTCCCGGACGGGAAGCGGGCCGTCAGCGGCGCGGCAGACAAGGCCGTGCGAATTTGGGATCTTGGCAAGAAGGCACTCGGCAAGGCGATCGAAAAGGCCGCCGCGAATACGATCTACGCTGTGGCGGTGAATCCCGCGGGCGACCTGATCGCAACGGCGGGCGACGACAAGCTCGTGAAATTCTTCGAACCCGCCGAGGGCAAGGAGTTGCGTAAAGCTGAAGGCCACGGCGCGGCGGTATATTGCGTCGTTTTCAGCCCCGACGGTTCGAAGGTAGCGAGCGGATCCGTGGATAAGACGATTCGTATCTGGAACCCGGCCGATGCCAAACAACTGGCCGTGCTGGAAGGGCATCCGGACGACGTCTATTCGATTTCTTTCGCCCGCGATGGTTCGAAGCTGGCTTCGGCCGGATATGCCGGCAACGTGTTCGTATGGAACCTGGCGGACAACAAGCAGATGGCGAAATTCAAGCTGCCAGCCGCCACGCAGGCTTATCATGTAGCCTTCGCTCCTGACGGCAAGTCTGTGGCCGTGGCATCATCCGACGCCAAAATCTATATCTTCAAGCTGCCGTGACGGTTTCTGCCTGATCGGCCTGATTCGTCGAAAATATCCAAGCCGGAACGGACGGTGAGACCGCCCGTTCCGGCTTGTTTTGCGCCGGGATCATCGCCCGCTGCCTGATTGACATGGCGAGAATCTCAGGTAAAAAGATAAAGAGGTTTCGGAATTTCGATATCGATCGAATTGTCGTATCAGATACGTGAATGCATCAAGTTTGAGGGTTATGCCGATGAGAGTTCCACGCTGGTTCTGGACCGGTATTGCAGGGGGCCTGGTCGGTATGGCGATCTGGCTTGCGATCGGCTATTTCACGATGACTGAGGTCGGCTACGTCGCCTGGGGTGTCGGCTTTATCGTCGGAGCGGGCGTGCGTTACGGCGCATTCTCCGAAGACACCGACGAAAGCTTCCTCCAGGGGGCGTTCGCAGCGCTGACGGCCCTGGTTTCGATCATCGCCGCGAAATTGCTGCTGTTCTCGATCATTCTTGCGGGCCTGCAACCTCCAGAAATGCCGGAGCTTATCAACAAGATCACTTCGGACGATGCGATGATCGTGCCGATTGCGGATTCCGTCGTCGGCGAAATGTCCGAGCAGGGCAAAAAACTCAAATGGCCAAAGGGCTCGAATCTCGAAACCGCCGAGAAAGAAGCGGATTATCCGCCCGGGGTCTGGAAGGAAGCGAAAAATCGGTGGGACTCTCTGGGCGAACCCCTACGTGAGGCCGCCCGAGAGGAACGCCGCCAGGCCCATCGCCAGATGGTGAACAGCCTCATGCCGTCGTTTTCGGAGGCATTCTCACCGGAGATGATCTTCTCTCCTCATGACCTTCTCTGGTTCGGCCTGGCTGCTGTTACGGCATTTCGAATTGGCGTGGGGACTTACGGAAGGGACGATTGAGGAGGATCGTTGCGAAATGGAATCGCCCGACGTGTTCCTTTCCGAATCAGGGGATCAACCGGCCGAGCCGGGCCGTGAAATCCTTTTGGGCCGGGGTCGTCGCCGAAGCCTGTGCGGCATCGAGGGCTTCACGGGCTTTCACAGGCTCTCCGGTTTCGGCGAAATGAAGAGCTTTCAGGCCTGCCATCGAGAATCGTAAAGGATCCTTCTGCGAGAGCCCCGTCACGCTCTTGCCCGCCTTATCGATGGCTTCGGCGACATCATTCCGGGGTCGGCCTTCGACGATCATGACCACCGCTTCGAAAACGGCCCGGCGAGGTTCTTCGGCGATTCGCGTGATCGTTTTGATTGCTTCTTCCGTATTCCCGAGCCACATCTGAAGGGCGAACAGTTTATTGGCCAGGTCAGCAGGTGCATCTGTCGCGGGCAGCGATTCGGCAAGCGCATGCGCGGCTTCGCCGATTCGGCCTGAATCGATCAGTCGATCCAGTGTTCGCTCCAGTTCGGCCCGGTTTTCGCCTTCGATTTTTGCCCCATTCGCCTGGCTTCCACTTTCCGGCGACGAAATCGCCCGGTCAATTTCCGCGATGCGGGCCAGGGCGTTTTCGATTTCGGTGGCCTGGGTTGTATTGATCGGAGTCATCGTGGCCAGAATGCGCAGGGAATCGCGTTCCTGATCCAGCTGTTTCAGAGATCTCTGCTGCATCATCAGCGAGTAGCGGGTCGAAAAGTCATTTGGCGCAAGTAAGGCGGCTGTCGAAAGGGCATGAACCGTTCGCAGGGCGGCAAGGTCTTCGACCGGGTCGACAGAAACGGGGGCCGCATCGCGTGGAATGGCAACCGTACCGGTAGACTGGAGCAATTGCCCCAGCAGCTTCCAGTGATCGGCTTCTGTCGGCCGCTCTTCGATGAGATTCGCGGCGAGGCTGATGCCCGCGAGATTCATCGGACGTGCCAGGTCGTCACGCCCATAAGCCGCCAGGCTGCCTGCGATGTTTCGCAGTGCCCGCGTAAGGGCCAGCCGCGAGGTCATGTCATAGGCACGAAACCCATTCGGATCATAATGGGCCTGGAGGAAGTCGAACGGGCGGACGGACGTTCCCGTGATGCTCTCGGCAGGGGCGAAAACGGCCGCAATCGGGTCGAAATGAATGCAGGCGTAGTCTTTGGCCGTGAAGAGCGTCGCACTCACCGCCGAGTTGGACGCATGGTCGGCCAGCATCACCGGTCGGCCAGCTGCGCTGACCAGTGACCGCCAGCCCGCATCGTTCCTGCTCAAGGCACTGGTCAGCCGGTTCTGCTGCTGATACAGGTCCGCACCGATGACTTCCAGACGTGCATCCGAAAAGACTTTGCGCTCAGGCCCGAAGTAATAGTCATAAAGCGCGGCATGGCCGTTGTGGAACGAAGCGAACTTCGGGGGCAGTTCTTTCGCCCCGGCCGCCTTCACGGCCTCATGCGGGAACCAGAGTGGCTCTTCGCCCCAGCCGATCGTGCGGCCTTCGCCAGCGTCTCGATAAAATTCACCAGTGGCGACCCACACCAGAACGAGGCTCACCAGGACAAGTGCCACGGCATTGCCAGGAGAAACGGCGGAAGCGGAGTCGCCCGATTTTCTTCCCGTCGATCGACGTGCTCGAACGAACAGAGCCGTTCCTTCAGCCATGTTCGCCGCGGTGACGAACCCCATGGCCGCCGCGAACTGGTGGCTGTTGCGGGTGGCCTGCAGGCTGAGCAGGCTGAAAAAACATCACACCATGGCCCTGAAAGGCGAAAACGGGGCCAGATTCACCGGTGCAGTGGGCAGCTTCGACGATTTGAGCGGTTCGGTCGTCTTTTTCGATTTTTTGGATGGCTTATCGGCATTCGGCGTGCCCGAATCGGCCTGACCTGCCAGAGATCGGCCCCGGACACGGCACAAGGCCCAGCCCAATAAGGGAAATGCGAAGCTCACAAGGCCCAGGACCATGGCGACAAGATGCATCTTCATCGGCAACGGGAACGCAGGAAATGACTTCAGGCTGACTGAGATCGCCTGGGGCAGAGTGGCGATCGTGATCTCGGCCGGGAATTCCCGAATCCCCAGGCTGCGGATGAATTGCGGGATCGGCGTCAGTTCGCCGATAGTGCGGAAGACGGGGTTGCCCATCGTACCGACCAGCGAAAGCGGGAACAGCAGTCCCCGCAGGCCGTACGGATTGATCAGACAGGCGATGACCGAAAGGCTGCAGGCGGCGATCAGACGCCCCCACCATTCGCGGCGGTCGCGGCGCCACATGGAGGGTCGCAACGCGGCGTCCAGAATTCCCATCGCCAGAATCACGAACCCCAGCGCGAACAGGCCCTGGATATTCACCCAGCAGAGAAACACGGCCGGCAGGAGCCAGACGTACCGGGGCCGTTCCAGCCAGCGGAAAACCACCCAGATCACGACCGACATGCACAAGAGCGAGAGCGTCTCAGGCCTTATGTACATCCGCCCGGAAAGCACAAGCAAGCCTGGCAGCCAAGCGATGACCGCGACCCAGACCGGCCAGCCCCGCCGGCGACAGCCGAGCAGCAGAAGCCCCACGGCCGCGGTCGTGATGACGGCCTTCGCCAGGTTCAGGAGCGGCACTCCGCCGATCTGATAACCCAGCGAGATCAGTACCTGGAAACCCCAGTGCAGGTCGATCCATTCCGCATTCGGAACGGTGTAGGTGTAGATGTCCTTGTGTGGTACTCGGCCTTCGGTTCGGATCAGGTCGCCGGTGCGCAGGTGCCACCAGAAGTCGGTGTCCTTCAGGGGGAAGAAACCCAGCAGGAAAGTGAGTGCCAGAAATGTCGCCGCGGCAAGGAATTTCAGCGGATGCGGCAGGCGTTCGCCAGGCCCGCAACGCTTTTCGGGAATGGACTCGCTCGGTTCGTCCGGGGCTTCGGCCACGGGTTCCGAATTTCGTTTCAGGCCGCTGGGTGGCATGAGTTTACGTCCGACGTTCCCGGTTCGTGCGCAGGGGGAGGTGTTCCCGCATTGACGGCTATCGTATCATAGGAGCGTTCGGTGCTCCTACCCCGGACAGACCACTCGAATCGGCGTGCCCGTTCGGCACGTTTGGCTTCGTGTGAGCGGTCTTTCGGCGGTTTGCTGACACGAACGAAGCATTGCGGGATGGACCGCAGTCAAGGTGGAACCGAACCTTTCCGGAGCGGTTTCCACCGCAAGAATGAGCCCTCAGGACGACCTGCACCCTTGTCCCGCGAATTACTCAACGACCTGACCCCCGCCCAGCAGGAAGCCGTCACCACGATCGAGGGGCCGCTGCTTGTCGTCGCCGCCGCGGGGTCTGGCAAAACCCGCGTCATCACCCGCCGTGTCGCCCATATGCTCAGTAGCGGCATTCCGGGCGGTTCCATTCTGGCCCTGACGTTCACGAACAAGGCCGCCGGCGAAATGAAAGAGCGGGTCGAAGCTCTGCGCCCGGGTTCGGGTGTCTGGCTGGGTACGTTCCACAGCCTGTGCGCGCGGCTGCTGCGGCAATACGGCAAAGCCGTCGGCCTGGATCCCGGCTTCACGATTTTCGACACGCAGGACCGGCTCAAGGCCGTCAAGCAGATCCTCGTGCCGCACGAAGAGCTGGTCGACCATCTGAACCTTTCGGCCGACAAGATCGACAACATCATCAGCAGGGCCAAAAACGATCTTTCCGCACCAGTTCCCGGGCTTTCGTCCATCGATCGCGAGGCCGAAGAAAAGCTTCTGGCACTGGTCTATCGTGAATATCAGGAACTGCTGCGCCGACAAAACGCGGCCGATTTCGACGACTTGCTCACTTCCACCGTGGAACTGCTCAAGGAACATCCCGTCATCCGCCGCGAACTCGACCACCGCTTCCGTTACATCATGGTCGACGAATATCAGGACACGAACCTCGCCCAATATGCCATCCTGCGAGGTCTGAACGCCGAAGTGAAAAACTTGTGCGCCACCGGCGATCCCGATCAGTCGATTTATGGCTGGCGGGGGGCGAATCTCAATAACATCCTCGAATTCGAAAAAGACTACCCCGGCTGCAAAGTCGTCAAGCTCGAACACAATTACCGAAGCACGAAAAACATTCTGGCCGTCGCCGATCATCTCATCAAATACAACAAAAAACGCAAGCCGAAGCAACTGCTGACTTCGAATCCCGGTGGCTCGCCGATTCGCGTGACGACCTACGGCAGCGAACGCAACGAAGCCGAGGGCGTCGCGGATCATATCGTCCGCCTGATCCGGTCCGGAAAATACAAGGCGGCCGATATCGCCGTGTTCTATCGTGTCTCGGCCCTTTCGCGAACGCTCGAAATGGCGATCAAGCAGAGGGCCAAGTTGCCTTGCCAGATCGTCGGCGGCGTGTCGTTCTACGAACGCACCGAGATCAAGGACATCCTGGCCTACGCCCATGCGGCGATGAATCCGAAAAATAACATCGCCCTGGCACGGATTATCAACACACCTACCCGAGGCCTCGGGAAAGTCGCCCTGGAGCGACTCGCCGACTACGCCAAAACGCGTGGCATCCCTCTGGCTGAAGCGTGTCGGCAGGCTTCTGCCGTTCCGGGATTCAAGGACAGGATCATCGCCACCGTACGCGATTTCATCATGATGCTCGACGAACTCAAGCATCATTCAGAAACCGATCCGCCTGCCGAATTCATTGACCGCATCCGCCGCGAGACGGGCTATCAGGCCATGCTGGACAGCCTGCCCGACGCCGAGGCCAAGGAACGCACGGATAACGTCCTTGAACTGATCACCGCCGCCCGCCAGTTCGAGGCCGATTCCGGTGAAAGCAATGCCAGCGTTCGTGACTTCCTCGAGCAGGCCACGCTCTCTTCGGCCGTTGACCGTTGGGCCGACGACGGCGGTTCGATCACTCTGATGACGATGCACGCCGCCAAGGGGCTGGAATTTCCCGTCGTCTTCATCGTCGGGCTTGAGGAAGGCATTCTGCCCCACCACCGGGCCAAAGAGAGCCCGTCGGAAATGGAAGAAGAGCGGCGGCTGCTGTTCGTCGGCATTACACGTGCCCAGAAAGAATTGTATTTGAGCCACTGCCGCGTGCGTGAGTTTCGTGGCTCGCGGTCCGCCACGATCGATTCGCCCTTCCTCCGCGAACTGCCCTTTGACTGCGTCGAACGCGTCAACCTGGCCGACGAAAGTACGAGCCCCGGCGGATACTGGAGCGAAGGCGGCTATTCTCGTCCGCGAACGCCAGGCCTCGGCGGTACCGGCTATTCTTCCGGCCGCAGCCCTTATGCCGGATCGGCTGGGCCTGCATCGCGTGCGTCTCAAGATCCCTACGGCCCGATTTCGAAACCAGCGCTTTCCGAAACACGGCCACGCATCATGACCGCGGGCGACCTGGCCCGGGCCCACGCGGCCAAGTCGGGCCAGGCAGGTGCAACGGCTTCGACGGCAGCACCTGTGGGACCAGGCCGGCCCGATCCGGCCGATTTTCGAATCGGCACGGCCGTGGCGCATCCGGCTTATGGCGTGGGCCGGGTCGTTTCTCTCGAAGGCAACGGCCCGAAAGCCAAGGCCAAAGTACGATTCGCCACGCGAGGCGAGGTCTCGTTCGTCATCGCACTCTCGCCGCTGAAAGTTCTCCCCGGGCGAAACTCAGGCGTTTGATCCGCCCCTGTCTAGCTCGGTTTCGAAACGCCGATTTGAATCAGATACCTGTTTTCGGCTTTGATTCTTGTTTCGGTTCGACTCTCGGCATGTTCGTTTTCGGATATTTCGAAGGCTCCCAACGGACTGGTCCATTACGTTCGGCCACTATTTCACCGAGATCTATCGGCGTATTCGGTTGGCCCGGTGAAGGTGGATCGATCCGAATCTGATGCGTCACTTTTCCCACCAGGACGTCGATCGCCAGTTCGTAATTCCCTGCAGGAAGACCTTTGATGACGAATTGACCATCACGCGCCATTCGTTTTTCGAGGAGCGGAAACGACTCCAGAGCCTGATGGAGACTCTTTCCTTCTTCTGTTTCGAGATAACGCAATCGTTCCTGGGCGTTCGAAACGTAATTGCCTTTCGAAAGTCGCAGTGGGTTGTCGGCTGTCGGTAGCAAGCGAAACGACGCCTGGGAGAGGTCGATCTGTGGCACAGAATCCGGCAATCGGATTTTGCCTTTCACTTCACGTCCGGGGCCGGCGGAGATCGTAATGTCACGATCGACGCGGGTCGTTCGCCCCGGTTCGACGAGATAAGTCAACGAGACGTTGGGCTGATCTCTGCTGGCAACCCCGTTCAGTCGGTAAAGGAAGCTGACTTTTCCGGGTATGACATTATCGATCCGGAAAGACCCATCAGGCCCCCGTTCGATCGTCGTATTCGGCCTGATTTCGCCCGGTTTTCCGATTGCATAGTCCATGACGATCGACGATGCGAGATCTGGCTTGCCCCCCCGTTTGAGCGAACCTTCGATTCGCCCGTACTGTTTGAGCTGCCAGCGATATTCTCCTCGATTCGAATTCGCCTCGAGCTTTTCCATCAGTGCACCGGAATCGTGCAGGATGACGATCTCTTCGAGCTGTTCGGGGTTGCGAAAATCGAATTTGCCGTTTTCGTCAGTTACCGGGATTTCACGCCTGCGAGCCGTTCGGACGATCTCACCGTTCTCGATCCAGGGAAAATCGTTTTCGGTGATCGCTCCGAGCTTCACGCCCGCAAGAGGTTTACCCGCGAGATCCAGGACCTGGCCCCGATATCTCGGCCACTGATCGGCCGGGATCGCGTCCATCGTAATATCCAGGCGGAGTGGGCAATCGGCCAGCGTGTAAGGCCCGGTAATGTAAGGCCGAAATCCGTCTGCTTCGAATACGAAACGGAACTTCTTCGGAACTGTGGAAACGAGTCCGAAAGTGAACTTCCCCTCAGTGAAATCCGAATGGTTTCGTTTTTCCCAGAGCGAATCCTGCTCCCGGAGTTCTTCGAATGTGACGACGAATTGCTCGACCGGTCGTCCGTTGTCGCTCGCTTTCACGTTTCCCTCAGCCGAGACCGACTTTCGAAGCCTGATACGCTTTTCCTCGTCGTCTCCCGAAAGAAAGCCTTCCATCGTGTAAACGAATCCGAACTTGTGCACGTCGACTTGAAAATCCTTGTCGACTGGAATGTCTTCGAATTCGAAACTCCCGTCGGCTTTTGTCTTTTTGTCGTCAGTTCGAAAAGAGTTCCGAGCGGACAGCAGCGTCAGCTCGACGGTCGCATCCTGTACAGGCTCGTCATTTTCGTCCGTTACGATGCCACGTAGTGATCGGCCTTCACTGAGATTCATCGTCAAGAACTCAAGTTCTTTTCCTGCGAGTTTCGCCATCGAAAAATGAAACCCGAATCCAGGTTTCGTCGCCACGAATCCTTCGAAACCACGTTCGTCGATGTGCTCGAATCGGAATTCGCCATCGGTGCCGGTTTTGCAGGTATCCGGCTCATGAAAGAGACGCTTCCGAATGCGATGGACGACCGCGTCTTGCACAGGTTTGCCGTCAGGATCGAGGACTTTTCCACGAAGAGTGACTCCGCGTGAGAGTCGGATCGAAGCACCTTTGGCGACGAGTTCGTCGTAGGGTGCGAGATCCGGGTCGAACCTGACGTGTTCGAATCGGAAATCCGGGTGTACGAATTGAAGAAGTGCGAACCTCGGCGTGTCGGGTATCACTGCAAGCTGGAATTTCCCTTCCTGATCGGTCATGACCGGGGGAAGTCGTTTGATTTCGAAATCCATGGCGTTTCGTTCGCGGTAGAGGAACGTCACTTGGACACCCCGGACCGGTTCGTTGTCTGTGTCGAAGACCGTGCCAGCGATTCTTAGTGTCGCTCGTGGATCAGCCGGCTCAATTTTCGGAGTCCCGGCTTTCGAATCTGCATCCCCGGATGGTTGCTGAAGCGGTGGCGTTTCCGCCACGATTTTCGGGACGACAGGCAGAGCCGCGAGAATCGCCACGACCGTGCATGTCGCGAGCGCATTTCGCGAGAGTCTCGGCGTACGGCGAGACTCGTTCGTATCGGTCATGTTCATGATCCTCCTGCGGATCGCGGGGTATCTATGCGTCAAGCTGAGGGTGGGTGTGATCGGCCAGATTCCGGCCGAACGGCGACTCGACCACACGATCAGTCGCAGGAATGACTCAGCGCATTCTCCGCCGGTCAGGGCCGAAGCCTCTTGAGCTGCATCGTCGCAGGCCAGTTCGCGGAAATGGCGAGTGAGTCGCTGTGAAATCCAGAGAGCCGGGCAGAAGAAGAAAACGATCCCGACCGCTCTCTCGAACGCAAGCGTCCATAAGTCGGCCCGGCGGACGTGGGCCAGTTCGTGAGCGATTGCCCATCGGCAAAGGCCTTCGTCGAAATTGCGGAAGAATTCGTCGGGCACGAGCAACCGGGGCCGAAACAGGCCAATCACGGCTGGAGTGGCGACGGCCGAAGTCGCAATGATTTCGGGCACGCGACTCAGACCCATGTCATTCGCCAGGTCGGTGACCAGTAAAATGTCATCGCCCGCAACCGGTGCCGAGTTTTGGCGTAATCGATCCAGGATAATTCGGTGTCGCACCATGCAAACGGTGGCCAGAAACATGCAGGCGACAGCCCAATACAGCATCGTATGTTTCGTTTCGATGTTCGATTCGAGAAATGCTATCGCACGGGTGAGACGTGCTTGTTCGAAACCATTCGATGCCGTCGCGGCTTCATTCGAAACACGATCTGTCATGTCCTGGTTTTCTGTACCTGCGGATTCTGTCGCGAATTCGATAGTATTTACCGTCGTCGTCAGGCTTTCCAGCGGGGCTGTCCGCATGGCTCGCGGCGGTTTCGCCGGTACGGCGAGCTGGCTTCCATTCGTGTCGCCGAGAGTTCGATCGACGCTCCCCGGTACTTCGAAAGTCACTGGCAGCGGGTAGATGACGCACAGCACGGCCGCGACCGTTTTGACCGGCACGAGCAGAAACAGGGCATGCGACGCGGCGTTACTGATCCGGTGTCGGAAAACCGTTCGGATCGATCCGACGGCCAGCAGAGTGATGCAGCCCGCGATGAAAGCCGCGCGCATCGCGTTCGACCACAACAATTGAAAGTCATCGAAATTCAGGAACGTTCCGAAAATTTCCATCGCTTACCGCTCCTCTCAATTCGGAGTCTTTCGTTTTCCGCCAGTTTTTCCGGTCCCGGTCCGCTCTTCGATGAGCTTTCGCAAGCGATCGAGTTCGGTGTCCGTCAATTCGCATTTTTCGAGGATATGCGTGACGACAAGCCCTGTCGTGCCTTCCAGAATGTTGCCCAGAAGGTCGTCGGCGGCCGCCAGCAGCGACTTCACGACCGATGCCGCAGGCTTATACAGATGGCTCGTGCCCACGGGCCGGGCCTGCAGGATGCCTTTTTCGACAAGCCGGTGCAGCACCGATTTGCACGTCGTCGGCGCCCAGCCTTCGGTTTTCGCTGCCTCCGTGTAAACGTCCCGGGCCGAACAACCGTCGTCCCGGTACTTCCACACGATCTTCATCACCTTCCATTCGGCCGGCGTGAGATTGCCGCCCGCCTGTTCCGTCTTCGGAGCCACGGCCTGTTCCTCCTGTCGAATGACAATGTCGCAAAACTGCTTCTCAAGTCGTATGACTAACTTTATAGTCGGGCGACGATGTAGAGTCAATCCGATTTTTCGATTTCTTGTCCAGCAATCGAAATCGGTGTCAGCTTCGATCGTTGAGAGCTTGGGCCGCTACGGTCCGAACGTTGTCGAAGGCAGTTGATATGTTTCGGGCGGAACAATCGGTACAAGGATCAGGCGGAACGCTTCAGGGCTTCAATTCGACATTCGAAACGCCTTCCTTGCCTGCCGGGAAGAGGTTGCCGGAGAAATGCAGGTTTTTCGGCCCGGCCGGGCCTCCGGGAATCAACACGGCCCAGCGGTAGCGGGGCGGGCCGGTTGTATGGACCAGATTGCCGGTCACGATGACGTCCGACAACGGAGGGTCGTCTGTCTGCTGGCCGGTGTCGAACCGGATCGGGGCACGCTCGTCGCCCCATATCCAGCGGGCATCGCCGTGGCCGAAGTCGGAAATGATATTGGAGGAAACGATCGAACCGCCGTCGGCATTTCCCGCATGTGCCGCTGCACCGGGCATCAGGCCGATGGCCCAGAGGCTGTTGCGTACGAACTGATTGCCCGTTATGAGGACGTTCCGCGAGCCATGCATGGCCTTCATACCGATGAACGAATTGACGACGATGTTGTTCGCCACGATCGCCTGATCGGTGTGCAGGTCGATACCCTGGGCGGCGTTTTCGATGTGATTTCCCAGGATGCGCGTCAGCGAGCTGGCTTCGGGCGATGTCACGATGATGGCCGAGCCCTGCTGCCAGTTGTCCGTGTAATTCGAATCCCATACTTGCTGATTGACGAGGTTGCCCTTCGTCTCGTTCTTTTTCACCCAGTCGCCCAGCTTATGCTTTGCCTTGATTTCCGGCGTCGGCAGCCATGTCTCCTCGATGATGCGGTTACCTTCGATCAAAGTGCCTGTGCAGCCGGCGAGGCTCAGCCCGGTGCCGTCGGTGCAGCGGAAGGCATAGCCCCAGTCCGGGCTGGCGGTCCGGTCGTCGACGGAAACTCGCATGTAATTTCGAATCAGGCATCGGCTGATTCGCGCATCCTTGCAATTCCTCAGGGCGATCGCGGCGGAGGCTGTGCGGTTTTCGTAGACTTTGACGTTTTCGACTGCCAGGTCCCGGCATTCGATCGCCAGAATGGCTTCGTTACGGGTTTCCCAGGCGGTTGCCGGACGAGTTAGCGTGACGTCACGAATTTCGACTCCGGAAGCTTTTTCGATTTCGACGATCGGCTGATCGGGGCTCGATTGAACGATCCGGCCGGGGCCGTAAAGGCCGGAGCGATCCCGCTTGATCGTGATTTTTCGGGAAATCAGGTGCTCTCCCGAAGGAACGAAAATCGGCTGCCCAGGATTGGCATCGATCGCGGCCTGGATCGAGTCGTAACTTGCTGCTGATGGCGTTCGAAGTGATTCGGTTTCGGCTTTCGTTGCGGTATCGAGCGTGCAGAAACACGTAAGACTCATAATCGCGCAAATCGCATCCGGAAATTTCAGGTTTTTCATGTGAGTGCGATCTTCGGATGGGTTGTGATGGCGAAAGGTGCGATCGGAAGGAAGGATCGACCGATTCCGTGGTGCGTATTTTATTACGCCTGCTGCCATGAAGATATCCCGAATGCCCTGAAATTCGATGCTCGAAAGCGTTTTGTGTCTCGAAGATTCATGGCGTGCTGCCTCGTTCGCTTGAGTTCCTGTTCGGCACGTTGTATCTTGAACCGAAGTCCAACAGGCCCGTTCCGTTCACCGCATCGATCGCCTGAATCCACGGGCTTGTACGTGTCGAAGCGAATTCCACCTGAATCCTCCAGCAAAACCGGGAAAACAGCCATGGCGACTGCAGCGACCGAGATTCGTGCATTGACGGCGTCCGCATTTCGGGCCCCGCAGAAGTTCGTCGATTTCTGCCGTAACGACGGCAAGCCGCTGCGTGGCCTGGTCGGCGGCAAAGAGCTGGCCGGCACGATGAATGTCACGTTCGAGACGATCGACCCGGGCACACAGGAGGTGCTGGCGACGGTTTGCGAAATGGGCGACGCAGAAGTCGACCTGGCCGTCGAGGCTGCTCAGCGGGCGTTCGTGGGCAACGGCAAGAACGGCTGGCGTGATCTGGCTGTCGAAGCCCGCATCGCCTTGTGCATGAAGCTGGTCGAACTGTGCGAACGTGACCGCGACGTGCTGCTGGCCTGCGAAATTCTGGATGGCGGCAAGGTTTCCGAACTGGCCGAAGGCGATTTCGGGACGATTCGCGATTGCGCAGAGTATTTCGCTGGCGTGGCGCGGCGGATTCCGCTGGGCGACAGTGATTCGATGAAAGTCGCCGAGGGCATTCGCGGGTTCACCTATCGTGAGCCCTGGGGCGTTGTCGCGGGCATCATTCCGTGGAATTATCCGATCGTCCTCACGGCCTGGTTCATGTTCCCGGCCTTGCTCTCAGGCAATACGATCCTGATCAAGCCGGCGGAAGACACGCCGCTTTCGGCCCTTTACATCGGCAAACTGGCTGAGGAAGCCGGCTTCCCGGCGGGCGTGATCAACGTTCTGCCCGGCCGCGGCGAAATCACGGGGCAGGCGATCGCCGAGCACCCCGGCGTCAAATACATTTCGTTCACCGGTTCGCCGGGTGTCGGGCAGGCGATCCTTCGGACCTGTGACCGCAACGGCACCCGCATGAAGCGGGAAATGGGCGGCAACGGGGCGGCGATCGTCCTGGGCGATGCCGACCCTGAAGTGGTGGCCCGCATGATCGGCAGGTTCGCCAATCAGCACTTCGGCCAGACGTGCTGCACGATCCACCGGATTTATGTGGACAAGAAGATCGCCGACGACTTCATCGCGGCCGAGAAGAACTTCTTCGAGAATCTCAAGATCGGCTACCAGGCCGAAGCGGGCACGCAGCTCGGGGCCGTGATCAACGCCACGCAGCGGCAGCGGATTCTCAAGGCCGAACGCGACACGCTGGCCCGGGGCGGCAAGGCGATCGTGGCCGGCGGCGACGCTGAAGTGGCCGGCAAGCGGGGCTTTTATCTGAAGCCGTCGCTTTATCGTACCGAGCCGGGGCTGAACGTGAATCCTGAGGAAGTCTTCCACACCTATGCCACGATCTGCCCGGTTTCTTCGGAAGAAGAAGCCATGCGGCTGGCGAATTCGTCGCCCTATGGCCTGGGCGCCAGCGTGTGGACGAAGGACATCGACCGGGGCATAGCCCTGGCCAAGAAGTTCCGCGACGGCACGTGCCAGGTGAACTGCCACAATACGATCGCCTACGGCCTGCCTTACGGCGGCCAGGGCATTTCGGGCGGCCCGGGTGCTGGCGTGAACTGCGAAGACACCTTCCGCGATTACACCCAGGTGAAGGCCGTCTACGTGGCCGAATACCCTGAGTGAACCTGAATCGTTCGAGTCCGCCGGTCTATGGGCCGGCGGACTTTCGTGCGGTTCGATCGTTAGAAGCCCTGGTTCGATCGCATGAATTTGAGCGAGGTAGATTTCATTTTCGAAATGCTGTAATTATTTTCGAAGTTCCGAAGTTCGAAATCACAGGATGCTGTGATCGCTACATCTTGCGGAGTTCGATAATGGCAAACGAAGCAAGGCTGATCGAGTTTCTCAGGGCCTTCCAGGCCAGAAAGGGAATGTATATGCAGGCCGTGACGATCGATACGGTCGAATCGTTTCTGACCGGTTTCATCGTGGCGTGTCATGCGTTCGGCGTCCACATCGATTACGGCGGAACTCGCGAATCGCTGGAAAAACGGGGTTTGGAATCGGGTGGTGCGTTTTCTCCGATCATGCGGATGAAGAGCCAGGGCTGGAGCGACGAACGCATCATCGAGGAGTCGATCGAGATCGTGATCGAAACGATCGAGGCGATTCAGGCGAATTCGAGGCCGATTCCACCGGAAATCGGGTGAGAAAAACTTCGAGACTTGCAATATTCGTTTCGATTCGTCGAATTCACGAATAACGGGGCTCGGTCAACTTGCCTTGAAGACCGCGAACCGCGACACATCCTGTATTCGAGTACGGAAAAGCAAGCTCGCCGATGACATCCGCCGAATCGTTCGCAAAACGAGTCTTCTTCTGGGCTTCGATCTATGGGTTCCTCGTGATCGCGCCGCAGTATTTTCTCGAAGAGCGGATCGGAAGAGATAATCCGCCGCCGATCACGCATCCCGAGCATTTTTACGGGTTCGTCGGTGTCGCTCTGGCCTGGCAGCTGGCTTTTTATCTGATCGCACGAGATCCACAGCGGCTTCGCCCGATCATTCCAGCCGCGGTCGCGGAGAAATGGCTTTTCGGAATCGCCGCGATGAAGCTTCTCTACGACGGTCGTGTGCAGTCGATCCTGGGATTGTTCGCCGGGATCGACATCGTGCTCGGAATCCTGTTTCTAATTGCCTATTTGCGGCTTGGTCTTGCTTTGGCCGAAAATTGACTCCGTGACTCAAGCCGATTGTGCCACTTGATGAGTTACTGGAACACACGGAGCACTACGGTGCATCACCCCGTCGTGCGCAGGCCGCTGGCGATGGCGTTGGTGACGAGGAGCAGTTCTTCCAGCGAGCTGTCGTCTTTTTCCGAACGCCAGCGGCGGATCAGTTCCACCTGTCGGCGATGAAGGTCAGCCAGAGGCGGTTCGCGGAAGGACAGCGTTTTGAACAGGCGGGACCGGCGCTCGGAAAGTTCGCCGCCGAGCAGTTCGACGATCGCCTCGCGGCTGCGGCGGTATTCAGCCAGGATGCGGTTCATGAATCCCTGGCGCAGGGCATCGTCGGGGCAGAGAGTTGCATAAAGCGACATGATTTCTTCGTCGGCGCTGTAGAGCGACGTTTCGACATTGAAGAAGACGTAAGTGATCGGGCCGTTCCGGGCGATTTCCTGACGCAGGATGTCCCAGCCGTTCGGGTCGTCTGTCTTGAGCTTTTCAAGGGCCGTGCCGACGCCGTACCAGCCGGACAGCAAAAAACGGGACTGATTCCATGCGAAGACCCACGGGATGGCCCGCAAGTCGGCGAGTGTGGCCGCGCCGGTGCGGCGTGTGGGCCGAGAGCCGATTTTGCTCTGTTCGATGACGTCGACGGGCGTTGCTGTGCGAAAGAACGAAACGAAGCCCTCACTGGCGATGAGTTCGCGAAACGTGGAAAACGCTTCGGTCGAGAGCCATTCGAGCGTCCGGCGGGCGTTCGCGCCGATCGGCTCGGTCGATCGCGTGGCGGCGTGACGCAAGACGCCGGCGACCAGCACTTCGAGGTTGTAGGACGCCGTGAGCAGGTTCGAGTATTTCTGGGCGATCGTTTCGCCCTGTTCGGTAAGTTTGGTGCCGTATCGTAGCGAGCCGGGTGGCAGGCTGGCGAGGAAGCGGTCGGTGGGGCCCGCGCCGCGGCTGATCGTGCCGCCACGGCCGTGGAAGAAGCGTACTGGCAGGCCGATTTCGTCGCTCAGCGCCACGATGTTTTCCTGGGCGCAGCGCAGGGCCCAGAAGCTGGCCAGGATGCCGCCGTCCTTATTGCTGTCGCTGTAGCCGATCATGACGTCCTGGGGCAAGTCGAGGACTTCGTTCGATCGTTTCACGAGCGGAGCAGCGGCGTACTTCCGCAGAATCTCGGAGCTGTGTTTCAGGTCGTCGATGGTTTCGAACAGGGGCACGACGGGGAACGGCACGATGAAGCCGCCTTCGACGAATTCGACGGCTTCCCCTTCGCGTGCCAGAAGGTGCACGGTAAAAAGATCTTCGGCGGATCGAGTCATGCTGACGATACACGTGCCGATGCCTGCCGTCCCGAACTTGCGGATATGCTGGGCGACGACCTGAAATAGCCGCCGGGCTTCGTCGCCTTCAGGGCCGACGGACTGGGCACGTGTAACGAACGGTCTTGGCCGAGTCATCTCTTCGGCGATGAAGCGGGATCGGTCGTCCGTCGAAATATCGGCCCAGGGGCGATCGAGAACTTGCGAAGCATCGACGAATTGCCCAAGTGCCTTCTCGAAAACGGCGCTGTTCTGGCGAAGATCCAGCCGTGCCGAATGGAAGCCGAAGGTGTGTGCGACTTGAATGGCGGGCAGGATGTCCTCGTCGGCCAGGCGGCCGGCACCGATGGCACGGAGAGTGCGGGCCAGGAGCGAAAGGTCGCGGACGTATTCCTCGGCGTCCCGATAGTGATGAGGCTCGAGTTCGTCGGCTTTCGCCGGGATTCGGGCGGCCATCATGTTCAGGAACTGGCGGATCGGTTCGCCGGGGTTCCTGTCCATCGCTTTTTCGGCGGCCGGGCCGCAGAGTGCGGCGGTTTCGTCCATCCGCCGCGTGAATTCCGCAGGCAGAGGCGTATCGTTTTCGGAAATACTGAGATACGCAGCGAGACGATGGACTTCACGACGCTGGAGGTCGAGGGCCGTCCGGCGCAGCATCGCGAGCACCTCGTGCGTCACTTCCGCGGTGACGAGAGGGTGGCCGTCGCGGTCGCCGCCGACCCAGTTGCCGAACGTAAGGCCGGGGAACACAGGTTCATAGACGAACCGGTCGGCCGAAAGTCCTTCGCGCCGCCAGACCTGCAGGAAGCGGCGCACAAGCAGCGAGACGACCTTGGGAAAAATCTCGCCCAGGTAGTGCTGCACGTTACGCAGCTCCGAGAAGACGTCGGGTCGGCTGATGAAGACTTCGCCAGTGAGGAAGATGCGTTCGATGTGAGCCTTGATCTCGTCGCGGATGAGATCGCGCTCCGAGGCCGAATACATCTGATTTTCGAGTTTGACGATCAGCAGATAAAGATTGCGGTAATGCTCCAGGATCGTCGCCCGTTTGGCTTCGGTCGGGTGGGCAGTCAATGTCGGGCAGACGGTGATCCTGCGGATCAGCGCGGCCAGGTCGTCCTCGCTCATTTCGGCTTTCAAGGCCGGGATGACTTCGCTCCAGCGGCCCCGCTCCAACCGGCGGCCGGTGTCTTTCACGTCACGCCGGCGTGCCTGGTTGGCCGTGTTCTCTTCGACACTGTTGAGGATCTGGAACGCCAGCGAATGGACACGCGCTGCCTTGGGCGGCAGTTCGTCGAGGGGCACCCGGCCAGTGGTCCAGGGCACGGATCGTGCCAGTTCTGGCTCGCCCATTTCCTCGAGCGTTTCCGTGAGGCACCCGATCAGGAACTTCAGGTCCCTGTCCCACTTTTCGAATTCGAATGCGTACTGATTCGTCGGCATGGCTCGAAGTACCCCGTGCGGCGATCGCGTGAGCGTGTTCTCCCGGGCTTTTTACCCCAGCGCTACGCAACGGTCGTGATGGATCGCGAAAATGTCCGCGTTCGTGTCACTGCCCGCCCGCCTTATCGGTATCGTAAGCTTACCTATACATGCCACAGTGCACTGCGGGCAAGTCAGAATACGATGAGGACTCTCGCAAGTTCGGTGCGTATGGTACTCGTGAACACCGTATGTGAGGATACTGGCAATGGCCGATCGCCCGGTTACGAAGCTTGAATCGGCTTGACCGGAAGTGTGGGGTGGGCTATCGTGCGATCATCGGAAAGCTGTCCGGGGCGGTGCCGGCCGGGCGGACGCGGCGCGTTCGTCAGGATTGGTTCTCTGCCCAGGTCGGGACGGAATCGAACCAGACGAGGTCAGGCACTCATGAGCGGTACCCCTGCGACCCTGCGTGGAAAGATCTACGACGACATCACTCAGTGCATCGGCAATACGCCGCTGATTCGCGTGCGCCGCGCAGCAGGTGATGTCCGGGGCGAGGTTCTGGCCAAGCTGGAAAACTTCAACCCGCTGTGGTCAGTGAAGGACCGCATCGCGGTGAACATGATCGACGAAGCCGAGGCCGCAGGGCGGATTTCGGCCGACACGCTGATCATCGAACCGACCAGCGGCAACACGGGGATCGGCCTGGCATTCACTTGTGCGGCCCGTGGTTACCGGCTGATGGTGACGATGCCCGAGAGCATGAGCCTGGAACGCCGGCGGCTTTTGAAGGCCTTCGGGGCCGAAATCGTTCTGACGCCTGCCGCGGAAGGCATGCCCGGCGCGGTGCGTAAGGCGGAAGAGATCGTGGCTGCCACGCCCAATGCCTTCATGCCCCAGCAGTTCAAGAATCCGGCGAATCCGGACATTCACCGCAAGACGACGGCTGAGGAGATCTGGGCGGACACGGGTGGCAAGGTCGATTATCTCGTTTGCGGCGTCGGTACGGGCGGTACGATCACGGGCTGCGGCGAAGTGCTGAAAGCCCGGCAGCCGAAGCTGAAGGTGATCGCTGTTGAGCCGGCCAGTTCGCCTGTTCTCACTCAGATGCGGTCCGGTCAGCCGGTCAAGCCCGGGCGACACGGGATTCAGGGAATCGGTGCCGGGTTCATTCCGGACGTGCTCAACACGACGATTATCGACGAAGTGATTACCATTCCCGACGAAATCGCCTTCGAGACGGCTCGGCGCCTGGCGAAGCTCGAGGGCATGCTCGTCGGCATCTCTTGCGGCGCCGCTGCTGCTGCTGCGTTTCAGATCGCGAAGCGGCCCGAAGCTGAGGGCAAGCGAGTCGTCGTCATTCTGCCGGATCTGGGCGAACGGTACCTTTCGACGGCGTTGTATCCGGAATGACCGGAAGATATGGCGGGCCAGAACGTTCGACAGATGCAGGCGAACCCGATTTGCAGATGTCGCCCGAAGTGTTCGATGCGATGATGCGTCATGCCCTGTGGGACGCACCTCTGGAGTGTTGCGGCCTTCTGGCTGGCCGCGCAGGACGGGCATGGCGGATCTATCCGCTGGCGAATGCCTCACGAAGCGAAACTCGCTACGATGCCGACCCGAAGGCCCTGATCGCTGCCGTTCAGGAGATCCGGCGGGAATCGACCGAAATCGTTGCCATCTATCACTCCCACCCGAAATGGCCAGCGATACCCAGCAAAACGGATCTGCGTGAAAATCACTACGGCGAAGTGCCGCGAATCATCGTGGGCCTGTTGCCGAGCCCGCCTGAATGCCGCGTCTGGCGGCTCTACCGTGAAGAAGAACGCTTCGAAGAGCTGAGCTGGTGCGTGAAAGACGAAGTCGAGGCCGACGCGGAAAGCCATTCCTGATCTGCCCCGTATGTCATCCTTCGCACATCGAAGTCGAAACCGCTGCAAATGACGATGCCCACACCTGATCCTTCGAACCCAGTGCCGAACTTCGTCGTTGACGACGCGGCGAAACGGATCGAAAGCGATGCAGGCGTTCGATCCCCGGATGGCTCCGAAGCTTCGAAAAAAAGGCTGCCGAAGCAAGTCAGGCTGGCGATTCGTTATGGCGTCGGCCTACTGATACTGGCGGCAGTGAGCCGTCAGGGGTGGCGAACATGGGCGAAATGGCAGGCCCAGGGCGATCTTTTCGAGATCAGTTATTTGCCGATGCTGGGCTCGCTTCTGGCTTATCTGATCGGCCTGGTTTTCTTCGGCATCTATTACGGCGTGATCGTCCGCGGAGTGAAACCAGCGACGGCCATGATCCCGTGCGTGCGGGCCTATCTTTACAGCCACCCTGCGAAATACGTGCCAGGCAAGGCCATGGTGGTCGTCGTGCGTGTGGGCGTTCTTGGCAAGGCCGACGTCGGCCCGGCGGCGGCGAGCTTCACGGCGATTTTCGAGACTCTCTCTATGATGGCTATCGGGGGGCTTCTGGGTGGCGTACTGCTGATACTGCCTGAAGGTCATCTCATGGGTGCGGCAGTCTCGTTCGGGCTGGGAACCGCTTTCTTCTGCACGGTGTTGCCCTGGACATTCGGCAGGGCGGTTCGTCTACTGAAAAAGGGTCTGCCCGCGATCGACCCGGCCGATTGCCCAAGACCTTCGAAGGCGGACACCGGCAAGCTCGCGGCCCTGGGTGTGGGTGGCTGGCTGGCCTGGGGCGTTTCCGGGGTGCTCACCGTGTCAGCACTCAGCGGCGGGGCATTGCGGCCCCTGGCGGAATGGCCCCGGATCGCGGGGGCCGTGATGGTGGGTACGGCCGGTGGCTTCGCGCTGCCGATTCTGCCGGGCGGATTAGGCCTGAGGGAAGGGATTTATCACGAAGTGACGAAGGGAGTGCTCGGCCCTGATCTTGCGATCGCTTCGGCACTGGCTTTACGATTCGTGTGGGTCGTGGGTGAGGTGATCGCGGTCGCGGCGATTTCCCTGATTTCCGACGGCATGCCGAACCAGGTTTCGAAGAACGAGCTATCGCCGTGATGATCAGCGTCGTGATCCCACTTTACAATGAAGAACAAAGCCTGGCGGAGCTGCATCGACAGTTGACTGCGACACTTGGCGCTCTTGCCGAACATTACGAAATCCTTTTCGTCGACGACGGCAGCCGCGACGGTTCGTGGAGCGTGATCGAATCGCTTGCCGCTGATGACCCTGCCGTACGTGCGATCCGGTTCCGCCGGAATTTCGGCAAGGCCCGGGCTCTGGATGCCGGATTCGTCCGGGCCGAAGGTGATTACGTCTTTACCATGGACGCCGACCTGCAGGACGACCCGGCTGAGATTCCCCGATTTCTGGAAAAGCTGAAATCCGAAGGGCTCGATGTCGTCAGCGGTTGGAAACGCAAGCGTTATGACCCCTGGCACAAAGTGGGCCCATCACGAATTTTCAACTGGATGGTCAGCACGCTGACTGGCTGTCGGCTGCACGACCATAACTGCGGTTTCAAGCTCTATCGCTCTGAAGTCGTCCGGAATGTCGAGATCTACGGCGAACTGCACCGGTTCGTGCCGGTTCTGGCTGCGGCGAAGGGGTTCGAAGTCGGTGAGATCGAAGTGCATCACAGGCCCCGCACGTTCGGGCGGTCGAAATACGGCTGGAACCGGATGTTCAAGGGATTCATGGACTTGCTTGCGGTTGCGGCACGCACGCGGTTCGGCCGCAGACCGATGCACCTGATCGGCGGTGTGGGCTTCGCACTGTCGTGGTTCGGGGCAGTCGGGATAGCCGTGAGCGCGGTGATCGCGCTCCTGGGTTCATGGGCGGTCGCGGCTGTCGCCATGATTTTGAGCTGGATCGGCCTTGTCGGCGGACTGGTCCTGATCGCGATCGGTCTGGCGATGGAATGGCAGGTCGCCAGCATTCCGACAGCTGCGATGGATCCGTCCGACTGGACGGGCCGGATTCGGGTTCAGGACAAATAGCGATGTCAATCATCCGAGACGATTCGAATTTCGGATGAAAGGCCTGATTGATGGGGCTGATGCGATGAGCGACGAGCTGTGCGATTCGAATGATACGAAATCCTGGCGCGTTTACGCCGGTACCGTGATCATTCTGATGGCCGTCGGACTCGCCACCGGCCTGACGCTGCGCATGCCGACACTGCTCGAAGCCAACGACATCAGCCGATGGTGCACGGTCTGGTCGCTGCTGGAGCGCGGCACCTATGCCATCGACGATTGCCCATGGCAAAGTCGCACTCAGGACAAAGTCCTGCGCCGCGACCCCTGGTGGAACGGCGAAAATTCAGGCAAGCCGGGAGAGACGGTCGAACCTCCGAAGCGATTCTATTCGAGCAAGCCGCCGATGCTGCCGACGATGATCGCCGCCATACTCTACCCGGCGCGTCAGGTGGTCGGGCTTCCGATCGATCATGAAACCGAAACACCCAAAATCGCGCGGAATGTGCGAGTGGATGATCCTGCCGCCCCTGGCGGGGTGCGTGTCGAACTGCAAACGCCCGAGCCGCACAAGTGGTCGCTCCACGTGGCTTATCTCAAGCCTGTGCTGATTTTGCTGAACGTCGTGCCGCTGGCCGTCATGCTGGTTCGATACCGACGATTTCTGGATGCTGGCGACCATGCCGACTGGCCCTGGCTGGCAAGTCTGGCTGCCTTTGCGTTCGGTACGTATCTGACGGTCTTCACCAGTACGCTCAATAACCATCTCGTGGCGGCCTGGGCGGCTTTTTTTGCGTTCGGGGCCATGATTCAGGCCCTGAATGACGATTCAGTCCGTCGCTGGCCCTATCTTTCCGCCGGGTTCTTCTCGGCCTTCTGCGCCTGTAACGAACTGCCGGCGGCTTCGCTGGCCGCACTGCTTGGGCTGATTCTGTTCATCCGGTCCCCCCGGTTGGCTTTGACGGCCTTCGTACCCGCGGCGGCGGTGCCAGTCGCGGTCTTTTTCGTCTGTCAGTTCGCTGCGCTGGGAACCTGGGTGCCCGCTTATGCCGAATTCGGCGGCGAGGCTTACGAATATCCCGGCAGTTATTGGACGACACCTCTCGACCTCGACTATTTCGACAAACACCCCGAGCCCCGTTCGGTCTACCTGGCTCACATGCTCGTCGGGCATCACGGCGTGTTTTCGCTTTCGCCCATTTTCGTTTTCGCCATGATCGGCATCGCCGCGCGGATGGGCGATCGAAAGGGCAGGGCTCTTGGCCTGACCGGGGCAACGGTCGCGATTGTTGCAGCAGGGCTCGTCTGGCGGTTGCGTAAAGACGGCGCAATCGATGTGGCAAAGCTGGACTGGATGCTCTGGCTGGTACCCCTCTGGCCGCTCTTTCTGATCCCGCAACCGGTCGAAGAGCTCCGGGCCAATCGTGGGCTGAAGGTGGCCGCCTGGGCCGCGTTCGTCCTGAGTCTCGTCGTCATCGGATTTTATGGCTACAAGACGAACAATTACGGCGGATCGACCCAGGGCCTTCGCTGGCTCTTCTGGCTCATCCCCTTGTGGATGATGTTTTTGCCGGACGGTTTCCGTGGCGGGGCCGGGTGCATCACTCAGCGCCGGCTCGGATATGCGGCGCTGGGGCTCTCATTCCTATCGGTCGGTTACGGGATCCGCTCGCCATGGACGCATCCGTGGATTCTCGATGCTCTGGACCGCTTGGGCTGGTATGTACTGGTAAGATAAGCCATTTCGGTGGAGCGTAAATCAGCGTTCAGTAGCACACGCGGCGCAATTGGCCCGGATCTCCGAACCGACGGCTTCAGCCGTGAATCCGGTGTAGGCACGGGAGAGCGTGATCAACCCCGTGAACAACACGCACACGGCGGCCAGCTTCATGACCTGGCCACGAAAGTGAGGCGAGGCGAGCCCCGCACCCATTCCGGTGACGAGCAGCATCGGGAAAGTTCCCAGACCGAATGCGGCCATGGTTGCGGCGCCTGTTGACAGCCGTGAAGTGCTTGCGGCAAGTCCCAGGTTAGCGTAAACCAGCGCGCACGGCAGAAAACCGGTCAGCACCCCAGCGACGAATACGGGCGGCAGCCCCGGCGCTTTGAGCAGCGAGCCGAATTGCCGGGCCGCCTGACACATGGGCGTCGAAATCGGCCCTTTTTGCAATTTCGCAAGCCATCCGGAGCTTATGATCCCCATATGCCAAAGGCCCTGAACGACGAGCACCGAACCGGCAACCAGCGAAAGCACGGCCTGAACATCGAAAAAATGGTGCCAGCGCAGTTCAGCCCACGAGCCAGCGAACCCGGCGATAGCACCGAGAAGAGAATAAGTGCAAACTCGGCCGATCGAATAAATGCACTGCCTTAGCAGGTTGCCGCGCCAGGAGTTCGCGCCCAGCCCGATTCCGATTACGAACCCGCCGCACATGCCCACACAGTGTGCTGAGGCCAGAAAGCCCCCGATAAACACGAGATAAAGCGGAATAGTCATGCGTGTGCCAACGCGCCGGCGGAATCGGTGATTGTCGTGTGAGATTCCTGTACGGGATCCTGGCCGATCGTTCGGGACGAGCCTGCGACCACGGCCACGCTGCTCACGAACATGATCGCGGCGGCCATCGTCGGGCTCAACAGCCCCGAAGCTGCGAACAGAAGGCCGATGATATTGTAGAAGAAGGCCCAGAAGAGGTTGCGGCGAATGCGCCGGACGGTGGCCTTGGAGAGTTCGATCACATATGGCACGGCGGCGATGCGGTCACCCAGAATGCACACGGCGGCATTGTCGCGAGTGAGGTCGGCACCGGCACCGAGGGCGATTCCGACATCGGCGGATGCCATCGCAGGGGCGTCGTTATAGCCTTCGCCGACGAATGCGACGACGTGGCCTTCGGCTTGCCGTTCACGAACGAAAGCCTGTTTGGCCTCTGGCGAGAGTTCGGAAAGTACTTCGATCGCCAGGGAATTCGCGAGTTTTTCGCCGGCCGCCGCGTGGTCCCCGGTAAGTACGATCAGCCGGGGTGTTGGCTTCAGTTTCCGGAGAGATTCGATCGCTGAAATCGTATCGTTCCGGAGCGATTCGTCAAAACCGAAGAGAGCCTGAGCAGGCTGTGGGCCAGACGCGTGAAACAGGAGCATCGAAAGGCCCTGGTTTCTGGCGATTTCGAGTCGATCGGCGATTTCGGGCAAAAGAGCGATGCCGAAGTCTTCGAACAGGGCCGGGCTGCCGAAAAGGAAACTCGGATCACCCGAAACAGGATCGCTGGCGATCAAACCGCGGCCCGGCCGTGTTTCGATTCTGCCGATCTCTTCCAGGCCGGTCGGGGCTTCGATTTCTGCGATGCCTGATTCCGTCAAGGCGCGGGCCAGCGGGTGAGAAGAACGCGATGCGATCGCGGCCAGAATTCCGCCTGTATCAGGTCTGGTCCGGAAGCCGGAACGGAGGGAATCGACGAGAGCAGGGCGGCCGGTCGTAAGCGTACCGGTTTTGTCGAAGACGATCACGTCGACCTCGGCAAGGCGTTCGAGTGCTTCGCCATCGCCGAACAGTACCCCGACACGTGCAGCCTGACCCATGGCTGACCACACGGCTAGTGGCGTGGCCAGTCCGACAGCGCAGGGGCAGGCGATGAGCAGCACACTCATGGCAACGAGAAACCCGTGCACGGCATCGCGGTGCCAGGCATGCCCGATACCTGCAGCGAGAGAGAGCCCCAGAGCGACTGGAAGCAGCCAGGCCGCGACCCGGTCGGCCATTCGGGCGTATTTCCCTTTGATTTCCCGGGCGTTTCGGACGTGGTCGATCAGCCGGGCGATCGTCGATTCGCTGACCGGCGCGATCGCCCGGGCTGTCAGCGTGCCCTCGACGAGCAGCGTGCCGCCAAGGAGTTTGTCGCCAGGGGCTTTGGGAACGAGCCGGCTTTCACCGGTAACGATCTGTTCGTCCGTCGCGGCCTCACCCGATTCCACGATGGCATCGCAAGCGACTCTGTCTCCAGGACGTATCTGAAGCAGATCGTCGCGGCGGATCGAATCTACCGGCACCGATTCGGCGACCGCACCGCGAAGCACCAATGCTTCTTCAGGCATGAGTTGAGCGAGGTCGTCCATGGCCTGCTGCGTATGCAGCTTGCCGGAAGCTTCGAGCCAGCGCCCCAGCGTGACGAAAATCAGCACCACGCAGGCGACTTCGAAATAGATCGGCCCCTCGCCCCGAAACACTGCGAGCATCGAAACGAGAAACGCCGCCCAGACGCCGACGACCACAAGAAGGTCAGATCCGGGCCGACCGGCTCGTACGCCGGCCCAGGCCGAACGAGCCAGCGGCGGACCCAGCATCAGCATCACCGGAGCGGCCGAAAGCAGCGAAAGGTGACGGAACAGGTCTTCGTAGGCCCGTTCCATTTTATTGTCTTTCATGGTCGGGCCGTAGACGTCGGGCGTCCACAAGGCCATGGTGAAGACCATGAGATTGAGAGTCAGAAAGATCGCCGTACCGACTCGAACGAGCATCCAGCGCACAGCAGCTTCTTCGCCCGTGCCCTGAGCGATTTCAGCTGCGAGCCTGCAGCCATAGCAACAGAAAAGAGGTTCGATCGCCTCATCCGTTCCCGGCTCGGCAACCGCGCCAGGAACGGGCAGACGGCAATAGGCGCAGGGCACGGCGTGCCCGGCGCGATCTTTGCTCATCGGGGTTTGGTCAGCACCGGGTCGGTGAGAATGGCCGGAATCAGCCAGACGAGGAAGTAGGTGATCACATATCCCCAGAACAGGATCCACATGAGGTGCAGGAACCAGGGGATCTGGCTGCCCACGTAGGTGTGGTAACGGTTTTCCTGTTCGGGCGTGGTGTCGACAGGTGCGGTGGCCTGGTTCGTCGGCATGATCGTTCGATGTCCTTACTTCATGCGGGCCGAGCGTTCGTAAATACTTGGGCCATCAGTGTCTTCGCGATGTGCTTCTTCGGCCTCGTAGCGAGCCTGCTCGGCATCGAGTTTCCACTCCTGTTCGAGGAAGCTGCGTTTGGGCTGCTCCATTTGCGTGAACATCCCGTTGCAGATTCCCCACCAGAATAGGAAGAAGAAGCCAAGACTGGCCAGGAGATAGTTGACGATCGGCGAGATGGCGAAGACGCCGTCCACCTGATGTCGATACAGCAGAATGAATTCGCGCAGCTTGTTGCTGAACGCGACGAAGCACGGGATCAGGATCAGCAGGGCGAAGATGGCGGTCGTCCAGAAAGACGAACCGCCGAGCTTGGTGGGCCGTTTGACAGGTGCCTGAGTGGCCATGTTCATTCGCCCTCACCCGCCGCGGGCGCTGCAGCCGGAGCAGCGGACTTCGCTTCCGGCAGACGTAGCGGCGAAGCCTTGTAGTCTTCGTAATAGGGATAGCTTTCCAGCCACGATCCCAGCCATTGCAGGTACAGGATCAAGCTCAGGCCCTTTTTGTTCGGCTTGTCGGGCGAGCCGTCGAAGTACCATTTGTACGAAGGCATCGGCGAACCCGAGATCAGTGCGTTCGGCTGGAACAGGTGGGCGGCGTGCCAGTCGTTCGAGCGGCGGCCACCTTCACGCGAGAGATCCGGGCCGACCCGACGCGTACCGAACATGACGGGACGCTGAAGTTCGTTCTGATATTCCCAGGCTTCGGAAACAGGGCCGAAACGACGGTCTTCGTTCGAAACCGGGCGGACGAACTGGCTGTGGCAGTGCCAGCATGCTTCGCCAGTGTACGCCTTCCTACCGACGCGGAGTGCCTCGGCCGCACGCTTGTTCAGCCATTCTTCCCGTTCGGGGCCGGGGTTCGCGGGTACTTCGCCGAAGGCAGCCTTGAACGGTTCGGGGAACCGCTTGGCCAGGTCTTCGAACTGGAAACGGACGTTCGGGTTGACGAGCTGTTCGGCCGTCAGTTCCGGCTGGTCCCTGTACATCAGAATCGGGACCACGGCCTGCGAAACGAAGGCCAGTGCGAAGAAAAAGAGACCGGCGATGAAGAACACACCGGAGCGATTCTCTAACATGGGGGATGACTCCTCGTAGTCTCCGGGTGGATCAGGCGGTTTGGGCCACAGCGGCGGAACCGGCGGCTTCGGCCTTGCGTTCGGCGATGGCCTTCATCCAGGTCAGCAGCATGTGTGTCATGAACAGCAGGTGGCTGGCGAACATCAGCGTGCCGGCGATCATCCGAATGGCCCACCAGGGGATGGAGAAGGCGATGACGTCGCTCCACGGAGCCAGGCTGGCCCACATGTAGCCCTGGAACAGGCCCAGGACGATCAGGTCAAAGGCCATGATGGTGATGCCGACGACGGACAGCCAGTAGTGCCATTCCAGCATGCGGCGGCTGTACCATTCGGTTCGCCAGATGCGCGGCAGCAGATAGACCGTCACGCCGATGAGCCACTGGCTGAATACGCCGTACATGACCATGTGGGCGTGGCCGACGACCCAGTCGGAGAAGTGAATCAGGGCCTGGAAGGTGAGGGTGGTCTGGAAAGCACACTGGAGGCACGTCAGGAAGTAGAACACCATGCCGGTGTAGAACCAGCGGATGGGCATGTTGTCCTTCAGGGCCGAAAGGCTTCCCTTGATCGTGGCGAAGAAGTTCACGACGACGGTCGTCACGACCATCTCCACGGCGATCGTCGAGAGCACGGCCCCGTATTGCAGGAACATCGGGATCGGCGTGTACAGGAAGTGGTGGATGCCTGTCAGCGGATAGAAAAACGCCAGGCCCCAGAAGCCCACGAGCGAAAGACCGTGGCTCCAGATCGGCTTCTTGAGCATGATCGGCACGAAGTAATACATCATGCCCCAGCCCAGCGGCGTCACGAACAGGCCGACCAGGTCGTGAATGAACAGGCCGCCCACCGCCCCGGCGGAGGTGCCGTTCACGAAGTATTGAGGTATGAAGTTACCCATGGCGTAGGTCAGGAACGTCCAGATGAACGCTGCCGTGAAATACCACAGCGTGACGTACATGGGGCCCTTCAAATGGCGGATCGGGGCCATGAAGTTGATGGCCACCAGGCCCAGCCCCGCCTGGGCGAGCGGGTCGATCCAGACTGGCGTTTCGCCCCATTCCAGGCCCTGAGCTTCACCCATGAGCAGACCCACGACCGTTCCCAGCACGACGACCTGCCAGGCGAAGAAGATGAAGTAGGAAAGGCGTT
This sequence comes from bacterium, assembly GCA_016125085.1. GTDB lineage: Bacteria > Planctomycetota > Planctomycetia > Isosphaerales > Isosphaeraceae > QWQI01. The sequence goes on from WGMM01000009.1 coordinate 240,594, forward strand.
TGTCAGCCACGGGGCGGAGTGTCAGCCGCGGTACGACCCAGTGGAGCATGCCCAGAAACGCACTGGCGATAAAGCCATAGGCGACACCGTTCGTGTGCACCATGCGCCACCGACCGGGCGAAAGCAGTTCGATTCCGGAAAATGGGTTGTAGCGGATGAGCTGGAAGCCCATCAGGAAGCCGCCGGTCATGGCAACGGCCAGGTAGAGGGCGGCGCTGATGAGATACCAGCGCACAAGACGCTCGTCCACCAGTTCGTCGTGACGGGGAATTTCGGCCGTCGAGGTCGGCTCCGTTCGCACGGTGTCTATCCTCCAGAATGTCGGAACGAATGAGTGAGAGATCGATATACAGGGCTATGACCGGAAACGATCAGTCGGCAGAGGACCCACGAGCGGGCGAAAACTCGCCCCAGGGAGCCAGAAGGGCGATCGTCGCACCGAAGACGGCGTGAGTCGCCGCGGCCACCCACCAGGGAAGATATTCCCCGCTTGTGATCCAGTTGCCACCGAAGAATGCCGGCTGAAGCCAGGAGAGAATGCCGTAGAAGTTGATGGCCCAGATCGCCAGGCTGACCACCACTCCAACCACCAGTCTGGGGACCAGACCTTTGCCGAACCGGTTCACCGCCATGTAGACAGGAACGCCCAGCAGCATGCCGGTTCCCAGATAAAGGCAACAGCCCAGGGCCAGAATCAGTCCGTCCGGAACGGTTTCGGTCTGGCCGCCAGCCTGAGTCAGATTCAGGGCTTTTTCGCCGAGCGGAAAAGTCAGGTAAACGCGGATCAGCTGGAGCGGATCCTTGGCTGCGAAAACCGAGCCGATGACGTTGAACATCAGGCTGACCACGGCACCGAAGACACCGAGCATAAAACCCGCGGCGGCTTCGTAGTAGACATAATGCCCCTGAGGTACCCAGGCATTGGGTTCCGGCAGGATCTCGGCTTGTTCTTTCTCCAGCTCGCTGACTCTCTGCTTGAGCCGCTGGAGTTCCTGTTCGATCGCTTGCGTTTCCATGTTGTCCCTGGCTCCGCGTTACTGGCCCAAGACGTTCGGACGAATTCGTACTCGAAACGATTCGGTACGGCTTTCGGCGGTCACTCGCCTGAGCCGGACGCCGCCGGTTCCGACTGGCCCGTGGCCACTCCCGGTAGCGGCTTGAGAATGATCGAAGGCGGAATGATTCCGTTGCGGCGGCTGTCGTAGATGCTCATGACATAGGCCACGAGATCCCAGATTTTCTCAGGTTCGTTTTCGAACTGGGAACGAAACGCCGGCATCGAGGTGCCGTTGATACCGGCTTCGATGCGACGGTAGACGTCGAGAGGATCCGTGCCACCCCTCAACATCCCGGCAGTGATGTCGGCCGCCTTGTTCGGGTTCCCCCAGCTGTCGTTGGGCAGGGCGTCAGTGACTTCGCCGCGACCTTCGTCTCCGTGGCACTTGTTGCACCCGATCGAAAGGAACAGATCCTTTCCGGCCTTAACGTGAGCATCGGTCAGTGCAGGCATGGGTGCCCGGGGATTCACGACGTTGACCCGGGCCTCTTTCCACTGGTCCAGAATGCCCTGAACCATTCCGGGCACTGCCGCCGCGTCGATCTTGCCGTCGAATTCGGCCGCCTCGCCCAGAAGGGCTTCCAGCTCGCCCCGGTGCGTCAGCGCGAGCACGTAATCGGTGACCGCTTCGAGATCCTGTGGGGCGAGCAGGTCAAACGAAGGCATCGAAGTACCCATGATGCCCCGGCGAATCGTACGCAGAATATCTTCCCGTAAGGGTTTGGAACCGTAAATCGTCGAAGTGAACTTGAACATCCCCTTACGGTAATCGCGTGGCTTGGGGATCATGTAAGCCGCCTGCGGACCGTTGCCGTCACCGGTCACGCCGTGGCACTGCTGACAGTATTGTTTGTAGACTGCCGCGCCCTGTTTCAGATGATTCGGGTTCATGTCCGGCTGGCCGAGCAACTTCGGACGCTCTACCGTGCCGCAGTACTCAGTCAGGACTTTCTTGATGCTTTCCTGGTTCTCGGGCGAAAGCGCCGTGACCTGGGCGCTGGGCACGTATGCTTCCTGTACCGGCGGGGCACAGCCAGCGACATACCACGTTGCCGGACCGAGAAGCATGACGGCCAGGCGGCTGCCTCGGATCAAGGACATGATAGGAAATACTCCAATTTGATGAGACGAGAGGGCTCGGCGGAACACCGCTCTCATGCCGATACAGTTAGCACATCGTGAAAAAAGTTGCAAGAATCCGACAAGGAAATCCAGTTATTTTCCGGAATGGATTCGAACGCGAAATGCCGAAATTGCCGAAACTCAAATGATTTCTGGATTTCGGCCTCGTCCGGAAGGTGGACGAATGTGCGATATGTCTCGAAATCGCGAGGCTTCGATGCGTCCAGGGTTCGTGACTATGCACGGACATCCCGTCAACGTGAGACGATCCTTTTGCGATTGTCGCAAGTCATTCGATCCAGCCTAGCTCGCGGGCTTTTGATATGAGTTTTTCGCCGGTACTCTCCGCGTCGAGATCGGTCCTTATCGCGGCGATTCGACCATCGCGCCCAATAAAATAGGCCCAGCGATGCGGGATTTCCCTGCCCGTGCCGACAGCTCCCCACTGAATCGCGGTCGTTCGAGTCGGGTCAGCCAGGATTGTCAGATTCAAGCCCTTTTCGAGTGCAAACGGGGTCAAATATTTCGGCTTGTCGCAAGAGGCTGCTACCAGACCGATACCGTGATTTTTGAGCGTGCTTGCGGCTTGATCCGCGGATTTCAAGAGACGTTCCACATTGCCAGTATATGCCTTGGGGAACCAGACGACGATCAGAGGACCGCGAGAGACCAATGCGTCGAGGCTATGTGTCTTTCCGTCGGTACCGGTCAGTCGAAACTCGGGCGCTTTCATCCCGATCCAGTTTGCCGGAGAAATCTCGGGTGGCTCTTGTCGCACGGCGGCAACAGCCGTCGCAGGTGAGAAGGGTAACCAGAGAGTGACCAGAACGAGTGAGAGGACAGAACTCGAATTCACGCCAAAGTCCTGAGGGGGAACGCCAGTTCAACCTTTCCTGACGATACGCAGATTTCCTGAAAGCCATTATATGAGCTTGCTGGAAGAATCGGCAGATGGACGGAGTGAATCCGGATAAAACGGAAGACCGCGAGACAATCGCTCTGGAGAGCTTTGTGTCGCGGTCGTCGTTTCTCTGTATCTCTTGCTTTCGATCTTGCCTGAGAAAATCCGCTCTCGTCGTTTTCGAGACCGGGGATTCAGTTCGCCGATCGAACGGTTTTGGATCGATTACGTCGAGCGATCGCACCGACGACGAGAGTCGCGAGCGCTCCCAGAACGTAAGTCGAAGGCTCCGGGACGGCTGTCGTTGAGTAGCGAATGTTGGCGATGGCCCAGCCGCCGGAAATGCCGCCAGGGTTTTCGATCACAATGCGGTTGAAGGCGAAATTCGGCGCGAAACCGGCGAAGAGCAATGCTCCGGCGTCACCGTTCACTGTTCGCTCAATCGATCCGATTTCGTTCAGATCGTCGAAGAAAGAGACGAGGAAAGTCGCTTCGTTGAATACTGCGCCTTGAAGTTCGAATCCGAACGTCTTCACAGGTTGCGTTATCTTGAGTTCCAGAGGTGAGATGCTGTCGTGGATAAGAATTTCCGGATTGGACGACTCCGTAGCGGGCGGACTCCCCCACGTTTCCCAGTTATCGGGGTCGACGACCGATTTCACGACAGTGGGAGAAAACTCGATACTCTGTGAACCCTGTGTGAGTACTTGTACCGTATCGCCGATTCCGTAGCCCGAGAGCGACATCAGCGTCGTACCGTTCACGTATTCTGAGTTCGGAGTCGAAATCGGAAAAAGTTCGATCGCGGCGGATTCGGGAAGGGAACTCGCAACAAGCATCGTCAGAACGATCGCGATCGATCGCATGATATTCGGTCCTTATTCAGACTTGGCGAGTTCGAAGCCGACACAATGTCTTACGAATGGAGAAATGCACGACCATCTTCATGCATTCCGACATTGACATGTCTCTGCTTTCGGATCTCAAAGACTGGCAGATTCAGTGTTTGGATGCGTTCTTCGGGAAATTCGTTGCGGATTGTGCAGAAAGCGACGGTTATGATTGCCTAAAACCGAAAGTTCAGATTAAGTTGAGAATTCCGGAATCGATTCCCTATGATGAATATTCGAAATTCGACGGTTGGATTCTCTTGTGACTGAGCGATTTCGGTCGCTCTGCGGGAGCCGGTTCGGACGTGCACATCATCGGTATCGGAACCGACATCACGGAATGCCCCAGGATCGGGCGGATGATACAGGATCATGGCGAATTGTTTCTGAGGCGCGTTTACACGGAGCGCGAAATCGATTACTGCAACTCACGCAAGCAATCGACAGAACATTTCGCAGGAAGATGGGCGGCGAAAGAGGCCGTATTGAAGGCCTTAGGAACGGGCTGGATTCGCGGAATCTCCTGGCGTGACGTCGAAATACGGAATAACCCGAGCGGAGCGCCACTCGTCCTTCTTCATGCCGGCACAAGAGATATCGCCGAGTCGAGAGGCGTTCGACAGGTGCTGGTCACGATCTCTCATTGCCGTACTTATGCGACCGCTTATGCCGTCGCTCTTGCCCAGGAGAATTTGCCTCCGATCGTGCCTTCGCATTTCGACGACGACATCCCGTTCTGAACTGGCCCGAACGGGATTGGACAGAACAAAATAAGATCGAGCTGGCCAGCGTGAGCCCGGGCCAGCTCGTCAGGACGAATCGACTCTGTCACCTGGCTCCGGCGGAGTAAGCCCTGAAAGAGTCGGCGATGCCGGCATCGGCTGCACGTCCGTCATGGAAAATGACGCGATAGCCGAAACGGATCTTCTTGCCTGGTTCCAGGGTGTGCTCGCCCGTTTTGCCGAGGCCGAAGTCCTTGTAGCCGAATGGGTTCGCTGCGAACAGGCCGTAATTGCGCACATGCCAGTGGGTCGGGTAGCGGAAACTGTCAGGGTGGTTCAGGATCGCGACGCCGACGGTCTTGCCGTCGATAATGCCCGAATAATCGACCCAGGGCGAGCTTTTGCCCCAGGCAACATCGTCTTCGATGCCTTCGGCATTGATAATTTTGCCACCCTTTTTGGCTTTGGTGTCGAGAACGCTCGGGACGCGCAGGCCGAACATTCCTTCTTTCGTATCGCCGAAAACCGCGGCTTTGTCGGCGGGAGCCTTCAGGGTGATCGTCACGTCCATCACACGCTGGTCGGCGACGGCATAGACGACAATCGTATTCTCTTCGCTGAGAACGAGTTTGCCCGAATTGTCACGCCATTCCACTTCGGACAGAAGCGTTCCGGCGAGGGGACCGCCTTCAGCACTTGCGTTGACGACCGTCTTGGTGCCGAAGTGCGGCTTTTCACCGTTGATCGGGTCCGCGGCCCAGAAGTCGATGCCGTTGACGTTGCCGAAAGTCATCCACATCGAGCGCTGGTGCGGGTGGTCGCGATCCTCGCCTTCGACGGTTTCGATCGGATAGGCTCTCGTCATTTTCTGGCCGCCGGGACCATAAACGGGATAGATGATCGGCTTCGAACCCGACTGGGCCAGAGCGGTAAAGAACGGCTTTCCGTGCACAGAGAAGCTGATGCCCGCTCCGTCGTCCGAATTCATGACACCATTCCCGCTTGCGGCGACTGACTTTACAGGTACCGTTCCGCCTTTGAGTTCCATCCCTGCCGGAACGATGGCCACGGCTTTGTCAGGAGCTTCTGGCCCGATACCGACCTGTATCAGGAGCGACCGGTCCGAACCCGGCGGCTTGGCTTCGTAAAGACCTGGTTTGAGGCCACCTGAAGGAAAGGTGACGGGCGCGGCGACCTTGAGTGCCGGGAGCTTCGGCAGTGTGAGGGCCTCGTCGCCCTGGGTCGCACAGGGCGAGAACACGGCTGCCATCAAAGTGGCGAATGCGATTCGGCTGAAGGGGGGAATCATGGCGGCGTTCTCTGGAATGAAGGCTGTTTTTCTGGCGTTTCGTCGTCGGGCGACGTGAGGCGGCGTGATGTTATACCGGCTTGCCCGGACGAGTCTGGACGATTCGACGTCAGTTTGACAGGGCCGCCAACCGAGGGCAAGACCGAAGACTCGTGCGGTTTCCGTGAACGTTTCGACTTCTTCGAATCGTCCGGGTACGTCGATGCGAAACAGGCGGATTGATCTTGACCGAAACCGGGGAATTGGTCAGAGTGTGCGGCAGAATGGGTTTCGGCACGCGGCAGGACTATCGCGGGCCTTCGTTCTCCCACCGTCTCTTCGCCGGGACCGGTCCGCCGCTCATGCACGTCGGCGTGGTCTCAACCGCTCGAAAGCAAGGATGTGACGTCATGCGGATTCGTCGATATCTGATCGTCTCGGTGTTCCTGGGTATGGCGACCGCAGCCTCGGCCCAGCAGCAGCCTCAGGATCGTGGCGTTCAGCGTACTGCTGGCGGCACGGCGGCAAATGGCGGGTCCGCTTCGAATGCGCCCGCACCGGCGATCGCGCCTGTGTTCGGGTCGATCGATATGGACGCCGTCTTCAAGAACTACGAGAAGGTCAAAGCGACCAGCGACGAAATGCAGGCCAAAGCACTGGCCAAGCAGCAGGAACTGCAGAAACTGGTCGCCGATATGAAAGCGGCTTCCGAGAAGCAGGCGAGCCTAGCACAGCAAAGCCCGGAATTCAAAAAGTTCGACCAGCAGCTCACCCAGATGAAGATTCAGGCTCAGGCCGCTCAGGAGCAGGCTCAAAAGGAGCTGGCCCAGATGGAAGCCGAAGCCCTGGCTGGTCTGTATCGTGAAATTCAGAGCATGGTGGCCCGGGTCGCGACCTGGCGAGGAATGACCTATGTCGTCAAGGTTTCGAACGAGCCTCTGACAGCCTCCGACCCGAATGCCGTGATGGCGGCGATGTCGCGCACCGTGGTTTACGCCGATCCACGCAATGACATTACTCAGCAAGTCGTTCAATACCTGAACGTCGAATATCGCAAGGCCGCTGGAGCTTCTGCCAAGCCCGCCGGTGGAGCTGCTCCGGCCGCGGGTGCCACCGCACCGGCACGCGGTAACTGATATCGGATTCCCAGTTCTTTCCACACGCACTCGAACCGCATCGGTTCAGAAGGCATTGCGGAACCGGGAAGCCTCCAAATTGGGTCCGTGCTCGGTTGCGGGCTCCGCATGGGAAAAATCGCTCTTCCTCGACCTGAAGACAAGGATGTCCTCGGGTCGAGGTAGAGCGCGTATCAGGGACGGACTCCCTAAGGCTGTATCACTCTCGGAACTGAGCCGTGCAAGTGTCGGGCGGATGATCCGGGACACGAATTTCGAAGGCATCGCAACAAGGACTTGCGACGACGATGTCCAGAATTGAGAGCAGCAGCGACTGGCAACGACAGCGTACGATTCGGGAAGCCGTCCGGATTGGTGGCCGGGGCTATCTCAGCGGGGCGGAAGTCACGCTGGAATTCCGGCCTGCAGCGGCAAACACGGGCATAGTGTTCATTCGGACGGATTTGCCGGGCTCGCCGCCGGTTCCGGCAACGGTCGACCATGTCGTTCCACGACAGCGTCGAACGGCGATCGCTTGCGGTGAAGCCGTCGTCGAAATGGTCGAACATGTCATGGCAGCGCTCGCCGGGCTGGCGATCGACAACTGCGTGGTCGCGATCGATGGCCCGGAAACACCGGGCTGTGACGGATCGAGCCTGGATTTCGTCAAAGCCCTCCGGCGTACGGAGATCGTCACGCAAAGCCCGCTTGCCCGAGTGATCACGATCGACCGGAATTTGAGGGTTAATGAAGGAGAGATGTCGATTTCGATCGAACCTTCATCCAGCGGGCAAGACTTTTCGATCGAATACGAACTGAATTACCCCAAAGCGCCGGTGATCGGCAGGCAGAGACGCGTGTTCGACCTGGGGCCAGGCGCGTTCGAACTGGAACTCGCTCCGGCACGGACATTCGTACTGGATCATGAAGCCGAAATGCTGAAGGCCGCCGGCATCGGCCGGCATTGTACGGCGCAGGATCTTCTGATTTTCGGTCCGGATGGCCCGATCGAAAATACGCTGCGATTTTCGGACGAACCCGTACGGCACAAAATGCTCGACGTACTCGGCGATCTTGCGCTCGCGGGGCAGCGCATTCATGGCCGAGTCACGGCCAACAGGTCTGGCCATTCACTGAACGCGGCACTGGTGCGGCGGATATTCGATGCAGGAATTGCTTCTTCCGGATCAAGCTCGTCCGGACGAATCGGCGCATGATCAGGGCGATCATCGACTTTCGGAAAGCGGCAAGTTTTCGGCCTGGTCGTACCGATCAATAGGAATAGTCGCACGACACGTGCTGTGACGATCGTAATGGCGAAGGAACGAACGTGAAGATGGTTCTCTGGATCTCGGACACGACATTCGCCGATCCGCGGGCCGAAATGGCCGACGACGTGCGACTTGGGCGTTACGCCGTAATTGGTCCGGAGGTGCGGATTGAGAGCCGTACACAGATCGGTGACCATGTGTGGCTTGGCTCCGCTTCGCGTATCGGTGAAGGAGTACGTGTTGGCGACCATTGCGTGATCGGCCAGCGGACGCTTCGACGCTTCGGCTTCGGCTCCGCAGCTTCGATTCATATCGGGCGAGATACGAAATTGGGCCGGGGCGTGGTGATCGCGGGTGACCCTCGCAAGGGTTCCACACGCGTAGGTGCTGGCAGCCGCATCGATGGATCATGCCGGATCGGAGCCGGTGCCAGGCTCGCGTCGGGCATCATGCTGGGCAGCGGCTGCGATGTCGGAGATCAGGTCCGCATCGAGGCATACACCCAATGCGGCACGGGTTGCCGGATAAGAGACAAGGTCCAGATCGGTCGAAATGTAGTGATCGGCGCTCTCAGCGATGTCGTCGTCAATGTCCCGCCGCACGTGCTGGCCGAAGGCCGCGGTCCGGTGATCAGGGGTGTGAACGTCACAGGGCTTCAGCGTATAGGGGTCGATCCTCGTGGAATCGCGTTGATGAACGAAGCCTTCAGCGCGATCGTCCGTAAGGGGCAACCCGTCGCGGAAGTTGCGGAACGGCTGGATCGTCTGGGCAGCTGGACACAAGAAGTTCGGGAATTCGTGGCGTATTTTTCGAAGTCCGCCGAGCCTGTGGCAACGAGTCTACGTGAATCGGGGAGCATGGCGTGATCATTTCATCCATTCCGAGGGTGGCCGTGGTGGGTGTCGGGCATTTGGGGCGTCACCACGCCCGGATCCTGGGCCATCACCCCGAGGTGAACCTGGTCGCAGTCGTGGACAGCCGCCGCGAACAGGCCGAGAAAATCGCCGAAACCCTGGGTTGCGAAGCTCACAGCGACATCTCATCGATCATCGATCAGGTCGATGCCGTGAGCATCGCTGCGCCTACGGTGCTGCACCACCGCCTGGCACGGCCATTTCTGGAACGTGGCGTCCACGTCCTCGTCGAAAAGCCGCTGACGGCCGATCTCGAAGAGGCTTCCGATCTGCTCGGCCTCGCGAAACGCAGCCGGGCCACGCTTCAGGTCGGTCACATCGAACGTTTCAATCCGGTGCTGGGTGTTCTGGACAAATTCCAGGTCACGCCACGGCTGCTGGAATCGGAGCGGCACAGTTCCTACACGTTTCGCTCCACCGATATCGGAGTGGTTCACGACGTGATGATTCACGACCTGGACCTCATCCTTTCCATGATTACGGCTCCCGTCAAACATGTCTCGGCCTACGGTCTTTCCGTCTTCGGCGGGAATGAGGACATGGTGGATGCCCGGGTGGAATTCGCCGACGGCACGGTTGCGACGCTTTCCGCGTGCCGTGCAAGCATGACCGCTTCGCGCCGCTTGAAACTCTGGGGTATGGAGGGCTATGCGGATCTCGATTTCGCGACTCGCAAAGCTTTGTGCATGAGACCGGGCGAGGCGATCGTCGAGGGTAGCGATCTCTGCCCCGATTCGCTCGATATGACTTCGCCGGTAGCGATTCGCGAACATGTCTTCGGCAATCTGCTGAAGGTCGACGAGTTCCAGGGCGAGGAAACCGAAATGCTCGCCGCGGAACTGGACGACTTTGTCAATGCCGTCCTTCATGGCCAGCGACCGAAAGTGACCGGCGAAGACGCCTATCGCGCGCTGGAACTTGCAGAATGGATCCTGTCGGTCATGACCTGCGAAAGCTGGAAGCGTTCGGCTGTCGGTTCCCGCAACGGAATGGATTACGCTCCGATCGCGAACCTGGCGGGGCCATTCCTGTGGCGTCGCCGCCGTGCCGGGCTGAATGCGCCTGAGTCGAACGGCCCTCGTTGAACTGCGGCTTGCCGCGCGGCACGCAATACGATATGCTGTTAGCCTATTCGAATTCGAACACGGGTTGCCCGACACAGATGCGGGTAGCCCGTGTGTCATCTTGATTGAAGGACTCGTATCCGCTCATGTCCAACGAACCCGAATCAACCCCGGCCCAGCCTGTTCAACCTGCCGATCCTCGTCTGAAGCTGGTCAAGCGTTTCGAAAACCGGTACCTGCCGAAGGGCGAACTTCGTGACCGCTGGAAGGCCATCCGTGCCAAGTGGCTGGCTGACGAGTCGCACAGCGGCGTGACGCTCGACGAACTGAAAGCCCTCAAGGTCGACTGGGCCAAGGCTCGGGAAGCACGCAAGCCGAAGGCGAAGGTCTGACGTTCCGGGCTCGGCCCGGATCTCGCCCGTCGCTAACGGTTTGGGTCGATCGTGATCGCATGGCAACTTCTGCATCCCGCACCACGGATTGACTGACCATGAAGATCGGCGTGCCGCGAGAAGTCAAGACGGACGAATATCGCGTGGCAATGTTGCCTGTCGGAGTCGAGGAACTGGTGGGCGATGGCCACGAGGTCTTCGTCGAATCCGGTGCCGGCCTCGGCTCGGGGTTGACCGACGACCTCTACGCAGCCTCCGGGGCGAAGATCGTGCCGGACGCCGCCACGGTCTGGAAATCTTCGGACCTCATCGTGAAGGTGAAGGAACCGCAGTCTCGCGAGTACGCGAAAATGCGTGCCGGCCAGATCGTGTTCACTTACTTCCACTTCGCGGCGGATCGCGTGTTGACGGATGCCGTCATTTCGTCAGGGATTACGGCGATCGCCTATGAAACGATCCGCGACTCCAAAGGCACGCTGCCACTGCTGACGCCGATGAGCGAAGTGGCCGGCCGGATGTCGATTCAGAAAGGCGCGAACTTTCTTGAGCGACCCGAGGAAGGGCGAGGAATCCTTCTGGCCGGCGTTCCGGGCGTCGCTCCTGCAGAGGTCGTCGTACTTGGCGGTGGGATCGTCGGGGCCAACGCCGCTCGCGTTGCGGCCGGTCTGGGGGCGAATGTCGTCATTCTGGACGTGAATCTGGACCGACTCAGATATCTTGACGACATCATGCCGCCGAACGTGACGACCCTTTTCAGCGACCGTCACATGGTTCGCGACAGACTCATTCTTGCCGACCTCGTCATCGGCTCGGTTCTGATTCCCGGGGCCAAGGCACCACACCTGGTGAAGGCCGAAGATCTGAAACGGATGAAGAACGGCTCGGTGATCGTGGATGTCGCGATCGATCAGGGTGGCTGCGTGGAAACGAGCCGCCCTACGACGCATGCCGATCCGACATATGTCGTCGATGGCGTCGTCCATTACTGTGTGACGAACATGCCTGGCGCCGTCGGTCGGACGAGCACGTTCGCTCTGTGCAACGTGACCCTGCCCTACGTACGCCGCATCGCGGCCCGAGGCTGGAAGGCCGTGGCTCAGTCCGACCCTGGTTTCGCGCTTGGGTTGAACGTCGTCGGCGGGCACGTGACGAACGAGGCTGTGGCGAAGTCTTTCGAAATGCCTCATGTCGAATGGTCCAGATTGTGATGCTCCAGTCATCAATCCGTTCGAGCATCGAATACCCTCAAAAGTCAGGATAACGGAAGCGAAGATGGCACGACATCATCACGGACATAGTCACGGTCAAGGCGGGCAGGGCGGCGGCCGAAGGGATTTCTCCCAGCGAGGTGATTCGCGCCACAACGCCAGGCCCCCTCGCGGCCCTCAAAAGCCTCCCCGCATCGAAGAAGAGTTCTTCGACGACGAGCCTGATCAATTGAGCGACATGGAAGCCTCGGAAACCGAAATCGCCACCTATCTGACGATTCGGGCCCAGAATATCGAGCTTCTCGGACTGGCCGCAAAAATCGCCGGCTGCGCTGATCCGAAAACGCTGCTGAACGAAGTCGATACCGAATCGACGCTTCGTCGACTCCAGGAAATTTATTCGCACCTGGAAGAATGGGTCGATCCGGACGTGGCGGACGAAGAGGCCGAGTGACGATCGAAACTGAGCCCATGTCAGACCCTTCGATGCGCTGGACAACCCTGGAATGGGTCGGCGACGCCCAATCAGGCGTATTCCGGATCCTCGACCAGACCCTTCTGCCTGAACAGGAACGGATGATCGAATTGCCCACCGCCGAATCGGTGTGGGAAGCGATCCGTTCGCTGCGGGTTCGGGGTGCGCCCGCGATCGGTTGCGCAGCGGCATATGGAGTGGTCGTTGGTGCGAGGGAAGGTGCCGTCAAAGGTTCCAGCCTGAGGTCCAGCGCGATCGCCGCGGCCGATTATCTGGCGACGAGCCGTCCGACCGCCGTGAACCTCTTCTGGGCTCTGGATAGAATGAAGCGGCTGGTCGATCGCTTCGAGGGCACGGAAGAGCGGGAGCTTCTCGACGCCCTGCTGGTCGAAGCCAGCACGATTCGGAACGAAGATGACCGGATGTGCCACGCCATCGGCCGCAATGGTGCCGCCCTTCTTGCCGATGGCTCAGGGGTTCTCACGCACTGCAACGCGGGCGGACTTGCGACGAGCGATTACGGAACGGCTCTCGCGGTCATCTATGCTGCGGAAGAGTCGGGCAAGAAGATTCGTGTCTATGCCGACGAAACCCGTCCGCTGCTTCAGGGGGCGAGGCTCACGGCCTGGGAACTCGCTCGCCGGGGTGTGGATGTCACGGTCATCTGCGACAACATGGCCGCCGTCGTTATGCGGGAACGCAAGGTCGACGCTGTCGTGGTCGGTGCGGACCGCATCGCGGCCAACGGCGATGCAGCCAACAAGATCGGAACGTATGGTGTCGCACTCCTGGCGAAGGCCCATGGGCTGCCCTTCTATGTCGCAGCTCCGTCCAGCACTTTCGACATGACTCTGGAGGACGGTTCCGGCATCCCCATCGAGCAGCGTGATCCATCCGAAATCCGTCGCGGGTTCGGCAAGCAAACTGTACCAGCTGAAGTGAAAGTCTATAACCCGGCATTCGACGTCACGCCCGCCGAACTGATCACGGGCCTCATTACGGAGCGAGGCGTGATCGCACCGGTAACTACGGAAAATATCCGCAAATCGCTGGCGTGATCGGTTTGTCTGCACTGCCGAGGTTACGTAATCATAAGCCTTTTCGTCTCTTTTTGCTTTGTCGGGCGAAGCAAACTCCGTTTGACCATTGATCACGGCAATCGCATAATCGTGGGCGAAGTCCGCCTTGATTCCGCAATTACGCACGGAACGAACCGACATGAAGCTGATTCAGGGAATCCATAAATTCCGGGCCGAGGTGTTTCCGCGTGAGCGTCAGCTCTATTTGATGCTCTCCGCTGGACAGGTGCCGGAAACGCTGTTCATCACCTGTTCGGACAGCCGGATCGATCCCACCCGTTTCACTAGTTCGAATCCTGGCGAACTCTTCCTGGTCCGCAACGCGGGTAACCTTGTCCCACCTTATGGTGCTGCATCAGGCTCCGGCGAATTGGCCACGATCGAATACGCAGTGAGCGTTTTGAACGTGAAGAACATCGTCATCTGCGGCCACAGTGACTGCGGCGCCGTCTCCGCGATGCTTCACCCCGAAAAGCTAACGAATTTGCCGTCCGTCTCGTCGTGGCTGGCCCACATGGAACGAACTCGCAGGATCGTCGAAGAGAATTATTCGCACCTCGATCCGGACGAACTTCTGAAAATGGCGGTTCAGGAAAATGTCCTGGTGCAGATCGAAAACCTCATGATGCATCCTGCCGTTTCGGTTCGGATGCATCGTGGAGACCTCCGGATCTACGCCTGGTATTTCGAAATCCAGAATGCCAAAGTGTATGGATACGACGTCGCTCACGGCCAGTTCGAAGAGATCGAGGTGACCTCGGGCGAACTTCCGATGGCTCGGCACCGCTGGCTTGACGGGCTGACGACAGAAGACAGGAAGAAATCGACCGGCGGCTGACATTTCAGAGCCGAAACTTCGAAATCAAGATACGACAGGATCGGAACGATGCCGGAATTCTCATATCAGGAACCCTTTCCGCTGGGGCCGGACCACACCTCATATCGCAAGCTGGAAGGCGACTTCGTCGGCACTGCAAGTTTCCTCGGCGAAGACATTCTGACGGTTCGTCCGGAGGCTCTGGAACTTCTGGCCCGGGAAGCGCTTCGGGACGTATCGTTCCTCTACCGGACGGCACACCTGGAGAAAGTCGCCGCGATTCTGGACGACCCGGAAGCTTCGGACAACGACCGGGGTGTCGCCCTTGCTCTGCTGCGAAACGCCGCGATCGCCTCCGGTTTCAAGCTGCCGATGTGTCAGGACACAGGTACGGCCACGGTCGTCGCCAAAAAGGGTCAGAAGGTCTGGACCGGAGCGAACGACGCCGAATGGCTTTCGAAGGGTATCTATACGACCTATCAGTGCGAGAATCTGCGGTATTCGCAAACTGTGCCGCTGACGATGTTCGACGAGGTCAATTCCGGCACGAATCTGCCGGCCCAGATCGACATCTTCGCCACACCCGGCGACAAATACGAATTCCTGTTCGTGGCCAAGGGGGGCGGTTCGGCTAATAAGTCGTTCCTTTATCAGGAAACCAAGGCACTCCTGAACCCGAAAAGCCTTGAGAAATTCCTCATGGAGAAGTTGAAGACGCTTGGCACGGCCGCTTGTCCGCCCTACCACCTGGCTCTTGTGATCGGTGGCACGTCGGCCGAAGCCACGATGAAGACCGTCAAACTCGCTTCCGCCGGATATCTCGACCATTTGCCGACTTCCGGCAACAAGCTCGGCCAGGCCTTCCGTGACCTGGAATGGGAAGAGAAAGTGATGGACGTCGCCCGCAAGAGCGGCATCGGCGCCCAGTTCGGGGGCAAATATTTCGCACTCGATGCCCGGGTGATCCGCTTGCCTCGCCACGGCGCTTCCTGCCCTGTCGGCCTCGGGGTTTCCTGCTCGGCCGACCGCAACATCAAGGCGAAAATCACGAAAGAGGGCGTTTTCCTCGAACAGCTTGACCGCAACCCGGCCCGCTTTATCCCGGGCAAGTTCCGCGATGGTCTAGGCCCCGAACATGGCGTGCCGATCGACCTGAACCGTCCGATGCCGGCGATTCTTGCCGAGCTGAGCCAATACAAAGTCTCGACACCGCTCTTATTGACCGGCACGATTATCGTGGCCCGCGACATCGCTCACGCGAAGATCAAGGAGCGGCTCGACCGGGGCGAAGGCATGCCGGATTACTTCAAGAATCATCCGATCTATTACGCCGGTCCGGCCAAAACTCCGGAAGGCATGCCTTCGGGATCGTTCGGGCCGACGACGGCCGGGCGGATGGACAGCTACGTCGATCAGTTCCAGGCCGCTGGCGGTTCGATGATCATGATCGCCAAGGGCAATCGCTCTCAGGCCGTGACAGACGCGTGCAAAAAGCACGGCGGGTTTTATCTCGGTTCGATCGGCGGCCCTGCGGCACTCCTTGCCCAGGAGAACATCCGAAAGGTCGAGCTCGTCGAATATCCGGAACTGGGTATGGAAGCGATTTACAAGATCGAAGTGGAGAACTTCCCGACGTTCATCCTGGTGGACGACAAGGGCAACGAGTTCTTCAGCCAGTTGCCGATCATTTCCTGATCGGCACGGAATCGACCTGATTCGAAACGAAATAGAGGAGCGGCCAGGCCCGCTCCTCTTCTTATATCGTGTTTCAGCCGGTCAACTGGCTTCGATTCACTTGCCCAGCAGGCCGTAATCGTCCAGGCACTTGATCAGCCGAGTGCGGGCTTCGGCCCCCAGCGGAACAAGAGGCAGACGCAGGACGCCGTTGCCCCGGTCAAGGATTTGCATGGCTGTTTTGATCGGCACCGGGTTCGGGGCCAGGCCGAGCAGATCCTTGCACAGGGCGAAAAGCTTCAGGTGCATGCGACGGGCTTCGACAAGGTGCCCGCCGGTGTAGACTTCCAGCAGTTTCATCACGTCCCGGGGCACAATATTGCCGACGACCGAGACGACGCCTTCTCCACCGACGGACAAATAGGGAAGCGTCAGGCTGTCGTCGCCGGAAAGTACGGTCAGATTCGTGCGAAGGACGAGTTCGCTGGTTTGGTCGAGCGAGCCGGCGGCTTCCTTGATCGCGACGATCGGGCCGAGTTTCGAGAGCTTTTCGACCGTCTCAGGCTCGATATTTCGGCCAGTGCGGGCAGGGATGTTGTAGAGCACCTGAGGAATGTCGCATGCTTCGGCAATCGCGGCGAAGTGGGCGTACAAACCTTCCTGACTAGGGCGGTTGTAGTAGGGAGCGACTTGCAGCGATGCGTCAGCCCCGGCACGCTGGGCGAATTTCGTCAGGCGGATCGCTTCGCTCGTAGCGTTCGAACCGGTACCGGCCATGACTTTGAGTCGGCCGGCGGCGGTGTCCACGACGGTGGCGATGACTTTTTCGTGTTCGTCGTGGGACAGGGTCGGCGATTCGCCCGTGGTACCGACCGGGGCCAGGCAGGGGGTGCCCTGCGCGACGTGCCATTCGACGAGGCGTTTGAGTTCGACGTAATCGACTTCCCCCGACTCGTTGAAGGGGGTGACGAGGGCGACGGTCAAACCTGCGAAACGATGGCCTTTGGTGGGTTGCGACATGGTCGGTATTTCGGTGCGTGAGGAACTCGGACATGACCGGCCCGAAATGGCCGGAACGGAAGATTATGGCCGATCTCAGGGCAGATGTCGAGCGGCATGCGCGGCGACGATCAGCGATTTCATTTCGGCGACGGCTTCTTTCATGCCGACGAGAACGGCACGCGAGATTATCGAATGGCCGATATTCAGCTCTTCCATATGCGGAATCGCGGCCACGTCGGTTACGTTCGCGTAATTCAGGCCGTGGCCGCAGTGCAGGTGCATGCCACGGGCGACCGTCTCGGTCGACGCACGCTTCAGTGCCGTCAGTTCGTGCATACGAGCCTGGCGTGTCGGCGCGTCGGCATATCGGCCCGTGTGCAGTTCGACGGCATCCGCACCCAGCCGGGCGGACTCTTCGACTTGCCGTTCGTCGGGATCGATGAACAGGCTGACGCTTACTCCCAGCGTATGGCAAAAGTCGATCGCGGCTTTCACGGCCTGGCTATGGCGGACGATGTCCAGGCCCCCTTCGGTCGTCAGTTCCTCACGCTTTTCCGGAACGAACGTGACCTGGTCGGGCCGGTGCTCGCGTATCCGGTCCAGAATCTCGCCCGTGATCGCGGCTTCCAGGTTGAGCGGCGTGCGAGCGGTTTCGCGAAGCACGCGCAAGTCCCTGTCCTGAATGTGCCTGCGATCTTCCCTCAAATGGATCGTAATGAGGTCCGCGCCGCCCAGTTCGGCCAGAACGACGGCGGCCACGGGGTCAGGCTCGGATCCCCGGCGTGCCTGGCGAATCGTGGCTACGTGATCGACATTGACGCCAAGACGCGGAACCATCGCTCTCTTCGCTCCCGTGGAAACCGAGTCAGACACATCCGCCGGAGATGCCTGAGAAGTGACTTCACGTGGATTCCAGTCCAGCAGAATCGGGCCGGAAAATCAAGCGAAACCGGCCTGAGAGCGAGGCACCTGAGCAGTTCAGGTCATCGCCGTGGCCCCCGCGACGTACTTGAGATTTTCCATACGTGCTTGAGCCGCGGCCTCATCGTAAAGGAAGGGCAGGAATGCGAAACGCCGGCCCTTCCTCACAGGTGTCGCCTCGTGCAGAAGCGAGCAGGAAAACACCATGGCACCACCTGCAGGAGCGGAATAGAGCTGATTGCCGAATTCGGGGAAGCGGAGTTGCCCGCCTTCATATTGCCCGGTATTGAGATTCAGCGTGACGGCGAAGCGGCGATGGGCCGTGCCTTTCGTCGAGTTGTCCCTGTGCGGACGGAAATGGCCGCCAGATTCGGCATCGTAGCATGCGACGATGTAGCGCTCGATGCGGGAGGCTTCGAACTGGAAAGCTTTACGGATTTCCGGCACGAGCCGGTCGTGAATCCGGTGCATGCATGTGTCGCGCAGGGCTTTGTCGACGATCTCCTGATCTCGTCTACGTTTGTGGCCGTAATCATAGGTTGCGACCGTCCTGCCGCCGACTTCGCGCATGAAGCCTGAATCCTGCCCGCCGTTCTTTTCGAAATAGGCGATGAGGGTATTGCACAGGTCCGGCTCGAAAATCCGGGGAACCACCAGCACCGGCGCGGGTATGGCCGCCTCGCTGGGAGGCTGCGGCATGGGCAGCTGCTTCAGGATCAGCCGCACGGCTTCGACGTGATTCTCCGGAGGATCAGTAAATGGCACGATGCTGACGACCCTCAGGCGTTCGTCCAGCACGAACGTTTTCGGCGTGTATTCGAAGCCATCCTCAGGTGCGACACCGTAGAGCCGGCTGACTTTGCGGTCGAAGTCCCAGAAAAGGTGGACGCCCGGAATACGTTCCTGAATGCGATTCGCGGATTCGTCGTTCGGATCCACACTGACGCCGAAAAAGCTGACGCGGAGGTCGTCGAACATCGGCCCTAACTTGCCGAACTCTTTGAGAACTGCCGCGGTTTTCGGATTTCCGGCCGAACCGAAAAAAGTGAGAACGATGAGCCGGCCAGCGACGGTGTCGAAGTGGAACCGGGGATTGATCGGAGAGCGGGTTTCGAACCAGGGGGCGGGTTCGCCGGGCCGGGGCGGATTGTTTTGGGGTGCAGCCACGGGTGCATTCTCCGAATCGGTAAAATGTTCCGGAAAAGTGGATTTCGAGCGATAAGCGAAATCTAACACATGAATCGCGAACATGACGGAACTGCCACCTGGGTGGTCAGTTCGTTACGGTCATCAAAACTCTTTCTTTCATGAAGAGTTCCGGATCGAGGAAGTCACCGGGGCCGACATCCATCCGGTCATCCGTTTTGCAGCCTTCGTCGCCGGCCCAGCAGATCCAGAGTTCCAGCGAGTCCTGATACCTCAGGGCTTCTTCGAGGTAACTCGCGAGGCTTTGCCTCGATCTATCCGCCGCGTCGAATTCCTCAGGTTCGTAGTACCCGCCCTGGAACTGTTCAAAATACGAAAATCCGCAGCCGCAATGTTGGTTCGAGCCCAGCCGGTAAACGAACGGCTTCGAGAATCGGGAACGTAATTTCTCGAAAGCTTCGGGGGCAAGTTTGATCGTTTCCTGCGATTCCGTATGAAACGCAGGAACGTCACTGTCCCAGGCGATCAGGGGCAATGGCCTGTCCGACGCCAGATAGACCATGACGCCAGATAGACCATAGTGCACATCGATCGATCCCCGGCTTTTGCGGCGAAAGGAGTTCGAGCCGTCAGAACCAGCGAGTACGATGCGATCGGGTTGCGGATTATGACCGGGGCGATCGATCGGCGTCAGGCAGGGGTTTTCGCGAACAGATCCTTCACAGGTTGCCCCTTGCCATCGACCGTGACATAGAACGGCCGTTTTTCGATTTCGAACATTGTCGCCGGCGAAATGCCCAGGGCCGAGTAAATCGTGGCGTGCAGGTCGGAGATGGAAACGGGATCCTTGATCGTCACCAGCGGGCGTTCCGGCGCGGTTTCGCCATGCAGGTAGCCCCGCTTCATGCCGCCGCCGAACATCAGCACCGAGCCGGAGCCGGTGAAGTGACGGTGAAGGCCGTACTGGATCGGCTTTTCCATCTTGTCCGCCTTGGCCCTGGACTGATCCCTGGCCGTACTGCCGGGGACGCCTTCGATCATCATGTCGCGGCTGAATTCACTGGCCAGGACGATCAGCGTGCGGTCAAGCAAGCCGCGGGCATCCAGGTCACGCACGAGTTGGGCGATGGGGCGATCGATTTCCCGCTTCAGCCGGGTGTAGGTTTCGTGGCCGTTTTCGTGCGTATCCCAGTGCAGGAAGGGCACATATTCCGTGGTGACTTCGATGAACCGTGCACCGGCTTCGACAAGCCGCCGCGCCAGCAGACAGCCCTGGCCGAACCGGCCCGTGTTGTAGGCGTCGTAGCTGGCCTTCGGTTCTTTGGAAAGATCGAACGCATCGCGGTCTTTCGAGCTGAGCAGCCGGTGGGCGTTGTCGATCGAGCGGAGGATCGACTGCTGGTGGTAGTCGCTGGCCACGTCGGAAAGAGGGCTTTCCTTGATCATGGCCTTAAGCGCCCGCTGGCGGGCTTCGAAGCGGTCCTTGTTCATACCCTTGGGGGGCTGGACGGCGTTCACGGCATCTTCGGGGAAGGGCAGGTTGAACGGGCCGTATTCGCTTCCCAGAAATCCTGCCGTTGTAAAGGCTTTCAGTTCTTCCTGCTCACCGTTGCCTTCGAGCCTCTGGCCGATGTTGATGAAGGCCGGGATGGCCGGGTTGACGGGGCCCAGGAGCCGTGCGATCCAGCTGCCGATGTGCGGTGCGGCGACCGTCTGCGGCGGCACGTAACCCGTGTGCCAGTGATACTGGTGGCGTGAGTGCAGAATGTTGCCGAGGTCGGCGACGACGTGGGACCGGATCAGCGACGCCTTGTCCATGACGGAGGCGACGTTTTCGAGCCCTTGAGTAATTTTGATGTCGTCCACCACGGTATCGATGGCGGGGAAGGTGGACAGGATCTTGTCCGCCGGCAGCCCGATTTCGAAAGGCTCGTACCGTTTCGGATCGAACGTTTCCGGCGCGGCCATGCCGCCGCCCATCCACAAAAGGATGACTGTATCGGCAGTTGCCTTATGGGGTTTGGGCTTGTCCGGCGCGGCTTCAGCCAGCCGCGGCGAGCCGCCGGCGAGCATGGCCAGAGATGAAGCCGAAGCCGTGCGCAGGATGTCGCGCCGGCTGAGGACGTTCCGAAGCTCGAATTCGAAGGGTGTCATGGGATTCGCCTCGTCATTTCCCTGTGCGGTCGATCCGCCGGCCAGGCGGATGTTCTCATTCTCTGAATTATACGCCGGTCAGCGGATCAACTGGAATTCTGGCACCATCACGACAACCCAGAGCAGGTCGGCCAGGGTGTCGGCCGTGGGCTTGTCAGTCAATATCTCTGCCGAAGTGGCGCGTTCGTCGGCCGACGGTTCGCGAGAGAGTGCCGCGCGGAACAGCCAGCTCGTCAGCTCGGCCGTCGATTTGCCGGGGTTCCGTTCCAGAATTTTCTCGGCACCGGCCCGCAGAAGGTCGCTGACCGGCTTGCCGTTAGACATATCGAGCGCTTCGAGAGTCGTTAGAATCTCCGGGCGTGAAGTCACGACCTGTTCGCGGTTGGGTCTGCCCAGGCTGCGCTGGAGCGGATCGCAGTCCATCAGAGCCGCACGAACCTTAGGTCCCGCAGCGGGCGAATCAGTGGTCCGTTCCGGCAGTGTCACCGCCGCGAACGGTTTTTCAGGTCCGGTGCCGGTGATCGTCCAGAGCGCGTCGACCCATTGTTCGGCCGTCATCCGTTTGAGTTCGGGGCCGAGGAAGACGTAGTCGTCAGGCGAGACGTTTTCGGAGTGAGGGCTCGCGACCGACTGATAAGCCCGGCTGGTGGCGATGTGCGACATCAGCGACTTGAGGTCGTCTCCCTGGTCGGCCAGGTAATTTGAGAGATAGTCAAGAAGGTCTTCGCTCCAGGGGGGCGTACCCATGGCGTCAACAGGGTGAACCAGGCCGTGGCCCATCATCCGGTGCCAGATCCTGTTCACGATCGTGCGGCGGAACCGGCCGTTTTCCTTATGCACGATCAGGTCAGCCGTCTGACGAAGCCGCTCGGCTTTCGGGGCCGCCGCGTCGATCGTTCCGAGTTCAGGGAAAAGGAACTTCGCCTGAGCCATTTTGCCGGTCGGGTTATCGCAGCGGTTGATTTCGATCGGCTGGTCGGAAACGATCGCGGCCAGGCCGTAAGCGTCTTCGAGCTTCCATTTGTCGACGAAGCTGTCGTGGCAGCTGGCACATTTGAGATTCGCGCCGAAGAAGACCTGGCCGACATTCTGGGCGAACTGCACTTCACGCACCTGGCTGGCGTTCACGCGGCCACGCCACTGAATGCCGTAGACGAAACCTTCGCTTTCCGGCGTCGGCGGGCTGATCAGTTCATGAACGAAACGGTCATAGGGCTTGTTCTCGAGAAGAGCCGAGTACAGCCATTTGACGATCTGCTTACGGCCTCCGTCAATGAAACCTGTGCCCCGGTAGTCGTTACGCAGCAGGTCGTTCCAGAAGGTCAGCCAGTGATCGGCGTAGGCTTTGCGATCGTCCAGAATCTTGCGGATCAGCAAGGCACGCTTGGCCGGGTCGGTATCCTTGACGAACTTGTCGATTTCCGCCGGGGCGGGCAACAGTCCGACGAGGTCCATCGACACCCGGCGTGCGAAACTGACGTCGTCCGATACAGGTGGCGGGCTGACGCGATTCTTGTCCCAGTAGGCTTTTACGATGCGGTCGATCGGATGTTCGAAGCCGGGCTGTGAGGGGGGCAGCGTGACGGCCCGGGGCCGCAGCGGCGGTTCGTAGCTGCCTTGACGGAAGCTGAAGCTCTCTTCCCATGGCACACCGGCATCGACCCATGCCTTCAGCGTTTCGACTTCTTTGGCCGTCAGCCGGGCACCTTCCGGGGGCATTTTGAAGTCTTTTTCGTCAGACACGATACGGTCCACGAGGTCACTTTCGCCCGACTTGCCAGGCACGACCGACTCGCTGCGCAGGAGCGAGGCCCGCGTGTCCATTGCGAAGTCGCCTTTGGAGACGCCATTCGTGTGGCACTTGCCGCATTGGTTGCGGAGGATGGGCACGACGTCGTGGATGAAGTCGACGCCGGGCTTTTTGCCGTCCTGAGCGAAAACGGGAACTGCGTGAGCGAGAACGGCGAAAATGCCGAGCGAAATCCAGGAGCGGAGCGTTCGAGTCATGGTCGATCGGGCTCTCGTGTTGCGAGATCGGATTTTAGGTCGGATCCGGAAGACTTGCGGCGCAATGGCTGCGGGCGGGGGGCCGGGTTGTGAAGCCCACTTCATGGATTTCGCCAGCCTGACCTCGTATAATCGATAATCTACAGCATACTCCGCGACCCCGCCAAGCGAAATCCGAACGACTGGAACGAAAAATTGATCTCTCTATCCGATAATAGGTCGGATTCTCGTGCATTCGCGTCGGCGAGCCGAATCGCGGAGATCCTGACTTTGGTGGCTGTCCTGGTCATATCGTTCGGCAGCGTAGAGGCTTTCGCCGATGATTCGGACCGTGCGAAGGGCGAATTCTTCGAATCACGCATCCGGCCCATTCTTGTCGAGAATTGTTATGAGTGTCATGCGGCAGGTGCGAAGGCCATCAAGGGCGGGCTCCGGCTCGATTCGAAAGCCGGTGTGCTGACAGGCGGCGACAGCGGGCCGGCTGTCGTTCCCGGAATGCCGGATGAATCGCCGCTTTATCTCGCGATCAGATACGAAGGCGAGGCGGAAAACATGCCGCCGAAAGCCAAACTGCCGCAGCGGATGATCGAAGATGTCCGCAAGTGGATCGCGGATGGAGCTTATGACCCGCGAACGGCGAGCGAGCCGGTCGCGAAAGCCGGAAACGCCTGGGCGAAAACGTTTCGCGAGCGTCTCGACTGGTGGGCGTTTCGCCCCGTGAACCGAATGGTTCCGCCGGAAGTCGGCTTCGCCGCGACACCCATCGACGCCTTTCTTGCTGTCAAACTCCGCGAAGCCGGGCTCGAATTCGCTCCACAGGCCGATCGGCCGACGCTTTTGCGACGCCTCCATTTTGACTTGACCGGCCTGCCTCCGACACCGGCAGATCTGGCAGCATTCCTCGCCGACACGAGCCCGGACGCTTACGAAAAAGTCGTTGACCGGCTTCTGGCGTCGCCGCATTACGGCGAGCGAATGGCCAGGCGCTGGATGGACCTGATGCGCTACAGCGAAACGGTCGGTTCGGAGCAGGACGCCCTGATCCCTTACGCCTGGGCCTATCGCGATTACCTGATCCGTGCTTTCAACGCGGATCTGCCTTATGACCGACTCGTCCGTGAACATCTTGCCGGCGACCGCGTCTCGCCTCCTCGGCGCGATCCGGCCACAGGGCTTGCCGAGTCGCCAATCGGCACGGCGTGGATGAGGTTCGTCGAGTATTATCACTCGCCCGTGGACGTCAAAAACGAAGAGATCACGGTGATCGACAACCAGGTCGATACTCTTGGCAAAGCGTTTCTCGGACTGACCATCGCCTGTGCCCGCTGCCACGACCACAAATTCGACCCGATCGGCACGGATGATTTTTACCGCTATTACGGAGCCCTTCGCACCGCTCGGGCGACGGTCCACACACTGAAAGACCCGGCCTCGGTCGAGCCGCTCGTGGCGCCATTACGGAATCAGCGGGAACGCCTGCGAGCGGAGATCGCCAAGACCTGGAGCGAAGATTCGAAGCAGCTCAAGGAGAAGCTCATCGGGGAATTTCAGGCCAGTGGTGCAGTCGATCCGCAAAGGGATGCTTTCTGGAAACGGGCCGATGATCCAAGGTTCTGGGCTAACCCCTGGGCCAGGGCACGTGCGGCCATACGATCGGGGACGGATGCGAAATCCGCCTGGGAACAGGCCTGGAAGGCTGCCGAAGGGCAGGGGGCGGCATCCTGGGAATTGCCGGGTTCGAAGCAGAAACTCATCGCCGATTTCACTCAGCCCGACAAGATTCCGCCGTGGTCGATCTCGGCCATGTTCACGCCACGGTATTCTGAGGCTGGGACGTTTCGGGTCGGGCCCAAGCCGGAGTCGATCGTCGAGGCTATTCGACCATCGGGATTCTGGTCCGACACGATTTCGGAAAAACTGGGGGTGACGCTTCGTTCGCCTGAATTCGAACTGACCGATGGCACCTATTCGGCCCTTGTCAGCGGCACTTCCGGGGCACGTCTGCGGCTCGTCATCGAGAACTTTCAGGGGGTCGACATCCTCTTCGCCGGGGTGGCGCCCGTGCTGAACGAAGCCCGGCC
The DNA here is from genome assembly GCA_016125085.1 of bacterium. Classification (GTDB taxonomy): domain Bacteria; phylum Planctomycetota; class Planctomycetia; order Isosphaerales; family Isosphaeraceae; genus QWQI01. The sequence continues at coordinate 265,894 of WGMM01000009.1, forward strand.
TACCTGGGTTCGCCTGCCTGTACGTGAAATCTGGAAAGGCCGGCGGGCTTACCTGGAGCTTGTTACGCGTGACGAAATGCCATCGACCGGCGTGATCCGGGACCTTAACCAGTTGCCACGCGACGGGCGATCTTCAGTCGGAATTCGGTATGTGGTGCATCATGCCAATGGCGAAGCGGCTTTCGAGCCATCCGCTGCCGCGAAACTGTCCGAAAAACAATCCGCATTTGCTTTGCAGGATGATGTCGCGAAGGCACTTGCCGCGTCGATGGCAGGCGTCATCACAGAGGCGGTCGAAGCTTTCAGGGCTTCGAAACTTAACGATACCCAGGCCACTCTTCTGACGAGCCTCCTCGATACAGGGCTATTACGGAATTCGGCGGCTGCAGTGCCTGAGTTGGCGAAATCGGTCGCGAATTTTCGTCAGGCGGAAGAGGCGATCGATCTTTCGGCACGCACGGTGGGCGTGGCGGAGGACGCTTCTTCGGACCTGGTTCAGAACGTTTTCCTGCGTGGCGATTATCGAAGGCAGGGAGCCAGAACGCCCGCTGGAGATCTGGCCGTTCTGGTTGGGAGTTCGGGCGTTTTCGCTGCGACGAAATCACCCAGGGAATCGTTCGCGGATTCGATCACCCGTCCGGATCATCCGCTCATGGCACGTGTGATGGTCAACCGGCTCTGGAGCTGGTGCTTCGGCAAGGGACTGTTTACCACGGAAGACAATGTCGGGCGGCTCGGCGAACCGCCGTCGCATCCGGAATTGCTCGATTATCTTGCCACCGAATTCGTGCGTGAAGGCTATTCGATGAAACGGACTTTACGGGCAATGGTGCTCTCACGTGCATACCGGCAATCGAGCGTGGCGAACGAAAAGGCTGCGACAGTCGATCCGACGAACCGGCTGCTCTCACACGCCCCGGTGCGCAGGCTCGACGCCGAAAGCTTGAGGGATGCGATCCTCACGGCATCAGGCCGGCTCGACCGTACGCTCTATGGTCTGCCAGTGCCGACACCTCAGCCGCCTGGGCTCACCGACGACAAGAAGCCCGTTTCAGGGCCTGTGGACGGCGCCGGGCGGCGCAGCGTCTATCTCAATGTACGCAAGAACTTTCCGGTGGAGTTTCTCGAAGTCTTCGACCGGCCCCGGCCGACGCTCCCCGTTGGGCGGCGCAATGTTTCCAATCAGCCTTCGCAGGCACTTGCCCTGATGAACGATCCGTTCGTCCTGGGCGAGTCGGAACGTCTCGGCAAGTATTTGCAGAATCTGTCCGACACCGATGATTCGGGGCGAGTACGAGAGCTCTATCGTCGGGCGTTGGCTCGCGATCCGCGGCCTGCGGAGGTCGATCGCACACTGGACTTCATGCGCCGGGGGGCGAGTTGGGCGGAACTTGCCCATGCATTGTTCGGCATGAAGGAATTTCTCTTCGTACCTTGATCTTCGATGTGGCGAGGCCTGGCGATGAATGATTCGATCGATCCGCGACTTCTTTCACGTCGCCGATGGCTTTCCCGGCATGCAACGGGCTTCGGCATGACGGCTCTGGCCGGGATGCTCGCCGGGAACGTCGGAATTCCGGCCTTGGGTGCGGCCGGCGCGGATGCACCGGTCACTCCGCCTTTTCGCCCGCGGGCGAAGCATGTGATTTTTCTGTTCATGGACGGCGGCATGTCTCAGGTCGATACTTTCGACCCGAAGCCCAGGCTCGAAACTGATGCCGGCAAGCCATTTCCGATGAAGATCGATGCGACTCAATTCGATCAGATCGGGAACATGCTTCCTTCGCTCTGGCCGTTTCGTAATCGGGGCGAATCAGGGCTGCCTGTCAGTGACCTTTTTCCCCACCTGGCCCGTCACGCGGACGATCTCTGCGTGATCCGGTCGCTTACGAGCGAATTCCCCGAGCATGCCCAGGCGTGTTATTTCGTCCATACCGGAAGCGGTGCCCAGGGGCGGCCCAGCATGGGTGCCTGGGCCAGTTACGGGCTCGGTACTGACAATGAAGACCTGCCCGGTTTCGTCGTTCTCAATGGCGGCATGATACCCCTGGGTGGGGTGGGGTGTTACGCATCGGGGTTTCTGCCCGCGGAACACACGGGGGCGTTCTTTCATGTAGGTGCGGAAGGGCCGATCGTCGAGAATATCGTGCCAGGCACGGCTCCGGACCGGCAGCGGATGACGCTCGATTTCATCCGTTCGGCCGACGACGAATTTCGGGACAGGCTCGGGTTCGAAGGCCGTGCGGTCGAATCGGCCATTCGGACGATGGAACTGGCCGCCGCGATGCAGAGAGAGGTCCCGGAAGTCGCCGACCTTAGCCGCGAATCGGCCGCGACGAAAGCCTTGTACGGTATCGATTCGCCGGACCCCTTCCTGGCCCGATATGCGAAAGAGGCCTTGATCGCCCGCCGCTTGATCGAACGTGGTGTCCGGTTCGTGGAACTCACGATGGTGCATGGTCTTCGGTTCGTATCGCCCTGGGACTCACACGGGAATTTGCGGGAAGAACACGGCAAATGCGCGCGGACGGTCGATCGACCGATCGCCGCGTTGATCCATGACCTCAAAGCCAGGGGGCTTTGGAACGACACTCTGCTTGTCTGTGCCGGCGAGTTCGGCCGTACGCCGTTCGCGCAGGGCAAGGATGGCCGCGACCATAATCCTCAGGGATTTTCCTGCTGGCTCGCGGGTGGGGCGGTCAAAGGGGGCATGGCTTATGGAGCCACCGACGAATTCGGATATCGGGCCGTGTCGGATGTCGTCACAATGCACGACCTGCATGCGACGATTCTGCACATCCTGGGAATGGATCACACCCGACTGACCTATCGCTTCGGCGGGCGTGACTATCGCCTCACGGATGTGTTCGGGAATGTCGTCGAACCGATTCTGGCATGAATTGCAAGATAGTTCGAAGGTGACGTAAGTCAGTGTTCGTGACAAAATATATCTATTGACCAATTGACGAAGTGCGATATTCTGAAAGGAGATACGGCCGGAACAGGAAGTGACGGCCTGAACTTCGCAGGGAGTGGCGAATGAGTACGAGAACCATCCGTTCCGTGATCGTTTCGACGATTCTGATCGCGTCGTTGCTGCCCGTGAGCAAGGCGGGTGAAATCACCTTCAGTTTCTCCTACGACAGCACGTTCACCAGCGCGGCCGGTACGAACCTTGATGCGGCCCAGGCAGACATGTCGTATGTCGGCAGCTACCTGTCATCGGTTTTCAAAACTTCCGGTAACTACAACATCACCATGAAATTCGCGATAACGGGGTTCAGCGATTCCCTGACTTCGAATCTCGGCTCCGCTGGATCGTCGTTCTCCGGATTCTCGAATTCGTTCAACAAAACGCTGACGCAGACATACGCCCAGACAGGATCGAATCCCGCCGGTGCCGGTGCCGATGTCGGTCATGCAACCTTCAACTTCGGCAAAAGCTGGGGCTTCGGCGGTATCGTCACGAATCAACAGGTCGATTTCCGCTATGTTGTCCTGCACGAAATGACGCATGCCATGGGCTTCGTCGGCCTGATCGGATCGTCAGGAACCACGACCTCGACCACTACGGGTTTCTATGGCTGGATGGATCAGTACTTGTACGGCTGGAACTCGACGACAAGTCAATACGAGCCTTTGGTCCAGAAGGTCGGTTCGACCATGGTGTCGATGTCAGGGGCATCAGCCGCTGTCGTGAACAGCGTCCATCCAGTTCAGTTCTGGGGGGATAACGTTCAGACTTTTATCGGCAACCAGAACTCCGGCCAGAATATGTACACGCCTTCGCCATTCGCGAGCGGATCGAGCCTGTATCACGTCAACGTAGCGAGTGACCTGATGTATTACGCCGTAGGCAATGGTCCTAAGACATTCGGCTACACGGGGCTGGATCTGGCTTTTCTCAAAGATCTCGGCTATGTCATCGTCCCTGAGCCTGGCACGTATGTGCTGTCCTGCGTAGTCGTCATCACACTGGCGTTTTGCGGAAAGAGACGTCGGCTGGCTCAAGCTGTCGCCTGAGATTCAGGGTCCGTAACGGACGATCTGCAATTTCTCCGGGTGAATTTGCCTGCTCGCTGCGGCACGGATATCGTCTGCCGTCAGCATTGCGCATTTTCTCGCCCATGCCGGCGGGAGCGTCAGTTCCCAATCATCCAGCTCGGCATCCAGCCGCGACGATAACCGGTCATCGGCCGATTCGTAGCCCATGAACCACGAATGCGCAAGGTGGTCGCGTGCCTCCAGGCAATCTTCATCGGACAAATGTCCTAGCGAGGCTTCAGCAAGGATCCGGATCGCTTCGGCTTCAGCTCGAGCAGCGTCGGCGGGATCGCAGGAAAACGCCACGCGCATGTGACCCGGGTTCGTCCAGGCACCGTCGGTCATGGCCATGCTGACGCCGTAGATCAGACCGAGCTGCTCGCGGAGCCTCCGGCTGAGAAGATCCGTGAGGCCCGGCCCTGCACCCAGCACGATTTCGATAACCTGGAGAGCGACCCAGTCCGGATGAGTCCGGGCGATTGTCCGATGGCCCATGACGATGTGCGTCTGCGTGCCAGGTGACCGCATGACACGTAACCGCGATTCAGGCAAAGGGCGATCGAAGACTTCCGGCGATATTGATTCGGGCATTCGTGGTTTCGAGCCGGATCTCGTCTGGAAAACCAGTCCGATCGTTCGATTCAGCTTCCTGAGCATCGCGGAAGCCTGAAAATCTCCGGCGACGCCGAGAATCATGTTCTCTGGGCGATACCAGATCGCAGCATGCCGCTTGACGTCCGCGATCCGCATGGTTTCGAGAGATTCGAGTGTCCCGCGCGAATCGGTCGTGCCGGGCAGTCCGTCCAGAGCCAGTTCGCGCAAGGTTCGCTCCGCGACGAAAGCGGGATCGTCCTGATCGGCTTCAAGTTCTGTCCGGATCTTTCGTGCAGTGCGCTTCACCAGCGACGCCGATGGCACAACTCTGGCGACAGTTCGGAGCAAGTGTCCGACGATATTTTCCAGGTCGCCCGCCCGCCCCTGAATCGTAAAACCCGAAGGGCCTGAATCGATCGAAGCACCCATCGATTCAAGGGTTTCGGCAAAATATTCCTCGCCATCACCCACCGGCGAGTCTTCGCAAGTTCGGGCCGTCAGGTTCGCGAGCCCGGGAATCGATTCCTCCAAAGCTCCGTTCCGCCAGCGCAGTTCGATCGCACAGATCCCCTGACGCGGCGCAGGCTCCGCAACAATAATCGCTCCTGTCTCCGATTTGAGTAATTTGGGAGAGATTTTTCGGCCGATGCGAATCGGCTTGCCGATGGCCTGCATCGCCAATTTTTCGATTCGGGTCGCAAGAGGTTGGGGGGCGGTGATCTGCGCCTGTGTCAGCTGGTTGATGGATCTCGATTCACGCTTCGGCTCGAACTTTTCGGAAGATGCGGGAATTGTCCAGCCTCGCATGCAGTTTTCCGGACGCAATTTTCGTACGACTTCCACGACTTCCGCTGCTGTGACGAGGTCGTCGCGACGCCAGGCATCTTCCAGCGAATTCAGGTCGGAGAAGAGTCTCCACGTGCCGATCGCCGTCGCGAGCAGTGACGTCTGCTGCCGAGCCCAGCAACCGGCCGCGGAACGCGAAACGGTGATCCGTGCCATTTCTTCCTGTGTGGGGCCTTCACGCGTCAGCCGATCGATGACTTCATGAATCGCCGCTTCTGCGGTTCGGGGCTTCTGGCCCGGGTGGAGTTCCAGCTCGATCATCAGATAACCGCCGAGCCGTTCTTCGGAAAGGCTTACGCTCACGTGCGATGCGATCTGCATGTCGTCGACCAGCGTGCTCCAGAGTCTTGAAGAGCGGCCGCCACCGAGGATCGATGACGCGATGCCCCAAGGCCGGGACGCCATATCGAAAGGCCCGGGTGCCTTCCAGAGCATTGCCCCGCGGGGCACGAGTTCCTGTGATTCGATCGTCATCAGCCGGCCGTCGAATCGGTCTTCCGATGGCGGTAGAATCGTCGGAATGGCTTGCCCCGATCCATGATCGAGAGGCCCGAACCGTTTCCCGGCAAGTCGCAGAGCCTGTCGCGGCGTGACGTCACCCGCGATCACGAGAAGCGCGTTCGATGGCCTGAAGACTCTTGCGTACTGGACACTCAGATCCTCCGCCGTGATGCGGGCGAGGTCCTCAGGCGTTCCGATGGCGGGATGAGAATACGGATGACCGGCGAAAAGGTCGGCCATCATCCGGATCATGAGTTCCTCGAACGGCTGTTCCCGATAGCGGGCTTCTTCTTCGAATATCACCTGCCGCTCGCGGAGAAAGTCATCGTGATCGAGCAACGCGCCCTGCATCCGGTCGGCTTCGAGTGCGAGGGCCAGCTCGAGCGCCCCCCTCGGAACATGTGACCAGAATCGACAGAAGTCCGCACCGGTTTCCGCGTTATGCTGGCCCGCCAGTCGGAGCATGAGTCTGTCGAGTGCTCCCCGCGGCACATTCTTCGTACCGTTGAAAAGCATGTGCTCAAGAAAATGAGTCAATCCGGAACGACCTGCGGGATCGGCAGCCGAACCACCGGCATAGTAGATGTCGCAAATCACGGCCCCCGTACCAGGCGTGGGTAGAGTCACAGCGACCATGCCGTTGTCCAGCCGGACTTCACGAACCTTGTCGAGAACGACGCGCCATTCGACGGAAGCACTATGCTGGACTGGTGATCGGTTACGTTCGAAGTCAGGGACGTCCGAAGGTCGGTTGCGTAATCTATGCAAGGCGGCCATATGTTCGATAGAATCGGTGCAGTCGGTACGATCGTCGCAACAGGAACAAGGCTTCGAGTCGAGCCCTTCCCCTGCGCCTTTGGGGTTGTCTTGCGTTGTTCTGGCTTCCACAATAAGCGAAGCACGTCAGAATGACCATGCGATTTCGGCGTACGGCGCGAATTGTGTGACAGACGTACGAAAGATCCAGTGGAAGGTTTCAGGTGAGCCGGGGGGGGCCCTGGCAATGGCAGCTTGCGAACCTGGTCAGGACGGGAACGTAGCAGCCATAAGCATCGCGGCCATGTGCTCGGGATTTCCTCCCCGGCTCACCCGGAACCTTCCCGCTAGTGATCGATGTACGACGATTTGCGGGAACTTGCCGTCCGCTCGGGAACGATCCGAGGATCGTTGACGAAGAGGTGCGAGCGCGTGAGCGATTCGGCGGCATCGGAAACGACACCGGTTTCGGAAGCGGCCGCCAGCGAATATCAGGTCGTGGCGCGGCGTTATCGTCCGCGCACTCTCGACGATCTTGTCGGTCAGGATCACGTCGTCAGCGCTCTTCGTAAGGCGATCAAACTCAACCGCGTCACCCACGCCTACTTGTTCACAGGCACGCGTGGCGTCGGCAAGACGAGCATGGCGAGGATCTTTGCCAAGTGCCTGAATTGCGTGCATGGGCCGACCGATAAGCCGTGCGACAAGTGCGATATCTGCAAGGCGATTTCCGTCGGGCAGGATGTCGACGTCATCGAAATCGACGGCGCCAGCAACACCGGCGTAGACGATGTCCGCGCCTTGCGAGAGAATGTCGGCCTCCGCCCAAGTCGTGCTCGATACAAGATTTATTACATCGACGAAGTGCACATGCTTTCGACAGGTGCCTTCAACGCGCTCCTGAAAACGCTCGAAGAACCGCCCGAGCACGTAAAATTCCTGTTCGCCACAACCGAATCGCACAAGATTCCGATCACGGTGCTTTCGCGATGTCAGCGATTCGACTTCGCCGGGATCCGGCCGGAGCTGATCGTCGAAACGCTTTCCTCGATCTGCACAAAAGAAGGGCTGGAAGTCGAACCGGAGGCACTTTGGACGATCGCCCGGAGAGCCGGCGGTTCGATGCGCGACGCTCAGTCGCTTCTGGAGAGGCTGCTGGTTCATGCCGAGGGACGTCTCACCGACGACCGTGCACGGGAAGTGCTGGGCCTGGCCAGCGACGACAGGATGATCGACCTGATCGAATCTCTCGCGGCCCATGACCTCTCCGGAACGTTCGCCAAGGTCCAGGCTGCGTGCGACATCGGCGTTCAGCCTGGGGAAATTCTCGGCGGAACCCTGGAACTCCTTCGAGACGCGATGGTTCTGGCCGCCGGTGGCGACGGCCCAATGCTGGCGGTCGGGGCGCGGCAGAAGTCACGGCTGGAAACGCTCGCGAAAAGCTGGGGGCTCGATTCGATTCTGGCCGCCCTGCAGATTCTGGCCGAAGCCAAAGCTCGCACGAAGGGCAATCCTCAAGGACGCCTTATCGCCGAACTCGGCCTTGCCCGGGTAGCTCGGCTGGTGGATCTGGTCGATCTCGGCGATGTCATCGCGCGGATCAAGTCGGGCGGGGCGATCGCAACTGACCGGAAAAATGCCGGCATTGCGAACGGGGTCCCGGCTACGGAATCCGTGGCGACTCGTCGCATCGCGCCTTCGCCCGCTGCTCCCCCGATCGCGGAAAAGGTCGTGGAAATTCGCCCGGAACCGGTCCGCCCGGCGACGCCGAAACGATTCGAGCCGGAACCGCCGACTCGGGTCGCCGAAGTTCCGGCTGTGACCGAAACGATCGGTCTGGAAGAGTATCGTTTGCGCTGGAAGGATTTCGTGACGAAGCTGGGCCCTCGGCTGGGCATCGTCATCGCGAATTATCCACCACGCTCAATGAGCCCGAACGGCGTTCTGGTTTGCGAAGTTTCCCCCGCATTCAAGGAAAAGCTCGATTCATTCCGTGCCGCGGAAAACGTCAAGAAAATCTCGGACGCAGCGAAAGCGATCTGGGGTCGGCCCGTGAACCTGGAAGTGGTCATCAACCCGGATGCCGAATCGGTCGCCCCGAGTGCCTCCGTCAAGGAAGCTCGCTGGGAATCGCTCGAAAGCGAACCGATGATCAAAACGCTCGTAGACCTGTTCCAGGCCAAAAGGTTCTGGATCGACGGCGATTCGAACTGATCGCGATCCCGCGGGAATATGCGAGATCATCCGGTCGTATCCAAAATAGTGACTGCGTGATCGCAATCAGCAGAGATCGCTGATGAATATCGGTCGGGAACCGGCCGCCGTCAAATTTCGTTCTTCGCTCACAGTTTCGATCGCATCGAGGATCGCTCCTGCTTATTTTCCGGCGTTGCGGATCGTGTCATTATCAAGCGTAAGCAATGCGGCAGCGAGAATCTTCTCTGCATCGGCGAGTTTGCCCCCTTGGGCGAGGATGGTGATCAGGCGGGACGCCCGTTCCGTGAAGATGGCATCCGCAGCCTTCTCTCGGGCTTGGTTCGTCGCAACCCCATTCCGCAACTTTTCCCGAAAATTGACGATCCGCTGCAGATTCACCATAGGGTCGACCAGAAACTCGAGACATTCGGCATAAGCTTTCTGAGCGACAAGGGCTTTCTCCGCGAGATCGTAGCATTTGGCTGCGAGCGTTGCGTCGATTTCGCGAAGTTTTCGGAACGATTCGACCGTCCCTGACTGGTCACCGAGATGGCGATCGATCCCTGCGATTTCCTGAAAAACCGAAAAATCGCATTGGCCCAATTCGATCGAATTGCGGTTTTTCTGCTGAATTTCGAGTAATGCCGCTCGAGCTTTCGGATACTTTTCTCCGAGTTCCTGCCAGTAACTCAAAGCGAACGAAAGCCTCACACCGACCTGAGCTGGCTGAATCCGAAGCGAGTTTTCGTGATACCAGATGTGCTTCTTCAGCGCATCTTCGAAATGGCCGCTGGCCGCCAGCTTTCGTGCTTCCTGAAGGACTTCCGAAGGATCCGGCTCGGGAATCGGCGAAACTGCAGGAACCAGGCACGGAGATTTCGCTTCCGGCCAAACTGCACACGGCGTGTTCGATTCCCTGGTCTTCGCGAATCCGAACAGGGTCAGGAACGTCAGGAACTTCCGTCGGCCTATCATGACCTATTTTCCTTCGAGTTCCCGGGTTTTACCGGTTCGATTGCAACGGGCCATTCACGCACGGAATCGGCTGCACGATGGATCAGCGGGTCGATGAGATTCGCCAGCACCTGGCCGTCGCGGCTGCGATCGGTGTTGAAAACGACGGCCCAGTTCAGACCGTCGTGTCTTCGTACGAGCAGTGCTGAAGTTCCTGCGATAAGGCCATTGTGCCAGGTATTCGCCTTGCCATTGCTGCCGACAGGGCGGACATTCCAGCCGCAGCCGTAATAAGCCGGCCGAGGCTTGCCACCGGATTCGAAGCCCGCTACGCCCTCGGGTCTCTCAGTCAAGGCTCTGAGGGTGGCGCCTTCGAGCAGAGGATTCCGGGCGGAATCGACGGCTGAAGCGAATCGGACTAGATCGGGGGCCGAGGCGATCCAGCCTCCATGTGCTTCGTAACCTTCGAAATTCTCGCCTCCATAGACCAGCGGCACGGTCACACCGAGTTTCGGGCCGTTCACGGCCGGGGCTTTTCGGTTCTGCACGTCGTAATAGCGAACTTCATCAGGCTCAAGATCGCCTGACCAGGATCGACCGAGTTTCATGCGAGAAATGCCAGCCGGGTTCAGGACGTTTTCACGAACGAAATTTTCATATTTCGTTTTGGAGAGGTGCTCGATCACTCGGCCCAGCAGCAGATAGCCGACGTTGGAATAGGCGAAAGCCTCTCCTGGAGCGAAATCGAGCGGCAGGGTCAGGGCGTATCGAAGGATGTCCTCTGGCTTCGCCGGCAAGCGTTTCTTCGCACTTCGCACGGCTTCGACCGGCCGCCCGATCGGGTCGAATGACCGATCCCGGTCCCAGCCCGCCCGGTGCTGCAGCAGATGGCGTATGGAGACACGCTTCAGCCGTGTGTCGGAAGTTCTGGCAAGCCAGCTTCGGGGCGGCAGAATGTCGAACACCGGAGTATCCAGCGGAACTGAATTCCTCGCGGCGATCCGAAGCATAGCGATCGCCGTGACCGGTTTCGAAACGCTTGCGATGCGGAACAACGAATCGGGCAGCACGGGGCGTCCGGTTTCGCTGTCGGCCAGACCAAAACCACGAGCGTAAACCATCTGGCCCTGTCGAGAAACGGCCAGAGCAGCGCCGGGAGCCCCGTGCTTTTCGAGGAAAGCGGTCATCATGTCGTCGAATGGCGAATAGGCCGCATTGGCCACGCCACTGATGGCGATCTTCTCATGCGTTTTCTGTTCGTTCTCGGCGAAGGCAATGCCGCGAGTGTCGCCAGCGGCAAGAGTGGCGGCGCTCAAACCGAGATGCAAGAAAAACGAACGGCGGTCGTTGGCTTCGCTCATAGGGTTACTCGTCCGGATCGGTTGGCTTCGACAAGGATTGCGATCGATCGTCAGGCTTCGGAAAGAGATCCTGATTCATTGCACACAGGGCTTCAACAATGTTGACAGCAAACGCAAACCAGTCGTCGGCAGATTCGAATTCAGGAATCGATCCGGCAAAATTTCGAACGAGACAGAATTGAAGCTGGCAAAATTAGCGCGGCGGATCGTACGAATCGACGATCCGGCCGCGACGGAAACGAACCTGGGTCGAGAGAAGCGACCTTGCTACGGATTTATCGTTTGTTGGCGTTACGCATGCCTTCGTCATCGACATCGAGACGTACGGCCATTTCGCCGAGGACTTCCATCAACTGGCGTTCCTTGCGATCGATCCAGAGAACGTTCTCCAGAACGATCGAACGGTTTTCGTTGGGCACTTTGAAGACAAGGCGGCCCGAGCCGAGCAGCATGTATTCCAGAATGTCCGGGATTTCCTTGTCGAACTTCAGGCCGAAGGTGGGGTAACGAATCTGATCGCTCAGAGGCCCGTGATTATGCAGGATTTCGTTGGCACGGACTTCCCAGTAATCCATCCAGCGGGTCGTGTAGACGATCAGATAAATCAGCAGCAGAATGGCCGCGAACAGGAAGTAGAACGTCGCGTTCGCGACGATATACACCTCGCTTACGATCCGGTTCAGCGGCCCGATCAGCGGGTATTTGTTGTTGATGATCAGGAAGATCAGTACGACCGTCGTTCCGCCGAACACGAGGGCCAGAGCGGAATAGCGTGGGAAATCGACGGACATCGCCACCAGATTGATCGCGAAAATGGACAGAAAGATCACGCCGACCAGGTTCTGGGGCGTCAGGAACGAGGAAGCGCCTTGGGATGCGGCCGCCTTGTCGGGCACGGCCTGGTCAATCCCGAAAATCGACATGACGATGCCGCAGATCAGGGCCGCCACCAGCGAAGGCAGGAGAAAAACGACCTTGGGGTACTGAAACAGTACGACACGCTGTGCGTGAGCGGTCTGGGTGTACTGTCCTTTTGGCGTGGAGTCGTTCGTCGTCGAATCAGTACTCATGAAAATATGGCCCTGACTGAGGGGAATCCTGTTCAAGTCCCGGAATCGCAGTATGCTAGCATTCGCCGGAACTTACCGTAAAGATCATAACGCGTCCGGTGAGAGGAATCACGTCCTGAATTTCGCCGAAGTCGCTATCGATTCTCCGCATGTGCGATTCGCTTGCGAACGCCACTTTATCCCGAGATTTCGGGCGAGCGAAAGCATGGCGGACATTCGAATAGCCACAAATTGACTTCAAGCAGCGAGATTCATTTATACATGATCGAGAATACGAAAAGTCGGAAATTTCAGATCAATAGACTGCGTCTGGCGGCTTCGATCACGCCTGCAAGTTCATCCGGCTTCTGGGATCCGACAAGAATCACCGAACCATCCTTTTTTACGATGCGTACTGCGCGATTCCCGCGTGCGGAAAGTACGGTTTCGCCACGCCAGGACCGTCGAATGCCCCAGCCGAGCGTGTCTTTCAGAGGCCTGTAGGTGCATGGTTCGATCGACTGAATTTCCGGAAGCGTGATCCGTATGCGGAAAATCGGAAGCCAGCCGAAACTAACCATGAGGCAAGTGGCGGAAACCTCGGTCGACATTTTGAACAGGGCGGTCACCAGTGCTCCCAACACCGTCAGAACGATATATGTACGCGGGTCATCGCTCGGGTGGAGAGTTTCGAGACCATCCTGCAGACTCATGTCCGGAAACAAGAGTTTCAGGGCGATGAAGCCCATGATCACGTACACCCAGCTTGCGAAGAGCTGGTCCTCGCGAAAGAGCACGGCCGTCGGATTGAGCGTGTTTTCGTAGATCACGATTCTTCGTTCCGGTGCGTCACGTTGCGGTGCCTGTGTCGTCTGTGACGAAGAAACGGAGCAGCGATTGATGCGCCATATCCGCGACTCGATCCGGCGCGAATTGCCAAAGCATCGAATTCGGCGATTCCACGCAGATCAAACCATCATAATCTGCTGAGCGGAAACATCCCACAAGCGACCGCAAATCGAAATCGCCTTCGCCCGGCAAGATCCTGTCCGACTCTTGTGCGAATTCACGTGGCGTCGCGATCAGGTCCGAAAGCTGAACCGAGCGGATCCTGCCGATCGCATCGGGCGTGAGATCCTCCAGCTTGCTCGGCCCGCAATAGTAGTGATACGCATCGAAACAAATGCCCAGACGCTGCGGATCGAAGATGGAAACGAGTGCCAGGGCGGTCGGCAGAGTCGTCAACCATCCCGAATCGGCCCGGAATTCCAGTGCCAGTTCGACCGAAGCCTCCGCCGCGATATCGACAAGCTCGGTAAGCCGTCGCGCCGCGAGCGAAAAGACTTGATCCGGCCGGATTTCGCTCGTCTTTCCCGGTTCGAAGCAGATGAGAGGAATCCCCGCGGCCCTGGCGAAAGCGATCGCCGCACGGAAATCGGCCAGCGAAGCCCCCCATGCCGCATCGTCGACCGCCAGTTCCGAATTCACACCCGAAAGCGCTGCGGGCACAATGTTTTCCGCCGCGCATTTCTCGGCCAGGGCCGCCGGGCCGAACGGTTCAGTTTCGTCGTGCACCTTCGGCCACCACAAATCGAAGTGGCCGAAACCGGCATGCGCGGCCGATTCCAGCGCAGTGAGCGTGGGCGTACCGCAAATCGTCGCCTGGCTGAGGCAAAGTTTCATCGGAGGGGCTCAATTCGCGGAATCGGCCCCGGGCACGGTGGTTTTGCCCGTGATCAGGTCTTCGATGATCGTATCGATATTGGCCGAAGGTACGCGCCACTGCTTCAGCGAATCGCGGTCGCGAATCGTCACGGTGTCGTCCGTGAGTGTCTGGCCGTCGATCGTGATGCAATAGGGCGTGCCTGCTTCGTCCTGCCGGCGGTAACGCCTGCCGACGGCGCCTGTTTGGTCGTAGAACGACGCGAACTTCTGCTGAATGCATTTGTGAATCGACATCGCCTTTTCAGGCATTCCGTCACGCTTCACCAGCGGGAAGACCGCCGCTTTGATCGGCGCCAGCCGCGGGTGCAGCTTCATGACTGTGCGTGTTTCGTTCTCGACGACGTCTTCATGGAACGCTTCGCACAGGAACGCCAGCGTGGCACGGTCGGCACCGGCGGAGGGCTCGATCACGTGCGGCGTGAACCGGGCCTTCGACTCTTCGTCGAAATAGGTCAAGTCCTTGCCGCTGAACTTCATGTGCTGCGTCAGGTCGTAATCGCCCCGGTGGGCGATGCCTTCCAGCTCGCTGATACCGAACGGGAAGGCGTATTCGATGTCGGCCGTCGCCGTCGAATAAAAAGCTAGTTCGTCGGGATCGTGGTCACGCAGGCGGAGCTTTTCGGACCGCAGGCCGAGCTTGACGTACCAGTCGAACCGGGCCTTGCGCCAATAGGCGTACCATTCCTTCGCGTCTTCCGGCTTGCAGAAGAATTCGATTTCCATCTGCTCGAATTCGCGGGACCGGAACGTGAAGTTTCGCGGGTTGATCTCGTTGCGGAAGCTCTTGCCGACCTGGGCGATGCCGAACGGGATCTTCACCCGGCCCGTGTCGCACACGTTCTTGAAGTTGGCGAAAATGCCCTGTGCCGTTTCGGGCCGCAAGTAAGCCACGTTCGACTCGCTCTCCAGAGCGCCCACGAACGTCTTGAACATCAGGTTGAACGACCGGGGCTCGGTCAGCGTGCCGGCTTCGTCGACCGAAGGGCCGATGACCTTGTCGCGGTCTTCAGGGGCGAGCTGCATGTAGCCCGTCACGGAGCTATCCAGCGGCTGGCCCAGTTTCTTCGCTACTTTCGCCGCTCGTGCTTCTGCCGCCTTGCGGGCTTCTTCGGGCGCACCGCCCAGGCTGCCCCACCAGAATTCCAGGTGCTTGCCCGGATCGTCCTTGGCATTGAAACGGTAAATGAACACCCAGAGCTGGTCGGCCCGGTACCGTTCCTTGGTCTTTTTGCAGTCGACGAGCGGGTCGGAAAAGCCGCCGACGTGGCCCGACGCTTCCCACACGCGCGGATTCATGATGATCGAGCAATCGAGCCCGACCATATCGTCCCGCGTGCGGACGATATCATGCCACCAGGCATCCTTGATGTTACGCTTGAGTTCGACGCCGAGGGGGCCGTAATCCCAGAAACCGCCGATTCCGCCGTAAATCTCGCTCGATGGGAAAATGAACCCGCGGCGCTTACACAGAGACACCAGTTTTTCCATATCCAGCGAACTCATCGGATCTCGGTTCCTTCGCGATCAGGATTCGGAGAAAGTCGCACGGGGCAAGCCGTTTACGGTGATTCCCGGCACGTTTCGGGTTCCAGCGGCGTTCCATCCGGCGGCCGGCATCGGTCAGGATGCCACAATGCGCCAGGGATCAGCCTCAACATGGCACAGTATAGCAAAGTCGTCCAATCGGGCGACCTCGTCTATGTCCTTTTCCAGTCCGATCTCACGCACCCGCCGCCCGCCCCGGCCTTTTCTCAGCACCTGCCCGAGCTTCGGGCGAAAGTCCGGGTCCGTGATTTTCATGCCGTCGAGTTCGTGACGGTATGCCGAAATGGCAATGCGTGTCGTGTCGTCCGTGGCTTCGAATCCGGAGGACTCGAGCAGCTCCGCCGCCATGCCGCAAGCCAGCGAGTCTTCCCAGCTTACGTAGCCGTCCGTGCCGGAACAGACCAGATGGACGGTGCCTTCGAAGTCCTTCAGGCTTTCCACGGTGGCAGTCATGTTCGTGAACGCCAGAATTTTGACGAGTTTCGCACTCGTGGCCGCCAGAATCGCTCGGGTGCCATTGGTCGTGGTCATGAAGGCCGTTCGGCCCCGACAGCGTTCGGGTGTGAATTCGCCGGGCGAGTTTCCGAGGTCGAAGCCGGGGACCTTGATCCCCGTCCTCTCGCCGCAGAGCAGGGGGGCGGCATCATGTCTCGCCGCTTCGATGGCCTCTTCAATCTCCAGAAAAGGCCGCACGCACTTCACCCCGGCCGCCAGTGCCGCGACGATGACGGACGAAGCCCGCAGGATGTCGGTGACGACGGTGATGTCATCAGGACCGATCGTTCCGGACCGGGGCGGAAGGAAGTGCGTTTTGAGGAGTTTGGGCATGGATGGACGGGTCCGTTTCGCCGGAGTGGATCCGCAGATTCGATCGATCTGTGGATGATGCTCGATCGTAGCGAATCGGGAGGCGCGTCGTCAGCCTCTTGCGTCAGTCGCAAAGGAATCAGCTGATTGAAGAAAAGCTGAATCGCAGCGAATGTGTGTAAGAGTTTCTGACGTACGATCATTTGCCCCGATCACTCGAACCACCGGCGAAAGAAGGCGTCCAGGAAATTTCCGAGGGGCGTTCGTGCCCGGTTGGCGTTAGAGGGATCACCCTTGTGAACATCTGAAGCGTGATGCGTCGTCGGCTCGCCAAAAGCATTTTCCCAGCGGATTGAACTGAGTGCTTCTTCGTCGGTGAAAAGAAAGAGTTGTTCGTCCCAATCCATCAGCTTGAGCGATCCATCCATCTGCTCGTAGGCTTCCGCCGCGACGAGCCAGATCCGCCAGCCTTTGACGGAGAGCATGATTCGATCGATGTTTCCCCGGTCGGTGACGCAAACCTCGACCTTGTCGATCTTGCCTGTGGGAAGATCGTCGAGATCGTCCTCGCGGTAGATGCCCTCGTTGACGTATTCCGGAATGCTGGCGACACGACCGGCGTAGATTCCCCAGGGATCATCGTCCAGGAATGTGTCGAAAAAGACCCATCCCAAGGCCAGAGTCCGAACGAAAACCCGAGTGCATTGAAGAAAGGGCATCGACGGATCGTCGAATTGAGGCTGACCGTCCGGGCCCGTTTCGCGCAGAGCCATCCTCCAGCCGTGCCAATCCAGAACCTGTTCACCCTCGAGCGATCGGCATTCGCTGACACGAAGGCGCCTCCAGGCTTGCATTCGTAACTCGCCAGGCTCGATCCCTTCGAGAGAATCGTCACTCCAGAGCTTCGTGAACTCCGGTTTCGGAGGTTGTCGCTGATCTTGCGAGCGGGAATCAGTCGTGTCTTCACTTCGCATTTTTCGCCCCGTTTCTTTCATTCGCCTGTGCGAAACTCAAATGGACCTGAATGATCGTGATTGCCGATTCACGGAATCGCGCCGAAATTGAGTTTTTCGTCCCAGCTCAATCCATCCGAAACAGCGTGGAACGTCGCGTTTCCGGCAAGGCCAGATAAACCAGCCAAAACGGCGAGCAGAACATTAGGGAGAAGTACAAAGTCCCATTCTGAGATCGCAACGACCAAAAGCGATCTGCCTGTTTGCGAAAATCCTCGAATCGACGCTCGACTTCTTTAGGATATCGAGTCTTGCGAAAATTCGACGAATCGTAAGCCCGGGCAAGATCAGCGAAACTGGCGAACGGCCAGACGATCGGCTGAAACGGATCGTCGTTCGATTTCGACTCAGGGGGAATTGAAAGGAGCGCCAATGCGACGAGGCCGAACGGAAACGCGACCAGAGGGATATGATCGCCCCACCCCGTCACATAAGCGGCCCAGGCGAAAAGAAGCAGTGCTGCCAGGGCAAGGAGTTGACGAAACGACCAGATCCGTTTGACGTCCGTTTCGACGCGGCAGTCCGATTCGAGCACCAGCAGCAGCCGCTGATTCAAGTCCCACTCCGGTTTGCCCAGTCGGACATGATGGTCGGTCAGGTCGTCGTAGAAATACCAGAGCAGGCATGCCACCTCGCGAACCACGGGATCTTTCGTGGCGGAAAAAGCCTGGAGCGACTCATCGAACCGAAACGCCGAGATTTCGTCCGCGAGATAAGAACGCATCAGCCGCGCGAGCGACTGACGTGAGATGTCAGAGCTTTCGACAGCCGTTTCACCCTGGCGTTTCATGGTGCGTTCCACCTTGTGAAAAGTGAGATTCGATTGTGGCAGGAGATCGACCATCGGTCAACGGCTGGCGATACTGCGTTCGGTCGTTTCGGAATGACGACGAATGCGTCGACAATCCAGATTGCCCTATCCCAAATTCCAGTTTTCGTATATCAATGGTCGATACTCAGGACAAGCAGGCCTATCGAAACCGGCGAGTCCGAAAACAGGTGCATGGATGCACGAAACGCGTGGTCGATATTTCGCCGTCTCCCCATCTCGCCGCATCATCATGGATTTGATGCATGAGGCGCGCCAGGTACCGTCCATACCTGTGCAACGGCGGATCGACGTACGCGAAATCGAGGAAATCCGCCGGCGAACCGACCCGAAGATCTCGTGGTTCGTCATCTTTATGAAGGCCTTCGCGATCGTCGCGGAAAAAAATCCGCAACTCCGCCGCAGCCTCATCAAATACCCCTGGTACAGATTCTACGACCACCCGTTCAGCATCTGTTCGCTGGCGGTCGAACGGGATCTCGAAGGCGAGCCGTCGCTGTTCTTCGCGCACTTCCGGGCTCCGGAAGAGCAGTCGCTCACGGAACTTCAGGACGCGCTGGGCGTTTACAAAAAAGCCCCGATCCAGGAAGTCGGTCTGTATCGCCGCGCACTCAAAATCGGCCGGATGCCGACCCTCGTGCGCCGGCTGCTCTGGTGGATGACGCTCAACTTCTCCGGCGAGAAGCGTGCGAAACGACTCGGCACCTTCGGTATCACAAGCTACGGTGCCCTCGGCGCCGAAAGCCTGCACCCGATCTCGCCCCTGACATGCACGTTCAACTTCGGGCCGATATCGAGCGACGGCAAAGTCCTCATCAAGATCATCTATGACCACCGCACTCTCGACGGCTCGGAAGTCGCTCGAAGATTGCGGGACATCGAAGATGCCTTGCACACGACGATCCGCCAGGAGCTCGTCGCGTTGACGGATCCGGCCGATGGCCAGGCGGTCCGGCCCGGGGCAGAACAGCGGGCCATCATACTTCGTCAGGATTCGCCTCACCCGCATCGTGGTCCGAGCGTCGAAGACACCGTCGCGAAGCAGGCTCGAACCACTTTGGATCGTTGAATTCACGGGCGTTCCGAAAACCGATCACGCGTCTTCGAATATCAAAACCGCATGCAACATTGTGATCACCGAGTTTCGGCCCGGTGATCTTGTATTGAGTTACGCTCTGATGATTTCCAGGCTCTCGACGATGTGTCCCGCG
Source organism: bacterium (assembly GCA_016125085.1). Taxonomy (GTDB): domain Bacteria; phylum Planctomycetota; class Planctomycetia; order Isosphaerales; family Isosphaeraceae; genus QWQI01. Next base: position 285,325 of record WGMM01000009.1, read on the forward strand.
AAGACTTCGGCGGCCTTCGAGAGTTCGTCCTTCTTCATCAGAGCAATTTCGGCATCCGCAAGCTGCGGCATTCGCGACTCGTTCCGAATGGCGTGAACCCCCTGCGGAATCATATGTTCCGGCAAAACCGTAATGCCCAGCCCGGCCTTTACGGCGGCCAGCGTCCCGGCAAGGCTGGGGCTGATATAACTGATGTGCCAGCTGCGTTTCGCTCTGTCCAAAGCCGCCAGGGCCCTCGCGCGATAAATGCACGGCTGCGGCGACAATACGAGCGACAAAGGCTCTTCGATCCGGTATCCATCGGCGGATGCCCAGACGAGCGGCTCGCGCCAGACCTTCGTACCACCTTTGACCCGCTGAGGGTCGCGTTTGACGAGAATCACGTCGAAATCGCCCCGGTGGAATCCGTCGATGAGGTTCAGCGTGAGGTCGCAGGACACATTCAGCTGCACTCGCGGGTGATGCTGCCGAAAGCTGGAGAGCACTCTCGGCAGATAATGCGTCGCGAAATCCTCCGGCGTGCCGAATCGTATCTCGCCTTCGACATCCGGCTCCCGCAATCGGCTGTATGCCTCCCACTGCAGCTGGATCATCCGCTTGGCATAGCCCAGGAAAATCTCGCCCTGGGGCGTCAGAACGACTCGCCGGGCCGAGCGGTCGAACAATTCGCAGCCCAGCTGATCTTCCAGTTTTTTGATCTGCAGGCTCAGGGCTGACTGGGTCCGGTTCACCGTGGCGGCCGCCTGCCCGAAGGTGCCCGTTTCGGCGATCGCGACGAAGCTCCGCAACTGCAGGGTATCGACAAAGAATGGCATCGCTTCTCCGATTCGAAAAGCTCATGGAATCTATCAGAATCATCAATTTTACAAATCTAAAGGGAAAAGTAAACTAATACCGAAACCTCAGGAAAGGAGGGCAAACGCCGATGCTGGAATTCTCTCGATCCGCTCTGTTCCGATCCGACAGCCTGTCTTGGGTGATGGCTGTCCTGATCGTCTTCGTAGCCGCGAACGTCTCGGCTTTTTCGGTGCGATACCTGGCCGGCGACCGGAAACGCAGCCTGCACCTCGCACTGGTCTGCCTGCTGGCCGTGAGCGTGCTGACGATGGCATTCGCCGATCATCTGCTCGTGCTGCTGATGAGCTGGGGTCTCAGTAACCTGCTGCTGACTCGACTGATGATGCACAAGACGGAGTGGACGGCCGCCAGGAATTCAGGCCTGATTGCGGCGAAAACATTCGGCATCGGTTTCCTGTTCCTGCTGGCTGGGTTCTGGCTGGTGTCCGACGCGGCCGGAAGCCCTTACGTGCACGAGATTGTCGCTTCAACCGAAACGGCATCCGACGAAATGAAACTGGGGCTGCTGTTGATCTCCCTGGCGGCGTTGACTCAATCGGCGGCCTGGCCTTTCCATCGCTGGCTGATCTCGTCGCTGAATTCGCCGACTCCTGTTTCGGCCCTGATGCATGCCGGGCTGGTCAATGGTGGCGGATTCCTGCTTGTCCGTTTCTCCCCGTTGTTGCTCGAACAGCCGGGGATTCTGCACTTCCTGTTCCTGGCCGGGCTTGTGACGGCGGTAACCGGGACCTTCTGGAAGCTGCTGCAAACCGATATCAAGCGGATGCTGGCCTGCTCGACCATGGGGCAGATGGGTTTCATGATCATGCAATGCGGCATGGGGCTATTCGCCCCGGCAGTGTCGCACCTGTGCTGGCACGGACTTTTCAAGGCCTATTCCTTCCTCAATTCAGGTTCCGTCATTCGCGAAAAGCGGCTCGACCGCACCGCGGGCGTAGTGACATTCGGCCGATTCCTGGCGGCATGTCCTGCTGGCGTGATCGGCGCCTGGGCTTTCGCCTGGACGAGTCACATCCCGTTCGATCTTGCCGACACCGGCTGCCTGATGACCGGGATTGCATTTATGGCAGCCACTCAGATCGCTTTGAGGACCCCTGAATTTCCGGGCAGCATGCCGCGCTTCGTCACCATCCCAGTGATGGGACTGATTGCAGGCGGGTCGTACGGAGCCAGCGTAGCACTGATCGAATCGATTCTTGAGCCGTTGGGGCTGAATCAGGCACAGCCGCTCGATTTCGTATATTCCACGGGTTTCGGAACTCTCATGCTGGTCTGGCTGGCCATGAATTTCGACCTGGCCGGAAAGATGCAATCGACAGTCTTGTGGAAGCGGCTTTATGTCGCTGCTCTGAACGCAAGTCAGCCACATCCGAAAACCGTGACCGCCAACCGCTCCAATTACGGTATCTGAGAGAAAGTGGAGATCACAATGACCATCGGATTGAAGTCGAAACCCCTCAAGCAAAAGCAAGTTCAAGTGGATAAAGTCGATATCATGGAAGTCATCGCCCAGGCGTCGGACATCGTCGCTCCCGTCTGGCCCCTGAAGAACTTCATTGCGGTCAATCCGCTCCAGGGGCTCGAAAATCTGCCTTTCGAAACGGCTATTGCCGAATCCGGACGAATCCGAAACAGCGTGAAGAATTCCAGTCCCGGGTTCGATGCCGTGAATCGCGAGACGATCAAATGGTGTTCGGCTTTCTTCGACGACGGGCAGGCAACACTTGCGATGCCTGGCCGTCAGGCCGGACTTTATCGCTGCTTCGCTGATCTGGCCAGGTTCGATCAACGACTCAATCGTTCCGCAGCCGACGACAACTTCTTGAAACGATTGCCGGGGGCGCCATCGGTAGCGATCGAGCTGTGTCTGGACAAGCTCGATATTCCCGGAAGCCAGCGTTCGGAATTCATTCGCCAGTCACTGGCGGCTCTGCCTGGCTGGGCAGGCTATCTCAAATGGAAATCGAACTGGCAGAGCCCCGAAGAATATGCGAAACTGCCGGCTTCGCTGGTCGATTTTGTCGCAGTCAGGCTGGTTTTGACATGTCTGCTTTCGCCAGACGCAACTCTTGACAAGTCTCTGGAGCCTTCCGCTCCAGTGAATCTCGACGGAATCGTCGCGAAAGAAAATGAATTTCGTGACTCACTGCTCCGCAAACTTTTGCCATTTGCGGTCCGAACTGAAGATAAATCGCTTGATCGTCCGAAAGCTCAGCTCGTCTTCTGCATCGATGTCCGTTCGGAGCCATTCCGCCGGACGATCGAGGCTCAGAATGATTACGAAACGCTCGGTTTCGCCGGGTTTTTCGGGATCCCGGTCCGAATCAAACCGTTCGGCGAATCCCACGCTCATGATTCCTGCCCCGTGCTGCTGAAACCTGGTCATGAAGTCGAGGAACATGCTTGCTCCACCCATGCGGATCGAGCGGAGCAGTACAAGAAAGGCCGAGGGTTGCTCTCGACCTGGAAAGGCTTCTATCAATCGCTGAAATACAACTTCGCGACACCCTTCGCCCTGGTCGAGATGCTCGGCCCATGGTGCGGTCTTTCGATGATGGCGAAGACTTTTGCAACTCACCGATACGGCCGATTCCGTCTCTCAACGGCCGATCGCTTCATGCCCGAAGTGGCTGTGACACCAGGGTTGGATCATATCGAAATATCACGCCAGGCCGATTTCGGGGAACAGGCATTGCGGATGATGGGGCTGACGGCTCGCTTCGCGCCGCTGGTCGTACTGTGCGGTCACGGCAGCACGACGGAAAATAACGCCTTTGCAAGCGCACTCGATTGTGGCGCATGCGGCGGCAATCACGGCGGGGCGAATGCCCGAATTCTGGCATCGATTCTCAACAGCGATGGAGTCCGCGAAATTCTGGCCGAACGTGGCATTCGAATTCCATCTGACACCCTTTTCCTCGCAGCCGAGCATGATACGACGACCGATGAGATGACTCTCTTCGAAGTCGAAGAGATGTCGGGCGTTGAAGCGGAATTGGTCGCTAGTCTTCGAAATGATCTGGCCCAGGCGAGAATCGAGAATTCCTTCGCCCGATCCAGAAATTTCGATTCGAAAGCGATCGATTCCTCTGAAGCTTTCGAAATCACCAGCCTCCGCAGTCAGGACTGGGCGCAGGTTCGCCCTGAATGGGGACTCGCCCGCAACGCGGCGTTCGTTGTCGGTCCGCGTGGGCTTACGAGTCAAATGAACCTGGAAGGCCGCTGTTTTCTGCATTCGTACGATTGGCAGGCCGACACGGATGGCAAGTTCCTGACGACGATTCTGACCGCACCGATGGTCGTTGCTCAGTGGATCAACAGCCAGTATTTCTTCTCCACGATCGATCCGGTCGCATTCGGTGCCGGCAGCAAAGTGACGCATAATGTCACCGGCAAGATCGGTGTGATGCAGGGCAATGCCAGCGACCTCATGCATGGACTGCCGTTGCAATCGGTCTATTCCTCGGACGAAACGCCCTATCATGAACCCATGAGGCTTCTCACAGTCGTTCAGGCGCCGAAATTGCGAGTCGATGAAATCGTTCGCAGCCAGGCGGTTCTGCAAAAACTGTTCGGAAACGGCTGGGTCCAACTCGTGTGCATCGATCCCACCGACGGCCATGCGTATCTGCTCAGTCGAGATTTCGAATGGCAGAAGCAGGTGTTCTGACGCAAGCGAATGCAATTCTTGCAACCTGAACGATGATGGAATGAATTGGATCTGTCTGAGCGGCTTTCCCGGGGTGCACGTAATCCCGGGAAAGCCGCAACTTTCGCTGAGATCGCGAATCGTTTAAGTATCGAGCTGAATCCGGGATTTCCGTGGGATGTCCAATTTCGATAACGCCTTCGATCTCTCTGACTCGGAATATCAGGTCGACACCACTTACCAGTTCGCCTGAATACGAATCGCGGTCGAGCAGGATTTGCGGAACGGAACGCACTTTGCTAGGAAATTTGTCTAATTCTACAGTTGCACTTTAATCAAGGAGAATTTCTCCGGTTTTTCCTGATAGATCCGCGCCACGGCCTGATGTTTGCGACGTCATGTCGACCAGGTGAGCCATTGCGTCGGCGTCGTGGCCAGCGGCCGACCAGTTTTCGCAGGGGAAGGAAAGACCCCCCTTGATAAGGTCCCACTGTGCGCCGGAGAGTGCGTGTCGTGGCATCCGTGCGGTATCCTGGGTGAACGATCCGTGGTGGAAACACGAATGTTACTATCAAAAAGGCGAATAAGTGCTACGCCTGTTCTCAGACAGGACCTGCCTGTGCGAGTTCCAACGTGGGCAACACGGCAACCAGCGTGGGGGATTTCACGACCCTCCTGAACGAAATGAACCCGACCTTGATCAGCAACGGGTTCCACAAATTTGGACGCAGTGACCTGCGACGCTGACGGGCCTTGGCGTGCCAACGCAAGGCCGCATCGCGTTTCGCTACTTCGTCATCGACGCCGGCGAGAATGGAACCAACAGCAACGACATCGGCACCCTTGTGATCACCAACGCCGTATCTGAGCATTCCACTTACGCTCTGGCCACGCTATCCATCGCCACACTTGCCACCTTCGCCCGTAAACGAAGATCGCAAATCTGACCTTCTACATGGTGCGTATCAACGAGCCGATCGCAATACCGGAATTCCAGGTTCACAAGGATTCACACCCAAATGCGAATGCCGAATCTCGAGCGAAAGGAGCAGACCCGGTTTCTACCCCTTTTTCGGATCATTACTTCCCGGTTCACAAATTCGGGTTCCAGGCGCGGCGGATCCGAGTTGCGGCGGCGATCCAGCGCAGGGCGAGCGTATTCGGGAACGACCGGTCGCGGCGGTTTATCAGGTCGATGAACAGTCGAAGCTGTTCCATGCCTGAACTCGTCTGGCCTGCGTTGAACGACTGGATGGCCGACAAGAGCGTATTGGAGAGTGCCTGTTTCATCGTCGCGCTCAGGGACGCAACATTGACCTCTCCCTGGACGAGTCCGGTGGCCGTGGCGTAGCTCTGCACGGACAGCGTTCCGCCCACGTACTGGATGTCGTAGTTATTCGAAATCAGCCCGCCGGGGGTGACCGAATAAAGGCCTGGCAAGCTTGCGGAGGTAGCGGGCGTGGAGAAGGTCAGCGAACCGCCGAGCGACCCCGGCCCGTCGCTGAGGACGAAGCCGTCGTAGCTCACCGTGACGCCCGGATTGGCCTCGCCCTGGATCTTCGTCGCGTCGGCGGCTTTCACCGTCAGCGTGCGAGGGGCGATGGTCAGGGCCGTGGCATTGGCCGGGGCCTGCACGATGTAGTAGTTCTTCAGTACGTACGTGCCCACGATCGGATAACGACCGGCCCCGCTGGAGGGCGTAGCGGGTGTGGAAACCGTCGGTGATGCGTCGTTCGGGTCCACAAGTTCGCTCTGCAGCGTGTCCTGATAAAGGAACCCGGTGAGAGATCCGCTGAGTTCCGGATTCGCGTCACCGTAGGAGCGTGTCGCGGGATTGGCCGTGAAGGTCAACGGTGCCTGGGTGATTTCGCCGGTGTAAGTCACCGACGTCGGACTGTCCACCTGATAGAAATCTTCACTGAGGACGTTGATTTTTCCGAAGGTCGAGCCCACGGTCGCCCCCTCGAGAAGGCGTACGTAGATCTTGGCCCGCGGGTTGATGGAGAAGTCATGGGACGAGAAATCGAAGGAAATCCCGAACCATTCATCGAAGGACGACAACCACGTGGTTCCGTCCAGAGAGTAGTCCCACTCCACGGGACGAGGCAGACCTGGTTGTGCGTAGACCGACATGAAGTTGCCCGCGAGTCCGTAAGCTTCGATCTCGAAGCTTGTCGCCGGTCCTGGCTGGCCGTAAACCGTCGTTCCAAGGTCGATGCTCGTCGGATTGAGCCGGAAACTCGGCCCCTCGACGGCACCCAGTGTCGGAGTCGTCGGCGACCGCAAACGTCCGCGCTGGTCGGTGGTCAGGCCGCTGACCGGAGCCCCGGCGTTGGTCGCCGGGCTGAGCCAGGTGGGCCGGTGCGTGAGGGTCGGTCCGCCGTTGTCGGCCAGGGGGCCCAGCAGCGGATCGGTGTCGATCGCGCCGTTCACTCCACCGCCCTGCACGATGTTAGGCCCCGTGCTGATCACCGACGATCCGCCACCCAGGCCGATCTGAGGACCGACGTTGCCCCACAGAATTGAGTTCGCAAGGGTCAGCTGGTTGAAGACACCCATGTAAATGGCCCCGGTGGGAGAAGTGTTCCCCACGACCGTGACGTTGGTGAGCGCAGCCGAGGCTCTGAACGCCCCGAACTGGTACATCGCCGCCCCAAAGCCCGGCGCCTGATTCCCGGAGAACGTCGAGTTCACGACGGACATCGGAATCTCGGAATAAACTCCGCCGCCATCGGACTGGACCGTGTTTCCGGAGATCGTGGAACGGATGATCTCGGCCCATGGGGCCGCGTCTGTGCCGAGCTTCCGAATGTACAGCCCACCACCCCACGTCGCCTGATTACCGGAAATCGTCGAGTCGACGACCCGGATGTTGCCGCCAGCGGCACTCCCGAAGTAAATCGCGCCGCCCGCGGAAAACCCGGTGCCGTCGGAGCCGTTGCCTGTAAGGGCCATCTCCGTGAGAGTCAAGTTCTCATCGGTCCAGATCGCCCCGCCGGAAGAATTGTCGATTCGGCCACCTTTGAGGGTCAAGCCCCGAAGGCTCACGTCGATGAGGCTCGACTCGACGCCATTGGTGATAAGGAAAATCCTGGATGCGCCATTGCCGCTGATCGCGAGCGTCGACGCGCCGGGGCCGACGATGCTGGTGCTGTCGGAAATGCTGAGTTGGCCCCCCGTCAGCGTGATCGTACCGGCCAGGCCCGGCTTGAAGGTGATGGTGTCGGCCCCCGGGTTCAAGTTGGCCCAGGCGATCGCTTCGCGCAGTGACGTGCCTGTCCCGTAGATCGGGTCCGATTCGCCGTTGTCCTCGTCATCCAAGGTCGTTACGACGAGCGAGTCCCCGCGTTCGTAAGCCCCGAGATCGACCGCCGAACCCACCCTTCGGGCGGAGCCACGCTGGTCGACCAGAAGCGGGTTCCCGGCACCGTCGACGGACACCGAATCGATTCCGGCGTTCATTGCCGGGCTGCCGAAGAGGGGCTTGTGGGTGAGCGTCGGTCCTCCGTTGTCGGCCAGCGGGCCCAGCAGCGGATCGGCGTCGATGACGCCGGCAAGCCCGTTCAGGCCGCCCTGGACGATGTTGGCCCCCACAGCGGTTACGGTGGAGAGGGGGAAAAGGCGGACCTGCTGTCCGGCATTCTGAGACACAATTGAGTTTTTGAGCCTAATAGAGGCTCCCTGTGCGGCTGAGATCGCACCCCGGAGGGACTGGTTGCCTACGATCGTCACGTGAGTCAAGGAAGCGGATCCGTTGGACTGGAACAGCGCCCCACCCAAGTCCGACGAGATGTTCCCTGAGAAAGTCGAGTTCACCACGTTGAGAACGCGACCGGACCAGATCGCACCGCCTGAGGCAGTCGTCGAGTTCCCGGAAAAGGTGGAGGATATAATGTCGACCTTCGGTCGCTCACCGCTCCCTGTCCATGGGAGATAGAGCCCGCCTCCGCTGCCCGACTGGTTGTTCGAAATCGTCGAATCGACGACTCTGAGCGAGATTCCGGACAAGCCCGTCTGAGCGACGGCCCCGCCGATCGCTGTGAATTCGCCCGGATCGACACGATTTCCGGTAATGACCATCCTGGTGAGCGTCAGGTTCTCTCGGGTCGTGATCGCTCCACCGCCCAGGCCGCTCGTGGTTCGACCTCGCCTGAGTGTCATGCCTTCGAGGCTCATGTCGATCAAGTTGGAATCATCGAAGTTGGACACATTGAAGATCCGGCTCGTGTCGTTGCCGCTGATGGTCAGCAACGATGATCCGGGCCCGACGATGCTTAAGTCGTCGGAGACGGAAAGTTCGCCCCGAGTCAGCGTGATCGTTCCGGAAAGGCCTGCGGCGAACGTGATCGTGGCGGCGCCTGTGCTCCGGTTCGCCCAGGCGATCGCCTCGCGAAGCGACGTACCGGTGCCATATCGCGGGTCGGAAGTCAGGTCGTCCTCGTCGGCCAAAGTGGTCACCACGAACGATTCCTGGAACGCCGGAACTTCGTAGGCACCCATGTCGACCGACGTACCGACGATTCGGGCGAACCCGGCCCCGCGCTGGTCCGTCGTCAGCCACGTGAAGCCGGCCTCATACGCCAGAAGATCGAAGCCGCTGTCCATCGCGGGGCTGAGGCTGGTCAGAGCGATCGTTTTGGTGAGGCCGCCATTGTTGGCCAGGGGGAGCAGACCCGGGGCAGCGACGTTCACCAGGTTCCCTCGCGTGCCGGCGATCAGCCCGCCCGCCCCGCCCACGCCGAACAGGTTACCGGCGTTCTCGTCGGGCGAGAGCGTCCCGTCGACATCGCTTGCGGAGCCCCCCGCCGTGTTCAGGGCGAAGATCGAGTTGCCCGCCGAGAATGTGGACGCACCCTCCCGCTGGGTGGAGATTCCGCCACCGGCCGCGACCTGGTTGACGGTACTGAGCGAACCAGGCTGACCAGGGAGTCCAGGGGCGACATATCCCGGTCGGTTGAGGCCGTTCGCGCCCGCAGCGCCACCCGTCCCGGCGGTCGGCACGGTCGTCATGGTCAGTCCCTTGGCGGCCTCGTTATAGGAGATCGTGGCGTTCCGCAGCATGATGTCGCCGTTCGACTGATAAAGCCCGGCACCCAGACCACTCCCCGCCGGGCCGGTGATTCCGCCATCCCCGCCGTTGCCGCCGGCGCCGCCACTGCCAACAGAAAAATTCAGGTACGGTGCCCCGCCGTCGCCGCCTGCACCGCCGGCTCCACCGGAACCGGCCAGGCTCCCGCTGCCACCCTGGACAATGTTGCCTGCCACTGTCGCGTTCGCCAGCAACAAATTGGCACTGTCGGTGCTCACGAAGATGGCACCCCCGTACGCGGCTCCACCTGCTCCACCGAAGCCGCCATCGCCGCCGTCGCCGCCACGGCCGCCGTTGCCGCCCACATTTCCATTGAACTCAAATGATGGGATGCCAAGTCGCGGTGGGGCAGCATCGCTTCCGTCTCCGCCGTCGCCGCCGTCACCCCCATCGCCTCCTTGACCACCCCGTCCACCGATTGCCTGATTGTCCGAGAGTGTCGAGCCCACAAGCACCGCAAGCCCCCCCTGGACGTAGACGCCACCACCCATACCGCCACCACCAGCCCCACCGTTCGTTCCTGCATCACCTGGCAAGCCCGGTTGTCCAGGATTCCCATCTTGCCCAGTACCGCCTGGCTGAGGATTCGGCCCGTCCGCACCCGCGGGGCCATCGGCGCCGAAGTAACCGTTGCCGCCATCGCCACCCCGCACGATATTGCCGGCGATCGTCGTCTCGACCACGCGCACTGAGCCCGCGGTCACCGCGATGCCCCCGCCAACTGCGGAACCGCCGTCTTGACCGGCTACGCCTTTCTGACCTGCAGCGCCCGCCTTGCCCGTCACCGTGTTCGACTGGATCAGCGATCGTTCGATCGTAACCATGCCACCACCGACGACCAGAGCCCCGCCGCCCTGAACGGCCGTGTTTGCGCTGAGCGTCGAAGCCGTAACCTTCAGCGTGGCGTTCGTGCCGTTGTAGATGGCCCCGGCCGTCTGCGTGGCCGCGTTCGTGTTGAATGTCGACCCTGTGACCTTCAGCGTGGCGTTCGTGTCGTTGTAGATGGCTCCTGCCGTCGGGGCCGTGTTACCGGTGAACGACGAACTGGTGATGGTGGCCGTGCCGGCGTTGTAGATCGCTCCGGCTCCCTGTGTGGCCAAGTTCGTGCTGAACGATGAAGACAGAATCGTCAGAGTGGCGCCGGGATTGTTGTAGATCGCGCCACCGGCCAGCGATGCGTTCCCCGAGATTTGCGAACTCGTGATCGTGGCCGTTCCGGTGTTGAAGATCGCCCCGCCACCGAAGGGGGCGCTGCTGCTGGAGATCGTGGTGTCGTTCATCGAGAGGGTGCCGTCGTTCCGGATCGCCCCGCCGAGCAGGGCGAAACCCGCGGCCGCTCCGTCACGAAGTCTCATCCAGTCGAGACTCAGCGAAGAGCCTGCCGGAATGACGAAAATCTGGGTGGCATCGCCGCCCGTGATCGTCAGGTTCTGGTTCCCTTTGATGCTCAGTTCGCCCGTGATCGACAGACCGGTGCCGAGCGTGATCGTCGCCGGAGGAGCTGGATATGTGTTGGTGAACCCACCGATGGTTTCGACGATCTCGCCGCCCAGGTTCTGGTCGAACTCAATGTGGTCGGCACCGGGATTCAGGTTGGCCTGATTGACCGCCCATCTCAACGAACCCTCGGCGAAGTCGTCCAGGGTGTTCACCACCGTGAATGTCGCCGGCGTGACGCGATCGTCCAGCTTTTCCAGGTTGAGCCACGCGCGGCGACGGCGCGAAACATTCGAAGTGCGGCGGAACAGTCTGGGAAATTTGCTATCTAACATCAGTGTGCTCTCGAAGGTGTTCGCATGGACGATGGACGGGCCGAAGGCACCGGAACGAACCGAAGAAGATCCGTACTCACGGCGGTGGCGAAAGCTCACGCCGTGGGTGCTCTTGAGGAATCGCGGAAGGGGGTTCAATCCCATTGGCGTAAAGCGGTTCTATCGACCCTCACGATTTCCTGGAAATTTTCGAAAAACATCGTTCCCGAAATCGGAAACGGGCCGAACGAACGACGGAAACCTATGGCGCATCAGGCGCAAGGGTATATCCGCAACGAATCGTGAGATCGATCGGACCAGGTGATTGCTGTGGATCCGTGGCGGATTCGCCGAGGGAGTAAGGCGGCCACTTTTCGCAAAAGTCGAATCGGCGTGGCCATCGGACTCTGGTTCGCGTTTACTTCGGTTTTTCGACCTTGGACCAGAACACCTCGGGAGTCTCGTGGTTGATCAGCTTCAGGTTCGGGAACGAGCGAAGGAACTCGGCCCGGTCGGGCCGGTAATCCAGCCTGATCTCCTGCAAAGGCATGCCTGCCAGCGGGCTGAGGTCCTCGACTTTTGTCCCATGCAGGTCGATCTTTTCAAGTCGAAGCGACCGCAAGGGCGAAAGGTCCCGAATCGGGACGTCCAGCATAAAAAGCCACTTGAGCTTCTTGAATTCGGCGAGCCGATTCAGTTCCGAGTCGTCGAGGGACAGACTGCCGATGTTCAGGTAATAGATCGGCATGCCCAGGAGCGGGCTCAGGTCCTTGACCGACGACAAATACAGATCGACCACCTCCAGAGGCATGCCGCGCAGGGGTTCGAGACTCCTGACCCTGGACCTCTGCAGCGCGATCGACTTCAGTTTCATACCCTGGAGTGGGGAGAGGTCTTCCACGCGTGACTCGGGGATGATCAGCTCTGAAAGCTGCATGCCCCGAAGAGGCTCAAGGTCCGAAACCGGCTGGCTGATCAACTGCAGTTTCCGAAGAGGCAGTCCTCGGATCGGGCCCAGATCAGTCACCTTGCCCCGGCCAGGATAGGGACCCTGGAGGCGAAGAGCCGTGAGCTGCCGAAAGACTTGCAGCGGAGAGATGTCGCTCAGGGCCTCGGAATCGATCTCCACCCAGTCGACGAATCCGTTCTTGATGTTCCATTCCAGCTTGCCGTCATACCCGGGATTCAGTTCCTGAAGCCGTTTTCGGACGGCTTCCACCTGGGCTTCGGGCGGCATCCCGGCGACGAACTTTTCCCAGTCCGGAGCGATTTCCGGCGCGGGCATCGGCTCATTGCTGACGCGGACGATCTGCTTCCCTTCGCGACGAACGGTTACGAGTTCCTGTCTGATGACCTTGCCGTCGCGGCTTGTCTTGAGCTGGTAGGAGCCGGGCTTCAGGCGAATCTCCTGGGCACCCGCTCCGGTGATCACGAGATCGGTGCCTTCCAGCGTCACGTGGACATTCGGGTCGTCGACTTCCACGACCAGCGTCCCCTCGGGGATCAGCATACGGACGACAGTGCCGTGGAAATCTGTCACGCCGGTCGCCTCGGCACCCCCCATGATGAGTGCCACAAACAAGCCCATCGTTGCTGCATGACGTGCCCTAGGCCCGAAGCCAAGCAGTCGACGCCTTCGGGGGAAGGACGATTCCACCACCTGTTTCTCTGCCAATTCGTCGGTCCTGCTGAGTCGCTCCTTCAATGCCTTCAGCTCGGCCGAGACGACAGCGGCCGACTGCGGCCGGTCGGCAGGATTGCGCTCATGCAGTCGCGCGATGATGTCCGAAAGATCACTGGGCACAGCGGGATTCCACTCGCGAACCGGCTTCGGCTTTTGGTCGCAGACCTGTCGGATCACACCGACGATCGTTTTGCCCTCGAAGGGCGGCCGGCCTGTGCACATGGCATAGAGCACACTGCCGAGGCTGAAGAGATCGCCCCGGTGGTCGACGGAAAGTCCTTCGGCCTGTTCAGGCGACATGTAGGCCGGAGTGCCTGCGATCAGCCCGAATTGCGTCGAGTGAGGCTCGTCGACGGCTTGAGCCACCCCGAAGTCCGTGATCCTGATCCGTTCGCTCTGGCGCTCAATGAGGATGTTGGCAGGCTTAAGGTCGCGATGGACCAAGTCCCGGGCGTGGATCGCGGCCAGCCCCTCAGCGATCTGAATTCCGAGACGAAATATCAAGTCGATCGGAAGCGGACCAGTGCGCCGAATCGTCTCCTGCAGCGAGAGACCTTCAACGAAAGGCATCACGATGTATGGCAGCGTTCCCGAGTCTTCGACCGCAAAGATGGCGATGACGTTCTCGTGCACGACCGAGGCCGCCCTGCGGGCCTCCCGCACGAAGCGCCGGCGTGAATCGGCATTGGCAGCGACTTCCTGGGGCAGCAGCTTGATTGCGACCTCGCGATTCAACTTCGAATCGAAGCCTCGCAGAACGAGGCCCATTCCCCCGCGAGCGATGACTTCGAGCACATCGAGAGAACCGAGCATGCCCAGCGAATCCGCTCGTTCCGCAGGACCCAGAATGCCGGGGTGGATCCCCTCCTGACTCTCGGATGCGGACAGCGGCTCGATCGAAAGCTCAAGGTCGCTGGCGAGTTCGCTCAGTGGACCGATAAACGCGACAGGCGTCTCAAGAAAATGACCCACGCCGAGGTGGGCCTCGATCATCCGGACCATGAGATGCCGTAATTCTTCGTCCCCCCGGCAGACATTGTCCAGATACGCATAAAGCTCTTCCGGCGTGGATTTTCCGAGTGCTTCCTCGAAGATGACGTCGTTCGATGGTCGTTCAGACATGCGATCCGCTTCCTGCAAAGTCTTGGAATACCTCTAACGGTTAATGCGAATAAAACGGAATTCGCGCCTCATGATTCCGCATGATCTTCATTTCCTTTCTGCAATTCGCAGTAAAGCCAGGTCCTGGAATAACTCCACCAGCGTTCGGCTGTCGCCAGCGAGATTCCGAGCGCCTCAGCTGCTTCGGCGGTGTTCAGCCCTACGAAAAACCGAAGCTGCACAAGGTCGGCCTTCGCAGGTTCTTTCGCCGCGAATCGGGTCAGAGCCTCATCGAGGTCCAGCATGTCATCCGGTGAATCCACGATGCGGTGGAACTCCTCGAGCGGAATACGGGTACTTCCGCCACCCCGCTTCGTGGCACTTTTGCTCCGGGCATGATCGACAAGGATACGTCTCATGGCCAGAGATGCGGCTGCAAGGAATTGCCCTCGGCTTTGCCAGGGCGGGTTCCCATCTCCCTCCAGCCTTAAGTAGGCCTCGTGAACCAAAGCCGTAGGCTGGAGTGTAATGCCAAGTCGTTCCCTGGCAAGACGCCTGGCCGCCAGCGAGCGCAAATGCTCGTAGACCAGCGGAATGAGCTGATCTGCTGAAAGACATTCGTCCTTTTCGCCGGGTTCCAAAATTGAGGCCCTTTCATTGCCACCTTGGACGCGAAGGTATGGCCAGTTCCGGGTGTCTTCATGAGCATAATAGCAAGTATCACAGAGTCTTTCGATTCCCCGCAAGAGGTGCGACCCCGAATGCCTTTTCGAAAGCGAGTCGATACACGGATGCCAAATTTCGATTCAATGTGCGGAATTCATTGCCGGAATGGATCTTCGAATGAACCTGCGCGGTCGCCTGATTTCCGCCGCCTTGACGACCGATCCGAACGTCAGAACGTGATCGGTTACCTGCCCGGGAAGACCGTCGAACCCTCGCTCCCGGCAATGCCGTCTTGCCGATGCTGTCGGCGAGGAATCGGTGTCATTCTCGTCAGCCGACATCATAAGAGTGTGGATGTCATGATGGAATCTGGCGGTTCCGGTCCACCATAGCCCGTTTCCGGAACCAGAGGGACCAGGACCGAGTCGAGATTGCGTTGATCCTGGCTTCGTGACACTGCCAGCGTTCGCTCTGGCGGCAGTTCTGGCCCAGAGCGTGATCTTCGGCTGCGCTTCGAACAGACTCTTCGGCAGGACGAAGAATGAGAACGAGCTCCACGTAGCGAGGTCGTAGGAAAAATCGACCACCCGCCCCGCATTGCCGAACTCGATCAGAAGCTGGTCCGAATCGACCTCACACCCTGCGATTTCGAGCTCGACGAGATCGCTATTCTGACCGTATGTCGAAGTGCCGAGGACAAGCGGGTTCGGGGTGATGTGAATGCTCATTCCTTCCACAGCACCTGACGTCGATCCGTACGGCGACCGTAGCCGCCCTCGCTGATCGGGGAGGGTCATAGCGATGACTTTCGTTCTGCTGTTTTCAGAGGAGGGCCTGAGGATGAAGGGCTTATTCGATGGATCTCAGAGAACGGGTCATCGCTGCGGCTGAAGAAGGCCTGATGAGGCATAATGAAATCGCTGAAACATTCCAGGTCAGCGTTTCATGGATCGGCAAACTGCGAAAACGCGTTCGTGAGACCAGCTCGGTCGCACCTGAACCGCACCGAGGCGGACAACCCGGTGCTTTTCAGGCTCAAGCGGCCGAGCGGCTGATTTAGGCCGTCAAAGACAATCCGGATGCGACGCTCAAGCGACTGGCATCGATCGCCGGTGTCTCCTGCAGCACGTCGGCAACCGACCGGCTGCTCATTTCCACATAAAGCTGGGGAATACGCGAAAACGAAGTCGATACGTGCTTCCGAACAGGACCGGCCTGACGTCAAAGCCAAACGAGATCTCTGGCACGACAATCTGAAATAGCGTCGATTCGAAACATCTGGTCTTTCCGGTCCTTCTGGACGAAAGCAGCGTCAATATGTCTATGTCGAGACGCTATGGCCAGTCGCCACGTGGGCAGCGCCTGCATGCTTCGACGCCGCATGGAGCCTGGAAAACGCTGACAGTGAACGCTGCCAGTCGAGCCGGCCACGTTTCCGCTTGTGCCGTTTTCGAGAGTGCGATCGGTCGCCTCTGTATCGAATCCTGCGTCGAGCTGCTGCTGTTGCAGGCATTATCCGAAGACGATGTCGTCGTCATGGACAACTTGCCTGCGCACAAGTCGAAGGCGGTTATGGAAGCCATCGAGGAAATCGGTGCAAGAGTTTTGCTGCTGCCGCCATACAGCCCCGATTCGATCCGATCGAGAATGCGTTTTCCAAGACCAAGGAAGGTCTGAGAGCGATGTCCGAACGGACTATTCCCGGATTGCCGAATGCAATCGGAACCGTACTTCGAACCGTCACGGCAAAAGATATCAGCGGCTGGTTCCGAAGTTGCGGGTACAACTACAAGCAACAGTGAATCGCTCTAATAAGTCCTGGCGTGTTCGAAGTACCGAACCGCCGATGTCGTAAAGGTCAGGATACGATCTTCGCCTGGCTCATCCCGCAGCTTCCTGACGGTCGCCAGCGGCTTCGGCCTGGGAGTCTTTCGCCCGGTCTGAAGCCATTCCGAGACGACCCGTTCATATTTCGCTTTGGAGTCGGGGGAACCATACAGGCTGAGGTGAATCTCTCGACCGTTCAGGACGACCCGGCATAGATTTTCTTGTGCCGACGATATTTTGGGACTTTTACGCCGAAGATCTCCATCGTATCCGAAACGGGGGAATCCCCGATTTCGTCGCGGATTTCGATCGGAAATCGTTCGTCAAAGTCACTTTGCAGGTCTAAGAATCAAAAGACTTTCGAGCTAGTACTACAGTTGCGCTTGAATCAAGGGGATTGTCCCCGGTTCTTGTAGTGGCACATCCGCGCCACGGCCTGATGTCTGCGACGCCATGTCGACCAGGCCAGCCAGTGTGTCGGCGTCGTGGCCAGCGGCCAGACGAGC
>WGMM01000054.1 GCA_016125085.1 bacterium
CCGCGGCTCAAGCCGCGAAAGCAGTTGGCGAAACTGAACGTTCCAGGTATCGAGCGAAGGAGAAGCCGTCATCCGTGACCTCCGTGGAAGTCAGGAGCATAACAGATCGGGCGGAATCAGTGAAGCGCGACTGTAG
This sequence comes from bacterium, assembly GCA_016125085.1. Lineage (GTDB taxonomy): Bacteria > Planctomycetota > Planctomycetia > Isosphaerales > Isosphaeraceae > QWQI01. The sequence goes on from WGMM01000054.1 coordinate 137, forward strand.
TATTAGGGTATCTTGCATATCGCGTTCGTCGGAATCGAACCGCTCAAGCGACGTATCCCAATCGAAAGGGAAATCATCATGGTACGTGGTGTTCACTTCGAAACCCACCGGACCGACCGGATCGGCTGGTTGCGTGCAGCAGTTCTTGGGGCGAATGACGGCATTGTTTCGACTGCGAGTCTGGTCGTAGGTGTGGCAGCATCGAACGCATCCGCAAGTGAAGTGATCGTTGCGGGTATCGCAGGGCTTGTCGCCGGCGCGATGTCTATGGCTGCTGGGGAATACGTTTCGGTAAGTTCGCAAGCCGATACCGAAAAAGCCGACCTGGATCGAGAACGAAACGAACTTGCTTCGGAGCCGGAATTCGAACTCGGCGAACTCGCGGCGATCTACGAGAAACGTGGCCTGGAACCGGAACTGGCCCGGACGGTTGCGGAACGCCTGATGGCGCATGATGCTCTCGGAACGCATGCTCGGGAAGAACTGGGCATATTCGACCTCACGTCCGCTCGACCAGTGGAAGCCGCTTTAGCCTCTGCCGCAACCTTCGCGGTCGGAGCCGCCTTGCCGCTGGTGATGGCGATCGTCTGCCCGCCCTCGTTGCGAATTCCCGTCGTGATCTCGACTTCGATCGTGTTCCTGAGTGTGCTTGGCGCTCTTGGGGCCTACGCTGGCGGAGCCCCGATCGGCAAAGCCGCGCTTCGGGTGACCTTCTGGGGCATCCTGGCGATGGCCCTCACCGCGGCTGTCGGCTCAATGTTCGGAACGAGCGTTTGACCAGGCGATTCGCACTTTGCGCAATCCGTTACGGTTTTGGGAGATCGTGTCGATCGCAGGGCCGGTTCGAACAGCGAAAAAATAGCCATTCGACAAGCATCCACAAAAAAAGTTTGACAAACCGAATTAGAATCAGATAATTGGATCTGGATGTCCGTCAGTGATATTCGATCGTAAGAATCAGAAACCTCTCCTTCTGGATTCAGGAGTTCGGACGCTATGAAACACATCGACGAAAAGAGCCTGGAGACCGATCTTCAAGCCCGGTTCGCCTATGTCTCGGAGTTCATCGGGTTGAGCCCGAAAGATGTCGAATCGATTCATGGGGCTGTGGGGCACCTGGCCCCTCTCGTGCCTCAACTGGTCGATGCCGTCTACGCCAAGCTTTATCAGCAGGACGCTACGTGGCGTCATTTTGCGACACCTCAGGCCGGATATCAAGGCGATGTCCCCGAAAAGCTGGAAGATCTCACTCCCGATCATCCCATCATCAAGTTCCGCAAGGAGCATCTCGCCGGCTATCTCGTCGCTCTGGTCACCAAGCCTTACGACGGAAAAATGGTCCAATACCTCGATTGGGTCGGAAAGATCCACACGTCGAAGGCAGGTTCGCCACGCACGATCATTCCGATCGTTCAGATCGATGCCCTGATGGGTTTCGTGGCGGATGCCCTGATCGCGACTGTCTATGCGTTGAATCTGCCGCGCCAGACCGAAATGGACACAATTCGCGCGTTCCAGAAGCTGCTCTGGATCCAGAACGATCTCTTCGTCCGGCATTACGCCTCAGCGACCGTCTGATTCCTCGATTCCGTAGGGACCATGAACGACTCGATTCAGGTTCCCTACGGATTCTTTTCGATCACGGTCATCAGCCGTGAACCCATGCGGACATGGCGGATTCGTAGACTTTCAAGTAATCGACGGCTGACCTGCGCCAGGACCAGTCGTGGCTCATACCCGCGACGATCATCGCATCGCGCGATGGTTTGTCGTGCCACAGCTTGATGCCGCGCTCGATGGCCCATTTCAGGCCAGCCTGGTCGGCGTGATCGAAAACGATTCCGGTCGCGGGTTTTTTGGCCGTGGCGTCAACAGGATCGATCACTGTGTCGGCAAGGCCTCCCGTCCGGCGCACGATCGGAATTGTGCCGTAAATCTGGCTGTAGATCTGGTTGAGCCCGCACGGTTCGTACAGGCTTGGCATGAGGAACAGGTCCGCGGCGGCCTCGATCTGATGGGCCAGCCCGGGTGAAAACTGCATTACGGCTCGAAGATTCTTCGGGAATTTCTTTTCGAGATTCGTCAGGGCCTCCTGATAGTGCCATTGCCCGGTGCCGAGAACGACGAGCTGAAACGCATCCCGGGCGAGGGCTTCGGACGCGACCGGCAGCAGCAGGTCCCAGCCTTTCTGCGGATCGAGCCGGCCGATTTGGGCCAGCAGCGGCACGTCCGGGCGTTCCGGCAGACCGAGCTCCTTCTGAAGCGCCAGTTTGCAGGCTGACTTGCCTTCCGAAAACGATTTGGTGTCGTAATGGTGTGCGATTTGAGGATCGGTGCGCGGGTTCCAGACCACGGTATCGACACCGTTGACGATGCCGTGCAAGTCGGCCTCTCGGTGCCTCAGCAAAGGATCCAGGCCATGACCATAGTCAGGCGTCTGGATTTCCCTGGCATAGGTCGGGCTGACGGTCGTGATCTTCTGGGCATAAACCAGCCCGGCCTTGAGAAAATTGATCTGACCGTAGAACTCGAGCGCGCGCCAGTCGAACAGTTGCCATGGCAATTCGCCAAGGGGCACGACCCACTGGCCGTAACGGCCCTGATAGGCCATGTTATGGATCGTCATCACGACGGCGGCATGGGCCAGCTCGGGGATGTTGCCGTAAAATTCGCGCAGGTAGACGGGCAATATCCCCGTGTGCCAGTCATTGACATGAATGATATCGGGCCGGAGGTCAGCCAGGCGGATCGCCTCGATCGCGGCGCGGCTGAAGAACAGAAACCGAGCCGGATTGTCCGGAAAGTCCGCCCCGTGAGCGGAATAAATGCCTTCCCGGTCGAAAAACTGGGGCTGTTCGATAAACAGTACGCGAACCGAGCCGTGTGGAGATACGCCCTGGGAGAAGCCACCTTCGACCTGGCCACCGCCAAGCGGCACCTGGTAACGCCAGCGGGTGGCGACAGGGTGAGGCGAAACGCGGGTCGTGACGCGATATTTCGGCAGAATGAGGGTGACGTCGTGACCGAGTTCTGCCAAGGCTTCAGGCAATGCACCGGCAACGTCGGCGAGGCCTCCGGTTTTGGCCCAGGGAACGGCTTCCGATGCCACGATGACGATTCGCATGAGCGAGATCTCTCCCTGCCGGTCGAAAAGTCGGGAAAGAGAACGGAGCGTGACGAAGTCGAGCTTCGCCATGCTCCGCGGAATGGTCGGATACGAAATTCGACCGGAAGTCGGTCAGGAGATCGACCTGGTGACGGCGGAATTCAGGGAAGCCGCTCCGCCGCTGGCCTTCATATCGCCGCCGTAGCGGGCATAGTAGACATAGGCCAGCATCGCGGCACCCAGCAGAATGGCACCGAAGGAAAGTGCCAGGAGCGTGTGGTATTCGTCCCAGAGGCCCGGCGAAGCCGTTCTGGAAGTCGCCGTACGCGTTTTGGCGGTGGCTTTGGCCGGCGCGGCCTTGGCCGACTTAGCCCCGCGGCTTAATCGAGGTGGAGACAACGTCACCCTCCGTCACTTTTGTGCCAAGATAGGTCTTACCCACAACCGTCGCAACGGCTCGTTCCGGGTCCGCGGCGATGATACGAATCTTTCCGATGTACTGGGCGTTCGGAGCACGCCGGAAGACGAACAGCTCATGGCCAGGGACGAGACCGTCATCCGAGCCGATGCTCAATTCGACACGGGTCGAAGTCGCATCGACGCGAGAGATCAGGCCTTCGACCGCAGGCGGGTTCGCAAGGGCTTTGACGTTGCGGACATCCGCCGAGAGCCCTGCGCTTGAGAGGGTCGTGCTGAGCGTGGCCACTTCGTCGCGAAGCCGTTCGTTCGTATTGCGTGCGGCTTCCAGCTGTTTCGTCAGGGCGACGATCTGCTGATTCAGGTCTTTCTCCTGAAGTTTCAGCGTATTCGCCTGATCCTGGGCCGATTTGAGACTTTCACGAAGCGAGGCCGTTTCGTCCACGCGAGTCGTCGATTCGGTCGACGAGAGCGTCGCGTTTTCCTGAGCGACGCTCAGAGCCGTATTGACCCGCTGGTATTCCGCTTCCTTATCTTTGAACCGGCTTTCGAGATCGGCGATCATCTGATCCTTCTGAGCGAGTGAGCTATCATGGCTCTGCTTCAGAAGCGTCATTTCCTTGCCGATCTCAGCGACCGTCGTCTGGGCTTTACCCAGCTCCGACTTGGTCTCTTCGAATTTCTTCGTTTCGGCCAGAGCCTTGTCCTTCCAGTTCTCGGCGGTGATCATCACCACCGTGGTCAGGCCAAGGAAAACCATCGCGAGAACCGTGATGGCGACGACCAGTAATTTTCCGAGTTGGGTCATGGCAGGTCACTCGTCCCGACTTGATTGGGTTTCCCGGACTTCCGATTCACGTTTAGGCCCTGATGCCCGACGGTCAACGACCGCCCGGGGTATTCGCTTTCAGCAACGCCGCCGAACGTTCCAGTTCCGAGACGTTTCTTTCCATTTCGCCGACCATTTCCGTGAGCTGGTCGTTTTGTTCGTCGAATGCGCCCTTCTGCTTTTCCAGAGCGGCCAGATTCGCCTGCAATTCCTTGAGCTTCCGGGTCGTCTCGTCCTGCAGCGACAAGTCTTTCTTGAACTGCTCCTGCGCCTGAAGATATTCGGCGTGAGTCATTTCGAGTGACCTGCGAACTTTGGCAAGCTCGGCTTTCGTCGCCGCGATCCGCTCGCCATAACTCCTTTTGTGGAACTCGCTGAGCCCATTGGCGTCCGCAAGTTCTTTCGTTTCCACTTCCGCCCGCTGATTCAGGAAATCCAGCCGGGCAGTAAGTTTCGACTTGGCTTCCGACTGTGTCTTGAGCTTGCTCTTCCAGTCCGTGCTGGTCGCATTGACTGCCATCGAAACGCCCATGAGGGTCAATGACAGGCTCAAAAGCACATATACCAGTCGTTTGGCCAGTTTGGTCATGGACCCCATCCCTCCCCCTTCGATCGAATCACGAATCTCGCGATACCGACCCGAACATGATCCTGCCGAGTACCTTCAATCCTATCCCACCCGAATGCTCCCAGGTCAAGCGACGCAACATCCTTTTTTGGGAAGAACGTCCGCCCTGTCTTCAATTCGGGGGATCTGGAAAGGCTTTCGTAATCTACATCAAAACGGCAAGGCTGGCAAATAGGGTAGAAAATTGTCGCCTGATTTCTTCCCGTAGTTTCGTAAGACTATTTTCATTTTGACGCTTGGGGAAACTGCACGTTCTTTCGATTCCTCAGAAAACAACCGGCGGCCACTCCCGCTGCGCATGTCAGCCCCGTCAGATCGCCGATCAGGGAGTAAACGCTAACCCTTTTGTCGACAGGTACTTGGCTGATGATGATCCGCTCCGAAGAGGGCGCTGCTTCTTCGAGAATCGATCCATTGGAATCGATTATGCAGGAGATACCGGTATTGACGGCCCGAAGCATCGAGCGTCGATTTTCCACACACCGGAACACGCTGGAGGCGAGGTGGACTTCATGCTCCTCCGAACCCCGAAACCAGCCGTCGTTCGAAAGGTTCAGGAGGATGTCCACGTGTCCTGGCTCACTCGTCGCACCCGCGTCCTTCCCTGCATTGAGCCAGGAGTCTCGGAAGAACCGCCGGACGACGTGCGGCACGGTGTCTTCGAAGCAGATCAGGGGGGCCATCCGCCAGCGGTTTTTCAGCGTGAGCACCCGGGCTGAATCGCCATGCTTCAGATTCGGCCGCTGATCGGGCGGAAACGGGGCCAGTTCGGCGATGACGGGAACGGTCTCTGTCCAGGGAATGTACTCGCCGAACGGAACCAGATGCATCTTGTAGTAATACTGCGGCTCGGCGTCGGCGTGGAAAAGGGCCGCCGTATTGTACTTGCGAAGACCGAACCCGCTGATGTCCCAGGCCGTCGCACCCACGATCATCGGCACGCCCGACTGCGACGCCCACGCGTTCACGAAAGCCTGCGATTCGCTACGATTGCGGTACCAGTCGTCAGCGGCCGCCGGGCCGACGTGGTCGCCCAGAATGTGCTTGACCGTCGCTTCATCCAGAGCCGCTTCGATGACGATCAGCGGATAAGGAAAAGACGTCTCGGGCCAGACGATCAGATCGAGTGCTTCATTGGAAGTCAGCGACTTTTCGATCAGTTTGCGATAGGCTTCGATCAGCTCGTCATGATCCGGATAAAGCCGCCGCGATTGCGGAATGTCCGACTGCAATAGTGCGACTTTCGGCCCTTCTTCGAACTTGCCCGAATGCAGTCTGGCCTGGCCGTAAGCGATTACCAGAATGGCGATTACGCCAAGTGCCGCTCCTGTTCTCCGCCAGCAGGCCGGAGCTTCGGCCCATGTCCATCGGCCCGTGAAGAACCACTGCGCGACCCAGGCCTGAAACCCCACGAGAAGGACGCTCAAAAGAGACGCTCCGCCGAGGTCAGCGATCTGGATCAGCCATGTCTGCCGAAATTGGGAGTGCGCCAGGTGATACCACGGAAAGCCGGTCATATAGTATTCGCGGCCGATTTCCTGAAACCCCCACACGACGGGCCAGACGATCGTGACGGGCCAGCCGTTTCGGACGTGAAGACGCCGAACCAGCATGGCCATGACCGGCCACCAGATCGCCAGCGCCAGGCTCATCACCAGCCAACCCGCCCAGGCTGAAGGATCGGAAAGACGCACCCACTGTAAAGCCGGCAGCCAGAAGGCGATACCGCCCACCAGCGCCGATAGGAACGTTCTTCGTCGCGAAAGCGGCGGAGCGGCCACCGAGTTCCCGAACCAGGAGATCAGGGCGATCGAAGCCAGCCACCAATGACCGTTCGGCGGAAAAGCGGCCCAGAGAAGGAGCCCGGAAATCAGTGCCCGAAGCTCGGGAGCCCAGCCATTGGAAGCTACGACGTTTGAGGATTCGGACAAATCCTCGGGCCTGGCGGAATGGATTGTCAAAGGCCTGGCATTCGGTACGTCCATGATCGTGCGATTCATCCTGAACCTTCTTGCATCACTGGATGTTACGGCAGGAGCGGCAGGAACGAGACCTGGCTGCCAGGTGCGAGGCGACTCGGGCCGCCCGGCATGAGGATGAAGCCATCGGCCAGTGCCGCGCCGCGAAGGTCGTTCGAACCGGCCCAGCTGACTGGAGCCGCTGCGATGTGGTCGTGATATCGCGTCAGTCGTGCGGGCAGGTAAGCCGGGCGTTCGTCGCGGTTTTCGACCGCCTCGGCGAGTGGAACGGTCTGGTGAGCGACGGGTTGCGTCGAAATGCCCCGAAGTGCCATGATCGCCGGGCGGACGAACAGCAGGAAGTTCACCACGACACTGACGGGATTGCCCGGAAGGCCGAAGACGAGGACCTGACGGACCGGCTTCTGGCCGAGTTCCTCAGCGGAATGACGCACGCCGAACCAGAGTGGCTTACCGGGCTTAAGGCGAATTTTGTGGAACACCGGCTCCACGCCCAGCGAAGCCAGAGTGTCCGGAACCAGATCCGCTTCGCCTGTGGAAACGCCTCCGGTGACGATCAGAATGTCAGAATGAAGGCCAGCCGAAAGACTTTCGGACAGCGAGTGAGGCTCATCGGCCGCGATGGGCAGAACTTCGGGCAGGCCCCCGGCCTGCTGGATCATCGAGCGAAGCACGTAAGCGTTCGAATTCCGGATTTGTGCCGGCCCGGGGTTCTGGTCGATTTCGACCAGTTCGTCGCCTGTCGGAACGATACGCACACGTGGCTGGGGGATGATCCGGACACGGTTGCGGCCGACGGAGCCGAGCACTCCGATCGCGGCTCCGTTCAAACGCAATCCCTTGGGGAGGACGATCTCGCCGCGTGCGATCTCACGCCCGCGAGCCAGGACGTTCTGTCCGGGCCGGACTGTTCGCTCGTGCGACATGCGGACGATCGACTGGTCGATCGATTCGACATGTTCCCACATCACGACGGCGTCGGCGCCGGGAGGCAGTGGGGCCCCGGTCATGATCCGGGCCGCCTGGCCGGTACCCAGTTCCGACTTCGGGAACGTGCCGGCGCGAATCGTGTAGGTGACGAGAAAATCACGCAGGCCAAGATCGACATCCGAAGCACAGAGGGCGTAGCCGTCGACCAGAGCCTTGTCGAAAGGCGGCAGATCCTGATCGGCCAGCACGTCTTCGGCCAGAATGGCTCCGAGACATTCGTCGAGATTCCGTTCGGCTATCGGCAGTGCGTTGCACCAGCCGATCACCTGACGAAACGCTTCTTCGGCGCTCAGCATGTCGATGTCGCTCCGGCAGTCTGGGGGGAAACGGCGGTCGCTTGCGTGCCGGGCCAGGGGCGTTCGACGAAATTCGCCAGCAGCCGAATGCCTTCCATCGTCAGAAAGCTTTCGGGGTGGAACTGAACACCCTCCATGGGCCAGCTTCGGTGCCGTACGCCCATGATTTCGCCTTCGGCGGTTTTCGAAACGACCTGAAGATCGGCCGGGACGTGGTCCGGGTCAATGACGAGGCTGTGATATCGTGTCGCTTCGAATGGATTCGAAAGGCCGCGATAGACCCCGGCGCCGTCGTGATAGATCATCGATGTCTTGCCGTGCATGATTCTGGGCGCACGCACGACGAGCCCGCCCAGCGCTTCGCCCATGCACTGATGCCCCAGGCAGACGCCCAGAATCGGAACGCTCGGGCCGAACGTGCGTATCACGTCGCACGAAATTCCAGCCTCGCGCGGAGTGCAGGGGCCCGGGGAGATGACGATTTTCTCCGGGGCCATAGCCCGGATCTGGTCCAGCGTAATCTGATCGTTCCGCACGACCTGTACGTCCAGTGTCGGGTCGATTTCGCCGAACCGCTGAACGATATTGAACGTGAAAGAGTCGTAGTTGTCGATCAGCAGAATCATGCGGCGGACCTGTGTCGGACCGGTTCGGTCGAAAATCGCATCTTTTCCGAACGTCGCCGGAATTTCGCGAAGGGTTTGCCCGATGGCGCACTAATTACGCATCCTACCGGGCATGCCGATTCTTGTGAAGACGATCGACCCCTGATTTCCTCGCGATCCGACATTTGCGCGGATAAGTTTGCATGAGATCGTCTCTGGCATTACCGGTCGATGCGATGCGTCCCTGTGACGAAATTGCCGCATTCCGGAGACTTCGAACGGATTGTCGAAGGAGGGTAGGGAGATGTTGCATACGCTTTCGATCGGGCTGGCGCTTCTGGTAGTCTCCGCCGGCCACACGCCGCCTGAAGGTGGCGAACTCGGGCCGGGGCCAGGCAACGGCTGGGGATTCCCCAACGGAAACCCTGACGGTTACGGCTTCTGGGAACCGGGATCGAAACTTCCGATCTGCACCGGACGCACGTCGGAATACCACCTGCAGCGCTACTTCATGCTGCCGCCGTGCCAGCTCATGTTCCCTCAATATTTCAACCCGTACGTCATGCGTTCCCAGCGTTACGTACCTTATACCGGTTGTGGCGGTTGCCACCCGTTCTCCGAGCCGATCACGCCGACGTATCTTTCGATGAAACCATACGATAACGAGCCCGCCGATCCGACGCCGGTCGTGAGAGTGCCCCGTTTCGTGGGAACGTCTGAAGCTCCGCCCGTGAACTCTGGTGGATCGGGCCTGCTGCCCTGATTCGGGCGGGATGATTCCTGCCCTGCATCGGTTCGATCGAAGCACGCTGCGCTGGGGCTGATTTCGTCGGCCCCGGCTTGTTCTTCGAATAATGATCAGGAATATTCGATCGGCTGCATGATCAGCGGTGCCAACAGGGCAATTTTCGGAAATTCACTTCCGTAGCACCTCCAGGTGGTCGAGAGAACCCGGCTGGACGTCTGCATTCGAATGTCCGAGACCTGAAGAAGTCGGACCGAAAAGACACTCAGGTATTCGATTGGTGCCGGATTGGCGGTTTCTTAAGCGAATTTCGACAGGATTTGCGGATATCGGCGATTTCTTTATCCGGCACGTCATGCGCTCGCAAGTGGATTCGCATCTCAATACGAAGCGAGCTATACGGCGAATCGAACGATACCCCATATTGCCGGGATGTCGGACACGTGCGACGATGCACGCAACCGCCAGTCATCCCGATCGATCACCGGTGAAAAATCATGCTGAATCGTCGAAGCCTGCTCCGAACTCTTCCGATTTCTCTGGCCGCGACTGGTCAGATGTCACTTGTCGCAAGTCGAAACGCTGCCGCTTCGACGGCCAAGTATGAATCGATAGGCACATACGACCTGGCGAAGCTGAAGAAAATCCTGACGGACGAACGACAGTCCGAAGGCTTCGGGAAATTTCCGGTCGAATATCCGGAATCGAAAAACGCCGTCAGGCTTTACCGTGTCCGCTACGATTCGGTCATTCCCGAGCACGACAACCGGCCGACCGTCGCCTCAGGCCTGATCGCCATTCCCGACACGAAGGCCGATTCCTTTCCCCTGCTTTCGTACCAGCACGGCACCACGTTCGGGCGGTCGACATGCCCCAGCCAGCCTGAAAACTCCTACGAAACCCGCCTGATGATCGCCCGCTTCGCCGGCAATGGCTATGTCGTCATCGCGCCCGATTACTTCGGGAAAGGCGTTTCGACGGAGCCGGACAGTTACTCCGTGCGTGACTCCACCCGCCAGGCATGCCTGGACATGCTCACCGCTTCGAAACAGGTGCTCGCCGAACTCAAAATCGAAACGGGCAAGCTGTTCCTCACCGGCTGGTCCCAGGGCGGCTGGGCGACGATGGCGTTCCTGAACAAGCTGGAGAGTCTGGGAATCGAAGTCGCCGCGGCATCGACCGCAAGCGCGTTCAATGATCTGCTCGCTTCCATTCAGCGCTGGGTTCTCGGCCACTCCGATTCCGACGCCGAATACATCGCCGCCTGCTATACCCTCCACCTGTTCGCCTACCAGAATTATCATGACCTGAAAGGCCTGACCGCCTGGGCGATTCGGCCGGGATATCTCGAAGCCGCCGGAAAATTCTACCGGGGAGAAATTGATTACGCAGCCTTCCGGACCGCCACGACCGGAAATGTCGTCGATTATCTGACACCTGAATTCGTACGTGCGATGGAGCTTTCCGAGGGCCGCTATTTCGATCTCGTTCGCCGCGCCGAATTCTATCGCTGGCGGCGCAAAACGCCTTTGCACAGTGTGTTCGGGCAAATCGACGAGGCCTGTCCGCCTTCGATCGTCAAACTGCCGGAAAATTACTTGCCGCTCACCGGTGGTTCGGAAACGCGGGCGATCGATGCCGGCCCCCAGGCCGATCACCGGGGAGCGTTCCTGTACGCAGTGAATCATCAGAAAGACTGGTTCAACAAGATCTTGGGTCGATCGGAATAAGTCCGGATCGACCTCTTCGAAATGTCCGGAAGAACGATCGAGCGAAGTTCGATGAATGATCGCGATCGATTATACCGATACGATCGTTACAGGCTGACCCGATCGGATAGACTGACGACGGAATCGTCCTGCCGGGAGTGGCTGTCCGATCTGGACGCCCGGCAAGAATTTTGGCACAATTCTTCCATCGGCCCAATGCCCGTCACATCGATTTTTGGGAGTGACTCTCCGGAACTCCTTCGATATCGATGATTTGGATCATTTGGGCTTACAACGGATCGCCCGGCGTGCAAGCCATCCGTCCGGTTGCGCGACCGAGTCTAGTGGACGAGGAGTGACGACAGGTCATGTCCCAGGTACAAACCGCTCCGCGAACGATCGTCGATCGACAGACAGCCGTGAAGTGGCTCCGGCAGATGCATCTCATCCGCCGGTTCGAGGAGCGGGCCGCGTTTCTTTACCAGAGTCAGAAGATCGGCGGCTTCTGCCATCTTTACAATGGCCAGGAGGCTTGCGCGGTCGGCTCGATCGGCATGCTCCGCGAAGACGACTATCTGATCACGGCCTATCGGGACCACGGCCACGCGCTGGCCCGCGGCATGGACCCCAAGCCGGCTATGGCCGAATTGCTGGGCAAGTCCACGGGCTGCTCCACGGGCAAGGGCGGCTCGATGCACTTCTTCGAGGCCGAAAAGAACTTCCTGGGCGGTCACGCGATCGTCGGCAGTCATATTCCGCTGGCGACGGGCGTCGCCTTCGCGGCGAAGTACAAAAAGACCGATTCGGTCTGCCTTTGCTACTTCGGTGACGGGGCGATCAATCAGGGCAGCTTTCACGAAGCGTTGAATATGGCCGGCATGTGGAAACTGCCGGCCATTTATTATGTCGAGAACAACCTGATCGCCATGGGCACGCAGCTCGAGCGGTCCTCGGCCGTTCTCGACCTGACCGTCCGTGGTGGCGATCCGTTCAAGATGCCGGCCTATCGCGTCGACGCCAACGATGTCGAACAGGTCGCCGAGATCACGCAGCTCGCGATCGCCCGTGCCCGGGCCGGCGAAGGGCCGACGTTCATCGAGGCCATCACGTACCGCTTCCGCGGCCACTCGATGTCCGACCCGCAGAAGTACCGCACCAAGGAAGATCTGGAAAAGGCCAAGCAGCGCGACCCGATCCTGCTGTGGGAAAACCGCCTGCTTCAGCGCGGGTGGATCGACGAATCGTCTCTCGAGCAGATGCGCGACGAGATCAAGGAAGAAGTCGAAGCCGCGATCGAGTTCGCCGAGAACAGCCCGGAACCTGGCCCGGAAGATCTCTACACCAACATCACCGTCGCACCGTACATTCCGCAGGAGTCTGACTGAACATGCCCATTCTTGCCTACCGCGATGCTCTGAATCAGGCGATGGCCGAAGAGATGGAGCGGGACGACAATGTGTATCTGATGGGCGAGGAGGTCGCCGAATATAACGGCGCCTACAAGGTCAGTCAGGGCTTGTGGGAACGATTCGGCTCGCGCCGGGTGATCGACACGCCGATCAGCGAAGAAGGCTTCGCGGGCATCGGTATCGGCTCCGCCATGGTCGGCCTGCGTCCGATCATCGAGTTCATGACCTTCTCGTTCAGTCTCGTCGCGATCGATCAGATCCTCAACAACGCCGCCAACATGCGCTACATGTCCGGCGGTCAGTTTTCGGTTCCGATCGTGTTCCGGGGCTCGTCGGGCATGGCCGGCTGTCTGGCCGCGACCCACTCGCACCGGCTCGAAGCGATCTATTCGCACTTCCCCGGCTTGACGGTCGTGATGCCGGCAACCGCGGCTGACGCCAAGGGCCTCCTGAAGTCTTCGATCCGTTCCGACGATCCCGTGATCTTCATCGAACACGAGAATCTCTACGGCGAAAAAGGCGAAGTGCCGGACGGCGACGTCCTGACACCCATCGGCAAGGCCAACGTCGTTCGCGAAGGTTCGGACGTCACGCTCCTGACCTACAGCCGCAGCCTGATCAACACCCTCGCCGCCGCCGAACAGCTTGCCGGCGAAGGTGTGTCGGCCGAAGTCATCGACCTGCGGACCCTGCGGCCTCTGGACCTCGATACCATCCTCACCTCGGTGGTCAAGACGCACCGCTGCGTGATCATCGAGGAAAACTGGCCCTACTGCGGCATCGGTGCCGGCGTTGCGGACCGGATCTACCAGAAGGTGTTCGACGAACTCGACGCCCCGATCCGTCGCGTGACCGTCAAGGACGCCCCGATTCCGTACAATCGGAATCTGGAAGCCTCGATGCTCCCGACCGTGGATCGCATCGTGGCCAAAATCAATGACGTGCTTTACCGCAATGCCTGATCCTGAGTCGCCCCTGAGGTGCGGCCCGGAGATCTGACCGGGACTCTGGCCCTCGTCGGCTGAATCGTTCGGCCTTGACGAGGGCTTTTCGGCTCAATGTCCCAAGTGCGGTATCGCTGAGAATCAAGATCATTTCCTTTACCGGAGCGAACGACCCGTGCCCATCGAAGTGAAACTGGCTAAAGTCAGCCCCACCATGGAAAGCGGCCAGATCGTCAAATGGCTGGTCAAAGTGGGCGACAAGGTCAAGGAAGGCGACACCATCGCCGAGGTTCAGACCGACAAGGCCGTCATGCCGATGGAAACCTTCGACGAAGGTACGGTCGCCCGCATCGATGTCGCTGAAGGTGTGGACATCCCGCTCGGTGCACGCATTCTCGTCCTTGCCAAAAAGGGTGAAGATCCGAAGCAGGTGGCCGAGTCCGTGGGTGGTGCAGGGGCCGCGCCCTCGGCAGCTTCCGCGCCTGCAGCCTCTGCGGCACCTGCCGCCGCAGTTTCGGCCGCTCCTGTCGCAGTCGCTTCGCATGCGTCCGGTCGCGTCAAGTCGAGCCCCCTGGCCCGTAAAATCGCCGAATCCGCCGGGGTCGATATCGCCTCCATTCCGGGCAGTGGTCCTGCCGGCCGAATCGTCCGGGCCGACGTGGAAGCATTCGTCGCAAACGGAACCAAGGCCGCACCAGCCGCGGCAGTAGCCAAAACGCCGGCTCCGGTCGCGAAGGCGAAAGTCTTCATTCCGCTCGGCGAAGATCAGAACATTCCGCTGGACCGCATGCGCCAGGCGATCGCCCGTGGCATGGTCGCGGCCAAGACGCAAGCCCCCGAGATTCACGTCACCGTCGATATCCGGATGGACGAAGTCGTCCGGGTCCGCGAGCGACTCAACAAGGCTCTCGCAGCCGAAGGCGTGAAGCTCTCCGTCGGCGATTTCGTCACGAAGGCCGTGGCCATGAGCCTTCGGCGGCACCCGGCCGTCAACGCCACCTTCAACGGCGATAACGCCAATCTGGCTCAGGCTTATGTCACGCGTCACGCGGCCGTGAACGTAGGCATCGCCGTGGCTCTGGACGGCGGCCTGATCGTTCCCGTTCTGCGGAATGCCGACATGTACGGCCTGCGAGATATCCGTGTCGAGAGCGAAAAGCTTTACGAAGCCGCACGTTCCGGCCGTCTCACGGCCGACCAGATGTCGGGCGGAACGTTCACGATCTCCAACCTGGGCATGTATGGAGTCAAGCAGTTCGACGCTGTTCTGGCTTTGCCCCAGGTGGCGATCCTGGCGGTCGCCTCTGCCGAAAAGCGGCCGATCGTCGTGGGCGATCAGATCACGGTCGGTACGATGATGAGCGTCACCCTGACGGCTGACCACCGGGCTGTGGACGGAGCCTCCGCCGCCGAGTTCCTCCGCTCCCTCAAGGGCTTCCTGGAAGAACCCACGGCCATGCTGCTTTGACATTCGCCCGCCTGGTGCGGGCGATGCCGGGGCAACGAACATTCCGCTCATTCATAAGAACTCAGAACGGCTGATCATTCCATGGCTTACGACTACGATCTTATCGTCATCGGCGGCGGCCCGGCCGGTTACGCGGCCGCCATTCGCGCGTCCCAGATGGGCAAGAAAACGCTCTGCATCGAGAAGGACAAGCTTGGCGGAATCTGCCTTAACTGGGGCTGCATTCCGACCAAGGCTCTGCTTACCAACGCCCACCTGGCCGAAATGGTGGGGCCGCATGGCAAAACCTTCGGCTTCGAAGGCACCGTGAAGTGGAACTTCAGCCAGATCATCGCCCGCAGCCGTAACGTGGCGAGCACCCTGAACAAGGGCATCGAAGGCCTGTTCCGCAAATACAAGGTGGAGCACGCCGCCGCGTCGGCCAAAGTCGTTGCGCCGCATAAGGTGGAATTCGGCGGCAAGACAGTCACCGCAGGTGCGATCATTATCGCTACGGGCGTTCGTCCTCGGCCTCTCCCAGGCGCGGAATACGACGGCAAGGCCATCATCTCCTACAAAGAGGCGATGTCTCTGGCCACGCAGCCCAAGAGCATGCTGATCATCGGTGCCGGACCGATCGGCATGGAATTCGGCTACTTCTACAATGCCCTCGGCACGAAAGTCACGGTCGTCGAACTTCAGGACCGCATCGTCCCTGGCGAAGACGAAGAAGTTTCGGCGGCCCTTGCCTCCAGCCTTTCGAAGCGGGGCATCACGATCCTCACCGGCTCCAAAACCGGCAAGGTCGAAAAGACCCGCTCAGGCGTGAAGGTCGAAATCGAATCGCCGAAGGGCAAGCAGACGGTCGAAGCCGACGTCATGCTGGTCGCCATCGGCGTCGTCGGCAATGTCGAGGAAGTGCTCGATCCGAAGCTCGGCGTCACGATCGAAAAGAACCATATCAAGGTCGATCGCGAAAAGGGATTCAAGACGAACGTCGAAGGGCTCTACGCAGTCGGCGATATCATCGGTCCGCCGTGGCTGGCCCACGTCGCCCACCACGAAGCGATCGCGTGCGTCGAAACCCTTTTCGGCAAGCATGCCCGAACGGTCGACTACACGATCATTCCGGGCTGTACCTACACCGTGCCGGGCATCGGCTCAGTCGGCCTTACCGAAAAGCAGGCCAAGGAAAAGGGCCATAAAGTCCGCATCGGCAAATTCCCCTTCATCGCCAGCGGCCGCGCTCAGGCTTCGGCCGAGACCGAAGGCTTCGTCAAGCTGGTCTTCGACGCGACCCACGGCGAACTGCTGGGAGCCCACATCATCGGTGCGGCGGCGACCGAGATGATCTCCGAACTCGTGATGGCCAAGAAGCTCGAAGCCACCGAGGAAGAGATCATGCACGCCATGCACCCCCACCCGACCTTCTCCGAAGCCATTATGGAAGCCGCCAGCCAGGGCCTGGGCGAGTCTGTCCACATCTGATTTGCCTGACAGCGGCATTTCGGATCCATCGCACAGAAGCCGGGGATTTTCCCCGGCTTTTATACTTTCAGGTTGCAATTGACCGAAAGATGGATTGGTCCTAACCTTACGCCGTTACGAAACCAAAATCCGGCGGAGGCCATTCCATGCGTGCCTGCCTGCTCCGAATCGCACGATTCGTTCCGGTCGCGTTTCTCTGTTTCGCTGTCCTGGCAGATCCGTCCGCTGCATTCGCTCAACCCGGGCGGCGGCCGGAGTCGAAATCGCGGCCAGAATCGGCAGTGGCACGCAAGCAGGGCTCACCAGCGAATTCACCGTTCCTGCCACCAGTTCGCATGCCGGAACGTCCATCGTTCTGGGACGAACCGGCCGCCCCCGAACCGAGCGAAAATGAAGAGCTTGCCGGTGACTTGCTGATGATTCCGTTCCAAATTCTGTTTTCCGTCGGCGCTCAGGCGACGGTAGCCGGGTTCGATGCCTGGAGGGATTACCATGACCCTGGCCGAAATATCGACGATCGCTACCTTCAGGCCGCAATTCGACTCAAGGATGCCAAAAAACCTCGACTTCGGCAGAAATCGATCGTGGCTCTGACTTCGATCCCCGACCCATCGACTGCGAAAACCGACCTGAAAAAAGCCTTGCGCTACGACCCTTCGGAGAAGGTGCGCAAGTCTGCGGCGGTCGCGCTCGGTAAAATCGGCGAACCTGATTGCCTGGACTATCTTGGCAAAGCTATGCGATTTGACTCATCCGCGGAAGTACGTCAGGTCTGTTCGCTGATTGTCGCCCGGGACCGAGTGAAACGCGATACAGGGGTTTCGAAATCGGCTCATTCCGAATCTGGCGATACGAAGCCGGCAGTGATCGGGCCGATTGTCGATCGGCCCTGAAGGACCTTGCATTTGCGAATCAGGGCCAGCCGAACAGTCGGCTGACCCTGTATTCCGTTCGATCACAAAGCCCACTTCGCCACGAAGCTGCCGTTGTTGTCGGCCGTGGTGTATGTCCAGATGCCGAAGTGCCCCTCGGCGCCGTTGGGCCCCTGCCAGACCGGCGTATCCGGGCCTGGATTCTGATTGCTCTTCCAGGGCTCGTCGATCGCTTCGAAGAACGAGGTTTCGACCTTCTTGTTCGTCGCCCAGGCTTTCACGGCGTCGAAATAAGCCTTTTCGTTGGCAACCGTGCTCGAAGCCCCTGAAGTGTCATTGAAACTCAGGCCCTGGCTGGGCCAGCCGGTTTCTCCGATCATCACTTCAATCTTCGGATTCAGCGCGACGGCGGCATTTTTGATCGCCGTGTACTGGGCGTCCAGCTCGGCGATAGCGGTCGGAATGCCCTTCGTGGCGTCCGACGGATAGATGTTCAGCATAATGAAATCGACGTTCTTGATGAGCGCCTGCATTTCGGCCAGATAAGGGCTGTTCGGGTTCGTGAGCTGTCCGAACGTCTGCGACCGCACGCCGACTTTCATGCCCTTCGCATTCGCCGCGGCCTTATTGGCCGTGATCAATTGATTCACGGCGTTCGTCGTCGCCGCGTTCGTGACATATTCGTTCGTGAAAACCAGCTTTTTGACCGTGCCGGAGTAGGTCGCATTGGCATCCGCCGCGATCGAAAAGGCATTCTGGATTTCGATGTTCATGCGGTCGGCCACGATATTGCCGGCGGCGTCCGTCTGCTGATAGATGCCCTGGTTGACAGTCAGTTTCAATCCATTATTGGCCTTGTTGTATTTCGCGGCCTCCGAGGCGACCATCCAGTTCGAATCGACCTTGTTCCAGGGCGTTCCGCTCGGATAATAGCCTGCATATCCGGTCGAATAGGTAGAAACGAAGCCGAAATGGGGTGCCACCAGATTCACTTGATTTCCGACCGAGGCATTGCCGGTTTCGTAGGAATTCCATGGCGGGGTGGCAGGAGGCGTTGCGCCTGGTGTCCATTGTTTCACGTAGGGTTCGAAACCGACACCGATGTAACTGGCGACCGCGTCCGTCACGATCGTGTGCGAAGTCGATACGCTTTGGCCGAAGCGGTCGCTGCTCGTCACCTGTACGCCGGATTGGCCCGGTTCGACGAAAAGGTAAAACGATGCCAGACCGTCTTCGCCTATGACACCGTTCGTCGTCGTGCCGTCCGACTCCCTCACAGCGACGTTCGTGCCCGCCATGCCTGTCGTATTGAGCGTCACCAACCGGCTCGTGTCGTCGAGCCGGTCAAAATCCGTAGCGTTCACGAGCGGCTTCAGGCTCGTCGAGTTGCCCAGGTTGCTGCGCAGCAGTGCCAGGTCCGCATGCCCGATTCCACCGCTGCCGTTGATGTCGGCTGTCGCGACATATCCGGTCGTGCCGAAGCGTGAACCATAGCTGCCGCGAGTCTGGTCGAAATCACCCTGATCGACATCGCCGTCGCCGTCGACATCGCCAGCCAGCGAGAATTCGACTCGGTAAGTCTGACCGGATACGGCGTTCGTGCGTATCTGAAAACTGTAATCGCCTTCGCCCACTTTCACGATGCTCGAGCCGAAGCGAGTGTTCTGCTGGCCGGCGGTCCTGGCGCCGTCGAGCCCCGAAACCCGGCCGATTTTGAGTATCTGGCCATTTTCGCCAGTCGCCTTGATGACGAATCCCAAGGCATGACGAGCGAGATCGAAATCGCCAGGATCGACGTGGAACCGTACTTCGGCCGTTTTTGCCCCCTCAGGCATGACACCTTCGACGACTGCGAATGCGTTCGAAGCCAAAAGGGAACGACTTTCGCAATCTTCCACGAAAAGGCGGTTCTGCAATTTTCGGCGACGATCAATACGGAACTTCATTCGGATGCGCCTTTCTGCATTCGGATTCAACAGGTTCATTGTGCGTAGCGTTATCAAGATACGCATCGATGATCATACGATTCTTCTTTCCGGATTTCACGGTCTTCGGAAAGATTTCGGATCGTGAGAGTTCGGTCCGATCGTAATTCGTCGTCCCTGAAAAACCCCTCCCGCACTTGATTCGAAGCTAGATCAGCCCGATTCTTTGTGTTACGATCCCTGAGATAAACCGTCCGACGGGCCCGGAATCTCAGGGAATCATGAAGCCGAA
>WGMM01000053.1 GCA_016125085.1 bacterium
CCGCGGCTCAAGCCGCGAAAGCAGTTGGCGAAACTGAACGTTCCAGGTATCGAGCGAAGGAGAAGCCGTCATCCGTGACCTCCGTGGAAGTCAGGAGCATAACAGATCGGGCGGAATCAGTGAAGCGCGACTGTAGTATTAAGCCGGTTTCGAGGTGTTTTCGAGTCAGAGAAAGTTTTCGTTCATCCATCAATAACCGCCGGAGCTGGTCGGCCCTTCGCCGTCGCGGGTGGAAAGCTGCTGCAAAACGGTGAAGCGGGTGCCGGAACGGAGGCGGAAAACGGTGTCCCAGAAGGGGTCGGGGCCGAGGATATCGACTTCGACGTCCGGCGTGACGAAGCCCTGAATGTGCGGCACTTTCTGCCGGGGCACGGCGACGGGCTTCGCCCTGGGCACGTCCAGCGGATCAATGGTGATTTTGCGTACGGAACCGTCGGCGAATGCGAACTGGACGGCGTTTTCATGTTGGGCCGAGGCAGCCAGGGCGGCAATTTCGGCCGGGTAACCGGAACCGGGTGCGAAGGGGGGGAAAAGAGTCGTCATGAGGGTATCGCCGTGATTGCCGCTGAACCACCAGAACGCGTCGCGGCGGGCCGTTTCAGGCAAGGCCTGAAGGCTGCGTTCGCCGACCATGACGGTATTCGAAGTGCCGTCGCTCACGTCGGCGATTCGAATTCGGGAATGAACATTGAACAGTCCAAGTTGATTCCGCACGACTTCCGGATAGCTGGATCGTTCGCCACTGCCGACACCGGGGATTTTCCAGGTGTTGGTGACCCATGGCCCGGCGACGAAGGCGTAATTCGACTTCGAGACACGATGCGTGCCGCCCTCACGCCCGCCCGGCATCAGGCGATCTTCGATTTCGGAAGCTGCGTAAGCCGTATCGGCCGGGCAGGAGAAACTGGCGGCGACATCCCAGCCACAGACGGTCACATTCTGGGGCGTGTGGATCGGCACTTCGAAATTCACGGCCGAATAAGCCGCCACCCGTTCCAGATAAGGCAGGATCGCCAGGAGACCGCCCGCTCCGGTGACGAGCGAGGACTCGTCGCCCCCACGGCCTGCACCGACGGACCAGATCATGCCCGGCGGCAAATAGCCGACTGTGTGCTCATAGCGCAACGTCGCGGCGGCAATCGCCTTGAGATTCGCCAGGCAGGCGGCCTGTCGCTGGTCGGTTCGCGAACGGAGCGTCCACCGCGACGCGATCAGAAACGCGACGGCGATCAGGGCGATCACGAACGACAGCTCGACAAGCGTCAAGCCATTGCGCCCCCTGACGTTCGATCGAATGCCGATCGCATCGAGGTCCAAAGCCCACACCTTTCGCCTGGTCCGCCTAAATCCCCACACGCTTATGCCAAATTAAACACCGGGAGGCCGTTGTGCAAGGGGGTTGTCACGCACGATTCGGTCGAAAGGTACTTATCTCTTTTGCGTTCGAGCCGCGTCGATCGCCTGTCGGAGAAATGCGGCCGATTCGCTCACGGCAAGATCGGCGCGATGCGAATCGCGGCTCAGTTCGACGCAAACGGAGAAGGGGTAACTGATTTCGTCGAGGGCCCGAAAGATCGGCGGAAAATCCATCGTCCCCTGCCCGAATGGCAGGTGCTCGTGAACGCCGGGGACCATGTCCTCAATATGAATGTTGAGGATGCGGGTGGACCATTCGCGGATTTTCGCGTCGATCGGTGTTTCGCCCAGGCAGTGCAGGTGGCCAAGGTCGATGGTCAGCCCGAACCAGCCGCTGAAGATGAGTCGATCGATCCGCCGGAAATCGTCGAGCGTTTCGATGTACATTCCGGGCTCAGGTTCGAAGGCGAGGGGTATTTTCAGGCTTTCGGCAAGGGGCAGAATTGCGTGGATACCATCAGCAAGCCGCTGATCGGCCTCGTTCTGCGGAATTCGCTCAATGATTTTACCGGACCAGAACGAAAAGCACGTCGCATGCAAGTCGCCCGCAAGACGTATGAGGCGTTCGAGATAGTCGATACGCAGCGATCTACGCTCAGGATCAGCGTCCATGAGCGTCGGGTCGTGCTTCTTGCGGGGATTGATCAGGTATCGCGCCCCCGACTCCATTACGCATGTCATGCCGAAATGATCGAGGGTTCGGGCGGTCTCGTCGACCTGACGCAAAAGCGTTGCGGCGTTCTGATACGGATCAAGCCAGCCGACGTCGGGCGTGATGGCCATGGCCTCGAAGCCATGATCGGCGAGCATGGCCACGGCGTCCGTAAAGCGATGGTGAGCGAGGCCGTTGGTGTTGTAGCCGAGTTTCATATTGCCCGGATCGATTCAGGTGGAGTAAAGCCGGGTCGCCGCGGCACGGGCAACGAGCCAGAGGACCGCGATGACGACGGCCTTCATAAGCCCAGCGATCGAGAGCGTTTGCGCGAAGTCGAGCAGAGGCAGACTGATGACGCCTGTTTTGACCATGCCGCCGATCGTTGCGGGAGCAGGATCGGCGAGTGCAGCCGAAAGACGGTTCGAGAGGGTTTTCAGGAGCAGAAACAGCAGGAAGATCGCGAGAATCGTAAGCCCGCTTTCCATGCCGAAATTCTGCGGTCCGAGACGGAATCCGGAATAGAGCACGATCGAAACAAGAACCCCGAAAATCCCGGCGACGATCAGGGCGAAGCCGGCTCGCAGACCGCTCGTGCGGCCTGCATACGTCTCCTGGCGGCTCACGTACGTCACCCCTGCGACGTAAACGACGTAGCCGGCAACAGCCCACATTCGGCTTACGTCGACAGATTCGGCAGCCACGAGCCCAAGGCCAAGATTCGCACCACGGCAAAGCCCCATAACCCAGGGGCCGAGGAACGTACGCTTAAGGCCGAGGTCATAACCCAATACGGCCGCGACCAGCACGGTGGCGACTGCTCCGGTACGGAATCCGAGCGACCATGCGACCGCCAGGCCGGCGGAGATCAGCACGATCGCCGATACCGTGGCGACGCGCAGGCTGACGTCACCGGAAGGCAATGGGCGATCCGGGCGTTCACGCCGGTCTTCTTCCAGGTCGAACAGGTCGTTGAAAAGAATTCCAGCGGCGTAGATCGTCATGGAAGCGAAGGCGAGAGCGACCAGGACCTGCCATCTTCCGATCGAAACGCCTGCGCAGAACGCACCCGCCAGCGAATTGCTCGCGGCCGTGATCACGTTCGGCAATCGTATGACCCGCAGAAACGCCTTCATAGACTTCGACTTACGAACACCGACCAGTCGACATCACCTGGGGCATGGAACGCCTCACTCCGCCATCACCTTGCTGAGCAACGGCTTAAGGACTTCGATCGCCTCTTTCGCGGCGCCATCGGGGTCGTCCACATTCGGGTAGAGCTCGACCGTCAACCAGCCGTCGTAACCGATCTCCCGGATCGCACGAAGAACTTCAGCGAAGTCGATCGCCCCGTGCCCGGGGATCAGGTGGTGGTGGTGCCGCGTCGCGGCGATGTCTTCGAAGTGAAAATGGCGGATATGTTTGGCTGCCTTGCGGATCGAAGCGGGGATATCTTCCGAAACGCAATAGGCATGGCCGACGTCGAAGTTCAGGCCGATCGCCGGCGAATCGACCTTATCGGCGACTTCCAGGTATTGGTCGGTCGTCTCCAGCAGGAGCCCCGGCTCGGGCTCGATCAGGAGCATGACGCCCTCACGGAAAGCATGTTCGGCAAGGGGCTTGAGGATTTCGACGAACAGGTCGACGGCCTGCTGGCGGCTCTGCCCGGGGAGCAGCGGGCCGCCTGGTTCGGTCGTAATGTGCGGAGCCCCAAGTTCTTTACAAAGTGTCAGGGCCCGTTTCGTGTGGTCGATCCGAACGCGTCGGTAGTGTTCGTCCGGCTCGATGAACGAAGGATACCAGTACGCCTGGCGATGATCGCTGATGGCGTTCATCATGAAGGCGTTGACGTTCGAGAAGGTCAGGCCGTTGGCCTTCATCGAGGCGCGAATCGCATTCTTCGTCGCCAGCGGCAGGTGTGCTGGCCAGGCATGAGGCACGTCGGCCATCAGCTCCAGGCCGTCGTAACCGAGGGCCGCGATACGGCGGCAGGCTTCGTCGAACGGAAACCGCAGATAGGCGTTGGTGGAAAATGCGAATTTCATGATAGTCCGGATGTAAGTCGATTCGGGTGGAGTTGCGGGTCAGGCGTTCTTGCGGGCTGAAGCGGCATACTCTTCGAGCACCGCGAACTGGCGGAAGAAGTGATTGTCTTCGACACCTTCGGGGCTCTTGAAAAAACAGGCCAGGTGACGCTGCAAACCCTTGCCACCACGACGCTTTTCGAAGTCCGTGAGGCGCACGAGATCGATCGCCAGCGGTGCGGCCAACAGACTGTCACAGCCCTGCCACGTGAACTGTAGCGTCATTTGAGTGCCCAGGAAGCCCTGGAAGTGGATATGGTCCCAGGCCGTCTTCCAGTCGCCCATGTCGGGGATGTATTCGATCGTGACCAGTGTATTCGGCTTGTATCCCAGGGTCTGGGTCGTCACCCAGTCCTTGGTGTTCACTTTGGCGGCCTTGTTCGTCGGGTCATTGAGGATGACGCCGTCGCGATTGCCGAAAATGTTATGCCCGACCCATGACTGCACACGCAGGTTACGATGGGAGAACATCGGTGCAAGCACCGTTTTCATAAGGGTTTCGCCAGTTTTGCCGTCCTTGCCGGCGAGGAGCGAACCGGTTTTGTCGGCCAGTTCGGCGATCGCGGGAATACTGGCACCGAGGCTCGGCGTGAAGTTCACGTAGGAGTGGCCGCCGCGTACGGCCGCCAGTGCATAAAGCGAGCTGGAGGGCAGCAGTTCCGGGCCGCCGGTCGGCAGTGCAGCTTCGAGCGAGGCCCAGGTTTCGTGCACCTTGCCGGTTTCGAAAACGGGCTCTGTGCTGGAGACGTTCAGGACGATCAGGTGATCGATCGATTCGCTTTTCACGAAGGCATCGAGATCGGCCGCGATCCGGTTGACGGCTTCGGCTGCGTTCGATGCGCCGGCGGCGTCGGCCCAGGTGCCCAGGGCGCTGATCGCGGCTCCGCTGCCGAGCTTGGTTCCGGGCCGAACGCGTTTCGTGGCGGCTTCGAGATCAGCGCGGCAAGCTTCGATCCATTCGGGGCGGAAGACGCCTGAATTGTCGCGGAATTCTTCCGCTGAAGCCGTGAATGAAGATTCGCGGATGTCATGCCCGCCGATGACGAAATCACCCGGCCCGGGCAACGGAAGACCCTGAAACATCGGCAGTTGCGTGGTCAACCCAATATCCGGCACGAGTTTCCGTGACAGACACGAAAGGCCCAGGGTAATGGTCGTTCCGACACCGCCGAAGGCTCCGACGAGCCAAAGTCCCACACGCCGTGACATGGTCAACCGATCTTCGTTCGCAAGGGTGATGATTTGAGGCAGGACGTTCGCCGGGCAAGGAGCAGACGCGAATTTGCGGCTCGGGCCGGGCGGACCGGGAATCCGGCGCATGCCGGTCCAGTCGCTAACGAATTATGGTTCGAAGCGACGATCCGTTGCAACATTCAGGGGCAGGAATCGAAGATTCGTGACCGGCGCAATCGCGCCGGGGCCGTTACCTGAGCGAACCGAAGAGGGTTTCGATCAGGCCTGGCTCAGGACCGCCGGGGATCACGAGCCGGTCGCCGGGAAACAGTTGATAATTGGTGGTCACGTCGCCCCGGTCGCGGATCGCGATCCAGTCGACGGCCAGAACCTGGTCCGGCAGGCCCATGGGGTGGGGCCGAACGACGTAAGCCTTTTCCAGCATGGCGTTCGACTTCACCTGCGAAGCCAGGATCGCCTCCAGAACGGTGTCCCGGCCTGTCACCGGAAGCTTGGCCGGAGAAACGCCCTTGCCCAGCACATAATAGTATTTGCTCTTGATCTCTTCGGGGCGGACGACCACTTCGACAGGCTCACTCAGCTTCATCTTGCGAGCCGCAGCGAATTCCGTAAGCCGCTGGGCAATCACGGCTTCCGCCTGATCGAGCGGCAGGCCCGCAACGTAAACGCGCCCCGCGAAGCTCAGATCGATCGTTCCATCCGCCGCGACGACCGAGTCGAGCGGGATCCCCACGATGCTGTCCGGCCGCACCCGGACTTCAAGAGTGTCGGAGGGCTCGATCACATGCATCGGGTGTGCTGTGAGAGCCATCTCCCGGTGCTGCGTCGGGTCGACATGCCCGAGCTGCTTCACCTGCCGCTCTGCATGACGCCGGCGGAGAGTACAACCCCCAGCGAACACCAGCGGCCCCGCGAACAGAAACGCCCTTCGCGTGCTTCGACCGAATTTCGTTGGTGTCGCCACCGGCATCTCGTCCATCCCTTCCGTCGGGACTCATCCATGCGTGAAAGGCTCAACCTTCCACGGCATCCGATCATCTTTACCATACCCCCCGAATACCGAATTCCAAACTTTCCTCCCTGTTCGAACAATTGCCCGCACGGAACATCCGACAGAACCGTCCGATTTTCCGCAGATTGACCTTGACCGATTTCCGAAACCGGGTCCAATGACCTGATCCCCGGCCCATCGCCTGAAGACGGAACGACACAGTGCCTGGCCGGCCATCAGAGATTCGTACCACATCGAGACCCTGGATCAGTGACTCGTTCGGACAGGGACTGACGGAGGAGTCAGGACAGCCATGAGCGACACCGACGCGAGATTCGTTCTGATCGGCCTTGCCGGCGTGAGCGAGAACACGCTTTGCCAGTGGGCATCGGATGGCTCGATGCCGAATCTGGCACGGATCTGCGAAGCTTCGGCCGTCGGTCCCCTGGCGTCGTCGAAACCTGCTGGAACGACGGTCGCGTGGAGCAGCCTGCTGACGGGCAGAAGCCTTCCCCATCACGGCGTTTACGACCGTGACTTCGTAGCCGTCGGCGAAGGCGAAATCCGTCACGCTGGCCCGGAACGGCTCTCGAGCCCCGATCTCTGGGGCCTTGTCGAAAGGCATGGGCAGCACCCTCGTCAGCTTTCAGGCGGGCCCTGGGCCGCCGTTTCGTCGTTCCGGCGTTCGCTCGTTCGCGGATTCGCACCGCCCGAAAGCCTGGGGCAGCGGTCGCGAACGATCGCATTCACGACAGGAACCGTCTGGAAGCGGCGTCCCCGGAATGTCGGCGAGGCCGAGGCCATGGCCGCCAGGCAGATCGCGGACATCGCCCTGGCCACTTCGATCGTCGGGCAGGCCGATCATGCCCATGCCTGGAAGCTGCTGACCGTCCGGTTCCGCTGTCTGGCCGGATTTCAGCGTTATCTCTGGCCTGAAATCGCCGATGCTCACGAGATGACCGGCGCCCGCCCGGAATGGGGCTCGATCGTTCGGTCGGTCAAGAATTCGCTCGACGTGGCCCTGGGTACGCTGAGCGAAATCGCCGCCCGGCACGATGCAGCTCTCCTCATCGCGGCCGAAAACGGATTCGGCCCTCTTCGCAGCATCGTGAACGTCAACGGAATTCTCCGGATCCACGGAATCCAGAAGCCCTCCGCATCCGTGCAGCACCTGCTTCGTCATTCCGGTATTCAGCTTTCTCGAATCCACCAGAAAACGATCAGGCAGCTCTTCGGCAAGGCTTCATGGCATTCCCGGAATGTGCTGGCGGCTCGTAACGATTGCGACTGGACCCGCACACTGGCTTACGCCCCGTTCGGCGAAGACGCTGGCCTGATTTATCTCACACCCAAGGCCCGAAGGCACAATCAGCGCAGTGAGCGCGTCACGCTGGAAATCGCCGAAATTTTTCGCCTGATCGCGGATCCGGCCACTGGCGACGCTGTGTTTTCCGACGTCATTCCCGTTGGCCCCCGATGGAATGTCGATCCGGCCGAATCAGGCTGGCCCGAGATCATCGCGGTACCCACGGACGGCTATCAGCCGGTTTCCGAGTGGCGATTCAAGGAAAAGGCCCGGATCTTCCGACATGATCCCACGCGGCCCGGCAGCATTTCCGATACCGGCTCCTTCGTGTTCCGCAATGGCAGGATCGATCCTGATGCACGTCTGCGGGCACGCATCGTGGATGTGGCGCCGACTGTGCTCGAACACCTCGGCATCCCTGTTCCCGAATCGATGGAAGGGTCACCGATCGGCCGAATCGCCGAGCGTTCGATCTATCAGCCCCACATTCGCCCCGATGGCACCCGCCAGTCCGTTCCGGTGGATGCCCGCACCCATTCAGACCGTTTTCCCACCCCCTGAAGTCCCGGAAGGAGCCGAAGTCCATGAGCGACGTCATCCATGAAGTGAAAAGCTTCGTACTCGAGAATTTCCTGCCTGGCGAAGACCCCGCCAACCTCACGTCCGACACGCCCCTGATCACGGGCGGCATTCTCGACTCCATCGGTACGCTCAAGCTGGTCGTCTTTCTGGAGAACCAGTTCGGCATCACGCTGGAAGCCCATGAAGCCGGTGCCGAACACCTGGACGATCTGAACTCGATCGACCGCCTGATCCGCTCGAAAGTCGCCTGAATCGATCCGGCCAGGGCCTTGAAGAGCAGAACCACAGAAGCGACGCCGGACCGCCGTTGTGTCCCGGGCGTCGCCTTTTTCTGCGCTTCAGGCCGCTCGTGGAATCGTACTGAGACGGATTTATCTTATTTCGCGGACTGGACGGCATGGATATGATGAAGTACGAGGCCTGTGGCGAATTCTCAAGTCAAGGCCGACCAAACCTGTTCGGTGTTTTTGACTCCATTCGAGGCCGATCCTGGAATCCGACCCCGAGACGATGGAAGAATTTTCCGGCCAGACCACCAATCCGAGTCTGCTGAAAGAGATCGCCGAGGGCAATGGGTGCTCACGCTCCTGGCCAGTCTTCGTCGATAAATATGGCCCGATTCTCCACCGATGGTGCCGACGCTGGGGTGCGAGTCCTTCGGATGCCGACGACGTCGTTCAGGAGTGCATGATCGTCGTTTTCCGCAAACTCGACACCTACCGCAACAACCCCCGGAGCAATTTCCGGTCCTGGCTCAAGACGGTCGCTTTCCGGATCTGGCTCCAGGTTCTCGAAGTCCGCGAACGCAAGCTCCGGGATTCCGGCGACGGAGACTCCGGCCGCATGGCCGACTGGGACAATTTCAGTACCCATGAAGCCCGCAATGACCTCGCCGCCAATTTCGATGCGATCGCGGATCAGGAAATCCTCGAAATGGCTTGTGGCCGCGTTCGAGGCATGGTCGAACCCGACACCTGGCGGTGTTTCGAACTTCTGAAAGTCGAAGGGCTCCCCGGGCAGGAAGTGGCCCAACGGCTCGACCTCAAGATCGGCTCCGTGTTCACGAACGCCTGCCGTGTCCGCAAACTACTCAAAAATGAGGTCGACCGGCTTGAATCCGAATGAACCCGGCCCTGTCTCGACCGAAGACGAAAGATCGGATTCGCTCCCGCGCGATTCCGGCGGCTTGATCGACGCCGGAGGATGTCCGCCTGTCGAATGGCTGCGCGCCGCGGCCCTCGGGGAGGCCGAACCGATCAGGCTGGATTCTCTCGCGGAGCACCTCAACCGCTGCGAATCTTGTGTCGGGAAAATCGAGGCATTTCTGCAGGAAGGGCGGCTCACGGCTTCTTCCCGGCTCGATTCCGTGCAGACTGCGGATCACTCGGCGAAGGTTTCAAGGCTGGACGACGCTGACGGGGCGACTCGAAAGCCCGATATCACATGGGAGGTCGGAGAAACCTGGGTCGGCCGGTATCGGCTCGGGCAATGCATCGGCCAGGGCGGTATCGGAAAAGTGTATGAAGCGATCGATACTGCGCTGGGGCGGATCGTAGCCGTCAAACGACTGAGACTCGAACTGCTGACGCCCAGATCGCTCGACCGGTTCGAACGCGAAGCCCGGGCCCAGGCCGCCCTGAATCACCCGAACATCGTGGCTCTCCATGAGTTCGGCCATCATCACGGTTTTCCGTATCTGGTCATGGAGCGGATCGATGGCGAACCGCTTTCCCGATGGATCAGTGCTCGTCCGCTCGCCCCCCTCGCCGCGGCTGGCCTGATGGTCCCAGTCGCCAGAGCGGTCGCGCACGCGCATCACAAAGGCTTGGTACATCGCGACTTGAAGCCCTCGAACATTCTCCTCGCGATTGCCGACGGCTCGGTGTTTCTTGATGACCACGTGGTCCGGATCGAACTCGACAAGCCTGTCATTCCCAAAATCGCCGACTTCGGTCTGGCACGACTTTTCAACGAAGACAGCGAACTGACCCTTACCGACGAGTTCGCTGGTACCGTGGCCTACATGGCTCCGGAACTCGTGTCGAGCGACCCTCGGCCGGCAAGCCCGGCATCGGACATTTACGCTCTCGGTGTCATACTTTACGTTTGCCTCACGGGCCGACAGCCATTTCAGGGGCAGGATGTGGCCAGCACGCTGGCCATGATCCATGACATCGACCCCGTCATGCCCTCTCTGCTCATCCCCGGGCTCCCTCGAGACCTGGAAACGATCTGCATGAAATGCCTGGAAAAACAGCCAGGCAGACGATACGCCGGCGCCGAACATCTGGCCGACGACCTACAGCGTTTTCTGGACCATCGACCGATTCAGGCACGACCGGCAGGGCTGATGACGCGTGGGTCGCGCTGGTGCCGGCGCAATCCGGGCACCGCTTCCGCGATGTCGGTCTCGGCAATTGCGCTGGTCGTCATGGCGATCGGCGGATGGGTCACGGCAGGGCGTCAGGCGGAACTGAAGGCCGATGCACTGCGGAATCAGGTCGAGGCCCAGCGTCAGGCGATCGAAGCGGAACAGGCCAGGATCTCGGCCGAGAAACGCCGCGAGCTTGCCCAGCGCCAATTCCATAATGGCACGACCGCCATCCATCGGCTTGCGCTCATTCTCGAATCGTATGCAAACGAAAAGCCGGAAAACGAAGCCTTCGAAGCCCTCCGAAAGCAATTCCGGAAAGAACTCGTCGCTCTGACCGACGAGTTTCTCAATGCCACGGACCATTCTGACGAATCCCCCTCGGTCATGGCCCAGGTTCTCAATACGGGAACCGTGGCTCACGCCAGGGACGGAAATTTCGCTCGGGCGGAAGCCCTCTACGCCCAACTCGAAGACGCGGTCCATCGTGCGGAATCGAAACCAGGTGCCCCCGTAAATATCCGGTTTCATCCGATCAATGCGGCCGAGGGGCTCGCCAATGCCTACGCGAACGCCGGCAAAATGGACGAGGCCCTGCGCGTCCTGAAACGCTGCTGGGTCGAATGGCCCATCGATGCCGCCGACCCGAAAGTTCCCCCGATCCTGATCAGCGTCAGACGAGAACTTGCTTACCACATCGCAATCCGCCTTCATGAAAAAGGCACGGATCCGCTCGCCGCCGAGTTCGACCGGCACGTCGCCGAACTTGAAGCCGCTTTTGACCGAAGAACCGGCAATAGACCTTAGAGCTTTCCGCTGAAATTCCCGCAGATACCTCTGTGCAACAAAGACTTGCGAATCGCTCGGAAATTTCTTTCGAATTCGTGTAAGGTTCGCGGCCTCTGGCGCCTCATGTCTATAGAGGCATATGGTTTTCCTTTCGGGAAGCCAGGTCGGTCTCTGCCAGGGAACGCTTATTCTGACTTCGTCACCCCACAACAAACAGGAGTGGCGTTCCGGGCATGATCGACGTGGATCTCCAGATCGAGGAATCCATGTGCCGCTGATGGACCGATTCCCGCGAGTTCTCCAACCCCTCGCAAGAGATCCCCGGAACTCGCGGGGATCGCCCATCCCTGCGGAACCGCCTGTTCAGGAGTTGAATCCGATTCGCTCACCGATTATCTTTTCGAAAGCCAGTCGCCTGCCGTTCGGCAGATTCGTCCGACCTGAGACCGCCATGATTCGACCTCGAACGACAACCCTGCGCGGCATTCTGACCGCTGCTTCCCTTCTTTGGCTCGCAGAAGCCCAGGCCCAACTGCCGAACGACCTGCCGAAAACCGGCGTCCCGCCCGGCACGCCCGCCCCGGGCGGCAGCAAGCTCGACCTGCAGAAAATCCGCAAGGGCGAATCGCCCTTCGGCGCAGCCGCTGCCCAGGGGGCCCCGGGTGCCGCTCGCGGCGCGGCACCTGCCGGTGGCGAAATCGAGGTGAAGGGCGAATTCGAAGGCCGGGCCGCCGCACGCCGGCTGCCCGTGGAGCTCTTCGCCCCGACGGCCAGGCCGAGTTTCGGCTACGTGCACGAATACGGCTCGTTCCAGATTTCATGGAACACGGCGACCGGCATGTTCATGCTCGCCGCACCGAAATCGTTCGGGCCAGGCGGGGGCTCCGTCGATTTCTACTTCGCCCGGCTCGATTACGTCGGCGAATACACCGAACGGGGCATCCACGGCTTCGTCTATTCCTGCCGTGTCGACGCCCCGATCAACGACACCCGCTACTTCCTCTTCAGCGATCAGGACCTGAACGTCCGCGACCCGAACGCCAACGCCCGTCGCTGGGTTCTCTATTACAACGGCCGCGGCGACCTGACGTTTTCCACCCAGGCCCGCTTCTATCGCCCCACACCCCAGCGCCCGCCCGGCCCGGGCGGCGTTCCCCGCTGAGATTTTGCCGAATTCAGGACCGAAAACCGGGGGCAGGGAGGCCCCTCCTTATTCGTTATCTTTCCGAGCGTTGGCGCAACTCGAGACGTGCATCAACCACCCCGGCCTTCGGCCACCCCTCCTTCAAAAGGAGGGGAGTCAATTTCGCTTCGCGGGCTTAAGTTATTGCGTGGCAGAAACATAAGCTCTCCCCCTGACAAGGGGGAGTACCGCGAAGCGGGGAGGGGGTGCTGCGTGCCTCGGTAATACCCCGCATGCGAAGAAACCACCCCGGCCTGCGGCCACCCCTCCTTCAAAAGGAGGGGAGTCAATTTCGCTTCGCGGGCTTAAGTTATTGCGTGGCAGAAACATAAGCTCTCCCCCTGACAAGGGGGAGTACCGCGCAGCGGGGAGGGGGTTGCTGGGAGATCAAGGACTGCCTCGCCGGGAACAGTTCGTATAGACTTGTATAAAACATCAACCATTCGACACAAAGACCCAACAATCTCTGACAATAAAGCCCGATAGATAGGAACCCTGCCAGTGAGAGATCACGATTCGATACGAGAGTCGGAGACGGGGCGAAATGTTAAAAATCAAAAGAAAGTTCGGATCAACAATTTGCCGGAATTGGCCCCGATTCGCAAAAAATTACGAAACCATCTTACACCCGCAGAAGCGAAGCTATGGACCTTGTTGAAAGGTTCTCGACTCGATGGAAGGAAATTCAGAAGGTAACATAGCATTGGACATTACGTGCTTGATTTT
This sequence comes from bacterium, assembly GCA_016125085.1. Taxonomy (GTDB): domain Bacteria; phylum Planctomycetota; class Planctomycetia; order Isosphaerales; family Isosphaeraceae; genus QWQI01. The sequence goes on from WGMM01000053.1 coordinate 13,295, forward strand.
TATTGCGCGGAAGAAAGGCTTGCGGTCGAGCTTGACGGGCAGGTCCACAATTCCGAAACAGCCGTTCTGCGAGACCGTGAAAGAGACCTGTTCATCAATCAATTAGGCATCAAGGTTTTGAGATTCGAAAACAAGCTGATTTTCGAAGCCACGGAAGGTGTTTTGAATGCCATACGAATGCAATTCGGATGGACTGCATCACAATCAAGGCCTTGTGAGGAAGCTTGATCAAGTTCTTCCTGATGGTTTAGGGAACTATCCATGTTCGATATCCGTCGATCCGTTCGATCAATCAAGTAGCAGTGCCTTTACGCTGACGTCGGTGAAAGTCGAATCTCAAGTTTGCTTGTCATGCGCATCAACCACCCCGGCCTTCGGCCACCCCTCCTTGAAAAGGAGGGGAGTCATGAACGCTGCGCGGAGTTAAGGTAATGCGTGGCAAAACATAAGCTCTCCCCCTGACAAGGGGGAGTACCGCGAAGCGGGGAGGGGGTTGCTGCGTGCGTGGGTGATACTCCTAAGGCGGAGAAACCACCCCGCCCTTCGGGCACCCCTCCTTCAAAAGGAGGTGAGTCATGCCCCTTCGCGAATACAAAGTAATGCGCAGCAAAAACATAAGCTCTCCCCCTGCAAAGGGGGAGTACCGCGCAGCGGGGAGGGGGTTCTGCGTGCGAGGGTGGTTCTCCGCATGCGAAGAAACCACCCCGCCCTTCGGGCACCCCTCCTTGGAAAGGAGGGGAGTTTCTTGTGCTGCTTTGCTTTAGGGGCGTGTGCGGTAATACCAGTTACAAACGGCGTTGACGGGAACAATGAAACTGGTAGTTTGTACCTGCACCAGAGGCCCGAGACGGAATTGGGCCGAGAGCGTCTTTCCTGAGCTTCCCTGTTCGCTTGTCGGTTCGGAAACGAATGGTTCATTCCGGCGAAAAGCCGGGGTTCCGTACGGTTGTCATTCGTAGTTCGGCCCGCGATTGGGCTTCGTGGTTTCCGCTGGAGATTCCGGAAATGCCGTGCACTACCCTCAGGAGAAACCGGTCATGAAGACCAACCGACCGATGACCCGAACCCTCGGCCTGCTGGCACTGGGTCTGTTCGCAGCCTTGACTGCCACCGAAGCCCTGGCCGATTCGATGCTGCCACGTTATCGGCTTGAGGATCTGGGGCCGGCCGAAGAATATCTCGGTGCTTCGCCGATATTGTTTGAAGACGGGAGCGTCGACAAATATTCGAACCCTTCCGGAAAAGAATATTTGCGTCACGGCGAGTATACATATTTGAATATATCCGTTGGAGGGCATCCTATCGAACATGTTCTAAAACGAGATGGAAGCGACGTGAATTTGATGTCTGGGGTCAATCCAGATGACATTCGGTTTCTTGACTTTAACGCAAAAGGGCAATACCTAGCTTACAATAGACAAACTTCAACTGATATTGCAAGAGAGTACGTATTTGATACAACAACAAGTACAAAGACTTTCGTCAATCTATCCGGACTAGACGGAGTCAGTCAGCGAGTCTTGGGGTTGAATTCAGAGGGGAATCTCGTAGGGTATGCTACATTACCTGGTGGTGTACTCGGAGCCACGTTTTATCAATCGGCCACGACCGAGGCAATTTTGCTGAACACGCTCGTCGATGGGGCATCGAACTTTTGGCTGGAAACAGCCGGCGACATCAATGATGCAGGCGAAATTGTCGGAATCGGTTACGACCCGAGCAACCCATGGGCTGGTGGACGGGCATACAAGCTCGTTCCCATCACTCCTGTTCCCGAGCCTTCGACCTGGCTGATTTTCGCGGCTTGCGGGATTTGGGCGGGTCGCAAGAAATTCTCAACTTCCATAGCGGGCAAGAAGAATCGCACCTTCTGACTCGACCCGAAAAAGGGGTCAGGCGAATGCCATACCCACAGGAGATACCGGTCATGAAGACCAATCGATCGATGACCCGAACCCTCGGCCTGCTGGCCCTGAGCCTGTTCGCCGCGTTGGCTTCCCCCGAAGCCCAGGCCGATTCGATGCTGCCTCGTTATCGGCTCGAGGATCTGGGGCCGGCCAAGGAGTATCTCGATAAATCGCCAATCATTTTCCCTGACGGAACAGTCGATAAATTCACAAATCCTTCCAATAAAGAGTATTGGCGTCGTGGGGATTATACGTTCTCGCGAGTATATCAAGGAAGTGGGAATCTCATTGGATATACATTCAAAAGGGACGGCAGTGATGTGAATCTATTGGCCAATGTCAATTCTTCTATTACTTCGGTACTCCAGATTAATGCGGTCGGGCAGATTCTTGCTGATGACCGTGGTATCGGGGATGGATTGGGCGGTTATATCTTCGATACCACAACCGGCACGAAGACGTATGTCAACTTGTCAGGACTCGATAGTGCAAAGCAAACAGTTTACGGCTTAAATTCCTCTGGAAATCTTGTAGGGTATGCTACATTACCCGGTGGTGTACTCGGAGCCACGTTTTATCAATCGGCCACGACCGAGGCGATATTGCTCAATACGCTCGTCGATGGGGCATCGAACTTTTGGCTGGAAACAGCCGGCGACATCAATGATGCAGGCGAAATTGTCGGAATCGGTTACGACCCGAGCAACCCA